>JAHZJK010000014.1 GCA_022600955.1 Gammaproteobacteria bacterium
GTCATGTTGCAGGGCAGCGTCAATATCATTGCCGCGCAGCAGGCCAACGACTTTCGCTGCAAGTTCGGGATCACCTGGAGCTGGATAAGACAGTTCATAAAGTTCCGGCTCGAAGCCTTGGAAATCAAATATCATTTCAGGAAACGCATCCGCTGACACCGCGACCTGTCGCGACTCAAAGTGAGCCGACACCACAACTATGGCCCGTGGTACTGGCAGGGCGCTGCCATACGCGCCCAGGAAACCTGTTGCCGGACTGCTGTCGATCACCAGGTTTGGCGCGCCGTGCGATACGAAGAGGCTGGGGAGGGACTGCATGACTTCCTTCCAACGCGGTGCCGCGTTTCGGTGAAACATTACCTTAATGTGGGTGAATTCTTCCGGTTTGCAATTGGCCTGAAAAATCTCGCCCACCGCGCCGAATGCGTGATGATTTAACCCTTCATTCAGTGCTCAAGTGTACGATTGGGTTTGGTTTTGGGGCAACGTCCAAGGAAGGGACGCCCGAAACGGTGGACAACAGACGGGGGTCGGTGTGGAAGAATACCACGCTGTTGGTATGCGCGACGCGCTACCGCCGCCCGCTGACGCCAGTACTGGCCGCGGCGCGGAGGATGGGTCGCCAGCGCAGCCGGCAATTGACAACATTCGTGAGCGCGAGCGGGCACTCACCAGACTCTTGCACGTCAACGAGGCTGGCGACGAGCTCTTTCGCGCGGCTGTATCAGCGGTTGCCGTGGCCTTTTCGCCGCGGCTCGCAGGCATTGCCTGGCTTCATGACCACGGCACCGATCTGCGGATCGAGAACACCTGGTTCGACGGCATCTTCGTCGGTTCATACACATGGAATATTGCGCCGGGATTGCTGCGTGACATCGCGGGAACCGGCACATCCTTGTTCCAACGCGAACTTTTGCTGGCGCAGCTGCCCTGCAGCGAACTGCTTGATTCGGTGAATGCGGCGCTTTTTTCCTGCGAGCTGCTGACCTGCAACAGGGAAATCGTCGGCATACTCTTCTGGATTTCAGACACTGGGAACGCCGTGTCCGCAGATGAAATCGGCCACCTTGTGGCGATGCGGGTGTCCGCCGAGCTCAATCGCGACGACGACCGCCGGGTTCTGCGTCACAGGGAGCAACGGTACAACGACGTGGCCACCATGGCGTGCGACTGGTTCTGGGAAATGAATGCGGAGTTCCGTTTCACGCACCTCTCCGAACGCTGGATTGAGATCACCGGCCTGGAGGCCAGCGCATATCTTGGCAAGACACCGGAAGAACTCGGCGCCAACATCACCACGGGCAGGTGGGCGGATTTCTATGCTGCCCTGAGAGCCCGGCGGCCGGCGCGTGACCTGGGCACACGTACCGTGGCCGCAGATGGGACCGTGCGATACTGGAGGGTAAACGGCAAACCGTATTACGACGAACAAGGAGAGCTCGCGGGCTTTCGCGGTACCGGTACGGACGTGACCGCAGAAGTGCTGCAGCGCCGCCGTGCCGAGAAGGCCGAGCGACTGTTGCACGCCGCAATCGAGGCGATTCCCCAGGGCTTCACCCTGTTCGACGAGAACGACACCCTCGTCGTTAGCAACAAGGCATACAAGGATCTCTACCCGGAAATTGCCGAAGATCTGGTGCCCGGAGCCGATTTCGTCGAATTGGTAAGGTTATGGTCGGAGCGCACCGGCGATCACTCGGACGATGTCAGTGCCGAGCAGCTTTTTCAGCGGCGTATCCGGGCGCATCGCGCGCAGTCGCGCAAGCTCGAGCATATTCGTGCGGATGGCAAGGCCTGCCTGATCGACGAGCAAAAAACTGACGACGGCTGCACGGTTTGGCTGCACACCGACGTGACCACGCTGAAGGACCGGGAAACGGAACTGCAGGCGCTGAGCGCCGCGCTGGCAGACACGAACCATCAGATGGATATCACCATCAACGCGATGACCGACGGATTGGTCATGTATGACGCCAACGACCGTCTCGTACTGTGGAACCAGCACTTCCAGAAGATATTCGGATTTGGCCCTAACGATCTGACCGAAGGGATGTTGTGCAGTTCGGTCGTCGGCCACAATTCAATGTCTCACCTGCTGGCCAACCAGAAAGACGACGTGTGGGAAAAGCACGCCGAGCTTCGACAGCGTGGGGAAGTCACTTACAAACGACGGCTCGATGACGGCAGAACCCTGGAAGTCAAGGGTGTCGGCATGGCCGATGGCGGTGTCGTGAAGACATTTCACGATATTACCTTGGCCGAGAAGCAGGCGCAGGCGCTGCGCGAGAGTGCTGAGCGCCTCGAAGCCATGAACAGCATGCTTTCGACGCAGAATGCATATTTCGACGCCACATTGAATTCGATGATCCAGGGGCTGGCGACGTTTAACTCCGATGACTTGCTGATCGTCTGCAACAGGCAGTTTCAGGAGATGTTTCAACTCCCGGAGAACCTGGTTGTCGAAGGCACGGCGGTCGCGGCAATTGCCGAGCACATCGATCAAAGTGGAATCTGGGCGGATGCAAAAGCGAGGATCACTCAGACACACGCGCAGGCGCGGCAAACCGGGTTCGAGATCCGTTCAATGCGGTTCGACGATGGCCGAAGCTACGATGTACAAAACAACCTGCTCAGTAACGGGGATCTTCTCGTCACGTTTCATGAGATCACGGAACTCAAACAGCATGCCAGGATGCTGAAAGACTATGCCGACAAGTTGGAGTTTTCCAATCGTGAGCTTCAGGAATTCGCCTATGTGGCGTCGCACGATCTGCAGGAGCCACTGCGCAAGATTGAAGCCTTTAGTGACCGTCTGAACAAACGTTACGGCGATGCGCTTGACGAGGACGGACGGGCCTACCTGCAGAGAATGCAAACTGCGTCTGCGCGCATGCGCACGTTGATCGCGGACCTTTTGGATTACTCGCGCATTACGACCAAAGCCAAATCCTTCGGTGCGGTGGATCTGATGGAGATCATGGACGACGTCGTCAGCGACCTTGAAATCATCATTGAATCGAGCGCAGCAGAGGTTCGTTATTCCGGCCTGCCGATGATCAACGGCGATGCGACGCAAATGCGCCAGATGCTGCAGAACCTTGTTTCCAACGCGGTGAAGTTCAAAAAACCTGATGCTGCGCCCTGTGTGGAGATCGTTGCCAGGCGCTTGTCTGACAATGGAGAGGGAAGCGGCGGCGGCCCACAGATCGAGATATGCGTGCGCGACAACGGCATCGGATTTGAAAACAAATATGCCGATCAGGTCTTCAAGATCTTCCACCGTCTGCACGGTCGGAGTGACTACGAGGGCACAGGCATCGGTCTGGCGACCTGCCGCAAGATTGTGGACCGCCACGGCGGCGACATCACTGCGTCGAGTGAACCGGGCGTGGGTACAACGGTAACAATATTAATTCCGGCACCTGAGGAGACTGAGAATGCTTGACAAGAATGGGCGGCCGATCACCATCGTCGTCGCTGACGACGACCCCGATGACCGTATGATGATAGAGGAGGCTTTCGAGGAAAACCGCCTCAAGAACAACCTTGCATTTGTCGAGGATGGCGAACAGCTCATCGACTATCTTCGAGGTGAGGGCGCTTACACCGAAACCGATCGCCGCAATCCGGTTGGTGTGATCCTGCTCGACCTGAACATGCCGCGCATGGACGGCCGCGAAGCGCTCAAGATCATCAAGTCGGATCCCCAGCTTCAGCGCATTCCAGTGGTTGTGCTGACAACGTCGAAGGCGGAAGAAGACATTCTGCGCACCTACGATCTGGGCGTTAGTTCGTTCATAACCAAGCCGGTGACGTTCGATGCATTGGTCGAAGTGGTCAAGGTCCTGGGCCAGTACTGGTTTGAGATCGTTGCCCTGCCTTCGGATTTTGCCGCGTAGGGCA
>JAHZJK010000015.1 GCA_022600955.1 Gammaproteobacteria bacterium
ACTTTCTTCTCAATGCCCTCACCAACTTCATAGCGGGTGAATGACACGACGCTCGCACCAGAGCTCTTTAGAAGCTGCCCAACAGTCTGCTTGTCGTCCTTGACGAACGGCTGACCAACGAGCGTAATCTCCTTCAAGAACTTGTTGATGCGCCCGCCGATCATCTTCTCGATGATTTCCGGCGGCTTACCAGACTCCGCGGCCTGCTCTGTGAAAATGCGCTTTTCGGTCTCAAGCGTTTCTGCGGGTACACCGGACTCATCGATACAGGTCGGATTGATTGCAGCGACGTGCATCGCAATATCCCGCGCGAGATCGCTGTCGCCACCCTCGAGAGCGACGATCGCTCCGATTCGTGCACCGTGTGTGTATGCGCCGATCGGGCCATTGCTTTCAACAATATCTGCACGTCTTACCGATATGTTTTCGCCAACTTTCTGAACCAGTTCAGTACGCGCCGCTTCAACAGTAGATGCGCCCAACGATACGTCAGCAAGTGCTGCGGCATCAGTGACGCCAGAATCAAGCGCCGCCGCCGCAACTGCATCAGCGAAACTGATGAAGTTTTCGTCTTTCGCAACGAAGTCTGTCTCAGAGTTCACTTCAGCAATAACGGCCTTGCTGCCGTTTGCCTGGATGACAACACGACCGTCGGCTGCAACCCGTCCAGCCTTTTTATCGGCTTTCGCGGCACCAGCAGTGCGTAGAGCTTCTGCCGCAGCATCGATATCGCCACTGGTTTCAACGAGTGCTTTCTTGCACTCCATCATGCCTGCGCCAGTACGCTCACGGAGTTCCTTGACCATTGATGCAGTGATCGACATGTCTAGTCCTCCTTTGCTTCTGTTTTCGGCTCTGTCTTTGCGTCAGCTTTCTCTTCAGCTTTCGGCTCTTCCTTCGCGTCAGCCTGCTCTTCAGCTTTCGGTTCTGCCTTTGCTTCCGACTTCGTCTCAGCTACCGGCTCTTCTGCCGTCTTGGCTGCTGCCTTTTTCGGAGCTGCCTTCTTCGTCGCAGTTTTCTTTGCGGTTTTTTTCTTTGCAGGGCGCTTCTTGGCACGCGTCTTTTTGACGTTACCTTCTTCGTCAAGCTCAACGAAATCATCTTCGCCAAGCGCAACATCAGGCAACGAAGTCTTGCCATCCAGCACCGAGTCAGCCACCAGTGCCGCATACAACTCGATTGCACGCATAGCGTCATCGTTACCTGGGATTACGTAGTCAACACCCTGCGGAGAGCAGTTTGTATCGACGACCGCAACCACGGGAATTCCGAGTTTTTTCGCTTCGCGAATCGCAATGTCTTCGTGGTCAACGTCAACAATAAACAGGACGTCAGGCAATGAGCGCATGTCCTTGATACCGCCAAGGCTGCGCTCGAGCTTTTCCTGCTCACGGCTGAGGCCAAGCACTTCTTTTTTGGTGAGACCTTCGAAGGTGCCGTCTTCCGCCATCTGTTCTAACGTCGTGAGACGTTTTACAGACTGACGAATGGTCTTGTAGTTGGTCAGCATTCCGCCGAGCCAGCGTTGGTTGACGAACGGCATCTCGCAACGCCTGGCGTGAGTCTGCACAGCTTCACGAGCCGCACGCTTGGTGCCAACAAACAGGACCTTTCCGCCGTCCGCGACAGTACCTTTAATAAAGGCACAGGCTTCGCGAGCAAGCGGCAAGCTCTTTTCGAGGTTAATAATGTGGATCTTGTTACGTTCGCCAAAGATGTAGGGTGACATCTTGGGGTTCCAGTAACGGGTCTGATGACCAAAATGCACGCCAGCCTCTAGCATCTGGCGCATGGTTACGTCTGCCATATCGATTTCTCCGGGTTAGGCCTCCGCATACCCCATCTCACAACCCCTTTTTTAGTGGGGCACCCAGCAAGACGTGACGGTATACGTGTGAAGTTAAGCTCCCAGTTGTAACTGGGGCGCGCGCTTTATACCATAGCCGGCCGCGCCCAACAACGCGGAACGCGAAGAATTTTACGACCATCAAATTAATTTTCCAGTCCGTACAACTTTGGACTGGTCGGAGAGCGGGCGCAGCGCCCAAAAACAACATGCCAGTAACGATAAAAACGGCCGAGCAGCAAGACAAAATGCGTGTCGCAGGGCGACTTGCAGCTGATGTCCTCGATATGATCGGAGATTATGTCAAACCCGGCATCACAACGGGTGAACTTGACCGCATCTGCCACGAGTACATCACCGGTGTTCAGAACGCGATCCCGGCGCCACTTAACTACAAAGGCTTTCCCAAATCGATCTGTACCTCCGTGAACCACGTGGTCTGCCACGGTATTCCCGGTGACAAGAAGCTCAAGGCGGGTGATGCCGTCAATATAGACGTGACCGTAATCAAGGACGGTTTTCATGGCGATACCAGTCGCATGTACTTCGCGGGGAAGCCCAATGTGCTGGCCGAGCGGCTGGCAAACATCGCGTTTGAGAGCATGTGGCTAGGCATTGAGGAGCTTGCGCCTGGCAAGCACTTGGGCGACGTCGGCGAAGCGGTGCAGAAACACGTCGAGAAAAACCGTTTCTCGGTCGTGCGCGAGTATTGTGGCCACGGCATAGGTGAGGTATTTCACGAAGATCCACAAGTGCTGCACTACGGCAAGCGTGGCACCGGTATGGAACTTCGTGAAGGAATGACGCTTACTGTCGAGCCGATGGTCAATGCGGGCAGAGCTAACGTCAGGTTGCTGCCCGATGGCTGGACCGTGGTGACCAAAGACCACAAACTCTCGGCGCAATGGGAACACACCTGCCTCATCACGGCCGATGGCTTCGAAGTCATGACCCTGAGCGCGAACGATCGTAAATAAATCAATGGATTACAAAGCCTATCGCGATGATTTGGCGGCTTCTGGCGAGAAACTAAAAGAGCGTTTCGCTGCCGGCAATTCCATCATTGAATTGGTACATGCGAGGGCGAAGACAGTCGATGAGCTGTTGGTGCGGCTTTGGGACAGCCATGTCGATGACTGTGGCGCAGCATTGCTGGCTGTTGGCGGCTATGGCCGCGGCGAATTGCACCCCTACTCCGATATCGACATATTGCTGCTGCTTCCGGGCGACCTGCCGGACCTCGCCGAACAGCAGTTGTCGGCATTTGTCACTTCGTTGTGGGACATCGGCCTGGAGATCGGCCATAGCGTTCGTAATGTAGCGCAGTGCGTCGAAGAGGCTGGCACAGACCTCTCGATCGCGACGACACTGATGGAAGCCCGCTTGCTTACCGGCCCGGAAGACCTTTTTGTTGCAATGCTCGAGGCAACTGCGCCGGATCGCATCTGGGCTTCTGAGCAATTCTTTGAAGAAAAGCGCAAGGAGCAGATCAGCAGGCACCATCGCTACCACGACACTGCCTACAACCTCGAACCGAATGTTAAGAGTAGCCCCGGGGGCTTGCGCGATATCCAGATGATTGGCTGGGTCGCGAAACGCCATTTTGGCGCGGCGATCCTGGCAGAACTGGTCGATCACAAGTTCCTGACGCCGGGTCAACTGCAACGCCTGGAAGATGGCCAGGCATTTCTCTGGCGTGTGCGTTTCGCGTTGCATATTCTGACCGGCAGACGGGAAGACAGGCTGCTGTTCGATCACCAGCGCAACCTTGCTGAGATGCTTGGCTACGAGGATGCGAGTTATACACTCGCAGTCGAGCAGTTAATGCAGCGCTACTACCGCACCGTTATGGAGCTCAGCCGACTCAACGAAATGCTGCTGCAGCAATTTGAGGAAGCCATCCTCATGAACCCTGACGCGCCCGCTGAGCCCCTCAACGAGCGTTTCCAGGTCAAGAACGGTTACCTGCAGATTCGCCATGAACGCATATTCGCCGAGACCCCTTCCGCACTGCTCGAGGTGTTTCTGTTATTGCAGCAGCACTCAGATCTACGCGGAGTGAGCGCGTGGACTGTCGGTTCGATCAAACGCAATTTGCATCTCATCGACGACGAGTTCCGACAGAACCCACGCAACCACAGGCTGTTCCTTGAAATCTTGCGCGCGCCCGAAGGCGTAACTCATGAACTGCGGCGCATGAATCTGTACGGCGTACTTGGACTGTACATTCCATCCTTCGGTCGCATTGTCGGACGTATGCAATATGATTTGTTTCACGCGTATACGGTTGATGAGCACACATTGTTCGTTGTCAGCAACCTGCGTCGGTTTGCGTTGCAGCGCTACGATCATGAGTTCCCGCATTGCAGTGAAATCATGCAATCGCTGGAATCACCTGAGATCGTATACCTCGGCGGCCTGTTCCACGACATTGCAAAAGGCCGTGGCGGAGATCATTCCGAGTTGGGCGCCGTCGACGCGGAATCGTTCTGTCTTGAACACGGCCTTACAACCTATGAAGCCCGGACCGTGGCCTGGCTGGTGCGCAATCACCTGATTTTCTCAACAACGGCGCAGAAGATGGACCTGGGCGATCCCGACGTCATCAATGAGTTTGCGGAAAAGGTAGGCGATCTTCTGCATCTCGACAATTTGTATGTCCTGACGATTGCCGACGTGCGCGGCACGGACCCAAAACTCTGGAACTCCTGGAAGTCGCAGCTGTTTCGCGACCTGTATGAGTTAACCAAGCGCGCGCTGCGCCGTGGACTTGAAAACCCCATAGAGAGCGAACAACTCATCCTGGAGAAGCAGGGAAAAGCCCGCATGTACCTGCAAAATGCCGGTATCGAAAAGGCTGCAACGGACAAGATCTGGAGCCTGTTTCACGATAGTTATTTTCTGCGCTACCGCAGTTCCGAGATTGCCTGGCATACAGAATGGCTGACGAACTCGGATGTAGACGACACACCCGGACTTGTCGACGTAAGGCGTCGACGCACAGGTGACGGAGTCGAAGCGGTATTGTATACGCCTTGCGTTAAACGCACCTTCGCGCAAGCGACTGCCGTACTCGACGAACTCGGCATGACGATCATGGACGCCAGAATCGTGCCACTCGAAAACGGCTACAGTATTGATACATACGTATTCATGGAATCCGATGAGCGCGTCGTAATAGATGACTCACGCATGCAAAAAGTTCGCCGTTCACTTGATCGTGTTTTGGCTACGGATGACGATCGGGTTACAGCGGTGACACGAGCAGTTACGCGTCAGGCACGAATGTTTACAACACCTACACGAGTCGATTTCAGTCGCAGTTCATCCGCAGATCAGGACCTGCTCGAGCTGGTCGCAGCCGATCGCCCGGGACTCCTGAGCCTTGTGGGCCAAGTGTTTATCGAACAGGGCATCAACATCACGTCTGCGAAAATAATGACGATTGGCGAGCGCGCTGAAGATGTGTTTTATATCAACAGCGAGTCGGGCACGTCGCTTGATGGATCCGCTCTCGAAAAATTGCGCGATGCGCTGCACGAGAAACTCGATACCCCCACAGACTGAGACTGGAAGACAACGATGCAAGACCTTGAAACGATTATTGAGGAAGCTTTTGAGAACCGCGCCAGCGGATTTGCTGATCGGCAGCAGATCGAGGACGCCGTTCAGCAATCAATTGCCCTGCTCGACTCGGGGCAGGCGCGCGTCGCGGAACATCGCAATGGCGACTGGCACGTGAACCAGTGGCTGAAGAAAGCCGTTCTGTTGAGTTTCGCATTGCGCGACAACGAGGTGATCGAAAGTGGTCACACGCGTTTTTTCGACAAAGTACCAATGAAGTATGCAGACTACACGCAGGAACAGTTTGCCAGTGACGGCGTACGCGTTGTCCCGGATGCGATTGTGCGCCGCGGTGCCTATGTCGCGCCGGACGTTGTACTGATGCCGAGCTATACCAATATTGGTGCCTACGTTGACAGCGGCACAATGGTTGATACCTGGGCCACAGTTGGCAGTTGCGCACAAATCGGCAAGAATGTTCACCTCTCCGGCGGCGTAGGAATTGGCGGCGTTTTGGAGCCGATTCAAGCTGGCCCGACGATTATCGAAGATGATTGTTTTATTGGCGCACGCTCCGAGGTCGTCGAAGGCGTCATCATTGAACGAGGCTCGGTCATTTCGATGGGCGTGTATCTTGGCCAAAGTACCCGCATCTATAACCGCGAAACTGAGCAGATTACATATGGACGAATTCCTGCGGGTTCCGTCGTGGTAGCAGGCAATCTGCCATCCACTGACGGCAAGTACTCATTGTATTGCGCCGTAATAGTGAAGCAAGTTGACGCAAAGACCCGCTCGAAAACCGGATTAAACGATCTACTACGAAACCTGGACTAAACCTTCATGCTGACAGTTTATGGAATAAAGAGCTGCGACACTTGTCGGAAAGCACGCAAGTACTTCGCCGAGAATGACATCGAGTTTACGTTTCACGACGTTCGCGACGACGGTCTCGACATACAAATGCTGGAACGGTGGTCGGTTCGCGTTGACTGGCTGCAACTGCTCAATAAGAAAAGCCTTACCTGGCGCAAAATACCCGAAGTGGACCGCAATGATATGAGCAAGGAAAAGGCGTTTTCGCTCATGATCGAAAACCCGACACTCGTAAAACGCCCCGTCCTCGAGTCGTCGCAATTCATGGCAGTCGGTTTTTCGGAAAAACGTTTCAGCGATTTCCTGAAAAAGTCTGCTTAGCCAATTCGGCCGGTGATGTAGTCTTCGGTCAATTTATGTCGCGGGTTGGTGAATACCCTGTCCGTGTCGTCCACTTCGACCAGATGACCAAGGTGGAAATAGGCAACCCTCCGCGACACCCTTGCCGCCTGCTGCATTGAATGCGTAACGATAACAATCGCATAGTCTTCGCAAAGTTCGTCCATGAGGTCTTCGATTCTCGCGGTCGCAATTGGATCCAGTGCAGAACACGGCTCGTCCATGAGAATCACTTCCGGGTTTACGGCAATCGTGCGCGCAATACACAGACGTTGTTGTTGCCCACCAGACAGGCTGGTGCCTGGATCTTCAAGGCGATCTTTCACCTCTTTCAGTAACCCAGCGCGCTCGAGGCTCGTATGCACGATGCTGTCGAGCTCTGCACGATCAACCGCCAGACCGTGAATTCGAGGGCCATAAGCGACATTGTCGTAGATGCTCTTGGGAAACGGGTTAGGTTTCTGGAAAACCATGCCAACCCGTGCCCTTAACGCGACCGGATCCTGCGCCTTACGATTGATGTCTTCACCGTCCAGCGTGATCATGCCAGTCACACGAGCGGTGTCGATGGAGTCGTTCATGCGATTCAGGCAACGCAAGAATGTCGATTTGCCGCACCCGGACGGCCCGATCAACGCAACTACCTGTTTCTTGCCGATCTCAAGGCTCACGTCCCGAATGGCGTGATTATCCCCATAATAGACATTCACGTTCTCGGCCACCATGAACGGATTTTCGGCCCGTACGTTGCCGACAGTCTCGCCACCTACGTCCGTTGCCTGCTCGGTGAACTCCGGCAAGGCAACCTGCAGCCTGTGCTGCGTCGATTGCTCTAAGGAATTCACTTCAACAACTGGTGAAGTCGAGTCTTGTTTTTCTGTGGGATTATCAGTCATAACTACAATATTCATTCAGGATACCTCGCGGCGACGGCCGCGGTTACCATTTTCGCTCCATACGTCTACGGAGAATAACCGCTGCCAGATTCATCAGCAGCAGAAAAGCGAGCAACACAATGATTGCTGCAGATGTACGTTCAGCAAAGGCCCGTTCCGGGCTATCCGCCCACAGATAGATCTGCACAGGCAGTGCACTGGCCGGATCCGTGAAACTCGTCGGCACATCGACGATAAACGCCACCATGCCAATCATTAGCAAGGGCGCCGACTCACCAAGTGCACGGCTCATTCCGATGATCGTCCCTGTCAGCATCCCGGGCATTGCAAGCGGCATTACATGATGAAACACGACCTGCATCTGTGATGCACCCAGACCGAGCGCGGCTTCTCTTATGGACGGCGGTACAGCTTTGATCGCAGCACGCGACGCAATAATAATCACCGGCAGTGTCAGCAGCGTCAGAACCAGACCACCAACCAGCGGCGCTGAGCGTGGCAGTGACATCCAGTTAATAAAAACTGCGAGCCCTAGCAGACCGAATACAATCGAAGGCACGGCAGCCAGGTTGTTGATGTTGACTTCGATCAGGTCGGACCAGCGATTTTTCGGCGCGAACTCCTCCAGATAGATGGCTGCAGCCACTCCGATAGGGAACGACAATGAAATTGTTACCAGAAGCATGAACAGCGAACCCATCATTGCACCCTTGATGCCCGCGAGCTCCGGTTCGCGCGAATCGCCGTTGGTAAACAGTGCCATATTGAAGCGCGACTCAAGATCACCGGCCTCATCCAGAGAACGAATCCAGGCAATCTGCCGATCCGATAGTGGCCTCAGGGTTTCGTCAATAGTCGCGTCAATATTGCCCTTCATCAACATGTCAACGTTGGAGGCAGCAGGCACCCAGAATGTCTGCGTGGTGCCAAGTGTGTGCGGATTGGCCTTTAGAAAGTCGCGAACCTGATAGCCAGCGCCTGCGCTCAGCAACCGGTACATCTCTCGCCTCTGGCTGCGTCCCGAAGCGTCCGGCAATTTGTCTCGCAAGGCGGCCCGCGTGAGCCCGTCGAAATCGGCATAAACCAGATCGAGTTCACCGCCAGGCGCAATAATGTCAGCAGACAATTCCACCTCCAGTTTCATAAATGTCTGCTTGAACGCGGACGCGCCATTGCCGATGAGTGTGGCGAAAAACACCGCCAGAAAAAGTATACCGACGCCGGTCGCGAACATGCCAAGAGTGCGAAACACGAACTCCTTGCGGCGGCGGCGACCAAGACCTGCCGCTACTTTTTCTGCTGTGGAATGTGTATCGCTCATCATCCTCTGCCTAGTCGTATTGTTCGCGATACTTACGGACAACGCTTATGCCCAAGACATTCAGGCAAAGCGTCACCACGAATAACATCAGGCCCAGTGCGAAGGCCGCAAGCGTTTTGGCGCTATCGAACTCTTGATCACCGACCAGCAGGGTAACGATTTGAACCGTAACCGTCGTAACTGCTTCAAACGGATTTGCCGTCAGATTTGCGGCCAGGCCAGCCGCCATCACGACAATCATCGTCTCGCCGATCGCACGCGATACGGCCAACAAAATGCCGCCGACAATACCTGGAAGGGCCGCCGGCAGAATGACTTTGGTCATCGTCTCCGAGCGTGTTGAGCCCAGCCCCAATGCCCCATCGCGCATCGCCGACGGCACCGCATTGATCGCGTCATCGGATAGCGACGACACGAGCGGAATAATCATGATGCCCATAACCAGACCTGCCGCGAGTGCGCTTTCAGAGGAAACTGCAATGCCCACCGAGTCACCTGTCGACCGCAGCCACGGTGCGACGGTCAGCGCCGCAAAGAAGCCGTAAACGACGGTCGGGATGCCGGCCAGGACTTCGAGCAACGGCTTGGCAATGCCGCGCACTCTCGTCGTTGAATACTCCGCCAGGTAGATGGCAGTCATGAGTCCGATTGGCACCGCAATAACCATCGCTATGCTGGTAATCAGCATGGTGCCGGCAAACAACGGTATCGCACCGAAACTTCCGGAAGAGCCAACCTGGTCGGCGCGTATCGCTGTCTGCGGGCTCCACGTGGTGCCAAACAGAAACTCGGTCGCGGGCACTTTCTGAAAAAAGCGTATTGCTTCAAACAGTACAGAGAGCACGATGCCAATCGTGGTCAGAACAGCGATGCTAGAGGCCCCGATTAGCAGCCATCGAACCACAGCCTCGACCCGGTTTCGCGCTCGAAAATCCCGATCGATCCGTCGCCAGGCCAACGCTCCACCGAGGCAAGCCAGACCCAGGGCGAATGCGGCAAGCAATTGCCGACTCTTTGTGAGATAGCCATTCAATTCAGTCGCCGCCGCCTGCATGCTCTCATCAACCGCAACACTGACGACATCGCCAGAAGCGAGATTCTGAATATTGTTGATCAGCAGGTTCAATTGCCCCTCCGGCATTAGCTGGTAGCTTTCAGGCAGACCTGCAATGACCAAAGCGGTTACAACTCTCGACTCCAGTAACATCCAGCCGGACATGAGCAAAAGCGCCGGCAGGACACACCAGATGGCAACGAAGTAGCCATAGTAACCAGGTAGCGAATGCAGCGCGGGCCCGTGGCCTGGGCCACCAACCAGCGAGAGGGAACGACCGCGTCCGAAAAAGAATGCGGCCGTTGCCAACAGCGCCAACAGGAGAATCAGGGTGGTGCTCTGCATGTCCTATTGTTCTGCAAGCATCAATGGTTTGAGATCACGCACGTTTGCAGCGATCGTCAGGCGCTCTTTGTCGGGCATGGGAATAAGACCGCGATCTGACAAGTAGCCCTCTTCGCCCCAGGCACGCTCACTCGTGAACTCTCTGAGAAAACCGCGCAGACCAGGAATTACATCGACGTGTGCTTTTTTGACATAGAAGAACAGTGGACGCGATACGGGATAGTCACCAGCGGCAATATCGTCAAACGTCGGTGCAACTCCATCGATCAACGACCCCTTTACCTTCTCCATGTTCTGATCGAGAAAACTGAATCCGAATATACCGAACGCGTCAGGGTTGGCCTGCAGCTTTTGTACGATCAGGTTGTCATTCTCGCCCGCTTCGATAAATGCACCATCTTCTCGAATCGTGTGACAGATTGCTTTGAACTGATTCTTGTTCGTGCTCTTGAGAGCCTTGACCCAGCCAACCGTTTTACAACCACCTTCCATCGCGAGCTCAACAAATGCATCACGTGTTCCCGACGTCGGTGGTGGCCCGAGTACTTCAATACGAATTGCCGGAAGTTCAGGATTCACCTCGTTCCATGTCGTATACGGATTTGCAATCAGCTCGCCCTCCCCTTTGCCGGGAATCTCCTTGGCCAGTGCCATAAAAATATCGGCACGACTGAGTTTCATGGCAGGAGCGCCAAGCGCGTTCGCGAGCACTATTCCGTCATAGCCAATCTTGACCTCGACTATTTCAGTTACGCCGTGTGCAGCGCAGGTTTCGACTTCGGACGCTTTGATTGCGCGTGATGCGTTCGCGACATCGGGAAAATCGACACCCACTCCATCGCAAAACAATTTCAATCCGCCACCAGATCCGGTGGACTCGATCTTGGGTGTTTTGAACTCACTACCACGGCCGAATCGTTCGGCGACAACAGTAGCAAACGGATACACTGTCGACGAACCGACGACGTACACGTAATCCCGACCTGATTGAGCTGACGACGGCCCTGCGAATGCCAATGCGGAAATGCCTGCAACTAGCAGGGTGATGAGTCTTGCTGATGTACTCACTTTTATGGTCTCCGGTTTTGCATGGATTAAGGCGCAAAGCTTAGCTGTGAATTGTTACCGAATTGTTGCAAAGTGGCCGTGAATCGCGCTACCGTGAGCACCTTGCGCTGTATCTTATTATGTTATTATTTTCAATTACTTATAGTATATTTATAATGTCATGAATGAACTAGAGAATCATCCGGAAATCGCATTACTCTGCCAACTCATCCGGCGGGCATCGGTAACGCCGGATGATGCCGGTTGTCAGACCCTCCTGATTGAACGACTGGAGGCTATGGGATTCGTCTGCGAGACGATGGTTTTTGGCGAGGTAACCAATCTCTGGGCACGTCGCGGCAACGAATCTCCCGTACTGTGTTTTGCAGGGCATACCGATGTTGTACCACCGGGTGACGAATCTGAATGGAGCTCGGATCCGTTCGTACCGACTTTTAGTGACGACAAGCTCTTCGGGCGAGGCGCCGCCGATATGAAAAGCGGTTTGGCATCAATGATTGTCGCCATTGAGCAATTTGTTGCCGCGCACGCTGACCACAACGGTAGCCTCGCATTACTGAT
Source organism: Gammaproteobacteria bacterium (assembly GCA_022600955.1). Lineage (GTDB taxonomy): Bacteria > Pseudomonadota > Gammaproteobacteria > Steroidobacterales > Woeseiaceae > UBA1847. Next base: position 11,871 of record JAHZJK010000015.1, read on the forward strand.
TACGAGCGACGAAGAAGGACGGGCACGTGAAGGCACGCTTAAGGTCATTGAAACGCTGACCGCTCGTAGTGAAACAATAGACTGGTGCGTCATTGGCGAGCCGTCCAGTGAAAAAACGCTGGGCGATCTCGTGCGTATCGGTCGCCGCGGATCCCTGAGTGGAATACTCACAGTCAACGGCGTGCAAGGTCATGTTGCATACCCGCAGCTCGCCGACAATCCTATCCGCCGATTCGCACCGATCCTTGCCGAATTGCATACGATCGAATGGGATCAGGGAAACGACTATTTCCCACCTACGAGCTTTCAGGTTGTTGATGTACGAAGCGGTGTTGGTGCGCCCAATGTTACGCCTGCAGCCCTGAATGCTCGCTTTAATTTCCGCTATTCAACCGAGTGGACGCACGCAACGCTGCAATCTCATGTCGAAGCAGTGTTTGAGAAGCACGACATTGACTACGACCTGCGCTGGCACCTCTCTGGCGAGCCTTTCCTGACTGAACCGGGGCGATTGATCGATGCCGTCGTACAGTCCGTTAAAGAACAGACAGGATCAGCGCCGGAACTTTCCACCGGCGGCGGCACGTCAGACGGTCGGTTTATCTCGCCCGCCGGAACGGATGTCGTTGAACTGGGGCCGGTAAACGCTTCAATTCACAAGATCGATGAACACGTGCGCGTCGCAGACGTCATCCAATTGACCGGTCTGTACCGGCGAATAATGGAATTGCTGCTTTAGCGGCGCAGATTGTTCCAGACACCTGCCAGCCCAAGACCCAGCAGACCGATCAATACCCATGTCGGCATGGATAGTCCGAGCAGACGCCATGCAACCTCCGCACACTCACCGGAACCCTTGAATATCAGGCTGAAAGCGTCTTTCAATGGGAAATTGTCGACGATGTAGTCAAATCCAGGACCGCACGCGGGTACTTCGTCCTTCGGCATGTTTTGCAGCCGAACCTGCCAGCCAGCGATGCTCGCTCCTGATGCAGCAACCAGCGCCAGCAAACCTGCATAGACACCCGCACCGATTTTGCCCGGGTGGTGTAGCGCAGCCAGAAGAAAAATCAGCCCCAGAAAAATAACAGCGATACGCTGCATGATGCACAACGGGCAAGGATCCAGCAGCAGGACGTGCTCAGCGTACAACGCAAAACCCATCATGCCAGCGCAAATAACTACGCCCGCAAAATTCAGCAATCGCTTATTCGGAATTGTCATATGAATCAATCGGAAACGAGGTCAACGGTCTCGGAAATGTCAGTATGACGCACATCCTTGCCCTGCACCATATAGATGACGTATTCGCAGATATTCTTGGCATGATCGCCAATTCGTTCCAGTGAGCGGGCCGTCCACGTGACATTCATGACGCGCTTTATCGAGCGCGGATCTTCCATCATAAATGTAATGCATTGTCGCTGGATCGCTTCGTACTCATCATCAACACGCTCGTCTTCACGAACGGTTTCAAAAGCCTCTTCAACGTCAAGTCGTGCAAATGCGTTCATCGCATCACGCAACATGTGCAATACATGATTGCCAAGCGTTTTCAGTTCACGATAGGAGTCTGCTGGACGGTCCATTGCCGCGAGCTTCGAAGCCAAAAAGCCTATTTTCTCAGCCTCATCACCAATTCGTTCCAGATCCGTGATGGTCTTGATGATTGCAACAATCAGCCGCAGATCACCAGCCGCGGGCGCGCGGGTTGCCAGGACTCGACTGCACTCTTCGTCGATTTGTACTTCGAGATTGTTAACTTTGTAGTCGTCCCGTGCGACTCTCAGGCCTAACTCGCTATCACCGCTAACGATAGCTGCGATTGCCTTCGACAACTGCGACTCAACGAGTCCGCCCATCGCGAGCACACTGTTGCGCAAGTCTTCGATGTCCTTGTTAAAGCGGCGCGAAATGTGGTCGTTTAAATCTGATGCTTCCATCTTTGGCTCGATTTCCGGTTAGACCGCCAATAATATACGCCCCGGTGTGGCATACCTGTGACAGTGTTGACATTATCGTGTGCAATTTCAATTGAATTTGAATTCGACGTCCAGTTGGATACGACTGTAGTCATGTTCCACGCCCTGAAAACGGTCGATTTCATTGATAAAGAGCGTGCCACCCAGAAAGATTTTATTCGAGTAGCCGTACTTCGCTCTGAGTATATGCCCTTTGGAGTCAGTTCCACCGCCGCCAAAATCCGAGTCATTGAAAGTGCCAACGACGGAATCGGCTTCAATGTCCTGGTAAGTCCACGAATACTGAGACTGACCTTGTTCCTTGGCGTTACCGAGCTTTACCCCGAATGCGATCGCGGTGTCCTGCTCGCTAACTTCATTATTCTGTGTGCCATGTGCAAACACCCGCAGGGGCCATTCGCCCAGCTGCGTATCGAGCTGCGCAAATATCTCGAAATTCTCATAATCGTAAAGATAGTCACCGTTCGCATCGAGTGAATTCCCCCTGGCATTCCCGTTGAAAAACGCGGCATTGCCGACAGTTTCCGTATAGGCGAAGTAACCGGCACCAGCCGTCAGCCTGCCACGCTCGCCAACGGCAAATTTGCCGCCAGCCTGCATGGCGTATAACAGGGAATTGTCAGTGCTACTGCGCTCCTCGACCGAATAGCCACCCACCGTCGCGAAGAAGTCACCCGTATCGTACTTGAGCGCGAAACCTTCCAGGTTGAGATCGCCGTCCCAAATCAACGGTGCACCGCCCGCTCTGAACATCGGGTTCTTGATTTTGCCACCATGGAAATGGAAGCCATCAGAGATTGTCCAGTCGACATAGGCCAAATCCAGACCGATATCCTTCGTCGAAAAGCCGCTGTCCAGAGTGACGTTGGTGGAGGTCGGATTGTCTCCACCAGTAGCCAGGCGAATGACGACCTTTACGTTATCTGCCACGTCAGCCTTGAGACCAAAACGCGCACGAAAACGGGCACGGTCACGGCGCGACTCGAGATCCTCGTCGATTCCTTCGTAACGAAGGCGAAAATCACCGCTGAACGCGATGCGTTCTGTCCACGCCGGCTCATCTGCTGAAGCCGTGGTCCAATTCGCCATCAGCGCGAAAACTGCAACGACAACCAATACCAATTTTTTCATGCTGTAATTTTCCTTGTTGCTGTCCTGAATCACCAGGCTGTTCTGCCACTTTTCTAGAGAGCTAGCGGCACGTTAACGACGCCATGTTGCTCACGCATGACAGAAATATTGCAGTTTCATGACAATGTGAGTGGCGGAGCTACAACCACCCGTTCAGGCGGAAAATGGCAACAGAATTCACTGCCCGCCCCCGGTTCGCTCGTGATCCTCAACAGCGCATCGTGACGCGCGAGGACGTGCTTGACTATCGCCAGACCAAGCCCTACACCGCCATCATCCCGGCTACGGCCACGATCAACCCGAAAGAATCGCTCAGTGAGGCGTGGAATCAGCTCGGCGTCAATGCCATCGCCTGTGTCGGAAACACTCAGGTCGGCACCGTCGGGACTGGAAACCCAGGTGATTGTCACCTCACCTTCCCGTGGCGTGTAGCGCATGGCATTCGACAACAAGTTAACGACCACAGATTCGATTTCCGATTCCACGCCAAGCAATTCAACTGCCGACTGCAGATTCAGTATAATTCGTGCCTCGTTTGCCGGACTTTCATAATCACTGCGAATTCGCTCCAGCAGGCGAACCATATCGATCGCAGCAGATGTCGCCGTCCCCGCACTCTCAAGACGCGATAGCTCCAACAAGTCGGTCACAATGCGCTGCATACGATGCGACTGCGCCTGCATCTGTCGCACCGGCGTCTCCCAGGTCGCAGGCATCTCTTCATCATCAGCAAGCGAATCAAGATAGCCACTAATTACGGTCAAAGGCGATCGGAGCTCATGTGATGCATTGGCTGCGAAATCCCGCCGCATCTTATTAAGCTGGCGCCGCTCTGTGATGTCTCGCAGCATTAACAATTTCTGTTCCGCACCGTAAGGAACCACACGTCCATGTAGCCACCGGCCTTCGGCGACCGGCGAGGGAAACTCAACCGTCTGATCGAAATTACTGTCCCCCAGTAACTGCGAGATCAATGGGTCGCGGAGGATATTGTCGATTCGCTGACCCCGGTCTTTCTTTCGCTTTAATCCGGCCAGCGTTTTCGCGGCACGATTGCAGAGTACTATTTCGTTGTTGGCGTCCAGAATGACGGCACCGTCAGGCATTGCGTCGGTCGACTTGCGGATTTCTTTCAGCAACCTCCGATAGTCGCCCTTACGTCGAATCGCGCGGCTGCGTTCAAAACGAAAGCGCGCAACAATCTGCTCCCAAATGCCCTCTCCATGCCGAAAGTCGTCGAAATTGTCGGTTCTCACTGCCCGCTCAAAGCTCAGAAGCTGGCGTATCTGCCAAATGAGAGTCAGCAATACGGCGACGAGCAATCCGTTCATCGCTTGACCGTAAACCCAGCCAACAGCCGTTCCAGCGCCTAGAAACAGCGCTGTGCCAAACAGAAATTTTCGAGCTGCAACTGACATGCCGTGTTAAGCGCTTCGAGTTGAGAAACGGTAACCCGCCCCACGCACTGTCTGTACGTAGATGTCCGCCTGCGAAGCTGAAAGCGCCTTGCGCAATCGCCGCACATGCACATCGACCGTACGCTCCTCAACGTAGACGTTGGCGCCCCACACGCGGTCCAGCAACTGAGTCCGCGAGTAGACCCGGTCAGGGTGCGTCATCAGGAATTCCAGCAGGCGGTATTCGGTAGGACCGAGCTTTATTGCATTGCCGGATGCGGACACTCTGTGGCCGGGCGCATCAAGCTCAAGCACACCGGCGGCAAGCACTGCTTCAGCACTGCTTTTGTTTCGCCGCAAGACCGCCTGAATACGCGCAACCAGTTCACGCGGCGAAAATGGTTTGGTTATGTAGTCGTCGGCGCCGCCTTCGAGGCCAGAAATCTTGTCTCGTTCGTCTGTACGTGCGGTCAGCATGATAATTGCAACATCGTCAAGATTGTTTTCTCGCTTCATCATGCGTGTGAGCTCAAGCCCGCTCATGTCGGGCAGCATCCAGTCGATCAGCGCGAGGTCCGGTTGCTCGTCCGCGAGCATGCCACGTGCCGTTTTACAGTCAGGTGCTTCAAGCGTGTCGTAACCCGCCCGTGACAGGTGAAAAGCGATCATCTCGCGAATCGGCTGTTCGTCTTCGACAATTAGAATCTTTTTCGCAGTCATACGGCTGTCAAACCCAGGTGAATCCCGCCAAGCCACACATTTCAACAAGCTAATGTTACAGGACTGTTACGATCCGCTGGACGCAGGTTTCTCGGCGACTTTCTGCCGCAAGTATGCCGGGGATACATTCTCGGCATCAATTGCCGCCGCCGGGTCAGCAATTGCGAGCAGAAAGCGTGCATGAGGGTGCATGACCGTCGAATCACCCGAGAAACGCGAAGCGTTAAGCTGCATCAGATCCGGGTATCGTTGCCAGCCAAATCCGGCCGCAAGTCGCTCCGTTTCGGGGTCGATGCTCAGTTCTGTAATCTCACTGAGGCTGGCCAGGCGTTCATCGCCTGTGGCGACCGGGAGGCCAGACGCGCCGCGCTGAAAGATGCCAAGATAGACTTCGCTCATGTGAGCATCTTGCGCAACCGCGACCTGTTCGGCATCAGACTCGGCAAACACCTGCGCAGCGACAACTGCCAGCGACGATACGGGTATGATCTTAACACCCGCTGCGAACGCCAATCCCTGCGCAACTGAGGCGGCGATGCGCATACCGATAAATGACCCAGGTCCGTTACCAAGCACGATCGCGTCAAGATCAGAAGTTGAAACACCTGCCTCTTCCAGTACATCGCGAATCATTGGTATCAACAGGCGAGTGTGCTCGCGCGGCTCTTCCGCGTGCCTTTCGATAATGTCGGCGCCGAGCTGAAGCGCGACGCTGCAAGCGACGGATGACGTGTCAATGGCAAGCAGGTTCACGCGACCTTGCCCTTTCGCTTGTGCACAGCAAAGAAGCTCGACACCTCGTTAAGCGCCGACGTGTATGGCATCGGCTCGAGGCATTGCAGGAACATCCTGCCGTAGCGTTTGCCTGTAATACGCGGGTCACACAATACGACGACACCGCTATCCGTTGCGTCGCGTAACAGGCGCCCTGCCCCCTGCTTTAGTGACAAGGCTGCGACAGGTAGTTGATGATCCATAAATCCATTGCCACCCTGGCGGCGAATAAATTCAAGTCGTGCCATCATTAGCGGGTCGGCCGGCGACGCGAACGGCAACTTGTCAATTGCGACGATACTCAGCGCGTCGCCTCTTACATCGACTCCCTCCCAGAAACTACCGGTACCGAGCAACACGGCGTCGCCGATCTGGCGGAAGCGGCGCAGCAGGTCATCTCGAGGCGCATCGCCTTGAACCAGCAACGTTCGACCGCCCAGCGCCGATGTATGCGCCGTGAACCATTTGCGTGCATTGTTCAGCGCTCGATGACTTGTGAACAGACAGAACATGCCACCCGACGTAAAGTCGAGCAGCGGTGTAACCGCTTCGAGCATTGCGCTGGTATGGTCCGCATCGGAGGGCTGCGGCAGGTCGGGCGGCAAATAGATCAGGCCATTCTGTTCGAGGGCAAACGGACTCGGAAATGTCAGGCCTGCGACGCCGCCAAGACCCATACGCGACCCGAAATGAGAAAAGTCGTCTCCAATTGCCAGCGTCGCAGACGTAAAAATCCACGCCTGAAAATCGTTGTTGATAAGTCCGCTGAGTTTGCTCGATACATCGAGTGGCGTTAGATGCATACGAAGACTACGTGCATGAACTTCCAGCCAGCGCAAACCATCCCAGGTGTCTTCGCCTGAAAAAATAGTCAGGCGTTCAGTCAGCCCCAGCAATTGTTCATGAATTTTTTCCAACTCAATCGAGCTGTCGCCCAGTTCGGCAACCGCCACTTGAACATCATGAATGGCGTGCAGCAGAGTATCCAGCGGTCTGCGCAATTCATTGATCACATCTCCAAGCTCGTAGCGGCCCTCCTTTCGAGGCGCCGTTGCACGCAGGTCGCGGACAGCAGTCTGCAGAGCATCAACGCGTCGATTCAGGTCAGGCTGGGAATACGGCGACGTCAAGGTACTGATTTCATCAACCAGACGTTCAATTTCGCGGCTGCCAATCGAAATACCGAAAAACTGGACCGCAAGGTCCGGAATCTGGTGCGCCTCATCAAGAATAATTGCCTCGGCACCCGGCAAGAACTCCACGAACCCACTTTCCTTCATCGCCAGGTCGGCCAGCAACAAGTGATGATTCACAACAACGAGGTCGGCCTCCTGAGCCGCACGCCGCGCCTTGACGACGTGACATTTGTTGTATTCCGGGCATTTCTGGCCCAGGCAATTGTCTGCTGTCGAGGTGACCAGAGGCCACACCGGAGAATCCTCGGGTACCTCAATCAACTCAGCTTTATCACCGCTGCCGGTCCGATAACGCCACTCCCGTACTTCGTTAAGGTCCGCCCGCAGTCCACTTGCCGGGTCCGTGAGCTGATCGAGACGCTGTACACACAGATAGTTCGCTCGGCCTTTGAGCAGCGCCGTGGTCACCGGGCGTCCAATGGCTTTACCAACCAGAGGCAGATCTCGATGATACAACTGGTCCTGCAGAGCTTTCGTGCCCGTACTTATGATCGTCTTGCGACCACTGAGAAGAGCCGGGATCAGGTATGCGAACGTCTTCCCGGTACCGGTACCGGCCTCGACGACCAGTTTGTCTGAATTCGCGATCGCCTCGGCGACTGCCTCGGCCATCCAGCCCTGGCCCGCGCGCGGCTGGAAACCGGGCAGGAGTGCCTTAAGTGGGCTCTGCTTGCCGAAGAATTCTGTCAGATTGGTCACGGCCCGAAGATTACACGGTTCGCGCTGTATTGGCTCCAGTGAATTGCGCTGCTAACTGGTTTTAGCGCTGTCCCGCAATGCGTTTCAGCAGCGACTGGTCTGCCTTGATTGTGAAGCGGAGATACGGACCGGATGCGGTGTATCGCGCCTGCTCAAAGTCCTTGTCATCGAAACCGGCGAAATTGTACCCAAGTGTCAGCCACATGTTCTTGCCAACGTTGTAACCAACATCGGCACCAATACCGTAGTCCAGAACCTTGGATTGGTAGGAATGGTAGATGCTGGTATTGACGCCAACATCCCAGCGATCACGGAATCCATGGCGCAGGTCTACACCGATCAGGTCCGTGTAGCCAGTGTACGCTGTGCCGTCGAAATTGCTGCGCACGTACTTGAATGCATACTGCAAGGAAAGCTCGGTCGCAGCGCCAATACGACGATTTGCATTGAAATTATTGATCAGTCGCCAACTCTTTTCGTCACTGGTCAACGTGTTCATTTCGTCGGCGATCAGGTCAACCCTGTTCAGGAACGCCCACTTGCGATCTGCGAGACGGTAGGCCCAGCCAAATTTCAGATTTACCTGAGACAAATCACCGCCTGTGGCGCTGTCCGTCGTGAACGCCGTCAACCCAGCTGAAAGACCGTGGCCTTCGGTCGGCTGCCGGTACCAGCCGGCCAACATGGTCAAGCGATCTTCGCGATCAGAGTCCCGAACTTCCACGCGTGCATTGGCACTCCACAGGTTGGAGGTGTACATCGCGCCAGTATACGCGGCGAAAAAGTCCTCGTTGAACGAGCCACTGGAGAGCTCCCGATCCGAATCAAACTGGCGAGCATTTGCATCAACAAGTGACTTCGAATGGTCGACGCCAAAGTCAACTATCCAATTGTCGTTCAGCTGGAAGCCTTGAATGATACCAACGTTGGCAAACAAGCGAGGTCCAAACTCCGTCACTTCATTCGTGACGAAGGAATTAATCTGTGCCCTGCTCCACGGAGACGCCTTAACGCCGACACGTGTCATCTTGGCATCAACATCACGCCCTTCTGCATCTTCATACTCGGCGACAAGTTCGACCCCATCCAGAATCTTATAGTCGGCACCAACAACAACGCTTGTTGGATAGTCGATATTCTCGGCATCTTCGTTTAACGCAACGCTGCCGCCCAGGCGCAAGCGCATCTTGCCATCCAGTACTTTTTGCGTCAGACCAACTTCAGCGAGCTGGCTGGTCCACTTCTCACCATCGTCAAACTTGTCCTCCGCATGTGCAACACCCAGCCTCGCGGTAAACGCATCTTTCTCATAACGCACCTGCCCACGAGCCAGATTGCGAATCGCATCTGTTTGCAGGTTCTGCTGCCAGCCAGCCTCACCTTCAACACTGAATCGGTCCGAGACCTTGGCCCGTGCATCAACACCGACACGACGAATGCCCTTGTCAGCCTCAGACTGATAGCCAAGACCAAAGCCATCATCGACTTCGCGCATGAACGCGCGGACGTCAACCTTCTCACCGTTGTGTTCGACTGAAATGCTGTGTGCGGAACCGTCTTGCTGCACGCCACCTATGATTGCCTCGGAGTCTGCAATTTCGGCTTTCAGCAAAGTCTGCTCATTAATCTGCCAACGCATGTCTACACCACTAAGGTCTGCTTCAGCACCACCACTGGCGTCATTAATATGACTGACACCAAACTCCAGCCTGTCATCGGCAAAGCTCACTGAGCCACGACCGCCTGCAACAATGTCGTCAGAACCTGCCGCAATCGACTCGTACTCCACGACGATGTAGACGGGATTGAAATCGATATCCCTGCTCGGCACAGGTTTCTTGAAATACAGCGTTCCGCTCAGCGTATCGAGGTTGTAATCCAGAAAGCGCGCCAGGTTTTGCGTACTGAGTACAACACCTGAGTCAAAGCGATCCCGAGTTTCAATACGCACCGAGTCACTGTTGGCGATTATGGGCGCAGCACTTAGCTGGTACAGCCCAGACGTACCGTCGCCGCGGATCTCATCGCGGTTGAAGGACTGATCAGTTTCTGCCGCAAAGACCGTATAGCCGAGAGTATCACCGCGATACTCACTCTTGAGACCATTAAATCGGCGCTGATAGCGCGCCAGGTCTGTAATCGACATGCCTGTCTCGTAGTCGCCAAACAACGCATAGAACTGGTTTCGTTCCAGCTTCACATAGAGCTTGCGCTGGCTGGCTGCCTCGAAACGTTGCTCTGCCGTGTCAGCATAGAGCGAATAATAAGCATTGGGATCAACAACAGTATCGAAGCGGTCACGACTGTCGTCACGGTCGCGCGTAGAGTCAAATGCGACCGTAAGCAGGTAGTCACCACGGATCGAGCCTTTGGCGAAAAATGCCACGCGTCCGTCATCATAGTATTCGTCTTCCAACCCGGCATCTTCGGCTGCGGCGACATTATCCGACAAAGTATTGTAGCCGGCGCTGCCTTCGGCGAACCCGACCAGAATCCAGTCGCGTTGAGCAGGGCTCAGCCAGGCACGTATTTCCTGTTCGCGGTAGTTTTCGAATGGCAGTACGACTGTGACCTCACCTGTTTGCGTGGTCGGCGCGAGGTCGATATAGGCTATGCCGTCAGCGTCAACCCGGTACATCGAGCCACGATCACCAATTTCAACCAACGCGTTCTTGCGATCGCGCTCTTCGTCCCAAGCGGAGCGATAAGGCGCATTAACCCTGAACTGCCCAACCATGCCCGCGCGGGATGGTTTTCCAGAGCGATCAAACAGTCGCACTGCGATGGTCGGTGTATTTTTGCCATCCGCGACCAGAGTCGAAAGCTCCGCAACAAATTCGGCGCGGATCGGTACACCCGTATAGTGAATCGTACGACGAATGCCTTTCGCCTTGCTGCCATCCGCGTTACGAATTACCGCGCGAATCTCATTCGCGCCGTCGACCAGGTCGACTCCTACCCATCGGGAAATCGATACGGTCCTCGCAGCATTGGTCGCAGTACTGTCCTGATTCAACTTGCTGACGCTATCGCCATTAATAGTTAGCTCGACTGTCTGACCCGGTTTGTGCTGTATGGATATCTTGCTTGACGCGATGGCAGGCGCGTAGTCAGCTGCCGGCAATAACATCGCGTATCCCGGTTGCAACGACTCCAGGGCCGGCTCCACTTGTGATGCTGGCATACCCGCAAGATCATTCGCGAAACGATCAACCTTGACCTTCTTCTCCATGCCCGGAATTGCGCCAACTGTAGCTGTCTCCTTGGTACCGCTCGACTCTTGCGTTACCTCAAGAAACGACGGCTGCGTTGGACGTATGCCGGTCAGAATCATCTCGACACGTCGATTCTTCTGGCGGCCTGCCGCCGTCGCATTGTCAGCCACCGGGTCGTCAGGACCGCGGCCTTCAACCTGGATTTTGTCGGCGCTCAGTCCCAATGCATCAGCGATGTAGAAAGCTGCCGACATTGCACGTGCATGCGACAACACGAAGTTATTAGCGAACAGATGCTGATTCCGCGGGCTAATCAGTTGACTGTCGCTATGCCCGGTCGCAGAAATCTTTACATTGCTGACGCCGCGCCAATCTTCAATGAGCGCCTCAAGCTGTAATTTATCCTGCGCCGACAACGTATCCGACAATGTGTCAAATTTCAGATCGAGTACATATCCTTCATTTTCGAGTACCGCGGGCTCCCGCATCATGCGCGTTTCAGCTACCGGCGTAGACTGTTTGGCCTGCATCGGAGTACTGAACTTGCCGATAGCCTTGGTTACCAATTCGCCATCTACCTGGTCTTCGATTGTTGCAACGAAGCTCAATCGGCTATTCCAGTTTCCTTTCCGATCCGGCAGCGGAATTGACACGGAAGGTCCCATGAGATGCGGCTCGCTAACCGGCTGACCATCAATCTTGAGTGTGTTCGGTGTATAGCTGACGCCTGTTGGCAGCACCACCATGACACCAATGTTTTCAAGAGCCACATTGCCGACACCCTCGAGGTCTATGTTGTATGCAACGTTTTGTGTGCTTTCCGTCGCGGCATTGCGCATCTCGATGTCGATCCGGCCGTGGGGCGGTTCCTTGCGACGCAGGAAAAAGTCAGCGCGTTTCATGCTGCCTCTTGAAAGCTTCACAAACTGCGCCTCAGCGCTCCCCGAATAGCCAGGTGTTTGTGCGCAACCGACAACGTCGAAATACGCTGGAACTGAAAAGGTATCGAGTTGTGCAACATGGGTGCCTGCATCTACGCCCTCAAAATGGAAGCGCCCACCAGCATCGGAAACTGCGTAGCGACCATCTTCAAGATAGACGCGGACATCTGCCACACCCTGTTCTTCGGAAAACGTGTCCTGACCACAATCCGCTTCCAGAATGCGACCGATAATCGTACCAGTCGTCCGGAACAGGTCTTCAGTCAGGCGTATGACAGCGGTTGATTCATTCGACAGCAGGCCACCCGCTGCGAATGCCGTCGCCGTGTTAACGAGTTCATCGTTGCGCGCGCCGCTGACAATCTCTACGACATAAAAAACCTGTGCTCGGCCCCCGACACTCAGATCTGTTACATCGAAATCGAGCGTTCTCATGTCTGTACCGATTGCAGGGTCTGCTGCAGCCGTACCATTGACAGTAACCGAACCCGGAACAAACCGTACTCCGGCGGGCAAAGTGTCACGCACGACAATATCTGTTGCTACACCCGCTGCCGAACTGTTTTCCAGTACCAACTCATAGCGAACAAAGTCGCCGGGTGCAGCCACTGTTGTTAGCGTACGTTTTTGCAGGAACAGCGCGGAGGCGCGCGGATCAATAGGGATATCCAGCGCGATTGAGACGTCGCCGGATTTTGTGAATGCAGCGCCGAAAGATGCCGGGCTGAGCTGCCATGGCGCACCTGGCAGCGCTTGTAGCGCCGCAATACTCGCGGAAGACGGAGCCGCGTAAGCACTTGGCGGTGTGACTACCAGGCGGTAGTCTCCGTCGGGAACTACCGGGAATCGGTACTCGCCGGCAGCGAATACATAAAGTGTGCCAGAGCTGTCGGTTGCTGTGCCGCCACTTACGATTGATGATGGGAACTGGCTAACGCCATCGTTGCCGTATACCGTTGCCGGCAATCCACTGATTGCATCAACAATTTCAATAGTCGTGCCACTAACCACCGTTCCTGTTCGCGACTCGAAGACTCGTTGTGCCGGATCCAGTTGGGCTGTTGCTGCAGCAGTATCTGCCGAATCGGCGGGATCGGCATAGTCAACGCTGATTGTCGACTTCGGCGCACTTTGCAGGATGCAGTCACCCGCTACGGCAACTCCGCTACCAAGCTGAATATAGCCCGCAAACACGCCCGTGTCGGGGCCCGTTTCATAAAGCTGGATAGTTTCACTATCGCCGTTATCCGTATTGCTGACTACGACAGTCGTCGTATCGGCAACCAGGTAATCCACATTCTGATCACTGTCTGTGAGACGAATGAACGCGAACTCGCCGCTGTTATAGCTGCTCGTCGGTGACACCTGCAGAGCCTGCGTCGGGTCAATCGCAATGCCACCCAGTACTGTCGGGTTGCCCTGAGTCACGAAAGCGCCGCCCTGGAAACAGGCTGAAGGCCCCACGGTTTCCTGATAGGTTCCCGCTCCAACAATTGCGGCGCGCGTCATTTCTACGTTCGCCGGGCTCCGGACGACCGCAGTCACGACAGATACTTCGTTACTGACAACCGTCGATGGCTGTCCGGACAGGTCGGTGTAGCCTAGTGTCGCCTGGTTGGCAATTACCGCCCCTGGCGGGCTCGCATATGCAGCCCCCGCCACCAGAATGGTCGATAAAACTGCGACGAAAAGACGTGTCATCGCGGTGCAGCAGGATTCCCAGACGTGACTCGGGGGAAGCATCTGCTCCCCCCGAATCTGGTCAACTACACGCTCACGAAGGCGCCGCCGTGGTGGCGTACTCCCTCGCATGACCGCGTGCCGGTCGCCCTTGCGGGCGACCGGACTTGTGGTCAGCGTGTAATGTCCTTTGAACACCGTGATACGTCCTTACACGTCTCTTAAGGCGTCGGATCAGGGTCAGCGATTGTGACCTGATACTGAACCGTCAAAGTCGTGCCCGCTGCAACCGTAAGGCCGCCAACGAGATCCGCCGCACCGACGCTAAGCGTCGTTCCAACGAGGTCGCAACCATCGCCATCAGCGTTGATTTCGACATCACAAGCGACCTGAGTGCCATCGTTGTACACGGCTACATCACTACCGTTATAGACCGCACCGGCAACATTGAGCTCAAGTGCAACTGCGCCGCCGAGTTCCGCGAGAACGTCATCAAGAACGACGTCATCAGCATCGGTACCGCCGCTGTTGACTACTGAAATGGTGTATTCAACAGTCGCGCCCGGAATTGGCAAGCCGCTGCCAAGGTCGTTTGCAATAACTGCATACGCTTTGGTTACTGCGAGATCAGCACTCTGAACCACCCAGCCATCAACATCAGACTCCAGGTTGTCATTGTCAGCATCGGCGAATACGTTCTCGACTCCAGCATCAGTGTTGGCATCTTCAGTCAAGACTGTTGCGGCGCCACTACCCGGCTCACGAGCAATTGCATCGAGTTGTACACCCGCTACCTGGCCATCCAGCATTGCCAGCGCGGCATCACCGAATACGCGAATGCGGATGCTGTCATCAGCCGCCAGTGAATCGACGAACTGTGGCCCAAGCCGAACCGGGTCGTCATCTGTACCTGAGACAGGGCTGGCACTAACCGCAAAATCAACAGTCTGCATATTCGCATCGTCGGTTGAGGCACGAACAGCGCCACCCACGAGCTCATTCAGATCAATGAAGAAATCCAGCGCTGAGTTCGAATCGTTCGTCAACAGGAAGTCGAAAAATGCATCTGTTTCGCCTGGCGTCACATTAACCAATGCGGCACCCTGCGCGACGAGGTCGAAATCGACACGACGGTCAACAACAAAGCTGACAGAGTCTGTCAGATCAGTCTGATCGATATTGTTCACGTCGTAGTCAACGGTCACAGTATTATCGATCGTCGTCCCGGCTGCGGTACCTATGGCCATTGCCTGCTGTCCAAACAGCAGCACGCCAGCCATGGCGCCTAGCCTGAATATCAGGCCTATTTTTCCTAGTTTAGGTTTCATCACGGTACTCCTTACCTTCTTTTCCATGCCGGATCATTCCGGCGATTGCTAATGCGAAAGCTTGCCGAAGCAAGCTTTCATTCCAAAACTGCGGCGAAACGCGCAGTAGCCTGCGCGCCTGCTTCAAGTGTGTTCTGCATTACCCAGCGAACGTGCGTAAAATCCCGTGCCACAGCTGGTCGGGTAACGCCTTCCTCGGTAATAGTCAACTCGTCCCGGTTCGCAAAGCTTGCGCCACCGTCGATAGAGAATTGCATGTCCGTACCCGGACCGAATGCAGAGCCCTCGACATAGACGAGATCTTCCGCGATAGGATTCGTGATCACGACGTTCTCCGCCGACTCGTCCGAAACGTTGGTGAACGTGATCGTGTAGAACACCGTCTCACCGGGTACAACGATATCGGCCGTAACCAGGCGCCTGTCAGTCTCGCCCTGCTCATTGATATAAGCCTGTTCTTTCTGCACCAGCGTCTGCACATCGAGATGTGCTTGTGCTGCAGCCACAAAAGACAACGCCGTTAGCATCAGTCCGGTCAAAATTCTCATAGTCGCTCCTACCTCGGTATTTTCGCTCTTGCTAGTCAATGGTTACCTGGAAGACGATCGTCTGTACGCCGTCTGCCTGGGTCAGGTCCCCGAGCCTGACGACAACAGTGGCCGCGCCACTGTTATCCAGCTCACCGGCGTCACCATCTGTTGCATCGGAGATTGCTGCTCCGTTCAACGTGATGCTGCCAGGGACAAATGTTGTGAAAGTGGGGATCGGATCGGTCAGCGCGCTCGCCGTCGCAACACCCGAGCTCGTGACTTCAACCGCAATCGAGTAAGTCAGCGTTGCACCCGGGATTGGCTCTGAACCACCCGTTGGGTCGGTGACAACCTGCGACTTGGTAACGCTGATCAGTACGTCGGAGACAAGATACTCGCCAACAGCGGCAGCTGTGCCACCCGTCGTTCCGATTACGGCATCGACGCCGCCATCACCCTGCCCGGCAAATACGGTTCCCGGAGCGCCGCTGCCTGTGACCGAAGTAGCAGTCAGCTCGCTGCGGCCTATGTCACCGTTTGCAACGGTGCCAGGAATATCGTTCACCAGGAAAACATTGACTGAGGCATCGGGAGCCAGAACCGGGTCATTAACGCCGAGCGTATAAGCAACATCGCCGGCGTTGAAATCGCCACTGCCGTCGGTATCAAAATAAATTGCAGGAACGGCCGGTGTCGGGTTGAAGTCGCTGCCCGCAATGTTGCTGTCAATTGCCAGTTCGAACGCTTCAGAACCGTTGCCCGTATTGGTAACGGTAAACAATAGCGCCTGGTCGGTGTCGTTCGCTGATACCAGCGTTTGCGGACTCAGCAGTGTCGTCGTCACGTTGATACGTTCAGCGACAACAATGGTCGTGGTGTTGGATTGCAACGTCAGGGGTGTACCGGCCAGGTCATAGGAAATGTTCGCGGTATTCTCAATGACCGTGCCCACGGCGGTACCCACAGCAAATACCGGATTGCTGAGTACGCAACAAAAACACAGTGCAGAGACTCGCCGCAACCAGAGGGTTGTCGACGACAAATACTTGTTCGCCAGTTTCAAGGTTCATTCCTTTCAAGGCAGCTTCAAGGCGCGCTACCTGACGCCGGCCCGCAATCATTGCGGTCCAATGACCCGACTATCCGGGAAACTCGGTCTTGATGTGTAGATATACCGCGTTTGTTATGTAATTTGTGACGCGTCTCACACTTCTACAGTGATTCATCTCACACTCGTCAGGCCTTGGCCAGTGCCTCGCAGGAGACCGTGGTCGCGAGATGGAGACAGCAATATGTCAGATAACTGACGCTCGGGGCAGGAACTCAGTCACAGCTTTAGCCTGGCCGAGTAATATTTAGCCGTTTCATTTTTGAGCGCAAGGTGCTCGGCGGAATTCCCAGTTGCGAGGCCGCACCCTCGGGTCCGGAGATTTTCCAGAGCGAATCTTCGAGCACAGTCAGTATGTGGTCTCGCTCAACCAGGCGCAGATCAGAGATCGTAGAACTAATGATCTTGGGCGTTCCGTCGTCAAAGGAAGTCGAGATCAACGGCTCCGCCAGCTCCACTACCGGACCATCGCTGGAGATAAGCGCGCGTTGAATAATGCCATCAAGTTCACGCACGTTTCCCGGCCAGTGATAGCCGCGCAACTGTCGCATCATCTCGGCGGAAATCTCGTTTACGTCGCGTCCAAGGCGAACTGCATGCATACGCACAAAGTGCTGTGTCAGAAGATCGATGTCGCTGCCGCGATCACGCAGTGCAGGCAACTCAACCGGGAAGGTATTGATGCGATAGTAGAGATCGGAGCGAAATTCGCCCGCTTGTACAGCGGCCCCGAGATCACGGTTGGTTGCGACGACAATACGCACATCGACTTTCGTTGTTTCTGTACCGCCCAGTCTTTCAAACTCACCTTCCTGCAAGACACGCAGTAACTTGGCCTGCAACTCGATCGGTATTTCACCGATTTCGTCCAGGAATAAAGTGCTGCCGTCAGCAAGGTCAAAGCGGCCTCTTTTGCGCGCATCCGCACCAGTGAAAGCGCCTTTTTCATGCCCGAATAACTCGCTTTCTATCAGGTTCGCCGGCAACGCCGCACAATTCACTTTGACGAGAGGCCGCGATCGCCGGTCGCTATGGTCATGAATAGCGCGGGCTATGAGTTCTTTGCCGGTACCGGTTTCGCCGAGAATGACGACGGGCGTCATCGTATTCGCCACCATTTCGACCTGATTGAGACAACGTAAGATAGCCGGACTTTCGCCGACTATGTCATCGAAGCCGTTCCGACTGGCCACTTCCTCGCGCAGGTAGACATTTTCCGCTTGCAGTCGGTCTGTCGCACGCTGCAACCCCGCCAGGGCATCCGATAATGCACGTCGCGCCTTAAGCCGGAAAACGAAATTGGCAAGCAGCTCCGTCAGTACTGTTAGCTCCTGCACCGTCTGCTGAGACCATGCTTTTTCGTTGTGCAGGCGCCCGAAGGTGATACCGCCGACCAGTTCACCTCCAATAACCATTGGCAGAACCACTAAGGATTTCAGTCCGAAACGGCCCAGATTCTCAGCATCTGTTGAAAAATCACCCGACATTGACTCCACACTGTCAATGCGAACTGCCTTGCGTTCCAGAATACGCCGCCAGAAGTTCGGGAACATGTCCATCGATATCGGAGATTCGAAACCAACTTTGCGATCACTTTCTTTTTCGCTCCAGACGTAGGCGATGGATATCGCACGCTTCTCCAGGTCATCAACCCAGAACATCGTCGATCGATCGGCTGCAAAATGCTGTGCGATGCGACCGATACAGCCTTCAATCGTGTTGTCAGCAACGTCATCGGCTGCAGTCACCAGCCAAGCGGAGACTTCGGCTACCAGTTTCTGGTAATCGTTGCGATCCGCGAGTTCCGCACGGGCTTCCATGATATCGAGAACGTCTTGTTCGACCCCCCAGATCCGTTCGAGCATGCCGCCGCGGACCATACCGATCATGTTCACATTTAATGCACGATCTTCGCCTTTCGGTGTTTTGTACCGCATTTCATAGTCATGCAGGCGATAGCCATTTTCGACGAACGCAGTGACCATCGCCGTGTGAGAGACCAGGTCGGAGGCGCTATCGAGTTCGCCATACTCCTGACCGAGAACGTCCTCGAGGTCAGTCGCGTCCAGCGCCGCGACGAATGCGTCGTTCGCGTGACGCAATTTCAGACGATAGCTCGCAGCAATATGCTCATCGAGAGAGGCATAAATCGATAGCGGTGCATCCAGCGAGTAGCTGTAAACGGAATCCGACGTACTGTTGAACAGATAGCGAAAACGCATTTCCGACGAATAACGACTGTCCTTCAGGTCGTCCAGGAGATCGTCCTTGCCGCTGATATCAGACTCAATTTTGCGTCTGCCCATGATGGCCAGGACAAGGCCAATCATTATCAGCGCGAATGCAACCCTGGACATGACCTAGTGAAATGTCGTGATAGAGAAATAACTTGAAGACGCACTTACTGCTTCGCCGGATATTCCTGACCAGAGATACTGGTACGCCAGATCGGAGACGTGCGCTATGACAGCGATAATCATGCCGATCGAAATGATGACTCCGCCAGTTGTCTGTGGTCTGTTGCTTCGCAAAATACCCGAGTACAGCGCGTAAAAAAGCAGCATAACTGCAGCGAATATTACGACCAGATCGACCAGGCTGCCCAGCAGATCCAGTCTCGAAGAACTCAGCATGGGGTAAATCTATCGTCGTGGCAGCTGGCCAGCCACAATGTGGGTGACAGAAAAGGGCTGTTTGTGCTCGCGGCAGACGCCGGAAGGTGCCACATCAGGAACGACTCAACTAGGAACTCAATAAGGCCTTTATTTGCAAGGACTTTTACACGTCCACGACGACTAAGTCACGATATTCCGCGACTTCGTCGCTATTTCGCGACTCGCACGTAAGCCATTGATTATTGGCAACACCTGTATGCATCACGCAAGTCCATGATTATGTTTAAGTTTCGCTAATAAAACGCGAGTTTAGTCACACTTGGCACGCATTCTGCAACATATGGGACGTGAAGTGCATTTATTACATTTTCTTGACGGACTGCGCGACACAAATTTTGTTTCCAAAGGTGGAGAGACTGAGTGACTCACGTGAAAAACGACATAAATCTCGTATTGATCGCTGACCAACCCAACCGGGCCACTGTATTGCACGATGTGATGCAGGATTCTGGTGTTGATGGCGTAATCCGGCGGCTGTCTCCTGGCAAGAGTGCCGTGGACTGCGTCCGCCAGACCGGGCCCTATCGCGACAAGAACTTGCCGGACCTTTTTATCTGCGATTTCTCAACACCCGACAAACGCAAGATTTCCCTGCTGCAGGAAATTGCATTTGGCGCCAACAAGGCACCGGTACCCGTAATCTTGCTAACGAGTCCGGACTCTGCGGCAATGCTTGATTCCGGGGCGATTGATGGCGGTGAGGCGGTCATGTTCACGCCGACCGCGCTAACGTCTTTCGTAGAAAAGATGCGTAATGGCGGACGCTTGTCTTTCTTTAAGGCCCTTCGGACCCTGTACCAGTTTGGGCCAATTCTGGTGCGTGCGCCGGATGAGCTGCTAAATCAGGATGCAGGCAAAGAAGCGATTCCCGCGTAGCTTTCTTTTCCATCGGTTCACGCGGTTGCTGCGACCGTGTGGTCTCAGCTAGCCGCCGACGGACTGGCGCATTGATGCAGCGTGTAAATCGTACGCCTCGCTGATTCCCGGAAGCGCGTCACTCGTTACATTGAGCTTCCCTGCCGGCAAATCAAATTCAGCGTCGTCGACTGCCTCATCGGACTTCGACAACACAATCTTTGCAAGGCAGACGACATCGACCAGCGTCGCCGCGGCATTCTGCTGGGAATTCAGGTTTTCATCTATTTCCAACGAGTCGGCGATTTCACTCGAAAACCCCCAGGACTCGATAATCGACTTACCAACACTGGCATACCACTGGTTCATGACTGTACCAAGCGACTCTTCGTCGCCCATTAGCGCCGGGTAGTTGCGTGCCTTTGTCAGAATATAGAGCTTGCCGATTTCATGTAGCAGGCCGCAAAGGAAAGCATTGTCCGGATTAACGTTGCCAGCATTACGAGCGATGACAAAGCTCATCGATGCCAGCGACAGACTGCTGCTCCATATATCCTTGATCGCGCTCTTTAGCTCTTTGTGCTCCGAGGCCGCGAAAATTTGTTCAACAGCAAGTGTGATAGCTGTATTTCGAACAACTTCAAACCCGAGCCGGCTAACGGCAAGATTGAGGTCAACGATCTCGATGCCAGCGCGGTTGTGAAAAGCCGAGTTAGCCGCCATAAGCAGTCGGGCGACGAGAAC
>JAHZJK010000002.1 GCA_022600955.1 Gammaproteobacteria bacterium
AATGGCGGAGCGGACGGGACTCGAACCCGCGACCCCCGGCGTGACAGGCCGGTATTCTAACCAACTGAACTACCGCTCCGAATTCTGGTGGGTGCTGACGGGATCGAACCGCCGACCCTCGCCTTGTAAGGGCGATGCTCTACCAGCTGAGCTAAGCACCCAGCACCACAATCACGCGTCAGACGCATTCTTGCGATGATTCTCCAAAACATGAAAAAGCCCGTAAGTACGGGCTTTTTCTTAGCCTTGCCCCCTCAGGGGCGCGCTAGTTTACGGCATCCTTCAGGCCTTTACCAGCCTTAAATCCAGGAACATTACTTGCCGCGATTTGGATGGTTTCACCCGTCCGCGGGTTACGTCCTGCACGTGCCGCACGTGCCTTGACCGAGAAGGTTCCGAAGCCTACGAGAGATACCGAACCACCATTGGCCAGCGTTCCCTGAATGCTATCGAGTACCGCGTCGACTGCTTTAGTTGCATCAGCGCGTGATAGTCCTGCTGCGCCCGCAACCGCGTCTATGAGTTCGCCTTTATTCATGCTTTCACCCTTGCAGATTGATTAAACGATGTGTGATCAATCCAGCGCGCTCCCCAATGGTGCAATCCGCTGAATAGCCATTTGCGTCTCCGTGCAATCACAAACAGCTGGCATGCTTATACCAACTGCCTTATATACCGTCAAATATCCTTTAACCACGCGGGTTACAGCGGCTTAGTGTGGACGCACCATGTCGTCGGATTTTTGCTCGTCAGCGGGCTTTTTCGCGTCCGCTTCAGTGTCCGTTTTGGAACCGTCTGGCAGGGGCTGATGAACAAGCGCGTGCTGCATAACCTCGTCGATCCATTTCACTGGAACAATCGTCAGCTTGTCCTTGATGTTCTTCGGAATTTCAGCCAGGTCCTTCTCGTTTTCCTGGGGTATCAAGACCTTGGCAATACCGCCACGATGGGCCGCCAGCAGCTTCTCTTTGAGGCCGCCAATCGGCAGAACTTCACCGCGCAACGTGATCTCGCCGGTCATGGCCACATCGCCTTTGACCGGGATATTGGTCAGAGCCGATACCAGCGCCGTGCACATGCCAACTCCCGCACTCGGACCGTCCTTCGGCGTGGCCCCTTCTGGCACGTGAATATGCACATCGAGCTTCTGGTGGAAGTCCTCTGCAATACCCAGAACTTCGGCACGGCTGCGCACCACGGTCATCGCTGCCTGGATTGATTCCGTCATGACTTCGCCCAACTGGCCCGTGTGGGTCAGCTTGCCTTTGCCCGGAACGACAGCGGCTTCGATGGTTAACAGCTCTCCACCAACTTCTGTCCAGGCCAGACCCGTTACCTGGCCTACCTGATCCCTGTCTTCGGCCATACCGAAGCGGAAGCGACGCACCCCAAGGTACTTCTCCATGCTTTTTGGAGTGACCAGGACGCGCTTGTCACGCGGTTTCAGCAGCAGTGATTTGACGACCTTGCGACAGATCTTGGAAATCTCACGTTCGAGGTTGCGAACACCCGATTCGCGGGTGTAGTGCTGAATAATATCGCGCACTGCACCTTCCGTAATTTTCAGTTCTTTCTCTTTGAGACCGTTTTCCTTCATCTGCTTCGGCACGAGGTACCTGAGCGCGATGTTGGTTTTCTCATCCTCGGTGTATCCCGGGATGCGAATGACTTCCATCCGATCCAGAAGCGGAGCCGGTATGTTCAGGCTATTCGCTGTACACACGAACATCGTGTCGGACAGGTCGAAGTCAACCTCCAGATAGTGATCTGCAAACGTCGAATTCTGTTCGGGATCGAGCACTTCCAGCAACGCCGATGACGGGTCACCGCGAAAATCCATCGCCATCTTGTCAATCTCGTCGAGCAGGAACAGCGGATTGCGAACCCCGGTCTTCGACAGGTTCTGGATTATCTTGCCCGGCATCGAACCGATGTAAGTACGGCGATGGCCGCGAATCTCAGCCTCGTCGCGCACGCCACCCAGTGACATGCGAACAAATTTTCGGTTGGTCGAGCGCGCAATACTCTGCCCAAGCGAGGTCTTGCCGACGCCTGGCGGTCCTACCAGACAAAGGATCGGTCCTTTCAGCTTCTTGACGCGTTGCTGTACTGCGAGGTACTCAAGGATTCGTTCCTTGACCTTCTCGAGGCCGTAATGATCTTCCTCGAGTACGGCTTCGGCTTTCTTCAGGCTCTTGAATACTTTGCTGCGCTTTTTCCAGGGAGCCTTGACGAGCCAGTCCACGTAGTTTCGCACAACCGTGGCTTCTGCCGACATCGGTGACATCAGTTTTAGTTTGTTGAGTTCGGAGGTGGCTTTCTCTTTCGCCTCTTTCGGCATGCCGGCGTCTTCGATCTTTGCTTCCAGATCAGCAAGTTCATTCGGCACATCGTCCATTTCGCCGAGCTCTTTCTGAATAGCCTTCATCTGCTCATTCAGATAGTACTCGCGCTGGCTCTTTTCCATCTGGGTCTTGACGCGACCGCGAATGCGCTTCTCGATCTGCAAGACATCGATCTCGCCTTCTATGATACCGAGGACCTGCTCCAGCCGACTTTTTACATCCTGGATTTCAAGGATGCGCTGCTTCTCCGATAGTTTCAGCGCCATGTGCGCTGCAACGGTATCAGCCAGTCGACCCGGTTCGTCAATCCCGCTCAACGAGGTTAGCACTTCGGGCGGGACTTTCTTGTTCAGTTTCACGTACTGCTCGAACTGCGAAATGATAGAACGCACAAGTACGTCAATTTCGCGTTCGTCGTGACGATCGTCTTCGCTGAGCGGCGTGATTTCGGCCGAGAAGTGATCCTCGACATTGATGCGATCAACGAGCGCTCGCTCGCCGCCCTCAACGAGCACTTTCACAGTGCCATCAGGGAGCTTCAGAAGCTGCAGGATCGTCGCCAGGGTGCCTACCTCGTAGAGGTCAGCTGGCTGTGGATCATCGAGGTCAGCGGTTTGCTGGGCCACCAGCAAGATTCGTTTGCCGGCGTTCATCGCCTTATCGAGCGCGACGATGGATTTTTCACGTCCGACGAACAGCGGAATGACCATATGTGGGTAGACAACAACATCGCGCAGCGGCAATACCGGCACACCCGAGGAGTCGTCGATGACGTTCTCGTCGATGGATGAAATCAGGTCATCTTCAGGAAGATCGTTTTTGGACACCGTATAACCTCTTTTAAAAGTGTAAACTCGTTAATGCGACCAAAAGATCACATTTCAAGCTTCGGTTTCGATGTCGCTATGCGCCGTCTGACCCTGTGGGTCGCGGTGGCTGCTCGATATTCACTGTCGGAGATTCGTCCGACTCGTAAATCACGTACGGCTGGTTCTCGCCGGTGACGACGGCTTCGTCAACGACGACCTTCTTCGCACTATCCGAAGACGGCAGATCGTACATCGTGTCGAGTAACACGTTCTCGAGTATCGTGCGCAGTCCGCGAGCACCCGTCTTGCGCTCCATAGCCTTCTTGGCCACAGCGCGAAGCGCGTCTTCACGGAATTCCAATTCCACGCCTTCCATCTCGAAGAGCTTGCGATACTGCTTTGTCAGTGCGTTCTTCGGCTCGAGCAAAATCTGGATCAATGCGTCCTCATCCAGTTCCTCAAGCGTTGCAACGACCGGCATACGACCAACGAATTCCGGAATCAGCCCGAAGCGAATCAGATCTTCCGGTTCCACGTCGTGAAGCAGCTCACCAATGCTCTGCTCTTGCTCGCTCGTCTTGACGTCAGCGACAAAGCCGATGCCACTCTTCGACGAGCGATTTTGAATAATCTTTTCCAGGCCTGCGAATGCGCCACCACAAATAAACAGGATATTGCCTGTGTCCACCTGCAGGAACTCCTGCTGCGGATGCTTGCGTCCACCCTGCGGCGGAACGGATGCAATCGTGCCTTCGATCAGTTTCAGAAGTGCCTGCTGCACGCCTTCACCCGATACATCTCTGGTTATCGACGGGTTATCCGATTTTCTTGAGATTTTATCGATCTCATCGATGTAGACGATGCCCGTCTGTGCCTTATCGACGTCATAATCACATTTTTGCAGCAACTTCTGGATGATGTTCTCAACATCCTCACCGACGTAGCCAGCCTCTGTCAGCGTCGTTGCATCGGCGATCGTAAACGGCACATTAAGCAAGCGTGCCAGCGTTTCCGCCAACAGCGTCTTGCCGCAGCCCGTCGGTCCGATCAGCAGAATATTGGACTTCGCGAGTTCGATGTCGTCTTTGGAACGTTCATCCAGGCGATCATTGAGGCGTTTGTAGTGATTGTAGACAGCGACCGACAACACTTTTTTCGCCCGTTCCTGGCCAATAACGTACTCATCGAGTACCTCATTGATTTCCATGGGCTTCGGCAACTTGTCGTGACCCGTCTCACCGGTGTCCTCTAACTCTTCGCGAATGATGTCGTTGCAGAGCTCGACACACTCGTCACAGATAAACACAGAGGGGCCCGCAATAAGCTTGCGTACTTCGTGCTGAGATTTGCCGCAAAAAGAACAATAAAGGAGTTTGCCGTCCTCGTTCTTACCGCGGTTTTCATCGCTCATACAAATGTGGCCTTTTTGACGAAAAAGTCAGGCAATTCAACATGCCTTTAACAATGGTTTCGTAGTGTACATGGGCTATATCGAGGTGCAAAGCCACAGGTCTCAAAAGCGAGCAATGACGATATAACCAATTGATATTAAAGGGATCAGTCCTTGGAATCGTCGCCCATTTCAGTGCGCGAAGCCAGAACAGTATCGATAAGTCCGTATTCGACGGCCTCGTTGCCGCTCATGAAGTTATCACGCTCCAGATCTTTCTCGATCTGCTCAAGACTCTGGCCGGTGTGATTGGCCATGATCTGGTTCAGGCGACGCTTCAGTTCAATAACCTCTTCGGCGTGAATGCTGATATCGGTCACCTGGCCCTGATATCCAGCGCTCGGCTGGTGCACCATGACGCGGGAATGCGGCAACGCGAAGCGTTTGCCTTTCGTCCCGCCAGCAAGCAACAAGGCGCCCATACTGGCCGCCTGCCCCATGCAGATCGTGGAAACATCGCAGTTAATAAACTGCATTGTGTCGTAGATCGACAACCCTGAGGACACGACGCCACCCGGAGAATTGATGTACAGGTGAATATCCTTGTTCGGATTCTCGGACTCGAGATACAACAGCTGAGCAACGATCAGGTTGGCCATTTGATCCTCGACCGGCCCGACGATAAAGATCAGCCGGTCCTTGAGAAGCCGGGAGTAGATGTCGTAGGCACGCTCGCCGCGGGCCGTCTGTTCGACAACCATCGGCACGAGATTCATTGCGGTTGGGCTCATAGTGCGAAATTCCTGTTCTCTGATCCGTCCAAGTGTCTCACGAAGCAGGTGCGTTCATGAAGTCCTTAAACGAGACTTTCTTGTCTTTGCTTTTACCGTTCTCGATGACCCAGTCAATCGCCAGCTGCTCAACGACCATCGGCTCTATTTGTTGCATGACCTGCGGGTTGCTCATGTACATATTGACCATGTCTTCCGCATTCTCGTAGCCCGCACAAATCTCCTCAACGCGTGCACGCATCATCGCCTCGTCAACCTTGAGACCCTTGTCGTCAATTATCTGGCGCAGCAACAGGCCGAGAGCGACGCGTTTTTCAGCGGCATCGGCAAAACCATCAACCGGTGGCGCCTGCTCTGCATCTTCAATTCCCATGCGTTCCATGGCTTCACGCTGAAGTGAGTGCATTTCCTGGTGTTTCAAGGCATTGGGAATATCCAGAGGATTGGCATCCAGCAAGCCCTGCATTACCTGCTCGCGCACGTCGGCCTTCACCTTGGATTCCGCCTCGCGCTCCATGTTTTCAACCACGTCCTTGCGAAACTGCTCCATACCGCCTTCGGTAACATTGAATGCTTCCGCGAAGTCGTCGTCCAGCTCGGGCAAAATCTCGGCTTCGACGCGATGTACCGTGATCTCGAAGTCCGCCTTCTTACCGGCAAGATCTTCGGCGTGGTATTCCTTCGGAAACTTCACTTTGAAGGTCTTCTCGTCACCCGCCTTTACGCCTTTCAGACCCTTCTCAAAGTCTGGCAGCATCTGGCCAGCGCCGAGTACAACCGGGTATTCCTTCGCCTCACCGCCCGCAAAAGCCTCACCATCCAGTGTGCCAAAAAAATCGATAACAACGCGATCCTCATCCTTCGCTTTGCGCTCAACAGGCTCCCATGACGCCTTCTGCTTCTGCAGATTGTTCAGCATATCGGCAACGTCGTCGTCACCAATCGTGACGTCAGGTTTTTCGATCTTGATCTTCTCAAGATCCTTAAGCACGACTTCAGGCATGATCTCAAAGGTTGCGGTAAACGCGAACGTCTTGCCGTCGTCGTCTTCGGTCTCGATCTGCGGGCCGCCGGCAGGGTTCAGTTTCTGCTGCACCACGGCATCGGAGTAGCTCTTTTGCAGAACCTCGGACAGCACTTCCTGCCGAACCTGTTTGCCGTAGCGCTGGCGAACAACTTTCGCGGGAACCTTACCCGGGCGAAATCCCTTGATCTTGGCGGTGCGACCGACAGATTTGAGGCGTGAGTCAACTTGCTGCTCAATTGGTTCAAGAGGTAGCTCAACGCGCATGCGGCGTTCTAGAGTACCTGTCGATTCGACAGTGACGTCCATTCTGTAATTTCTCTTATTTAGTTATCTGTGATTTGACCATTAGGACATGGTGCGAAAGGGGAGACTCGAACTCCCACGGGTTGCCCCACCGGCACCTAAAGCCGGCGCGTCTACCAATTCCGCCACTCTCGCAACTCGCAAGTGCGATTTGGCACCGCACAGCCTGTCCAGCCGGGCATTATACCCGGAGAAAACAACCTATTGGAACAGCCTGGAGTGCCTTTAATGGCCTATCTGAGGAACTTGAACTTGTCTCCGAGCTGCTCGTCCAGCCCGTGCTGTCGCCCCGCATGGACCGCGGCCAGGACAATAAAGATCATCACCCAGATGAAATCATGATTCTGCCCGGAAAACGCTGGCTGGCCCTTCGCGAACCAAAACGAAGCCAGCATGACCGCGCCCGCTATCGAGGCATAGCGTGTCATGAGGCCCACGATGAGGGCGAGACCAACCGCCAGTTCGCCCCACGAGACCAGGAATCCAAACAGTGCCTTGTTTGGCAGCACGACTGAATCCAGAAAGGGGCGAAAAAAGCCGTAGCTGTTTTCTTGCGAGCCGACAAAGCCGGCCAGGCTATCGGCAAAATTTCCGCCTTTGACCTTGCCGAAACCGTGATAGGCGAAAAAGGCGCCCGTATAAACCCGCAGCAACGTGATCGGCCAGAGATTTAGTTCTTTCTTTTTGTTAAAAAAGCTGAGACTTGACATGATATGGCTCCGAGCGCGGTATCAGGATTGTCTGATCATACAACGAGGACTATATTTCCGACCATGAGCAAAGACGATAATTCCAGCCATGAACACCGTGGCATGAACGTTTCCGGGTTGCGACGCTCGGCGACCGGCTTCGTACTCGACCGTGAAGACCTCAATGACGACCCGGTAGCCCAGTTCGAAGACTGGTTTCGCTACGCCTGCGAGACCGTAGCAATGGACCCTAACGCGGTCACGATTTCCACGGTAGATAAACACAACCGTCCAGCCAGTCGTACGGTATTGCTGAAGTACTTCGACGAGACAGGCTTCGTTTTCTTCACTAATTACGAAAGCACCAAAGCTCAGCATATTGACCACAACCCAAACGTCTCACTGCTTTTTTTCTGGTCAGATGCCGCCCGACAGGTAAAGATCCTTGGCAAGGCAGAGCGAGTTCCGGCCGCCGAAACGCTTAAGTATTTCTTGTCGAGACCAAGGGGTAGTCAGATTGGTGCGTGGGTGTCGACGCAGAGCAGCGTTATCTCATCGCGCGCCCTGCTCGAGATGAAGTTCCAGGAAATGAAGGACAAGTTCAGTAATAAGGAAGTGCCGCTGCCATCATTCTGGGGTGGCTATCGCGTCGTCCCGGAACAGATCGAGTTTTGGCAGGGGCGGCGCAACCGATTGCACGATCGCTTTCAGTACACGAAGCAGGAAAATGGCAACTGGGAGATCGAGCGCCTCGCACCTTGAACTCGCGGAAAGCTGCTACGTCAACGCTGCGAAAGTGAAATGGTGGGCCCTCGGGGACTCGAACCCCGGACCAAGAGATTAAGAGTCTCCTGCTCTACCAACTGAGCTAAAGGCCCACTTCTTGAAGATGGGGTGGAAGACGGGACTCGAACCCGCGACGACCGGCATCACAAGCCGGGGCTCTACCAACTGAGCTACATCCACCACAGTAAAACTGATTCTAACATTGCGCCAGATGGCGCGCCCGGCAGGACTCGAACCTGCAACCCTCGGCTTAGAAGGCCGATGCTCTATCCGGTTGAGCTACGGGCGCATTCGCAACGGCCGTTCTGCCAGACCGGAAAATCGGTTGGTCGGGGCAGAGAGATTCGAACTCCCGACCCTCTGCTCCCAAAGCAGATGCGCTACCAGACTGCGCCATACCCCGATGCCAGATTTCCCGCCGCACGAATTTCCCAACGCAGGATGTCGTGCGGGGTGCGATCATACGGGCCAGTTGAATGGCTTTCAAGCGTTTGGCTCAGGTATATTGCGGTTTCTGGAAGAGCGGAAATATCATGAAAAAGAACCTGATCACACTGCTACTCGCCCTGATCGCCGCCAGCGCCTTGGCTGCAGACAAGGTGCCAGCTCATCCACACATCGAAATGCAGACCTCAGAAGGCACGATCAAACTGGAGCTGGATGGCAAACAGGCGCCAATAACCGTGGCGCACTTTCTGTCATTGGTCGAATCAGGCTACTACGAAGGCACTATATTTCACCGTGTGATTCCCGGATTCATGGCTCAGGCCGGCGGCTACACACCTGGCGTGAAGGCAAAGGAAACAGGCGAAACGATCTTCAACGAATCCGGCAATGGCATGACCAATCTGCGCGGCACTATAGCTATGGCTCGCACCAGTGACCCGCACTCCGCGGACACGCAGTTCTACATCAATGTTGCGAACAATACGCAGCTCGATGGCACCAAGTCCCCGTACAACGGGTCCTGGGGTTATGCGGTGTTCGGATACGTGATTGAGGGCATGGATGTAATTGACAAGATCGTCAGCGTTGAAACCGGTCCCGGCGGCCGCTTCCGCAAGGACGTTCCGGTCATTCCCATCATTATCAAGAAAGTGTCACTGGTCACCTACGAGTAGCCTGAAATGACGACGCTTTTTATTGCGGATTTGCACCTCGAGGCAAATCGACCCGAAATAGGCGAGCAATTCCTGAACTTTCTCGCCAATGAAGCACGCAGTGCGGAAGCACTCTACATTCTCGGCGACTTGTTTGAAGCCTGGCTTGGCGACGACGACCCCAACCCTTATTACGCGGGAACCAAACAGAGTATTCGGGATTTTACCGACCGCGGTATCCCAGCCTATTTCATGCATGGCAATCGTGATTTCATGATCGGTGAAGACTTTGCGGCAGAAACAGGTCTGCAATTGCTTGCTGATCCGCTTGTCATCGACCTGTATGGCCAGAAGGTACTCCTGAGCCATGGCGACGCCTTGTGCACTGATGATGAGCAGTACCAACAGGTTCGCGCGATGACGCGTAATCCGGATTGGCAGGCCATGATGCGCGCCAAGTCGATACAAGAGCGTATCGCGTTCGCGATACAGGCTCGCAAAGACAGTATGGCGCGTGGCGAATCACTCACGGATGAAATCATGGACGTGAATCAAGTCGCCGTAGAGGCACTGCTGCGTGAGAACGGTGTTGATACGATGCTGCATGGCCACACTCACCGCCCGGCTGTACATGAATTCGATCTCGATGGACGTAGCGCTACGCGCATAGTGCTCGGCGACTGGTACGAACAGGGCAGCCTGGTGCGCTGGGACACAGACGGGCCACAACTCGAGTTTATGCCACGCCAGGCACCCCCGAATGAAACCGGAACTCGGGATCCGGACTCATAATCAGTTCGGCTTCGACGACTCTGAGCTCCAGCAGCCGCGCATCGATCTCTGCATCTGCGACTCCGCACTCGCTTTTCGCGAACGCGATGTAGTGCTCGAAATGGCGCGCTTCTGACGCTAGCAGACCGGCATAGAAGCGCCCCAGCCTCTCGGGAAGGCGCGGTGAAATTCTGGCAAATCGCTCACAGGAACGAGCCTCGATCAGAGCCCCGATCAGCAACAAATCAAGTAGTTTGTACGGCTCTTCCGGACGCACTGCCTCTCGCAGTTTGCCAGCGTAGCGGGACGCGGATAAGCGCTCGAATGGAATATCCATGTCAGCCATGATCGAACGAACCTGCTCAAAGTGGCGCAGCTCTTCTCGGGCCAGGCGTGACATACGCTGGGCGAGCGCGGTTCGATCCGGATAGCGATACAGAAACCCGAGTGCAGACGACGCCGCTTTGAGTTCGCAGTTGGCGTGATCGAGCAACATCTCGGGCAAACGCTCGCACGCAATATCCAGCCACGCTGTTGGTGTCGCCGTGCTCAGAAACGCAGAAATGTTCTCCGGGACCGTGGCATCTACAGCCATTCTTCGATCTCCGTCGCCGATTGCAGGCGGTCTTCAGGCAATTTCGCAAGCATCATGTTCAGCAACGCCTGGTATTGCGAAAACCGGGTAGGCAACAATGGAATCGCAGCCTGTGCGTGCCGATAAATGATGCCCATCGCCGAACCTGCGCGGTACGGTTTCACCCCCGTAAGCATTTCGAAGAAAACTATGCCTAGGCTGTAAATGTCGCTGCGCTCATCGACTTCATTGCCATGCCCCTGTTCCGGGCTCATATAGTAGGGCGTGCCGAAAATCTCGCCTTTGTCGGTGATAGCGGTTTCAAGCTTGGCCCGTTTTGCCAGACCAAAATCGATCAGGGCAATACTGCCGTCCTTGCGCACCATGATGTTGCCCGGCTTCAAATCGCGGTGAAATACACCCTTGGCATGCACGGCAGCGAGCGCACTCGCGATCTGCCGCAGATAGTCCACGGCTTCATTGCCTGAAACGCCGGTCTCTATCCTGTGCCGCAGGTCACCGCCATCGATGTATTCCATCGCGATATGTGCGTGATCATCGCCGACACCCAGGTCGTAGATTCGTACAACATTGGGGTGGTCCATCTCTGCAATCGTCTCGTACTCCTGCAGAAATCGATCGAAAGCACCAATGCTGTCACCGAGCTCAGGTACTTGCCGCAAGACCTTGAGTACAACCTGCATGTGGGTGGATTCACGCTCCGCGAGATACACACCGGAATGCTCTGTCGAGCCAAGCTTGCGCAGAAAACGGTAGCCTTTGATTAGCGGACGCACGCCCGCGCGCATATCGCCGACGAAAAGCGACCCAGTCGACGCGATGCGCTCGTTTTCAAGCAGCACCTTGCTCAGCCCAACGACCAGCGAATCATGGCTGATGCGGTCGCGCATGTAGTGTGCGGCCGGTCGAAGTCCGGCGGCCTCCTGCTCGTCATCTTCAGTGCCAAAATACACGACAGGTGGAAACTTCTCGCGGGCGAGGAATCGCCGGAGAACCTCAACACCGTCGCGCTCGTCGCCGTGCGCGCTGCCCAGCAATATGACGTCGTTGCCGGCCCCGGAAAATTCGTCAGGAAGGTGGCCAGCGATAGTCGGATCGTAAGCGGAGATAATTGCGTCAGGCCAGTGTGTTGTCACGTGATGCATGAGCAAGGTCCGGAAATCCGCCTGCTCATCAATGATCATGACCTTGATACTCATAAGGAACGCGCCGATCGATAGCCCAGCCGGTGAAAGGACTCGATCAGATCTGCCAGTCTACAGACTGACGACGTTTCCCTGAGCACGGACTTTGTGCTTTCGCTTGCGCTTGGCCGCATCGTTGCGTCGCTCTTCGAGATCATGCAGGTATTCTTCGGTGACATCTCCGGTTATATATTCTCCCGAGAAGCACGAGGTATCAAACTCTGTAATCATCGAGTTGTCGTGCCTCACCGAACGGATAAGGCCATGCAGATCCTGATAGATCAGTCGGTCGGCGCCAATCAGTTCCTCGATCTCTTCAACGCTGCGCCCGTTGGCAATCAGCTCCGTGGCTGCCGGCATATCAATACCATAGACGTTCGGGTAGCGAACCGGCGGTGCCGCTGAGGCGAAGTAGACTTTTCGTGCACCCGCTTCACGGGCCAGTTTGATGATCTGCTTGGACGTGGTGCCGCGGACAATCGAGTCATCGACGAGCAACACATTCTTGTTGCGAAATTCGAGATCGATAGCGTTCAGCTTCTGGCGCACTGACTTCTTGCGCTCGGCCTGGCCGGGCATGATAAAGGTCCGGCCGATATAGCGGTTCTTGATAAAGCCCTCGCGGTACTTCACGCCCAGGTGGTAAGCAACCTGCAATGCCGAAGTGCGACTGGTATCTGGAATGGGTATCACCACATCGATGTCATGCTGCGAAAAGTCGCGCACGATCTTGCCTGCCAGTTCCTCACCCATTCGCAGCCGAGCCTTGTAAACGGACAGCTCGTCCAGAATCGAATCCGGACGTGCAAAGTAGACGTATTCGAATATGCAAGGCGTATGCCGTACGCCTCCGGAATACTCGCGACTGTGCAGGGAGCCGTCGTTTTCAATCAGCACACACTCGCCCGGCTGAACATCCCGTACGCGATCGAACTGCAGCACGTCCAGCGCAACGCTTTCCGACGCGACCATATGGCAGACCTTGTCACCCTGCTCTCGCTTGCCAAGCACCAGTGGCCTGATGCCGTTCGGATCACGAAACGCGACAACGCCGAAGCCAACAATTAGCGCGACGACAGCGTAACCACCCCTGCAGCGGCGATGTAGCGCATCGATCGCATCAAACACAATCTCAGGCGTCAGGCGGCCATTTACCCGCGTCTGCAACTCGTGCGCGAGAACATTGAGTAACACTTCAGAATCAGAATTGGTGCTCAGGTGCCGCCGGTCCTCGCGAATAAGCAGATCAGCGAGCTCATCGTGGTTGGTCAGGTTGCCGTTATGCGCGAGGCATATGCCGTACGGCGAATTCACATAGAACGGCTGCGCCTCGCTGGACTTCGCACCACCGGCGGTCGGGTAGCGGACATGACCGATGCCGACCTGACCTTTGAGGCGCAACATATGGCGGCTGCGAAAAACGTCACGCACGAGACCGTTCGCTTTGCGCTGCTTGAGTCCATTCTCATCACTCCAGGTCACAATCCCTGCAGCGTCCTGGCCGCGGTGCTGCATAACCGTCAGCGCGTCATACAAACCCTGGTTGACAGGTTGAGCACTTACAATTCCGACCACACCACACATAAATTGTCTCTACAGTTCGACCGGCAACTCAACCGGCAATTCGTCCGCAGCTCGATCCGGGACTATGATTTCGTAGCCCTTGGGGGCCATGACTTTGATCCAGTCTGCAACGACCTGGAAGTGTGGCAGAAGCCGCGACTCGAGCCACCAGCCGTCGTTGCTGAATCCAGCAAACTGACCGCCGATGACGAATACGGCAACGAGCAGAATTCCACGCAGGGCGCCAAACAAACAACCGATCAAACGGTCCACACCACCGAGTACGGAAAGTCGAATCAGTTTTGAAAGCCCCCATCCCAGTAAGCCGCCAACCGAAAGGACTATGGCAAAAACGAGGATCCGCCCGAACCATGTTTGCAGCTCTTCCGAACTGAGCCAGCTTTGGGAAACGTCGCCGAGAGCCGGGCCGAAATACAGCGATGCCCAGATCGCTATAACCAGCGTGGCGATCGAGAATGCTTCCTTGACGAAGCCCCGTACCAATCCGACTACTATGGATAACAGCAGGGCAACGGCGATAATAATGTCGATGATCGGCATCTAGGATGTCGTCTTATTTCGGCAAGGGTCAGAATGGCCTCGGATTCTAGCAGATCATCACGGGTGCGGTACCACTTGACCCTTGTGATTAACCTTGAGCAGCCGCGCAGCCATTTGCTCGGCGCTGTCACGATCCTTTTGTGGTCCGATTCGGACCCGATGCAGCAACTTGCCGCCGCTCTCCAGCTGACTCAAGAAAGCTGCATAGCCCTGCTTGCGCAAGTCAGCGGCGAGCTTCTCCGCGTTCTGCTTGTTCGAAAAACTACCTAGCTGCACCGCCCACATGCCGGTGGACGAGGCCACTGGAGTCGTTGGCGGTGGCGAGGCGGCCTCACGCTCTGGCTCGGTTTTTGGCTTTTCCTGCTCAATTCGCGGCTGTTCTGCTGGCGTTTGCACCAGCGGTTTGGGTTGCGGCTTCTCTTCCACTGGCTTTGGCACGACTACGGGCGTGGGCTTGTCGTCCTTCGCGACCGTCGTCACCGACGGCATCGGCTCAGAGCGCTCTCTGTCGAGAACTACGGTCTTGGTATCTTCACCGTCCTGGCCGGGCAGGAGAACCTGCTGGCTGATCACCTCGCCCTCTTCTGGCGGGCCGTCCAGGAAGATCGGTACCACCAGAACCACGAAAACCACCAATACGATTGCGCCAATAATTCGTTCTTTCAATGCTCGTTCCATCATGATTTGGATTGTGAGTTTACCTGCAGTTGACGTAGCACGGGACCGACCGTAAAAAATGAGCCCGTAACGAGTATTCTGTCATCTTCAGCGGCTAGCCGCTGCGCAAATTTGACTGCTTCTTGTACCGACTCCGCAGCCAGGCAAGAGCGCCCCGACTGGTTTGCGATCTGGCGCGACAATTCGCTGGCCGGAACCGCCCTTGGATTGTCTGCGCGCAGAGCAATCCAGCGATCGACGTGCGGCAGCAACGGCCGAACCAGCCCTGTGAGATCCTTATCCGCCAGTACGCCAATAATCGCTATCGTCGCGCCATCGTGGGAAGCGGATTGCAGCGTTTGCGCCAGAACTTCGGCAGCAGCCTCGTTGTGCGCCACGTCGAGGTACCATTCGGACCCGCCGACGGACAATTCTTGCGACCGACCGGCAAGTCGCAATCCGCTCAGCGCCGTGTTGATGAGTTCGGGCGTCATGTCTGTCGCCAGGCCGGTTGCGACAAGCAGTGCAATCACGGCAGCAGCATTGTGTATTTGAAATTCACCGCTCAGGCCGGGCGCAGCCAACCCATTAAACGTTTGCTCCGATCCGTGCCAGGCCCAGGCAGTCTCAGAATCACGCTCGACATGAAAATCGCCACCCGCAAGACGTAGCTCTGCAGCAATCTCCTGCGCATGAGTAATGATGGCCCGGGGCACCGGCGAACCGCCGTAAACTGCGGGTCGACCTGCGCGCATGACTCCGGCCTTTTCTGTTGCGATCGTCTCGACATCGTTGCCTAACCATTCGCAATGATCGAGCGACACATTCGTTATTAGAGAGCCGCTGGGTTCGAAAGCATTGCTTGCGTCAAGTCGGCCGCCCAACCCAACTTCGAGAATCCACACATCCAGCTTCGCCGCCGCAAAAACGACCGCAGCGGCTAACGTGCCGTACTCGAAATACGTTAGCGGTGTGTCGCCGCGCACGGCTTCAACAGCTTCAAACGCACTGATAATTTCTGCATCGCTCGCGGCGACAGCATCGACGACAATGCGTTCGTTGTAAGCCATTATGTGCGGCGATGTGTACGCGCCGACGTGCTTGCCCGCCGCACGCAACAAAGCCGACATCATCGCGACACTGGAACCTTTCCCGTTGGTGCCGGCGACCAGCAACAGTTGGGCCGGGCGCTCCAGCTGCAGCCGCTCAAGCACGAGTTCGACGCGCTCAAGGCCGAGATCGATTTCCGACGGCGACAGTGTTTCGAGCCATGCCAGCCAGTCGGACAATGGCGCAGCTTCGGGGATCATCGGGGTTCTAGCTTTTCTGGACCGGACTCGGACGGCTTTCAAATTTGGCCAGCAAGTCAGCAATTTCATCGCGCATTTTGCGGCGATCGAGGATCATGTCGATCGCGCCATGGTCGAGTAGAAACTCGCTGCGCTGAAATCCTTCCGGCAGGCGTTCACGGACCGTTTGTTCAATGACCCGGGGGCCAGCAAACCCGATCAGTGCGCCGGGTTCCGCGATATTGACGTCGCCCAGCATCGCGAGACTTGCCGAGACGCCACCAGTAGTCGGGTCGGTCAACACCGAAATGTACGGCACGCCCTGCTCTCCGAGATGCGCGAGCGCCGCTGACGTCTTTGCCATCTGAAATAGCGAGAACAGCGCTTCCTGCATACGCGCACCGCCGCTTGCCGAGAACGAGATCATCGGCATGTTGTTCTCAGCCGCGTGTCTTGCCGCGCGAGCGAAACGCTCACCAACGACCGAGCCCATGGAACCACCCATGAACGAAAACTCGAAAGCGCACACCACCACTGGCCGTCCCAGCAGCGCACCTGAAACACTGATCAGGGCGTCTTTCTCGCCGGTCTTCTTTTGTGCGGCGACAATGCGGTCGCGATAGCGCTTGCTGTCGCGGAATTTGAGCGGATCTTCAGGCTCGAGTGTCGCACCCAGCTCTTGCTGGGAATCGGCGTCCAGAAAATACTCCAGCCGTTTGCGAGCACCGATGCGCATGTGATGATCACACTTCGGGCATACCTGTAAATTGCGTTCCAGCTCGTTGCGGTACAACTGAGCATCACAACGCGTACATTTGATCCAGACACCTTCTGGCACAGACTTCGTGCGATTCTCGGTGCTGATGCGCGACGGCATTAATTTTTCGAACCAACTCATATTGACATGATATCCATAACGATCCGGGACAGCTAGTCGCTATCCAGTGGTTCCGGTATCTGCATTGACGCCGGATAGTCGACTGACATCAGCGTCAGCCCGTGTGGTGGTGCGGCTATGCCACCTTCCTTGCGATCACGGCTGGACAATACCTCGGCAACCCAGCCAGGGTCCTGCTCACCGTCACCGACTACCGCCAGTGTGCCCGTGATGTTGCGCACCATATGCTGCAAAAACGCGTTTGCCGATACCAGCAATGTAATCCAGTCACCGCTGCGTTCGACAGATATATGACTGATGCGGCGCTGCGGTGT
Source organism: Gammaproteobacteria bacterium (assembly GCA_022600955.1). GTDB lineage: Bacteria > Pseudomonadota > Gammaproteobacteria > Steroidobacterales > Woeseiaceae > UBA1847. The sequence goes on from JAHZJK010000002.1 coordinate 17,073, forward strand.
ATTCGCTCGACAGCCTGCGGCGCGAAACGCCGAGAAGTCATGTTCACCCAGCAATGCCTGGGCGGCCGCATGCATGCGCCCAGCATCCAGAGGCGAATAGACCCACCAAGCACGGTGGCGATGCATCGCAGAGCGCTGCAACCGGTTCAAAATGCGATAGCGGTAATTGCGGCCAGTCGCCGAAAACCGCGCGTGAAAGTCCTCACTGACCTGGCGAGCCCAAGTTACGGCGATATCGTCCGGAAGGTTCGAATTTGCGCCCAGCAACCAGCCGCGATCTTCACGGGCACTCTCGGTGTCAAAATGAACGACCTGCCCGGTCGCATGAACGCCAGTATCGGTACGTCCGGCGCACGTCACTTCGATCGCGCAATTGGCGACGCGCGAGAGCGCTTCTTCGACACGCTGCTGTACGCCGAGTCCTGTATTTTGCCGTTGCCAGCCGTTATACGCGGTCCCGTCGTACTCTATGCCGAGTGCGATACGAATCAGAGGCGCCTTTTACCCAGCGTCAGCTCTTAGCTGGGCAACGTATCCAGCAACTGCTGTGCTTGCTGCTTCTGGCTGTCGTCACCCTCGTCCAGTACTTCTTCAAGAATACTGCGAGCGCCTGCGGGATCGCCCATATCAACATAGGCGCGCGCAAGGTCCAGCTTGGTACCGACTTCGGTCATGGTGCGAGCTTCCTGCAGATCGTCACTCATGTCATCAGGCGAGAGATTCATGGTCGGCACGGACGCAGTTTCATCCGACATTGACGGGCGCGGTTGTTCAACCGTTGCATCATCACGCGGCTGCTGGACCGTATCGCCGATCTCGCTAACCTGCAGTGCCGCGGTCAGATCATCAAGATCCAGATCCACGTCAGTGCCCGCCAGCGCCACGGTTCCGGCCGTCTCGTCGTCATCGCCCGAAAACGCCTCGACAGGAAGCGCCTCTGTTTTGGCAAAATCGAAATCGTCATCATCTCCGTCCAGCGGCGCAAGCAGGGTCTCAGCGTCTGCTGCCAGTGTTTCGATTGTCTCATCGTCACCGCCGACCGACGCCAGCATTGTCGCGTCGGCATCGCCCAGTGCATCTTCCAGGTCGGCAGCCGTTTCTACGGCCATATCGTCGCTGAGAATCTGCGTGTGACCGGTGGCATCAAGCAACGTATCGTCGATGCCAATGTCGCTGACCGCTTGCTCCGCATCAAACATAGGACTGCGCCCTGTTTCATCCGTGGCGAGTCGCATTTCTCCGGTCGCATCCAGATCTTCGAAGTCACTAACATCGAGACCTTCCCGGATACCCGTTGAATTGGGATCGATCTCGGGATTCTTGCCGGTCGCTTCTATCGCATCCTCGAATGCCTCATTGATGCCGGTGTCAGAGAGCATTTCGTTCTGGCCCGTCGCGTCGAGGTCGTCGAGAGACGCGAGCTCAGTTTCGGCGAGACCATCGACGTCAAGGTCAAGCTCATCGAGATTGATCTCAGCGGTAGCTTCCGCATCCTGACCGCTGTCAGAGATTGCCTGACCGAGCGATTCGTCCAGTGATGGCAACTCCGATGTACCTTCACCAAATCCCTCAAACTGTTCTTCAATAGTCGGTGTCTCAACCGTCGGCGACGGCATTTCTGCTGTCTTTTCAGTTTCCGCGACACCAATGGTCGGGGACTCAGCGGTGGGCTCCAGCGCCATATCGAGCTCATCGTCGCCGGCTGCGGTTTCGCCAAACATGAAGTCCACGTCTTCCTGCGTCTCGTCGCCGCCACCGAGGTCAACGATATCCGAAGAACTGCCATCATCAGCGCCGAAGTCCATGTCGAGGGCGCTGGCCTGAGCGCCATCATCTTCGAATGACAAGTCGACTGCCTTGGTTGCACCAGCAACCTCGGCGCCCGCAAACATCTGATGGTCAGCTGCGATTTGCTGCCCCATGATGACAATCTTGTCCCAGTCTGCGCTGCCGCCATCACCAACGATTGATTTAAGTCGTGTCGCCGCATCCACGAATGAGTCGCGATTACCCCAAACGAAATAGATCTCACAGAGCTTGGACACAAGGCCCTTGTCAGACGGGTCTGTCTCCAGAGCGCCGTTAATCAAATCTGCGGCCTGGTCGTACAGCCCATAGGCCATGTGAAAATCAGCCTCAGCGATCGGATCGGTCTGATCCAGGTTGACCGCTGTCTCGCTGCTAAACGTGTCCTCCAGCGAGCCAAACTGGCTGCCTGTTTCCTCGGCAGCGGGTGCCGCCGCCGGCGTTTCAATCGTCTCGTCTTCAATTACCGGGTGAACACCTGAGTCCTGCTCGACGACAACGAAGGCCTCCTCCGGTGTCGGCGCCTGCATAGACTCCGTTGACGACAGCGTGCCTGCATCGGCCATCTCGTCGTCGTCCAGTCTTTCCCACGGACGGTCAATATCTTCGTCGTCACCACCACCGCGGCGCGCAAACCAGAACAACAGTGCCAATACCAGCGCCACGGCGCCGATAATGATCATGCCAACCGTACCGCTTACGAATTCAATGATCTGGTCAACAATGCCTTTCTCTGCTTCTCTCGGCGTTGTTACAACAGTCGGCGTGTCGCCGGGTGCATCGGCCGCGGCGTCATCAGCGGCATCGTCGGCTTCATCGTCAAACGCATCGTCAGCGCTATCGCCTTCCGACAATTCGCTCTGATCGGGGAACAGGTCCTCGATATTGGTCTCATCTGCCAGTTCGTCATCAGCAGCCATGTCGTCAGCGCCATCGACGAACGGATCATCGCTTGCTGGCGGTTCATAAACTTCGCCGCGAATGTTTGCGAGTTCCTGGCGCAAATTCGCCAGGTTGTTATCGCGAATCTCGATCAGGGACTGCTGGTCAGGAACGTCGGCCGCTTCCAGTTCAGCAATCAGGTTTTCGATTTCCTGTTCGCGCGACAAAGGCTCATACACCGAATTGTCGTCGCTATAATCGCTAACGGCCGGCTCTTCATCCGGCGGCACCAGCGTCAGGCTTGGCCGTGTCGTCGTTGCGGGCACAGAGTATTCTGACCCTGTGCCCCAGGCGCTGTTCTGCCGTTGCACTTCTGACATGGCATCGCCGCGATTGATCTGGAACACCGCGTCAGAGCTCGGTATGCGCAGGCTGGCGCCTGCCCGCAACATATTGATATTGCCGCCAAATGCGTCGCGGTTTGCCTCAAAAATTGCGACCATCTTCTGGTTCATTGTGAGGCGATTGTCAGCACCCATTCGTGCCGCGATACCCCACAGTGTGTCGCCACGCTGCACTTCGAGGTCACCGCCTGGCGTACCGTCGTAAGGCGTGTTGTCGGCAAACGGTTGAGGTTTTGGTGATGTGTCAGTTGTGCGCGCAGGTTGCGATGGTTGCGGCGCAGCGCGAGTTTGTTGTACGGGCGCCGGCTCAGGTTGCGTCGGTGTCGCCTGCTGAATCCGCCCAGCATCCGATGTAGTTGCACGTTGTGGTGCTGACACTGCGGCTGGTTGCTGCACTGCCGGTGGCGCATAGGTTGGCGGGTCGAGTAATACGGTGTACTCACGCAACAGCCGGCCACTCGGCCAGTTTGCTTCTACAAGGAATGTCAGGAATGGCTCTGTGATTGGCGCACGTGAGCGAATCTGTACAACACTGCCTGCAACGCCACCATTAATAATATTGAATTCGAGGCCCTGGAGAAAAAATGGCCGATCTATACCGTAGCGACTGAAGGTCTCGGCACTGGCAAGATTGACTGACAGTCCCAGCAGTTCCTCAGGCGTCGCGGACAACAACACGATCTCGGCTCGCAGTGGCTCGTTGAGTGCCGACTCAAGATTGATGTCGCCGAGTCCAATGGCCCAAACCTCGCTCGACAGCATGAAAACCAGCAGAAGAGAGAGACGAGTGAAACGTCGCGACATAATGTATTTCTCCAAACCCCAAAAAGCCCCGTTTGTGACATCATGTCGGGGGCCGATCTATTGCTGCGAACTATAGCTCAAAGATAGTTTTTTGCCAATATTTCAGCAATTTGGACGCTATTTAGAGCCGCGCCCTTACGTATATTATCGGCAACTACCCAGAGGTCTAAACCCATTGCGTGAGAGATATCCTCACGAACGCGTCCTACATATACCGGATCATTGCCAGATGATTCCGTGACGGCAGTCGGATATTGCCCTGTCCGGGTATCATCCAGCACCTCGATACCGGGTGAATTTTCTAATAATTCAATAGCTTGCGCTGCGGATAGTTTCTCTTTGGTCTCGATATGTATGGCTTCGGAATGGCCGAAAAACACCGGAATGCGCACAGCCGTCGGATTTACCTGGATGGCATCGTCCGAGAGGATCTTCTGTGTCTCCCAAACCATTTTCATTTCTTCGCGGGTATAGCCATTGTCCTGGAACTCATCGATATGCGGTACCGCATTGAATGCGATCTGTTTCGCATCGCCCTCAATCTCGAGCGGCCTGCCGTTAAGCAATGTCACCGTTTGTCTTGCCAGTTCATCGACCGCGCTCTTGCCGGCACCCGAGACCGCCTGGTAAGTGCACACATTGATGCGCGCAATTCCGACTGCGTCGTAGATCGGCTTCAGCGCGACCAGCATCTGTATCGTGGAACAATTTGGATTCGCGATGATGCCACGCGCCTTGTAGTCGCCAATCGCGTCGGCATTGACCTCTGGAACAACCAAGGGAATATCGTCGTCGTAGCGAAAGTGGGATGTGTTGTCGATGACGATGCAGCCTGCCGCGGCGGCCTTCGGCGCATATTCTGCCGAAATCGATCCGCCGGCGGAAAACAGGCCTATCTGCACTTTCGAGAAATCGAAATCCGCAAGATTTTCGACCGTCAACTCACGATTGCCGTATGCGACTTTGGTGCCCGCGGAGCGCTCGCTTGCCAATGCAGACACTTTGCCCAGCGGAAACTTTCTCGAACTGAGAATTTCCAGCATCGCCTCACCGACTACGCCTGTAGCGCCGACTACGGCCACATTCAATTTATCTGCCATTTCTAGATTTCCGGTGTTTCCGACGAGACGTCGGCATTCTGTGCGCGATTGCGCAAGTAGTGATCCATAACAACTAACGCCACCATCGCCTCAGCGATAGGCGTTGCGCGCAGGCCAACGCAAGGATCATGTCTGCCCTTCGTGACAATTTCGGTTTCAGCACCTTGCTTATCTATGGTCTTGCCCGGTACTGAAACACTTGAGGTCGGTTTCAACGCCATGCTCGCGAGCAGGTTCTGCCCGGAGGAGATGCCACCCAGCGTCCCGCCAGCGTCGTTCTTACTGAATCCGTCAGCGGACATTTCATCGCGGTGTTCGCTGCCGCGTTGTGTAACAGCTCCAAATCCGGCGCCCAGCTCAACACCCTTGACAGCGTTAATGCTCATCAAGCCATGCGCAATATCTGCCTCCAGCTTGTCGAACACTGGCTCACCAAGGCCCGGCGGCATATTGGTCGCTAATACGCTGATTTTTGCACCAATAGAATCACCGGCCTCACGCAACTCATCCATGAACGCGTCGAGCTCATCGACGCGCGCAGGATCTGCACAGAAAAAAGCGTTGTCATCGATGGCGTCCAAATCCGTGGCACCCAGTTCAAGCGGGCCCAGTTGCGAAAGATAACCACGAACCTCAATACCAAGTCTCTCGCGCAGATACTTCTTGGCAACCGCGCCCGCCGCCACTCGCATGGTTGTCTCACGAGCCGAAGAGCGGCCGCCTCCGCGATAGTCGCGGATGCCATATTTTTGCTGATACGTGTAGTCGGCGTGGCCAGGCCGAAACTTGTCTTTGATATCGCCATAGTCTTTGGAACGCTGGTCCGTGTTCTCAACCAACAGCCCAATCGGCGTTCCGGTGGTCTTGCCTTCAAACACACCGGACAGAATCCTTACCTGGTCAGCTTCATTGCGCTGTGTGGTATGGCGGTTACGCCCGGGGCGACGCCGGTCCAAGTCCCCCTTAATATCATCTTCTGTCAACGACATTCCGGGCGGACACCCGTCAATAATGCAGCCGAGTGCACGCCCGTGGCTTTCGCCAAAGGTTGTTACAGTAAATAATCGACCAAACGTATTGCCAGACACTTTCAAGAATCCTGTAAGTCGTTTTTTGTCAGCAGGAAAACGCCTGCTCCGCCGTGTTCAAAATCCAGCCAGACAAAGGGCATATCCGGAAAAGCCTTTTCCAGCGCTGGCTGGCTGTTGCCAACCTCACAGACGAGTATTCCATTGTCTGTCAGGAATCGCGAGGCATCTTTCAAAATCGCACGTGTCGCGTCGAGCCCGTCATCGCCCGACGCCAGACCAAGCTCGGGCTCGGCGTGAAATTCCGCGGGCATCGAATTGATGTCCCCCTGATCCACGTAGGGTGGATTGCTGACGATCAGGTCGTAGCGCTGCCCGTCAAGCGACGTGAAAAAATCTGACTGCACAACTGCAACACGATTTTGGAGGCCATGACGCTCGACGTTGATCGCGGCAACGTCAAGTGCGTCGCTGGATATGTCCACTGCATCAACGCGAGCCTCCGCAAAAGCGTGTGCGAGTGCGATAGCAATACAGCCACTGCCAGTACCCAGATCGACTGCCCGATTAACCTGCTGCGGCGATATCCACGGCGAAAACTGATTGTGAATGAGCTCAGCGAGCGGCGAACGCGGTACCAGCACACGTTCGTCAACATAGAACTCATAGCCAGCAAAGAATGCCTGGTTGAGGAGGTATGCCAACGGCACGCGTTCGGCGACCCGACGCTCTGCCAAATCCAGGCAAGCCTGCAAGCCGGCATCACTGACGATCTGGGTGTACACACCGGGCGCCTCATCATGCGCCAGGCGCAAAGTGGCGAACACCAGCCACGCTGCCTCATCCAGGGCATTGTCTGTGCCATGACCAAACGACAGTTCTGCCGCCTCAAACCGGGCGGCAATATCGCGAATGAGATGCTCGACGTTCATATGCGGGGCGAATCTATCACGCTCGACCCTGTTCTGCCTGTAGAATTGCCTGCTCGTTCCAAACAGACAAAAGGCCTATGAACGCGAGGACCATAATCATTGCCCTGCTCGCAGGGAGCGCCATGGCAGGCGGCTTGTTTTTTGCGCTGCAACTCAATGCTCCACGTGAGCCCGTTGCCGCATTTGTTCTGCCCGCGCCAGAGCCGTTACCGGAGTTCTCACTGCTTGACCAGGCGTCGTTGCCGTTCACAGAAGAGTCGCTACGCGGTCAGTGGGACCTGCTGTTCTTCGGCTTCACCAGCTGTCCTGATATTTGCCCGACAACCTTGCAGCTGTTGTCCAGAGTCAGGGCCTCACTTCAGTCTCAGGGTGGCTCACCTGTGCCACGTATCGTGCTCCTTAGCGTCGACCCGGAGAGAGATACTCCCGAGCAGCTGGCGAAATATGTTGCCTACTTCGGCGAAGGTAATGTCGGCGTCACCGGCAGTATCGAAGAGATAACGAAACTGACCAAGGCACTGTACGTTTACTTTGCGAAAGTCGATCTGGGGGAAGGCAACTACACCGTCGATCACTCACCGGCAGTTCTCGTTGTCGATCCGGCCGGCCGCTACCACTCAGGATTCAGCGGATCACACACTTACGAAAACCTGCTGCACGATCTTCCTGTCATCATGGCAAGCCAATGAAGCAGTACATTGTAATCTGCCTCCTCCTGCTCAGTGCGTGCAGCAAGGAAATCCTTCCGCCACTCGTTGCCAGCGACCTTGAGGTAACGAGACCTGTGCCTGGCATGCAGATGAGTGCAGGCTACGTAACGCTGCGCAACAATACGGATGAGATCATCTCTGTCTCGCACGTTGTCAGCGGCGAATTTGCGCGCGTTGAGATTCACGAGTCTACTGTTGAAGACGGTGTGGCCAGGATGCGTCGCCTTCCCGAGCTGCTGGTACCTGCCAACGACGGCGTGAGTCTGAAACCCGGCGGTAAGCATCTGATGCTAATGCGACCGGCAGACAATCTGGACGTAGTTTCCTTGAGTTTCTTCAGCGGCGATACGCTGCTCCTTAGCGTCGAAGTACAGCTCGCAAGTGAGCGACAATAATGTTCAAGTTCCTGTTTATCGCCTTGCAACACATTTTGCCGCAACATCTGCTGACCTCACTGATCTGGCGCATTGCGCGTATTCGCCATACGGCCACCAAGAACTTTCTGATCACGCGTTTTGTCGAGCAGTTTGATGTCGACGTCGATGACGTGAGTCTCCAGGTACCCGACGACTTTTCGACCTTTAACGATTTTTTTATCCGCGAACTAAAAAGTGGTGCCCGTAGCGTTGACGACGCTGTGAACAGTATTGTTTCTCCTGTCGATGGAACCGTGAGCATTGCTACGCAACTGCAGAGAGACTCCATTATCCAGGCAAAAGGGCTACGCTACTCGCTCGACGATTTGCTTGCGACAGATCTCGAGTTAGCGCGGGCTTACGACGGCGGTTCATTCGCAACAATCTATCTCGCGCCCTACAACTATCACCGTGTGCACGCGCCACTGTCCGGCGAATTGATTGCCGCCCATTACGTGCCCGGCGATTTGTTTAGCGTCAATCAGACGACGGTCGAACGCGTCGACGGACTGTTCCGGCGCAATGAAAGGCTCATCATGCACTTCAATACGGAGCGCGGCCCGGCGGCATTGGTATTTGTCGGCGCGCTGAACGTAGGGAGTATTTCGACGCCGTGGAGCGGAGAGCTTCGGCCACGCAAACACGGCGTTGGTGAGGCACTGTCGCTTACCTCGCATGACACTGTTGTGCAAAAAGGAGACTTGCTTGGCTGGTTCAACATGGGCTCGACCGTCATTCTCTTGTTGCCTCCCGGCGCCGCTGAATGGCATGACCGTCTGACACCAGGCGAGACACTGCGTATGGGCGAGGCGATCGGTACGCTGAAGAGTGAGTCGCCGTGAGCGATTGGCGCCCCTCCTCCGGGGTTGCAGCAGCGCAAACCAGGGCGGCAATGCTGCAAAGACTGCGCGGCTATTTCGAGGAACAGGCGGTTCTCGAGGTTGATACACCTGCACTCAGCCGCACCGCTGTCAGCGATACACAAATAGAAAGCCTTGAAGTTGGCAGCATGCTCACGAGTCCTCTGTTCCTGAATACGTCGCCTGAGTTCGCGATGAAGCGCCTGCTCGCTGCAGGTTTCCCAGACATTTACTCGATCTGCCGCGTGTTTCGTGACGGCGAGGCAGGCGCCCTGCATCAGCCCGAGTTCACAATGATTGAGTGGTACCGGCACGACTATGATCTGCATCAAATCATCAATGACACACTCAGATTGATCTGTGCCGGTCTCGATAAGCCAGATCTCGGTAATACCTGCCACATCCTTTCCTATCGCGAAGCGTTCCTCGACGCGACAGGTCTGGACCCGGCAACCGCTTCCTGCAACGAATTGCTTCGTGCTGCCGACGCTGATGACGACTTGCGAGCAGCGATAGGCGATGAACGCGACGACATTCTCGACCTGCTACTGGCGACCCGGGTCGTGCCGTCGTTCCGACCTGGATCGCTAACCGTGTTGCAGCACTATCCGGCAAGCCAGGCTGCGTTGGCACGACTCTGCACAGACGACGACAGGCTAGCCGAACGCTTCGAAGTCTTCATGGGCTCAGTCGAGCTCGCGAACGGTTATGTCGAACTGACCGACGATGAACAACTGAGGCAGCGTGTGCGCGTTGACCAGCAACTACGTGAGCGCCGCGGCAAAGCCATCAGACCACTCGACGACGCCTTGCTCGATGCGCACACGCATGGCCTGCCAGATTGTGCCGGGGTTGCAATGGGGCTGGAACGGCTGCATATGGTGTATGCAAACTGCAGCAACATTCGCGACGTCATTACATTCGCATTTCAGGACCCACAATGAGCAACCCGGACTACCAGCTTCTCGAATCACAAATGCAAGCATTGCTCGACAACGAGTCGGACGCACTAGCCGCAGCAAGCAACTTCGTTGCATTGCTCCACAACGCAATGCACGACGTTAACTGGACCGGCATCTATGTGCTGCGCGGAGATGAACTGGTTTTGGGCCCGTTTCAGGGTAAGCCAGCCTGTGTCCACATTCCTCTCGGCGCTGGAGTTTGCGGAACCGCGGCCGCCAGCTTGCAGACGCAACGTATCCCGGACGTGCACAATTTTGATGGTCACATTGTATGCGACGCGGACTCGCGCGCGGAGATCGTCGTGCCGTTAGTTGTCCATGGTAAACTGCTTGGCGTACTGGACATCGACAGCCCAACCCCGGATCGCTTCAGTGCTGACGATCAGCGTGGCGTCGAATTGATGTGCGCGTCGTTTTGCCAACTGCAAGAGCAGCGTGCAGCGTTTATTTGACCCGAGACACGTACTCGCGCGATCGAGTATCCACTTTGACGGTTTCGTTCTGATCTACGAACAGTGGCACCCGCACGACCGCTCCGGTCGATAGAGTTGCCGGTTTTACGCCCCCGCTCGCAGTATCGCCTTTAACACCCGGGTCTGTCTCGACGATCTCGAGCTCGACAAAATTCGGCGCCGTAATAATGATCGGGGCGTCGTTCCAAAGCGTTACGCCACAAACATCTCCGTCCGTGATCCAGTCTTTTGCATCACCGACAGAAGCCGCATCGGCCGCGTATTGTTCGAACGTGTCCTGCACCATGAAATGCCAGAATTCACCATCGTTGTAGAGATACTGCATGTCCGTATCCATGACGTCAGCCGCTTCAACGGACTCACCTGACTTAAAGGTCTTGTCTACCGTCTTGCCGGTCTTGAGGTTCTTGATACGAACGCGATTGAATGCCTGGCCTTTGCCTGGCTTCACAAATTCATTCTCGACGATCACGCAGGGGTGTCCATCAATGATGATACGGAGTCCGGATTTGAATTCATTTGTGCTGTAACTGGCCATATTTGTCGCTCTGTTCGATGGACCGCCTGATCGCGGCGAGGCGCCATCATACTAGAGTCGGAGGGCAGTACCAGCCTCAATTTCGGACCGATTCGGCACCGAATCGAACGGAAACTTGATACAGGTCACGGTTTTGGGCTCCGGACCGCGACTCGCGTCGCCACTGAGACTAAACTGTTCGAAAGGGAAACAGAATACGGACATCAGCGGATCACCGCCGCCTCCAGGGACTTGGATTTGAACGGTAGCCACAGCATTTCTATTGCCGTCCTGACGGAAAATCAGGACGACGTTGAAAGCATTAACAGTACTTTGCGCGACGCGGGACTCGCGGCGCGATGCCACTGGATTGCGACTTCGACCAAACTGGCCGACATGCTGGCCGCCGAGGATATTGAACTCCTTATTCTCCATTGTGACCGCTACAAGGATTCCATCCGCCAGGTCATCAAGCAAAAGGATCGCTACAACCCCGAAGTTCCCGTCATCGCAATGCAGCAAAAAGCCGATGAAACTGCGATTCAGGCAGCAATGCAATCAGGCGCATGCGATCTCGTATCAACATCACTGAAGTCACGCCTGCAATCTGTCGTGTCACGTGAGCTGCGCGCTTTGCGCGTCGAGCGCGCGCTCAACTCAACGCTGCAGTCAGCCACGGAGTACAAACGTCAGCTGCAGGACCACATGGATGCATCAAGCAGTTCTATTGCCTTGGTGCAGGAAGGCATCTTTACCGAGTTTAATGACGCATGGATGGCGCAATTCAAGATCAAAGACAAAGATGATCTTATCGGCATGCCGGTCATGGACACGTTCGAAACCGAGAGTCACGCCGCGCTAAAAGGTGCGCTGGTCGCTACTCTTGCCGGAAAATGGCAGAAAGGCGAGAAGCTGATCGTTAAGACACATAACGAAGCAGGCGATGTAGAAGACGTACATTTGCAGTTCAACCGGATCGATCTCGATGACGGCCCCTGCGTTCAGATACGCATCGCACCGCAACTCAAGATTGCAGAAGAACCGACCAAACTGGTACACGATGCGCTGAAACGCGACCCAACGATGTTGTTCTTCCATCGCGCTCAGTTCATCGAACGTATCAGCAAGCGTCTGCACAGGAAACCGGCTCAGGGTACGCATTGCCTTGTGTACATCAAGCCAGATAACTTTGCTGCGCTGCGAGACAGCATTGGTATTCTCGACTCTGAAGAAATACTTGCACAACTTGCCGAGGAAGTTCGCAAGCGCATGCATCCCCGCGATGTTGCCGGCCGCTTCGAAGGCACCGCCATCATGGTACTGCTGGAGCGCGGCTCGGCTCGGGACGCACAGGTATGGGGCCAGCAGTTGTGCACCCACATCGAGCAACACACATTCGAAGTTGACGACAAATCGAGCAATATGACCTGCACGGTTGGCGCATGCGGAGTCAGCGAAGTCTTTGGCAGTCTTGAGGATTTTGTCGCCGCGACTGTCGCCGCACACAAACTCGGCAAACAGGCTGGCGGCAACACGTCATTCCTCGATGAAAGCGCAGACGAAGACACCAAGCAACGTGAGTTCGACGCCATTTGGGTGAAACACCTGAAGGCGGCACTGATGGAAGATCGATTCCGGCTGGCGCAGCTGCCAATTGCCGGGCTGCGCAGCGACTCGGTCAAGATGTATGATCTGTTGGTTCGCATGATCGATGATCAGGGCAACTCAGTGTTACCTTCCGAGTTCCTGCCGGCTGCAGAACGCAACAACATGATGAAAAACATCGACCGCTGGATGTTGCAGTCTGCCGTCAAATTCTGCCAGCAGAGCGATGCTGACCGCGTTTTCGTACGCCTGTCAAAGCAGTCGATAACCGACTCATCAACATGTGCCTGGATGGAGCAAAAACTCGACGAAGAAGGCTTCGATTGTTCTCGCCTTGTCATTCAGGTGCCCGAACAGGATGCCGCGAAACACATCAAGCAGACACAGCAACTCGTGAAACAGGCACGCAAACTTGGCATCGGCTTCGCGATAGAACATTACGGCATCGACCGGGAACGCTTCCAGATTCTCGATATCCTGAAACCCGATTACATCAAGGTCGATGGTGAACTGATGCACACATTGATGACCGATAAGACAATGCAGGACGCCGTCGGCAATATTGTCGCCGCGGCACAGAAACGCAATATCCGAACGATTGCCGAGCGTGTCGAGAACGCGAATGCGATGGCCGTCCTGTTCCAGCTCGGGCTGGATTTCATGCAGGGACACTATGTGCACGAGCCGGAAGTCGTCCTGGAAGATGAGCAGAATCAGTCCTCAAATACACTCGCTGACCTGGCGACCGCAAGCGCAAACTAGTCCAGTCGGACAAAACCAGAGTGTGACGTGCATCACACTCCACTCCCGGAACCACGCGGTAACGACTGTCTGTTATTACCGACTACAATGCACAAACCGTTGAAAACATAGCTAGACCCATGGGGTACCAGACAGTGACCAACAAGATTTTTAATGCCAGGAATTCCTTGCCCGCACTCCTCGCAGTCGGTGGCAGCCTGTCTGCTATGCCGGCCGCCGCACTGGAACTCGGTGATCTGACCGTTCAGTCGCGTCTTGGTCAGCCGCTGCGCGCCAGTATTGCATTCGCACTGGCACCCAATGAACAACTCAGTGACTACTGTATCGCAATGCGTCCCGGCGCATCGATGAGTGGCTTGCCCAGTGTCGGTCAGGCGTCGATCAGAATATCCAACGGCGTCATTCTGCTCACAGGCAAGACTGCCATTCGCGAACCGATGGTCTCGGCGCACGTGGTCGTAAACTGCCCGTACGCGCCCAACATCAGCCGTGAATACATGGCATTCGTCGACCCTGTTTCCGTCGCCGCACCGGCACAGGCGGCGAGCACCGCGGTCGCACCGAGCCTGCCGTCATCTGCGGCCGCGACGCCCCCGGTGGCAGTTGCAACTCCACCGGTCGCGACGCAACGTACGGCAACGCAGAATACGCGCCGCGCGGCGGCAAGTCCGATTGCGAAAGACATATCGCCATCATCCCTCTACCAGGTGCAACCTGGTGAGAGCCTTTCGGAAATCGTCCAGCGCATTGAAAATCGTTCTGTCAAATTGTGGCCGGCCGTGAATGCGATTTTCGACGGCAACCCTGACGCATTTATCGACAACGATCCCAACAAGCTTAAAGCGGGTAGCTGGCTGAAAATTCCAAGCCTTGACGGCAGCACCGCCGCCGTCGTTTCGGCAATCGCGGCACCAAGCGCTCAACCTGAACCTGTGGAGTCTGTCAGCTCGTCGACGCCAGTCGACATCGATTCAGTACCAGCGGCCAGCACTACTGTGGCGAATACAGTTGACAACACCCTTGTAACAACCGGTGATTTGAAACCGGGTGATATCGTCGTAGACGAAAACCCGTTTGTAGAACCTGTCGCGACAGGCGAAGTCGTAGATATTCCCGACACGCGGCTCGAAGGGCCAATAACGACGTCAACGTCGCCTAATGGATCTGTCGCTATTATCACAACGCCTACCGAAGCCAGCGAGTCTTCGATGGGCTGGCTTGCGTGGCTTGCCGGTGGCGGCGTCGCCTTAGTGCTCGCGCTGCTGATCCTTGGCCGACGCAAGCGCCCTGGTCCTGAGTTCGCCCCGTTCGCTTCTGAAGAAACCCAGCTTAATCGCCGTGTCACCGACCCGGGCAACGATACCGGTGAAGTTGCGGTCGCAGAAATCGACTTCGACCTCAGCGACGATTCGCCGACGGAAGAAAACCTTGCACTTGATGCCGACCTCATCATGGGCACCGGTCTTAGCGAAGGCTCGCAAATCGATGTTTCGGAAGTCGCATTCGCCAAGCCGGTAGAGGTCGATGTCGAATTGCCGTTTGAACCCGTCGCCGCTGCTGACGATACGAACATCATTGCAGCTGTCGCAACCGACGAACTTTCAATTCTCGACAGCGAAGTACTGCCTGGCGATAACGATTACGACATGTCGGTCATTATGGATGCGACCAAGATGCCACAATCTGCAGATGTCACCGAGAAAGACCTGAAGGCCGTCGAGCTCCCTGATCAGAACGACACTCTGGTTACTGACAACTACACGATCGCAAAGGAAGTCGACTACCAGATCCTCGAGCAGGACTACGAAGACGAAATGACGGCGACCCAGGCACTGAATGTCGAAATCGCCCGTGCCGCGTCTGAGCTGGCCGAACGTATGGACGAAGATAGCGACGAGGACTACGAGGACACGGCAACGACAGCCATGCCGCTTGCGTCTGTTACAGAGCTGGATGCTACTGTCGAAATGCCCAAAGCAACCAACGACGAAGACACAGATTCGACGGTCGAGATGCCTGCAGATGACGAGACCGCCAACATGCAGATCGAATCCGGGAAAGTCGGTTAGATAAAGCTAAAGCCCGGGCGGCAGACGCTACTCAACCCCGACTAGTCTCTCAACTTTGCGCCAGCCTTTGGGCAACATGCTACCGCGCAGTGCGCGGTCGCCATAGTAGTCGTCTACGTCGTTCCACTTGATGGTCATCATGCGTGTTTCTGTGTAGACCTGCAGACTGCCATCTTCCGGAACCACCGCTGCCGCAACCATTTGCTCGTCGCCTGATTTGTATTTCGGGCCCGGAATGTTGATGAGCTTGTTGCCCTTGCCCTTCGCAAGCTCCGGCAACTCCTCCAGTTCAAAGAACAACAGTCGGCCTATCGAGCTTACCGCAGCGATCAGGCATTCCTTGTCTGCTGGCACCGCCGAAGGCACTACAACGCGGCCACCTTGCGGTACGCGCAAGATCGCCTTACCAGCCTTGTTGCGTGACACCAGGTCAGACAAAGTCGCGATGAAGCCGTAGCCGGCGTCGCTCGCCAACAGGTACTTCTGCTCGTCAGAGCCGATCATCGCACCGCAGAACGCCGCACCATCGGGCGGCTTGAAACGACTCGACAATGGTTCACCCTGCCCGCGGGCCGACGGTAACGTCCCGGCCATGACGCTATAAACGCGACCGGTGCTATCTACAAACATCGCCTGTTGATTGCTGCGCCCTTGTGCCGCGGCGAGGTAGTTGTCACCCGACCGGTAGCTCAGGGTCAAAGGATCAATTTCATGTCCTTTCGCGGCTCGCGCGTAACCGGCCTGCGACAGTACGACTGTTACTGGCTCGCTCGCGACGAGTTGTGTTTCGTCAATCGCCTGCGCTGCCTCGCGCTCTACGATCTCAGTACGTCGATCGTCCCCGTAGGCTTCTGCGTCCGCAAGGATCTCCTTCTTTATGAGCGTTTTCAGGCGCGCCGCACTCTTGAGCGTCTTTTCCAGCGAGTCGCGCTCTTCGCTGAGCTCATCCTGCTCGCCTCTGATCTTCATTTCTTCGAGTTTTGCCAGGTTGCGCAGGCGCAGGTTCAGGATTGCTTCAGCCTGGATATCCGATAGTTTAAAGCGCTTCATCAGAACCGGTTTGGGCTCATCTTCTTCGCGAATGATTGCGATAACTTCATCGATACTCAGATAGGCAACCAGCAAGCCATCAAGAATATGCAGTCGGTCATTGACGATCTGCAGCCGATGCGTAAGACGGTTGGTGACGGTCTCTTTTCTGAATTTGAGCCATTCTTTGAGAATGCCGACAAGGCCAAACATACGCGGCCGGCCATCAAGCGCGATGATATTCATGTTGACCCGCAGAGTGCGTTCAAGCGATGTCGTTGAAAACAGGTGCGACATCAGTTGTTCGACATCGACACCGCGTTTCTTGCTAATCACCAGGCGAGTCGGCTCTTCGTGATCAGATTCATCGCGCAAATCATCAACCTGCGGCAGTTTCTTGGCGCGCATTTGACTGGCGATCTGCTCTTGCAGCTTCGCGCCTGAAATCTGGTGCGGCAGCGATGTGATGACGATATCGCTGCCCTCCATCTTGTAGGAAGCACGAAGTCGCAATGTGCCGCTGCCGGTCTCGTAAATTTCCTTGATATCGGCCGCGGGCGACACAAGCTCTCCGCCCGTTGGAAAATCAGGCCCCTTGATGTGCTTCATCAACTGCGTAACGGTCGCTTTCGGATTATCGATCAAGTGCACCAGGGCACTCGCGACTTCGTTAAGATTGTGCGGCGGCACATCCGTAGACATACCGACGGCAATACCCGTCGTGCCGTTGAGTAGCAGATTTGGCAGCCGCGCCGGTAATACAACCGGCTCTTTGAGCGTGCCGTCAAAATTTGGCGCCCAATCGACCGTCCCCTGCCCCAGCTCCTGCAGCATGCTCTTGGCGTAGGGAGCAAGACGTGACTCCGTATAGCGCATCGCAGCGAATGACTTTGGATCGTCTGTGGATCCCCAGTTGCCTTGTCCGATAACAATCGGATAGCGATAGGAAAATCCCTGCGCCATAAGAACCATCGCCTCGTAACAAGCCGAGTCACCATGTGGATGGAACTTGCCGATAACGTCGCCAACGGTGCGCGCCGATTTCTTCGGCTTCGAGCTCGCGGATAGTCCCAGTTCGCTCATTGCGTAAACAATGCGGCGTTGTACAGGCTTTAGCCCGTCGCCAATTTGCGGCAGCGCGCGATCCAAGATGACGTACATCGAGTAATCGAGATACGCCTGTTCGGTATAATCTTTGAGCGCCTGCTGTTCAACGCCCTCAAGATTCAGACTGTTCTGCATGTCAACTATACCTCGGCAAGGTTGCCCTTGGTTTCAAGCCAGGTTCTGCGATCTTTGGAACGCTTTTTCGCAAGCAGCATATCCATAAGCTGGTCGGTCTTGTCCCGTGCATCAACGGTCAACTGCACAAGTCGGCGCGTGTCACGGTTCATGGTGGTCTCGCGCAACTGTTCCGGGTCCATCTCGCCAAGACCCTTGAAGCGGGTCACAGTGACCTTGCCTTTCTTCTTCTCAGCCTCGATTCGGTCCAGGATGCCTTTGCGCTCACCTTCATCAAGCGCATAAAAGACCTCTTTGCCGACATCGACACGATACAAAGGCGGCATCGCGACGTAAATGTGTCCGGCAAGCACCAACTCCCGGAAATGACGCAGAAACAATGCACACAGCAACGTAGCAATATGCAATCCATCGGAGTCAGCGTCCGCGAGGATACAGACCTTGTGGTAGCGAAGATCACCGATATCACTGCTGCCTGGATCCACTCCCAGCGCGACCGAGATGTCATGTACTTCAGCCGACGCCAGTATCTGGCCCGTCTCAACTTCCCAGGTATTCAGAATCTTGCCGCGCAACGGCATGATTGCCTGTGTATTGCGATCGCGCGCCTGTTTGGCTGAGCCACCAGCGGAGTCACCTTCAACCAGGAACAGCTCGCACAGCTCTGGCTCCTGTGAGCGGCAGTCCGCAAGTTTTCCGGGCAGCGCAGGACCCGACACAATCTTCTTGCGTACGACTTTCTTCGCCGCTTTCAGGCGTCGTTGTGCCTTGCTGATCGCCAGTTGAGCGATCTGGTCGCCGGTCTCCGGGTGCTGGTTAAGCCACAGCGAAAAGTTGTCCTTGATGATACCTGTAACAAAAGCCGCAGATTCGCGTGACGACAGGCGCTCTTTGGTCTGTCCCGAGAATTGCGGATCCTCCAGCTTGGCGCTGAGCACGAAACTCAGACCATCCCAAACGTCCTCCGGGGCAATCGCGACGCCGCGCGGCAGCAGGTTTCTGAACTCGCAAAACTCTCGCAGTGAATTGGTCAGCCCGGTACGCAGGCCGTTTACGTGAGTTCCGCCCTGCGCGGTCGGAATCAGGTTCACGTAACTTTCGGTAACGCTCTGCCCGCCATCTGTGGTCCAGACAAGTGCCCAGTCGACCGCTTCGTTGTTGCCGGCGATTGCACCGGCAAACGGCTCAGCCGGCAGAGTCTCGGTTTTGCCAATTTCCTCCAGCAAGTATTCTTCCAGCCCGCCCGAGTAGCACCATTCGAATTTTTCTTTCGGCTTTTCGACCTTTAGCCGGACAGTGACGCCAGGACACAGTACAGCTTTGGCACGCAACGCATGTTTCAGGCGTGCAACCGAGAATTTGGCTGAATCGAAGTATTTTTCGTCCGGCCAGAAGCGAATCGTCGTACCGGTGTTCGCCTTGCCGACTTTTCCCACAACGTCAAGCTTGCCGCGTTTCTTGCCGCCGACAAAGCTCATGTTGTATTCCTTGCCGCCGCGCCGAATCCATACCTCAAGATTCTTTGACAGCGCATTGACGACTGACACGCCAACGCCGTGCAAGCCGCCGGAATACTGATAGTTTTCGTTGGAAAACTTTCCGCCTGCGTGCAAGCGCGTCATGATCAGCTCGACGCCCGGAATCTTTTCCTTGGGATGCTTGTCAACAGGCATACCGCGGCCATCGTCATTGACTTCGAGCGAACCGTCTTTGTATACGGTAACTTCGAGCTTCTTACAGTGGCCCGCAAGCGCTTCATCGATACTGTTATCGATGACTTCATGAGCCAAGTGGTTCGGCCGGGAGGTGTCGGTGTACATGCCCGGCCGGCGCCGGACAGGTTCGAGTCCGCTCAGGACTTCTATGTCCGCAGCGTCGTATCGTTTACTCATCAATCAGATAGCCAGTTATCAGATCGTTTGCCCGGCGGCAGTTTAGCCTGAATAACCTGAGTGTGCACCCGCAATATTCTGCATTGAAGCTAGGCGAGATCGTTGACAAGCGACTCACGAATATTGTCAGCAACCGGGCAGATCTCAACCTGGTAGTTTTCGTGGTCAATTCCGGCTATCAGCGAGGCACCTGCTTGCAACGCTGCTGACTGCTCGGGCGTGAACTCGAAACGCATGAAGTGTACCGCCGACGTCTTGCCTGCATCAGAACGCTCAAGATCTTCATCGGCGATCGCGTACACCCTGTCGAAGTCGGCGACCTGGACATAGACACGCGCCTCAATACCGACGAGCAGCCCAAGCATTTTTTGTCGCTCCTCGACTTCAGGAAACTCGATCATGAAGGTCGCTTTCCAGTTGCTGCCATCTGGAATCAGCGGGTTGTAAGCCTCCAGTTCCTCGTTAATTCCATCCGCTTCGAAAATGCGCTCAATACGCAGCATCTCCTGGATCTGGTACTGCATGGTCATGCGATCTTCGAAATACAAAGCTGCGTTGGTTCCAAGGTCGAGACGGCGATTGCGTTTGTGCGAGAGCACCTGTTCGCGAAACTCGGCACGCTTGTCGGCGTATTCTTCGAGACTGAAAAGGTCATCGCGCGACAGTTTTCCGGATTTAGATTCCATAAGCTTTCCGTAACAGGCTCATCGGATGGTTAGCATCGTAGTCGTCCAGGTCCTGGACGATCTGATCGGCCGCCATTGGACAATCGCTGACAAAGTGATCGGCCTCCGAGCGTTTCAGTTTATTCACAACAGGGCGCGCAATTTTCTTCGACACCTCGTGAAACTCCTTCTTGACTGCATACGTGCCGTCATGGCCGGAGCAGCGCTCTATGGCCTCCACTGTGGTGTCAGGCACAAGCTTCAACAGATCGCGCGTCTTGAGTCCGATGTTCTGGACTCGAGTATGGCACGGCACCTGGTAGGACACTTTGCCCAGCGGAAATTTGAAATCCGTATTCATGACGCCATCCTTATGGCGCAGCATCAGGTACTCGAACGGGTCGTACATTGCGTCGCGCACTTTTAGCACGTCGGCATCGTCCGGGTACATCAGTGGCAGTTCCTGCTTGAACATCAGCGTGCACGATGGGATCGGCGTCACTATGTCCCAGCCTGCATCGACCATCGCTGCCAGGATAGGTATGTTCACTTGCTTGGCTTTGTCCACCGCGTTGAGATCGCCGAGCTCAAGCTTGGCCATGCCGCAACACTTTTCCTTTTCCGCCAACGCCATTGGAATGCCGTTGTGCTCGAAAACAGCAACCAGGTCTTCGTCTATTTCGGGTTTATTGCGATTGCCGTAACAGGTCGCGAACAGGGCCACCTTGCCTCGCGTGTTGTCGCTCGGCGACGGCGTAACATCGCCTGCATCGCGGAGGCGAGCGAGCCGCTTCCTGGCTGTCTTCGAGTGATACTCGGGTATGGGCGCCTTGTGATGAATCCCAAGCGTGCTTTCAAGCAACTTGCGACTTGTCACGCCGCGATTGACGGCATTGACGGCCTTGACAACGACGGGAATTGTCGCGAGTTTGCCAACAGCGTCGGTAGCCGCCAACATCTTGTCACGAACAGGCGCGCCTTGTTTCTTGAAGCGTGCCGCTTTGGCCCGCAGCATCAGGTGTGGAAAATCGATGTTCCATTCATGCGGCGGCACATAGGGACACTTCGACATGTAACACATGTCGCAGATGTAGCAATGATCGACGACGTCCCAGTAAACCTCCTTGGGTACGCCGTCGACTTCCATGGTTTCCGACTCGTCGACGGCGTCGAACAAGGTAGGAAACGCATTGCAAAGGTTGAAGCAGCGCCGGCAGCCGTGGCAGATGTCAAAGACACGCTCTAGCTCGTCGAAGAGAGGGCCCTCGTCATAGAACTCCTCGGACTGCCAGTCGAGAGGATGCCTCGTTGGCGCCTCGAGGCTGCCTTCGCGTCTTCCGCCAGACACCTGCTGCGCCGACTAGTCGTCGAGCGTATCGAGCGCTTTCTGGAAGCGGTTCGCGTGCGAACGTTCTGCCTTGGCCAGCGTTTCGAACCAGTCTGCGATTTCATCAAAATCCTCGTCACGCGCGGATTTCGCCATTCCCGGATACATGTCGGTGTACTCGTGAGTCTCACCTGCGATCGCAGCGGCAAGGTTATCAGCAGTAGAACCGATCGGCAGACCTGTTGCTGGATCACCTGTCTCTTCGAGATATTCCAGATGCCCGTGAGCATGGCCGGTTTCGCCTTCCGCGGTGGAACGAAAAACGGCAGCAACATCGTTGTAACCCTCTACATCGGCTTTCGCTGCGAAGTAAAGATAGCGACGGTTAGCCTGCGATTCGCCGGCAAACGCATCTTTGAGGTTTTGTTCAGTTTTGCTGTCTTTCAATGACATTTCGAGCCCTCTGAATTTAGAATGGTTCTTATTAGAATGAATCTAAGATTCATATCAGTCTAGTTCGCACCTAATGTTGTGTCAATAAGCGAACATTTGACGACTTAGCGGTGCCACTGTAGCGTAGCGGCGCAATTGAAACAGGATAAAAAAACATGGCGGCAGCTAAAAAAATAAACCTCGAAAAATCACTTGCCGATCTCGAGGAACTTGTCGAAGAACTCGAATCCGGTGACCTGCCGCTCGAGAAGGCCATGAAGAAATTCGAGGAAGGCATCAAGCTGACACGGGGATGCCAGGTAGCTCTTAAAGAAGCCGAACAAAAAGTCGAAATTCTGCTGAAGTCCGCCGGTGGTGATTCTCTGGAAGAGTTTGAAGTAGACGACGACTAGGAACACAGGATCCGGGAGTTATTTTCCTTCTCCACGACACACAGTCGAAGGAAAATAACTCCCGGATCCTGTGCCCCCGACCATCGATGTTATTCGGACATCAGTTCGATCAACGCCACCACAGTGGATTCAACACCCGCAGTGACAGCGGGTTCCGGCGAAATCTTGAATAGCGGCGAGTGATGGCTGGGAACCGGCGCGCCACCCGCTGCTTCAGTATCAAAATCGGCTTGAGGCGTACCGCCAATCGCCCAGTAAACACTGGTGATTTGAGGCTCCACGGTAAAGAACGGGAAGTCTTCTGCGCCCATGCCCTTGGTCGGAATATCGACTACAGCATCGTCTCCCATGCTCTCGGCCCATGCTTGCTTTAGTCGGCGCGCAAGCGCCGGATCATTGATTGTCGGCGGCACAGACTCATTGGAGACGATGACCTCGGGCAGTTTGTCCTCTGGCAGCCCGGCGACACGACCCATATTTTCGGCGATGCGCTTGATACCGCTCAGGAGAAGCTCACGAGTTGCGGTACTCGTGTTTCGCACGGTGAGCTGCAAATGTGCGCGGTCCGAAATAATGTTGTGTTTTGTACCCGAGTGAAACGACCCGACGGTTACGACGCCTGGATCACGTGGCGACAGCTCGCGAGCGACCAGCGTTTGCAACGCAAGCACGATCTGGCTGCCCAACACGATGGGGTCTTTGCCACGATGGGGGTGAGCACCGTGTGCACCGACTCCATGAATGATGATATCGACAGTATCCGCGCCTGCGTACGGGCTGCCTTCTGACACGTTGATTATTCCGGCGACATCGTTTGATGAGACATGAAAAGCCAGGGCGTAGTCCGGCGTTCCGAACCGACCCCAGATATCATCTTCTTTCATCGCGGCTGCGCCCAGAACACGTTCTTCGGCCGGCTGTACGACCAGCATCAATGTACCGCTCCACGCGTCCCTGTTGGCTGCCATACGGCGTGCAGTTCCGACCAGGCTCGTGATGTGTACGTCATGACCACAGGCATGCATCGTGTAGACCATATTGCCTGTAATTGGGTCTTTCTGCTGCGCCAGCGAGGCGTTTTCCAGCCCGGACTTCTCCTCGACAGGCAATCCATCCATGTCGGCACGCATCATGACCAGCGGGCCTTCGCCATTCCTGAGCATGGCGACAACACCGGTGCCACCCACACCCTCGGCTACATCGAATCCCGCGAGCCCGAGTTCGAGCGCCATTCGACGTGCCGTCTCATGCTCAACGGTCGACAGCTCCGGATTGCGATGAAAATAGTCGAACAGACCTGCCAGATGTTCGTCGTAGTCCTTTTTGACAGCATCGCTGAGATCGCTGGCAGCGGCCGGTACGGCAAGGATAAGGCTGGCAACGAGAAAGAAGCGCTTGAGCATGGTGGTCCCCTGAAAAAATCTGGCAGCAGTGTAGCGCATTTGAGTCGCAACGCCGCGAATTCACTCACTGTCGCTGGAGACCATCACAGTCAGTTCCCCGTCGAAACCGGTCTGGACCGAGAAATTGATCGGGCGGCAGCACACCTGGCAGTCCTCGATATACGACTGCTCCGGGACCGAAGCGTCAATAAGTACTTCGATGCCTTCACCGCAATAGGGACAGCTGACGCTGCGCTCGTCGAGTGTGTTCATGGCCGCAGCTTAACGGCTTTTGGGATCAGGTGTTGGGGGCGCCGTTGCCTTGCAGGCGATTAATCAGGGAGCGCAGGAATACCTTGTTAAAGCGCAGCTGGCATGCAGATGACACCTGCTCCATGAGGGTCGAACTCACGCGCAGGATCGTCACCTGGCCATCAGCCTTGATTGATGCCTGGCGGCGAGCGCCACGCACGTAGCTCGTTTCGCCGAAACATTCGCCATTGGAAAGTGATCCGACGTCGTTGCCGTTCGCCTGAACCTTGACCGTGCCGGCGACGATTATATAGAAGCGATCGTCAACTTCGCCTTCACGAACGATGTCCTCACCATCCTGGTACTCGTGCCAGTCGGACGCACGCAGGACCTCCCATATCTCTGCATGCGAGAACTCATGGAAGAATGTGAGAGTGCGCAGCAGATCGAAGTGTTCCTGGTTATCCAGGCTGTCGTACTTTTGTCGCAGGTCCTTATAGACCCGCGTCAATTCCGCGGCCATCGCATTTCCGGTCGTGATGCGCTTGCCTGGCTCTTTTTGCATCGTGGTCATGACAACATGCTCGAGCTCCTCAGGCAGGTCATCACGATACGTGTGAATCGGTGGTGGCGTTGCGTACACGATCTGGTGCAACAGCTTGGAGAGATTGTCTGCGCGAAATGGGCGGAAGCCCGTAAGCAACTCGTACATGACTGCACCCAGGGAGTACAGATCCGAGCGCGGCGTCAGATCTTCTGATTGAACTTGCTCCGGGGACATGTAACTCGGCGAGCCTGCGATTCCTTCAATTCGTGAAACTTCCGAATCACTCACGATCGCGATACCAAAATCGATGATACGAACGTCATTGTCGATGGTCAGCATGACATTCGACGGCTTGATATCCCGATGAATCACACCACGCCCATGCGCGTAGTGCAGTGCTTTCGCACACTTGTAAATTATCTCGATGACATCGTCGACGCGCAGCAGGTTGTCAGGGCGGCAATACGCGGCCAGCGTGCGAGCGCCCTGGATGTGTTCGGTTACGACGTAGTACGCACCGTCTTCTTCACCAGCATCGTAAATAGGCATGATGTTGGGGTGTTGCAGCATGCCCACCATGTGCGCTTCGTTGAAGAACATCTTGCGAGCAACGCGTGCTCGTTCAGCATCGGCATCTTCTTCGCTGTTATAAACCTTGATCGCAACATCGCGGCGGTAATACGGGTCGTGAGACAAATAGACCATGCCAGTACTACCCTTACCAATCTTGTTGATAATGACGTACTTACCGATCTTCTCGGGCACGTCTGCCGGGCGCTTGATATCGCTTACCTTGCTGGCCATTTTGCCTCAACTGTTCAGATCATGAGCCACCTGTACAAAGCCAGCAAAATTGCGGCGTACAGCGCAGCTACGAGGTCGTCCAGCATAATTCCGACGCCACCTTTGAGTCTGTGATCCAGGTCTCTAATCGGCCAGGGTTTTACTATATCCATGAAGCGAAAAAGCACAAACGCGAGCACCCAACCGACCACCGAAAATGGTGCCACCATTAACGTCAGGTACATACCTGCAATTTCATCCCAGACAATGCCACCGTGATCATGTACACCGATTCGACGAGCGCTCTCCCCGCAAATCCAGATACCGACGAGGATCACGACAACAGCGACAGTCAATTGAACATAAAGTCCGTAGTCCATCGTTAGCCAAAACAACAGAATGCCGGGCAGCGAACCGACAGTGCCGGGCGCTTTCGGCGCCAGTCCGGTACCGAACCCAAATGCCAGGAAATGCACCGGGTCAGTGAGCACAGTGCGCGCCAGATTTTTTTCCTGATCGGTCATGAGAAGTGACGGTACCCACTGTCGTTCACATCCACAACGTCGCCTCCGAGCTGACAAACCAGGCCGCCACCGTCAACTACACGGCCAATTGCCGTAATGCCTTCTATGTCGCACACATCGGCTGCGGCAGCTGTAAAACACAACTCATAGTCATCGCCACCCGTCAGTGCCAGTTTTCGGCATTGCGCCATGTCGAATTGCGCAAGCAGCGCACGCGATAGCGGCAACTTCTCGATATCGACCTGTGCTCCGACACCGCTGGCATCCAGTATTTTTTTCAGATCACCTGCGAGACCGTCGGAGATGTCGATTACGGCGCTGGCCCGACCTCGCAACGAGCGCCCGGTAGCAACGCGCGGCGTTGGCCGCAAGAAACGATCCACCAACTCATCGCCCCGCTTTCCTGCTGCCAAGAGCGACAGACCAGCCGCAGCATCGCCAACGGTTCCGCTGACGAAAATACTATCGCCCGGTAGCGCCCCACTGCGAAGCAATGCCTGACCTCTCTCCACTTCTCCCGTCACTGCAACGGTCGCAACGACGTCGGGACCGCTCGTCGTGTCGCCACCGACCAGCGCGACGTCGAATTTGTCGGCCGCGGCAAAAAGCCCGTTTGCGAATTGCTGCAACCAGTCCGGAGCGGTATGCGGGAGTGTCAGCGCCAACGTCATCCACCGCGGTATTGCGCCCATCGCGGCAACATCGGAAAGATTCACGGCAACCACCCGGTAACCGATATCAGCGGGCGCCGTATCGACCGGGAAGTGCACACCGGACACCAGGGTATCGATAACCTGCACGAGCTGAGAATTCTCATCAGCGGGCGCAAGCACTGCTCCATCGTCGCCGATCCCGGTAATGACGCCCGTCGCCGTGCCGCGGCGGTGAAAGAAACGTTGTATGAGTTCGAATTCATTCACAGGAATTAGCCCTGTGCCTGAATCTCGATTTCCCGAAACGACTTGGCCGCGACGTCCAGGCAGGCGTTGATGTACTTGTGGCCCTCGATCGAGCCAAAGCGTTTGGCCAGGTTCACACACTCGTTGATCACCACCCTGTAAGGGATGTCAACGCGTGCTTCAAGCTCGTAGGTGCCGATCAACAGAATGGCAAGTTCGACCGGATCGAGTTGTTCCAGAGGCCGGTCTATTAGCACATCAATTTTTTGCTCAAGTGCTGTTTGGGATTCGCTGATCGCGGGAAACTGCTCATCGAAAAATGCCTGGTCGACACGCTCGTAAGCCACCTGCTCGTGAAACTGTGACAGGAGTTCGTCAGTTGCGTGGCCGGCGATCTGCTTCTGGTACAGAGCCTGCACCATCAACTCGCGCGCGCGAGTACGTGCGCCGGCACCTGCCGAAGCGGTCTTGCTCATGTTTGTTTTCTCATCAGTCGATACGACGCAGCAGGTTGACCATTTCAATGACCGCGAGCGTGGCCTCCTCGCCTTTGTTGCCAGCCTTGGTACCGGCGCGCTCGATTGCCTGCTCGATCGTGTCCACGGTCAACACGCCGTTGCCTATCGGAATGCCGTGGCTGGCCGCCGCGGCCGCAACACCTTTAACGCACTCGCCTGCTACATAGTCAAAATGCGGAGTACCGCCACGAATCACGGCACCTAGCGCGACGATTCCGTCAAAACGGCGCGTAGCCGCGACTTTTTCGACCGCAACGGGCATTTCAAACGCGCCCGGCACGCGGACGATTTCAATGTCGCCGTCGGCTGCACCATGCTGCCGCAGGCAATGCACAGAAGCCTTGATAAGCGATTCGACGATAAAGTCATTGAAGCGCGCAGCTACAATCGCAAAGCGGCCATCGCGAACGATCACATCGCCCTCGGTTGTTTTTATTTTGTCCATGCTGGTTGCCGGTCTCAGACGTATTCGGTGATCTCAAGATCGAAACCAGAGATCGCGTACATATGCTTAGGCGCCGATAATACACGTATTTTGCTGAGCCCGAGGTCGCGAAGTATTTGCGCGCCGACGCCATAGGTCCGCAGTACCTCATCACCGCCTCGGCGATTTTCCAACTCATCCCGGTGCTGACCCAGTGTTTCCACAGAATCCATGAAATTGCGGGACGTCTCCTGGTCGCGCAGCAGCACGATAACGCCAACTTCTTCAGCTGCGATGCGTTCTATCGCCTTGCTCAACGGCCAGCCCAGCGAACTGCTTTGCACACCGATTACGTCGCCGAGCGTGTCCTGCAGGTGCACACGCACCAATGGTGTTTCGACGCTCGTCAGGTCGCCCTTCACCAGTGCTACATGCACCGCACGGTTGACGTGATCATCGTAGCAGTACATCCCGAATGTGCCGTGGTCAGTTTCAATCGTTTCGACCGCAATACGTTCGACGTTGCGTTCCTTTTCAAGCCGGTAGCGAATCAGATCGGCAATGGTGCCGATCTTGATGTTGTGTTCCTTGCCGAAGACCTCAAGGTCCGGGCGACGCGCCATGCTGCCATCCTCTTTCAGGATCTCCACAATGGCCGCCGCAGATTCGAGTCCGGCAAGTCTCGCAAGGTCACAGCCCGCCTCGGTATGGCCGGCCCGCGTCAATACACCGCCCGGCTGTGCCATGACCGGAAATATGTGTCCGGGCTGACTCAGGTTTTCCGGCGTCGCGTCGGGCGCAACAGCGGCCTGGATCGTTCGCGCGCGGTCGTGCGCTGAAATGCCTGTCGTGATGCCCTCGGCTGCTTCTATCGAAATGGTAAAGTTGGTGGCGTGGTGTTGATCGGTATCACTGACCATCAGCGGCAAGCGCAGCTGCTTGCAGCGCTCGCGCGATAGCGTCAGGCAGACCAGTCCGCGGCCATGAGTCGCCATGTAGTTGACGTCTTCCGGGCGCACCTTCTCAGCTGCCATGATCAGATCACCTTCGTTTTCGCGATTCTCGTCATCTACCATGATGACCATCTTGCCGTCCCGGATATCGGCAATGATGTCTTCAATATCGGAAAACGTCTGATCGACAGCGCTTGGGTGGAGTGTTGTGTTATCAGGCATAGCCATGCGCCTTAAGAAAATCGAGCGAGATGTCACCGTCGTCTTTGCTAATCAGGCGCTCGATATAGCGAGCCAGCAAATCTACTTCAATGTTAACAACGGTGCCCACCGCATAACGGTCAATGATCGTAACTTCTGCAGTATGCGGAATAATATTCAATTCAAAGTGGTTTCCCGATACTTCGTTGATGGTAAGACTGACGCCATCGACGCAAACCGAGCCTTTCCGGGACACGTAGCGGGAGTATTCTTCCGGAATCTCGATCGCCAGCCGGATAGACCGCGCATCCGAAGTGCGGGAGCTGACGACACCCTTGCAATCCACATGACCGCTGACGAGGTGGCCGCCCAGTCGCTCGCCAAGACTGATGGCCGGTTCCAGATTGACGCGTGAACCGGCGGCCAGTGCGCCCAGGGCCGTCACGTCGAGAGTCTCTACGGACACGTCAGTATCAAATCCATCGTCGCGCAAAGCCACCGCGGTCAGGCAGACACCATTGACAGCGATACTCTCGCCGAGATCGTAGTCGCCCCAGGGCAGGCCAGCCGAAGAGACTGAAAGACGTACGTCACCGCCGCGCGCCTCCAGTGCCGTTATTGTGCCTTTTGCTTTAATGATTCCGGTAAACATGAGCTATCGTCTGTTGACGCTGTTACGTCGCTATCGTCGCTGTGATTCGAGTGTCCGCGCCTATTCTGCGAACGTCTTTGGTGTCCAGTACCAGCCGGTCTTGCAGCCTTGACCAGGCCGGCGTTTGCAGTACCCGAAGGGTCTGGCTACCCATCATATGGGGCGCCTGATAAATCACAAGCTCATCGACGAATTTGCCCTCAAGCAAGCGGCCCGCAAGCGTCGCGCCGGCCTCAACAAGGACGTCATTGACTTCCCGTTGCGCCAACTCGGCCAGAACTGCGTCGATATCGACGCCAGCGGCGCCACTGCCGACCTGCAACACCTCGGAACCTGCATTGCGCAGCGCGGTATCATTACCGGGCTCACCGTGGCAAACCAGTGTATTCCCGGGCAGGGACAGCATCTTGGCATTCGCGGACATCCGCAGCCGCGTGTCCAGTACGACCCTGAGAGGCTGGAGTCCATTTGTATCAATTGCGTCGCTTCGCACATTGAGCGACGGATCATCTGCCAGCACCGTGCCGATACCGGTCAACACGGCGCCACTCCGCGCACGCAGCTTTTGTACGTCCGCGCGCGACTCGGCAGCCGTAATCCATTGGCTCTCGCCATCCGACATTGCGATTGCACCATCGAGACTCATCGCCAGCTTCAGGCGCACGAAAGGACGCTGCCGAGCAACGCGTTTGATGAAACCCTGGTTCAGGTTTGCAGCGGCGGAACTCATCAGACCCACCGAAGTTTCAATACCCGCATCACGCAGTTTTTGTAGTCCGCGGCCCGCCACCGCATCCGATGGGTCAACCATCGCTGCGACAACCCGGCTGACGCCAGCGGCGACAAGTGCATCCGCGCACGGAGGAGTCCTGCCATGATGCGCGCAAGGTTCAAGTGTGATGTACGCGGTCGCGCCTCGAACATTGCCGCCCGCATTCTGCAACGCGTTTACCTCTGCGTGGCCTTCGCCAGTTTTGCAATGCCAGCCTTCGCCCAAAACCTCCCCCGCCCGCACCAGCACGCAACCCACAACAGGATTCGGATGCGCCGTGAAACGCCCGCGCTCAGCGAGGCGCAGGGCACGCGCCATGTGCACGCTGTCATTTGCGGAAAACTCGCTCATCGCTATTTTTTTGATTTCTTGCCGAGCAACTCGGGCAGCAAAGACATTTGCTCGCGACTCGCAGCCGTTTCGGAAATGCGTTGCAGGCGTTTGATTTCGTCTTCGAACTCGGTGATGTCCTGGAAGCGCCGATATACCGACGCAAAACGCACGTAGGCGACTTCGTCAAGTTCGTGCAGCTCCTGCATGACCAGTTCACCCACCAGTCGCGACGGCACTTCGCGCTCACCCATGGTGCGAAGTCTGTGGATCAGGCGGCCTATCGCCTGCTCCAGTGCATCGCTCGGCACCGGGCGCTTCTCCAGTGCGCGAACCATGCTGTAACGCAGTTTGTTCTCATCGAACGGTTGCCGGCTGTCGTCATTCTTGACCAACCGCGGCATGACCAGCTCGGCCGTTTCGAAAGTTGTGAATCGCTCATTGCACGCCAGGCACTGACGACGCCTGCGTATTTGACGGCCCTCACCCGCAAGACGCGAGTCGATTACTTTCGTTTCTTCGTTGGCGCAGAACGGACAGTGCATTAGACGTTAGCGATCAGCCGTACACCGGGAATCGTGAGCATAGCTCGAGCACCTGGTTACGTACGCGTTCGATCGATTCCCTGTTATCCAGATCGTCCAGTATATCTGCAATCCAGCCGGTAAGCTGGCGCGTCTCTTCGGTACCGAAGCCGCGGGTCGTTATTGCCGGCGTTCCAAGGCGCAGACCGCTGGTGACAAACGGTGACTGCGGGTCGTTCGGCACTGAATTCTTGTTCACCGTGATGTAGGCCTCGCCCAACGCAGCGTCCGCCGCCTTGCCGGTAATGCCTTTTTCAATAAGGCTGACGAGCATGAGGTGATTCTCGGTGCCACCCGAGATGATCGGATATCCTCGCTCCGCGAGCACAGCGGCCATCACTTTGGCGTTCTCGCAGACTTTAGCCTGGTAGCTCTTGAACTCAGGCAACAGCGCCTCCTTGAGAGCAATAGCCTTGGCCGCAATCACATGCATCAGTGGCCCACCCTGCGTACCGGGAAACACCAGCGAATTGAAGCGCTTTGTCAGCGCTTCGTTTTCACGCGCGAGAATCAGGCCACCGCGTGGTCCCCGCAGTGTCTTGTGTGTCGTCGTCGTGCAAACATCGGCATGCGGAATCGGGCTCGGATAATGACCCGTGGCGACCAGGCCGGCGACGTGCGCCATGTCGACGAACAGGTAGGCTCCAACACTATCTGCGATTTCGCGAAAACGCGCCCAGTCGACGACTTGCGAGTACGCCGAGAAACCCGCGATGATCATCTTTGGCTGGTGCTCCGTTGCGAGTGCCTGGACATGGTCGTAATCGATCAGACCTGTTGACGTGTCCAGACCGTAGGGCACCACATTGAACAGCTTGCCCGAGAAATTGACGGGCGAACCATGCGTCAGGTGACCACCCGCATTCAAGTCCATGCCCATGATCGTGTCACCCGGCTCAACGAGCGCATGATAGACGGCAGCATTCGCTTGCGAGCCCGAGTGCGGCTGGACGTTTGCGTATGCCGCTCCAAACAGTTGTTTCGCTCGTTCTATCGCCAGCGCTTCGGCATCATCAACGAACTCACAACCGCCGTAGTAACGCTTGCCCGGATAACCCTCAGCGTACTTGTTCGTCAACTTCGATCCCTGTGCCTGCATGACCAGAGGGCTCGTGTAGTTTTCAGAGGCGATCAGCTCAATATGCTCTTCCTGGCGTTGGCTCTCGAGCGCTATGGCTTTGGCAATATCAGGATCAAACGCTTCGAGCGTCAGCTTAGAGTCGAACATAGTTACTCCGCAACGGGGGGGCCGAAAGACCGCGATCTTACCTGACTATCGCGTTTCGACAAACGACTGAACGACCCGCGTCCAGGCACGCGCCAGATTGCTGCGATTGTAGCCTCCACCACCCGTAGCAATGATACGACCGGAACAGTGCTTGTCAGCGAGCCTGCACAGGGACGAAGCCGCATAGGCATGCGCTTCCTCGGTCCAACAGAGATGGGTAATCGGGTCACCCTCAAGGCTGTCTGCGCCAGCCTGCATCAGAATGAACTCGGGTTTTGCGGCATCGATATAGCTTTCGACCTGGGTCCAGGCACGATGAAAATCTCCGTCATCAGCGCCTGGCGCGATCGGTATGTTCAGCTTGGTTCCCCGCGCCCGACCGCTGCCCGTCTCGCTGGCCGCCCCAGTACCCGGGTAGAGATACTGCCCATCCTCATGAATATCCGCGAATATCAGGTCGGGGTCACCCTCGAACCCGTAGAACATTCCGTCGCCATGGTGAGCGTCGATATCGACGTAGGCAATGCGTCGAAGGCCGAATTCCTTGCGCAAATATTCTGCGGCGATACCGCAATCATTAAATACACAAAATCCGGCAGCACGATCGCGGGCCGCGTGGTGCAGACCGGCGATCGGGATGAATGCGCGCCGATAATTGTTGTGCATGACTTCGTCGACGGCGCACAACACAGCGCCGACCACGGCAGATGCCGCATCGTAGATCCCCGGCACGGCAGGCGTATCGCCATCATCCAGCCAGCCTTTGCCGATTGCGGACAGCCGTGACACCTTGTCGATGTAGTCTGCGGTGTGGAACAGCGCCAGCTCATCGACCAGCGCCGGGCGCGGATGCCCGTAGTCGATAGCGCCTTCGAGACCTGCCCGGTCGAGTTCCTTTTGAAACACGTCGTGGCGGTCGGTACCGAACGGGTGTGGATCGCCAAAGCCGTAGGCGGCAATCTCTTCCCCGCGATAAACAAGCACGTTTTCGCTCATTAGAGCCTTATCGTTCTTTGCTTGTGGGTGAGCATACCGGATAATGCGCGCTTCTCAATCATTGGGCGCACCATGGCACAGTACATCTACACAATGAATCGCGTTGCGAAGGTCGTTCCACCGAAGCGCTACCTCATTCGCGACATATCCCTGTCCTTCTACCCGGGCGCCAAGATCGGAGTCCTCGGACTGAATGGCTCTGGCAAATCGACGCTGATGCGCATCATGGCCGGTCTGGACACTGAAATCGACGGCGAGGCACGCCCGCAACCCGGCATCAAGATTGGCTATCTGTCTCAGGAACCCGAGCTCGACGCCAGCAAGGATGTGCGCGGCAATGTCGAAGAAGGCCTCGGCGAGACCATCGAACTGTTAAACCGATTTAACGAGATCAGCATGAAGTTCGCCGAGCCAATGGAAGACGACGAAATGAATGCGTTGCTCGAGGAACAGGGCAAGTTGCAGGATGCGATTGACTCGGCCGGAGGTTGGGAAGTTGACCGCAAGCTGGAAATTGCCGCGGATGCACTACGTCTGCCGCCCTGGGATGCAGACGTCACCAAGTTGTCCGGCGGCGAGCGCCGACGTGTCGCGCTGTGTCGCTTGCTCCTGTCGCAACCTGATATGTTGCTGCTCGACGAGCCGACCAACCATCTCGACGCCGAGTCCGTTGCGTGGCTGGAACGCTTCCTCGATGAATATCCGAGCACCGTGATTGCTGTAACGCATGATCGCTACTTCCTGGACAACGTTGCTGGCTGGATTCTCGAGCTCGACCGTGGGCACGGCATCCCGTACGAAGGCAATTACTCTAGCTGGCTCGAACAGAAGGAAGCCCGCCTCAAGACGGAGGAATCGACTGAAAAGGCGCGCCAGAAGGCGATGGCCAGCGAGCTCGAATGGGTGCGCAGCAATCCAAAAGGCCGCCAGGCGAAGTCCAAGGCTCGTTTGCGACAGTTCGAGGAAATCTCGTCACCGTCGTATCAGTCGCGCAACGAAACCAACGAGATCTACATACCGCCTGGTCCGAGACTCGGCGACGTCGTGCTCGAAGTCGATGACCTTAAAAAGGGCTTCGGCGACAAGTTGCTTATCGACGGATTGAGTTTTCAACTCCCGCCTGGCGGCATCGTCGGCGTGATCGGCCCGAACGGCGCAGGCAAGACGACAATGTTCCGAATGATCACTGGCGAAGAAACGCCCGACAGTGGCTCTATTCGGCTTGGCGATACCGTTGAACTTGCCAGCGTCGACCAGTCTCGCGACAGCCTCAACGACGAGAAAACAGTATGGGAAGAGATTTCCGACGGACTGGATATGATTAAGGTTGGGAATTACGAGACCTCGTCACGCGCTTACGTTGGACGTTTCAACTTCCGCGGCCAGGACCAGCAGAAGAAAATCGGATTGCTCTCCGGCGGTGAGCGCAATCGTGTACATCTCGCCAAGATGCTGCGCTCAGGTGGCAACCTGTTGCTACTCGACGAGCCGACCAACGACCTTGACGTGGAAACGCTGCGCGCGCTGGAGGAAGCCCTGCTTGAGTTTCCAGGTTCCGCTATCG
Source organism: Gammaproteobacteria bacterium (assembly GCA_022600955.1). Taxonomy (GTDB): domain Bacteria; phylum Pseudomonadota; class Gammaproteobacteria; order Steroidobacterales; family Woeseiaceae; genus UBA1847. The sequence continues at coordinate 52,012 of JAHZJK010000002.1, forward strand.
TGATATCGCATGATCGCTGGTTTCTGGATCGTATCGCGACGCACATACTGGCCTTCGAAGGTAACAGCGAAGTAGTCTGGTTTGCCGGAAACTATGCGGACTACGAAGAAGACCGAAAACGGCGCCTGGGTGCTGATGCGGTCAATCCGCACCGGATTAAATACAAAAGACTGGAAGGCTGAAACACGACGGAGAGCACTCGATGAATTTACTCTTGACCGCCAGTACCGTATTTACGCTCATCGCGTTGTTCTTCGTATTTTCGATGATGCGGCACCTGCGCCGTCGGCGACCTCTCCGTGCGACCGGGTCGCTGGCCGGCGGCGTCGCATCTGCATCAGTTGGCGGCGCCAGTATTTTGCTGGCTTTCAGCTACTACGGCTACGGTCGGCTGGTCGATGAGCAGATCGTCAGCCAGATAGAATTCCGGCAATCAATGCCGGGGGAGTACGTCGCCCGGATCATGGTCGATGGCCGGACCGATCGCAGCTTCGCGCTGCGTGGCGACGAGTGGCAAATGGACGCGCGCGTTATCAACTGGAAACCACCGGCAACACTGCTCGGGCTCGACCCGATTTATCAACTCGACAGGATCAGCGGTCGCTACTCGGACGTTGATGACGAAATGCTTGAGCCACGCACGGTTTACTCATTGTCCGACGCCCCTCCGCTCGACGTATGGCAGGTGGCGCGCAAGTTTCCCGTATTGATGCCCGGCGTCGACGCGTACTACGGAACGGCAACCTACTTGCCGATGGCGCACGGCGCGCGCTTCGAAATTTCGCTGACGCGGACAGCACTGGTCGCGCGGCCGCTAAACGACGAGGCACGTACGGCAGTGGGTCAGTGGGGGCAGTAAAATTCACAGATTATGTTAATCCGAAGCGGTCAGTAAAAGAACTTGGTGCATACTGAAAGTCGCTGATTAGACTAATAAAAACATCACCGATTAATGATGGTGAGCAGCGCGTTAATCAGGGCGAAATGTCGATCATATTAGACAAGGAACATGGGATAGAAAACGAACTCGAGGAGCGTATCGGCCTCGAGTGTCCCTACTGTGGCGTGTACGCGCACATGAGCCCTCAATCGGTCCCTGATGCCGCCTCGTTACTACGCGACAAACCGAAACACGTTGGTCTCGTCTATCAGTGCGATGCTTGCCACGCGCCGGTATTTCTGCGCTTTGCCGTGCGCGAGTACACAGAGAATCGTGTCGAGTTGCTGCGCAACTTTATCGAGCTGGAACGACCGAAAGAACGCTTCGCGTTCTCTTATCTGCCGCGTGATACCGAAGTTCTGTTTCGTGAAGCGCTCAATTGCTACTCCAACAACAGTTTTAACGCGTTCGCCTCAATGTGCCGGCGCGCGGCGAAAAGTGCGTTCGTTGCTCTGGGCGAAGGCGGAAAACTGCGCGCGTTCGAAGAAGTTCTCGCTGCACAGGATATCGCCGGCATTGACGATGAAACTTTTGCGCCTATCAAAGCAGTTCTGTTTGGCAGCGGGCAACACGAAGACCTGCCAATGCTGAGCCGGGCTCAGGCCGGCATACTGCTGGAAGTTCTCAAGGACATGTTCTATCAGTGCTTCGTACGCCGCGGTAAACTCACACGCGCTCTTAAGGTGCGGCGATTCTTCGTTACGGAACAGCAGAACTCTCTTCAGTCTGCCTGAAAAGAGATTGAGTGAATGCTCTCGACGGGGTGGATATCCACCGCGCGCAAATCAGGCTCGTAGAGGAAGACCCATTGCCCGGTCGTACCAAGCAATGTCGATCGAACCGATGCCTCACCGTCCGAAAACTCCACGTTCACAGTTTTCCCTTCACCCGCTTTGACGTCGCGAGCCTGCGCCGTCGCGTAGCTATAGATAAAAACCAGCACCATAAACAGCGCGGTAAAGTTGTTGACCATCCGGTAACGCGGCGAGCCGTACCAGGCCAGCCAGCGACGCAAATCTTTACGCCCCGCCTTGCGGCTCGACGCATTGTCGAGCAAGACCAGAACGACTGAAACAAACACGAGCGCCCACGTTAGCGGCTCTTTCAGAGAGGCCAGAAGGAAATCGCTGATCTGGGCGTAGTTAAAAACGTTGACATCGAAGTGCCTGAGGAATGCCCAGGAATAGAACATACCGATGACCGACGCTGCGACGTAAAACGCAGACACCAGCAACGCAGGGTGCTTCTGAAATAGATCAACAACCCAATGTCGTGCGCGCGCCTCGTTCATAGACTTACGCTACCACAGCTCGTGCATTGCGGAACATGTGCATCCACGGCCCCTCTTCACCCCAGTTGCCCGGGTGCCAGGAGTTTTGCCGCGTCATCGCGACGCGCTCCGGGTGCGGCATCATGATCGTGACGCGGCCATCTTCGTTACTCAGTCCGCAAATGCCATCTGTGGACCCGTTCGGATTGGCGGGGTAAGTATCGGCAACTTCGCCGTAATTATCCACGTAACGTGTCGCCACGGTGTAGGAGGATGAATAGCGCGCGGCATCATCCGCGAACACGGCCCGGCCTTCTCCGTGGGACGTTGCTATCGGCAACCGGGACCCGGCCATTCCCTGCAAGAACAGAGAAGGACTTTCTACAACTTCGACAAGACTCAAACGTGCTTCAAACTGCTCCGAATTGTTACGCAGAAAGCGTGGCCAGTTTTCGGCGCCTGGGATCAGCTCACTAAGATGCGACAGCATCTGGCAACCATTGCAGACGCCCAGCGCGAACGAATCGCCGCGCTCGAAAAAAGCGGCAAACTGGTCGCGCGTTCGAGAATGGTACAGGATCGACTTAGCCCAGCCACCACCCGCGCCGAGGACATCGCCGAACGAAAAACCGCCGCAAGCGACGAGTCCCTGATAGTCCGCGAGCGTATCCCGACCACTCAGGAGGTCGCTCATGTGCACATCGACTGCACTGAAACCCGCGCGCATGAACGCTGCGGCCATTTCGTACTGACTGTTCACACCCTGCTCGCGCAAAATCGCGACCCTGGGCTTCGCGCCCCGGCGCAAGGATCTCGAAACATTGTCGGAAGGATCGAACGATAACTCAGCATTGAGTCCCGGGTCCTTGTCATCGAGAATACGGTCAAACTCCTGTTTGGCCGTTGTCGGATTGTCTCGCAATGCCTGAATGCGGTAGCTCATCTCTGACCACTCACGCTGCATCGCAGCACGCTCAAGACTCAGTACGGTCTCGTCGCCGTTGCGAACCACCAGGCTGGCTTGTTTTTCAACACGCCCAACTGCTTCTGCCGAGATACCGTGGCGGTCCAACACCATTTGCACCTGCGCAAGTTTCTTCTTTTCAACCTGTACGACGGCACCCAGTTCCTCATTGAACAGCTGACGCAATAGATCAACATTTGAACCCTCAAGACTCAATGTAACGCCCAGACGACTGGCAAAAATCATTTCGGCCACGGTTGCCAGCAAACCACCGTCGCTGCGGTCGTGATACGCGAGCAACATGCCGCGTGAATTCATTTCCTGAATCGCCGCAAAGAATCCGACCAGGCGCTGCGGATCATCAAGGTCCGGCGTGCGACCACCAGTACGCCGATATGCCTGCAGCAGGCAGGACCCGCCCATGCGATTAGCACCATTGCCGAGATCAAGATGCAGCAAGTAACTCGTATCTTCAGTGTCCTGCAGTTCAGGTGTCAGGTGCTGTGTCACGTCAGATACGGGTGCGAACGCGGTGACAATCAGTGACACCGGTGCAACCACCTGCATCTCCTGGCCGGATTCCTGCCAACGCGTGCGCATCGACATGGAGTCTTTGCCTACGGGAATTGCCACACCGATGTCGCGACACAATTCGTCGCCGACGGCCTGCACCGTGTCAAACAAATTCGCGTCTTCGCCGGGATGACCTGCCGCAGCCATCCAGTTTGCGGACAAGCGAATGTCACTGAGATTATTGATCGGCGCCGCAGCGATGTTGGTTATCGATTCCGCTACGGCCATGCGGCCGGAAGCCGGCGCATTGGTCACCGCAAGCGGCGTGCGCTCGCCCATCGACATCGCCTCACCGGTCGTGCTGTCGAAGCCGGACGCCGTAATGGCGACATCGCTGACCGGAACCTGCCAGCGTCCTACCAACTGGTCGCGCGCGCTCAATCCACCAACGGTGCGATCGCCAATGTGAATCAGGAACGATTTGTCGGCGACTGCCGGGAATCGCAGCACACGCAGCGCCGCTTCTGACAGATCTATGCCATCAAGGTCCAGCGCCTCCTCTGGTAATAGGGATCGACGCACATCGCGTTCCATTTTCGGCGGATTACCCAGCAACATTTGCATCGGCATATCGACGACCCGGTTATCGAAGTCACGATCGTTCACGGTGAGATTGCCGTCACCGGTCAAAGTGCCAATCACAGAGACAGGACAACGTTCACGCTCACAAAGTTCTTTGAACTCGCCAATGCGATCCTGACCGATGATCAGAACGTAGCGCTCCTGTGCTTCGTTGCACCAGATCCCCATCGGCGACATACCGGGTTCTGCATTGTCGACCTCGCGCAGCTCGATTTCAGCACCGTGCTGACTGTGGTCTACGGCCTCCGGCACTGCATTCGACAGACCGCCCGCCCCGACGTCATGAATCAGCAACACAGGGCTGGCATCGCCCATCGCCCAGCAACGATCGATGACTTCCTGTGCTCGCCGCTCCATCTCCGGGTTGCCGCGCTGCACGGATGCAAAATCCAGGTCGGCGCTCGAGGTTCCGCTGGCCAGTGAAGATGCTGCGCCACCACCGAGACCGATCAACATCGCCGGTCCGCCGATAATTACGACCTTGGCGCCGACTGGCACGTCAATCTTGTTGGCGTGCTCTGCCCGCACATTGCCGACACCACCGGCGATCATTATCGGCTTGTGGTAACCACGAATTTCGCTATCGGGCAGTCCCGGGTAGTGACTCTCGAATGTACGGAAATACCCCGCGAGGTTAGGTCGGCCAAATTCGTTGTTAAACGCTGCCCCGCCCAGCGGCCCCTCGATCATGATGTCGAGTGGTGACGCAAGGTGTTCAGGATGCGGGAAGTCGCCTTCCCAGGGCTGTGCAAAACCCGGAATCCGCAAGTGCGAAACCGTGAAACCCGTGAGTCCGGCTTTCGGTTTGGCGCCAAGTCCGGTCGCGCCTTCGTCGCGAATCTCGCCGCCAGAACCCGTCGCAGCACCTGGAAAGGGTGAAATAGCTGTCGGGTGATTGTGCGTCTCGACCTTCATGAGGATATGAATGGCTTCGTCGCTGTACGTGAACTCACGATCGGCGGGCGACGGCATCAGTCGCGCGCCATCCCATCCCGCAATGACAGCCGCATTGTCGCTGTACGCCGAAATTACGCCCTCAGGCGTTTTCTCCGTGGTCGACTTGATCATGCCGAACAAGCGCTTGTCCTGCCGCTCGCCATCGATAACCCAACTCGCGTTGAATATCTTGTGTCGGCAGTGCTCCGAATTCGCTTGCGCGAACATCATCAGCTCGGCGTCGGTCGGATCGCGCTGCAGTCCCTCGTAACTTGCAACGAGGTAGTCGATCTCATCACCACTCAACGCGAGTCCAAGCTCTGAATTGGCCGAGACCAAAGCTTTGCGCCCTTCCTCTGCAAGTGGAATGCTGACGACCGGTGCTGGTTCGTGATGCTCGAAAAGTGCGGCGGCCTGCTCGCCATTTGCAAATACCGCATCCGTCATGCGGTCACTTAGCAGCGGTGCAAGCGCCAGCAGATCTGTCTCTTCGGACTTGCCAGTGAACTTGATGCCGTAGCAGATACCGCGCTCAATGCGCGCAACTGCATCCACGTCACAGGCATTGGCAATATCGGTCGCTTTCGAGGACCAGGGTGAAATAGTGCCGGGACGCGGCACAACAATGAGAGTCCTAGCACCCTTGCTCAATGCGCCAGGCTTGTCGCCTGACATCAACAGCGCGTTCAGGCGCGAACGCTCCTGTCTGGATAATTCGGCGCTGGTATCAACGAAATACACGAAGCGCGCGGAAACAGAATCGACACGCTCATCTGCCCGTTTCAGGGTACGGGTCAGCTTGGCAACGCGGAAGTCGGAAAGAGCCGGTTGCCCGGGCAGTTCAAGCATAATTCGAAGGAGTCCGGGGCGAAAACGGGATGATACTAGTTGCTATCCCCCGGCGTATACACCGGCATGGGAAACTGAGCGACATTGCTTCCCTCAAGCTCGCTAATCTTGCTGACGCCCTGCTTGTCCACCTCGTCAATTCGGACTATTGCGTGCATCGGCAGGTAGGTTCTTTTCACGTTTTCGAACTCTGCCTTGATGCGTTCCTCCGAAGGGTCGACGACGAGGGTCGTTTTTTCACCGAACACGAGTTCTTCGACTTCCACAAACCCGAACATCTCGCCATGACCAACGCTACGAGCATAAATCTCGTAGACCTTGCCCTGGCTCATGAAGACAACCTTGAAGAGATTTTTTTTGCTCATTTCGACACTTTGCGGCTAAGCGGGGAGCGCTCGTCGGCGCAGGGCGCGTAGTTTAACCAAATCTGCCTGATTCGGCCCAATTTTGATCGAGATGCCCCGATCCGCCAAATATGGTGCTTTTCGACCAGCACAGGCGCCCACGAGGGGTCGATTATGTGAACTATTCGGCAGCCTATCTCCTTGTTTCGCTGCAGAATTTGTCAATACACCAGATATGGATTCCCGATGGCGTTAGAACTCAAAATCGTCAGTGAACATGCTGACCTGGTCGGCGACGACTTCGTGCGCGAATTTCACGAGACCGGCGGCACAATTGGCCGTTCATTGCACAACGACTGGATATTGCCAGACCCCGATCGCTACATATCGGGCCGGCATGCAACTATCGATTTCAAAGGTGGCATGTACTACCTTGCCGACACCAGTAGTAACGGTGTCTATCTCAACGGCGACGTCGAGCCACTGGGCCGCGGCAATCCGCGCCGCCTGTTCGATGGCGACCGCCTGCGCATGGGTGATTTCGAATTCGTTGTGGCTGTCGATTCCGGCGAAAGCCTGGTCATGCCGCTCGAGCCCGGCCCCACAGTAGTGCCCGATAACATCGAGCAACTGGTTGACGAAGTGTCGCTACGTACGGGCATGAAGTTGCTGGATGAAGAAGAGATGTCCGGCGATGAGGAGTTTCAGTCTGCGCTGTTTGGCGGCGGCGACGTAAAACCGAAAACGAAAAAGAAGAAAGAGCATGCGATCGAGCAGGAACTCGCGGCAAAGCCAACGAACTCAGAAGAGGCGCTGCAGGTTACTGCCGAAGACCTCTTCGACTCCTTCCTCGACGGCCTTGAAATCAGCCGCGCGGAACTGCACCCGTCAGTCAATCGGCCCGAAATGATGATGCAGGCCGGGCAAATCCTGCGCGAGTTCGTAACCGGAACGACGGATCTGCTGACAAGCCGTGCGAATCTGAAGAATACCTTCAGGCTGGACCAGACGACGGTTTTGCCGCGTCAGAATAACCCGATGAAGTTTTCGGACAACACAGCAGACCTGCTGAAGCAGCTGCTCGTCGGCGGAGACGGCGACTATCTTGGTGCACGGGATGCGGTTCGTGAAGTTTGCCGCGACCTGATAAACCATCAGAATGCTTTCCTCGATGCAATGAACAGTGCATTTGTAGAGTTTGCTGATCGTTTCGATCCCGAGGAGTTGCAGGAAGGCTTCGACAGAACGTTGGGCGGTGGCCTGTTCAGCTTTGGCAAAAATGCCAAATACTGGAACCTGTACCAGGATCTTTATCCGATCATTACGGAAAAAGGCGGTGGGCGCTTCCCGCAAATGTTCGCTGAGGAGTTTGTCAAAGCGTACGAAAGACAGGTTGCCGAGTACCAGCGTTTTGATCGGGACGGTACGGCCGCTACCGGTTCCTATGACGATTCCGATCAGGATGCCGTCGACCCGGGCCTGATGGCAACGCAGAAACTCGATACGCCGATGGGCATGACCGAGGAAACTGCGTTTGAATCAGACGACGTTGTCGATTCATTGTCCGCTACTGCTGCGAACGCGATTGACGAAAACTTCGTCGAGGAGCTCGACAACAGCATGTCGAAAGAAATCGCCCAGGACCAGCTCAAAGCCTGAGGCGACTAAGGCGCGCGATTTTGCCGGTTCTCAATTAGGTCTTCTACAACACCAGGATCAGATAGCGTTGAGGTGTCGCCGAGGTTGTCGAAATCATCCGCTGCGACTTTCCTCAATATCCTGCGCATGATCTTGCCGGAACGGGTTTTCGGTAAGCCTGGCGCCCACTGCAACAGGTCAGGTTTCGCAATAGGCCCGATTTCCTTGCGCACCCACAGTTGCAGCTCGGCTTTCAATTCATCACTGGACGGAACACCTTCCATCAGCGTCACGTAGGCGTAGATGCCCTGCCCTTTGATGTCGTGCGGATATCCAACAACGGCAGCTTCACAAACATCCTTGTGCGCCACAAGCGCACTCTCAACTTCTGCCGTGCCCATACGATGGCCGGACACATTCAGGACGTCATCGACACGCCCGGTAATCCAGTAGTACCCGTCTTCATCGCGACGCGCACCGTCGCCGGTAAAATAGGCGCCGTCGAATGTTGAGAAATAGGTCTCTACAAAGCGTTGATGATCGCCATACACCGTGCGCATTTGTCCTGGCCAGCTGTCGGTGATGATCAGGTTGCCGGAGGCGGCGCCTTCCTGACGCTTACCTTCTCCGTCAACTATCTCCGGTTTGATGCCGAACAATGGCTTTGTCGCCGACCCGGGCTTCAGTGCAGTAGCGCCCGGCAGCGGGCTGATCAGGACCCCGCCCGTTTCGGTCTGCCACCAGGTATCAACGATCGGGCAGTTTTCTTCGCCGACTACGTGGTAATACCACTCCCAGGCCTCCGGATTGATCGGCTCACCGACGGAACCCAACAGACGCAGACTCTTGCGCGACGTGCGCTTCACGGGCTCATCGCCTTCGCGCATGAGCGCCCGAATTGCTGTCGGCGCGGTGTAGCAGATATTGACGTTATGCTTGTCGCAGACCTCCCAGAAGCGGGACGACGTCGGGTAGTTCGGCACACCCTCAAACATCAGCGATATCGCACCATTTGCGAGTGGCCCGTAGACGATATAGCTGTGGCCAGTGACCCAACCGACATCGGCTGTACACCAGTAGACATCGCCTGGCTGATAATCGAATACGTATTCATGGGTCATCGCGGCATAAACGAGATAGCCACCCGTCGTGTGCAGTACACCTTTGGGTTTACCCGTCGAACCGGACGTATACAGGATAAACAGCGGGTCCTCCGCGTTCATCTCCTCGCATGGACATTCCACGTCGACCTGCTCTTCCAGCTCATGCAACCACGCGTCGCGACCATCGACCCAATCGATGCTGGCGCCAGTGTTTTTGACGACGAGTACTTTCTCGAGCGTCGTAACTTCATCTCGGGAAGCCGCGGCATCCACATTCGCCTTGAGTGGCACACCCTTGCCACCGCGAACGCCCTCGTCAGCAGTGATCACGATATTCGATTCACAATCGTGAATACGGCCTGCGAGCGCGTCCGGCGAAAAACCGCCGAACACGACTGAATGCACAGCCCCGATTCTGGCGCATGCAAGCATGGATACAGCCGCCTCAGGAATCATGGGCATGTAGATTGTAATGCGATCACCTTTCTTCGCACCTAGCGCTTTCAACGCATTGGCAAATTTACAGACACGCTCGTGCAACTCGCCATAGCTTATCTTCAGGTCACGAGCTGGATCATCTCCTTCCCAGATGATCGCGACATCATCTGCTTTGTCAGCAAGATGCCGGTCTACACAGTTGTAGCAGGCGTTCAGGCTGCCATCTTCGTACCAGCGAATGTGCAGATCGTCTTTGGCGAAGCTAACGTCCTTGATCTTGCTAAACGGCTTGATCCAGTCGAGTCGCTGCGCTTGCTCCGCCCAAAACGCCTCATTGTCATTGACTGAATGCGCATACATCTCTTCGTATCGCGCTTCGTCGATAAGCGTGCGCGCCCTGATCTTCTCAGGGACGGGGTAGATTTTCGTTTCCATACTCGGCGCCTTCTTATCAGTCGTTTTGTTTTGCCAATGCGAGCAATTGCTGCGCTTGTACCAGATGTGGCCGGTCAATCATTTTGCCATCAAGCCCGACTGTACCGGTGCCCGGATTGGCGTCGAACAAGTCCACAATTTTCTGCGCGTGTTCAATTTCCTCAACTGTCGGCACAAACGCAGAGTTGATCACCTCGACCTGGGCCGGGTGGATCGCCAACATGCCCGTGAAACCATCGCGACGCGCGTTATCAGCATAGTGTCGCAAGCCATCCACATTGCGGAAATCCGTGAAAACCGTATCCCAGGCAGGTACCCCCGCCGCCGCCGCCGTCACAAGGCACAGGGAGCGCGCAAATTCGTAGGTGGGTAGCCAGTTGCCATGCGTGTCGCGATTCGCACTTGCTCCAACCGCAGCGCTGAGATCTTCAGCACCCCAGGACAGCCCCGCCAGGCGATCTGATACGCCAACATAACCATTGAGAGTCAGAAGCGCCTGTGGGTGCTCAGTACACAGTGCGATTATCTGCGTCTGGCCAGGCTCTATTCCGTGTTGAGCTTCCAGTACATCGAGGCGCGCAGCAAGTTCCGACACGGCCGCAGCCGTCTGCGGTTTTGGCAGAATTATGCCGTTCGGCGAAGCTGCCATGACACCTTCAAGGTCCGCAACGGAGTCGTCGCTATCAATCGGGTTGATTCGAAACCAGATATTGTTCCGACCTGTGGCGAACTCGCAAGCCGTTGCACGCGCGGCAGGGCGAGCCGCGGCAGCAACGGAGTCCTCGAGATCCAGAATCAGCGCGTCCGCGGCAACACCTGTTGCCTTTTGCATTTTGTGCTCACTGTCCGCAGGCACAAATAGAAAGCTGCGTATCACTCGGGTTTTCTCAGCATCAACGCGACGCGTTTGCACTCTGCGACAACCTTGCCATGCTGATTGAAAGTGCGATGGCCCATGACAACGATGCCGTTGTCCGGTCGTGATTTGCTCTCGCGCAACTCAAGAATTTCAGTAACCACGTTCAGCGTATCGCCGACGAATACCGGGTTCGGAAAACGCACCTCGTCCATTCCAAGGTTGGCGACCGCTGTCGCCATCGTGGTATCCCCGACCGAAACGCCGACCATCAGACTGAACGTGAAACAACTGTTGACGAGCACCTGTCCAAACTGGGAATCCTTCATCGATTCGGCATCCAGATGCAGTGCAGCAGGATTGTGCGTCAATGTCGTCAATAGAACGTTGTCCGTTTCGGTCACCGTTCGGCGAATCGCATGCTCAAACACCTGTCCGACGACAAATTCCTCAAAATACAGTCCCGCCATGGAATGCTCGCACGTAAAATATGAAGCCTGATTGTGCCAGCGTCGTGCAGATCAATACAGTGCTTGGCATAATCAGATACCCGATTGTCGTAACAACAGGACGCCACTATGAAAATCTCCCGTCGTGAATTTAGCAAGGCGAGCCTGGGCGCCGCGTCGCTCATGGCGCTTGGCAGACCCGTACTTGGCGGTCCGGAACACATGATCAGGAAGGTCATACCGGCGTCAGGCGAGCTGGTTCCGGTTATCGGCCTGGGTACCAACCGCTACGGTGTGGGCACCTCGGAAGCAGAACGAGCACCGCTGCGAGAAGCCCTGAAGCGTTTTCATGAACTCGGCGGGACAGTGATCGATACCGCGCCGATGTATCGCAGCTCGGAGTCAGTGCTCGGTGACCTCATCGCTGATCTCGGTATTCGCGATGACCTGTTCATCGCGACCAAGGCTGACAAAGAGCCTGGCGGTGAACCCACGCGCCAGCAAATGAATGACTCGGCTGCAAAACTCAAGACTGATGCGTTTGATCTTATGCAAGTCCACAATCTACGCGGCTGGCAGATGGCGTTGCCTGCAATGCGTGAGTGGAAAGAAGAAGGGCGTATCCGCTATGTCGGTATTACGACGTCCAGGGCGCGCCAGTATTCGGACTTCGAAAAAATCCTGAAATCGGAGCAGCTGGACTTCATCCAGATTAACTATTCGCTCGAACAGCGTGACGCAGCAGAACGTATTCTGCCGCTGGCCGCCGATCGTGGCGTTGCGGTGATTCTGAATCGTGCATTTGGCGGTGGTCGTATTTTCCAGGCCGTCGGTGATCGACCCTTACCTGAATGGGCGAAAGACTTCGGGTGTGCATCCTGGGCACAGTTCCTGCTCAAGTACGCCATCGGTCATCCGGCAGCAACGCTGGCCATTCCAGGCATGACGAAGCTGCATCACGTCGATGACAATTTTGGGGCCGCGCACGGCCGATTGCCCGACGCCAAAGAGCGCGCGCGACAGGAAGCATTTTTCGATTCTCTCTGAATCAGATTCAGAGACGGCAGAATCTAGCCCTGCTCGCGCTCTGATTTGCGGTCGGCGCGTTCGATGGACTCGACGATGAGGCGCTTTGCCTCATCGGCGCCAAACCAATCGCCGATGCGAACCCATTTGCCGGGTTCAAGGTCTTTGTAGTGCTCAAAGAAGTGCTCTACCTGTTGCATCGTTATATCCGGCAGATCGGTGTGGTCCTGCACGTGGTCATAACGCTTGGTCAGCTCATGTGACGGCACCGCAATCACCTTTTCATCCTGCCCGGCGTTATCTTCCATGATCAGAACGCCGACGGGGCGAACGTTGATAACGCAGCCCGGCACGAGTTCACGCGTATTAACAACCAGCACGTCGATTGGGTCGCCGTCATCCGACAAGGTGTGCGGCACGAAGCCATAATTGCCAGGATACGACATGGGCGTATACAGGAAACGATCGACCACGAGTGTGCCTGCCTCCTTGTCCAGTTCGTACTTGATGGGCTGGCCACCCAAGGGTACTTCGACTATGACGTTTACGTCCTCGGGAGGATTCTTGCCGATCTTGATCGCGTCTACGCGCATGAAATTGCTCTTGTGCTGTGGATGTCGGGCGCATTCTACCTTGAACGCTTCGATTTCGCTTATGATGTTTTGCAGAATTGGTCAAGTCGCGGTACTCAATATGCGTTACGCCTATATTTCCCTGCTTACTCTGATCGCGTCTCCAGCAGCGGCGGAAGTCCAGTTTGAACGTCAGTATATTGACGGTAGTTACGGTCAGGTTCATGTCTTGATATCCGAACCGGAGACAAGCAGCACGTTGCACACACCTGTGGCATGCCTGTCGCCTAATCCTATGGCTGGTCGCTATTACCGATTGTTCATGCAGCAGCTGGGTCAGGACAGGGTCATGATTGCACCCGACTATCCGGGACTCGGCCAGTCAGACCCACCACCTGGAATGCTCGATATGGCGGGTTATGCCGACTCGATGGCGGAAACACTGGACGCACTGGGATACGGAAAAAACGGTAGCGGTGCAATCGATATATGCGGATACCACACAGGTACGTTTGTCGCCATCGAGCTCGCCCTGCGGCGCCCGGATCTCGTCCGCAAACTGTTGTTGCTGGGCATACCTTTCTATGAAGGTGAGGCACGCCAGGAGATGTACGACAACAACGTTGTTGCCGCAATGCCGTCTGACAAACTCGAAAGTTTACAAGGCTCCTGGGAGTTCACGGTTGTCGACCGTCAGGATGGCGTCGCACTGCAGCGAGGTTACGATAATTTTGTCGATATTCTGATGCAGCGATTCCGCTCACACTGGCCGTATCATGCGGTTTTTTCATACGCGGCCGAGCCAGCCGCAGCAAGCGTTTCTCAACCTGTCGTGATTCTCAATACACACGGTGGTCTGGAAGAGCAAACCCGTGCGCTCGCCGACTATTTCGCCGACGCCACGCTGATCGAGATTCCGCAATTGCACCATGGCATATTTGATGTCGGTGCAAAGTTGCTCGCGGACGAGGCACGCAACCAGCTGGATCACTAGTCGCGGCCTCCCGCAATCAGCTCTGTGGATCAATCATTGCATCAGTCTTCGATGATATCGACGTTCCTGCGAATCACTTTGACCTGCCTCGACTCGCTGTGTCCATCAATGAACTGAACAGTATCGTCGCGACCGGCAGAAATCAGAACTGATCGAATGGTTTCCTTGACCGAGGCGTCGAGCGGTTGTCCGGTAATGATTGTGATTCCGTCGGCGCCATGCAGATTCATCGTGCCCGAGCCGCCGCGAATGACGTGTACATCAACGTCCTCGTCGTGCTCACCAATTATTTCGACGAGTGCATTGTGGTGCTTGTCACCCGCGCTGGCGTACGCCATGTGCGCGCCCTCTGCACCGATATTCGGAATATCGATCGTCTCGCCATCGACGATGAACGACAGTCCGTCCTCAGTACGAGTGATAGTGAGTGGTTCTCCCGAACCATTGGCCAACACTTTTTGCTCACCGACCGCGAGACCTTCGAGGTCAATGGCATCGCCTGACCAATTAACTTCTACATCGTCGCCTTGGCCTGCCTTGACGACTCTAATCTCCATTTTCTTTTCAGACTCGCCTGCGACCGCTACGAAAGACGTTAGCAGTACCGTCAAGACAGCAAATTTCATCCAGTGCATTGTGATCTCCCCAAACGTATTCAATGTGTTCAGGGCTATAGATGCGTGCATTGTCAAAATCGTCGCACAATCGACCTCAGCCAGACGCTTCCAGCGCCTGATCCAGGTCGGCGATAATGTCATCAATGTGTTCGATGCCAACGCACAGGCGAATCATGTCCGGCGTGACGCCAGCAGATTCGAGTTCCTGCTCCGAGAGTTGTCGATGTGTCGTCGATGCGGGATGTGCTGCCAGCGATTTAACGTCGCCGATATTGACGAGGCGCAGGAACATCTGCAGCGCATCGTAAAACTTCACGCCTGCATCAAAGCCACCTTTTATGCCGAATGTCAGTAGTGCCGAAGGCTTGCCATTCGTATATTTCTGCGCGAGATCAAAGTACTTCGAATCGGGAAGCCCGCCGTAATTGACCCATTCGACTCTGGAGTGCTCGCTAAGGTAGCGTGCGACAGCCAGCGCGTTGTCGCAATGACGCTCCATACGCAACGGCAACGTCGACAGGCCCTGGAGGATCAGAAATGCGTTCATCGGACTGAGTGCGGCACCCGTGTTTCTAAGCGGCACAGTGCGTGCTCGCCCGATGTAAGCGGCCGGGCCCAGAGCATCTGTATAGACAACACCGTGGTAAGAGTCCTCGGGGGTGGTGAGCATGTGAAACCGTTCGGCATGTTCAGCCCATGGAAACTGGCCGCTGTCGACGATCACACCGCCCAGCGAATTGCCGTGACCGGCCATATATTTGGTGAGTGAATTGACGACCACATCGGCGCCCCACTCTATAGGTTTGATCAGAGCCGGCGTCGCAACCGTGTTGTCGACAATCAGCGGCACACCATGTGCATGCGCCATCGCCGCCAGCGCTTCGAGGTCAACGATATTGCCGGCGGGATTGCCGATCGACTCGCAAAAAACGGCAGTGGTCTTGTCGTCGATCAGATGTTGCATCGCCTCGACTGAATCATCCGCTGCGATGCGCACTTCGACACCCAGCTTCGGCAGCATGTGCTTGAACAATGTATATGTTCCACCATACAACAACGGTACGGTAACGATATTATTGCCACTCTCGGCAATATTCAGAATCGCGTAGTTGATCGCGGCGCTACCGGCGCTGACGCACAAACCCGCGATGCCTCCTTCAAGCTCTGCTGAGCGTTTCTCCAGCACGTCAACGGTCGGATTCATGATGCGCGAGTAGATATTGCCTTCCACCTCAAGATTAAACAGCGCGGCACCGTGAGCCGCATCGTCAAACTCGTAGGCGACCGTCTGGTAAATCGGTGGTGCAACAGCCTTCGTCGCAGGATCGGCCTTGAAGCCAGCGTGTATGGCAAGGGTTTCATCTTTCATCGTGCAATCTTCCGTTCAGGTTCGCAGGTTTAGTGGGTCGTCAGGATCAATTCCTGGCATAAATTGTTCTGTTCTTTCAAGGTTGGTGAGCTGATAAACGATACCAAGCCAGTTATTCACGATGGCCTTGGCCGTGTCGCCCCAGGTGTTGTCGAGATGTTGCTCGATTTCGTTACCGAGAAGATCGATAAGCGCATCAGGATCATTCCGCACGCTTTCGATAAGGCAACGCGCTTCTTCCGGAAAGAAGTTTTCCGGGTACAAAGGAAACGTCTCGCGTTCACCAGCTGCGAAACGCCGCACTTCGCGTCTGAACTCTTTGAGCAAGCTGTTGTGATCGTATTCGGGATGTCCCTGGAAGTAGACGACACGGACCTGGTCCGGGCTGACCGCCAGATGCACACCGCCTTCTGCGCTTTCTGCCAGCACCCTCAGTCCAGCCGCTTCCAGTTGCGCACGGGAAATATCGTTGTAGCGTGAATGTGGTACGTCGTAGCGAGTATTGACGTCGCGATTCAGCGGGTGATCGGGTGCACATACCCTGTGACTGTAAACACCCCAGCGCTTGTTCGGCAACGGCTGTCGTTCAATACCGTGCGAGTATTTGAGCAGAGCGTGTGTTGCGAGACAGGAACACAATGTCGATGCAACGTTTTCGTCGGCCCATCGAACCACGTCCAGCAACGGCTCCCAAAACGGTTCCTGATCGAGGTGCGGATTCGCAACATTGGCGCCGGTTATCACCAGCGCGTCCAGTCCCTGTTCTCTGAGGTCTTCGAAGCGACTGTAGTATTTCTCAATGTAGTCGCCGGTCTCAGCGCTGCGTGTCAGCGATGGCAGTGAGAACGGGTAGACGAAAAACTGGGCGATACGATTGCAGCTACCGACCAGTCTGATGAACTGCCGCTCGGTTGCCTGCAGGGCAGCATCCGGCATCATATTCAAAAAGCCAATATGCAGTTCGCGGATATCCTGGTGTTTCGCCCGCTCGAGCGACAGCAACTCGTGCCCGTGGTCGCGCAAATGCGCGAAAGTGGGCAGATCAGAGTGAGCGACAAGTGTCACGGTAAGTTCTTGGCCGGGTGAGGAGTACCTACAACAGACTCTGCCAAACTTCAGGCGCTAATAACAGACGCGTATGAACATTCAGATGTAACTATTGGAGTTGCCTGATGACTCAATCGGCAGCGATGAACTCCAGCTGGCAGTCGCCGAGCTTGATGGCATCGCCGCTCTTGAGGATTTGCGAACTCACCTTGCGGCCGTTGATGAAGGTGCCGTTAGTACTGCCAAGGTCGACAAGCTTGACCAAATTCGCTGACGTAACAACCAGCAAATGATGCCGGCTCACGACCAGGCTGGGGATACAGATGTCGTTTCGAAGATCGCGCCCTATTGCGACACTGTCGCTATCGAGCACGTACTCACCAAAAGACTTTTCACCGACTCGAACCAGTAAACGACCGTGTTTTGGGCTTGTATCGCTCTGCAGTTCCGTAAGCTCTGCAGAATCCGCAACAGGGTCGGATACCAGGCCGAGGGTACTGGCCGCCCGGCTGACGGATCGCGGCGTAATGGGAAAAGCGGATTCCTGTTCGGCCAGTTGCAGACTTTTGGCGCACAATCCACTGACAGTATCCGGGTCGCCCGCTCCAATCTCGTGAAGCCTTGTGATTGCTTCAAGCTTGATCACTTCGCCGACGTCGTCGGCACCTTCGGACTGAATCTGTTGCATCACAAATTCCTGTGTCTCTTCCAGCGCAAGCGGCGATACTGCTATGTGGCGCCCGGCACGCGCGGTCATGCCTTGCAACGGCTGTTGATAGAGACAATCACTAAACGCACGCCGACCGGCAACAATGACGAACAGGCCGTAGTGTTCCTGCGCCTCCATTTCCGTTAGCTCGCTAAGATTCTTGAGCACCCAGGAATCACAATCCTGTGCGTCCTCAATACAGATTACTGTTCGTTGCCCATGGGTTCTCTGGTGGCACAGGAACATGAGAAAGATCTTGTCGAGATCCGCAACGCAGAAATCCTTGGGCTCGAAACCGATCGAGCGCACCAGCGCCCGCATATAAGAAGATGCACTCTTGCTGGGAGTTTGTAGCCGTGTGACGCAGGTGTCCTCATCGAGACCTGCCAGAAAGCTGTCGATAACCTGGCTGGACCTCGCCCGTCCGGCGCCGATCAGAATTGCCGCAGGTTTCTCTTCGGCATAAGCGACATTCAAGCGTCGCAACGCGGCTGCATCGCAAGGCGTCGGGGGCTGTTGCAAAGATCCCGGAGTCGGCAAAGTCGCCGCAAATTCGTCGGCTAGCGGACGATGATGCATGGTCATCCTCTCTTATGGCTCGTAAATACGACAGGTCTCGAGCTCTTATGAATTCTATCGCGTACTGAACTCAGTCTAGATGATGCATGCGGTTATGTAAAACGAATCGAGAATGACGAACTAACTTATTGTTTTTAATGGACTTAGATGGCCGCCGCTCTGGCGAACTCACGATACGAGACCATTCGTTGCAGGCCCTCATCCCACAGGCAGCATTGAAAGCAGGCCCTGATGTCTTTCAGCGAGAGCGTGATCGTGACAGGCGATTGCAGCTCGGGAATGGCCGCCATCGCCTCTGGCAGTCGATAGAACGGGATACGTACGTTCAGGTGATGGATGTGATGGTAGCCGATGTTGCCTGTGAACCAGCTCATGACCCTGTTCAGCTTCAGATAGCTGGAGGACTCTATCGCGGCGCGACGACTCGTCCAGGTCTCCGCCGGCAACACCTGCATGTTCTCGAAACTGTGTTGCGCGAAGAACAGGAAACTCCCCAGCATTGACGCAATGGTCATTGGCAACAACACGACGAAAAACGCGACGTCGAAACCGCCCAGAATCCACAACGTTGCCACCATTGCACTGTGGCCGAGTAACACGAGCAACGAGTCCCAATGCCGTGCCGGATTTCTCAAAAACGGCAGCAGGGTTACGCTGAGGAAGAAAATCGTAAAGTAACCGCCGAGAATGGTGAGTGGATGCCGTTCGACCCTATATGCAATCCGCTCCATGGGAGACGCGTTGCGCCACATTTCAGTAGTCATTGTTGCAAACGCACCGATGCTGCCTGCGTCAATTCTGCCCACATGACCGTGATGATGATTGTGACTGTTCTTCCATGATCGCGGCGGCGTAAGCGAGAACACTGCGTACAAGCGGAACAACCACCCTGCGACTCGCGAGCGTGACAGGATCGCGTTATGCATATAGTCGTGATACGTGATAAATGCGCGCATCAACAACAAAGCCGACAAAACTGAGAACAGCAATCTCAATGGCCACATGGGCGTCAGTGCCGCGCCAAGCAGCGCCGCCAGCAACATCAGGAAAGTCGAGCTAACGACCCACCAGCTTGTCTTCACAGACTCGACGCCAAACGGCAACGTAGCCTTGAAAAGGTCCCTGTCCGCCTGCTGGCTGGCGTTCACTTCCTGGTAATTTTCGCTCATGCGAGTTGAATTCCATATCACGTCTTGATCGTCATCATTATGTCTGCGCTGGTTTCTGAACGTTTTTCAAATTGCGCCAAATTGCGGCGGTGCGCTGAGTCCTCAGCGGCGACTGGCCGAGCCATCCATCTGATGGACAGCTGATGTTTCACTGATGTCTTCTAATGACGGGCACTTCACGCGCCAAAACCTGTTTTCTATCGACTAGAGTGAGCACTGAAATATTCTTGGCGATCATGCCGATAAGGAGCTCAGATATGTCACGTTTGCTTGCGATAGTTGCTCTGTTGACTGCCGTTACGGCTTGCTCAACAGGCCAAACCTACAATCCCAACGCCGACGAGCAAATCACCGTGGGCAAGGTGCAGAAAGAAATCCGTATAGGGATGGCAGGCGGCCAGGTTGCCGAAGTTCTCGGATCTCCGAATATTGTGTCTACCGACGAAAATCGCAATGAGGTCTGGATCTACGACAAGATTTCGACGCAGTATGTGCGCGCCGACGTCAGCGCCGGCATCCTGGCAATTGGTGGTGGCTCGGACGTGATCGGCGGCACAGGCGTGTCCGGGAGCCAGTCATCAGGCGCAAGCAGTCAACGAACGTTAACCGTTGTCATCAAGTTTGATGACGCAGGTCTCGTACGCGACTTCGCCTATCACACGTCACGCTTTTGAGTGCTACGCAATCAATGCGTGCAATGCCGCCGACAGTCCATAGAACTGCTGCAACACTATTCCTTGTCGCGTTAGTGAGTGCGTGTGCAACGCTTCCTGAGGATGCATTCCGGCTCAGCGAAAGCGCCATGGAACTGCGACAGATTCAGACTCGCGTTTATGCGGACGTTTCGGATGTTGAAATTCTCGCCGCGTCGTCTGGCGTGTTACAGGACCTCGGGTATGCGATCGACGAACTGGAAAAGGAGCTGGGTGTTCTTTCGGCATCCAAGCGTGCCGACGCAACCAGCGAAGCAGAAATCGTCGGCAACATTGCACTGGACGTGGCTGACTGCATTCTCACATTCCTGCTCGGCTGTGAGAATCACTCATACCAGGGGTCCAAAGATGTGCAGGACATCAAGATAACCTTCGTCGTCTTGCCCGAATCACGCGACAACAATGCATACAGTGTCCGTCTCACTATGCAGCGCTTTGTCTGGGCCAAGAACGGCGAACTTTACAACCAGGAAACCATCAGCGATGCAGATGTCTATCAAGCGTTTTTCGACAAGCTTTCGAAGTCTGTTTTCCTGGAAAAAGAAGGCGTCTGATATGCGATTACTTGCAACAGGTGTTTTATCGGCAACCCTGATATTGGCCGGCTGTGCTGCACCCACTGGGGTTATCACGTCCAGCGGCAGTCAAGTCGAGACGCGACAGATGCAGACTCGCGAGTACGATACGCTCGATAAGCGCAATACACTGCGATCCGTTGTATCAACATTGCAGGACCTCGGGTTTGTCATAGACAAGGCTGACTATGATCTGGCAACGATCACCGCGACGAAGGTTCAGAACTACGAAATCAGAATGACTGTTACGGTACGTGAACGAGATGGGAAGCGGCTGGCTGTACGCGCCAACGCACGTTTTAATTCGCAGACTATTGACGACCCCAATGCCTACCAGGACTTTTTCATCTCATTGGACAAAGCAATGTTTTTGACCCTGCACGAAGTGGACTAGGTCTGCCGAGATCAACTGCTGCGAAAACGTCAATCGCTTTGACAGCAACGACGGCTAACGTTCAAAAACGACTCCCGTGGCTGATAAGCTCCCAATGACAGCTACCGACCAAAAACGGACGTCTCACCCAATGCCAAGAGCGAAAATCACGCTCGCTAAATATCAGGTTGTTCGGTCGTCCGAGTTAACAGCCCTCAACACAGATTGACGTCAGAAGGGTACGTCATCATCGAATTCATTTCCTTTTGACGTGAATTCAGTATCATTCCAAGTAGCTTCGGAGCGCATCGAGTCCCGGTAGCGAACAGAGAACTGTTCAAACCTCTTCAGGACCGATCTGCGTGCCCAGATTTTCCTCTCGTCGTGCAAAACAATGTTTCTTCCGCCGGGATTCAGAGACGAAGAAAAGCGAAAACCATCGTACCCTGCTTGAAAAACCTGCTGTGCTATATACTGAGTGGGAACGTAATCAATGCTTGCTTCTCTCTGAGAGACCGGTAGTGAAAAGGCTCTATCGATATAAGGCAGTAATAACTTGGTTGTCTGTTGCCCGCGTACATCCGATGAGAACATGTCGGGAGCAAAGTTAACGGTAAAGTCAACTAGCCGAAGCGGCTCCATGACTTCAAACTCAGCAACCGAAGCTAGTTTTGTCAGATCTGGCCTGGTTTCTAGAATTGCGGTGGTTTCGTCTTCCGCACCATAGAAAACAGCTATGCCTGCGGGATTGGCCCTCCCTCCATCCACAACCATTCTCCGAGGTGGCATACCCATTTCCTGGGGGTGGATTGGGGGTGTTGCAGGGTCAGTTACCCAAACATCACGCATGGGAGAATTTGCGAGCCTACAGCGAAATAGCAAAATACCCTTTGGTATATCTGATTCGATCACAGGCAACATTTCTTCCAAGAAAACTGAGAGGCTGGTGCTAGTGACGAAACGCTTTTGATGCTTTATCTCTTCTTCAAAGCCCGACCATATGTCCAACGAAACGTCTTTCAGAAGATCAGTGTTTTCCCAGTGTGCGGACTCGCTTGTTTTGTTTCCGCTCAGATTGAAAATCTTGTCTATCGCTTCAAAACACAGGCGGTTGGAATTCGCATGCGGAAATATTCCCCAATCTTCAACAAGTAGGTCTTTGAGGTTTCTTGAATTCTCGAAAAACAATTCATCAAATGTATATTCCTCTAGAACGTGCTCGACTAAAGGTGCAATGTCAGATAGAAGGGAAACTTCGTCTGAACTCTCGTCGCAAAGGTCGCAAATGTTTGGCGAAACCCTTAATTGAAGAATTTCCTCTCGGTCTTTACCAAACAGACAGTCTAGACATACTTTGTTCATGCGCTCCCCGCAGTGTAATAATTCCTAACCATTAGCTTCGCATAAAAGCTGATTCGGCGGTTGCCAAAGAGTGGTTCTCAGATCCGCCGATTAGTCCGTCGCGGCAAAAAGCAGCCCGTCACCTGTTCTGATGTAGAATGGCAGCTAATGACCCGAAGTGGTCCTTCGCACAATCTGAGTTTTGATTTAGGAATCGACATGCATTTTCCGATGCCAGACGGTGATCCTTGCTTCTTCTGCGAGATTGCCAACGGCAACGCACATCAATGGCAAATCGTCGAAGAGTGCGAGTTGACTATGACTTTGTTAAATGGGCGCCAATTTGAAATTGGTCAGTGTGTCATCATTCCGCGCCGTCACGCACCATCCATTCTTGATCTCGAGGAAACTGAAGAGGCCGCAGTTATGGCTGCCGCGAAACGATTGTCGCAAGCAATGGTCGATGCTTATTCCCCAGACGGTATCTTGGTATATCAGAACAACGGAATTGGCAGTGGTCAGGAGGTCCCGCATTTTCATCTCCATGTCGTTCCTCGACAATCTGAAAGTGATTGGGGCTTTGGTCCTCCGCATCTTGAACGACTGGAACGAGACGGGCGATTGAAACACCAGGATCACTTGGTCGATACAGACGAGAAAAGGATGGCTGTTTCGGAGATTCGCAGACACTTGTAGACGTCTGCCTCTGGCGGGAAACAGAAGTTGGCCTTGTCTGATGTAGAATGAATACCACTGACCCGCAGGGGCCGTTCAGTATCAACGCCAAATAATAAGCGAGCCATTCGTTATGCGGTTTCTTGATGAACTGAAAAAACGAAATGTAATCAGGGTAGCGGCGCTATACCTTGTGGTTTCCTGGCTCGTCCTGCAGGTTGCGGACCTGTTGTTCGATGCGTTCGAGGCACCCTCCTGGGCCATTCAACTACTCATTATTTTTTTGGTGCTTGGATTTCCTATTGCACTTTTGCTGTCCTGGGTTTTCGAAATCACCGAAGACGGCATTGTTCGCGAGTCGGAACTGGACACGCGCTCTGTGCGACGCCTGAATGATCGGCGGGTATACATACTGATCGGCGTGGTGCTCGCGTTCGCCGTGGCGATGTATGTTGCTACACGTTCTGTGGTAGATACGAAGCCAGACCAGAATACGATTGCCGTATTGCCCTTCATCAACATCAGTTCTGACCCTGACAACGAGTATTTTTCCGATGGGCTTTCCGAAGAATTGCTAAACCTGCTTGCGGGTATTCCCGAACTCAGCGTGACCGCGCGAACTTCGTCGTTCTCTTTCAAGAACAAAGACATGGACCTGCCAACGATCGGCCGCATGTTGAATGTCGCACACGTATTGGAAGGCAGCGTTCGCAAGTCGGATCAGCAACTCAGAATTACAGCACAATTGATCAATGTTAATAGCGGATTTCATATCTGGTCGCAAACATATGATCGCGAGTTGGTCGATGTCTTCGCCATTCAGGACGAAATAGCGGAGGCGGTCGTTGCCGCATTGCGCGTCTCCATATTAGGGGAACCTCCTCGTGCGCGAGTGACGCAGACAGAAGCATTTACGGCGTTCCTGAACGCACTGCACTTCTACAAACAGCGGACAAAGCAGGGTTACGAAAAAGCTGTTGTATACGCCAGGCAGGCAGTGGCCATCGATGCTAACTACGCACCCGCCTGGAACCTGCTAAGCGCGACTTATTCGAATCAGGCTTTGCGACGGGACATACCGTACGACGCGGGGCACGAGATGGCGATGGATGCAGTGGAAAAGGCGCTCGAAATCGACCCCAATTACTCTTTCGCCTTGTCAGCTCGCGCGTGGATCGCGATGAACTATGAACGCGACTACGCTGCTTCCGCGGCCTTGTTTCGGCGCGCGGTGAAACTGGATCCGTACAATCCTGTCATTCTTGGTAACCGGGCCATTCTTGCGAACCGGATTGGGCGCACTGATGAGGCCATAGCGATTCTGCAGCAAAGCCTGGCGCTCGACCCGGTCTCAACAACCAGCCACACCAATATGTCGGACCTGCTGAGCCGTGCGAACCGACCGAATGCGGCAATTGACTCGGCGATCAAATCGATAGAGCTCGCGCCGGAGGCTCCCATCGGTTACATCAATCTGGCAGCGGCCTACATCCTCGCCGAACAGCCCGATAAGGCGATAAGCGAAGTGAACAAAGTTGACTGGCCGCTGTATCAGCTTGTGATTCATGCGCTTGCCTACGGCGATCTCGGTAAGTCCGCCGAGTCCGAGGCCGCGCTCAGCCATGTAACTGAGCGCTACGCACAGACAAATGCATTTCAGATTGCGCTCGTGCACGCGTGGCGTGGCGATGTCGATACGGCGTTTCAATGGCTGGATCGCGCAGTGGATGACGGCCAGCCGACAAACGGTATCCGCAACGAACCGTTTCTGAATCGCCTTCATGATGATCCGCGCTGGGAGCCACTGCTCAGAAGGCTTGGGCTTTCTGACGAGCAGGTGGCTGCGGTTCGTTTCTAGGGTGCTTCGTGAACGACACTTAGTAAGAAACGCATACATAGCAGACACTCGGCACTGGCTCACTCTCGTCAATTCCTCCCATTGAACCTGATAGATTATGCAACTAGAAACGTACGTCACCCACGTGTATGCCTTGTATCTTTCGTGGTATACGCGTCGTCCTGGCGAAGCGAATTTCGCCGAAGAATCTGCTCACGGAATGGCGTTGGTTACAGTTGGCGTTCCGGTCATACCCTTAATTCTCTTGTGTGCGTTGTACATTGATATGGCTACTGGGTTAGGGGCACCACGGGCGGCCAACCTTGTGCTGGGATTGGGCGTGGCGATTGTCTCAAGCAAGTGGCTGGACAAAATTATTCGAAAGCGGCAGAACCAGATCAAGAATATGGTCTCGACGATCAGAACGTCGTCGCCGAAAGGACCATTGTTGGCGTTGGGTAAGGGCGTAAGTCTTCTCGTTGTTCAATTAGTTCTGGTGGTCATTGTCGTGATTTTCATAGTTGGGAAGTAGGTGGGATTTAGTTGATTGTCTGCTTTCGGCCGGAAGGACCCGCTCGAACAATAGCCTGTGAACGTCTGCTATCGGTGAAAGCAGCTGCTCGAGTGATATAGTCTGACCGACTGCTACTGACCCAAAGCGGACTGTGGAGATTACAACCAAATGAGAAGGTTTTTCGCAATATTGCTGCTGCTGATTTGTCCGTTAGCATTGGCAGAGGACGGTCTTACTATTCAGTTGATAATCACTGAGCAGGCCGATGGGTCCGACAGAAAACAGAGCTATACTAATGCGATTCTTATGCGTCTCAACGAAGAGGTTTCCTTTGATTTTGCTGACAAGTATGTTTTCAAAGTCGCTTCTCGACAGGTTAGCAGCACGAAAGTGAGCTTGGTCGTTACACTCAAGGACGTGATTGATGGCAAGCCATACTATGTCGGTGCGCACCCGGTCGATTTAGAAATCGGCGATCAAACTGAGTTCCGGTTACAGAACTACGAAACAAGTTACACGCTGAATTTGGATACGTCCTTCGGCAAAATTCCCGAGTAGTTGTCAGGGATTATTGGTGTTTCAGCTTCTGCTTGTGGCCGTAAGCAGAAAGTAAGTAATCGTCTGCTATTATTTCAGCTACTGACCTATTGCAGCCGTTGAACCTTGCAGCAAAAAACGCGTTGCGCCACCGAGTTAATTGATTTGAAGTCCCTATTTGCCGCATAACGGAAACGAGTCAATGCCGATTCCCAAAAATGGTCGTTGGGGTAATATCTGAATTTCAGGCCCATAAAGTAGGGGAAAAGAAGTGCGTACATTAATTCCGTTTCTCGTTCTCACGTTGTTTGGCGTGCTTTGCATTTGGCAGACTTCGGCTGCGCAAGACCAACTTGCCGGCCGGGACATTGGCTTGGTGATTAGCGACTATGTAAACAAAGCTAAGAAGTGCGAAAAGACCGGAAACTCAGAATGTTCAGCAGCGTGTGTTGAAGCCATCAACCTCGTGCAAAACGGGCCATCACCCGAGCTCGAGAAAGCCGCCGAATCATGTAATGCTGGGTTTGCC
The DNA here is from genome assembly GCA_022600955.1 of Gammaproteobacteria bacterium. Taxonomy (GTDB): domain Bacteria; phylum Pseudomonadota; class Gammaproteobacteria; order Steroidobacterales; family Woeseiaceae; genus UBA1847. Next base: position 78,565 of record JAHZJK010000002.1, read on the forward strand.
GTAATTGAAGCGGAAAGAGAGAAGAAAATTGCCGAACCGGCGCTGCGAGATGGATACGCGTGGATGCCAGATATTGAAGCTACTGTAATTCGCGCCCGGGGGGCGCCATTTCAAATCGAGGGCCGCGATCATGATTGGGGCAAATATTGTACTTGGCGCGTCGAATTTGCCGGGGCCGCGAATGATGAAACATCCAAATCATTGATTCGATCACCGGGAACGAAAGTAATACTAAGGCATGTTCAGTACCCAACATCGAGAGCTGGAACTTTGAGTTGCTTTATCGGGGGTATCGAGGCGAAGTAGATAGCAATACGCAGCATTCAAGTGCACGGCGTTTCAATCGACTTCTATTGGCGGGATGGTCTGACCTTTTAGTGCCAATGGCCGCTTCTGGCCGAAACCAGAAATGAAATGATCGTCTGCTATTATTTCAGCTACTGACTCAAAGCAGACGCGTGTAATTTCCTTGGAGCTGCTTCGTATTACGTGTATGAACTAATTGTTGCAGATTGGACAAGGTAAGAAGATTGGATAAATCAGAGAGATTCTGGGATAAAGCGTCGAAGAACTATGACACCACAGAAGATCGTTTTGAGGAAATTCATAGCAGGGTCAGAGACAAGACCAAGGTACACCTCAGCGCTACAGATGTCGTCTTAGACTATGGATGCGGGACGGGCACGAAGGTGTGTGAACTAGCCGGTTTCGTGAGCGAGGTTCTCGGTATCGACATATCAGCCGATATGATCGAGCTTGCTAAAGCAAAAGGCGCTACCCATGCGTTGAAGAACGTATGCTTTAAACAATCAACAATCTTCGACGAAACGCTGAAAGATGCATCATTTGATGTGGTTATGGCATTCAATATGCTCCACACAGTTCCTAGCCCTGAATCGGTTGTCAAAAGAATTCACGAGGTGTTGAAGCCAGGGGGGCTCTTTATCTCAGTAACGCCCTGCATGGCAGAAAAGAAGTCCTTTTTCGTTAGTCTCCAGATCGGCATTTTTCGCCTTCTATCGAAAATAGGATTGGTCCCCATTTCGTTTGAGTTCTATGGAAGCTCCGATGTAGACGGCCTTGTCGGTTCAAAGGGCTTTCAGACAATTGAATCGGAGAGCATCTTCGCAGGTGCAACCAGCTACTTTGTTGTGGTGAAAAAGGCTGGTGAACTCGCGTGACTGCCGTGAGCTTGTTGGCCGCTTGTGGCCGGAAGCAGAAACTTGCAAGACGTCTGCTATTATTTCACCTACTGACCCATTGCGGAAGGTTGTGCACAGTATGTATTCAGGAGTTCTTTGGATGAAGTCGGTATTTAGTTTGGCAACATTGTTGATCGCATCCTGCGCGACCGCATCTGACACTATCACTGCAGAACCAGATGGGAATTCTTACAACTACGTATCGCAGTACACTGTAGAGATAGATGCACCGGCTAAGACTGTTTGGTCACATCTGGTCGATATTCCCTCGTGGATGTATGAATTTGAGATGTCCTTAGTGTCAGGCACACCAAACGAAGAGGGTGAAGTTCGTCGACTTTACGAGGGGCAGGACTTTCTCACTCAGATTACAAAGACAATACCAGGCGACTTACTAGTTATCTCAAACCTGCCTACGACGTTTAATGGAGAGACGTCGACAGGTGTTGCGGTAGTCACATTGAATGAGGTCAATGGAATAACCACCGTTAGGGTTGTAATGAGCCGCAGATATACGTGGAACGGCACCGGCGATAACCCGCAAAAAACCGTGCGCGAGTCTCAGGACTTTGCCAACCGTACAAAGGCGATGTGGGAAATCAGATTCTTAGGAAGGTTGCGGGAACTAGCCGAATCTCAATGACTGCTTCTGGCCGGAAGCAGACCCTCAGGTGCCGGTCAGTGAGTGACCGCTATTGGTGAATAGCAGACACAGCAATGGTTGGCAACAAGACTCTCCAGTAGAGACGCGCACATAAGATTACAAGACAGTTGACTGTCTGACCTTGGGGCAGTAGCGGTCGCTATATGGGCATTTGGTCTAAGAATCCTGGGCTACTGCTACTTGAATTGGTGCTGTTGAGTACAGACGACAGCGACGGGCATACCTTGATCAGTAGCTGGCTGGAATATCCAATTCCCGACAGCCGTTTCAACCGCATCTGCGAACCGACGGGATGACGCACTTGAGAATCGAAGGGATATTACACGGAGAATCTCAATACTGGACGTCTTTCCTGTTTCGCCAACTACGAATCGAACATTAACCGACCCAATAACTCCAGACATGCGGTCCCGTCCGGGATACTTCGGCAATCTGCCATCTAGCAAAATCGGGCCAGAATCAGTGATCGGGCTACAAGTGGAAAATTCAGCCCGCTTCGCCGTCCTGCCGGAAATGTCCGAATCATGATACAGCGGCTTGTTTTGGGCGCCTGTTGTACATGCAGAGACCGTCAAGACGCTCCCCAACAGAATCAGCACAAGTGCTCGAATCGAATTGAACATGTCAGCTAGTGTAATGAAATTTCGATACCTCCGTTAGCCGATCGCCCCAGAACAGCCACAGAAGAATTAGCTCCGACACTAACAGCGGCTTTCACTAGAATCTGGCGGAGAGGGTGGGATTCAGCTTGCTCGCTTCGCGAGCGCCCTGCAAACATGCCGCTTTGCGGCTGCGTTTGTCGAACAGGGTTCCAATCCTCAACCCCCTCGGCAAAAATGCAAAAGGCCCCGAGCGGGGCCTTTCTCATTTTGGCGGAGAGGGTGGGATTCGAACCCACGGTACGGGAGAACCGTACACCTGATTTCGAGTCAGGCCCATTCGACCACTCTGGCACCTCTCCGTAGCAGTTGGGTCGAGATATTGGTGAGCAAAATGAGGCTTGTCAAGTACACAAAAGCATTGCGCAAATGCGATAATCAGGACCAGTTTACAGGGGACTGAATTTGCGTCCGTTGATTATTATGACAGTAGCCGGTCTCATCGGCACGTGTTCGAGCCCGCCTCCGATACTGGAGCAGGTCCTCGAAACGGGCGAGCTTCGTGTCGTGACCAGGGACAGCCCCACCACCTATACCATAAGCCCGGATGGCCCCAGGGGGCCGGAATACGATCTCGTGCAGGCCTTCGCCGATGAGCTTGGTGTTGCGCTCGTCATCGAACCTGTCGCCAGCGTCTCGGAAATCATGCCGAAGCTGCTGTCGGGTGAAGCCCACATGGCGGCGGCCGGTCTTTCGATTACCGATTCACGTCGCGAGTACCTGAATTTCGGTCATCCCTATGAGACCGTGGACGTGCACCTGATCTACAAGCTCGGCACCGGCAAGCCACGCTCTATCGACGACGTCGTCGGGCGCTCAATTGAGGTGATGGCCAGCAGTAGCCACGTCGACCTGCTGAGCTCAATACAGGACTCCTACCCTGCTATTGAGTGGTCTGAGAACGCTGATATCGAGGTCGCCGAACTGCTCACCAAAGTCGCCATGGGCGAAGTCGATATGACGGTTGCGGACAGTCCAGATTTCAATATCCAACGGCACTTCTACCCTGATTTGCGCGTCGCACTGGATCTCGACATTGGAGATCCGGTTGCCTGGGGCTTCCCCAAGGGCAAGGCTGACAGCTTGCTGGCAGCGGCCGATGACTTCCTGATCAGGTCTGATCGTGGCGGTCTTTTGACGCAAGTCCATGACCGCTACTACGGTTACACGAAGAAATTCGACTATGTCGGCACACGCAACTTCATTCGCCACTTTGAGAAGCGCCTGCCTCGCTACCGCGAGATGTTTGAAACTGCCGGTCGCGAAATGGGAGTCGACTGGCGACTGCTCGCGGCTATTGGCTACCAGGAATCGCACTGGCGCTCGCAGGCCGTCTCGCCAACCGGCGTCCGCGGCATCATGATGCTGACGCAGGCAACGGCTGACTACCTCGGCATTGACGACCGGCTGGATCCACAGAACAGTATTTTTGGTGGTGCCCGCTATTACGCGCGACAGACTGAGCGCGTTGCCGACACGGTCGGGGAGCCAGACCGCACGTGGATGGCCCTCGCCGCTTATAACGTCGGCTTCAATCACATTAAAGACGCACGCATGATCGTCGAGTGGCAAGGTGGTGATCCGGACACCTGGGTCGATATCAGCGCAGCGCTGCCGTTGTTGTCGCAGCGCAAATGGTACTCACGGGTACCGTATGGATACGCGCGTGGCTGGGAGCCAGTGCTGTACGTCAACAATATTCGCGCGTACTACAACATCATGAAATGGCTGACGGAAAAAGAGCAGACCGAGCCCGCAGCGCTAGCGACGGACACTGAAGAAACGGCGTAACAACTCGCCCGATTCATCTGCCAGCAATCCACCGTTGATTTCAAAACGATGATTCAGCACGCGTGAGCCAGACAAATCCTCAACACTGCCGAGCGCACCGGCCTTCTTGTCATACGCCGCAAATACGACACGCCCGACACGCGCCTGAGCGATTGCCCCGGCACACATCACACACGGCTCAAGCGTTACATACAAGGTAGCGCCCGTAAGACGGTGATTGCCCAGCGCGCTCGCTGCCGTTCGCAGCGCAACGATCTCTGCGTGGCCGCTTGGGTCAGCATCGATGACGGAACGATTGTGCCCGGTCGCAACGATTTCACCGTCGATAACGACGACAGCGCCGACTGGCACCTCGCCGGCCGCTTCGGCGTTCGCAGCTTCAACGAGGGCAGCGCTCATGTGCGCGATATCGAATTCCGACCAGTTGGCGGCCACTACTCCCACTCAATCGTGGCAGGCGGTTTGCCGCTGATATCGTAAGTCACACGCGAAATCCCGTCGATCTCATTGATGATGCGCAAGCTCACGTGCTCAAGGAAATCGTATGGCAGATGCGCCCAGCGCGCCGTCATGAAATCGACGGTCTCTACCGCACGCAGTGCAACGACCCAGTCATATTTGCGCCCGTCGCCCATGACACCGACTGACTTCACCGGGAGAAATACCGCGAACGCCTGGCTGGTTTTGGCGTACAAACCATGCTTGTGCAATTCGTTGATGAAAATGTCGTCGGCAAGCTGCAGTAACCTGGCGTATTCCTCTTTAACTTCGCCGAGTATACGAACGCCCAGCCCGGGCCCCGGGAACGGATGGCGGTACACCATCATTTCTGGCAGACCCAGCTCAATACCAATCTTGCGAACCTCGTCTTTGAACAGTTCACGCAGTGGTTCAACCAGCGACATGCGCATGTACTCAGGCAATCCGCCGACATTGTGGTGAGACTTGATCACGTGCGCCTTGCCGCTCTTGGCGCCAGCGGATTCAATGACGTCCGGATAAATAGTGCCCTGTGCAAGCCACTCGATGCCGTCGAGCTTCTGCGCCTCTTCATCAAAAATCTCAATGAACTGGGCGCCGATGATTTTGCGTTTTTCTTCGGGGTCGGAAACACCCTTAAGAGCACTGAAGAACCGCTCGGCTGCGTTAACACGAATCACATTGATGTGCATGTGTTCAGCAAACAGGTCCATGACCTGGTCGCCCTCGTTATGGCGTAACAGTCCGTGATCAACGAACACACAGACGAGCTGGTCACCAATTGCTTCGTGTAGCAATGCAGCTACGACTGATGAATCGACACCACCCGACAGGCCAAGCAGTACTTTGCCGTCTCCAACCTGCTTTTTAACCGTATCGATCGCATCGTGAACGATGTTGCCGGGCGTCCAGTCGCCAGCGCACTCGCAGATATCATTGACGAAGCGGCGCAGGATTTCCTGCCCCTGCAATGTATGCGTCACCTCCGGGTGAAACTGTACGCCGTAGAAATGCCGCGACACGTCTTCCATTGCGGCCAGCGGTGAATTCGAGCTGCTCGCCGTAGCCTTGAAACCCGGGGGGATTGATGCGACGCGATCGCCGTGACTCATCCACACTTTGAGCATCGATTTGTCACTCGCGTCGCTGAGGCCGCCGAGCAGGCTTGAGTCCTGCGGCGTGATCTCGGCGTAACCAAACTCGCGATGTGAAGACGATTCAACTTCACCGCCCAGTTCTGCGGCCATCGTCTGCATGCCGTAGCAGATCCCGAGGACCGGCACACCAAGCTCAAATACCGTGTGCGAAACGCGCGGCCCCTCATCGAAATGCACGGACTCCGGACTACCCGAAAGTATGACGCCCTTCGGATTGAAAGCGGCGATGTCGTCGTCCGACATATCCCACGGATGAATTTCCGAGTAGACGCCGTTTTCACGTACACGGCGAGCGATTAACTGGGTGTATTGACTGCCGAAATCAAGGATCAACAGTCGGTGCGCGTGTATGTCAGGGTGCATGAGGCCTAGTTCTTAGAGCGATAGTTGGGAGCTTCTTTGGTGATCGTTACATCGTGTACATGGCTCTCGGCCATGCCAGCACCAGTAATGCGGACAAATTTCGGTTTGCTGCGCATCTCGTCGATGCTGGCGCTGCCTGTGTATCCCATTGCCGCGCGAATCCCGCCGATGAGCTGGTGCACGATAGCCGTGAGGCTACCCTTGTAAGAGACTCGGCCCTCGATACCTTCCGGCACAAGCTTCTCAAGCTCTTCGGTCGCGTCCTGGAAATAGCGGTCCGAGGAGCCATGTGAGCCGCCCATCGCGCCGACAGAACCCATGCCACGATAGGCCTTGTAGGAACGGCCCTGGTACAACTCGACCTCACCGGGTGATTCCTCAGTTCCAGCGAACAGGCCCCCGATCATCGCCGAGTGTGCGCCGGCGACCAGCGCTTTCGCGATATCGCCGGAGTACCGAATGCCGCCATCAGCGATCAACGGAACGCCCGACTTCTGCAGCGCTTCTGCCACCTCGGCAACCGCAGAGACCTGCGGTACGCCGACTCCGGCAACGACCCGTGTGGTGCAAATTGAGCCGGGGCCTATGCCAACCTTGACGCCATCAACGCCCGCTTCAACCAGCGCGAGTGCGGCCTCCGCTGTCACGATGTTGCCACCGATGAGTTGTACATCCGGGTGCGCCGTCTTGACACGTGTAATGCGCTCCAGGACACCTTTTGAATGCCCGTGCGAGGTATCAACGACCAATACGTCGACTCCAGCCTCGACAAGCGCGTCAACCCGATCGTCGGTATCCATTCCCGTGCCAACGGCAGCACCGACACGCAGCGCGCCGCTGTTATCTTTGCACGCGTTGGGAAAGTCCACGGCCTTCTGGAAATCTTTCGCCGTAATCATGCCTCTCAGCTCGAATTTGTCGTCAACGACCAGGACTTTTTCGATGCGGTACTTGTGCAGCAACCCGAGGACCTCTTCCTCATCGGCGTTTTCTTTTACCGTGACAAGGCGCTCTTTCGGAGTCATGACACTTGAGACTGGTGCATCCAGCTGCGTTTCAAAGCGCAGGTCGCGATGCGTGACGATGCCGACCGTGTTCCTGCCGTCAACGACCGGGACACCGGAAATGCCCATCGCACGAGTCAGGTCGATAACTTCGCGAATGCTCATGTCGGGGCTGACCGTGATCGGATTGCGCACCATGCCCGATTCGAATTTTTTGACGGTCAGTACCTGCTTGGCCTGGCCCTCGATAGACATGTTCTTGTGAACAATGCCCAAACCGCCTTCCTGCGCCAGCGCGATTGCCAGCCGGGCCTCGGTAACCGTATCCATGGCGGCGGATAAGAGTGGAATGCTGAGCCTGATCTCACGTGTCAGGGCCGTACTCAGGTCAACCTCGCGGGGCAGCACGTCAGAATATCCGGGCTGCAGGAGGACGTCGTCGAATGTCAGAGCTTCCTTGGCGATGCGCATGGTGAGTTCTTCAGTTTGATGAGGTTAAACGGTCAATTGTACGCTCGACGGATTTGCGGGTAAACGGTACGGTGTTCGATATACTGCAATGATGCAAATGAATGACCCGGCAACGGCCGCAATTACCGTCAGTCAGCTCAATCGGCGCGTCAAGACGCTGCTTGAGCAGGGAATTGCGCGGCTCTGGATTGAGGGAGAAATCTCAAATCTCTCCAAACCGGCGTCTGGCCACATCTATTTCAGCCTCAAAGATGACAGCGCACAGGTCAGTTCCGCCTGGTTCCGGCAGCGCCAGCGTGGCCCGGCCATAGGATTCAAGAATGGAGATCGCGTGCTCGCCTACGGCCGCGTTAGCCTGTACGAGGCGCGTGGCAACTTCCAATTGATCGTTGAGCAGATGGAACCCGCCGGCGAAGGGGTCCTGAAGCGTCGTTATGACGCCCTGAAGAACAAGCTGGCAGCCGAAGGCCTGTTCGACGAAGACAGGAAAGCGGCACTGCCCGAGCTGCCGCAACGAATCGGCGTCATCACCTCCCCGAGTGGCGCAGCCGTGCGCGATATCCTGAGCGTACTGGGACGGCGGTTCCCCGCCATACCGGTCGTCATTTACCCGGCTGCAGTTCAGGGCGACGCAGCACCGGGCGAACTGATGCAGGCTCTGCGGCAGGCCATTGAGCGCGCTGAATGCGACGTCCTCATCATCGGCCGCGGCGGCGGCTCGCTCGAAGATCTGTGGGCATTCAATGATGAGCAATTTGCACGGGCGATCGCGGCATGTCCGATTCCGGTCATCAGTGCCGTCGGCCATGAAGTCGATTTCACGATTGCAGACTTCGTCAGTGACATGCGCGCGCCAACGCCATCGGGCGCGGCCGAAATCGCTGTACCTGACCAGGGCGAATGGTTGCACAGACTTGCAGGACTGACCGTGCGCATCGCGCGCGTTGCAGAGCGCGCCGTGCAAGATCGTGCCCAGCAGCTCGACTGGCTCGGCAGGCGCCTGCTCACTAACGGGCCCGGTGCCCGACTGCAAAGGCAGGGAGACAAGCTGCGCGCGCAGGGCAATCGTCTTACGGCGGCCATGCGGCAACAGCTGCTCGAACAACGCAACAGCCTGCAAACACAACGCAGCGCCCTGCTGCGGCTTTCGCCGGCACTCTCTGTACAGCGCTCAATTGCGCGGCTGCAACAGATCAGTCAACGGCTTGCAACATCGACGCAAAACAGGATTTCGGATAATAGCCACCGCCTCGCTCTGCTGGCCCGTGGTCTGCATTCCGTAAGTCCGCTCGCAACGCTCGACCGCGGCTATGCCATCGTCCGCGATGCAGGCTCAGGCACCGTGATAACAGATGCGAAGACCGTCACGCAGGGGGATCGGATTCGGGCCCATCTTGCGCATGGGGAACTGCTCGCGACTGTTGACGAGGCAACCCCCGATGAGTAGGACCGTGTTGATGCTCTGCCTGTTGCTGACCACAGGCGTTTTCGCGTCCAGTCAGTCCTTGCGGCCCGGCGGTATAGCGATTGTTACGCTCGGCGCAAGCACTGATCCACGCCCGACAGTCACGCTGGACGGTCGACCTGTGCTGGTTAGTCGACAAGCAGACCACTGGCAGGCAATTGTGGGCATTCCACTCGCCACGGACCCGGGATCGCTGAGCATCTCAGTGGATGGTGAGCATATGACTATTGATGTTGCAGCCCACGCGTATCGCGAACAACGCCTGACAGTCAAAAACCAGAGCTATGTGACGCCAGGGCAGGCGCAGCTGGATCGCATTGGCGCGGAACGCAAGATCATTGATGCGGCGCTGACGAACTTCCGACAGGTTCCGATTGAAGCGATTTCACTTCAGGCACCGGTGGAAGGCCCGCGCAGTTCGAGTTTTGGCCTGCGTCGTTTTTTCAACGACCAGCCGCGCTCACCACACAAGGGCATGGATATTGCTGCGGCAAGCGGAGAACCCATCGTCGCGCCAAGAGCTGGCATTGTGTCTGCAACCGGTGACTTCTTTTTCAATGGCAATACGGTGCTGCTCGATCACGGCCAGGGATTTGTCACCATGTACTGCCACATGAGCACGATCGATGTGCAGCAAGGACAGGCGGTTATGGCGGGCGAGCCTTTAGGGGCGGTCGGCGCGACCGGTCGAGTGACGGGACCTCACTTGCATTTCGGGACCTACCTGAACGGTACCGCGGTCGATCCTGCGATATTCCTTGACGACTAGCCGCAGCTGTCAAAGAACTCGCACAATACCGGACGAAACGCGTCCATCTCGACGAGGAATGAGTCGTGACCGCGAATGCAGTCCAGTTCCACTAGCCGACTGTTGGCGCACACGGCTGCCATGCCAGCGGCAAGTTCGCGCTGTTGCTCGATCGGAAACAAGATGTCGGTACGAACACCGATAACCAGTACTTGCTCAAGCTGCAGGCGCTTGAATCCGGATTCGAGCGATCCACCGTATTCGGCGAGATCAAACAGGTCGGACGCGTGTGACAGGTACAGGTAGCAATTCGGGTCAAACGCGCCACTAAACTTGTTGGCGTGATTCTCGAGATACGATTCGACCGAAAACTCTGCAACGAACTGGTCTTCAGTTCTGGCTTCATCTGTCGAGCGCTCACGTCC
>JAHZJK010000016.1 GCA_022600955.1 Gammaproteobacteria bacterium
CGATCTATACGACCTACCATGACATGCAGCACACGCTGGATATGACGCTGGCGGTCGCTCGGCTCGTGGTCGGCTATGAGCGTAGTGTAGAGTCCCGCGACCGCCTGGGCGCACGACGCGCACAGATGGCGGTTATCACTTCGCTGTTTCATGATTCGGGATATATTCGTCACGACTCGCGCGACGCGGACTTTTCGAATGGAGCCGAGTTCACGCTACAACATGTGTCACGTAGCGCCGACTTTCTGCGTCGCTACTTGCCAGAGTTGGGTCTTGCCCAGGATATTGGCGTCGCCAGCATGATCGTGCACTTCACCGGTTACGAGCTGGATCTCGACCAGATAGAGCTCGAGGATCCGCGTGATGTTATTTGCGGCCATCTGATTGGCACAGGCGACCTCATCGCCCAGATGGCAGACCGTTGTTACCTGGAAAAATGCCGTGACCGGCTGTACAAGGAATTCGTCGTTGGCGGCGTTGCTGTAGAGAATGCCAAGCCCGGCGAGTACATGGTTCGGTACGAGTCAGGCAAAGACCTGCTAATGAAGACGCCGGCGTTTTACCAGCAGGTCATGCGCGACCGGTTGAACACCAAATTTAACCGCGTTTATCGCTATGCCGAAGTTTTGTACGGTGGTCAAAACCCGTACATCGATGCTATCCGGATCAATATCACGCACCTGGTGCGCGTACTGGAGTCAGGAGACTGGTCACTGCTACGGCGTGAGCCTGCCGTGTTCCTCGGTATCTCCGATGCTGTAAACGACATCGAACAGCTGGTCGCAAACCAGCTCGCTGCGCTGAAAGACCGAACCAGCGTAAAGAGCGATAACCCTCTGCTAATGCCCGCCTGACGCGGCACGCATTGCAATGTAGTTCGGACGCGACTCGATGCGTCCAATCCACTCCCGAACTGACACGTAGTCGCCAAGATCGAAACCGCCTTCATGCGCGACGTGCGTGTACGCGTATAGCGCGATATCGGCAATGCTAAAGGCATCGTTCGCAAGGTACTCGTTCGCTGCCAGCTGATCTTCCATGAGTTGCAGCGCTTTGAGGCCGCCTGCTCGCCTGGCGTCCAGGTCCGCCTGACGATCGGCGGGACTACCAAGGTACTTCATGATAAACCGTGATGTCGCGATAAAGGGTTCATGGCTGTATTGCTCAAAGAACAACCACTGCAGGACGTTGGCGCGTGCATAACGATCTGCACCCGCCAGCTCTGAGCCCTCGGCCAGGTAGGACAGAATTGCATTGGATTCGGGCAGGCAGCGGCCATCCGGGAGCAGCATCAGGGGCACTTTCCCGTTCGGGTTCATGGCGATGAACTCAGCAGTTCGCGTGGCGCCATCGAGAATATCCATCTCATGCCATACGTACTCGACGCCGAGCTCAGCCGCAGCGAGTTGCAGCTTGTAACAGTTACCCGAAATCGAATCGCCGAAAAACTCTATTTTGTCAGTCATGAACTTGTTCCTCTCGCCACAGCCGCAGGGCAAAGTACTGTGTACGCGTCAATTTGCGATTCGCGAAAAATGCTGCCAACGCTGCAGAGACGATCGCGAAAAAGCCGTCTGCAATATTCCATACCTCATCAAAAAACACCGGCCAGGTCATGCTGGTAACGGCGCTCAGGATATTGACAGTGCTGATGCCCATGTCATCCGCTGTCACAGAAGCCGCAACGACAATATTGGCGATCAGTGACCCTGCGAGTGCCATGCTTGCGGCAATCACCGGAAAGTACCAGTCGACCCCGCGCCCGGCATAGCGAACGGCATAACCAATCATGTAACCAAGCACAGCTGTCATCCACGGGAACACGCGCGAAAACAGGGACGACATCGTGACCCACAAAACACTGAAGATGATGATTGCGATTAGCGCCGCCATGATGGCACCGCGCGCGGACTGGGCGCGTACCAGGCGCTCACCGTCCGCGGCGCTGACATTGGGCGACGCCCCCGCACCGTGTTTCTTACGCAGCCGCAATGGGCTCTCGTTGTTACTCATGCGGAGATAATAGCCTGTTGTTTGTTGACCGAGCTATATCATTGTGTCTGAATTGGCACTCCCACTCATCGACAGTAGCCAAGCGTCGGAGCAACACAGTCATGTCCAATCACGCTGTTATTTTGATCTCCGGCGGTGCCTCGGGCATCGGTGGGTGCGCCGCCCGGCGTTTCCTGGATCAGGGCGATAAGGTACACATCTGCGACGTTTCGGCGGAACGGGTAAGTACGTTTCTCGAATCCAACCCGGGAGCGACCGGCACTGTGGCCGATGTTGGCAAGCGCAGCGATGTCGACAAGGTGTTTGAAGACCTCGCCGAGCACCATGGTCGACTCGACGTACTGGTTAACAATGCAGGTATTGCTGGCCCGTCAGCTCCCGTTGACGAGCAGGATGAAGACGGTTGGGATCAGTGCATCCAGATCAACCTGTCCGGCACTTTTTATGTCACCAGGCGCGCTGTGCCACTACTACGGGACTCTGCCAACGGCAGAATCATTAACATCTCTTCTACCGCGGCGTTGCATGGCTATCCTTTGCGCTCAGCCTATGCCGCCAGCAAGTGGGCCATGATTGGGCTAATGAAAACCTGGGCCATGGAGCTCGGCCCTGAAGGCATCCGTGTAAACGCAGTCTGCCCGACAAGTGTCAGCGGACCCCGCATTGATGGTGTTATTGAACGTGAAGCAGAGCAACGCGGCATGTCGGTGGAACAGGTGCACGACGTCTACTTGCGACAAACCTCTATGCGTACATTTGTCACGCCCGACGAGGTTGCGGATACTGTTCTGTTCCTCGCCTCTGACGCTGCGCGGAAAATCTCCGGGCAATCTATTTGCGTTGACGGCCATACCGAAGGCCTGTCGAACTGGCTCGACTAGACAATCAAACTTCAGGAGTAGAAAACAATGCGCGCAGCGTGGTTTGAATCGTTTGGAACTGCGAATGATGTTCTGGAAGTTGGCGTGCTCGACACACCTGTGGCCGGGCCGGGTGAAGTGCTGGTGCGGATGCGGACCAGTGGCGTAAACCCTTCGGATGTCAAAAAAAGGGCGGGGTCGTTTCCGAATCTGCTCGATACCGGACGCGTCATTCCAAACAGCGATGGTGCCGGCACCATTGAGGCGGTGGGTGATGGTGTCGATGAGACTCGGATAGGCGAGCGCGTGTGGGTGTATCAGGCACAGTTCGCGCGCCGATTCGGAACAGCGGCTGAGTATCTTTCGATCGACGCCAGTCGAGCACCGCGGCTACCCGACGCAGCGAGCTTTGAAGTTGGCGCATGCCTGGGGATTCCCGTGATGACCGCGCATCGTGCGATATTTGCCGACGGCAATGTTAAGGGACAGTCCATCCTGATCACCGGCGGTGCCGGTCGGGTCGGCTACTATGCGATTCAGTGGGCGTCGCAAGCAGGCGCAACGGTAATCGCAACCGCAAGCAATGATGCCGATAGAGCTGCGTGTGAAGGAGCCGGTGCTCAGCGTGTGGTGAATCACCGCGATGCGAATGTAGCCACTGCTATCCTGGCCGCTAACGGCGGTGAACCCGTCGACCGCATTGTCGACGTCGAATTTGGCGCGAATCTGCCGATTGCTGTTGAGGTGCTGAAAGTAGGCGGCGTCATCGCTACTTACTCATCAACGCAAGTGCCGGAACCGAAGCTGCCGTTCTTCGCGATGATGTACAAGGACATAACGATCCGCCTGATAATCGTCTACGCAATGCCCGAGGCTGCCAAGCAACTCGCGATCGCTGATATTGAAAAAGCGCTCGAGACAGATTCATTGCAACACCGCATCGCGGAAACCCTGCCTCTCGACGACATTGCTCGCAGCAATGAGATCGTTGAAAAGGGTAGTATTCGTGGAGCTGTCGTTCTAACCATCGACTGAATTCGAACAACAACAGAGGGACTGGATGGAACAAAGCCGCATCGATTGGCCGAGCTTCGGACTGTGTGCCGCGATCATACTGTTCACAAGCATCCCGTTGTTCGCGTGGCCCGAGGTGTCTGCCAGGTTTCTCGAGAACCTGTACGCTTACATCGCCAGCGAGTTTGGCATTCTGTACCTGTTGGCCAGCGTCGCCGCCATAGGCTTTCTTGCGTGGCTCGCGTTGAGTCGCTATGGCAACCTGCGGCTTGGTGACGAGCCAGCGCCTGAATTTAGCGAGATCAGTTGGGTTGGCATGTTGTTTTGCGCAGGCGTTGGTGCCGGTCTGTTGTACTGGTGCGGCGTTGAATGGGCTTTCTACTACGACGCGCCCCCGTTCGGCGCGGAGCCTCGCAGCACTGAGGCGGCCGAGTGGGCGTCGACCTATGGCATGTTTCATTGGGGCTTCACCGCGTGGGCTTTTTACTGCCTTCCTGCGGTCGCTATTGCTTATCCTTATTACACGAAGAAACTGGACGTTCTGCGTTTCAGCGTAAGCTGCCACTGGTTCCTCAAAGGCAAGGAGCACGGCCCTGTGGCACGCGCAATCGACTTCCTGTTTATGGTCGCACTGCTCGGTGGTGCTGCTTCCAGCCTGGGCTTCTCCACACCAATGATTGCAGCGACCATCGCATGGCTTTTCGACACCGAGCCAAGCGACAGACTTGAAATTGCGGTCGTCGGTATTTGTATTCTCTTGTTTGCAGTGAGTGTCTGGCTCGGCCTGAAGAAGGGCATCAAGCGACTCAGCGATATCAATGTTGGCCTCGCGTTTGGCCTGCTGGTATTCATACTTGTCGCGGGCCCTACCACGTTCCTGCTCAAGACCAGCCTCAACAGTCTCGGTGTCATGGCCGATAATTTCCTGCGCATGAATTTCTGGACGGATCCGTTCACAGACAGCGGATTCGTCGAGTCATGGACAATCTTCTATTGGGCATGGTGGATCGCTTTTGCGCCCTATGTCGGCCTGTTCGTTACGCGCATCTCCAAAGGCCGCACGATTCGCCAGATGATTACGGGCATGTTGATCTGGGGCTCGCTCGGCAGCTGGTTGTTCTACATGGTTATGGGCAACTACAGTCTGTTTCTGGAGCTCACCCAGACAGTCGACTTCACCGGCATTATGGCGGCGGAGAGTGGTAATGCCGCGATTGTCGCTATGCTTGAAACGCTACCAATGGCCGCGCTGGTCATCGGCGTATTCTCTGTAATCGCCATCATCTTCGCGGCAACCACTTACGATTCTGCATCGTACACGCTGGCTTCAAGTGCAACGCTGCACCTGAAGGCCGGTGACGACCCGGCCCGCTGGCACCGCGTATTCTGGGCATTGGCACTGGGAGTAATGCCGGTAGCGCTTATGCTGTTAAACGGCAGCTTGCGACCTATTCAGGTAATACTGCTGGTCGTCTCTCTGCCCATTTTGCTGGTTGGTATCGTAATGTCTGTAGCGCTTGTCAGGACGTTGCGCGAAGAGACCGGATAGGCGCTGACCGCTAGGGTTCGTCAGTTTGCCAAGGTTCGTCAATGTGCAGATGCCACCAGGACACGTCGTGCCACCGCTCAAACTTTCGGCCGACATTCGGAAATGTCCCGACATGCCTGAATCCGGCCCTGCCGTGTAACGCGACGCTCGCATCATTTGGCATCGTAATCGCAGCGTACAAATTGCAGTAACCAAGCTGTCGCAGCTCTTGGGCCAGCGCGGCGTACAGCTGCAACCCATAACCCCTGCCGCGGTGCGCCTCAGCCACATAGGCGGACACCTCAGTGGAATACTGGTAGGCCTCTCTGAGTCGCAGCATACCTGCATAGGCATAGCCCGCAATTTCGTCAGCCACCTCACAGACAATCCAGCTGTGCTTTTCCTGGGCAGCTTCAATTCGCCGCAGCATTTCCTCTGCGGCGGGCGCCCGCGTTTCAAACGATATGGCTGTATGCAAGACAATCGGTCGATAGATCTCCAGTATTGCTTCTGCATCTGCCGCGCCTGCAGCTCGTATGTTCATCAAGGACTAGTTATCTCCAACCTCATCTCGCAGAAACTGATAGCTAAGGGATAGTGTCGCTATTACAGCTGCACCACCGATAAGCTCAAGCGGGAAATAGATAACCTCTGCATACTGCATCACATCAGCTGGCAGGCTCCATTCCAACAAACGTGCCGCAAGGTAAACTGGCGCGATGGGCAGCAACAGCGTAATGGTAAGCCGCAGACCATTCCCTGCCGTCAGCAGCCACGACTGCGACATGATCATTCGCGTATCCAGCGCCGTTGCTGGAAACACCATGGCAAAGCGGCCATACAGGTAGAACAACACCACTATCATGATCGCACCGCCAAGCCAGTCGGCGTCATAACCAAATGCTCTGTCCGGCGCCGCCAAGACAGCCACCCCGAGTAGCATCGCAGCGACGTACAGCATGATTGCAAACATGAAAAGCCAATAGAAAAACATCGACTCACGGCGCGACCAGTGCAACGACCAGGGGTTGGTCAGCGAATCTGAGCCAAGCAACACAATGCGATGACAAGCTATCGCGGCTAGCGCGTAGACAGGCATCTCAAGCAGGCTATACGCAAAATCAGTCAGTAGCCCGTAGGTTGCGTCCCGTCGCAGAGCATCAATTACGATCATGAGGAGCATTGGAATTAGCCAGGCACGCAGCAGTGCTCCCATGTTTCCAAATACTTTTCCGTAGGCGCGTAGAACGATGGACAGGATAGGTAGTGACGGAATCATGGTGCCTCCTTAGCGGTGGTTCTCAGCTTGCTGCCCGAAGATTGCCATAAGCGGCCCAGCCCGCCCATATAATCACCACCCAAATGAACAGGCCGACGACGGCGGAAGAAACCTCGCCTGGCTCGCGCTTTGGGCGAAAAGTTCTAAGTATGAATTGTCCCGTGCCCTGGATCAGCAGCTCAAAAACAATCTCGAAAACCACGCGTGACAGGAACCGGGCAATTGCTGCAAAGAACTCAAACGCGACTTCACCAGGCATATCCGGGCTCCTCTCTGCTCATTGCTGCTGCTGGTATTCCATGGAAATAACGACCGTCCCTAGTCGCCGCTCGGTTTCAACACGAGTATGCGCTTCTGTTGCCTGCTCCATTGAGAATATTTTATCGACAGTCGCCGCGACGTCGCCTGCCTCGATCAAGCGTCTCAGTTCGAGCAACTCCTCCATTTTTTCGCCTGCAAAAGCAAACAGCACTTTCTTATCACTGAACCTTGTCGTGACAGGCGACCTCAGCATATCACTGAGTTTCGGGTTTGCCATGACATAGCGGCCGTTTGGTTTCAGGGCACGGACGCATTTGGAATACGATGTTGCTGCAACCATGCTGAAGATTACGTCGTATGTGTTGCCGCTGTCTGAAAAATCGACCTCGTTGTAGTCGATAACGTGGTCAGCGCCGATGTCCGTCAACATCGCTCCCTTGATGCCACTATCAACTGCCGTCACCTCAGCACCCATCGCTTTCGCGATTTGTACCGCGAACGTGCCGATGCTCGCGCCAGCACCGTTGATGAGTACTTTTTCTCCCCGTCGTATCCCGGCTTTGCGCATGTAGTGCAAGGCATTGAAGCCCCCGAGCGGGACAGCGGCCGCCTCGGCAAACGTCATGTTGTGAGGCATTGTCGCAATCGTGGCACTGCCGGCGACACAAAGGTATTCGGCATACGCACCCATGCGCAGGCCCGTCGCGCCAAATACTTTTTGACCCGCCTCATAGTCGCTGACGTCGCAGCCCACTGCCTCAATTACGCCCGAAAAGTAATTGCCCAGCACCGGGTTGCGTGGTCTGAATACGCCGAGCCCAATCCTGAGAGGTAACCAGAACCAGCCCACAGCGAAATTGAAGCTGCGCATTTCGCAGTCTGCTTTGGTCGCTTCTACCGCATGCACTTTTATCAAGACCTGGTCATTCGCAGGTGTGGGCTTTTCGACATCGTCCACATGGAGTACGTTAGCAGCACCGTATTCGCGGTAAACAATCGCTTTCACGTCACAAGCTCGAGACGCTGCTTTGCGCAGTACAGTAGAGCGATCGAGTACAACTTGTGAAAACGCAGCAGCAAACCAAATCCGAGCCCAGGCTTCTTTTCGTCGTCGTCCTGATGTCGAACGACCGCAGAGCCGAAATACAATCGTGTTTGCTCACCCGATGCTGGCGAGACCATCAACCATGATCGTGTTCTGCCTCGATAGTCGGACAGCAGCAACTGGTTGTCCGCGCGCCCCTCGACGTCCCATGCGGCAAAAGAATCGCGCCGCGCGCCTGCAAGCTGCTCTACTTCCTCGTCAGTTGACGGCTTGCCAACGGCCCACTTTAAGATGAATCGCTCAAACCTGAATAACATCGTCGTATAGAACGCGATAACGAACTGCGAGTGCGTAATGGCACGCTTTGTCCGGGTGCTATAGCAGTCCGTATAGTGTCCACCCTGCAGATACTTCTGTAACAGCGCCTCATCCGGTAACTTCGTTTTCTCAATTGATCCCATAACGGAAGTCACAACGACTTCTCCATCTTGATCACAACATTATCCGCACCATTTGCGCCAATCTGGGTCTCGCGGCCAACCTCGATGAAACCACGAGCGAGATACAGCGGCTCCCCCGGAAGCGTTGATCCGAGTTCGATTGTCCTGAAACCCGCAGCTCTTGCTGCATCTTCTGCCAGCTCTAGTAGCAACGTACCAATGCCCCGACGCGTCCAGGCAGGATGTGTGTACATGGCACGGATGCGAGCAGGTTCGAGTGCCGGGTCACTAAGCGTGTCGTTCCGGCCAATCGTGTGGTCACCACCGTAAAGCGTTCTGCGCTTGCCCCAGCCACCGCAACCCACAGCAAGCGTTTCCCCCTCATGATCTGTCTCGATAATGAAGTAGGTTGCGTCGTCAATCAGTGTCCAGTCAACTCCCATGGTTTCCTGGGCGGCCACGATTTCTTCTTCGCTGAGAAACGGCTTCATGTTCTCAGCGATAGAAAGACGCATCAGTTCAATAATTGCATCCACATCTTGCGACTGTGCAACTCGATGCGTTAGCTGGCTTTTTGCTGCTGGCAATTCGCACCTCCGTTCGCCGGACCATAATTCTCGCCAGCGGCGATGTGTGCCCATTGCCTGACATGTGGCGGTCGGTCGTCAAGCCATCGGGCCTGTCCTTGCTCAATGACAAGAATCTCCTCCCACTTCGCTCCCACGGAGCCGCTTCCCGCATGTGGCTCGACCAACCAAAGCCCGTCATGCGCCTTATGGTCCGATGCGTCGTGCGTGTTCCACAATGGGCTTCTGCGCCCGATTCGTTTCGTCGCAAGGCTATCTTTGAACTTGAACCACAGCAGTGAAACGGCATCGAAGCCTTTCAACCGCAACTGAATGGGTAGATTGGGCGTCTTCACAGCACGATGACCAAGCACTTCTCCCGGGTGTTTGGCATGTACAGGCTCAAAGCCTGCCGCGGTCATTGTCTGCCGCACATCTGTCGCGACCTGTTGAAAGGTATCGCCCCGGTTAATCGCCGCAGGAACGCCATCCCGATAACGCTCAAGATGTCGCATCATATTGCGGTGCGCGTCACTATTACCAAAACAGAAGCTGTAAGACGTGTCGACGAGGTAGCCTTTGAATAGCGGCGCAGCGTCCAGAATGACGCTGTCTCCAGGCTCGAGGGGTTTCGAACGCGGAAAAAAACTACCGAGAGACCAGTCACCAGGCAGCGCAGTTCGTTCGCCGAACAGGACAACTGGCAGGTGAAAAAACGAGCCTGCTCCAACACTTCGATAGCGCTTGACGAGCGCGTGTGCAACTTCTTTCTCCGTTTCACCACCCACCAGGCTCGCCGCGGTCTCCTCAAGCACAGAGAAAGACAGGCGTTGTAGCTCGCGGAAGCGTGCAAGCGCTGTCGGACTGAAATTGTGCGTTTTGATTATCATGAAGACTGCATCAGTGAAATCTCGGAACAATGTAACCTATCGTAATAATCAAAAAGTAGGCGATGACGAATACTATTCCGAGAATTGATAGTGCGAAGCGCCTGCTACTGCTGTCGGCATGAATGACGATCGCGACCGATGCCAGAACAATGCATTGCGTGACAAAAGTTGTTGCCCTGAATATCTGAGCACCAACTTCACCAAAGCCTCGGGAGACATCGACTGTATACGGAACAATGAGGTGCTGAAGCACGACCAGCGGCGATTCACCAACACTGGCAAGCACCAGGATGCCTGAGGCAAGGTAGATACTGTAGGAGACCGGATTGCGTAAAAGAGTCAATGCTCAGCTCATGAACACTGCAATATTAGCCAGGCGTTTGAAAAGTCGCCTTTCTGAGCATCTTGCTCTTTGACCCAAAAATATATCCGGCCACAGTCGCCCCACATCAAGCCTTGCTCATCGTCACCCGAATGCTGGAAAAGAAGGCGCCAATCTTCGGCGCCATCACGAAGGGCTTCTGCCTCAGCCTCATTGTACCCCTCAGGGCCTCCGACATAGATGTTGTTTGATGCGAGCTGGCATTCGAGTTCCATTGTGTCCCCCTGAATTACGCCCGGGTATCCGCCGATCTGGTGTTCTTCGTCGTCACCCTCAGTGTCGTAGATTCCATCGACATAAGTATCCACTTCGGCTTCACTCAAGCTGATGCCCAACGCGTCAAAGCGCTGCCAGTCAGGGATCGAATCAAAGCTCTCGAAATCAACATACGACTTAGTCAGCGGCTCAGCGCTTCCCAGGCGATCTTCACTCTGTTGCTCGGTGTAAATGACAGACCAGCTTCCGCGGTCATTCGGGTCGAAGCCCCAGGGCTGCTCCTCGATATCGTAAAAAAACAGCAGATGGCCTTGTGCCGGCAGCCATGGTGTCAACGCAAAATTCGCCACCGACGAGAGGTCAATCGCAGCAAGAAACGACAGCGGTCTGCCGTCTTTTTCCGGCCAGGGAATTGATTGAGGCAGTTTCGGCAATCCGCCCAGGAACGACGTGGACGGGTCAACAGTATTTCGGAGCCGCAGCGCTGGTCTGAAGTGCGGCCTGACGCTGTCGAGTAGCTCCTCAAATGACACGGTCGACTCTGCCGCGGGTTTTTTCTTCCTGAAGAACTCGATGATAGTACCCATACGACTCACAATACGGCGGCGCACTTGCAACTTCAAGATACTGCCCGGCGTCACGCGCGCCTATTTTTCTTCCTTGTGCTCCATCGGCGCTACAGAAACGTACGGCAAGTCCCAAAGCGGAAATACGCGTGACAGCGCAGACAATCCCAACGGGTGTTTCAGCTTGCCTGAGGCTATGGCTTCTTTGATCTCACTCAGGCTCATCAAGTGAACGCGGATAGCTTCACCGGCATCCGGTGCGGGTGGCTGAACCGGCACGACATCCTCAACCAGCCAGTGATGACAGAGGTTGTTGTGAATTGCGGGATTGGCCTGCACGTTACCGAGATAACGCCACCGACCTTCCCCGAAGCCCGTTTCTTCGAGGAGTTCGCGTTTCGCGGCATCCAGTGAGTTCTCGCCACTATCCACCATGCCCGCAACAGGTTCAGTTGTAAGGTCACTAACGCCGAAGCGGTACTGCTCCACCATTACTACCTTGCTGTCCATGGTTACTGCGACAACTGTCACCCAGTCCGATGTCTCCAAAACCAGTCGCTGGAATTCCTTCGTGCTGACAGGGTGGGCCATGGTGTCGAGTCGAACCCGAAATAGTGGTAATTCCGGTCCGGCTTCACTGCGAACCGTTTTCCAAAGTAAAGCGTCGTCCTTCATATCCTGCCTGTCTCCGTTCGACCTGTTTCTCCCACGCGAGTATCTCTTTGTCTCGGATTATCCAAGGATGCCGGGGTTCGACTGCCAAAGAGAGTAATTCAGGGCCATGGCAAAGCTCACCCACAACAGGTATGGAATCAATAAGGCGCCGGCGAGTGGCCGTACCCGCCAAAACGCCGCCGCGGTGGCGGCGATAAGAATCCACAACAACACGATATCAACAAACGCCATCGCACCGCGTTGCCATGCGAAGAAGAGCCAGCTCCACGATGAATTGACAGCGAGCTGCACTATGAACAATGACAACGCCAAACGATTCTTGCGAAACCCGCCGTGGCGCCATACCAGCCAGGCGGCGATTGCCATCAGACCGAAGAGCAAGGTCCAGACCGGACCGAAAAGCCACGGGGCTGGCGCCCAGGCAGGCTGAACTAATTGACTGTAAAACGACTTGGCCTGTACTGATGCGACAGCGCCAACGCCGGATGCCGCAAAACTGACAATGAACCAGCCTGCAAGAACGAATACCTGTTTCTTATCTATCATTATCAAATCGCTAATTGCTTTGAGCGCGACGCTTTGTCAGGTCGGGCTTCTAACCCACCCTATACTGACAACGTACCGCGTACCTTCAATAACCCGGGTCACTGAATGCGACACCAGATCGGGGCGAAACAGCTTTATACGCTGATTCTCGAATATTGGCTCAGAACAAACAAATTCGCCGCCCCGCCTTGCCTTTTTGACGACGATATTAAGACGATAGTGCCGCTTGTCGCTCACGGGGTCGGTATGAGCAGGAATCTCCGCCCCCTTACGAAACCTCAGGATATAGCAATCGAACGGCAGCAAGTACGGATTGGCGATGAGCAGCATTTTTTCATAGCCCGATTGCTGCCGACCAGAGCGCCACCGGAGCCAGTTGATAAAAAGTCCGCCCACCGATGACATGCGTTCTCAACGTTCGCCGAACCGACTTTGCGACCTGGCTTTCGCCTTGGCGGCTTCGACGAGGCGGTCCTTGGGTGGCGCGTTCGTCACCAGAGAATCCATCAGTCTTCTGGTCACCAGTGCAACCTCGTCCACCGCGAGCTCAAACGCTGCCGCGTTTGCGGCAGAGGGCTTTGTAGTACCACTGAGTTTCCTGACATATTGAAGCGCTGAAGCACGAACCTCGTCCTCCGTGGCGGGAGGGTCGAAGTTAAACAGTGTTCTGATATTTCTGCACATTTCAGGTCCCTCTGTTGCCGTGTGACACTTGTGTGTAAATGATCGCTAGGAACCGCCGCCAATAATTGAAAAAATTGGATTGGAGAACCCCAACAATTGGCCTACGGCCGCACAAACTCTGTTCGCGTCGACATCCGGCAGCCGGGTATTTACCTCCACGTCGCCGACCGCGTAGGACGAATCGATAATGGTGTATGTCAAGGTCGTCTCTGTCACTTCGTCAATTCTGCTGCGGCTTGAATAGCCTTCACGAATGGATGAATTGTTTGGGCCATAGGTAAGCGTAATTATTCCGTCATCCAGCGCCCACTTGTTCAGGAATGCAGTCGTTTTTACCTCAGTACCAGAAACCTCGTAGAGCACAGTGCATTTGCGCCCATCCTCCAGGAATGCGTAATGACCGAAGTAATAGGGGCCACTTCCAGTATCCGTGATCTCCCATACGCCGTAGATCGTCGGTGTTGCGCAGGCGGATAAGAACATCGCCAGGACAACTGGCGCTGCGAACCGGGTTCCATTGCGATGTTTGATGCGACACCTCCTGGCTGGGCCTGTGAAGTCAGCTTATGGCGTGAAACTTTCGACTGCAAGCCTCTGAACGGTGCCCGGCACGCAGTCCCATCACTCCGCTAGGTTCGAGCATTGTCGAACGTAACCGTCGGTATCCAGTTTCGCTTTCGTCGCTCAAGTCGACTCTCTGTATTTTCACCGTCAAAATCCGTTGATGCGACAACAAGTGAGAACTCTTCGGGAATTTCCAGTGCATTGACGTTTACCACGGCGTACAACGCCTCATTGATGTTGCTCAAAACGAATGCCGGCACGCCGCAAGCAGAACAGACATGGAAATTTGCGGTAGTGGTCCCAAACTCGTAGTTCGAGACCAGTGACGCTTCTGCAATGTCGATTGAAAGTGTAGCCCTTGTGTGTGACGTCCAGATAGCACCGTGTTTTTGGCAAAATGAACAAGCGCATTTGCGTGCCGGTATTTCCTCTTCGCTCTCGGGCCATCTGAGATCGAAACGAATGTTTTCACAATGGCATGAGCCGCGCATCAATCGATCTCAATTAGCAAAACAGTGGTGTTTTCTGAAGCCATACAGCGTAACGCCTATTTAGTCAGTAGCCCGAGCTTCGCGAGGTTTTTGTTATTGGCCGCGACACAATATTTCCTCTGCGCAGAATAGTCTGAGCTTACGGCGCTGTCATCGCTGCTGCAAGAAGCATGGCGGGAGTCAGAACGACACTTTGCGGTGGATGCTAGAATTCGTGTATGACTTTCATACTCTCTGTAGCCGAGCCAATTACCGCGGCGATCGATGCCATTGTTCACGAGGTCTGCCCCGGTGCGGGCCGACGCACGATGTATGGTGGCATTGTGTTTGAACTGGAACCCGGGAACCACAAGACGCTCGTCTGTGGACATTTTGTCTACAAGAAGCACGTGAGCCTGGAGTTTTCCAAAGGTAAACTACTGCGTGACCCCGATGGGGTACTTGAAGGCGGTGGCAAGTATCGACGCCACATTAAGCTCAGGCAGCTTGCCGATATTCAGGAAAAGTCCGTTCGCTCCATAATAGAACAGGCCTTCGCACTACCGGTCGATGACGCAAGATAACAGTCTGGCGCAATATGGTGGCTGAGTCGTCCGTTCAATGCCGAAGCTCTTTTCGAACGACCAGCTTAAGCCCGGACCATGTCTCGTCGACTGCACAGACTTTGATGTCTACCAATCCCAGCGGGAGCGCGACCTTACGAATCAGGTCTTCCGTCACAGTAGACGGAACCCCGGAGGACTTCTTCGGCCACGATACCCAGATAGCACCATTGGGAAAAATGGCTTCCATCAGCATCGGCAACTTCGCTTCGAGTTCCGAAAGCGACTTTGTGAACATGTGCCATATGTCTATGTCGATTGTGATGCGATTCGAGATAGTGACATTCTTCGGCACCGGGCTCACCAATTTATCGTAGTTGGATGGGGCGTGAGTGACGCGGACTCGAACGCCTTCTTTGAACCCGAGCTTTTTCGCCAATGGCGTACCAGAGTACCCGCTCATGTTGTACCCTCCTGAACTGTGTTCTGGATCCCGCTCAAGGCATCAGCTCATTCTGCTTCGCTTCGAGCGGACAGAATCGTGCCTTCAAATATGCGAACGACGCGACAGGAACAGTAAACCACAACAACGCCCAGAAATTTCCCAGCTGATTTACAACAATCAGCGTCGTTAGTAATGTTACAAGCAATGAGACGGTGTTTACGAGTATGCCGGGGATTCGACTGACACCAACCAACGAATCGCACTTCTCACACGAAGCGTGGCGCAGGAGCAGGCCCTCAACGGATACAGACTGTTCTTTGCAAATCGGACATTTTCTGTACAAAGCTGACGGCACCCACTATCTCCACTTAGCTGGGTCACCTGCCAACGTTAACCCAACCTGTTGCCAGTAACCTGTGAAATTCTGAGTTAGTCGGCTTCTTGCTTGTTTCCGTAGAACCACAGCGCGGCACCTACAACCACCAACGCGACGCGTATGATTGTTCCTGTTGTGGGTCCCCAAGAATCTATCCACATCAACAGCGAGAATTCTCTTCCAAGCATGTTGAGAACAAATGATCCAACGCCGAAAAAGGCCAGCAGGCCGCCAATTTGCTTCATAGTGGAACTCCTTCTGGTGGTTAGTATATTGTTGTTTGTTGTTATGTACCGCTCGAACCAGATTGAAACCAGCGTACGGCGACATCCTTACAGATGCAAGAACGGCAAGGGCAGTGGTTTGCGAACGCTACGCCTCGTTGAGTTTTAGACTCAGTAGAGGCTCGCTGCAGCGCGCGGTTCCGTGGCACGTGCCTACTTCGTCAGGTAGAAAGTGATCGTCGTTACAACCCGGACGTCCTTCTCGATTTTCGCTGTATCACTATAGCTTTCACCAACGTCACGAATGATGAAGCCACCCTGACGGGCAGTTCGAATTCCTCCAACCTCGACGCCGGCATTAGCCGCAAACTCGTTCGCCGCCAACCGAGCATTTGTCGTAGCCTCTTTTAGCATTTCGGGCTTGATCTCGTTCAGGCTGGTGAAGTAATACGAAGGCGCATTGTTCTGAATGTCCACTCCCAGCGCGATGAGCTCATTGAGCTTCGACCTCGCATCGGAGACCAATCGAACCTTGTCAGTTTCAACGCTGATCGTGCCGGTCAGGTGATACTTTACATCGACCAGATTCTGATTCTCGTCTCTGTACTCTTGTCGACTATAGTCGACTACGCCGGGCGTAACCTCGGTAGCGTCGAAACCACTTTCCAGAAGTAAAGAAACAATTTTCGACTGGTCGGATTTAGATTTCTCGTAGAGCTCAGGTACAGCATCCTGATCATCACCCGACACCGCGTACCGAATTTGCCAGAAAGCTCGATCCGATTGAACACGCTGTTCCGCGAGCCCCTTGACTTCCGCAGTATTGATTCCGACCTTTGAGTTGAACATCGTTTGGCCAATGAAATAGCCTGCTGCGGCGATTCCAATGGATATCACCAGTGCGGGCAACAGTGTGTTGGCTCGATTCGGTTCGGTCATGTCAGTATCCTTGCGGCGGTCGGTGTATCGTCATACGCCTTGGCAGACTTGAATATCAGTGTCTGGCAAGAGCGTTGCGAAAGCAAGACTGCAGCCAGGCGTTGAGCTGCGACAACGCTGACATCGGACTAGGCAGCGTCATCCTGAGACTTAACACTGATATCGAAATGCAGTACATCTTCACGCACGCCGAACCTGGTATACAGCTCAATGGCAGGATCGTCATCGATATCGGCCTGAACGAAAACTACATACGCACCACGGACCCGAGCGATTCTTTTTAGTTCCTCTATCAGCGTCGTTGCGATGCCGCCGCGACGGTGCTCTGACGCAACAGCCAGATCGTAGATGTAAATCTCACTGCGCGGTTGTTCAAACTTCTTTAGCTCGTAGGCAACAAGACCGCCGACAACTGCTCCGCCACACAACGCTAGCAATGTTATGAAATAGTCATGGCTCAACAGGTCGCGAAAATAACGGTCTGTGGGCCGCTTGCGGCAGTAAGTCTCCTGTTCCTCAAAAGCCTCACCGAAAAGATCCAGCAGCGGTGCCATGAGAGATGAGTTTTCGGGAGTCAGCTGTTGATACTGGTAGAGCGTTGATTGAGACATGGACTTTAGAATACCGCCGCAAGAATCGTGATGCCAGACAGATTTCAGGCGAAACACCTGGAAGCTCTAGCCAGCGCTGATGCCTGACACCGCTGCGACGCCTCAGGTAAGCTTGGCGGTGAAAGACCGGGGACAGAATTGATAATCGACAAGCTTCTTGGCCACTACCTGCACCGCGTTGCTCGCGATAATCTCGCTTTTGAGCCGGTGACGAGCTCGACGTCGCTGCCGCGACCGGATGCCGGGAAACGCTATCTGCTGTATCTGCATATTCCATTTTGTGTCGTGCTGTGTCCGTTCTGTTCGTTTCATCGCGTGCGCTTTCAACGCGATCGTGCAGAGCACTATTTCTACGCGCTTGAACAGGAGATCGCGCTTGCGGCCAAGGCCGGTTTTCGTTTTTCGGAAGTGTACTTTGGGGGCGGTACGCCGACAGTATTGCCCAAGCAGCTTGCCGCGCTCGTGCGCCGACTACGCGAACACTATGGCGTAACGCGAGTATCTGCGGAGACCAATCCGGACGACCTCGGGAGTCAGACGCTTGATACCATCGACAATTGTGGCATTAACCGTTTATCCGTTGGTGTGCAAAGTTTCGATGACAAACTCCTGCGACAAATGGAACGCTACGAGAAATACGGAAGCGGCGAACAGATCTCGGCCCGCCTGAAAGAAGTTACCGGTCGTTTTGACACGCTTAACATTGACATGATGTTCAACTTCCCAAAGCAGAGTGCTGACTCTTTGCAACGAGACCTCGAGATTCTTACGGGCGAAGTCAGCGCAGACCAGGTGTCGTGGTATCCACTGATGTCGGCAGAGTCAACGCAAAAGGCGATGGACAAGGATATCGGCAGAGTTGACTACACGCGTGAACGTGCCTTCTACCGACAGATTGTCGACCACATGTTCGCGAATGGATACCACCGCTCTTCCGCCTGGTGTTTCTCGCGTGGCCCCGCGATGATTGATGAGTACATCACCGATAGCGACGAGTATCTCGGCCTCGGTAGCGGCTCTTTCAGTTACATCAATGGCGCCTTGTATGGCAGCACATTCTCAATCAACAAGTACTTGCGGCGAATAGAAAACGGAAAGCCTGGTGTCACTCGGCGCTCCGAAATGAAAACCCGTGAACAGATGCGCTACTACCTGTTAATGAAGCTTTTCGGTGGCTCATTGAGTCTCGCGGCCGCCAGCGAGCGATTCGGGCGCTCATTTGGCCGAGCATTGCTTCCTGAACTCGCCGGTCTTCGGCTTTTTGGCGCCGTTCGACGACAGGGAGACAAGCTCGTCCTGACCGAAAGCGGCCAGTACTTCTGGGTCATGATGATGCGCGAATTCTTCGGTAGCGTGAATGATTTTCGCGAGCGTATGCGACTGCAGATATCCGAAGAACGTGACTAGCGTTGCTGCGGCGCCGTAGCACAGTTGAAAAGTGCGACCTGATTCTCTGGCATCCCATTGACTATCAAGGGATAATCCCACGCATTCAAACGCTTAGGATGGCTCATGAAGGTCGTGATTCTCGCCGGTGGCTATGGCACCCGGCTCTCTGAGGAGACCGAGGTATTGCCCAAACCGATGATCGAAATCGGCGGGCGCCCACTGCTGTGGCACCTCATGAAGTCGTTCTCGCAGCACGGCTACAACGAGTTCGTCGTTGCCCTCGGTTACAAGGGCGATGTCATCAAGCGCTATTTCATGCATTACGCTGATACGTCGTCCGATCTCAAGATCGACCTCGCGACCGGTAAGACCGAACGCCAGGGCGATCCCACGGAGGATTGGAAGATTGAGCTCGTGGATACGGGCCCGGACACGATGACCGGAGGCCGGCTTCGACGCTTGCGCGGTCACCTGGATAGCACCTTTGTAATGACCTACGGTGACGGTCTCTCGACAGTTGATGTACCAAAACTTGTCAGCTTCCATCGAGCTCATGGCAAACCCGCAACGGTAACGGCGGTTCGTCCTCCATCCAAGTTTGGCATGTTGCAACTTGATGGCACCACGGTAAACGCGTTTGCCGAGAAACCACCGGAGGCAAGCTCCTTTATCAATGGCGGCTTCTTCGTGCTTGAGCCCGAAGTAATCGATCGAATTGCGGGTGACAACATGCCCTGGGAGCGAGAGCCCTGCGAATCTCTTGCTCGGGATGGCAAACTTGAAGCCTACGTCCATGACGGCTACTGGCAGTGCGTCGATACACTGCACGAGTTGCGGCTGTTGCGAAACGCCTGGGACGACGGGGAGGCCCCTTGGAAAATCTGGAGCTGAGTTCCGCGTTCTGGAAAGACAAGCGGGTTCTCGTTACCGGACATACCGGCTTCAAAGGCAGCTGGCTCAGCCTCTGGCTTCACCGCCTCGGCGCTGATGTTGCGGGCTATGCACTCGCCCCAGATACCAGACCCAATCTATTTACAATAACGGGTGTCGACTCGGTATTGCATTCAGAAATTGCCGACATACGAGATCTCGACAAGCTCAAGACATTCGCCACCAACTTCAATCCGCACATCATTATTCACATGGCCGCGCAGGCGCTCGTGCGTCCGTCGTATTGCGAACCTGTCGAAACGTACAGCACCAATGTGATGGGGACCGTGAACATGCTTGAAGCGGCCCGTGCTTGCTCGGCTCTCAAGGCTGTCGTCAATGTCACGACCGACAAATGCTATGAAAATCGGGAGCGCGATGAGGGTTATCGTGAAGACGAGCCAATGGGTGGTTTTGATCCCTACTCCAGCAGCAAAGGTTGTGCCGAGCTTGTAACGTCGTCCTACCGGCGATCCTTTTTTGCTGACAACGGCGACGCCGCTGTGGCGAGTGCACGTGCTGGCAACGTGATTGGTGGTGGCGACTGGTCTGCAGACCGACTCATTCCGGACATGTTGCAGTCTTTTATGGCTGGCGAGACCGTCGACATCAGAAATCCCGCAGCGGTGCGGCCGTGGCAACATGTACTGGAACCGCTATACGGCTACCTGCTGCTTGCCGAGAGACTTTGCAGCGACAAGCGTTTCGCCGAAGGCTGGAACTTCGGCCCACGTGACGATGACGCCAGGCCTGTGGCCTGGCTTGCCGATCGACTCGTTGAGCTTTGGGGTGGTGACGCAAACTGGCGGAACCTCTCAGATGATACACAACCTCACGAGGCTGGTTTTTTGAGGCTCGACGTTACTAAAGCTACTGGCCAACTAGGCTGGCAACCGAGGCTGGACCTCGATACT
This sequence comes from Gammaproteobacteria bacterium, assembly GCA_022600955.1. Lineage (GTDB taxonomy): Bacteria > Pseudomonadota > Gammaproteobacteria > Steroidobacterales > Woeseiaceae > UBA1847. The sequence goes on from JAHZJK010000016.1 coordinate 20,391, forward strand.
GCATTGGCGTGGACAGTCGAGTGGTACCAGTGTTTTCAGAACGGTGGTGATGTGCGTGCAATCACCGAACAACAGATCGCAAACTTTGAATCCGGGAAGACCTCGACCTGATGGCATCAAACTGTCGCTTTTGCAGCACCCCACTTGAACATACGCTTGTCGATCTCGGACTGTCGCCGGTTTCCAACGCGTTCCCGAGTGCCGAGGACCTCGGCAAGGACGAGCCGTTCTATCCACTACACGCTTTCGTCTGCGCTGATTGCTTCCTCGTACAGCTTGAGGAGTTCGAGTCGCCGGACCAGATCTTCAGCGACTACGTGTATTTTTCCTCGTACTCGGACAGCTGGCTGGCACATGCGAAGACTTTCGCGGACGCGGCAACCCGACGCTTTGACCTCGGCTCGAACTCGCGCGTAGTAGAAGTCGCAAGCAATGACGGTTACCTGTTGCAGTATTTCAAACAGAGCGGCGTCCCGGTGCTCGGCATCGAACCGGCGAGCAACGTCGCCGACGTTGCGATCAAGGCAGGTATCGACACTATTTCCGAGTTTTTCGGCGTAGCGCTCGCTGAGCAACTGGTCTCTGACGGCAGGCCTGGCAACCTCGTCGTTGGCAACAACGTTCTCGCGCACGTTCCAGACATCAACGACTTTGTGGGCGGACTGAAGATCGCGCTCGCTGACGACGGCGTGTTGTGCATGGAGTTTCCGCATCTTCTGAAGCTCATCGAACAAACTCAATTCGACACGATTTATCACGAACACTTTTCTTACCTGTCGCTGCTAACTGTGCAACGTATATTCGCGCATCACGGCCTGATTGTTTTCGATGTTGACGAGTTGCCAACACATGGCGGATCTTTGCGTGTGTACGCGCAGCACCCGGACGGAGCGCAGGCACACAGCAACGCAGTCGAATCGCTGCTAGGCACGGAACGTGCCGCCGGTCTCGATACACTTGATGGGTATGCCAATTTTGCCGAGCGAGTGCTCAAGGTAAAGACTGACTTGCTCGCGTTTCTTGAAGACGCAGGAGCCGCAGGCAAGACGGTTGTTGGCTACGGCGCGCCGGCCAAGGGCAACACGCTGCTCAACTATTGCGACGTCGGCACCGACCTTGTTTCTTACACCGTCGATCGCAGTCCGCATAAGCAGGACCTGTATCTACCCGGCACACACCTTCCCGTGCATGCGCCAGAGCACATTGCTGAGACAAAACCCGACTATGTACTGATTCTTCCGTGGAACCTCAGGGAAGAAGTCGCAGAGCAGATGGCGCATATCCGTGACTGGGGTGGTAAGTTTGTCGTACCGATTCCGGAGTTGCGAATTTTCTGATGAAGTTCTCGCCGACAACGATAGAGGGCGCGTATCTCGTAGAGTTTACGCCGCACTCAGACGAGCGCGGCTACTTCACTCGAACCTGGTCGGCGAAGGCACCCGCTGACATTGACATCGTCACCGACCTGACGGAGTGCTCGGTCTCATACAATGAAAAGCGCGGCACGCTCCGCGGCATGCATTACCAGGTGGCCCCGCACGCCGAAACCAAACTGGTCAGCTGCACGGGCGGGCGTGTGTTCGATGCGATCATTGACCTGCGCCCCGGTTCGGCGAGCTACCTGCGGTCATTCGTCAGCGAGCTGACGCCAGAGAACGGTCGGCAACTGTATGTGCCGGCCGGTTGTGCGCACGGCTTCCTGACACTTGAAGACTGTAGCTACGTCCGTTATCAGATTACTGACACCTTTACGCCCGGTGCGGCACGCGGCGTACGCTGGAATGACCCGCAGTTTGGCATTGACTGGCCCGATCGACCGGCTGTTATCGCCGACCGTGATGCGAACTACGAGGATTTCGACGCTTGAAGCGCGTATTGCTCACAGGTGCGGGCGGCTATGTCGGTCGATACATGATTGACAGGCTCGCTGAGCGCGGCTTCGAAGTGCATGGTGTTACGCAACAAGTCCGCGAGGCCGATTCCCGCCTCACCTGGCACGTTGTTGACTTGTTTGATGATGCGGCGACGTCGGCCTTGTGCGCCGACGTCAGCGCAACACATCTGATTCACCTTGCTTGGGAAACCGAACCCGGTCAGTTCTGGGAGTCGGAAAACAATGCACTGTGGCAGCAGGCAAGCGAAAGTCTGCTTGAGAGCTTTGTCCGTTGCGGTGGCCGCCGCGCTGTACTTGCGGGTACATGCGCCGAGTACGACTGGAGCGACGGCCACTGCGTTGCAGGAGACACGGCCCTGCGAGCTCAGTCCGCCTACTCTCGCAGTAAGCTCGCGTTTCGCGACTCCGCTCTTGCACTCGCCGAACAGTCTGATTTGCGTGTCGCATGGGCGCGAGTTTTCTTTTCGTTCGGGCCGCATGAGCGTAAGCGTCGCCTCGTTCCAGCTGTCACGCTTGCGTTGCTGGCTGGCGAGCGAGCTAGCTGTACCGACGGCGAGCAGCTTCGCGATTTCATGTATGTGCCTGATGTCGCCGACGCAATGACGGCTGTCGCAGATAGTGACTTCGAAGGTGATATCAATATTGCGCACGGCGAAGCCACCACAATCAAGCATTTGGTCGAGCTAATTGCGGCCAGGCTCGACGCAATCGAGCGTGTCGACTTCGGAGCGTTCCCGCGCCCCGTAAACGATCCACCCCGAATTACCGCAGACGTGTCCGACCTCGAAAGTATCGGTTGGGCACCGCATCACACACTTGATGCCGCGATTGATGAGACTATTGCCTGGTGGCGAAAACAAGCCGCCTGATCTGAAAGAATACGGAGCACCGCGTGAAACTAACTATCGATACCGACCAATCCCTGCTGGTTGTTGAAAAAAACGGGGACAGCAACAGCATGCCCCTGTACAGCCGTGAGGCATTCGAAACTGTCTCACTTGAGTGGGTGAAGCTGGGCTGGGACCAGAAATACCCATACACATTCTCATGGATGGGGCGCCCGGTTATTCAGCTGCCAGAAGACATGCTGCGCATGCAGGAGGTCATCTACAGCCTCAAGCCCGACGTTATCGTTGAGACGGGTATCGCGCACGGTGGCTCGCTGATCTTCTACGCAAGCCTGTGCAAAGCAATGGGCAAGGGCCACATCGTCGGCGTCGACATCGAAATTCGTCCGCACAATCGTAAAGCGATTGAGGCGCATGAAATGTTCGACCTGATCACGATGATTGAGGGAAGTTCGACTGATCCCGAAATCGTCTCCCAGGTAAACGATCTCGTTGGTGAGGCTAAGACTGTTCTCGTGATTCTCGACTCCAACCACACCCGGGACCATGTCGCAGGTGAGCTGGAGGCCTATCATCACCTCGTCACCAAAGGCTCATATATTGTTGCGACTGATGGCGTTATGAAATGGGTGCATGAAGTGCCGCGCGGCGAAGCAGGCTGGGATGTCGACAACCCATCAACTGCAGCAATCGACTTCGTCGCTGCACATCCTGAGTTTGTTATCGAACAGCCGGAGTGGCCGTTCAACGAAAGCGAACTGGGCACCAACATCACGCACTGGCCGGAGGCCTGGATCAAGCGCAACTAGTTGCTGCGCTTGCTCGTCAACTGAAATAACGACCATACGCATAGATCAGCGACGCCGACCACAACGCGAAAGCCTGCAATCAGGGCCGCGAGACCCATGAGGCCAATGGGTCCGCGCATGAGCTCGCTTGCGACCAATTCGAATACACCGATGCCCTGCGGTGCGAAGACGGCGGCGAATCCCACGCCCCAGGAGAACAGGTAGATGCCGCCCATCTCAACACTGGTGTAGTCGCCGGTCGCGGCTGGAAACGCGTGCAAATAGATCAGGAAAGCGATGGTTGCCCCCGCCCAGAATGCAGCGGTTATTAAAAGCGATGTCATGTAACTTGTTGCTGACAGCGCATTCGGGGCCTGCAGCACTTTTTTGTTGATCACGAAATACATCGCCAGCAGTCCGACCGCAGCGGCCGCGCTCGCGAGCCCAGCGATTGCCCCGACGGTATCGCTGCCGCGCAATGCGCAAACGATAGCGCCACCGACGGCAAGCGTGAATGCTGCAGCCAAACCATTCTCAAGAATAACGAATGTGGTTAGTTGCCGGGGCTTCACGCCCTGATCGTGGTAGTCCATTACGCGTCCGACGGTATGCCAAACGCCACCTGGTACATAGCGTGCCGGCAATCGTGAAGCATGCGTGGCGAACGCTTGTTTCCAGCTCACTTGTGCGCCGCTGCCATTGAGCACTACGACGGCGAGCAGCGGTGTCAGCAAGTGCAACAACGCCCAGGTTGTGGCGGCTAGTAGCAACATTAGCCATGACGCTTGCCGTATCAAATCGCCCAGCGCTTCGCGCGCCTGCCAGCAGAAGTACAATAGAAACGCTATTGCCACTGGCGTGAACAACATCTTGGCGTAACGAATGAGTTTCGTAGTACTCACCTCTTGTTCGCCTGCTGGCGGCCAATGATGTAGCGAAGTGGCATCAACGGTAACAAGGCGAGTATCAGCAGCGCTTTGTGGTACCAGGCAACGCGCGACATCCAGACGCAGCTGATAAGCGCGAACGGCAAGCGCAATAACGGAAAGCGCTTGTCGAGGGTTGACTCCGCCTGCCCAAACTCTGCGCCGGTATAACGCTTCATGCGTTCATTGTGTGTTTCCTTCGTGCGCACATCTCGACGATTCCACCATGCATCGCGCGGGTGTACAAAGTCGCCGCACAGTGCAAGCTCAGACAACAGGACCAGGTCCGCGCCTACAAAACTCTGCATGCTTTTGCTGCCCGCCAAATACTCCAGGCGAATTACGCCGAGCACAGGATGCATATTGCCCCAGAATACCGTGAAGAAACGCCCAAACAGGCTTCGCAAACGCGTATCGGGATAGTCGGTGTCACGATCCAGGCGCTCACCGTTTTCGTCGATCCAGAATGAAGTCGCGACAGCAATAGCCGCACTTTCGTTTTCTTCCAGAATCTCAACACTTCTGGACACAAGATCGGTAGACCATTCATCGTGGCCTGCTGCCCACATGAAATACTTGCCCTGTGCTTCCCTCGCGACGTGTCGAAAGTTTGGTGCTGAGCCGATATTCTCATCCATGCAGTGGTAACTGATGCGCTCATCCCGTTCCGCAGCACGCCGGCAAATATCACCAGTGCGGTCGGTCGACGCGTTATCCGATATCAGTATGCGTAAGTTTGGATAGTCTTGCTTCTGTAGCGACTCAAGTGCCAGCTCAATGAAGCGTTCCTCATTGTAGATCGGCATCCCAATCGTCACCAACGGCGCATTTTTTGTGGACTCGGCTGAAATTTCGAATCACCTTGTGCAAAACCTTGCGCGCATTCTATTGCAAAATCGTATCTCCGTCCGTTTTCGCATACGATTCTGTGACTTGTAACCTCTTGGACCATTTGGAGCCGCTATGGATGTCGACTATCAGGAACTCAGCTCGGACAATGCCGGGCTTTTGGAAAAACTCGGACAGGAAGTGTTCGACAACGCCATCGAACCGGCTCAGTTGCAAGCATTCCTTGACGACCCGCGACACGTCATGGTGATCGCCGTCGCGGACAGCACCGTGGTCGGAATGGGGTCCGGCGTGGAGTACTATCACCCTGACAAACCACCGCAGCTCTGGATCAACGAGGTTGGCGTCGCCACCGCGCATCGCAAGCAGGGCATAGGCCGGCGACTCGTCGCCGAGCTCATTACTATCGCCGAGGAGCGTGGCTGCGTTTACGCCTGGCTGGGCACCGACTCTCACAACGCAGCCGGTCAGGCTTGTTTCAACGCTGTCCCGGGTGGCGAGGACCCACAACCGTTTGTACTCTACGAGTGGAGCTTGACGGACTAGTCAAGTCGGTTGCCGCGACCTTGATACGCTATCCTGACGTTACTCGATTCACAGGACCTGACATGCGCCTGATCTACGTCTCACTCCTTTCCCTGCTATGCACCTCAGCACCCGTTGGCGCCGAGACCGCACTTGAGCGTGCGCAGGAAATTCTCAGCACTACACCACTTGTTGATGGGCACAACGATCTACCCTGGTTGATTCACGAGGAATCTGGCGGCGACGTTGCGGCCTTTCAGCTTAAGTCCAGAAACAGCTTCGACACTGACATACCGCGTATGCGCGAAGGCATGGTGGGCGCGCAATTCTGGTCTGTCTGGATCCCTGGCGAGACTGCGGCTGGCGACACCACACGAATTCAGCTGGCGCAGATCGAAACAGCGCAATCAATCATCGACACTCATCCGGACACGTTCGAACTTGCACTAACCGCTGACGATATCGAGCGAGTTTTCAACGCCGGGAAAATTGCCTCGCTGTTCGGCATGGAGGGAGGCTACGCACTGAATAACTCAGCAGCAGCGGTGCACGATTTCTACGAACTTGGGGTTCGCTACATGACGTTGACTCACAACGTCTCTACTGACTGGGCCGACGCGGCGCTCGGCGAGCAACGCCATGGCGGATTGACCAATCTGGGCCGCAGTATTGTGTATGAAATGAATCGCACGGGCATGATCGTCGACATCGCGCATACCTCGCCCTCAACAATGCATCACACCCTCGACGTTACGTTGGCCCCGGTGATTTTCTCGCACGCGACTGCCAGAGCGTTGGTAGATCACCCCCGGAATGTGCCCGACGACGTCCTCGCACGACTACACGACAACGGCGGCGTGGTGATGGTGACGTTTATTCCTTCGTTTCTGTCGGCGGAGGTTTGGGAGATGGAGGACAAATTGTGGGCAACAGATGCTGCGATCGGGACAGTGCGAGAATTTCGAGAAATCTGGCTGGCTTATGACGCAGAACACGGAGCGGTTCGAGCAAGCATTGATGACGTGATTGATCACATCGAGCATATCCGCGACGTCGCCGGGATTGACCATATCGGCATTGGCAGTGATTTCTGGGGCATGCCCGACATGCCCGTCGGTCTGGAAGATGTATCGGGATTCCCACGCTTGTTTGCTGCGTTAATTCGCCGCGGCTGGAGTGATGAAGATCTGCGCAAACTCGCAGGCGAAAACATGCTGCGCGCGATGCGGGATGTGGAACGTGTCGCGCATCAGTTACAACGCGCCCCCGAAACTGTAATCCCTGCTCCGTAGGAAAACGCGCTGCTATTTTTCGACGTAGAACGGCACATTGTGCACCGCGGCACCGCCGTGTCCATCATAAACCGTCACGAATAGTCGGTATGCACCGGGCCTGGCTGGCACATTGAACTCCACTCTCGCTGTCCCCTGCCCGCTGGCTATCGAGCCCGGAAATGACGGTGGAGCGGCTTCAGGATCACCGCCCTGTTTTCGATCTGTGCTCTCTGCCTGTATGTCCCAGACGTAACGCAGTCCGTCACCTTCCCGATCGATACAGTCGACTTCGGCGTATGAACGGGTTCCCAGCGGCACCTTTTTCAGTGCGACAGGTGTAGTCAGTGATTTGAGCTTGGGAGCGCGGTTGGTGGGCCATTTGCCGCTCCAGGCATACGCCATGGCATCGACGCGCGGCAACTTCTCGCCTGTCGGCAAGAACATGCCAAACCAGGTTGCGGTTGCTTCCTGTTTATGGCCCCAAAAGAAAACATAGGAGCCCAGCGAGCGGCCAACATTGTCGTCACGGTCCATCTTGTAAGCCGTGTACGTTTCCGCTGCTTTGCTACTCGGGTCCGACTCAATCGGTGCCTGCCATTCGGTTAGCTGCGTTTCCCACGTTCCAGTCACACCATATTCGGTGAGCATGTATGGACCATTCCAGCCCATGCCCGGTAGTCCTTTGCCCACGACAGGGGCGCCGGCATAGGCGTTCACGCCCAGAATGTCGAGCGCTGGATAATGTTCGTGAATCGCCGCAATTTTTGATGCCGAGGCACCTGCGAGAACCGTCATTACGGGGTGGTTGGGGTCCAGCTTCTTGATGATGCCGGCCAGATAATTCAACTCTTTCCAGATTCGCACATCTGCTTCGCCGGGCCCGAATGCCTCCATTTCGTTACCAAGCCCCCAGGCCAGCAAAGCCGGATGGTCTCTGTACTTCAATACGGCGTCACGCAGTCTGTCGCGCTGTCGATTGATACTCGCTGTGTCAGAATAGTCGAAGCCGTGTCGTACATGCTGCACCCAAAATCCGGCAGTGACGGAAATTCCAGCTTCATGCGCACGATCCAAGAGGTTCTTACCGTCAATGCGCTCTTCGAGTTGCTCTATACCCCAGGTACGAATGGAGTTGCCACCTGAGGCGGCGAGCAGCTCCAGATCGCCGCCACCGAGCGCTTGTCCGGTTCCGGTCCCGGCGCCTTTTGCCTGGTATGGACTCCCATCGCGCAACAAGACGAAACTGCCGTCAGCCTGCTTCACAACCTGAACCTGTGACGCTTGCCCCACGGTCGTTAACGGCTGCGCGCTTGTTGCACAGGATGAAATCAAGAGTGCCATAGTTGAGACCACGGTTGTGCGGCAGAGCAGCATTCCTAGAAGTCGTGTTCCATTCGTGCTTCCAGCATTTGAATTCTCGGGTAAGCCGCGTCAGATGGTGACCAGTGCCAGCCTTTCGGGTCCCAGGCCTGGGAATAATAGAGATCATCCCGAACGACCTTGAGGGCCGCGATCGCCTCAGCGTCCTTGTTCAGCTTCGACAAGGCCTCTCCCCTGATGAAGTAACAAGTACCTACGTCGTTAAGCGCCCAGTAATCATTGACGGCATCAGCATCAGGTTTCGCCTGCAATGATGCCTGCATCTCTCGCGCTTTTTCTTCGTAGAGTTCAGCGCACTTCTGTGTGTATCCGACTGCATCCTCATAGTCGCCGGCACCCAATGCGTCCCAAGCCTTTACCATCAATGTGACCGACGTGAAGTCACCGAAGTCGAGATCCACTTTCGTCGACTCTTCTGCAAGCGACAATGAAGAGCAGATAAGAAGAGAAAGTACCGCTGCAAGTTTTTTCATGGGTGTCCCGTTGCGTACTGAGTTGCGTTTACTCGCCAGGTGTTTCGACCATAGCAGCCTGCGATCGTGCGGGCCAATTTAGGATAGAGACACGAACATGTTGTAGCATTGGCCGTACAACCCCACATTCAGGAGTAGAGATGCGAGTTGCTGCTGGTGTCTTGGCAATAGTCTTTTTTCTTTCAGCTTCGGTTGCCGCAAACGATGCGACGCCTCCTGCGTTCAAAGTCGCGATCGAAGTCACCGTCTCGGACCAGGAGCTCAGAGATCGCGTTTCGATGTATCTCAGAAATGAGTTGCGCAGTCTCGGCGATGTCGAAGTTACGTCGGACAATCCGGACTACAAACTTTACACAATGGTGACGGAGGTGCGTAGCAAAACGGGCGGGCGCATCGCTTACGTGCTCGGCACTTCAATTGTGAGCTTTTTTCCTGATGGTTACTTCGACTCGGTTCTGAGCGCAAGACTCAGGAATGCCGACGAGGTGGCGCGGCGACTTGAGGAAGTCACCGTCTATCGGAATCAGTTTCTGTCTGTATCCGGCCCGTCGGAAGCGCATCTTATTGAAACTGTCACGAACTCGGTTGCCAAACTAAACGCTCACGTACTCGAGCCTGAAAGAACGAACGCGCCCTGAACCAGGACAAATTGCATGGCAGAAAAACTGACCGAGATTCCGAACACAAGCCCGCAGACATTTCTGGATCTTCCGTACGCCGAAAATCTTGATGACCTCGATGCCGACATTGCGGTTCTGGGGATACCATTTGGCATGCCGTACCACTCGGCGGCGATGGCTAACGATCAAAGCCGCGCGCCCGACGCGATACGTAGCGCGCCGTCGATGGAGGATATTGAGTATACGAAGAACCATTTTGACTTTGATCTGGACGGCTACCTGTTTGCCGGGAAAAACATCAAGGCCGTCGACTGCGGCAACGTCACTGCGGACCCTGCAAATCACGCAGAGCACTACCGTCGTGCAGAAGAAGCCGCGCGCAAGATTTTTGCCAGTGGCGCAATTCTCGTCGTTCTCGGCGGTGATCATGGCGTTCCGATTCCGGTGATGAAAGCTCTCGAGGTATTTGATGAGCCGGTCACGCTGGTGCACGTCGATGCGCACCTTGACTGGCGCGACGAGGTCAATGGCGAGACTGAGGGCTATTCAAGCCCGATTCGACGTGCTTCCGAGATGCCCTGGATCGACACGATCGTGCAGATAGGTCTGCGCGGGATCGGTAGCGCACGCGCAGAAGAGGTTGCAGATGCGCGTGCACACGGAGCGGATCTCATTTCCGCATACGAAATGCATGACATTGGCATGGACGCTGTCCTGGACCGCATTCCTGACGGTGGCCCTTTCTATCTGACGATTGATGCCGACGGAATTGATCCAACCATCATGCCAGCGGTCATGGCTCAGACTCCGGGGGGGCTGGACTGGACTCAGATCAGAAATCTGGTACACGGCCTCGTGAACAAGGGAAGGGTCGTAGGAATGGACCTGGTCGAAATTGCACCAATGAATGATGTGGGTAACGTAACGATGATCCACGCCGAAAGACTGATTTGCAATTTCATCGGTGCGTCGGTCCGGGCCGGTCACTGCAGACAGATCCTGGCCGAAGACAAGCGCGAACTGGATTGACCTGGTCGCTTGTCTGGGTTCCGTAACTGGTATCGGCAATAATAGGGAAAGATAGAATCAACCAGACAGCGCATGCACGAGGACTGATCCAAGATGACGAAGCTAGCTGCATTTAACTTCCAGAGCTGGATTGAGGAGCACCGGGACCTGTTGAAGCCGCCCGTCGGCAACCAGCAGATCTGGGAAGATACCGACATGATGGTTACGGTCGTTGGCGGGCCAAACAAGCGAACAGACTTCCACGATGATCCGGTGGAAGAATTCTTCTACCAACTGGAAGGCGACATGGTGTTGAAGGTCTTCAACAATGGCGAGTTCAGCGACATTGTGATCCGCGAGGGTGATATCTTCTTTCTGCCGAAACACGTTCGTCATTCACCGCAACGGCCAATGGAAGGCAGCGTCGGACTGGTCATCGAACCGCAACGCCCGGACGGACTTAAGGATGCTTTTGAGTGGTACTGCTTCGATTGCGGCAGCCTCGTTCATCGGGTCGAAGTTGTACTGAAATCTATCGTGCGCGACTTGCCGCCGCTATATGAAGCGTTTTATGCCGACGAGCAGGCTCGAACCTGTTCCAACTGCGACGCGCTGCACCCGGGCAAGGAACCGCCAGAAGGGTGGGTCACCATTCCGCCGACAAGCGGCAAAGGATAGCGCCCGCATGGATTACCAGAACTCAATAGAATTCGCGCGTGAGCAAGATAAGCTCGATCCGTTAAGGGCGTATCGCGACAAGTTCTATATGCCACACGCCGATAAAGAACGATGCGCGTATTTTTGCGGCAACTCGCTAGGGCTACAACCTCGTAGCGCCAGAGATGCCGTCGCGCAGGAGTTTGACGACTGGGCGAAACTAGGCGTTGATGGGCACTTCGAGGCAAGGAACCCCTGGTTCAGCTATCACGAGGCCTTGTCGGCACCCACAGCCAGAATTGTTGGCGCGAACGAGTCGGAAGTCGTTTGCATGGGCTCGCTGACCAATAACCTGCATCTGCTGTTCGTTTCCTTTTATCGGCCAACGAAAAAGCGCTTCAAGATTATTAGCGAAGGCAAAATGTTTCCGTCCGATCGCTACCTTCTTGAAACCCAGGCCCATTTTCATGGTTTTGATCCTGACGAGGCCATATTGGAGATTGTGCCTCGCGACGGTGAATCCCTGATTCGCGAGAAGGACATCCTCGATGCGATTCAGGATAACGCCGATGAGCTGGCACTGGTCTTCTTTGGCGGGGTTAACTATTTTACCGGCCAACTCTTCGACATGAAGAAGCTGACCAAGGCGGCACATGCAGTTGGCGCCATTGCCGGTTTCGATCTCGCGCATGCCGCAGGCAACGTTTTGCTGCAACTGCACGACTGGGACGTCGACTTTGCGGCCTGGTGCTCTTACAAGTACATGAATGCGAGCCCCGGCAATGTTGCAGCATTGTTTGTACATGATCGACATGCAAAGAACTTCGACCTGCCACGTTTCGGTGGCTGGTGGGGCCACGACAAAGACCGACGATTTCTAATGGAGAGCGGTTTCCGGCCCCTGGAAGGTGCCGAAGGCTGGCAACTCTCCAATGCGCCTGTGTTCTCAATGGCAATCCTGCGATCATCACTCGACATATTCGACGAAATCGGAATGCCCGCGCTCCGCAGCAAGAGCGAGAAACTCACGGGTTATCTTGAATTCGTTATTGATTCGCTGGCCGATGAGCTTCCTGACGTGGGACTTGAGATCATTACACCGCGCGACCCGAGACAGCGCGGAGGTCAAATATCCTTGCTAATCGAAGGCCGCGAGCGTGACGTCTTTGACAAATTGACAGCAGCCGGTGTGATTAGTGATTTTCGAGAGCCGTGTATGATCCGGCTTGCACCTGTACCGTTGTACAACTCTTTTGAGGATGTCTATATCTTCGGAAAAGTCTTGAAACAGATACTCACAGAGGGGCCCGATACTCAGTGACAGCCCAGCAAAGCTTCACTATCGCAGGGGGCGGTCCGGTTGGATCGCTGCTCGCGATTCTGCTTGCCCGTCACGGTTACAACGTCGGCCTGTACGAAGGCCGTCCGGACTCTCGAAAAACGAGTATTTATCAAGGCAAGTCGATCAATATTGCGTTGTCCGACCGTGGCTGGCGATCTCTTGAGCGTATCGGCAATGTCGGCGCGACGAAAGATGATGCGATAGCGATGTATCGTCGCACTATCCATAACGAAGATGGCTCAATTACTCATCAACCGTATGGCAAGGATGGGCAGGCCATCTGGTCGGTCTCCCGTGGCGGAATTAACGAACAGCTGCTGGACATGGCTGATGAGGAGCCCAACATACAGACATATTTTGAACATCGGCTGACTGACGTCGACTTCAAATCGGCAGCCGCTGACTTCCAGAGAAATGATGGCGAGTCGATCAACGTGCAATCCGACTTTTTGTTCGGCGCAGACGGCGCCAACTCGAAGGTCAGGCGGCTGGCGCACAACTTGCCACGATTTAGCTACAGCCAGACGTACATGCCACAGTGCTACATCGAATTGACGATCCCGGCGCACGAAGATGGTACACACAAGATAGAAAAAAACGCTCTGCACATCTGGCCACGAAAAGACTTCATGCTGATCGCGCTACCAAATCCAGATGGTTCGTTTACGTGCACCTTGTTCATGAACTATGAAGGCGATGTATCGTTCAAGGCACTGAGAGAGCGTGATGCAGTGGCCGACTTCTTCAGCCGCTACTTCGCAGATGCGCTCGAGTATCTCGACAACCCTGTCGAAGACTTTATGAGCAAGACAGCGTCATCGCTGTTTCTGGTACACGTGTATCCGTGGTCGTTCAACAACCGGGTTGGCCTGATAGGAGATGCGGCACACGCAATTGTTCCATTCTACGGCCAGGGGATGAACTGTGGGTTTGAAGACTGCGCTGAACTGAATGATCTCGTCAATCAGTTCGATCATGACTGGGATAGGGTCTTCCCCGCCTACGAGAAACAGCGCAAACCAAACGGGGACGCGATTGCGGAGCTGTCGAAGCGCAACTTTGTTGAGATGAGCGACCTCGCTGGCGATGCTCGTTTTCAATTACAGAAGAAGATTGAAGCCAAATTTAGCGCGGCGTTTCCGACACTTTGGACACCATTGTATTCCATGGTGACATTTTCGCCGGATGTACCTTACGCCGAGGCACTTCGAGTTGGCGATGAGCAGAAAGAGATTATGGACAAGATCATGCAGATGCCCAATATTGAAGAGAATTGGGATGGCCAGGCAGTCATGGACGAGCTCCGGAAACTGGCCGCGGCAGCATTCGGAGAGAAACGGTGAACGAGAAAGTGAAAGGCAGCTTGGGCGATACGCGTGGAAACTTCAGAGAGCTTGAAGACACTATCCACACGGATCTGAAGGACCGAATGTCCTATGGTGAATACCTGCATCTGGCGAAAATTCTGGACGCACAAGAGCTGCATTCTGACCAGCATGATGAGATGTTGTTTATCATTATTCACCAGGCCAGTGAGTTGTGGCTAAAACTAGCGGGGCACGAAGTCGAGGCAGCGATACGCAATATTCAGGAGGATGACTTTCGCCACGCGTTCAAAGTCATCGCCCGTGTCAAACTCATCCTCATGCAGCTGACACAATCCTGGTCTATCCTTTCAACGATGACGCCAGTCGATTACCTGAAGTTCCGCGACACACTGGGGCCAGCGTCGGGCTTTCAGTCATATGGTTATCGACGTCTTGAGTTTTTGCTGGGCAACAAGAGCAAAGCGGCAGCAGCTGTTCATCGTCATGATGACGATGTTCACGCGGACTTGCAGCGAGTGCTGCAGGCGCCCGGCCTTTACGATGTCGTATTGGGTAAGCTAAGTGACGTTGGCTTTGATATCGATGCAGATAAACTGGATAGAGATTTTAGCCTGCCTTACGAGGCCAATGAATCGGTTAAGGCGGCCTGGCATGCCGTGTACAGCGAGCCGGATCGACACTTCGAACTCTACGAGCTGGCCGAAAAACTGGTCGATATCGAAGATGCTTTCCAGAACTGGCGCTTCAAGCACATGTATACAGTGCAGCGCATCATCGGCAATCGTATGGGTACCGGTGGTTCCTCCGGTGTTCCCTTCCTGAAGAAGGCCATCGAAACGAGCTTTTTCCCAGAGCTGTTTATGGTGAGAACGGACCTCTAGGCGCAGCCCTCGTTACACAATCGACATGCTGTGCGAGATGTTTTTGGTGATCATGTAGTTGTGCAGACCCTCTGTTCCACCTTCTCGGCCATAGCCGCTGGCCTTGACGCCACCGAACGGCGTTTCCGGCAATGATGCTTCGAGCGTGTTGATTGAGACATTGCCCGCCTCCAACCCTTCGACCATGCGGTCAACGTAGTCGGCACGGTTCGTAAAGCCATACGCGGCGAGTCCGAAGGGCACGGAGTTGGCTTTTTCTAACGCAACATCCAGTGAGCTGACAGGATTGATAATCGCAAGCGGCCCGAAAGGTTCTTCCTGCATGACTCGCGCGGTGTCCGGGACGTTAACAAGTACGGTCGGCTGAAAGAAATAGCCTTTGCCATCCAGCTTGCCACCACCTGTACGTACTTCGGCGCCCTTTTCGCGTGCGTCTTCCACCAGCTCTGTGAGCGCCGTAATTCTGCGGTCATTGGCGAGAGGCCCCATCTCGACGTCATCGTTAACGCCGTTGCCCACAACGGTTTCAGACGCGCGGCGAACGAAGGTCTCTGCGTATTCGTCAAAAATACTTTCGTGCGCGAAAAAGCGCGTGGGCGAAGTGCAAACCTGGCCGGCGTTTCGCATCTTTCTTATGGCGCCCGTTATAGCTGCAGCCTGGACGTCAGTGTCCTCGCAGATAATGACCGGGGCATGGCCGCCCAGCTCCATCAGTACCGGGGTCATATGTTGTGATGCAAAGGTGGTGAGGTGCCGCCCGACAGCGGTCGAGCCGGTAAAAGCGACCAGGCGCACCTGTTCATGCTTAATCAGGTGATTGGATATTTCGGACGGCTCGCCGAACACGAGATTCAATACACCGGGTGGTAAACCCGCGTCATGGAACGCACGCGCGATGTGCAACGCGCCTGCTGGCGTTTCTTCGGCCGCTTTCAGAATAATCGAACAACCTGCTGCGATGGCACCGGCGACCTTTCGACAAGGCTGGCTCATCGGGAAATTCCAGGGCGAGAATCCGGCGACTGTTCCGATTGGTTGATGGTGCACGATATACCGAACCCCGGGTGCGCTGGGGATCACCCGACCGTAAGTGCGAGTTGCCTCGCCAGCGTCCCATTCGAGAAACTCGCAACCGCGAATGACTTCCAATCGCGCCTGGCTGAGAGGTTTGCCATGTTCCGCGGTGATAGCAGTCGCAATCTCTTCCTGTCGTTCGCGCATCAGTACCGCCGCTTTGAGAATTACGCTTGCGCGTTCGCACGGTGCAACCTGGCTCCAGATCTTGAAGCCACGGGCTGCTGACTCGAGCGCGTCGTCAAGATCCTGTTTGCGTGCGCGTGGCAACCGACCGATTTCTTCTTCCGTTGCCGGATTCAGGACAGGCAGGTCATCTGCAGTCTTGCGCCATTTTCCGTCTATGAAAAGATGCAGGTCTGGATAGGTGCTCATTTAGATTCTCGAATCCAACAATACAAGCTTGATTCTACAGTGTGGTGCGTTGCTAGTTCGAGTTACTAGAACACTATGTGATTTGAGGCTTCGTGGATCTTGGCAACAACGCTCATTGCTGCAAGTGCCGAGCTGCGTGGATTGTCCGGCAGGGAATGCCCTCTGATCTGAAACGAAAAGCTGCCAAAACTACCTCTTGCCTCAATCTCGTGAATATTCTCGGTTACATCTGCATCAGCGATTAGCTTGACCTGCGTTCTATCAAAACCGATTCCAGCAAGGGCGACGGCCGCAGCGACATTCGCATTCTTCGGATACTCGGTGGCCGCATCTCGTGCTGATCCGACAAAATGTGCCTTTGCGCCTGATGTCAGGCCCGCCAGGTCCAGCTTGGTTTCCGCCGGTGATCCGTTCCAGCTTTGGGGCGGTTTGCGCCCGATGTATATAACAGCCTCGAGATCGCCAGCCCGCGCGGCCCTCAGACAATCAAGCGCACCTATTGCGCCGCTCACGAGATGCAATCTTGAGCCCCCTTCGGTCGCCGCTTGCTCCAGAGAATGAAACAAGACCTCATCGGCCAGCGCGCCGACGGAAACTGTGGTCAGGTCAGTACCAGCACGCAGGATTTCCGGGCCATGGACCCGCAACGCCATGTGACCTGCACAATCGATCATGTGATCGATATCAGCAGGCAGGTCATTTACCGAGGCTACATAGCAGGTTCCGTTCTGCTCCAGCTGACGCCGCGGCAAGTCTTCGGGAAGCGACACTATTGCCCGAATTTCGTGTCCCTGCGCAAGAAGTCCGTTGCGCACGTACGTACCGATCGCGCCGCTGCCAATTATTCCAATTTTCATGCTTTCCTTCCTTTTGCTCTCATTTCGCTCGCAGTACCAGGCGAATCGAGTATAGAAATTTATTGTACCCAGTTATCATTATCCAAACGCAGCGTGAGCCGGTTTGGTTGAAAAAGGTGAGTGGTCATTAATTATTCGAAGCTTGATGCAAAAGACTACGCGCGTGAAAACATGCGCGGCATTTGGGCTGCAGCGCTCAACCCGTTTAATGAAGACCTTTCGGTTAATGAGGCTGGCCTGCGTTCGAATATTCGCCACTGGATTGATGACCTGGACATCCAGGGGCTGTTCATAGCGGGAAAACAGGGCGAGTTTTTCTCAATGAGCCTGGACGAGCGCAAGCGCAATTTCGAAGTCGCGGTCGATGAATGCAATGGCAAAGCAGGTGTGATTGTTTCTGTATCCGATCAGAATTTCGACACTGTGCTCGATTTGTCGCTGCATGCACAGGATTGTGGTGCCGACTACATCGTCGTGCATGCCCCGGTGTTGAGCTTTGTGCACGACAAGGGTGAAGTTCTCTATCAGTACTACAAGGCGCTTTGTGATCGGCTGGATATCGGGATCGCAATGTGGAGTCATCCGGACTCCGGATACCTTATGCAGCCGGATGAGTGTGCGCGCATTGCAGAGTTGCCCAACATTGTTGCTATCAAGTATTCCGTGCCGCGTGAAATGTATGTTCGGCTGAGCCACATGGTCGGCGACAAGATACAGGTGTCTACGTCCGCCGAGGATGATTGGCTCGACAACATTGAGGAATTAGGCTGGCAACTGTATCTATGCTCTTCGCCGCCGTATCACTTGCAAACCAAGAACGACAAACGCATGGACAAATACACTCGTCTTGCATTCGCAGGCAAGTTCGATGAGGCGCGGCGCGTGCGTGATAGCCTGAATCCGGTTCGCGAAGCAATGCTTCGCAGCAAGCCATCGGACAAGCCACAGGCGTTTGGTAAGTATTGGCAAGAGTTGCTCGGCCAGGTTGGTGGCCGGGTACGCCCGCCGATGCTCGAGCTGAGCGACGTGGAGAAGGCGGGTATTCGAGAAGCCTTTGAGACCTGCGGTTTGACGCTATAGTCTACAATCGGGGCCGGCAACGACGTCGTTGGTAACAGTCGCGATGGCTGTATCATGACACCTTTGGTTTGGTGGAATTCCGGCATGGGCATTAGGCATGAAACGCACGATTTATGACGTAACGCTAAGCGCGCTGGCGATGATTATTGGCAGCTGCCTGATTTCACTCATGGCTGTTTTTATGGGAGACGGCCAGTTTGGAACTGACCTGCAGGGGCTGTTGAGACTACAGTCGGTCTTTGCCGCTCTTGCACTGCTGATTGCAATTGCTTGCCTTTGTTCTTTCGTCGCTCGCCGCAGCTGGACAACCGGCCTGCGCACAATCTGGACGGCGCTGCCACAGTGGCTGGTTTTTACATTCCTGCTTTTGAACTCTCTGTTCGTGTTCGGCGAGGTCGCGTTCCTGATCGCGACACGCGCTATGGGGCATACCGTCATGTGGTATCAGCATGTGCCGCTGGTTTGCATGCTCAGCTGCTCCTTTGCGTTCCTGCTTCTCTACGCCAGACGTAACTCCTTTCCAGGCAGCAAGCCTGCGCTGTCCGGTCGCTGGTCATAGCGGGCGCTCTGCCCTGTCCTGGCGAAATTTTCGGGTCGATGGTTTGGGCCCCGAGAGCTTTACCGCCCTAAACGGCATACCTATCGACTTTCTCGCTAGTTGTCATAATGCAACCAGAAATCAATGGTTTAGCGCCTTACATGTAATTCTTTTGCGTTATTACATGTAATAGTGTAATGTCGCCCAATGGTTGTAAAAACTTCAGCTCATTATCAACGCGAATACCGACGCAGACTTCGGGAACAGGGCCTAATCAAGAAGGAGATCTGGATTCGTCCGGAAAACTCCGGCAAGGCCCGGGAACTGGAAAAAGAGCTCCGGACAGGTGAGCGCGACGTGCGCTTTCAGGCTGGGAGCACTAAACGGCCGAAATGGCAGACAGAAGCACTGCTCATCGATATGTGCAAAGAGCCACTTTTGAGCTCGAATCGGGCTTCTGCAGAAATGATCGAGGGTGTGGACCCCACCATTCATGTTGTCATGCATGAGTACGGAGACCTGCCAGTATTCGTCACTGTCGCAGGCGATCAGATCATTGTTGAGTCCCTGCTATGGCCAGCATCGGATGTCGGCGACGCTAGCGAGTTCAATGAAACAGTGCTGCGTACTCACAAATATTTCCCGCTATCGACCATCAGTCTCGGTCAGCGGGCAAATGATGATTACTACCTGATGTTCGGATCGCTGAGCGCAAGCTCCGATCTTTCCGACATCGTTCACGAAATCGAGGTGTTGGCGAGCAACGTTATCCACGCGACGGAAGCGTACGCGGAGCTGCTGCAGGCAACACCTGTTACAAGAGGAGAAAGACTATGAACGTCTGGGCAAAAATGATTACCGCATTACGCGGAGGAGTAAATGAGGCTGGAGAAGCTATCGTAGACAGCCAGGCACTGCGCATCCTGGATCAGGAGCTGCGCGATGCCGCCGATGAGCTCAGGCAGTCAAAAGACAGTCTCGCCGCAATAATCGCGCGTGAAAAGCTGTCGGCAGAAAAGGCCGGCCGCCTGAAAGAAGCCGTTGCAGAGAACGAGAGTTATGCAGTGAAGGCGCTGGAAAAAGACGACGAGAAACTTGCACTGGATATCGCGGAGAAGATCGCTGACCTCGAGACACAGTTGAAGGTCGAGGAAGAAACCGGTGCCGGCTATGCGGCCAGCGCTAATGACCTTCGTTCCGCAATTCAGGCGGCCGAACGTGACATCACGCGCATGAAACAACAGGTGGATACGGTCAAGGCAACCGAAAGCGTACAACGTGCGCAAGCCGCCGTTTCGGAACGCCATAGCGGTTCGAATTCGAAACTGCGAACAGCTGTAGACTCGCTGGAACGCATCAAGGAAAGGCAGGACCTTCGTTCGGCACAAATGAGTGCCGCGCGTGACCTGGCAAACGACATGGGTGACGGGTCTCTGGAAAACCGCCTCGAGAAAGCGGGCATTAAGCCGCACGGAAAAAGCGCAGATGACGTGCTGGCGCGACTTAAAAAGAAGGCTGCAAGCTAATACGAGTCCAAGGCAATGAATCCTAAGGGGAGGTAGACAATGTTCGCAATCTTGTTGAGCGAAGGGATGGACCCTTTCTACGAAAACATCAGCTCGTTTCCGACACTGATCTATACCGTGCTACTCGTGGTCTGTATTTTCTACTGGGCCGGCGCAGTCCTGGGATTCGTTGACCTTGACGTCATCGACCTTGATCTCGACAGCTTCGATACGTCGGGAGGAGATGTTGGCTCAGATTCGCCGCACTCGACGCCTGACGTTCTGGCCGGCCTGATGCTGCGATTTGGGCTGGTCGGTGTTCCGGTAACTATCTCTGTATCGATCCTGGCGTTAATTGGCTGGTTACTGTGCTACTACACCGTGCACTTTGTTTTCCCATTTGTACCCGGCAGCTTCCTGAAGTTTGCAGCCGGCATTCCAGTACTTGTGGGCACCTTGTATGTATCTGCAATGATTACCGGCGTCCTCATTCGTCCATTGCGGCCCCTGTTTCAAAAAGCGACACAAGAAACGATCAAACAGGTTTTGGGCCAAACGGCTGTCGTACGCACGTCACGTGTCGACAATGAGTTCGGCGAAGCAACACTGGAAGATGGTGGCGCAGGGCTCATTCTAAAAGTCCGAACCACGGGCGAAAACCGTTTCGCGAAAGGCGACAAGGTCGTCATCTACGAGAAGCTAAGCGAACAGAATATTTACAGAGTTATTTCAGAAGAAGAGTTTCTTGGCCTTTAGTCCTGAAACGAAAATAGACAGAGGGAGTAACAGTTATGGCAGATCTATCCGTACTAATGCCAGTAGTTTCGGGCGCGGGAATATTTCTTCTCATCTTGCTCGGCCTTGCCGGTCTGTTCAAGGCGTTCTACTACAAGGTTGAGCAAGGCACCGCACTGATCGTTAACGACATGAGTGCGAAACCGAAGGTACATTTCACCGGCGCCCTTGTGTACCCGATCATCTACAAAAGAGAGTTGATGAAGATTTCACTCATCACTCTTGAGGTCGACAGGCGAGGCGCAGATGGCCTGATCTGCCAGGACAATATGCGTGCCGACATATCTGTCGCATTTTATCTGCGAGTCAACGAGACGGCTGAAGACGTGCTCAAAGTCGCCAAGTCGATTGGCGCCAGCCGCGCTTCAGACCAGGCAGCAGTTGACCAGCTATTCTCGGCAAAGTTCTCCGAAGCGCTTAAGACTGTGGGCAAGCAGGTGGACTTTGTTTCACTGTTTGAAAACAGGCAGGAGTTTCGGGAGAAAATTATCGAAGTCATCGGCGACGACCTGAACGGCTACGTGCTTGAAGACGTTGCGATCGATTACCTGGAACAAACACCAAAGTCTTCGCTGGACCCAACCAACATTCTTGATGCTGAGGGTATTAAAAAGATTACCGAACTGACTGCCACACAGAATGTTCGTACCAATGAACTGGAGCGTGACGAAGAGCTGGCCATTAAGAAGAAAAATGTAACTACGATCGAGGCAATGCTGGAGCTAGAGCGCCAACAAGCTGATGCAGAAGCGCGGCAACAACGTGAAATTCTCTCTATCCGGGCACGCGAGGAAGCTGAGACACGAAAAGTCCAGGAAGAGGAGCGTCGCAAGGCGGAAACCACACATATTCAGGTTGAGCAGGACCTGCAGGTCCAGACCGAAAACCAAAAGCGCGAGGTCGAGGTTGCCGAGCAAAACAGGCAGCGCGCAGTCGCGATTGAGGAAGAGAAGGTCACTCGGGCCAGGGACCTCGAGGTTGTGAGCCGTGAGCGCGAAGTGTCAGTCGAGCAGGTGCTTGCTGAAAAAGCCGTCGAGGTGGAGAAGAAAGAAATCGCGAATGTCATTCGCGAGCGTGTCGCGGTAGACAAGACTGTCGCCGTTGAGGAAGAGCGAATCAAAGAGGTTCGCGAAGTTTCCGAAGCCGATCGACTCAAGCAGGTCCAGATTCTGACAGCAGAAGCGGTTGCCGAGGAAGACAAAGTTAAGGAAACCACCGCCGCCAAGGCGCAGGAGATTGCCGCAAATCACAAAGCAGTCGAAATCACCACGCTGGCCGAGGCAAGGCTTGCGGCTGCTGACAAGGACTCGAACGCGAAGAAGGTGCTGGCCGAAGGCGTGCAGGCGGAAGACGCTGCAACTGGCCTGGCAGAAGCCGATGTCATCCGCGCGAAGGGTACCGCTGAGGCATCTGCCAAGTCCGAGGTTGGTATGGCCAATGCGAGTATCACCAAGGCGCAGTTCCAGGCGGAGGCCGAAGGCCTTACGGACAAGTTCGCCGCGATGGCCGGGATGACTGGCGAGACGCGGGAGCACGAAGAGTTCCGCATGTCGCTTGAGACGGCGTTCAAGGAGGCGCTCGCTTCAATTGACGCTGGTAAGGAAATCGCCAAAGAGAACGCCGAGATCCTCTCCATTGCACTGGAGAAGGCACACATCGATATCGTCGGTGGCGAAGAGCACTTCTTTGACAACTTTGCCAAGTCCCTGTCTATCGGCAAGGCCGTCGATGGGTTGGCCGAGAAGAGTGAGGTTGTGCAGACCCTGCTGGCGAAGTTCGGGCCGGATAGCAGCAAGAATGCTGCACAAAGCAGCGGTGACGGCGCGGCTAGCTGAGGAACGCACCTATGGCAGATGCTAAAACAGGTAGCTCTATCGTCGACAGTGCCGTTGCGGAAGGTGGCGCGTACGAAATCATCAGAAAGCGCCTTGTCGATCAGGGCGAGCAACTGAAGAAGAAGACGACCGCCCTGAACACGGCGCGAGCGGAAGAATTCGGCTCCACGGACATGGAGGTCCTGGCCCGAACGCGGATCCGGACTGATAACAACTGTCGTGGCCGCGCGATCGTGCAGGTCGGCGAAATGCTGCTGTTCGGCTACAACGTGTTCATTGGGCTGAAGAAAACAACGCGTATTGAAGATGTATTCGCACTGTATCGGCTATCCGCGAATGACGACGCATACTCGATGGAGCCGCAGTCGGTTAAGGAGAGCTTCCTGTCAGACCAGCGGTTTCAGCACGACTTCGACGAACTCTACAAGTACTACAAAGAAACGCGACTGACGCAGCTTGTAAAACGTGACGGGCGCCTGCTGGCCGGATTTCAGATTGGCGAGAGAATTGATGACGTCCGCGTGTTTCGCTGGGCAATCTCAGAAGACGCCAGCGACCTGACCTATATCGACAATCGCGGCGAACGCGATATCGAGATGCCTGAGCCGTACGACTTTGAATGGCAGGAGGTCGATCGTGACGACATTGTGCACGGGCGATTTCCACACATAAGCCTCGACGATGAAGTATTTATCGAAACGATCAACGGCGATCTTACGATAAAAATTGAGAACAACACGGAGGATGGCGAAGGCGTCTATTCCGAGCCTGTCGATGACCCCAGCCAGTCTCTTGACGATGCAGAAATTGAGTATGCGCGGGTCGGTGACCTCATATTGATGAAGGTACTGCCCTACAAAGAGAAGAAGTGGCGTCACCTGGTATTCAATCGCCGCACTCAGGACGTTGTGCGGATCGATGAAATCGGCAGCTCGTGTGTGCAGCTTCCCGAGGACCATGGCATCATCTTCCCAGGCGGCTACTACCTGGAGTCAGGCGACTATAAGACCTTCCCGAGTGATGTTGAGGGCTTCAAGTTCAAGCGCAAGATTCGCTCGCCGATCGGAGAGGACGTTCTATTTGTTTTCTACGAGCCCGTCGATGGCGTGTTTGCCCTGCTTTCATACAACATCATCGAAAAGTCTCTGCAAAACCCGATTGTAACGAATGGCTACGCACTCGCGGATGATGGGCGCGTAGTTGTTTTTAACGCGGAGCCGGAGCCTACACGTGTACACCCGATGCAGGTCTGGAAGACGCCGTATGTGCACGATGAGTACGCGGCAACAACACCAACGGCGAAATCCTTTTACTCGAACATTGGCAATTCGGAACTCGTCAGAGGTGTTTCCGATCTTTACAGTCTGTGCCGAACCATCGGTGACGAAACAGTGTCAGTCCGAAGTTACGAGAAGCTACGCAGAACAGCATTGCGCCTTTTCGACGATCACTTCTGGATTTCCGACGAAGCGACCGGTGACATCGGTACAACTATTCGCGAGATTAACGAGACGGTTGAGCTCATCATCGATGAGTTTGAGAAAGTCGAGAGCATCCGGCGCCAGTCCGCTGAGGCGATAAAAGACGCTGCCGAGGAACATCGGCTAATTACTACCGTGTCGGATTCATCCGGGTGGCGCCGGGTCGGTGACTTTGTGGATGCATTGGATCGCATACGTAAGCAGCGCGGGCATCTGGCGACGATACGTGAGTACCGCTACATTGATGTGGCCGCGATTGACGCAATGGACGCCGAGCTCATCGAAATTGGTGAACGCCTGGGTGGTGATACGGCCATATTCCTGGCTGACGAAAAATCTCTGGCAACCTATATCGATGATATCGACAACATCCGCGATGAAGTTAACACTCTGGACACCGTCGCTGCGATCGAGCCGAAGCTTGAGCAACTTGAATCCATCGCCGAAGGTCTCGACCTGCTATCCGAATTGATCGCGACCCTGAAGATTGATGATGCGACAGTTCAGACGCAGATTGTCAGCGCGATATCGGACGTTTACTCAAAGATGAACCAGGCGCGCGCGGTATGTAAGCGCCACAGGGACAAGCTCGGGACTGCAGAATCTATTGAGCAGTTTGCGGCGCAACTCAAATTGTTCTCACAGAACATCATCAATTCACTTGGGTTGGCCACAACTCCGGAGCGATGCGACGAACAGCTGTCGCGGCTTCTGATCCAGCTGGAGGAGATGGAAGGCCAGTTCGGAAGTAATGATCAATTCCTCACTGACATCATGTCCAAGCGGGACGAGGTCAACGACACGCTCGAAGCACACAAGCAGCAATTGCTGGATGCCAGAAACAGCCGCGCGCAGGGTATAGCCGATGCAATTGATCGCATGCTTCAGAACATTGAGAAGCGGCTGCAACGATTCAAGACGGTAGATGAGCTCAACACCTACCTCGCATCTGACGCCCTGGTGCTTAAAGTGCGTGACTTGGTCGCACAGCTTCGGGAGCTTGATAGCACTGTCAAGGCCGATGACGCCGAGGCACGACTCAAGATGATTCGTGACCAGGGGTTCCGGTCACTGCGCGACAAACTCGATCTTTACGATGAAGGCGGCAAGGTCATCAAGCTCGGGCCACGACACAGGTTCAATGTCAGCAATGAGGAGCTTGACCTGACAATCGTGCCGAAGGACGAAGGCCTTGCCTTACACCTTATTGGAACCCAGTATTTCGAGGAAATTGATGACCCGCAGCTTGTCGAACTCAAGCCCTATTGGAAGCTGGGCGGCGAGTCGGAATCACCCGATGTATATCGTGGCGAATATCTTGCCTATCGCATTATCGAGGCGGCCGAGACAGGTTTGGACAACCTGGATTGGGCAACACTGAAAGCCAGCACGAGTAAGAAGGTGAAACTGGAAAAGCTCGTGCGTGAGTTCGCAACGCCGAGATACCGAGACGGGTACGAGCGCGGTGTTCACGACGCAGATGCTTGCGCATTGTTGCGCGGCATCGTTCCTGCCATCGACAAAGGTGATCTGCTACGTTTCGACCCGCAAAGTCGGGGACTTGCTCAGCTCATCTGGGCGAATCTCCTCAGTGACACCGACGAAGAAACGGACTCCGAACGACTGTCCAGCCTTGCCGACAGAGCGCAGTCGGCGTGGCGAATGCAGGAGGTCTTCGGTAAACGCAGCGGCATTCAGCTCGTCGAGGAAGAGGTTGAATCCTACGCCACGGCGTTCCTCGCCCGACATAAAGTCGATGTTGAGGCGGCAGAACTCACGCGAGCGATCCGCTACCTGGTCGCAGAACTTTGCCGCAAGACGCTCGGTTTTATTGGTTCTCGACACGCCGCCGAGCTGTTGACACTACTGAAAAACTCGATGCCAGCGGCCGCTCTGAAAGACCTGAAGCAGTCAATTGATGAATTGTCGGGTACCGCGGGTGAGCAATGGAAGCTCGCAAATGCCTGGCTGGCAGCAATGCTGGAGAAGGCCGACAAACCGCAACTTTCGCACTATGTTCCGGAGGCTGCAGCACAGTTAATAATCGGCACGGGCCTGGCGCGGCGCAAGTCCAGCTTCGACACAACGACAACAGTTAGCGAGCTCTTCGGGGAGCACGCCAATATTACGAACGGTGAAATGCTTTTCTCACTGGATCAGTTTCTTGCACGTATGCAGGATCACGTCGATCGCGTTGTTCCCAGCTATCGTCAGTATCGCGAGCTACGACGTACTATTGCTGCGACCGCACGCGACAAGCTGCAACTTGATGAATTCAAACCGCGGCCGCTGAGTTCGTTTGTGCGAAACCAGCTGATCAATGATGCGTACCTGCCGATGATCGGCGACAACCTCGCGAAACAGATCGGCACTGCCGGTGAGACGAAGCGCTCAGATCTCAGCGGCCTGTTGATGATGATCTCCCCACCCGGGTACGGTAAGACAACACTCATGGAATACGTTGCGAGCCGCCTCGGCCTGACATTCATGAAAGTGAACTGCCCCGCACTTGGACACGATGTCAGCTCGCTCGATCCGGCCATGGCGCCGAACGCGACTGCGAAGCGGGAGCTTGAGAAGGCTAACCTGGCGTTGGAAATGGGCGACAACGTTATGCTGTATCTCGATGATATCCAGCATTCCAGCCCAGAGTTTCTACAGCGATTCATTTCTTTGTGTGACTCAACACGACGTATTGAAGGTGTATGGAAGGGACGAACCAGAACGTATGACCTGCGTGGCCGAAAGTTCTGCGTAGTGATGGCCGGTAACCCTTATACGGAGTCAGGCGAGACCTTCAAGGTGCCTGATATGCTCGCGAATCGCGCGGACATCTACAATCTGGGCGACGTCCTTTCGGGTAAGGAACGCCAGTTCGAGATGAGCTATGTGGAAAACTGCCTGACGTCGAACTCGGTCTTGGCACCACTTGCGACTCGGGGTATGGCGGATGTCTATAAGCTGATCGATGGCGCCAGGGGACAAGAAGTCGTATCGACTGAGCTTTCCCACGCCTACAGCAGCGCCGAGATAGGTGAGATCACGCGGCTTCTTGAGCGGCTACTGGCAGTTCAGGACACGGTCCTGAAAGTTAACCAGCAGTACATCGCGTCGGCGGCACAGGAAGACAGGTACAGGACGGAGCCTCGTTTTCTGCTGCAAGGCAGTTATCGCAATATGAACAAGCTGGCCGAGAAAGTGTCGGCGGTTATGAGCGATGACGAGCTCAATGCCGTGATCGACGACCATTATCGTGGCGAAGCACAGTTGCTGACCCAGGGGGCCGAAGCGAATCTTCTCAAGCTCGCTGAGCTTCGCGGCACCCTCGACGACTCACAAAGTGCGCGTTGGGCTGGGATCAAGAAGGACTTCCTGCGCAACAAAGCTATTGGCGGTGACGAAGCGGATACCGGGCAGCGAATCGTCGCTCAACTATCCGATCTCGTTGAGGGTATCAGCAGCCTCAGTTCCGATTTAAGACCAAACGGCGCCGCGACGCTGGACAGGGAGTCGAGGGCGGCTTCTGCGGAGATGGTTAGCGGCTCACTGGAAAAGCTCGGTGACGCAATCGCCAAACAGAAGACGTCGGTCACCGTGACCAACAAGCCATCAAAAGAATTTCAACAAGTGCTTATGACACTCAACGAAACCATCGAACATACACTTTTCCCACTGGTGCGCAGTATGGACAAGCGCATTGCACTCGACATTGCTGCGCGCGACAAACTTCGCAAACTTTCTCGGGATGTAGAAGCCCTGAAGCAGCAGTCTGAATGACGCGCTAGTAGTCAGGGATAATGGTGACTCCGTTTATCGTCGTCGGGACCACCGTGTATTCATAAGGAATGTAGATGGCGACCGACAAGGAACCTGCGCGCGCCCACTCGATCGGTTTATCGATACCATTAACAATAACTCGGTAATCGTCGCCCAGCGAACCGGTCACCGTCTGAACGTCTTCGGCGAAAAGCCGGATAGCCTCAGCTCTGTACTGGCTCGGATTTACGATACTGACTTCGACATCCCCGTTGACAAAAACCTCGGTTCTTCCCACCATTTTCAATCCTGCAACAAAGCGCTTCAGCTCAAGTACAAGCGCTTCACCATCATCCAGTGAATCGGGCACGGCTGACTTTGCTCTGAAGTAGGCCTGGCTGGTATCGGGCCGTTGCCCGCCATGCAGATCTATTTGATAGTTTGCTTTAGTTAGTGGCAGCACAAAGCCACTGTCGGTGACAGAGCTCAATTCAATTCGATCGTTTCGCGCGGCGGCTGAAATAGCGGCCGATAGTGTCTTATGAATCTCTTCCTCACGCTGATCTGCATCACGAGAGTCGTTTACAATTTGCACTCTAAGCAGAATGTTATCTGCAGGTCTTCTGAGGTGTTTGCCTGGGACGCTGCTTCCGACAAGCGTGCCGGTTACTACGATCTCTTCGACTTCCTGAGCGCGAACATCCGCAGTGAAAAGAACCAAACAAGCAATGAGTAGTGCAATTCGCATCTAACATCTCCTTCTTCCATGCGTATCGATTCGCTCTGCAAGCAGTGTATCAGACGCTGCGTGGTCCCCTGGCGCATGCCGGGCCATCGTCGTGCCGACTTTAAGCTATCCGTTTGTTCACGTTTCCAGCGTTTTGAGCTATTGTTAGCTCATTAGACTAGTTCCAGAACTCAGGCTCTTTTTGTGGGTCTGCCACGTGGGGGGGCCAATGATTCGATCGCTGGGTCGTGGACTTGAAGTGCTGTCATTGCTCAACAAACGCGACAGCGCGAGCGCCGCTGAACTCGCGCGTGACCTCGACGCACCAAGAGCGAGCATTTACCGCATTCTTCATACCCTGCAAGCCATGGGGTATATCTACCAGCACCCATCTGACAATCGTTTCAGAATCAAACTTAAGGTTCGGGAGCTCAGCGATGGCTTCACAGACGAAGATCATATGGCTAATGTAAGCCACCCGTATCTGAGTCGGATCACGAGGAAATTTAGCTGGCCTGTTACGCTTGCGACAATTTCTGGCATCAATCTTATCGTTCGGGAAAACACCGACCAGGAAAGCCCGTTGGCAAATGAGCGATTTACGATCGGTTACCGCATGCCGCTTCTTCGCACAGCATCAGGCCGGTGCATTCTGGCCCATATGCCAAAGGCACGTCGCACCGTAGTACTAGAGACTCTGGCCGAGAGTGATCCGAAGTTTCGGTCCATTGTCCGTCAACCTGTCGAGCTCGAAAAAGCGTTTCGAAAAATCCGCGCTGATGGATACTCGATTAACCATCGATCGCGACGCTTGTCCGATCTAACGGCGATTTCTGTACCGATTTTGACGGCCCCGAGAGTCGTTCGAGGTGCGGTCACTATTCGTTATGCGAGAACAGCGATGAAATCACCTGAAGCTATCAGGCGATTTCTGCCGGATCTACAAGACACTGCTGGCCGAATATCACATCGAATCAAGCTACACATTGAGAGGCAGCAGGGTCGCGATAACTAAAAGATTACACGCAGCTCATTGCGCGTCGTCTGAAATATGCTGCGCATGCTGCTCTCGGTAACAGGATGCAACCTCCTGGCGCGTCGTCCACCAGATTCCATTGAGCCCTTTTGCTGCTGCGAGAAATTCCCGTAATGCGCGTACCCTGTATGCACGTCCCGATACATGTGGATGCAATCCTACGTTCATCAGCCGTGCACTCTGCTCACTTTCTTCATACAGGACATTCATTTCCTCGAGAAGAATATCTCGATACTCGTTTGTCGTATGGCCGCGTCGCGTCAGGATCGTGAAATCATTTATTTCATTGCTGTACGGTACCGAAACGATCGACCCGTATTCGGTTGAGATGAGATACGGTTGGTCGTCATTCATCGCATCACAGTAGAACTCCAATCCATGTTTGACCAGAATGCCTGCCGTATTCTGTGTTCCTCGAAGTGACGACGATAACCAGCCTTTTGGTTCAAGTCCGGTGGTTTTCTTGTACGCGTCGAGCGTCTTAACAATCACTTCCTCTTCACGATCAGGATCGTCGTAGTAATTCGTCAGTAGCTCGCCTTGCTCGAAGTTGTGCGGGATAATTTCGCAACCGCGTTCCAGCGCCGCGTCGACCATCGCGGTTCGGCGTTCACAGGTAGCAGCGTTGACTGTGCAAGCAGGCACAACCCCGAGAGAATCAAAGACCTCGAACAAGCGCCAAACGCCTACTCTCTGACCGTATTCGCGCCACATATAGTTTGGGAAATCCGGGACTCGACCCGGCAACAGGTCAGGCAGTATCGAAGGGCCGCCAGCGTAATACGGCTTATCGGTGTCCTTGCTTAGATCCCAAGTCTCAAGATTGATCGTAAGCATCAAAGCCAGTCTTTCGCCGTTGGGCCAGGACAACGAGCCTCGTTGGCTAATCGGAACGTAGGGATATTTCATTCGACAAAGACTCTCACAACGTCGGGCCCGACCCGCAATGCTAGTGTAACGTATGTCCACTATTGATACATAAAGTCCGTTGATTGCGGAATGCATCCATGAGTTTTGTATAGTTTTCAGTGGAGGGCAAACGATGAAACGAAGAGACATACTTAAATCAGCGCTTGTGGGCGGCACGATGATCGCCGCACCCGGGTGTGCGACGAGCGTCGAAGCCAACGCGCCGCCTAAGGAATATAGTATGCCGCCAGTTATCGATCCGGGGCGCCTTACCAATGAACCATGGGCACGCCAGGTCATGCGGCAGGCCGGAGTCGACGGCCTTGTGGCAATGAGTGACGTGAATGTGTTTTACCTCACCAACTACCACAGCTTCCTCAACAAGATGCAGGTTCCCAATCCGAGTTTTGGCATTTTTCCGCTGGACGAGCACCGACAGTCTGCACTCGTAGCGTCCAGCGTGGATCAATGGGCTATCAGCAACGCCGAGAAAGACTATCCCTCTCTCGTTGCCTACAGCATGCCGGCTGACTGGAGGCCGTACTTGGACCGTGGCACATGGTCAACCGCACCGGACGCAAGCCAGGAATTTGGTTCGATCTGGCCGTCGACCCCGGCGAGTCTTTCCGAGCGCGAGCAAAGCTGGCTCGCGGCCGGTGAGCAGTCGCGAGATACCCTTGAGGCATCACCGGCCTATGCGCTGGCAAGAGCATTGCGAGAGTGTGGACTTGAAAAAGGCCGCATCGCAGTTGATGACATGCGCATTGCCGATTTGCTAAACAGCATTGGCTTTGATCGTGTGACCTGTATCGAAGGCGACAACCTGTTCCGAAAAATTCGCGTCATCAAGTCGGACGTCGAGATTGCACATATGCGAAGAATCGCCCGCGTCAACCAGGACGCGTCGATGGCGACGATCAGGCAAATTCAGCCGGGCGCGACCCATGCAGAGATCAACCAGATCTTTGCGCATGAAGCAGCCCGGCGTGGTGCTACCGCAATGTGGCTGGTCGCGGGCGGCGTGGGAGGTTTGCCAAATGCGCAGTGTATTGAGGGCGAGCCCATACTCTTCGACGCCGTTTGCCAGAGCAACAACTACCACGGTGATTTCGGACGCACTGTTTGTATCGGAGAGCCGTCAAAAAAACTTCAAAAACGCGCGGCGCTGATTCGTGCTGGCTGGCAAGCCGCATTTGAAATGATGCGGCCGGGCGCGCGTTACTCAGACATTCAGCGCGTAGCCCGATCTGCAATGAAGAAGACTGGCTTACCTGAAGCCAGAATTGGCGTAACGCCGCACTCGGTTGGTCTGCAGCACACAGATGAGCCGTATCGAGACGGCCTTCCTTTTACGGTCAAAGACGACCTGGTGTTGCGCGAAAACATGACTATGACAGTCGACTTCCCGAGCATGGAGCTGGGTTGGGGCTCATGCCATCTCGAAGATCTGATACGCATCACTTCTGATGGTGCCGAGCCACTTGCATCAATGGATGGCGCCCTAATCGTCGTTTAGATCCGGATACTTTCCGAGTGTCAGCATCAGCGCTGCTCCGAGCACCGACATTCCCGCAACAATATTGAGTATTGGCGTATAGCTGCCGAAGTAGTCGTATACCAAACCGAAGCTAACCGGTGCCAGACCCGCTCCGATCGAAAAGAAAATATAAAGGGCGCCGTAGTAGGTGCCATAGCGGCGCAGCCCGAAGTAGCGACTGACCAGGTAGGCCAGCAAGTCCAGTTCTGCTCCGGCCGCGAGCCCCGTGATAATCATTGCCGCCGAGAGATACAGTGTGGATACGGATGCCCCGCTCAGAATTAGCGCCGCAATCGCTGGCGCGGCGAGAAATACTGCTGCAACCAGGGGCGCCCATATCCTGTCGAGAAGCACGCCAACGACTAGCCTTCCAACGACAACGCTTATGCCGATGAGTCCCGCATACCGGGCGGCGTCCGCGATGGTCAAGCCACGATCTGTCAGTAAGGAAACAGAATTGGTAATGAGCCCGGCGATTCCGGCGGCGGCCAGCACAAGCGCTATACCAATGACCCAGAAACGATAGCCCATGACCATCGGAACTGCTTCTGAACTCTTTCGAGCGACAGATGCGCTGTCTGCCTGCTTTTCACGAAACAACAACGTCAGCGCAGGGATCGATATGAGCAGGATTGTTCCCGCAAGCAATAGATAAGCCGCTCGCCACCCGTAGGCACCAATCAACGAGGTCACATAGCTGGGCCCCAGCGTTGCTGCGACCCCTGTTCCGGCGAGCGTGATTCCTAGTGCAACCCCACGATTCTGGTCGAACCATCCCGTCACAACGCGCGTCCATGTGACTGGTAAGGTACCTGCTCCGAGCACCGACATAACCGCCCAGCCTGTGTAGTACAAACCGAGGTGATCACCCGTCAACGAGAGCGAAGCCAGTGTCAGTCCGTAAAGCGGCATCGACACAAGAGCAACACGCCGGGCTCCAAAGCGATCAACCAATAACCCTGCAATCGGCGCTGTGACGATCGCCATCAGTATCATGATAGTCACGCCGAGCTGGACATCGCCGCGGCTCCAGCCAGTATCACTTGACACCGCGACGGCGAACACGCCGTGTGTATAGAAGCTGATTGATGACAGACCGCAGCCTGCACCTATCATTGAACCCAGCAAGGCGCGACCGCCCTCGCGAAACTCTTGTACAACACTCACAGCTGTCTAGTGCTCCCGTAGAAGGCTGCCGTATGCCGGCATTTGATCAAGCACACCGTTACTGCGCAACGCGTGCCAGTAGGTTGCAGTATTGATGGCGATGACGGGCTTTTGAAATCTCACTTCCGCGTCGGCGGCAAGAGCGGCCATCGGCAGATTGGTTCCAACCTGCACCAGGGCATCAACATCTGGGCCATCGAGCAATCCAAGTACAGACCACAGTTTTTCAGGTGGGACTTTTGCGATATCGGTCCAACTTGAACATTGCAAACACTGGTCAGCAGAAACTGAAAAGCCAGACTCTTCAAAATACTGGCGCACTTGTTCGTTCGCCGCCGGAAAATACGGTGAAACGAACGCGATTGTCTTGATTCCCGGGTAGCAGCGCAGCGCTTCTGCTGTAGCGTGGGAACCAATACTCACGCCTGTCGACGCACGTCGCTGCACTTTTTGCTGGAATTCATCGGCACCCTTGCGGCCGCCATAGAACGTGATCGCGGACATCCCCATGACAAGGTAGTCCGGAGCACAAGTCATCACACTGTCGACTGCATCCAACACATTGTCACCGATCACGGCAGTGGCCTTCATAAACGTCTCATTGCTGACAGCATTTGCGTTCGGTGTGTAGATTCGACTGTAGTGATTGGTCACGCCCGCAGGCCGCATATCGTCAAACTCCGGCTGCACGACAGTATTGGTCGATGGCCCGAGGACGCCGAAGACACCACGCCAACCAAGTACGTCAGCCACGATTACGTTCTGCAACTGTCACTGCGTCAAACTCATTGAATCTCTGCCTCTGCCCTAAGGCTTTGTGCCATTGACTGACGCAGCATATAGTCTCTGCGACGCTCTGGATCCGCGTGAATGGCCCGCATTTCATCCCACTGTTGTCGACGGCTTTCAGTTCCTGATTCCTCGATCATCTTCTTGTTGCGAATCGTCTGTGCCTGGACAAATTGATGCATGACCGTGCGGCGCTGTCGATCGTAGCGCTCCAGCAACTCATCCGAGTTGCCGTCATTGCGCAGTATTTCGCCCAGCTTGCCGGCCAGGTTTAGCGCATCGTGAATGCCGCCGTTCATTCCGAAGCCGCCCAACGGATTATTCAGATGGGCGGAATCGCCGGCGAGCAACACGCGACCGTGCCTCATTCGGCTGACCACGCGTTGGTGAACGCGGTAGATAGTACGGTGGTTGGTCTCCACATGCAGACCATCACCGATCAGTCCGCGAAACAGGGTTTCTGTCTTCTCGTCGCTGATAGTAAAGTCATCGTCTTCCGATTCGTCGACTGGAACCAATACCCGCCATGCGCTTGGCACCTTGAGCAAGACATACCATTCCTCAGGATCGGAAACATAGTTGACGAAACACAGCTCATCGAAGTAGGCGGCCAGGTCCGTGCCTGTACTCAGAGTAAGGAACTTCTCCGGGTAGGTGAACCCGTCGAAACTAACGTCCAATTGTCTGCGAACTGTACTTCTGGCGCCGTCAGCAGCTATCAGGTAGTCGCAGTGAAATGACCGGATGCCCTCCGCTGATTCCGCTTCGACCTGAACGCCCGAATCGGTTTGCTTGAACGACATTACCTTGTGGCTAAACAGCACCCCTGCGTTCGGGCTCGCTTCGAGCTCCTTTGCCAGCACGCGCGCCAGTTTGAATTGTTCGCACTGCAGTCGGTAAGGATACTCCAGCGTGTCGCTAAGCTCTCCAAGATCGAACTCGAGAACCTCGCCGGTTGATCGAATGCGGTATTGATAGAGTGGCGCCTTCAGGCCAAGTTCGATGAGCCGCTCTGCGATCCCGAGCTCATTGAGCAATGACAAGGTGGACGAATGAATGGTGGAGGCGCGCATGTCTTCTTCGCAGGTCGCATTTGCCTCGAGCAGGAGTACGTCGATTCCGCGCTGCGCCAACGCATGGGCGACAACTGTCCCGACCGGGCCAGCACCGACTACGATGACTTCAAAACTGCTCAAGGTACTAACCTCTACCAGCTCGTTGCTTCAGTGTTGCAGGTCGGCCTCCGTTCAGCCGATCAAACGACATCTTCAACTAGAATTCCACGACGGCCTTGACTCCGACTGTTCTCTTTTCTGCCGGTGTTATGAACAGTGCCTGGTTCTGAAGATTCGCAAGCAAATCGGCACCAGAGAAGTCGTTTCTTGTTGCCGCGCTTCGGTAGCTATCATCGTCAAACAGATTACGTATGTAGAGCTCCAACCTGAGGTTGTCCCGCTCGAATCCTGTGCGCAAATTTACAACCGTATAGCTGGATATGTAGGCCAGATTGGTTTCGTCGGTGTACTGTTTTCCTTGGTAGATGATGTCAGGCCGCACGAACCACCCCCAATCGTCGCCGACCGTCTTGTGATACGTCGCCGTTAGTGAGCCGCTCCATTCTGGGTAGCGCGGAGAACTGTTGCCTGCACAATTCTGGTCCCCGGTAAGAATAAACCCAACGGCGCAATTGTAGGTCTGATACTCGGACTTGGCGTAGTTCAAACTGAACGCACCATCGAGATTTGCCGTTGCAGCAAATCTGCCTTCTATCTCAACTCCGAACAGGTCCGTCTCACCGACAGACCCGATCACATTTTGCGCGAAGGGCGTACCATCATCACGAATGAACGCGACGTTCTGCAGGTTCTTCTGATCCTCCCACGTCATCGCGTAAACCGACGTACTCAGTAGCAGTCGGTTGTCGAGCAGTTTTTGTTTCCAGCCAAACTCCAGATTCTTGAGTGTCTCTTCTTCAACTTCTACAGTACAACCGCAAGCCGCCTGGATCTGGTCAATTTCATTTTGACTGCGCACAGCCAGGACCACATTAAACAGGCCGGGAATATTGCCTTCTGAGTAAGTGCCGTAGAACGTTGACTCATCGTTTGGTTGATATCGAGCGATCAGGCGCGGCAAGAAGGTCGAGAAGTCGTTGTCGAAGCTTTCGGTTGCTGTATTTAGTCCGACCTCATCCTTCTGGAAGCGGCCTTCAAGATCGACCGAAAAGGTATCCGAGATCTGATAACCAATGGCACCGAAGAGCCCGAGTGCATCGCCGGTCTCCTCCGCGAACGCGTCATTGAAAGCAAGGGGGCCGGCCAGAATTCCGGTGGTTTCGCCGTTGGGGTCCACTGCGACCGCACCGCCCGATCCACTGGTCAGGTATTCTGACGTAAAGTAGTTGAGGCCGACCAGCCAGGTCAGCTTCTGATCACTGGCAGATTCGAGCCGGAACTCTTGCGTAAAATCCTCGTGAACCTGTGGGTCGCGCTGCCAGGCATTCGAAAATCCGGTTGAGTCAGAATCACGAATCCAGTTCGCCTCGATCTGATTGAAACCAGTACTTGAGCTGAAAGTCATTCCGTTGTTGAGCTCATAGTCGAGCTGGAAATTGACCCGCGTCGTTTCGCGCCGCAATCCAACACTATTCTGCGTCGGAATATCACTTTCGGATGGTGCGGTCGGATTGGTGAACACCAGGAGTCCGGCCAGCCCGGGATCAAGCGTCGTGTTTGAATCCGTGTACATGTCAACGTTGACCATCGGCACTTCGCCACAGTGGAAGTCGCGGTTAGCTGTCATTGGGTCGAGACCACCGTTTGCGAAGCAATTATAGATGTCAGGTCCCGCGCCTCGGCGTGATAGCGGCCCGCCGAGCATGAATCCATCCGGCGCCCCATCGTTATCTTCGCTATAGCTCAGTCTCAATTTCATCTGCAGCTGATCGGACGGAGTCGAATACAAGGTTCCTGCGACACTCTTGGTTTCTTCTCTGCCAAGCGGCCCACCGTCACTGGTCGCAGTGTATTGGCCGTCGGTTCCAAAGCCGCGCGCCGAAATTCGATAGAGAAGGTTGTCACTCGTCAGTGCGCCTTCGTGACTCAGTGCAACGTCATACGTTCCGTAATCGCCGATTTCGGTAGTCACCCGTCCCTTGTGCTCCGGCGTTGGCGTCCGTGTTACGTAGTTGATCGCACCACCAAAGGTGCTTCGTCCGAACAAAGCCGACTGCGGTCCACGGATGATCTCTACTCGCTCAACATCATCGAATCCCAGCCCAAATACGCTGCCGGACACCCAGATGCCATCGACGAATACCGTGCCGATTTGCTGCGACGGTTGCGAGAGGTTTGTCGACATGCCGCGAAATCGTGTAGCGGAGTTATACCGTCCGGGGATAGCTACCGCCTGGTTCTGAAACTGAACCCCGGCCGCGAACAAAGTGAGGTCCTCGAGACTGCCGGCGCCCATTCTGTCGAGAGACGAGGCGTCGAAAGAGGCAATCGCCAACGGTACGTCCAACAGACTTTCGTCGCGCTTTCGCGCTGTCACTACGACTTCATCCAACGTTTCCGCGAGGCCAGTATTGGTATCTTGCTGAGCATTGGCGGACGGGGCTGCGATGACGCAGGCGATTGCCGCAGTGATGTAGCAGGAAAGATTATTCATATTGAGAACCTCTTTAAGATTGCTCTTCTAGGCTAGAACGAGAGAAATCCTCACGGCAAC
Source organism: Gammaproteobacteria bacterium (assembly GCA_022600955.1). GTDB lineage: Bacteria > Pseudomonadota > Gammaproteobacteria > Steroidobacterales > Woeseiaceae > UBA1847. Next base: position 58,374 of record JAHZJK010000016.1, read on the forward strand.
TCGGCCTTCCTGCTTGTCTCAATAGTGGACAGTCTCAAAGTGGTCAGCCGTCCACTGGCTGTGATTGCCAGAGATCGGAACAATTAGGCCAGTGCGGACAAGCGAGTGGTCTTATGAAATTGAGTCTCGCCTGTCGTGGCTATTGACGAGAACCGGACACCTCTTAGCTGCCGGTAGAAATTCCCGAAAGCGGCGCTCAGAAGTCCAATTTTTGGCAAGGCTTTTATCTTGCTCCATCAACTCTTTCTCAGCGACCGTTACGACGTCAACCGGATTCGGCCGGCGGGATGAAGCTGGCAACTAGCGCCACGGGGCCAAACTGATACACTCTTGATTACGAGAAAACGAGCGCCCACGCATATCAATCAATATCTTAGCGTTGTTTTGCTACAACTTTGAATGCGTTATTACAGTTTTGATTACCTGAAACAATCTCTCTTACCGGAGTCCTCTACTCAACAGTAACGGACTTCGCGAGATTCCTCGGTTGATCGACGTCGGTGCCTCTGAGGACGGCCACGTGATACGACAATAACTGCAATGGAATCGTATAAACGATCGGTGCGATAAGACGGTCGGCGTGAGGCATTTTGATAACCTTCATACCTTCCTCGCTCTCGATTCCCGTTGCGTCATCGGCGAATACGATTAGCTGACCGCCGCGAGCTCGCACAACCTGCATGTTCGACTTGAGTTTGTCTAACAGCTCGTTGTTCGGAGCAACAACGACTACAGGCATTTCATCATCTATCAACGCGAGCGGACCGTGCTTGAGTTCGCCAGCCGCGTAAGCTTCTGCGTGGATGTAAGAAATCTCTTTGAGCTTGAGTGCTCCTTCCATCGCAATAGGCCACATGGGTCCGCGACCGAGAAACAGGGTATGTTGCTTGTCTGCAAAATCATTGGCCAGCTCTTTGAGCTGATCGCTCATTTTCAGTGTCAGGTCAGACGCAGCAGCAGCGTGTGTCAGGTTCGCGACGAACTCTTTCTCTTTTTTCTCATCCATGCCGCGTTGCTTCGCAATCATCAGCGTCACCAGGAGAATTGACAGCAGCTGCGTCGTAAATGCCTTGGTGCTTGCCACGCCAATTTCCGGACCCGCTTGCGTCATCATGACAAGGTCGGACTCGCGCACCATGGAACTGTGTGCGCTGTTGCAGATCGTCAGGCTGCCGAGATAACCCAGCTCCTTGGCCATCCGTAGCGCTTCCAGCGTATCGGCGGTCTCGCCAGATTGTGACAAGGTGACAAACAGCGTGTTCTTCGGCACGAATACCTGTCGGTAACGATACTCGCTCGCAATCTCGACATGAGTCGGCACGCCACCGATTGCCTCGATCCAGTACTTGCCTACACAACCCGCGTTGTAGCTGGTGCCGCAAGCCACGATATGAATATTTTCAACCTTCTCGAACAGCTCTTCTGCTTTGGGCCCGAGCGACTCAGGTATTACACGCTGGTTCGAAACGCGTCCGTACAACGTGTCTGCCAGAGCACTTGGCTGATCAAATATCTCTTTCAGCATGAAGTGGTCGTACGGCGCCTTTTCCGCAGACGCGCTATCCCACTCTGTCTCGTGAACTTCACGCTCTACGTCATTGCCTTCGTGATCGACAATGCGAACGCCGTCGCGCCGGATTTCGGCGAGATCACCCTGCTCGAGGTATATGAATTTTTGCGTTACCGGCAACAGTGCTGGTACGCCACTTGCGACAAAGTTCTCTCCGTCGCCCAAGCCGATAACCAGCGGGCTCGCGACCCGGCTGACAACAATCCGGTCCGGGTCCTCAGCATCGACAACCAGTAGTGCATAAGCCCCCTCGAATCTCTCAACCGCCTTGCCGACGGCCTGCACCAGGTCGAGTCCCTCTTTGAGGTAGTGGTGCACCAAGTGTGCTGCAACCTCCGTATCGGTTTCGGAGTCGAAGACGTAGCCTTCAGCAAGCATCTCGTCCTTGATCGGCTGGAAGTTCTCGATGATGCCGTTGTGAATAACGGCGACTCGACCACCGGACAAGTGTGGGTGCGCATTTTCTTCTGTTACGCCACCGTGCGTTGCCCAGCGTGTGTGTGCAACGCCGATCTGGCCACTCAATGGGTCCTGCTCGAGTTTTTCATCCAACTCGGCAACTTTACCAACGGCGCGACATAGCCCGATGTTTTTGTTTTCGTCTATGACGGCGACACCCGCAGAGTCGTAGCCGCGATATTCCAGCCGCCGAAGTCCTTCGACAAGTACCGGAACGACATTTCGATCAGCTACTGCACCTACTATTCCGCACATTCTTTAGCTTCCTTTCTTGACGGGGCGATTCCAGCCCTTAACGGTAAGTTGTTTTGCTCTTTCAATCGTGAGCGCATTGTCCGGTGCCGGTTTTGTGATCGTTGCGCCGGCGCCGATAGTCGCACCGGGGCCCACCTCTACAGGTGCGACAAGCTCCACGCCAGAACCGATAAAGGCACCATCGCCAATCGTTGTTTTGTGTTTGTTTGCACCATCATAGTTGCAGGTTATCGTGCCCGCACCGACATTAACGTTGCGGCCAATTTCTGCATCGCCAATGTAAGTCAGATGATTGACTTTGCTGCCATCAGCTACCGTACTCTTTTTGATCTCGACGAAGTTGCCGACTTTGACGCTATTGGCAAGTTCGGCGCCCGGGCGCAAGCGTGCGAAAGGTCCAATTTCACAGTTGTTGCCTGTTGTGGCGCCTTCGATATGGCTGTTTGAGTGTACGACGGTGCCCGCGCCCAATTGACTATTGCGAATCAGGTTGTTGGATTCGACCTTAACGTTGTCACCCAGAATCACGTCGCCTTCGAAGACCGCGTTAACATCGATAAAAACATCTTTGCCGCAACTGAGTTTGCCACGAATGTCGACGCGCGCGGGGTCGGCGAAACCAACGCCCTCGGCCATAAGGTCATCAACAAGCCGCGCCTGCAGTGCTCTCTCGGCTTCCGCCAATTGTTTCTTGTCGTTTATCCCCATAACTTCCTCCGCTGAGTTCGCCTTGATGCCATGCACGGTCACTTTGTCTGCCACCGCCATCGCAATAACATCGGTCAGATAGTACTCGCCTTGCGAGTTATCGTTACGCAGCGCATCGAGCCAGCCTTTCAGTTTCGCAGCGGGACACAGGATGACACCCGTATTGATCTCGCGGATCGCCTTTTGCTCTTCGCTGGCGTCCTTCTGCTCGACGATGCTCGCCACGTTACCGCCATCTCTAATAATCCGTCCATAACCGCCCGGGTTATCCATATCGACGGTCAGCACCGCCATATCGCCGGGAGGTGTCGCTCCAAGGAGCTTTTGGATAGTCGAGGAGGTCAGGAGCGGGACATCGCCCGCGAGAATCAGCGCCATATTGGCGTCCGGCGTTTCCGGGGCTGCCTGCTGAACCGCATGGCCTGTCCCGAGCTGCTCGGCCTGCAGCGCCCAACGGACATCTGAGCCCGAAAATGCCGCTTTTACCGCCTCGCCGCCATGGCCGTAAACCACGCAGACGTCATCAGCTGCCAATTCCTCCGCACACGCCAGAACGTGCGCCAGTAAAGGCTTTCCAGCCAGTGGCTGCAGTACTTTGGGCAGGTTGGAGCGCATGCGCGTCCCCTGTCCGGCCGCCAGAATAATGATGCTCAGGCCCAAGCAAGAATCTCCCGTATTTTCAGCCTGAGAATCATACAGGAACTTCAGGACTGCGAACTTGCTTCAGCTCTCGTTAATGCATGTGACGTATGCTGTAGACATGCGAATTTTCGTTCTTTTGCTGCTCGCGCCTTCGCTGGCCAATGCAGGCGATATCTACACCCGGGACGGGGTGACGGATGGGGATACCTTTTATCTCGCGCCTGCCGCATTTGCCAATGATGATCCGGCGTATCAGTCCTGGGTAACCTACAGCCTGATGAAAAGCACCTGCCAACTCGAGATTGGCGGCAAAAACCCGGCCCGCGCCAGCAGCTTTGACTGCGAATTTCGGTCACGGCAGCATCTCGTCAACGCATGGCAGGAAAAGCGCTCGGTTAACCCGGACTTTAGCGATGCCTATCTCGACGAGCTCGCGGACGTGCAACACGCGGGCTTCCTGGCTGAGTACACGGTCAAATATTTCGGCAAGAAGCATTGGGCGTTGCCCGACGGCTTGCGAACGAGTGAATTCCTGCGCTGGCGCAAGCAGGGTCTCCGCGGTCACAAACCCGTGACGCGTATCATCGGATCCTGGAACTACCAGAAAAAGGCGGCTAGCCCATACTGAGGTAGCGCTCGCCACGGTCACACAATACCGTCACGATCGTATGCCCCGGCCCCAATTCGCGTGCGACCTTGGTGGCCGCAAGAACGTTGGCGCCGGACGAGATTCCAACCAGCAGGCCTTCCTCGGTACCCATTTCGGTTGCGCGCTTTATTGCGTCCGGTGTCTTGATACGAATCACGTCGTCAATCTCTTTGAGGTTTACAAGGTCCGGAATAAACCCGTCGGCCAGTCCCTGGATGCCGTGCTTGCCACGTTGCTCGCCGGACATCACGGCTGACTCGTCTGGCTCGACCGCAATGATTCGAGCCGCACTGCCGTTTTCGCGAAGGGCTCGCCCAACGCCCATTACCGTGCCGCCTGTGCCAACACCCATGACGAAAGCATCGATGGGAATTCGAATCTGACGCAGGATTTCGACGCCCGTGGTCGTACGATGCGCTTCAATGTTGTCAGGGTTCGCAAACTGTCGTGGCAGAAAAATATCATCGCGCCCTTCTGCCATTTTTTCTAAATCGCGGATAGCGCTCTGGATGTCGTTAATCTCGTCGAGTAACTCCAGCTTTGCTCCAAAGGACTCGATCATTTGGCGGCGTTCTTTGCTGACCGTTCGCGGCAAAACGATAACGACCTTGTAACCGCGCATCGCACCGACCATCGATAACGCAATGCCGGTGTTGCCCGATGTTACCTCCATGATCGTCGAGCCCGGCTTCAACTCACCGCGGCGCTCGGCCTCAATAACAATCTGTCGAGCAATGCGGTCCTTGATACTGCCGCCCGGATTCAGGAATTCGGCTTTGGCGAGAATTTCACATCCGGTGTCATCGCTAACCTTCCTCAACCGAATCAGCGGCGTGTTGCCGATGGAGTCGAGCACATTCGAGGTCACTAGGCAGGTGGGGGTTTGCCGCGGGCAGCGAACAAGGTTAGTCGATGCGTTCATAGGTCCATTCTCCGCGCACCGCGGCATCCACCCCATACGTAGTTGCCGCGATTCGATGCTATTCTCGGGGGCTGGACCCGAACAAAAACGAGAATACATGTCCATCGAAACCCTGGTACTGCTGGGCGTCAGCGTATATATGCTGATCATGATCGGTATTGGCGTCTACGCTTCAAGAGGGTCGAAATCACTCACGGATTTCACGCTTGCGGGCCGCAACATGCCGCTATGGCTGTGTTCTGTATCGATATTTGCGACCTGGTTCGGTAGTGGCACGATGATGGGTGCTGCAACCGCAGCCTACGAGGGCGATCGGCTGCTGATGCTCGCCGAGCCTTTCGGGTCGGCGCTCGCCCTGCTACTCGCCGGCCTGTTTTTCGCCAGGATATTGCGACGGACGCGACGCATGACTTGGCCGGAACTTATTCAGGCACGCTTTGGAAGGCTCGCAGGCACGATTTCGTCAGGGGCCGATTTGTTGTCGAGCATTATCTGGCTCGGTGGCATTCTGTTCACGTTTGGCATTTTGCTTGAGTCGCTCACAGGTGCACCGATGGCGGTTGGCATCATCGGCGGGCTGCTCGTTGTCGTTATTTACACGATGATCGGCGGCATGTGGGCCGTGGCAATAACCGATTTCCTGCAAATGCTGATTTTTCTTGCCGGCATGTTCATCTTGCTCGGTGCGGTGTTGTACCAGGCTGGCGGTTGGGGCGCGATGGCGGCGAGTCTTCCCGAACATTCGTTCCGCGCTATTCCGTTACAACACAGCATGAAAGAGTGGGTCGACACGATACACATCTTCATGGGCATGGGTCTTGCGGCCGTTGCATCAACAACCACGATTCAGCGTGCTCTATCAGCGCGAACAGAGCAGGTCGCTCGCGACAGCTTTCTGGTTGCGGCATTGCTGTATACCACTGTCGGACTGGTGCCGCTGATGCTCGGTTATTCTGCGCGGGTACTGTTACCGGACCTCGCGGATCCGAATGCGGTGCTGACTGATCTCGCAATGGCGTATCTTCATCCGGTTTTTGCCGCCGTATTTATCGGCGCAATTCTCTCAGCGATTATGAGCTCATCTGACAGTATTTTGCTGGGCGCGAGCACCATCATCAGCACCAACTTGCTACCGCTGGTCAAAAAGCATCCGGATGAACAACTGCGTTTTCGGGTCGCACGCTACTCCATACCTGTAGTCGCCGTGATATCGACTTACGTTGCGTTTAATGCCAACCGGGTCGTCGAGGTTTTGATTGATTCGGTCGCTGTTCTCCTGGCCGCCGTGATTGTGCCGTTCATTGCCTGCTTCTGGTGGGAAAAAGCGAATCGACCCGGTGCACTGGCCAGCATGCTAACCGGCATTGTCGCCTGGCGTGTCGCGGCGGCTTTTGAAATGGAATTCCCGCCCGATTTCTTTGGCTTCTGTGTTTCCGCTGTATTCATGGTTGTTGTATCGCTGGCGACGCAGAAGTCCGACCCGCCGCGACCATTGACGGACATTGACGGCAACAACGTTGAGCTTGCCGACCGCGTATAGCCCGGGCACAAAAAAGGCCTCTTAGTAGAGGCCTTCCTCATTCTGGGGCAACCCCCTTCGGTGAGGGGGCTTACCTCTTGCCTTTGAGCTTTTGTGCGGCGCGGTACCTCGCACGTGCTTCGGTAAGCTCTTGTCGTGCCCGCTTCAGGTCCGTCTCTTCCGACGCACCCTTGAGCGCTTCCTCTGCTTCCTGCTGCGAGGCCAGTGCTGCAGCTTCATCAAGCTGATCACCGCGCAACGCCGTATCGGCCAGCACGGTGACAAGGTGTGGCTGTACTTCGAGCAGGCCACCCGTGATATAGAAACTCTCTTCCTTGCCCGCTTCGTCCAATACCCGAACCTCGCCAGGCGATAGCGGCGTCAGCATCGGCGCGTGTCGCGGTGCGATACCGACCTCGCCCATCTTTGCCGGCGCGAACACCATCGAGGCAATGCCCGTATGGATCTCGCCTTCGGCAGAAACGATGTCGACTTGAATCGTAGCCATGCTTTCGTCCTTTACTCCGTATGCCAGACCAGTGTCCGACTACAGTTGGAATACACCTTACTGGAAGTTCTTCGCGTTCTCGACCGCTTCTTCGATCGTGCCAACCATGTAGAAGGCCTGCTCGGGAAGGTGGTCGTAGTCGCCGGCAACAATGCCGTTGAAGCCGCGAATCGTTTCGGCAAGAGAAACGTATTTTCCGGGTGAGTTCGTGAAGACCTCAGCCACGAAGAACGGCTGCGACAGGAAGCGCTGAATCTTGCGTGCCCGGGTAACGATAAGTTTGTCTTCTTCAGACAGCTCATCCATACCCAGGATCGCGATAATATCCTGCAATTCTTTGTAGCGCTGCAGTACGGCCTGTACGCCACGCGCACAATCGTAATGCTCGTTACCGATAACCAGCGGATCAAGAATTCGTGAACTCGAGTCGAGCGGGTCAACAGCGGGATAAATACCGAGCTCAGCGATGTTACGTGACAATACGAGTGTCGCGTCCAGGTGAGCAAAGGTTGTTGCGGGTGACGGGTCGGTCAAGTCATCCGCAGGTACGTATACCGCCTGGAACGATGTGATCGAGCCGGTTTTGGTTGAAGCGATACGCTCCTGCAGAATACCCATCTCCTCAGCCAGTGTCGGCTGGTAGCCTACAGCGGACGGCATACGACCAAGCAGTGCTGATACTTCCGTTCCGGCAAGCGTGTAACGGTAGATGTTATCGATGAACATCAAAACGTCGCGACCTTCGTCACGGAACGCTTCCGCCATCGTCAGGCCCGTCAGAGCCACGCGCAAACGGTTGCCAGGAGGCTCGTTCATCTGACCGTAAACCAGTGATACCTTGTCGATAACGCCTGAATCAGTCATCTCGTGGAAGAAGTCATTACCTTCACGAGTACGCTCACCTACACCTGCGAATACTGAATAACCGCCGTGTTCTTTAGCGATGTTATTGATCAGCTCCATAAGCGTCACTGTCTTGCCTACACCAGCACCACCGAACAGGCCGACCTTACCGCCTTTCGAAATAGGCATGATGAGGTCAACAACCTTAATGCCGGTTTCGAGCAGCTCTGTTGTCGCCGCCTGATCTTCGTACGATGGAGGCGCACGGTGAATCGGCATTTGCGTCTCGGCGCCAATATCACCGGCGTTGTCGATCGGTCGACCCAGTACGTCCATGATACGACCCAGTGTCTTTTCACCAACGGGCACCGAAATTGGTGCGCCAGTGTTGCTGACGTCCATGCCTCGCTTCAGACCCTCGGACGAACCCATCGCAATCGTGCGAACGACGCCATCACCCAGCTGTTGCTGAACTTCCAGCGTGATCTCCGCATCGTCAATGACCAGTGCGTCGTAAACCTTAGGGATCTGACCTGCCGGGAACTCAACGTCCACAACAGCGCCAATTACCTGCACAGTAGTTCCAGTGCTCATACTCGTTCCTTACCCTGATACGGCGGCAGCGCCACCGACAATTTCTGAAATTTCTTGTGTGATTGCTGCTTGCCGTGCCTTGTTGTACTGCAATTGCAATCCGTCAATGATGTCGCCTGCATTATCTGTTGCCGACTTCATCGCCATCATCTTCGCCGCCATTTCGCAGGCGAGGTTTTCAACAGCGCCACGATAGACTTGCGACTCTATGTACCGCATCAAAACGTCATCAAGCAGCTCGCCAGCATCGGGTTCGTAGATATAGTCCCAATGCGCCTGCAGATCTCCATCATCCTTGCCGATGCCGCTGGCCGGAAGCAACTGAGAGACTCTCGGTGCCTGGGTCATGGAATTCACGAACTTGTTATGCACCAGGTACAAACGATCAATCTTTCCTTCGCTGTAGGCGTCGAGCATGATCTTGATTGAGCCGATCAGCTCATTCACGCTGGGCTTGTCGCCAAGGTGTGTTGCTGTACCGACGACACTGCCGCCCATACGGCGAAAGAAAGCGACTGCCTTTGCGCCGACCAGCGCCAGATCAACCTCAACATCCTGGTCGCGCCGTTCAGCGATCTCCGAAATCATCGTCTTGAACAGGTTCGCGTTCAGACCACCGCAAAGGCCGCGGTCCGTCGAGATCACGATGTAACCAACACGATTAATCGCACGCTCCGTCAGGAAAGGGTGCTTGTAGTCGGGATTGGCATGCGCCAGGTGTCCGACCACGCGACGAATTCGTTGCGCATAGGGGCGAGATGCCTCCATCTGCTTCTGCGCCTTACGAATCTTACTCGCTGCGACTTTTTCCATAGCGCTCGTGATCTTCTGCATGTTCTTTACAGAAGCAATCTTCGAGCGTATTTCCTTCTCACCGGCCACTTTTAGTAGGCGCCTTTCTCAGCAAACGCTTCGCAGACGCCTTTCAAGCTGGCTGCGATCTCGTCATTGTAGTCGCCCGATGCGTTGATTGAATCAAGCACATCACCATGGTTCGATCTAGCGAAGTCGTGCAAGGCTTCTTCGTAGTCAACAACCTTGTTGGCGGGAACCGGGTCGATAAAGCCCTCGTTGACGGCGAACAGTGACAGCCCCATCTCGGCAACTGATAACGGCGAGTACTGCTTCTGCTTCATCAGTTCTGTTGCACGTTCACCGCGCTCGAGCTGCGCGCGTGTTGCCGCGTCGAGGTCCGATGCAAACTGCGCGAACGCCGCGAGCTCACGATACTGAGCCAGCGCGAGCCGAACGCCACCACCAAGTTTCTTAATGATCTTCGTCTGTGCCGCACCACCTACTCGCGATACCGATAGTCCAGCGTTAATTGCCGGACGAATACCCGCGTTAAAGAGATCGGACTCAAGGAAGATCTGGCCATCGGTAATCGAAATAACGTTAGTGGGTACAAAAGCGGATACGTCGCCGCCCTGTGTCTCAATGATCGGCAGCGCAGTCAGAGAGCCGGTCTTGCCTTTCACTTTGCCGCCCGACACATTTTCAACGTGCTCGGCGTTGACGCGTGATGCGCGCTCCAGCAGACGGGAGTGCAGGTAGAAAACGTCACCCGGATAGGCTTCTCGGCCTGGCGGACGACGTAGCAACAGCGATACCTGGCGGTATGCCCAGGCCTGCTTCGTAAGATCGTCAAAAATGATCAGTGCGTCTTCACCTTTGTCCAGGAAGTACTCGCCCATCGATGTACCGGAGTACGGTGCGATGTACTGCATTGCCGGACTGTCGGCTGCTGCTGCCGCCACGATAATCGTATGCGCCAGTGCACCTTCTTCTTCCAGCTTGCGCACAACGCCCGCGATAGAAGAGGCTTTCTGGCCGATAGCCACGTAGATGCACTTGATGCCGGTGCCACGCTGATTGATGATCGCGTCGATAGCAACCGCGGTCTTGCCCGTCTGGCGATCACCAATGATCAGCTCACGCTGGCCACGACCAATAGGCACCATTGCGTCGATGGACTTCAGGCCCGTCTGAACCGGCTGATCGACAGACTGGCGCTCGATGACGCCCGGCGCAACCTTTTCGATTGGCGAAGAGCTCTCAGCATCGATAGGTCCTTTGCCGTCGATAGGATTACCCAGCGCGTCAACAACGCGACCGAGCATAGCCTCACCGATTGGCACCTCAAGAATACGACCCGTTGTCTTAACCGTGTCGCCTTCTGAAATGTGTTTGTAGTCACCGAGGACAACCGCACCAACCGAATCCTGCTCGAGGTTGAGGGCCATACCGAAGGTGTTCTGCGGGAACTCGAGCATTTCGCCGTAACGTGCGTCGGCCAGACCATGGATGCGAACGATGCCGTCGGTTACTGCGATTACAGTACCAACATCGCGCGCTTCCGCAGACGCTTCGAAGTTCTCGATGCGCTCTTTAATCAGCGTGCTGATTTCAGAAGCTTTGAGTGCCATTTCTTTTTCCTCTTTATTTGATCAGGGCGGTCGCAAGGCCTTCAAGCCTCGCACGCAGTGATCCATCAATAACCACATCACCGGCACGAATTACCGCGCCACCGATCAGGTCTTCATCTATTTGAGTTTCGACGCGCACTTCACGACCCAGTCGCGTCTTAAGTGCTGCCGCCATCTCGTCGACCTGCTCGCTGCTAAGCGGACTCGCTGACGTAATAACAGCATCGACACTGTTTTCGACTTCTGCCTTAAGCGCCTCGAAGTGCTCCGCGATCTCGGGCAACACAGCAATACGTCCATTTTCAAGCAACAGCTTCAAAAAGTTGCTGCCTTTTGTGTCGCTGCCGTCGAGCAAAGCAGCGCCGGCTTGGCTAAACAGGCCCGCCAAAAACTCGAGGCGCTGCTCGTCACTCAGTTCCGGCATGCCAAGGTAGTCGACCAGTCCGCTATCAGACAGCAGCTGGCCCGCGATACTGAGTGACTCACTCCATGCGACCAGCGCTCCGGCCTCGTTCGCAACGTCGAAAATCGCTGTTGCGTACGGCCTGGCTACAGTGTTGTTATCTGCCACGCTCTAGATCTCCTGCGCAAGCTTGCCCAGAATATCGTCGTGCGCTTTGCCGTCGATTTCGCGCCGCAGAATTTTCTCAGCGCTGGCGACGGCAATTGCAGATACCTGGCCACGCAGCTCTTCGCGAGCCTTATTGGCTTCCTGCTCGATTTCGGCCTTCGCAGCGCTGAGCTGACGCTCTCGCTCCTTGGTGCCGGCCTCTTTACCGTCCGCCACGATCTCGTTTGCACGCGAGTGCGCCTGATCGAGAATGCCTGTTGCCTGCTTGCGTGCTTCGGCGACGATGTCGTCGGCCTCAGCCGCAGCTTTGACCAGCGCCTCCTGGCTCTTGTCAGCGGCGGCCAGACCCTCTTCGATCTGCTGCTGGCGTTCTTCGAGGGCATCTATTATTCCGGGCCAAAGATACTTGGCGCACAGCCAGACGAACACGATCATCGCGAGAGTCTGACCAATAATTGTTGCGTTTAAGTCCACGGATTTCTCCTAAAGAAAAGCGATTGCACCGCGATCGCGGTGCAAATATTAGTCGCTTTTTCTACTTATCCGGCGACCGGCTGTAGAGCGTCACGCAGCTGACCAACAAACGGGTTGGCAAATGCGAAGAACAACGCAATACCGACACCGATCATGGCAACAGCGTCGAGCAGTGCGACGACCAGGAACATTTTCGTCTGCAGCATCGGTGCGAGCTCCGGCTGACGCGCAGCGCCTTCCAGAAAACGGCCACCCAGAAGGCCCATGCCAATGCCGACGCCGAGGGCGCCAAGGCCAATCAAAAGTGCGACAGCGATTGCCGTGAACGCGATAACAGTTTCCATCATTTTCTCCTACAGAGGACTTCGTCCAACGTGTTGATATATAAACTAAAAATAATTAATGCTTCTCTGATGCCAGACTTAAATACACTATGGTCAACATCATGAAAATAAAGGCCTGCAGCGCGACAATCAGGATGTGGAAGCCCGCCCACAATATGTGCGCAACGCCGCCCATCGCGCCGATGATTATGTTGCCGCTGAACATAAGCGCAATCAGGATAAAGATGAGTTCGCCGGCAAACATGTTGCCGAACAGTCGCAGGCTCAGCGATAGCGGCTTGGCGAAAAGCGCGACGATCTCGAGAATCAGGTTAAACGCAATAATCAAAGGCGCCGCCAGAATCGCCGGCCCCTTAAAGGACGGTGCAATTGGGTGCATGGCCAGGTCGTACCAGAGGGCGAGCGGCCCTTTGGCTTTATGCGTGTAATACATGATCAGAAAGAAGACCGCTATCGACATACCGAAAGTAACATTGACGTCCGTTGTCGGGACGACCTTCATATAGGGGATACCGAACAACCATTGCGCCAGCACGACCGGAATCCAGTCAACGGGAATCAGGTCCATGAAGTTCATCAACAGCACCCACGCGAAAATCGTCAGGGCCAATGGCGCGATCAGTCTGCTTTTGCCGTGAAACGTGTCTTTGACACTGCCGTCAACAATCTCAACGACGATTTCGAGAGCGGCCTGAACCTTCGTTGGTTTGCCAACAGAGGATTTTTTGGCGATCGCCCGAAACAAAAGGAAGAATATCGTTCCAAGGAAAACGGACCAAAACATCGAGTCGACATTGATGGTCCAGAAGTTGCCAGCGCATTCATTCCATACCCAGTCTCCTGATTCTGCCTTGCAGAGCTGGAGATTCTGGAGATGGTGAGTGATGTACTCGGCCGAACTTTGTGGGCCGTGTCCGCCTTCAGCTGCCATTGCTGTTATCCGTTTCCTGTTCTTCTTCGCTTCGCATCAGGAGCCCCGAAAAGGTCACCAGCTGCACTGTAATAAATCCTGCAAATAGAGCCGCCGCTGAGAGCGGCCGCACCAGCGTAAACACGAGGCTGAAGAACAGCACGGTCAGCGCCAGCTTTCCTATTTCACCTATCCAGGCGGCCCTGAGCAGCCCCTCAGCGCTGGGATCTCGTCGCGGTAACATGAGCCGCAACCCGAGAAATGCGTTCGGGATGACACAGACCAGGCCACCGAGTGCTGCTGAATAGCCTGTAACTATGTCAAAAACGCCCCAGAGCAAGACAGCCAGTGCCGCTCCGACCAGAAACTGCCACATGATTACCCGGGCGATTGTGAGATCCAAATCTCTATGCCTCCGGCATTAAAAACGCCACGTCCATCGGGCTAGCCGGCGGCGGGTGGCGCATGTGGTAAAGGTGTTTCCAGGCGGACCTCTGAATAGCGTGCGCATTATAGTGGCAGACCCCTTCTATCGCAACACGTTTCGGCTCATTTCAGGGCCCTCTTTTGAAGCTTTTCGGTGGCCCTTTCCCCCGGTTTTTTAAGGGTTTTCGAGCTTTTCCTGCGATTGCGACATAAAGCCCGTCAGACGACATCAAGATTGGCCGCGAACGGACGATAAAGGTTGTACAGATCCTTATTGATGGACCGCTAATATGTTGTTGATTGCCAGTGAGACTATTCGCACCAGCCGCGCGCTGAACGACGTTGCTCGCGAAATGAGCTTCACACTGAGCTTCTTCGCCGCTGCAGACACCTTTGCCGAGCTGATGCTTGGCCAGTCTCGCCGCATCATTGTGCTGACAGAGTCCGATGTGACGTCGGCTACGCTGCACGCACTCAAAGCTGCCAGGGACCGCACACCATTCGGGGTAATTGTCGCCGCAGATCGCACCTCTTTGCGCGGCAGCTCGGAGGCTGAGGTGGTCAGCAAGCTCGTTGAGCTCGACAATATCGAATGGGTTGGGAAAGATTTCGACTTTGACCGCCTGAGTGCCTCGGCGCGCCGCTGCCGGCGCCGCATGTTGCGAATTTCTCGAGGAGAGGTCGAGCAAGCGCTGGATGATGGCCAGTTTGTGCTGCGCTACCAACCCAAAGTTGAGCGCACCTCGAAGTCTGAGTGGACCACCCGCGAAGCTGAAGCGCTGGTTCGCTGGCACCATCCGGAAAACGGCCTCATGGGCCCGCTGGAATTCCTGCCGGAAGTTGAAGCATTTGGTCTGATGGGTCGTCTCAGCGAGTTCGTTTTGCGTGAAGCCGCCAACCAGCTGCTTGCATGGCGCAAGCGGGGCATCGAGCTCAACTCTTGCATCAACCTCGCATCAAGCCAGCTCGGCGATCCGAACCTGGCTCGAACCTGCGCGGCCATCGTCCGTGACCTGGGACTTGAGTGCTCGAGCTTCACATTTGAGGTCGTCGAGCAGGACCTTGCGGACCCCGACGCGCCGCACATCAAATCTTTGGTCGCATTACGTGCGGAGGGTTTCAGAGTCTGTCTTGACGACTTTCGTGTTGCAGCATCCTCGCTCAGTGCTTTTGAGCAGCTGCCGTTCGACGAGATAAAGATTCACGCCTCGGCGTTGCGGCGCGCCCAGAATGACAAAGTCGCCATGACGGTGCTCGCCGCGGTCACCGGGCTCGCGCACAATCTTGGTATGTCGGTCTGCGCCGAAGGCGTAGAAGATGAAGAAACGTTCGCGTTTTTGAAGACGATTGAGTGCGATAAGATGCAGGGCTTTCTGATATCCGAGGCCGTAATTCCAAGCATTATTCGTCGCGTCTACTCGGCCATGGAAGGCGCCAACGACGAAGTCGCCTGACGCGGCTACTTGATGTGTTTCAGGATGCCGTCGAGCTCATCAAGGCTGTTATAGGCAATAACAATCTTGCCAGCGCCTTTGCCACCGTGATCGACCTTCACTTTGGCGCCAAGCTTTTCCGAGACCTCGATCTCAAGCCTGCGGATGTCCGCATTTTGTGCCGGTGCCGTTCTCGCCGGTTTTGGCGCGCCACCATCCAGCAATCGCTTCACGAGACGCTCGGTTTCACGGACTGACATGCCTTTCTTCGCCACCTGCCGCGCCGCATCGAATTGCTGTGCCGGGCTCGAGATCGCCAGCAATGCACGCGCATGCCCCATCTCGATTTTGCGATCCTCAAGCAGCGGCTTCACCTTATCTGACAGTTCCTGCAATCGCAGCAGGTTGCTGACTGACGCTCGCGAGCGTCCAACGGCCTTTGCGGCTTCCGCGTGCGTCAGATCGAACTCGCTGATCAGGCGCTCCAGCGCGCGCGCCTCTTCAAGCGGGTTCAGGTTTTCTCGCTGAATATTTTCGATGAGCGCCATGGCGATAGCAGACTCATCAGGTACGTCGCGTATTACGGCCGGGATTTCTGCGAGCCCGGCAATCTGCGCTGCCCGCCAGCGGCGTTCGCCCGCAATAATCTCGTAGCGCTGCGTGTTGCCGCTTTTGGTCAGGGGCCGCGCAACAATTGGCTGCACAACGCCCTGCGACCTGATCGACTCCGCGAGCTCCTCAAGCGAGTCCTGTCGCATGTCCACGCGCGGCTGATACTGGCCACGCTGTAATAATTCGACCGGCAGGTTCTTCAACGTGTCGTTGCCGGGCTCTGTGTCCGGGCGGGATACCGCAACCATCGGCTTGGTCAGTAGCGCATCAAGGCCGCGGCCCAATCTTTTCTTTGGTGACATTTGTGTTCCTACACGGCTTCGGCAATGCGGGCGTCTTCACGCCGCAAAATTTCACCGGCCAGTGCCAGATAGGCGATCGCGCCTCGGGAAGATCGATCGTGCAACAACACCGGGCGGCCAAAACTGGGGGCTTCGGCGAGGCGGATGTTTCGTGGCACGACAGTACGGAAGACTTTGCGGTCGAAGTGTTCGGTCAGTTGCAGCGACACCTCATTGGACAGGTTCACGCGCGGGTCAAACATGGTTCGGAGAATGCCGTACATCTCGAGATCGGGGTTCACCGAATCGCGCACCTGCTCGATCGTTCGCAGCAGGGCGCTGAGCCCCTCAAGTGCGTAGTACTCGCATTGCATGGGGATGAGAACACCGTCCGCAGCCGTCAGTGCGTTGACCGTCAGCATATTTATAGAGGGCGGGCAGTCAATGAGAATAAAATCGTACAGTCCTGCTACAGGTGCGAGGGCCTTCTTGAGCTTCATCTCGCGGCCGATCTCCTGCAGCAAATTAACCTCGGCAAGCGTGAGGTCTTCATTGCCGGGCAACAAGGCAAAGCCTCCTTCTGGTGGCGATACAATCGTATCTGCCGCTGAGGCTTCACCCAACAAGACGTCGCAAGCCGAATACTCGACTTCCATCTTGTTGACGCCGCAGCCCATCGTCGCGTTACCTTGTGGATCCATGTCCACAAGCAACACGCGCCGCTGTGTGGCAGCGAGCGATGCGGCCAGATTGACGCAAGTCGTGGTTTTACCCACTCCGCCTTTCTGGTTCGCTACAGCTAAGATTCGTGTCATTGGCTTGGCTCTTTTACCCTCGGCGACGCAGTAACACAGCATGCCGCGATCCCTGCTCGAGACCCGGCACATCCAGCTCCATTACTTCGTGTTGCCACGGAGATTGTAACTCTTCTAATTCTTCTGCCGGGTAGCGCCCTTTCAGCGCTACGAACACCCCGTCCTCTCCTACGTGATGTCCAGCGATCTCGACAAGTCGTGGCAATGCAGCCAGCGCTCGTGCAATCACGGTATCAAAGCGCTGGCCGGGTGCATAGTCCTCGCCGCGGGCTTTGACTGTTTTGACATTATCCAGACCCAGCATTCCGGCCGCATGCTGAGCGAACATGACCTTCTTATTGTTGCTGTCGAGCAACGTAAACTGTCGCTCCGGCTCGACGATAGCGAGTGGCAGACCCGGAAAACCGGCGCCAGTGCCAACATCGAGCACACTGCGGCCATGCAGTAGCGGCGCTGCGACCAGGCTGTCGATCAGGTGGGTTGTGACCATTTCGTCGCGATCACGCACCGCCGTGAGGTTCACCTTGCGATTCCACCGCTCCAGCTCATCCAGCAGTGTGCCAAGCTTTTCAGCCGCGTCCTGCGGAAATTCGCGCCCCAGGCGCGACAGCTCAGATGCGATGGTGGACGTCAATCGTCTACCAGGTGTTGTTGCAGAAAAAGGATCGTCGCTTGCTGGTAGACATCGCGATTCTCTTTTTTCCGGTAGCCATGCCCTTCGTTGAGCGCATTCATGTACCAGACCGTTTGCCCTTGTGAGCGCAACGCCTCGACCATCTGGATCGCCTCCGTCACCGGTACTCTCGGATCGTTCTCGCCCTGCACAATAAACATTGGCACATCGATTTTATCGACGTTGTTCAGCGGACTGATCTCCTCGAGATGTGCGCGCATTGCCGGGTCGCGCTCATCGCCGTACTCCGCACGGCGCAGATCGCGTCGATAATCCTGAGTGTTTTCGAGAAAGGTGACGAAATTACTGATGCCGACAATATCGACGGCCGCTCGCAGACGGTCAGAATAGTGCACGGCACTCGCAAGCACCATGTAGCCGCCGTAGCTGCCACCAAAAACAGCGACGCGGCTTGCATCAAGGTCCGGCTGCGTTTTAATCCAGTCCAGCAACGCGCCAATGTCCCTGACCGAGTCCTCTCGTTTGAAGCCATTGTCGAGGCCCAGGTAGGTAGTGCCATAGCCGTTTGAACCGCGCACATTCGGCTGTATGACGGCGACGCCGAGCTTGTCGAGCCACATCTGGTACGTGCTGCTGAACGACGGCCGCGCCTGACCCTCCGGACCGCCATGAATCGAAATGACGACCGGATGCGGACCTTCTCCGCTCGGTCTGTAGACCCACGCAGGAATATTGCGTTGATCAAACGTCGGGTAGTGGACCAGCTCAGGTATGCGGAATGCCGAAGTATCGAGGCCGCCAACTTCGCTGTGCGTCCAGCGGATTAGCTCGCCATGCTCGAGCGGCGCATCGCCAAGCTCAAGTACGAACGCGTCGCGCGGCGTCTGCGTCGTATTCAATGACATACCCAGCTGTCGGCTGCCCGGGCTAAATTTCAAACCGGAAGCGCGCCCGACCGGAACGCTGTCGACACGTGTGTACTGCTGCGTCGCCGGATCCAGCAGATAGACCCTCGACATGCCGTCTTCATTTGTCACGAAAGCCATGCGCTTGCGGTCATCGCTCACCACCGCGCTCGTCACATTCCACGGAATCTCGCCCGTAATAATTTTCGGCGCGCTGCCTGGCTCATTCGCTTGCCAGGCGAGTTGGTTAAAGTCGCTGCCCTGGTTAGTTATCAGCCAGAAACCATCGTTCGCGTCGTCGAATGCAACAGGGTAATTGACGCTCTTGTTGTCGACTCCTCCGGCAAGCAGCGTGGAGGCGCCGGTATCCAGGTCGACTACGTGAACACGCGAATCGACGACACTGACATAGTTGGTTGCGAGAATGCGACTGCCGCTCTCAGAAAACTCCGCCGGACCCCACCAGCTGCCATCGGGCGACTCGAGTACCACTCGTGTCGCGTCGGGGCTGTCCGGGTCCATTATCCAGATATCGTTTGAGGCGCCGTTGCGACGTGTGCTCTGATAGGCGAAGCGCGTGCCGCGTCGGTCCCAGACTGCGGCGCCATTGCGCGATTCGCCGTCGCTGAGCATGACTTCTTCGTTCGTCTCGGGGTCGAACATGAAAACCTGCGCGAATTCGCTGCCGCCAGCGTCGCGTGTATACATCAGGTGACGCGCGCCGGGCTGACGTAATACGCTGCCAACAGGTTCCTCATAGAATGTTTGTTGACGACGCGCACCCATTGGCATGTCGACACGATGTATTGAGTCGACATCGCCGAAACTTGTGGACACGTAGATACCGCTGCCGTCTTCTGTCCACGCGCGAAACCCGGCCGCCCGTACGCTTTGGTAGCGGAACAGGTCGCGCACAATCTCACGCGGGATTTCGGGGACGTCCTGAACAACGAGATTGCCGTTATTGAGAACGCGCTCTTCAGCCATTGCTGCCAGCGGCAGCAACGCCAGTAGCAGCAGGCTACGCAACGAGCAGCGCCATGAAGTCGTCCACGTCTGTCGCGGCGAGCTGGTCCCTGTCCGCGCACAGAGCATTGAGTGCCTCCCACTGCTTCGCGGCAAGCTTCGGCGACACGCTGTCGACAAATTTTTGCTTGAGAACCGGGATGCCCTCTTCGCGGCGCTCGCGGTGCCCTATCGGGAAGTCGACGGCGATGCGATCTGTGCTGCTGCCGTCCTTGAAAATGATCTGTACCGCATTACCAATGTAGCGAAGGTCCGGATCAAAGTAGTCCTTCGTGTACTGCTCGTTTTCCCTTACCTCCATTTTCTCTCGCAACGCATCAATGCGTGGGTCGGAAGCAACATTGTCTTCGTAGTCTGCCGCTGTCAGTCGACCGAAGATCAGCGGTACCGCGACCATGTACTGAATGCAGTGATCGCGATCCGCCGGATTATCAAGCGGGCCGGTCTTGTCGATTATTCGCACACCCGCTTCCTGTGTTTCAATCACGATTCTGTCGATCTCGTCGATGCGATCTTTAACCTTGGTGTGCAGTGTCATGGCCGCCTCAACCGCTGTCTGTGAATGGAACTCCGCCGGGTAGGAGATCTTGAATAATACATTCTCCATGACGTAGCTACCGTAGGGCCGCTGGAACTTGAACGAATTGCCCTTGAACAGGACATCGTAATAACCCCAGGTCGGTGCCGACAACGCGGACGGGTAGCCCATCTCGCCGGTCATCGCGATAAGCGCGAGGCGCACCGCACGACTGGTTGCATCACCAGCCGCCCAGCTTTTCCGCGAGCCGGTGTTCGGCGCATGCCGGTAGGTACGCAACGAACAACCGTCGACCCAGGCATTCGAAACGGCGTTCAGAACCGTGTCACGATCACCACCGAGCATGCGCGTGACGACGGCAGTGGTCGCGACTCGTACCAGCAACACATGATCAAGCCCGACACGGTTATAACTGTTTTCGAGTGCAAGACAGCCCTGGATTTCGTGTGCCATGACGGCTGCTTTCAGAACGTCCAGCATCGTCAGCGGATCTTTGCCCTCGGCACGTGCCTGCCGACTCAGGTAGTCCGCAATGGCCAGTATCCCGCCAAGATTGTCAGAAGGGTGGCCCCATTCGGCCGCAAGCCAGGTATCGTTGAAGTCGAGCCAGCGATTCATTGCGCCAATATTGAATGCCGCGAGTACCGGGTCCAGCTCATAGGATGTGCCCGGAACGCGAGCGCCGCCGGAAAGTGTCGCACCGGGTACGACCGGCCCCATAAGCTTGGTGCAGGCAGGATAGTCGAGCGCCTGAAAACCACACGCTAACGTATCCATAAGGCAGTAGTGAGCGGTATCGAGAGCGAGCTCGCTTTTGACTTCATAATCGCAAACGTAGTCGGCGATATCGACAAGCGCCTGATCCCAGTCGGCACGTTCGGCCGAGCGGACAATGACTCCAGACATGTGTGTCTCCGTTAAATTAAATAGTGTTTAGCCGCGATTTTCGATCGCGACCCAGGGCTGCAGGTCCGGACCGACATAGTCGGCAGCCGGGCGTATCAACTTGTTATTGGCGCGCTGTTCCATGATGTGCGCGGCCCAACCGGTGATTCGCGAGCAGACAAAAATCGGCGTGAACAGGTACGTGGGAATGCCCATAAAATGATAAACGCTGGCTGCGAAAAAGTCGGCATTGGCGAACAACTTTTTCTCGTCCCACATCACTTTTTCGACGGCCTCGGATATTGGGTACAGCGTCGTGTTGCCGACGTCAGCCGCGAGCTCCTTCGACATGCGTTTGTTGACCGTGTTGCGTGGGTCGGAGGTCGTGTAGACGCGATGCCCAAACCCCATGATCAGGTCTTTGTCGCGCAGCTTCTGATGTATGCCATCGGTCGCAGCTTCCGGTGTGTCGTATTCCGAGATTAGCTCCATGGCCGCTTCGTTCGCGCCACCGTGAAGCGGCCCGCGCAATGCGCCGATTGCGCCACTGACGGCGGAGTGCATATCCGAGAGCGTGCCCGTGATGACCCGGCCGGCAAATGTCGATGCATTGAATTCGTGTTCTGCATACAGAATCAGGGTTGTATCGAGGCTCTTGCGATGCAGCTCTTTCGGCGTCTTGTCGTGCAGCATGTGCAGGAAGTGACCTGAGATGCTGTTGTCGTCGGTTTGCGTGTCGATGCGAACGCCGTCGGCGTGAAAGCGGTGCCAGTACAGCAGCATGGATGGTAAACAGGCAAGCAGGCGGTCAGCCGTGTCGAGCTGGTTCGAGAAATCGCCTTCGGGCTCTATGTTGCCGAGAAAAGATACGCCGGTGCGTAACACGTCCATAGGGTGCGCGTCGGCCGGTACCATTTCGAGTACCGTTTTCAGCGCATCGGGCAAACCACGGTTGGCCTTGATCTTGTTGATGTAAGCATCGAGCTCAGTCTGAGTCGGCAGAGTACCGTGCAACAAAAGGTAGGCCACCTCTTCGAAGCTCGCATTGTCTGCAAGATCATAAATGTCATATCCGCGGTAGGTAAGACCGGCGCCCTCTTTGCCGACCGTGCACAACTCTGTTGCGCCCGCAGTGACGCCGGCGAGACCGCCGGTTTTCTTGTTTGCTGCCATTATTTATCTCCCGTCTTCAGGCCCTGCTCTTTGAACAGGGTATCGAGCTTGTCTTCGTATGCCTGGTAGCCAAGGACGTCGTACAACTCCGTGCGCGTTTGCATGGCATCAACGACAGACTGCTGCGTGCCTTCAGTTTTGATGGTTTCGTAAACGCTCATTGCTGCGGCTGACATCGAGCGGAAAGCGCTGAGTGGATACAGCGTCATCGCAACGCCGACTTTCCGAAGTTCGTCCGTTGTGAACAGCGGAGTCTTGCCAAATTCGGTCAGGTTGGCGAGTACCGGCACCTTAACGGCATCGGTGAACTCACGATATTCCTCAATTGTGGTAAGCGCTTCAGCGAAGATGCCGTTGGCACCGGCCTCGACGTAGGCACAGGCCCGGTCGATGGCAGCCTGCTGTCCCTCGACCGCATGTGCGTCTGTGCGCGCCATGATGAAGAACCCGTCGTCGATTCGACCGTCGACCGCGGCTTTTAGCCGATCGCACATCTCGCTCGTTTCGACCAGCGCCTTGCCCGGACGGTGACCGCAGCGCTTCACCGCGACCTGGTCTTCCATGTGCACTGCTGCTGCGCCAGCCCAGGTCATTTCCCGGACCGTGCGCGAAATCATGAACGCGCTACCCCAGCCTGTGTCGATGTCGACCAGCAGGGGAAGATCAGAGGCAGAGCATATGCGGCGCACATCCTCCGTGACGTCATTCAGGGTGGTAACAGCAAGGTCGGGCAGTCCGAACGAGGCATTGGCCACGCCGGCGCCTGAAAGATAGATGGCTTTGTGGCCTGCGCGCTCGGCAAGCAATGCCGTATATGCGTTGATAGTGCCTACGATCTGAAGCGGGTTTTCCGCTTCGAGCGCAGCACGGAATCGTGCTCCTGCACTCATGTTGAATCCTCGAGTCGAAGGGGCCAATTCACTGGGTTTTAATCCAGATTAAAATTGGCGGGGGCGCGATTCTAAACCACGCGAGGGTCGTTTCCCAAATTGAGCGAACGAACAATTTGCGCTTGCGCTCAAATCACAGCAGAGTCCAACCCTCATGGCAACGACAAGAAACGCGCTTCGTATTGACCGCTGGCTGTTCTATAGCCGATTTTTCAAGACCCGTGTGCTGGCGACGGCGGCGGTTGCAGGCGGGCACGTCAAACTTAACGACGATCGCGCCTCGCCTGGCGCTCGGGTCAAACCCGGCGACAGGATAGATCTTGTGCGAGAACGATTGCCTTACTCTTTCGAAGTGCTCGCCATTCCTGCGAGACGCGGACCCGCCGCTGAGGCGCGGACATGCTATTGCGAGGACGCAGATGTCGTCGCGGAGCGCGAAGCGCTAACGGCCTCATTGAAGCAGGACCGACTGCTGATGCCTCGAACCCCGGGCAAACCGGACAAACATACGCGTCGCAAGCTCAGGTCCCGCAACCGCGGATAGGGCCTAAGGCGCTATCTCTACTACGGTTCGACCTGTAACGGTCCCGTCTATGTAAGCCTGGAAAGCACCAGGCAGATCGTCAAACGCGATAGTGTTGTGGCCGATTCTGTCGAGGTGCTGTGGCCTCAGGTCGCCGCCAATACGCGCCCACACGGCACGGCGTAAATCTCGCGGCGTATCAACGGAGTTGATGCCAAGCAGGCAGACCGCGCGCAGAATAAACGGCAATACAGTCGTGTTCAGGGCGTGGCTGGCGGCCAGGCCGATACTCGCAATGTTGCCGCCGTAGCCCACCGTGCGCGTCAGCCAGGTGAGGTAGTCGCCGCCCAGGTTGTCGATGCCACCGCCCCACTGCACTTTTTCCATTGGTCTTTTTCCGAGGTCAACCTGATCACGCAGCAGAATCCGCCTGGCGCCGATATCTCTGAGGTAAGCCTCTTCTGTCGCTTTGCCCGTCAACGCGACAACGTCGTAGCCGCGGCCGGCCAGCATGTCTATCGCGATACTCCCGACGCCACCCGTGGCGCCCGTCACAACGATCTCGCCAAGGTCCGGCGTCTGTCCGTTTTGTTCCATGCGATGTATCGCAAGCGCTGCGGTATAGCCCGCAGTACCGATCTGCATGGCCTCGACCGCAGACATGCCTTCCGGAACCGTCACGAGGCTGGCGCTATCGACGCGCGCGTATTCAGAATAACCGCCGTCCACCGATTCGCTAAGTCCGCCGCCATTCATCAGCACGGCCGTTCCTGGCTGGAATTCGGCGTCTTCAGAGCTCACCACAACGCCAGCGAAGTCGATGCCACCGTTTAGCGGGTAGCGCCGCAGGATCTTACCCTTGCCGGTAGCGGCAAGTGCATCTTTGTAATTGATTGTTGAGTGCGAGACACGCACAACGACATTACCGTCGCTTAGATCATCGAGCGCCAGATCCTGAAAGCCGGCCTGAATCTTGCCATCTTTTTCGTCTATCCGGAAAGCGCGAAAACTATCCATTGCCTACCCCTGTTTTTTTAGTCGCAACAACCAGGACACAAGACCTTTGGCGTTCAGTTCAATGTCGAATCTGAGGATCGACTGCATCGCCGCATCATCTCCCCTATAGCCATGTTTCCGCAACCGCGTCGACAACAGTTCCTGCATCGCCACCCTGATGGGTTCGAAGGGATCATCCACAGCTTTGTGCTCATGTGCTATAGCCGCATAAGCGTCGATTCCTTCGTGCATATCCTGAGCGAGCCGCGCTAGATCACCAACACGACTGTAGTGCGTCAGATACACGTAGTCCGGATTGCAGCCCATTATCAGGTCGACGGACTTGTGCGCAGCAACCGGATCAAAATGCGTCGGCGTTGACGCCGGAAAAATGAACGGACCTGCAGCCGTATCAAGCTCGCGATACGACACGCCAAAACTGTCACCCGTGAAAACGCCATGTGAGGCCGGGTCATCAATACAATAATGATGCAGCGCGTGGCCTTCTGTATAGAACGTTCGCAGCTCGCGCCCATTGAGGTCGAACTGTTGCCCGTCGTCCGGTGTTACAACGCGCCGCTCATCCAGTGGCTGAATGACACCGTACATTTTTCGCGTCGCCTCGACGCCATATACAGCCTCGGTACCGGCTATGAGCTTTGCCGGAGCAATCATGTGCGGTGCTCCACGTGGGTGCACGACGCAGCGCGCATTGGGCAGCGCCTGCATCAACAACCCGGCACCGCCGGCATGGTCGAGGTGTATGTGGGTGAGAAAAACGTAATCAACATCCCCCGGGTCGAGGTCCTGTTGCGCTAACGCATCGAGCAATAAAGGAACACTGCTGTTGGCGCCAGTATCAACAAATGCCGCGCGGCCACGCTCGCTGATCAGGTGGCTGGCATCAAGCAACGGACGAGCATACTCCGTATCGATCGCAGTGATGCCATCGTCAAGTCTTGTTATGTGAGCGTGGTGGCCCGACAACGGCTACTCGGCCTTGGTGGTTTCGAGGCCTTCGAGCCCGGCGTAATACTTTGCGAGCAGGGCAATATCTTTCTCTGCGACCAACTGTGCCTGTACGCTCATGACGGGGTCATTGCGTGTCCCGTCGCGATACGCATGGAGAGCTTGCTCAAGGTAGTCCTCGTGCTGTCCCGCGAGCGTTGGCCACATGGCATTGACGCTCACGCCGTTGTTGCCGTGGCACGCTGTGCAAGCCTGCGCCTTTTCAAAACCAGCCGCCTCGGAACCGCCTGCCTCTACCGTATCTGCTGCAAGCGTCGCCAGGTAAGCAGACACGTCCGCGATCTGTTGGTCGCTCAGACTGTTTGCCTGGCCATACATGGTGGGGTGCTGGCGCGTTCCTTCGCGGTATCCCTTCAGCGCGATCTCAATGTAAGTCGCTTTCTGACCACCAAGCTTCGGTACCCGGTATGACGGATAAGCGTTGCGATAGCCGTCGATGCCGTGGCAACCCAGGCAGGAGTAAGCTATCGACTCGCCCGCAGCCAAGTCGGCGTCTGCTGTTGCCGTTTGCGCGACGAATGTCGTTGTAAGGAGGATTGTCGCGGCCGTTGCTACGATCTTCATGTTCGTAATCATTTGATTTATCTGCGGTTTTTAGGCGAGCGCTTCAGCGCGCGCGAATGTAGAGGGCGCTATGGTAGTGACACTCGTCGCAGATTTCTAGACGTACGACAAAGTCCACGATCTTCAGCGTGCTAGCATTCCCGATTAGTGACCCGACTTTAGAGGAAATCCGGTGAAAAAGGGTGTTATAGCAGTCATTTTGATTCTTGCGGTTCTCGTTATTTTGTCGCCAGCCATTGTTGGCCGACTCGCGGAACAGAGTGTTGATGAGAACGTCAACTGGGCCGCTCAGGAAAGTGGCGAGCTCGTCGTTACGTCAACGAGTTTCGACCGCGGCTGGTTCTCATCCGAAGGCGAACACCTGATTGAGCTCGGCGAAGGCGGCCTGCATGCAACGTTGGCCGATTTCGGGATCGACCCGGAAGACGCGCCCGCCCTGGTTATCAAGACACACATCGACCACGGACTGATTCCGGTATCGTCGATGTCGCGTGAAAAGGGCTCGCTCACGCCCGGCCTGGGTAGCGCTGTTTCAACCCTGAGCATCCGGTCTGATTCCGGGGAGTCATTCGATATACCCGGCACCGTCTATAGCGAGGTCGGTATTGCTGGCGGAGTAACGTCCAATTACGTGCTTGAGGCTGGCGAACAGGCCCTTGACGACGGCAGTATCAGCTGGGATGACGCGAATATCGATTTTGCGGCGGACCCGAAAAACGGACACGTCACGTTTGACGGCAAGTTCGGCGAGATCACCGCAGCCGATAATTTTATTAGCACGTCGATTGAGAGCCTCGAATTCAGCGGCGAACACACACAAACACCTTACGGTTTCGGCGTGGGCAACGTGGAAATCGAAATGGGCCCCCTGATTCTTGACAATAGCGACGGGGGCCCGCCTGGCGGAATCACGGGCATGAGTCTTGTTGCCAGTTCTGCGCTCGATGGGGAGCGCCTCAATGCCGACACCAAGATGACCATGGGTATTAGCGAAATACCGATGATAGGCGCGATTTCTCTCATTGCCGATGTTGCAATCGAAGATGCAAACGGGCCGGCCCTGGCTCGATTGAACGAGAAGCTTGAGCAGTTGCCCGCCTCACAGGACCCCTCCGCGATCATGTCTCACGGAGAGGAGGAGCTTAAGGACCTGCTCGCATCTGGCCTGACATTCAGCTTCAACCAGCTTGATGTGGAAATGCCGACGGGTACACTCGAAAGTAAGATGTTGATCGAGGTTGCCGAGACTGACCGTGATACGTTCGAGTGGACGACGCTATTGATGAAGACCACGGCATCGATGGACGTACGCATTCCTGGCGGCCTCATGGACATGGCGATGGCAATGAACCCGCAAGCTGCACAGATGGCCATCGCAACCGGTTATCTACGCAAAGACGGTGACGACTACGTCATGGAGGCGCGTTACAAAAAAGGCGTCGCAACCATCAACGGTGCGCCGATGGCAATTCCGATGGGGGCTTTTCAGTAGCATTCTGGATTTGCCCGGCGCGCAGGCACGCCACGCGCGAGCCCGCGACGTCGCGCAACTCCGGCGCGCTCGCCTTGCAAGCGTCATCGACAAATGGGCAGCGAGTGTGGAACACGCAACCGGCTGGCGGCTCGAGCGCTGATGGAACTTCTCCCTGCAGGGGCGCACGAACAATTTTCGCCCGCGGATCAGCCACAGGGATCGAGGCAAGCAGGGCGCGCGTGTACGGGTGCCGCGGCGTTGCGAACAGCACACCATTTTCCGCAATCTCGACTAGACGACCCAGGTACATCACTGCGACACGGTGACTGACCGAGCGCACCACGCCGAGGTCGTGTGAGATGAAAATCACCGACAAACCCGTCTCCGCCTGTGCGCTCTTGATAACGTCCAGCACACGCTCACGGGCCGAACCGTCCAGCGCCGCGACCGCTTCATCACACACCAGTACTTTCGGTTCGAGTATCAACGCACGTGCAATCGCAACACGTTGTGCCTGTCCGCCAGACAACTGGTGCGAATAGCGGTCACTCAGGGCTTTATCGAGACCCACTTTCGAAAGCATTTTCAAGGCGCGAGACTCGCGCTCGCTGGCTGAAATGCCCTTTGCATGGACCTCGAGCGGTTCGGCAACAATTTTTCCGACTGTCATCTGCGGGTTCAGGGCGCTTACCGGGTCCTGAAACACCAGCTGCAAGCTTTTTAGCTCCTGAAGCGTGCGCTTCTGCACTGGACCCGAAAGCGCCTCGCCAGCGAACACAAGCTTGCCCGAACTCATTGGAACCAGGCCAAGCAGACCGCGCACAAGACTCGACTTACCCGAGCCTGACTCACCGACTATCGCGAGCGTTTCCCCTTCCCGTAACGACAGGCTTACTGAGGTCACGGCGTCGAGCTTTTCGCCTCTGTTGCTACGATACTGAACAGCGACATCCTCGACACTCAGAATGCTCTTGTCCGCTGCGGGCGCGAGCGTCTTGCCAACATCGACTCGCGGCGCTGCCTCAAGCAGCTTCCTTGTGTGTTCATGCCGAGGTGCCGCGAACAACGATGTTGTCGCTCCGGATTCAACAAGCTGCCCGCCCTCGAACACCAGCAACCGCTCACATCGGCCGGCAACAATTCCAAGGTCATGTGTAATAAGCAACAGTGCCGTGTCGTCGCGCAGCTCTTCGAGCAGGTCGAGTATCTGCGCCTGCACTGTCACGTCCAGCGCCGTCGTCGGCTCGTCTGCGATCAGCAGGTCCGGCCCCGTGATCAGCGCGGAGGCGATCATGACGCGCTGCCGCATTCCACCTGACAGCTCATGCGGGTACGCACGATACTGCCGCTCTGCGTCAGATAGTCCGACTCTTGTTAGCATTTCGAGCACGGTCTTTCTGGCCTGCTGGCCTTCTGCCAGTTGGTGTTGGCGCAAAACTTCGGACAGCTGTCGCCCAACGCGCAAGTAGGGATTCAGCGCCTGCATTGGATCCTGAAATATCATCGCAATGCGCGTGCCGCGTAGCTTGTTCAGTTTCTCCTCGGGCGCGCCAATAATCTGCTGTCCGTCAAACTCGACGCTGCCCTCGACAACTGCGTCAGCGGGCAGCAACCCCAGCAGCGCGAGGGCTGTTTGCGACTTACCCGAACCCGACTCACCGACGACCCCAACTGACTCGCCGTTTGCGACCGCGAAATCAACGCCGTCAACAACGCTGCTTCCACCGTAGCTAATTCGCAGACCGGAAACTTCGAGCAGGCTCACGATCCGTTCCTCGCATCGAAGTGGTCGCGCAAACCATCGCCCAGAAAGTTGAAGCACATCAGGATTAGCGCCAGCAGGCTCGCGGGGATCAAGAGCAACCACGACGCACCTTCCATATGATTTACACCCTCATCCACAAGTGCACCGAGCGATGTTTGTGGCTCCTGAACGCCTAAGCCAAGAAAGCTCAGAAACGACTCAACCAGAATAGCCTGCGGAATTGTCAGCGTAACGTACACGACGACGATGCCGATGAGGTTCGGTGCGATATGCCGCGAAATGATTTGCGGAGTGCGTACGCCGATGAGTTTCGCAGCATCGACAAACTCGCGTTCACGAAGGCTTAGTGTCTGGCCGCGAACAATGCGCGCCATATCCAGCCAGTTGATAGCACCGATCGCAACAAAGATCAGGAAGAAGTTTCGCTCAAACGCAACCATAAGCAGAATGACGAAAAAGATAAACGGCAGCGCGTAGAGCGTGTCGACGAAACGCATCATGATCGCATCAACGCGGCCGCCAACGTAGCCTGCTACAGCGCCGTAAGTCACCCCGATAACGAGGCTGACCAGGCTCGCAACAACGGCAACCAGCAATGTGACGCGAATTCCGAGCAGCGTCCTGACGAACAGGTCTCGGCCCAGCGCGTCAGTACCAAACCAGTGCATGCCCCCAAGCGACGGTGACTGCAGGATGCGCGAAAAATCCACTGCAGCATAATCGTGCGGGCTGATCCACGGACCGACTATCGCAATCACCAGGATCAGAATCAGAATTGCTACGCTCTTTTTCACCGCTGTCGCACCCGCGGATCAATAACGCCGTACAAAATATCAACGATCAGGTTCAACAGGACGATCAGCGTTGCGTAGAAGATCACGATACCCAATACCAGCGTGTAGTCGCGATTCAATGCTCCGCGCACGAAAAACTGGCCAAGGCCGGGTATGCCAAACACCTCTTCGATAACAACGGAGCCCGTCAGCACGGCAGCAACTGCCGGGCCCATGTAAGACAACACTGGCAACATCGCCGGTTTTAATGCGTGCACCCTGATAATGGCTTTCGTGCCCAGGCCCTGCGCATACGCCGTACGAATATAGTCGCGACTCAAGACGTCGATCATGCTCGCGCGGGTGAGGCGGGCGATGTATGCGATCTGCGGCAATGCCAGCGTAATCACCGGCAGCACGTATTTCGCAAAACCCGGCGAGCCGCTCCACCCCGCCGGCAACCAGTGCAGCTTCACCGCGACCAGCAGTACCAGAACCGGCGCGACAACGAATACCGGAATCGAAATACCCGTCATGGCGAAACCCATCACGATACGGTCCACGAGTGTGTTTTTTCGTTGCGCCGCCAGCGTGCCTGCGCCCACGCCAACGATCAATGCAAGCCCCATGGCAAGGGCGCCGATCTGCAATGACAGCGGAAACCCGGACGCGATCAGCTCAGAAACGGTGTAATCCCGATAGCGATAGGATGGCCCGAGGTCGCCCTGCAGAAGCCCTGACATATAGCGCAGCAATTGTTGCGGCAGCGGCTCATCGAGGCGGTAGTGTTTTTCGATGTCTTCCGCAACTTCCGGTGGCAGCGCGCGTTCTGAATCAAACGGCCCGCCTGGCGCGGCATGCACCATCAGGAAGGCAAGGACAATGACCAACAACAGGGTTGGTATTGCTCCCAGCAAACGGAGCAACGTGTAGCGCAGCAAGTATTTGCTCCAGCGCGGCTATTCGGCCGCTTTGAGGCTCAGGTGCTGAGAGTAATGATAATCGAGAACATTGTCTCCCCAGCCGTCAATGCGGGGGCTGACGAGATGCTTGCTGACATAGAAATAGATGGGGATTACTGCGTGATCCGCGAGCAAGAGGCGCTCCGCCTCCTCGAGGTACAAACGTCGCCGATCCAGGTCCACCTGGTCGGCCGCGAGCGACATTAACGAGTCAAACTCTTTGCTTGCGTATGCCGGTTGGTTGGCGGGGCTGTCCTGCTGCAGCACACTAAGAAACGTGTGCGCATCGTTATAGTCGCCAATCCAGCTGGAGCGAAATACCTGCGTCAGTTCGCGTTTACGAACGTTCGCGATCAACACCTGGAACTCCTCATTGATCAGTGTCGCTTCAGCGCCGAGCACATCCTTCCACATCGCCTGCACCGCCACAGCGACACGGCGCTGCGAGTCGGACGTGTTGTAGCGCAACTCGAACTTCAGCGGGTTTTCGTCGCTGTATCCCGCCTCTTTGTAGAGTTGCCGCGCGACGGCGTTGCGCTCTTGCTGCGTCATCGGCGCATAGGAAAGCAGTGTTGGTTGATAGTTCTCCACGCCCGGCGGCACCCAGCTGTATGCCGGCAATTCGCCTCGGCCAGTAACTTTCTGCACCAGAAGGTCGCGATCGATCGCCATCGAAAGCGCCTGCCGCAACCTGGGGTTGTCCTTGAAGGGTGGCTTCGTGAGATTGAAGCCGTAATAGTAGACACCGAGATACGGCGCTACATGTAGTTGCTCGCCCAGTTCTTCCTTGACCTGTTGAAAGCTGTCTGGCGGCACAGAGCCCGTGATATCGATCTCGCCTGCGCGATAGCGCGCGAGCTGCGTCATCTCCTGCGTAAGGAGGTGATGTCGGACCTCGTCGATCGCCGTCGCGGAGTTGTTCCAGTACTGTTCATTCCGCCGTAACGTGATTACGGAACCGGGCACCCAGTCGTCCAGAACGTAGGCACCGTTGGAAAGTAGCTTGCCAGGCCTCGCAAAATCGTCGCCGTGCTCTGCCAGCGAACCCGGGTGCATCGGGAATGTAGCCGGGTGCGTCAACAGGCTTAACAGATACGGTGTGGGCCGCTCCAGGGAGATAAGCAGCGTCTGCTCATCCGGCGCTTCAACATTCTTGATGTCAGCCAGAAAGCCCGCGTAGAACGCCGCCGTTTCCGGATTCACAAGGCGCTCGAAACCAAATGCGAAGTGGCTCGCCGTAACCGCATCACCGTTCGACCATCTCGCGTTCTCGCGGATCTTGAAGGTATATCTCAGGCCGTCTTCAGATACCTGCCAGCTCGCCGCCGCGCCGGGCACAAGCTCGCCAGTCGGCGAGTAGCTAAGCAGGCCTTCGCCAATGTCTCGCAATACATCGGCGGCCTGTATGCTGCGCGCCTTATGCGCGTCCAGCGACTCAGGTTCGGTGATTAGCCCGATGTTCAGAACGGAGCCCTGCGTATCCGGCTCATCGCCTCCGCAGTTGGCAAGAATGACTACCAGCCCCAGCAGGGCGGCAAACCCGATTATGCGTATTACCTTCATGGCCGTAAGCATACCGGAACGCGCAGCAGTATCACGCGACGGAGTCACGCTCGCGCCCGCGAACGAACCGCGTTGTGGTCGTATAGCTGCAGATACGGCAGGTCAGGCGCTTTTCTTGAGCTGCCTTTTCTTCAAATGGATTAGCAGCAGAGATATGGCCGACGGCGTCATCCCCTCCAGCCGCGAAGCCTGCCCAAGTGTCACCGGCCGCGCGTCGGAAAGTTTTTGCCGTGCTTCGTTGGAAAGGCCAGATACCCGCGCATAATCGATATCGTCGGGCAGGCGCAACGACTCTTGCCTGGCGTGTTTCGCCACCTCACGTTGCTGGCGGTCAATGTAACCTGCGTACTTGGCCTGGACTTCAAGCTGCAGTTCAACCTGCTCCCGCTGCTCTTCACTCGCAAGCCCTGTTGAATCGAACTCGCCCACCGTTGAAATACCAGCGACAGCTGCGTAACTGAGCTCGGGTCTGCGCAACAGGTCCGCGGCCGTTGCCTCGCGCGTAAGTTCTTTTCCGATAAGGATCCCGTCGTTCTCGGTCAAGAAGCCCGGCCGAATCATGATGCCCTCAAGTCGTGCCTGCTCCGCCGCCACTGCGGTGCGTTTCGCATCGAAAACGCTCATGCGTTCATCATCGACAATACCGAGCTCGCGGCCCTTCTCGGTCAGGCGCAAGTCAGCATTGTCTTCTCGCAGCATGAGGCGATACTCGGCGCGGCTGGTAAACATGCGGTACGGCTCACTGACGCCACGTGTAATCAGGTCATCTACGAGCACGCCCATGTATGCCTCGTGGCGTTGCGGAAACCATTCTTCCTGATCTCTGGCCCGGCGGGACGCGTTGATGCCCGCCAGCAAGCCCTGCGCACCCGCTTCTTCATAACCTGTGGTGCCATTGATCTGGCCCGCGAAAAACAAACCCTCGACATGCTTCGTCTCGAGTGTTGGCTTCAGGTCGCGCGGATCAAAATAGTCATACTCGATCGCATAACCCGGCTGCGTAATCACAGCATTTTCGAAACCAGTAATCGAATGCACGAATAGCTCCTGCGTTTTGGCAGGCAGGCTGGTCGAAATACCGTTCGGATAGACAACATCGGTCGTCAGCCCCTCCGGCTCGACGAAGATCTGGTGGGATGCTTTGTCGGCAAAACGAACAACTTTGTCTTCGATCGACGGACAATAGCGCGGCCCGACGCCCTCGATCATGCCGGTGTACATTGGCGACTGATCCAGGGCCCCACGAATTATCTCGTGTGTCGCTTCCGTGGTTTTTGTTATCCAGCAAGAAATCTGTTGCGGATGATGGTGCCGCCGCCCGAGAAACGAAAACACCGGCACCGGCTCGTCACCAGGCTGTTCCTGCATCAGATCATAGTTAAGCGTCTTGCCATCAAGCCGCGGTGGCGTGCCGGTCTTCAGGCGTGCCACGTTGAAGGGTAGCTCGCGCAAACGCGCGGCCAGCCGGTTGGATGGGGCGTCGCCGACTCGACCTCCGGCCTGCTCTGTGTCGCCGACAAGAATTCGGCCACCGAGAAAGGTACCTACCGTCAGGACAACGGACTTGCCGAGAAATGATTCACCGCTCTCGGTTACCACGCCCGTCGCACGACCGCCATCAAAAAGCAGCTCACCCACGAGGCCCTCGAACACCGTAAGGTTTTGCTGTCGTTCGATGACATTACGAATGACCTGTCGGTATATCTCGCGGTCGGCCTGCGCACGTGTCGCTCGTACTGCCGGACCTTTCGAAGCGTTAAGTATCCGAAACTGGATGCCGGCCCTGTCGATCGCCTGAGCCATCACGCCGCCCAGCGCGTCAATCTCCTTTGTCAGGTGCCCTTTGCCAATGCCGCCTATTGCCGGATTGCAGCTCATCTGGCCAAGCGTTGCGACACTTTGAGTAACGAGCAATGTACGCGTGCCCGCCCGTGCGGCGGCGAGGCAGGCCTCCGTGCCGGCGTGACCGCCACCGATCACTATTACGTCGTATTGCTCTGTCATTGGTCAAAAAGCATCCAATCCGGGGGGGCGCATTTTAGTCGCTGGACGCACCCATAACCAGCTTAACTTTACTATTTACAGGCGGTTGTCCAAGATAGCTCGCTGTTTCGCGCACAAGGCATGGCATGCTCAAATCTCTCCCAACCGTACTGGCTGCACTGTTACTGACAGGCGCAGCACACGCACAAGCGCTCCAACTGGAGGATTGCCGCATAAGCGCCGGTCCGGGCGCGCCGAGCATGAAGGCCCGCTGCGGCACCCTCACGCGACCACTGGATCCTGCTGGCGAGGTATCGGGGGAGATCGAACTGCGCGTCGCGGTGGTGCCAGCACTCAGCCTGACTCCCGAGCCGGATCCTGTCGTGCCGATCGCCGGGGGGCCGGGGCAGGGCTCCGTACTTTTCTACACCTCGTACTCAAGCGCGTTTGAGGAAGTTCGGCGAAACCGCGACATATTGCTGGTCGATCAACGAGGCACTGGCGAGTCGGCAACGATGGACTGCGAGTTCGACGACGATATTGTCGAGGGCCAGTACTCGACCGAATTGACTGTCAAGTACACACAGGAATGCCTTGACCGGCTGCCGTACGACGCGCGCTTTTTCACGACCAGTGTCGCTGTTACAGACCTGGAGGCGGTGCGCGCTGCGCTTGGCTATGCAACGCTGAATCTCTATGGCGTTTCCTACGGCTCGCGCGTCGCGCAACACTTCGCCCGTCAGTACCCGGACAGTACGCGCACGATAGTCATTGACGGCGTTGTGCCGCCGCAGGAGTCGCTGGGGCCCGAGATCGCCACAGAAAGCCAGCGCGCAATCGACGACATCCTTGCGCGCTGCGCCGAAGACGACGACTGCAATGAACGATTCCCTGATGTACAGGATGACTTCACTCGCGTCGTTAAAGCTTTGCGCGACTCACCCGTGACGATCAGTGTCCCGCACCCCAATACCGGCCGCCCTGAGGAACTCCAGTTCGGCGAGGGGGAGTTTGCCACCGCAATTCGGCTGCTGGCCTATCGCCCTTATTCGATTGCGTTGATTCCACTAATGGTCAGCGAGGCCGGAGACGGAAACTTTGTACCGCTCGGTTCGCAGTTTTCGATGACGCTGATTGCGTTGATGGATGCACTGTCGCTCGGTATGCACAACTCTGTGATGTGCACAGAGGACGTCCCGTTTTACGACACAAGCCGCATCGACTACACAGCGATCGAGGCCAGCTATATGGGTACGTTCCAGCTTGAGGCGCTTGAGGCAATTTGTTCAGTCTGGCCACAGGGCCCTCTGGATTCCGGTTTCAAAGCACCGCTGAGTACCGATATTCCCGTGTTGCTATTGTCCGGCGACGCAGACCCGATTACGCCGCCACGCTACGCGGACCTCGCGATGGTCGACCTTACGAACGCAGTGCACCTGACGGGTGTTCACCAGGGCCATGGCCAGCTCGGGGTTGGTTGCACGCCACGCCTGTTCGCCGAGTTTGTGGAAACGGCCGACCCTGCGGCGCTCGACGCAAGCTGTATGGAGCGAAGTTTTGTAATGCCATTCTTCCTCGATTTTTCAGGACCGAAGCCATGATAAAAGTCGACGGCATCCATAAATCTTTCGGCAAAGTGCACGCTGTGCGCGGCGTCAGCTTCGGGGCGCCCGACGGCAAGATCACGGGGCTCTTGGGCCCTAATGGCGCGGGCAAGTCAACCACGCTTCGCGTCCTGTACACGGTTCTGAAACCCGACCAGGGCAGCGCGAGTATCGACGGCTCTGATGTTGTTACCGACAGCCTCTCCGCGAGGCAAAAAATCGGCGCACTGCCGCACGGTGCGGGCCTTTATCCGCAGCTGACCGCGAGAGAGAACATTGCTTACTATGCGCGCCTGTGTGGGCTCGACAAGAGCGAAATTGACGACAAGGTTGCTGGCATGATCACGATGCTCGAGATTGAGGACTTTGCAGACCGGCGCACCAAGGGCTTTTCGCAAGGACAGCGCACCAAGATTTCGCTGGCGCGAGCTCTCGTGCATGACCCGCAAAACGTGATCCTCGATGAGCCAACGAACGGACTTGATGTTATGGCGACGCGCTCTCTGCGACGCCTGATTCTTAAACTCAAGGACGCCGGGCGTTGTGTACTGTTTTCGAGCCACGTCATGCAGGAGGTTGCCGCGCTGTGTGACGATATCTGCATAATCGCCAATGGGCAGGTCGCGATTGATGATTCGATTGACGGTATTCGCGAGCGAACCGGTCAGGAGGACCTCGAAGAGGCCTTCGTCACTGCGATACAGATGGTAGGAGACGAATGATGCGCACACTGTTTACCGTCTTCTTCAAAGAAATCCTCGACAATATTCGTGACCGGCGCACGCTTGCTTCGGCGCTGATCATGGGCCCGATCTTCGGACCCGTCATGTTTGCTTTTGTCATCAACATGTCGATCGACCGTGCGCTCGATGACGCCGAAAGCACCATGGAGCTGCCTGTCATCGGTCAGGAACATGCGCCGAACCTGATGCGCTTCCTCGAGAGCCGCAACATCGATATTGTCGCCGGGCCCGATCGTGCCGGTGGCGCGCAAGAAGCCGTCAAGACCGGCCTGCACGACGTTATCCTGGTTGTTCCCGAAGGTTTCGGCGAACAGCTGGCGGATACCATACCGGCCCGGGTCGAGCTGTATTCCGACGAAGCAAATTCTCAAGGCGAAAAAGAGTCGCGTCGCGCGCGCTATGCCTTGCAGGCGTACAACCAGCAACTTGCGGCCATTCGCATCACCGCGCGCGGCATTAATCCGTCTGTGCTTCGCCCCATAAACGTTGATGAGATTGATGTGTCCACGCCCAGTGGCCGCTCCGCCATGTTGCTGGGCATGATGAGTTATTTCTTTATTTTTGCGTTGCTCATGGGCGGCATGTACCTGGCGATTGACACCACGGCAGGTGAACGCGAACGTGGCTCACTGGAGCCATTGTTGTCACTGCCGGTAACGCGTGGCCGGTTAATCCTGGGCAAGATTCTCGCCACCTGCGTATTTATGGCTGCGTCATTGATGCTGAGCTTGCTGTCGTTCTATGTCGTCCTCGAGTTTATGCCGCTTGAACAGCTGGGCATGACGCCAAACTTCACTTTGCCCGTCGTCGCGGCAGCCTTCCTGCTGTTGCTGCCATTTATTTTGCTCGGCGCCGCGGTAATGACGCTTGTCGCCTCGTTTACGAAGAGCTACAAAGAAGCGCAAACCTGGCTCAGCGTGGTGCTGGTTGCACCGACCCTGCCGATTCTGATCGTTAGCATTCTTACGCTGCGGCCGAAACTCGAATTCATGTTCATCCCGTCGCTGAGCCAGCACCTGATTCTGGTCGATATGGTGAAAAATGAGCCGATAAACGGCCTACATGTCGCGATCTCCGTGATAAGCACGCTTTTGCTGGGCGCGCTTCTGACCTGGGTCTGCGCGCGACTGTACCGCCGTGAGGGTTTGCTGGGCTAAGCGCCGGTTGACAATCTCGATGGTTTCTCCACCATGTAGGCCCCGGCGAAAAGAATAATTATTATGGCTTTGTTCTCCGAATTACGGCGACGCAATGTATTAAAGGTTGCGTTGGTTTACCTGCTCGCCTGTGTCCTGATTATCTGGCTCGTTGGCGGACCGCTGACGTCGCTCGGTGTGTCCTCATGGGCCAATGAGTTTGTTGTGCTCGTTCTCCTTATCGGTTTTCCGGTAGCGCTGATTTTTGCGTGGACCTATGAGATCACTCCAACCGGCCTCAAGAAATCACTGGATGTCGAGCAGACCCAGTCCATCGTCTTTAAAACAGGCCAAAAGCTGAACGCCGCGATGGCCGTGCTTGCGGTTCTCGGCGTCATGGCGCTCATCGGCGAACGCCTGATGCCTACGTTCGAATTTCCAAAGGTTCTCGAGCCTATTCTGCCCTTGCCACTGTACGAATCACCGAACAGCGCGAGCGTCCCCCAGGAGATTCGTTCTTACACGCTGGACAACGGATTACGCATCATCGTTTGGCCGGACCATGACATCCCGAATGTCGTGATGTACAACTTCGTGCGTGCGGGTGGGCGCAACGAATACCCCGGCATCACCGGGCTCTCGCACTTTTTCGAACACATGATGTTTAATGGCACCAAGCGTCGCGCCCAGGGTGAGTTTGACGAGACCATGGAAGCGGCTGGCGGCGCAAACAATGCGTACACCTCTAACGACCTGACCGTGTATCAGGACTGGTTCCCGCGCTCGGCGCTTGAGACGATTTTCGATCTCGAGGCAGACCGGCTTGAGAACCTCGCCATTGAAGCCGAGGTCGTGGAGTCAGAGCGCGGCGTCGTTTACTCGGAGCGCCGCTTGCGCGTCGACAATGATAACTTCGGGCGTTTGTTTGAGCAGATGTTTGCTACGGCTTTTGTCGCGCATCCCTATCAGTTTCCGGTTATCGGCTGGCCATCGGATATCGAAAACTGGACGCTTGAAGACTTGGAGTCGTATTTCCGCACCTACTATGCGCCCAACAACCTGACCATGGTGTTCTCCGGCGACGTCTCCGCGGAAGAGATCTTCGTCATGGCCGATGAATATTTTGGACCGATCGCGTCTCAGCCTGAACCGCAGGCCGTTCGCACGGTCGAGCCTGAGCAGATGGGTGCGCGCCATTTGCTGATAGAAGCAGATGCGCCGACACCGTTGCTGCACGTGGCGTTTCACGCCGGCAGTGCAACTGACCCCGAGACGCTGCCACTGAGCGTTCTGCTCAATATTATTTCCTCGGGTGCGTCGTCGCGACTGCATCAGCTGTTCGTTGAACAGGAACAGATTGCTCTTGGTGTTGGTGGGTTTCAGCTTGAGGGCTTCGACCCCGGGCTTGTATATTTTTACCTGACGCTGCCGCCCGACGGCGAGCCTGCTGCTGTCGAGGCGCGCCTCCTTGAAGAACTGCAGCGCATCGCCACCGACGGAGTAACCGAAGCCGAGCTCGCCAAGGCCCGGAATATCATGGTTGCTGACTACTGGCGGCAACTCGCAACCATAGACGGTAAGGCGTCGATAGTCGGCAATGCCGAGGTATTCCTGGGTGACTATGAGCGCGCGTTCGATTTGCCGGACGAACTCGACGCCATCTCTATAGAGCAGCTTCGCGAGGTCGCGGAGAAGGTCTTCGACCAAAAGAAGATGACGGTTGGTGTATTGCGCTCGCCACAAGACGGGGGTAGCGAATAATGATACGGATTAGCCAACTCACAATGGTCTGCGCCGCGCTTCTTCTGTCGGGCGTCGTTTTCGCGCAGAACGTCACGCTGCCTGACGCAGAACGACTAGTGCTGGAAAACGGCACGGTGCTAATTCTGAACGAGAAACACGACGTTCCGCTGATCGGGCTGGAAGCAATTGCGCTCGGCGGAGCGGTCGCCGACAGCAAACACGGCACGGCCAGCCTGCTTGCAGAGCTTCTTGAGAAAGGCGCCGGCGAGCGTGGTTCGGCAGAGTTCGCAGAGGCCATTGCAGCAGTTGGCGGAGAGCTCAGTACCTCGGCAGGTGTGGAGAGCGTCAGCGTGTCTGCCGAGTTCATGGCTAAAGATGCTGCGCTCATGGTTGAGCTGGTTGCCGACTTATTACAACGGCCGGCGCTTAAGCGTGACGAGTTCGAGAAGCTGCGTGACCGTTCAGTCAATATCATTAAGGCCGCAAAGGGATCCGACCCTGGTAACCTGATGCCGAGTTACGCGAACGCCTTTTTGTTTGGCGAACACCCTTACGGGAACCCGGTTGGCGGCAGCGAGACTTCACTGGCAGCCATTAGTCATGGCGATTTGCTCGCCTACTACAACGACGTGTTGGGAGGCGATCGCCTGATCGTCTCGGTTTCCGGTGCCTTTGAGACCGCGAAGATGCGCGAGCTTCTCACCGCGGCTTTCTCGGGTTGGCGCGCGGCGGCCGCAGCGTTGCCAGTGATATCGTCGCCGTCTCGCGCTGATGGCAATCGTGTATTCCTGATCGACAAGCCAGGCGCCACGCAGACCTATTTTCGAATCGGCAACATCGGTGTTGCACGCAGCTTTAGCGGCCGCGCAGACCTGGATCTTGCCAATACGGTTTTCGGCGGTCGTTTCACATCTATGCTGATGACCGAGTTGCGCGTTAAGTCCGGACTCAGCTACAGCGCCCGCTCCGCCATGGCGCGCTACTCGCAACCGGGCTCCGCGTTCATCAGCTCTTTCACAGAAACCAGCACGACAGTTGAGGCCCTCGACGTTGCGCTCGGTACGCTTGCTCAGCTTCGTGACTCTGGCCTCGATGCAGAGATGATCACGTCCGCCCGCAACTATGTCATGGGCCAGTTTCCGCCGCGCCTGGAAACGGCCGCTCAGCTTGCGGGTCAGTTTGCTGTGCTTGAGGCCTATGGGCTCGACGCGTCATACATCAACAACTATGGTGACGACCTTGCGGCCGTGACACCTGAGTCCATTGCGGCGGTAATTGACAGGGTCTATCCGAAAAGCGATGCGCTCGTATTCGTGATCCTCGGCGACGCCGACATCATTCGCGAACAGCTGGCGCAGTTTGGTCCGATCACAGAAATTGCGCTTTCGGCGCC
>JAHZJK010000017.1 GCA_022600955.1 Gammaproteobacteria bacterium
CGGATCGTCGCCTTGGTGAGCTTTTACCTCACCAACAAGCTAATCCGACTTAGGCTCATCCATTAGCGCGAGGTCCGAAGATCCCCCGCTTTCCCCCGTAGGGCGTATGCGGTATTAGCATCCGTTTCCGAATGTTGTCCCCCACTAATGGGCAGATTCCTAAGTATTACTCACCCGTCCGCCACTCGACGCCTGGAAGCAAGCTTCCATCGTTTCCGTTCGACTTGCATGTATTAGGCATGCCGCCAGCGTTCAATCTGAGCCAGGATCAAACTCTTCAGTTTAAAGCTATTGCTTTTACTAAAGTGCGTAATCACCAGTACTCAATTACTTAAAACTGACTATTTGGTTCTTACGTCTTTTTGCCTTCGCAAAATCCGACGCAAGCACCCACACAAATTATCTGATTGAGTTGTTAAAGAACGAGCCCTAGCCGGTCAGACAGCCTTAGCCGTCGCTTGATTAGGGCGGACCCACCATTATACAGGCGAAGGAGGTGTTAGCAACAATCCTCTTGCGCCTGCGTCTATCTTTTGGGAGTCCCCTGAAGCGCACCGTGTGCTCCAGAGAGCCGCGCATTATACGGGCGAATCGGTTTCCGTCAACACCTTTTTGCAATTATTTTTCAATTCGCTGAAATCCCCGTCTGGCGCGGCTTCCAGCTGCCGTTGGAGCGGCCGAAAATGTGAGTTTTTCCCGGGGAAAAGTGGCCGTTCGGTGAATAGCTACCGATCCGGCCGGTAGACCATGTAGACGTCAGAACGCTCGTAATCCGAGGGTTTCGGACGGAGCTGATGGTGGAATCCCGCAGATTCATACAGCGTCAGAGCGGGCCCCAGGCTGCTGTGCGACTCCAGGTACAACGATTCCC
This sequence comes from Gammaproteobacteria bacterium, assembly GCA_022600955.1. Classification (GTDB taxonomy): domain Bacteria; phylum Pseudomonadota; class Gammaproteobacteria; order Steroidobacterales; family Woeseiaceae; genus UBA1847. The sequence goes on from JAHZJK010000017.1 coordinate 872, forward strand.
CCTTGAGTTCGCCGAATCTGTCCACGGCCGCGCACAATAACTGGCGGCCCAGACCCAGACCTTGAAAGCGCTCGGTTACCGCCATTTTGGTCAGCTCATAGACTTTGTCGCCCTGATGCTTAAGGGCGACGGTACCGGCCACCTCATCACCCGCAAGCGCGTACAGGATGACGCCGCCGGAGGCGAGAATGGAGTTTTGTGGATCCGCAAGCACCTCCTCGTCGATTGGCTCGACCAAAAAATACTTCTCCAGCCACTCAACGTTCAGGCGTTTGAACGCATCACCATAGCGGGCGTCATAGTCGACGATCCGGGTGTTATTCGCGCCCCGCACGCCAGTCCTTGAATTGCTAGCTCGCCGCGAGCGCAGCAAAGCCGCGGAATTTATCCCTGCGCAGCTTCGCTTCAGTCAGTTCATGGCCGAAGTGATCTTCAAGCTGCGTCAGCGCCTCCAGAGATCCCTCGTTATCGCCCGCCCCGGACCGCGCTCGAAGCAACGACCACCAGCCGAGCTCGAAATCCGGCTCCGACTGCGTGGCCAGCAATGCGAAACGCTCAGCCTCAGACGTATTGGCCAGCGCGAGCGCCAGTGCAGACTGCCGGGACGCGGTCGCTGCATCCTGCACGCCGATGGCCGCCCCCAACTTGTCCAGCGAGTCGAGCGCAGACTGGTAGTCGCCTGCCATAAGGTGGTAATCCGCAATGCTCAATACGAAAAGAGGATCATCTGCCTTGTTGGCAATGATCCTGAGAGCCGCTTTCTGGTAACGCTCCGGATTCTGAACCCGTTCGGCGATGCGGAATTCTCGCTCATAGACCGCCGGATTGTTTTGCAGGCCTTCATCCAGACCATCCACGATCGCAAAAAACCGCTCACCCTGATTGTCGCGATACGCCTTCAGCAGCTCGCGCATCTGAAACGCCTGGTTCTCATCCGCACCCGGCATCGCGAACACTCGGCGCACGGCTGCTTCAGACGGCAGTACGGCAACAAGCTGTTCGGCCGCACGCTCGGAAAACCGCTTCGCCAACAAGTAGTTCACCCAATCCACTATTACAACGCGATCACGCGACGCCAGCTGCAGCTCAAAAACATGATAGGCATAGCGATAGTTTGGCAATCCAAATCTGACCACGGCGGTGCCGCGATCGCCCTCGGTCTGAAACGATATCAGCGTCCCCTGGATACTCTTGCCCTGCGCACTGGGAAACGCCTCGACGAACATCTCCTGGATGCCGCCCTCAAAAGATTCGTCCAACATGTTCCGAGCTTGCTGGGAGATCATCTGCGCGCTCACGATGCGCTGCGTCATATCATTCTTTGAAATCGCCCGGTGGAACAGCTCAAACGAATCTTCGTTCAGATCGTCGACAATGGCCTGGAAGCTCGCTTCATAGGCTGCACTCTGTTCATCAGCAGACGCATCAGCAAGCAAAAGGCAGGAAAACGCAACTAACAGCGATGCGGCATAGTTTATTGATTTCATATTCAGTCACCTTATGCCGTGCGACAAACAGATGTTGCCGACAGCTTTCTCAGGTAAGACTGACGCGAGCAAACTTGCGCTTGCCTACCTGATATACATGAGTTGTCCCCGCCAGCAGTTGCAGAGAGCGGTCCTCGATCTTCTCCCCGTCAATTTTTACGGCGCCCTGCTTGATCATCCGAAACGCTTCAGACGTACTGCTGACCAGGCCGGCGTTCTTCAGCACATGAGCGATCCCCATTGAACCGTCTTCGGTTGCCAGCGCAACCTCCGGGATCTCCTCCGGCATTGCACCTTGCTGGAATCGGGATACAAACTCCTGCTGCGCGGCGGCCGCTTCTGCTTCGCTATGAAATCTGGCAACAATTTCGTCGCCAAGTTCAAATTTTGCATCGCGCGGATTCTTGCCATCTTCCACAGCGCGCTTGAGCGCGCTGATATCGTCGAGCGACCGGAAGCTCAGAACCTCAAAATAACGCCACATCAGTTCGTCAGATATCGACATGATTTTGCCGAACATCTCCCCCGGTGCATCGGTTATGCCGATGTAATTGCCGAGTGACTTCGACATCTTCTGGACACCATCGAGACCCTCCAGCAACGGTGTCGTCATCACAATCTGCGGCTTTTGCCCGTAGTCCTGCTGCAGTTGGCGGCCGACCAGCAGGTTAAACTTCTGATCCGTCCCGCCAAGTTCGACGTCCGCTTTCAACGCGACAGAGTCATATCCCTGAACGAGCGGGTACAGAAACTCATGAATTGCGATGGGCTCACCACCCTTGTAGCGTTTACTGAAATCATCGCGCTCCAGCATGCGCGCCACCGTGTGGCGTGCAGCAAGCTTGATCAAACCGGCTGCGCCGAGCTTGTTCATCCAGCTTGAATTGAACTCGACCCGCGTTTTGCCGGCGTCCAGGATTTTGAATATCTGCTTCTCGTAGGTTTCTGCGTTAGCCTGGATTTCCTCGGGCGTCAGCGGCGGCCGAGTCGCATTCTTGCCGCTGGGATCACCGATCATTCCAGTGAAATCACCGATCAGAAAAACGACGTCATGACCTAACTGCTGGAACTGACGCATCTTGTTGATCAGCACTGTGTGTCCGATGTGCAGATCGGGTGCGGTCGGATCAAATCCCGCTTTCACGACCAATGGCCGGCCTTCCTTGAGTTTCGCTGCGAGACCATCCTCCGGAAGCACCTCATCGGTGCCACGGGTCAGCTCGGCGATCTGGTCGTGTATTGCTGCCATACCTGCTCAAATTGCATTGCGTTTCGGGAGCGGAACTGTAGCATTCTGTCCCCTGTTAACACCATGAGTTATAACACTTTTCTTTGACCTGAAAAAAATCGCACGGTAGAGTAGCGACTTCCAGCATCGGGGGGACACAGACTTGAATCGTCCGGTCAGTCCACTACTACACGATTACAAGCCGTCCGCTTCCGCAAAGCCCGCGAAATCCAAAGCCCTTCAATGGTTTGCGGTGGGCCTCGGCATCCCCCTGCTCGCCGTTCTGCTGGTCAATACCCTGACTACCGAACCCGAACAGGTCGCGATACCGAGTGAGCCTGTCATGACTGCGAGCGCGGACGCTGCGCCAATCGAGATAGTTTTGCCGCCGGTTGCAGCCAGCGCTGCGCTGACAACGCCGATACCAGAGCCGGAGCCCGAGCCAACCTTCGATCAACTCACGCTGAAAATTGGCAAGGGCGATACTCTCGAGCAATTGTTCCGTAAACACGACCTCAGCATCAGTCACCTTATGCAGATTGCCGAACTGGACGAAGCGAAAAAACGCTTCCGCAGAATCAAGCCCGGTGATGAATTCGAGGTTACGCACGACTCCGGACAGCTCATCAGCATTTACGCGAAGCTCGATCTGACAAGCGCACTCAATATTGAGAAGCAAGAAGACAGCTTCGTCGCCGAAATCGTCGAGCGGCCCGTCGAAATACGAAAACGCCTGGCGCATGGCGTCATCAACACATCATTGTATGAAAGCGCTGTCGACGCCGGGATTTCTGACCGGGTCGTTATGAACATCGCGGGCATCTTTGCCTGGGATATCGATTTCGTACTGGATATTCGCCAGGGTGACAGCTACTACGTTCAGTACGAGGAAATCTGGCAAGACGGTGCACACGTCAGCGACGGAGAGATCGTCGCCGCTGAGTTCATTAACAAGGGCCGCAGCATACGAGCGATTCGATTCGTCGATGACAATCAACGCACTGACTATTTCACACCGTCGGGCGACAGCGTACGCAAAGCATTTCTTCGCTCACCGGTCGATTTTCGTGTCAGCTCATCGTTCAATCCGAATCGACTTCACCCGGTCCTGAAAACGAGACGCCCGCATCGCGGCGTCGATTATGCCGCACCGCGCGGCACGCCGATCAAAGCGTCAGGTGACGGCAAGGTCATATTTCGAGGCGTGCAACGAGGATACGGTAACGTTGTAATCTTGCAGCACGGCGGCAACATCACAACGCTATACGCTCATATGTCTGGCTTTGTCCGCAATGTCCGGGTTGGCAACCGAGTCCGGCAGGGACAAACTATAGGCTATGTGGGCGCCAGCGGACTGGTAACTGGCGTGCACCTGCACTATGAGTATCGTTTGAACGGCGTACACAGAAACCCGCGCACTGTGCAGCTCCCTGATGCAGAGCCGATCGATAGCCGATATCGGCAGCGATTCCTGGCTGAAGCAGAACCCATTCTCGAAGAGTTGCAGCAGTTCAAGAACACGCAGGTCGCGACGATCGCGCACGACACATCCCGCAAACAATGAGTGACTACTTTGTCGGCCTGATATCCGGCACCAGCATGGATGGCATCGATGCGGTCGTCGTCCGTTTTGGCGATCACTCGCTGGATGTCGCGGCCACCTGCAGCTACTCCTATCCCGAATCGCTTCGCACGGAGTTGCTCGCGGCTATTCGCGCGCCGCTCGATGTCGAACTGGATAGTGATCGAGCATTGCACAGACGAGTCGGTGAGTGTTTTCGCGATGCGGCGCTCAAAGTAATCAAGCGGAGCGAATGCGGACAACACGAGCTGCGCTGTATTGGCAGTCATGGACAAACATTGCGACACCAGCCCGACATCGATGAACCGTTTTCGCTGCAAATCGGCGATGCAGACATCATTGCGGAAGGCACCGGTCTGCCTGTCATCGCAAATTTTCGCCAGGCTGACATTTCTGCCGGCGGCCAGGGAGCACCGCTGGTTCCACCTTTTCACCAGTGGCTCTTCCGATCGGACAGACATGATCGGGTCGTCGTCAATATTGGCGGTATCGCCAACATTACAGTCTTGCCAGCCAGCAATGAGCTTGTGACTGGCTTCGATACCGGGCCTGGCAATGGTTTGATGGACGCCTGGATTCGCCAGCACCGTGGCGACCCGTACGACGCGAACGGCGAATGGGCCGCCAGCGGCACCGTCGACGAAGCACTACTTTTGCAAATGTTGCAGGACCCGTATTTCGCGACGGTCGCGCCAAAAAGTACTGGATTTGAGTACTTCAACCCGGCCTGGCTAGCCCGCTTTGGTCTGCACAACCTCAAGCCCGCGGATGTGCAGGCGACGTTGTGCGAACTCACGGCGCGAACAATCGCAGCGGACATTGCACGCGCCGCGCCGAACTGCGACGAGATCTTCATCTGCGGCGGTGGCGCTCACAATCAGAACCTCATGCAGCGCCTTTCACAAAACATTCCTGAAACAAAGGTTGAGAGCACTGCAACTGTCGGCCTCGACCCGGATTGGGTCGAAGCAATCGCGTTTGCCTGGCTCGCGATGCGTACACAGAATAATGAGACCGGTAACCTGCCAAGTGTGACCGGTGCCAGTCAAAAGGTAGTGCTCGGCGAGTTACACTCCCCCTAGATCATGAATAGCCAATACATCAACCGGGAACTCAGTTTGCTTGAGTTCAATAAACGTGTGCTCGCTCAAGCCGAAGACACATCCGTGCCGCTGCTGGAGCGTCTGCGATTCTTATGCATTAGTTGCACTAATCTCGATGAGTTCTTTGAGATCCGTGTCGCGGGCCTGAAACAACGCATGGAAATAGGTGCACCAGCACAGGGCCCCGAAAAGGTTACCGCGCAAGCAGTGTTTGATGAGCTGTGCGTTGGGGTCCGTCAGCTGGTTAAAAAACAGTACCAGCTGCTGAATACGAAAATGTTTCCTCAACTTGCCGACGCCGGCGTCCGCTTCGTGCAGAGCCAGGAATGGACCGACGCGCAAAGTGAGTGGCTGAATACGTACTTTGAAGAACAGGTCGTGCCTGTTCTCACACCCATTACGTTCGACCCGTCGCGGCCATTCCCCCGCATTCTCAACAAGAGTCTCAATTTTGTGGTGCGCCTGCATGGCAAAGATGCGTTTGGCCGGCGACGGCATCGCGGAATGGTGCAGGCACCGCGTTCGTTACCACGCATTATTCAGTTGCCGGAAGAACTCAGCAAACCGGGCGAGCATAACTTTGTGTTTCTTTCGTCCATTATCCGGGTCAACGTCGAGCGCTTGTTTCCGGGACTTGAGGTAGACGGCTGTTACCAGTTTCGCGTGACTCGCAACAGCAACCTGTACGTCGACGATGAAGAAGTCAGCGACCTGGTGCGCGCGCTTGAAGGTCAGCTTGAGGCCAGCCGCTACGGTGCCGCAGTGCGCATCGAGATCGGACACGAATGTCCCGATGACCTGAAAGAGTTTCTGCTGGATCATTTCCAGCTCGAAGAAGAAGACGCGTACATGGTCGACGGCCCGGTCAACCTGAATCGACTTGCGCAGGTTTGCGGGCTCGATGACAGGCCGCAGCTACTCTACGCGCCGTTCACGCAGGGCCTGCCCGATGAATTGCTAACGGACGCAGATATCTTTTCGATTCTGCGAAAGAAAAACGTGCTGTTGCACCACCCTTATCAATCGTTTGCACCTGTCATCGATTTTATTGGTACCGCGGCGGCTGACCCCAGTGTATTGGCGATCAAACAAACGCTGTATCGCACCGGCGCAGCCTCACCCATCGTCGACCACCTTGTAACGGCTGCACGTGCCGGCAAGGAAGTGACCGTGGTGATTGAGTTAATGGCACGTTTTGACGAGGCCGCTAACATTTCGCTGGCAAACCGTTTGCAGGAGGCCGGTGCGCATGTCGTGTATGGACTCGTAGGCTTTAAGACACATGCGAAAATGACGCTTGTCGTGCGACGTGAACAAGACCAGCTGGTTCGCTATGTGCATTTGGGAACAGGCAATTACCACCTCGCCACCAGCGCGGTGTATACCGACTACGGTTACCTCAGCAGTAGTCGCAAACTTGGCGAAGATGTGCACAAGCTGTTCCTGCAGCTGACGAGTCTGACCGACACCGGGGCGATGCACCGAATGCTGGCATCACCGTTCAGCCTGTTTGACGCGCTGCTGCAAAAAATTGAGCGCGAAACACGCCACGCGTCGGAAGGGCGCGAGGCTCGTATCATTGCGAAAGTGAACTCGATCAATGAACCGCAGCTGATTGATGCGATGTATGAAGCCTCGCAGGCCGGGGTGCAGATCGACCTGATCGTCCGCGGTATCTGCTCGCTGCGACCAGGCGTCGTGGGCCTGTCCGAAAACATCCGCGTCCGCTCGATTGTTGGCCGTTTCCTCGAGCACTCGCGTGTCTACTATTTCCACAATGACGGAAAAGAAGAGTTTTACTGCTCAAGTGCCGACTGGATGGACCGCAACATGTTCCGCCGCAACGAGTCCTGTTTCGAAATTCGTCAGAAGGCGATGAAAGAACAGATTCGCAATGACCTCGACCTGTTCCTCGCCGACAATTGCCAGGCGTGGACGCTAAATGGTGACGGCAGCTACGATCGGGTTGTGACGGGTGATGCAGAATGCATCTCCGCGCAGGAGACGTTCCTCAGGGAGCTGGCGGCCGCTAACTAAGCCGTCACCTAGATCACAGTGAGTTTGTAACCCACTGCCAGCAGCAGCTCCTGTTCGCGCTCCAGGTCTGCAATTGTAAGTGGATTCGCAGCCAGCCATTCCGATTCAAAGCCGATCTCGATTGAATCGTCACTAACCCTGAAAGTTATTGGAGGCTGAGCATCCGCCTTGCGACTCCGGTTCAGCAATACAGCAAGCCTCAGGATCACAAGCAAACGAAGTGCAGAGCTGCGCCAGCTTCGCGGCATGGCATCCACTCTCGACATGTCGATCTTGTGGCGCTGCCCGCCAATAAGCGCTGCGAGGAAACGCTGCTCTGCCCGCGGAAAACCAGGCATGTCAGCGTGCTCAGCAATATAGGCACCATGCCGCTGGTAACCATCATGGGAAATATCGAGACCAATCTCATGCAATCGCGAAGACCACTCCAGCATGTTTTGCGACAAGTCACGCTGCAAACCCCACGCGTCAGCACACTGCGCATGCAGCGTGGTCGCGGTTTCGGCGACACGCTGCGCCTGTTCCTTGTCGACCTGGTATCGAGACGCCATTGCCCGGACTGTTCGTTCTCGCGCGTCTTCATGCTGCAGTCGCCCAAGCAAGTCATACAACAGGCCTTCACGCAGAGCGCCATCGGAAACGCGCATCTCCTCGATCCGCAATGTACTGAGTATTTCGGCAAGAATGGCGAGGCCGCCTGGCCATACCTGGGCTCGCCGCTCAGAGAGACCTTTCAGCGATAACTCGCGCGTATTCCCGAATGACTTAACCTCTCTTATCAGGGCTTCGGCAACGTCGAGCGTAATGCCTGTCTCGGCCAGGCCGAGCGCTTGCGCGACAGCCACTGTCGAACGTATCGTGCCCGACGTACCGATTACATCAATGTCTCTCGCATCGCGGAAGAACGCCTTCACGGGCCGCAACTCGAGCCTTGCAGCCATGCGTGCCTTTCTGAATCCGGAGCTCGAAATATCGCCGTCCGGAAAAAAGCGCTCCGTCATCGAAACACATCCCATGTGCAGACTTTCAAGCGCCCGCGGTGACGCTCCCTGACCCAAGATAATTTCTGTGCTGCCGCCACCGATGTCCGAGACGAGGCGCATGCCCTCGGTGGGCGGCAAGCTTTGAGTCACTCCGCTGTAGACAAGGCGTGCCTCTTCGATTCCGGAAACAATTTCTATGGGGTGGCCAAGCAGCGTTTCTGCCTCGGCCATGAATCCGCTGTCTTCCTTCGCTCTGCGAATCGTGCTGGTGCCAGCCGCGCGCACCCGGTTTGCGTGTATTTCTCTCAGCCGCTCGCCAAAGCGGGACAGGCAATCCAGCGCGCGCTTGCGTGCTGCTGCGGAAAGATCACCTCTGGAGGACAAACCCTCGGCAAGACGGACGGTCTCGCGAATGCGGTCAATAATTGCGAGCTGGCCATGGCGCAGCTCGCCAACGATCATGTGAAAACTGTTCGAGCCGAGATCAACGGCCGCGATGATTTCGGGCCGGGTATCGTCAGACGGTGAAGGACGATCCGCAGCCGCAGGTTGTTTGTGCATTCGGATTCCGGATGATGAACTGCGCTCCCTGCAGGTCTTCCTTGTAATCAATCTCGGCACCCATCAGGTACTGGATACTCATTGGGTCAACAAGCAGCGTAACGCCCTGATTCTGTACCTGGCTGTCACCGTCCTCGATGCTCTCATCGAAAGTAAATCCGTACTGGAACCCGGAACAGCCGCCACCGGAAATGTAGACCCGTAACTTGAGGTTCGGGTTGTCTTCTTCCGTAATCAGCTCGCTGACCTTGGCCGCTGCCGCGTCGGTAAACACAACGCTCGGTGGTGGTGGTGCACTGTTAACTGCTGTTTCCATGAAAGTCTCTGTTACTCCGCCGCCGCTGCGGCCTCGTCCAGGCGGTTCGTTTGCTCAAGCAATGGAACCTGCCCCTGAGGCTGATGCACAAGTTTGCCGTTGATCTCAGCACCTTCAGCCATTTGAATCAAATTGTAATATACATTACCTACGACGCGCGCGGTTGAACCAAGTTCGACTCGTTGACTCGCAAATACGTCGCCTTTAACAATCCCGTTAAGAATGACGTAAGGCACAGTTACTCCGCCATCAACGGTACCGATATCGCTTATGCTTAATGCCGAATCGGTGTCATTGTCCGCACTCACATTGCCTTTGACGGTGCCATCAATATGGCACCCACCTTGAAAATGCACGTCGCCGCTTATCTTGCTGTTGGATCCAACGAGCGTATCAACGACGGTATGTCTGGATTGCTTCTTGCCGAACATCTGGTTCTCCATGGTGTCGCATGGCGACATGGGGCCGCACTGCGACGTTTCAATATCAGCTCTGGCTGGTTGCCCAGGCAAAACTCTCTTCTATGCTGGAAATCGAGCGTGTACGTGAACGTACTTCGACTTTGACCCGTTCCGGTGTGAAGCCATCAGGCAACACCAACTGACGATCAAAGTCCTGAAAATAGCGAAACGAGAATACCCATCCTGTGTCCGCGCCTGCCGGTAGCAATTCCGAGAAAGCGTAGGTCTTCTGCTCGCCCCCCTGATTACCCTCAACGCTCAGGTTAACGTCGCCTGAGACCTTGCGATCGTGCTTCATCGCCTGCACCAATACCAGCCGTACCGTGTACTCGCGTTCTTCTTTGCCGCGGGTAAGCCGGAGATTCTGCACTCTTAATCCGGCATTGCCATCTGAGGGAGACACGATGCCACGGTAAAACGCAATCGCGTCTCGTTGTTCCTGGATCTTCGCCTGCAGAGTCTGAAGGCTGGTTTCGACTTCTTTGTACGCCTCCCTATCCACCTCGCGGTGTGTCTCCAGCAGAGCAACCTCTTGTTTTAGATCGATTATCTCGTTCTCAAAGTTCTCAATCCGATCCTCATAGACCTGCCGTTCGTTGTCTGCATCGACAACGTCATAACCGGCCTTGATCCGGCCGAACTCGAATACCAGGTAGCCGCTGGCAAGCACCAGAACAGCCACGACGCTACGTACAGCCCAGGTTCGACCGGTGCCATGCTGCTGAAACGGAGACTTTGCTGCCACAGTGGATGCTCGTATTAATTGCCAGAATTCGACGTTATGTTACGCGGGTCACCGCAGCAACAGAAGTGCGCCAGGTCACGGAATGCGAATATACTTGGCGCCGCATCAATCGAAGAGTGCATATGGCTACTTATTACATCTGGATCAAAGCGCTGCATGTCGCATTCATGGTCACCTGGTTCGCGGGCCTGTTCTACCTGCCGCGGTTGTTTATCTACCACGTGCAGTCCGAGGACCAAATCAGCCGGGAACGCTTCACGGTAATGGAACGACGCCTGTTCGCGATCATGACCATCGGCGCCGCGCTTACCTGGATACTCGGGCTGACGCTAGCTGCAATAAACCCGGCTATCGCACATAGCAGCTGGTTCATGACCAAGTTCGCGCTGGTCATTGGCTTGGTGGTCTACCATTACCGCTGCCTGCTCTGGATTCGCCGACTGACGGAGACTCAGGCAACCCAGGATTCAAAATGGCTGCGCTGGTTCAATGAGATTCCGGTTGCATTCCTGTTGGCGATTGTCCTGCTGGCAGTCGCCAAACCCTATTGATCATGCACCGCTCGTGGCCTCTGCAGCTTCGGCAATATCCTTGTCAAACACGGTACGCCAGCGTTTTGGCCACCACCTGGGTCGTGGCGGCACACCATCCGGGTAGATCGCTGGCCCCAGTTCGTGCAGCGCTCGCGCGTAGACCCGCCGCTTGAAATAGATGACTTCGTTAACCGGTCGCCAGAAGTCCACCCAGCGCGTGCGATCGAATTCGGGTTTGTCACACCGATCGAAGCGCACGGCATCCTCACCGACAGTCAGTCGCAACATGAACCAGCGCTGCTTCTGACCAATACAAAGCGGCTTACTGTGTCGTCGGATGAATTTGTCAGGGAGTTTGTAGCGCAGCCAGTCGGCCGTAACATCGAGTATCTCGACGTCGGTCTCAAGCAGACCAACCTCTTCATGTAACTCGCGGTACATTGCCTCGTGAGGTTCTTCGTCTTCGAGTATCCCGCCTTGCGGAAACTGCCAGCCTTTCGCTCCGACACGCCCACCGAGCATGAGCTTGTCTGCAGAATTCACAAGGATGATTCCGACGTTCGCACGAAAACCTTCGGCGTCTATCCAATCGTTGCTCATAGCAACCGTAACAAAACCTTAACTGCCCCCTACTCTACACTAATCGGCTATTCCCGATAGCCTGCGCGATCAGCCAGCAGCCGGGCATCCTCGTCCATCCAACCCGCAATGCCGCTGTTGCGGTCATTAGACGGTGCGGGATGCGGTCGTGAATTGCGGATAGTCCAGTCAAGCAGAACCTGCGCCGACTCCGGGTAACGTGCATGCCGCGCGATGCCCATACCACTGATGTTCAGATACGACCGCTCAGGACGAATGAAACGAACCGCATCATCCTGCAGATTGCTCGACAAGATTCCGTAGCCACACTGACCGGATGCAAGCGCTTCGAGCAATTGTCCCTCAGTTTCAAACGGTGGCACCTTGAGATTCATGGCCCATCCGCGCACAACCCGCTCTGCCGGACGTGCACCGAGCTCGTCAATCAGCATGGCAATTAACGCCCGGTTTACAGGCAAAGCTGGCGATGACAGGCACAACTGGCCACGCGTGCTCGACTTTGCCAACGCGACGTAGCCGTCAACCGGAACTGTGCGAACGCTTTTCGATGTCGCGATAGCCGCAAATCGAACGTCCTCGGCGACCCACATGCCGTCCGGGTCTTTAAGAACAGCGTTCACATCGCGCAAGGCTTCGGAAGTTACAGGTCGCAGCGCGCCCTGGTCTGCAGCACGCCAGATATCGGCAACATTATCAGTAAGCAATACATCTGCCGGCGGTGCACCTTTGTTGGCTATGACGTTCTCGGTATTCGCACTACTGCTGTCCAGACGAAACATCACTGGTATGCCAGTATCAGTCGTGAATGCGGCGAAGCGTTGCCGCAACTCTGTATCGTCCTCCGCCGTCGCATAGATAACCACAGGCTCGTAGCGAACCTCGGACTCGCAGGCTGCCAACACAAGAAAAAGTGCCGAGTAGAAAAATATCCTCATGCCGCCTCCACAATTACTCGGTCTCGTCCCGCCGATTTCGCCGCGTATAACGCGACGTCAGCACGTGCGATTAGTGAGTCGCCGAGCGTCTTGAAGTCATTGTCATCGGCACCTGGGCGTACCTCGGCGATACCAATGGACACCGTGATTGCAACGGCTTCACCTCCAGGTATCTCGAATGCGGACTCGGAGATTGCGTTCCTGATCCTTTCTGCCAGCAGCCTCGCCGCACTGGTCGCGGTGTTCGGCAACAGCACAATAAATTCCTCGCCGCCATAGCGTGCCGCCACATCGCTTGCTCGGACCTGAGTTTCGATACGCTGCGCAAGCTCACGCAATACAGCGTCACCCGCTGCATGACCATAGGTATCGTTGACGCTCTTGAAAAAGTCGACGTCCAGCATCAGGCAGACCAGGCCTGACTGATCGCGTCGCGCCCGCGCCAGTTCTTCGCGTAGGCGCACCGCGAGGTAGCGCCGATTGTGCCAGCCTGTCAGAACATCGGTAAATCCACTGCGCATCAGGCGCGCACGATTGACCGTATTCTCGACGCAGAATGACGCGATAACCCCGAGGTGGGCCAGGAAGTCACTTGCATGCTCGCGCGTAAATCTCTGTTCGTCGCTACTGCAAAGATTGATGCTACCGATAAGCTTGGCGCGGTGCGTTAGCGGGATCATCGCGATGCTCCTGGCAGCAACAGCATTCGGACAGATCATCTGGTGATCACAGGCTGCAAATCGCCCAAGCCAGGGTTGGTGCAAAGCTATGTACTGGGGTGCCAGCCCGGCAAGCGATTCGACCATCTTCAGGTCTGGAAAATGCTCGGCCGGTGTGCCACTGGCCAGCAACAAGTGACGGATATCGTGGTCAGGATCACACAACACAACACTCACATACTCAAGCCCGTAGCTCTTGCGCAAGCCGCTAATCAATGCGGCGAATAACGAGCCAAGATCGTCTGCCTGCAACAGCTGCATTTCACGCTGGTGCGTAAGCTGCATCTTCTTGTCGTTGCGCGCAGCCGCTTCGGTCAGCTCGTCAAGCTGCCGGCGAACCGCGCCAAGTTGCGCGGCAAGTTCATCTCTTGATTGCATGAGACTGGCCTCTCCCTAGCGTCTCTATCCCCTCAGCGCGAGGTAATCGCGGCCCTTGTTCATAAGCTCCACGAATGCCTCCTCATCGCCGCCCGCCACTGTCTCGCGGATTCTCCCTGCGGCTTCACACAGTGCGTCGAGCGGTCCCAGCCCGAACTTGTTGAGATTCTGGATTTCAAAATACAGGTGCGGGTTGTCCTGTGCAACGGCCTCCGACACCAACAACTGCGAGTCAAACGTCGTCGATGACATCTGTGCCAGTTTCGGTGCCGCCTCGCCACTCTCGGCCAACGCTGTAAAGAACGCGATATTGAGAGCGTGCGACAGGCCGAGCACGTAAGCAATCAGTCGATCGTGATCTTCCAGCCCCATGTCCAGCTGTTCAACCATGGTCGCAGCAAACAGCTCTTTGGCCGCAAGCGTCGCCTCGGCGTCTCCGGCATCACAAAAAATCAGATGCCTGCCTGACAGCAGTCGCGTATCCGGGCCGTACATCGGATGCAGCGATGTTACGTGACAACCCGCGGAACGCAGCTCTCTGAGCCCATCCAGTAGCGGCGACTTCAGCGAGCCGATATCGAAAATCAGCCCCTTCGGCTTAAGCACGGCCAGCTGCGCGAGAATACGGCCGGATACCGCCAACGGCGCCGCAACAACGATGACATCGAAGTCCACGCCTGCATCGGTCCAGCTATTGAAGGCCGCGGGGCCGTCTTCGATCGTCGGGTCAGCGATAGTCGTCGAGAATCCCTGCGAAATGAAGAAATCGGCGAACCAGCGCCCCATCTTACCCGCACCACCGATGACCAGCGCCTTGCGTCCATCGCCTTTGCCTTCCGCGGCGACCCGGTCGCGCTCCTGACTTTCAAGAGAAGTGCGAATCAGCATCTGCAGCAGGTTTTCCACAAGATCCGGGTCTACACCCATTTCTGCGGCCTGAACACGGCCCATGTCGAGCACATTCTTCTCACGCGCATAGTCGCGTGTTCCGGCGCCGGCATCCTGCTTGGTCCTGCCGATTTCACCAACCAGACGCTGGCGTTCGGCGATCATTTCGACCAGTTGCCGATCAACGGCCGAGAGCTTACTTCGAAGTTTGTCGAGACTCATACTGCCCAGGCATCAAGAGATCATTCGTGTTCCTTTTACAGCAGAGTCGATCACAGTGAAAGCCGGCCCGAAGATTTTCAGGCCGGCTCGTCTTCGCATACTAATTAGTTACGATTGTTAGTGTCTGTGGTAGCGGAAGTAAGCTCGCTCCCAGCGGTAGATTTCGAACAGCTGGTTCCACGTCAGTCGACGACTCTTTCGCAGCGGTGTTTCTTTGTACCAGCGGCGAAACGACTTCTTCTTTTTCAGCCAGCGAGGCATCTTTCCGACACGTCCGTGGCGAGCATTTCGATCGTAGTAATCACGACGATACTGTTGTCCCCGATAGCCATCACGATCGCGGTGATCGACATAGTGCTGGGCCGGCGGTCGGTGTTTGTTTTTCACTACCGTATGAGCTGCGGCCTCCGGGGAATCCAAAAGCAACAGGCCACCGGCGAGAATTGCTGTAGTCAGTATTTTGTTCATGATCAAGCTCCGGTTTGTCCTGGTACGGTTGCAGAATAGGCCGCAGCCAATGAACGCGGACTGAATACAAGCCTATGTTTTTATTAATTTAATGAACGTGAGATGAACGAGTTCTGTAATCGTGAGAACATGCGCTCACACGCACATTAACAAACCGGGGAAACCATAAAATGAAGACACGCGCCGCCGTCGCCTGGGAAGCAGGCAAACCACTTGAGATCGAAATGCTGGACCTTGAGGGCCCCAAAGCGGGCGAAGTTCTGCTTCGCAATGTTGCATCAGGCGTTTGCCATACCGATGCATTCACGTTGTCAGGCGAAGACCCGGAAGGTATTTTTCCGGCGGTACTCGGTCACGAAGGCGGAGCAGTCGTCGAGGAGATCGGCGCGGGCGTGACGTCTGTGAGCGTCGGCGATCACGTTATTCCGCTTTATACGCCAGAATGTGGCGAGTGCAATTTCTGCACATCAGGAAAAACCAATCTGTGCCAGGCCATCCGGGCAACCCAGGGACAGGGACTAATGCCAGACGGCACGTCGCGTTTTTCTGCCAACGGCAAAACGGTTTACCACTACATGGGAACATCGACATTTAGCGAGTACACGGTGCTGCCCGAAATATCGGTTGCCAAGATCAGCAAAGAGGCGCCATTGGAGAAGGTCTGCCTGCTCGGTTGCGGAATCACGACCGGAATTGGCGCCGTCATTAATACAGCCAAGGTGCAGCCAGGTGACACCGTAGCCGTTTTCGGCCTGGGTGGAGTCGGCCTGAGCGCTATTCAGGGCGCCGTCATCGCGAAGGCGGGTCGCATTGTTGCTGTGGATATCAACGAAGACAAATTTGAACTCGCCAAACAGTTTGGCGCGACTGACTGTGTAAATCCCAATCAATACGACGACCCGATTCAGGATGTCATCGTTGAACTAACCGGCGGCGGCGTCGATTTCTCATTTGAATGTGTCGGCAATACCAACCTGATGCGCGCTGCTCTCGAGTGCTGCCACAAAGGCTGGGGCGAATCGGTAATCGTCGGTGTCGCCGGCGCCGGTCAGGAAATCTCGACTCGCCCTTTCCAGCTGGTTACAGGTCGTGTTTGGCGCGGCACAGCATTCGGCGGGTGCAAGGGTCGCTCGCAGTTACCGGGCATGGTTGATCAATACATGCACGGCGACATCAAGATCGATGAGTGCATTACCTATACGATGCCGCTGGAGGACATCAACAGGGCGTTCGACCTCATGCACGAAGGCAAGAGCATTCGTTCTGTTATACATTTTTAGAATGCTCCGTTTGTGTCCAGCGTCGCAGTAGCCACAAGCTCTCAGCTCGCCGCTGATGCCGCACAGGAAGTTGCCGCCGACGGCGGTAACGCGGTCGACTGTGCGCTGGCGGCGTCGCTGCTAACAATGAATACCGAGCCCGGCGTCTGTGCGCTGGCTGGAAGTGCCTTCATCACGATTTGGCCCGCTGGCAATGATCCCGTCACTATCGACGGCAATGTCAGTGTGCCTGGCAAGGGCCTCGCCGACGATGAGCGTCGCGGCGGCGCTGTCAGCGTATCCATGGAGTATGGCGGGGGTGTTGAAACCCTGGTCGGCACCGGATCTGTCGCAGTGCCCGGGTCTCTCGCCGCACTGCAACATGCCTGGAAGCGCTACGGATCCGCACATTGGGGATCGATTTTCGCGCCTTCAATTCGAGCGGTGCGAGACGGCTTTCCACTACCTTCGGCCTGCCGCTACTATCTTGGCTATTCGGGAGACTCTGTGTTTGGCCGGAGTGTCGACGGTCATACCGCCCTGCACCGCGCGGATGGCACTCTTTGTGATTCCGGCGAAGCCATTCGAATACCACATCTGGCGGACACACTGACTGCGATTGCGGCGGAAGGTGCCGAACTGTTCTACCAGGGTGAACTTGCTGACCGAATCAGTGACCACTGCCGCGCGGGTGGCGGTGCAATGACGAAACTGGACCTCACAAGCTACCAGGCAATCGAACGGCGACCGCTGATGGCCGATATGGGCAACTGGCGCATTGCAACCAATCCGCCTCCTGCCGTTGGTGGCGCGGTACTGGCCGCAATGCTGATGGCGTGCCGCGACATAGAGGGGACCGCGTGGAATCGAGAGCAGCTGCACAAACTGATCGAGTCGCAGCGCGCATGCCTCGATTTTCGAAAACGAAATCTGGATCTTGCTGAGGATGTCGGTGCCGAGGCCGCAAAACTCATAGCCGCTGCGACAAGCGGCCGCTTGCTGAGCCGCTGGAGCTCAGCGTCGACAGTGCATACTTCGGTCGTCGACGACAACGGCATGGGCTGTGCAATTACCGCTTCGTCCGGCTATGGATCGGGCGAGATGCCTGCCGGCACCGGCCTCTGGCTCAACAATTGTCTCGGTGAAATCGAGTTGAATCGACGCGGGCTCGACGCCGGACCGCCTGGTGCGAGACTGCCTTCGAACATGGCACCGTGTGTTGCTCGCAATGGTGATGCTGTTCTCGCCGCGGGTTCACCCGGTGCCGACCGTATCACCACCGCCTTGCAGCAGTTCCTGATAAACCACCTGCAATTTCAGATGCCTTTGCAGAAAGCTATCGCACACCCACGCGTCCATATCGATACCAGCGGTATGGATGTTCGACTTATGGCGGAACCGGGTTTCGACTTGCCCGTCACGGATTTGCCGGTGCATGAATACGAAGAGCTCGTGATGTACTTTGGCGGTGTCGGTGCGGCCGTGTTATCCGACGACAATGAACTCGCATGCGCGGCTGATCCGCGCCGGGAAGGTGGGACGTGCATTTACCGCGGCTAGCTGCCTTACTGTTTCTGTTTGTTGCCCAATTCGCACTCGCGCAGATCACCATCACGCGTGGCGCGGATTTGTCGGTCGATGCAAGCGGCGACGGCCGACTTGCGATCGACCTGCGTGGCGATATCTGGATTGTCCCGGGTGGCGGCGGTGACGCGCGCCAGCTTACACACAATCTCAGAACGGCACAGCGACCTCGTTGGTCACCTGATGCGTCGCAACTTGTATATCAGGCAATCGATAACGGTCGACAAGGTGTCTGGCTGTACGACCTGGAGAGCGATGAGTCTCGACAACTTAGCGGCCAGTCAAGCGTTGATCTGCATCCTGCCTGGCACCCTGGCGGCGAAAGAATCGTCATAACATCCGATACGGCTGGCCGGGGCTTTGACCTCTGGGAGCTGGACGTGCCCACGGGCTTGCGCTGGAAGTTGACTGACAGGGAAGGAGATGAGGCGGAACCAGCCTGGTCCAGCGATGGTCGGGATCTGGTGTATATCCATCGCCTGGGCGACTACTGGTCACTGATACTTCGGCGCCACTCACAAAGCGAAGAAGTGCTGCTGCGTTCAACACAAAAACTCGCTGCGCCATCGTGGCGGCCCGACGGCAGCCTGATTACTTTCTATCAGCAAGGCGATCGCAGTCAGCAACTCAGGATGATCATCCTGGCGAAACCGCGTCTGATTCGCACCTATGCCGACGATGAGGGTTTTGTTACGTCTCCCGTCAGCTGGCAGGACCGGCATCGCATGTACTACGCCGCAAATGGTGAGATCCGGCAACGGCAGTTTGATGCCTGGAAATCCAGACCGCTCCGTTTCAGGGCAACAGTGCAACCTGTGACAGCTGCAGAAGCGAGCCGTGACCGCGTGCCGCTGCCATGGCTTGATGAACCACAAGGGTCGTTCATTATTCACGCGTCGAGACTCTACGACGGGGTCAGTCAGGACTATCAATTTGACAAGGACATCCTGATCGATGGCGGCAGAATCGCTTCGGTACGAGCACATTCGTCTCACGCCGGTGCCATCACCATAGATATGGGAGATCTGACAGTGCTACCGGGATTCATCGACGCTGATGCCCGACTGCCTGCCGATCTCAACGCGAGCCATGGGCCAGACCTGCTAACCACTGGTATTACGACGATTGTCGGTCGCCACCCGCAGGCGACGGAATTTAATGCACTATGGTCAGGCAAACAGGTACCTGGGCCTCGACTGCTCGACGCGAGTGAGTGGCAGATTGGTGCGGTGTCGCGACCTGAACTTGATATCACAGGCGCGGTTTCGACAAGCCGCGCCACGGGAATGAGCAGCGGCCAGGCTCTCGCGACGCAGCTTCGAACACTGCAGATTGCCGGGCTCAACCCAACCCAGTCTCTGCGAGCTGTCGGCGTAAACGCTGCCGCCGCGATGCTGGCCGATCCATACCTGGGTCGCATCGCGACGGGAGCGGCCGCCGATCTTGTTTTCGTCGATGGCGATCCGCTGGCCGCCAGCGACGACGCGCTACATGTGGTCGCCGTGGTCCGGAACGGCCGCTTCTTTAGTGTCTCGGGTTTGATTGATAGAGCCAAGAGTGCAGAAAGCGTCGATTAAATTTACAAAACCAGATCAATTGAGCACGCATTTCCGAGTTTTTCCTGGTTTCAAAACGGATTGATCGCGCTGATCTCCTTCCGGTTTCAGCACTCATCACAATATGTAGCATTTATCGCTGTATTTCAGCTAGATAGGGGATGGAGCTGCACCGCTGGATCAGCTATTTGCTATCAAGTTTGTCGACTTTCTTTACAAATCGATGACGACTGGATCAATAACAAGCCTTGAGCAATTGCTAAAGCATTGAATTGGCGGTAGCCCGCACAAGGTTGGCACAGCTCTTGCTTTTAATACCCTGCCCAAGCGAAGTGTAGCTGCGGTAGATAACAACAAACGGTCAGAAACAGGATTTAGACGCCAGAAGAATAATAACTATAAAAACAAGAAGATCCAGATCCAATAACAATAAGAAAGCATCTGTTACCGGTTATCAAATTCGCAGTTACCTCTTTTGTAAAAAAGAGAAATCCAGCCCCGCCGCTCACGCCGCGGGGCTTTTTCTTGGCCCCGAAATGTTCAGCACTTTGCCCTTTGCTTCCGGTCCGAATAGGATCACTGAATCTAACGGGGAGAAACCATGAACAGGCAACTACACACTCGCGGGCTGACCGTGCTTCTTTGCATGCTCTGTGTGGCGGCATGTGGCCGAGACGCACCTGACACCGAAAACACGGCCGAGAGCGCAACTGCCGAGTCCGCAGCTGTTGCCCCGGCAGCAGCGTCGATCTACGACCTCGCCGTCGCCAGCGAATCCCGACTGGACGGCGATCAAGAGCGTGATGCAGGCCGCAAGCCGGCTGAAGTACTTGAGTTCCTTGGCATTGCCCCCGGCATGGCCGTACTCGACATGTTTTCCGGTGGCGGTTACTACGCCGAGCTTCTCAGCAATGTTGTCGGCGCTGACGGTCGGGTTGTTGCACACTCGAACGAAGCCTATCTCAAGTTTGTAGGCGACGAATTCACAAAGCGCTTTGGCGCCGACCGCCTGAGCAACGTCGACATAATGATGGCAGAAAACAATCAGCTAATGCTGGATGCCGATAGTTTTGATGCCGTCATGATGGTGCTCTCTTTCCACGACCTGGTCCTGGATGACCCTGAAAACGGATGGGAAAAAATCGACAGCCCGGCATTCCTTGCAGAGCTCTACAAGAGCCTGCGGCCAGGCGGCATTGTGGGCATCGTTGATCACTATGCAGAGGCCGGTGCATCCGCCGACTCTGGCAACACCGTGCATCGCATTGACCCGGCCATTGTCATCGCCGACATGGAAGCCGCTGGTTTCGAGATGGATGGACAGAGCCAGGTCCTCCGCAATCCCGACGACGACTACAGCAGGAACGTATTTGAAAAAGACATTCGCGGCAAGTCAGACCGCTTCGTATTGCGGTTTCGCAAGCCGGGCTAATGTACAAGCTGGCTATTTTTCTGGGCATATCGCTGCTCGCTGCCTGCAGCAGCGAGCGCGATTTTTCCGAGCACAGCATCTCGGACCTGCATGACTCTCTGCAGCGTGGTGAACTCTCCTCGGAAGAGCTGGTTGGCTGGTACATCGAACGTATTGACTCAATTGACCGCAACGGTCCCGCCCTCAATTCGATACTGGAGATTAATCCCGATGCGCTCGGCATTGCGCGTGCGCTTGACAAAGAATGGCGCGCGTCTGGCCCGCGAGGACCATTGCACGGAATTCCCGTCGTGTTAAAAGCCAATATCGATACGTCTGATCAGATGTACACAACAGCGGGTTCTTTAGCGCTCGCCGATCATGTCCCTCCCGAAGATGCGTTTGTGGTCAAGCGCCTGCGGGATGCCGGCGCTATCATTCTCGGCAAGGCCAACTTGAGTGAATGGGCCAATTTTCGCTCGACCCGCTCCTCAAGTGGCTGGAGCAGTATCGGCGGACAGACGCTCAATCCCTACGACACGCTACGGACACCCTGTGGGTCATCGAGCGGATCTGCTGTAGCCGTTGCGGCCAACCTGACATCAGTGGCTATTGGGACGGAGACGGACGGCTCTGTCGTTTGCCCATCGGGTATCAATGGCATTGTCGGCATCAAGCCAACCCTGGGACTGGTCAGTCGCAGCGGCATTATCCCGATCGCACATAGTCAGGACACAGCCGGCCCGATGGGCCGTACAGTCCGCGACGCCGCCATTCTTCTGACAGCAATGACGGGCATCGACCCGGATGACATCGCGACGGCCGACGCTGAGATACATCACGACTACACGGCAAACCTTACCGCTGACGGCTTGCTCGACAAGCGTGTTGGTGTACTGCGCTCTTACCACGGAGCGGGTGACAATCCAGGGGTGGAGTCTATTCTTGCCAGCAGCATTGCGGCGATCGAAAACGCCGGTGCGATTGTTGTCGATGACCTGCGCATTGAGATAACCGAGGCGTACGATGACGAGTACGAGGTTTTGCTGTACGAGTTTCACGACGGACTGAATTCCTACCTGCAAGACTCGGGCGCCCCGGTTAGCAGCCTGTCCGAGCTCATCCAGTTCAACGACGCGCACGCAACCAGCGTCATGCCAATTTTTGGTCAGGAAATATTGCTGTCCGCCGTGGAGAAAGGCCCACTGACAGAGTCCGCTTACACTGACGCGCTCGCAACCAGCAAACGTATCGCTCAAACAGGCATCGACAAGCTCTTACTCGAACATGATCTGGACGCGTTGATTGCGCCGACGAATGGTCCGGCCTGGATGATCGATCACGCCAACGGCGACAATTTCAGCATTGGCAGTTCATCAATAGCGGCCATCTCGGGTTACCCGGGAATTACAGTACCGGCGGGCTTCGCCTCCGGGCTGCCTATCGGGCTCACTTTCGTATCAAAACCCTGGAATGAGAAACAGCTCATAGAGCTGGCGTACGCCTTCGAGCAAACTACGAGAGTCCGTAAGCCACCTGACCTTTAGATCATGTTCAAAGCTGTTCGCATCACAATACTGTTGTTTGTGCTGTTCTTCGTCTCTGTTAGCACCTGGCTGACACAGGCACGCAGCACCGACTGGAACAGCAGCCTGTGGATCAAGATCTATCCTATCAATGCGGACGGCAGCGAAACGTCTGAAAAATATATCCGCGGTCTCAAGACGAGCGATTTCGAGGGCATAGAATCATTCGTTGCACGAGAGACCGAACGATACTCCCGTGCCGTAAACAAACCAGTGCGACTCGAGCTAGGCAGCCCAGTCAACGAGCAACCGCCAAAAATGGGAGCCGAACCTAACGTGCTCTCGGTAATGCTCTGGTCAATGAAGATGCGTTGGTGGGCGAGTTCGATCACGGATGCACAAGACGAAATCGAGCCCGATGTGAGAATTTTTGTGCGCTATCACAAACCCGACCTCAACGTAAAACTGGAAAATTCAGTCGGCCTGCAAAAAGGCATGGTCGGCATTGTCAACGGATATGCGAGCCGACGCCTGCGAGGCGTTAATAACGTAATCATCGCGCATGAGTTTCTGCACACGCTCGGTGCAACCGACAAGTACCGCCCGAATGATGGACAACCGATTGGTCCGGATGGCCTTGCAGAACCCGGGCGAACTCCGTTGTACCCGCAACGCTTTGCCGAGATTATGGGCGGCCGTATCGCAGAATCTGAAAGTAGCGCCTACATTCCGAAGAATCTTAAATACGCGGTTATCGGTCCGTTGACTGCCAGTGAGATTAATCTCGCCAGGTAGGCGTCAATCGACGTGCCCTCTCAGTGTCTTCAGGTACTCCGCGTGCAATGCCGGGCTTGCAGCCAGCACGGAACGAATCTCAAGGTTCGGCGCGACACCATTCAGATCTGTGAATACTCCGCCCGACTCGGCGACGATGATCGATAGCGCCGCAATATCCAGAATATTCACATCAGATTCGATCACGGCTTCGATCTTGCCTGCCGCCAACAAGTGATAGTGGTAGAAATCGCCGTAGCCGCGAATGCGATCGGCGCGCGCCACGATCTTGCCTAGCGAGTTCCATCCGGGCGTCGTCGCCAGCGATTTAAGATTGCCCGTCGAAACCGCAGCGCGGTCCGGATTCGAAATATCACTAACCGTCAGCCGGTGACCGTTCAGCCACGCGCCGCCACCTTTTTCGGCCCACGCCAGTTCATCCATCATCGTGCCGCTCGACACGCCGAGAACAATCTCACCGTCATGCATCAGAGCGATTTGCGTCGAAAAGAACGGATACTGCCTGACGAATCCTTTGGTGCCATCGATCGGATCAACCAGCCACAGATATTCGGCGTCCGCCTGCGTCTGCCCCGTTTCTTCACCGTAGAAACCATGCTCCGGGAACGCACTCAGAATAATCTCGCGAATCGCGTGTTCGCACTCGACATCCGCCTGCGTGACTGGCGTCAGGTCCGCCTTGGTCGTTACGGTGAAATTACCGGCGTAGTAGTCGCGGCTGATAGCGGCAGCCTTATCGGCCGCGGCCAGCGCTACTTTCAGGAAGTCGGACGCATTGTCCGCATTAAAGCTATCCACTGTGAGTACCAGTCCTGTACACAAAATCTGTCGGCGCAACTATGGCTGCAACCGCGAGTAGAAACAAGCGTCGCTTCTTGACAGTGATCCGGTGCCTACCTAAGGTCCGCGCATGGGTAACCGACTTAGCAAAATCTATACACGCACCGGCGACGACGGCACGACCGGACTGGGCGACGGCAGCCGCGTCCCGAAAGATACCGCGCGCGTTGAGGCGTACGGGACCGTGGACGAGGCCAACAGCGCGATCGGAGTCGTGCTCGCGACAGAGTCGATACCGGACGATGTCCGCCGCAGCCTGACTGACGTGCAACATGACCTGTTCGAACTGGGTGGCGAACTCTGTATTCCAGGACATACCGCCGTTCAGCAGGCGTTTATTGATCGCCTCGAAGCCGACCTTGATGGATTCAATGAAAACCTGCCGATGCTCAAGGAGTTTATCTTGCCCGGCGGAGGGCCTGCTGCCGCGGCTTGTCACCTGGCGAGAACCATTGCAAGACGTGCCGAGCGTCGGGTCTCGACGCTGGCCAGTCAGGAAAGTGTTCGACCCGAAGCTGTCAGGTACCTGAATCGACTGTCTGATTTGCTGTTTGTTATTGCGCGAGTACTCAGTCGTGCCGAATCGGGCCAGGAAGTTTTATGGAATCGAGAACGCAGTTAAACGCTTGCACATGAGGATGGCATCACCAGGACACAGGCTGGAGAATTCCTCGGTCTCCTGAATCGGTGCTGGCGCGTCGGTGCGGTCATATTGCTGGTAGCCCAGTCGGCTGAAGAACGCATCGGCATCAATGGTCAGCAACCACATTTCCCCCACCCCGGCAGCAGCAGCACTGGCCTCAAGTGCCGTTACAAGGGCTGCCCCCGCGCCCACACCACGGGCTGCAGTCGTTATCGCGAGCGACCGTAACAGCGCCACGCTGCCGAAGTGTTCGATACCTATAACACCTTGAAGTTGATCGTCTTTTTCAATGCACAGTTGCAGTTGCGCGGGATCAAGATCTGCCACCGGCAATCCCGCGGACTGTAGCAGGCGACGCGCGCTGTCAAAATCCGCGGCAACGGCCGGTCGGATCAACAGCCCCGGACTCACCGCGTCAGACCATACAACGTCATCGCCGCGATTATTACAGCCCAGATCAGCAATAACCGGAACACGAGCTTGTTCGCCGCCAGCGCACCGCGAACACCGCGTTCGGTCAGGGATTCATCGGGTCGCACCTGCAACGCCAGCGCTGCGACGCCAACACGCGCAAGCAGGTGCTCACTGTGCTCGGAAATACTCGCTTCGCGCTCTTCGGCTGGTGCCCGTAATGCCGCAATAGCTTCATCAGCATGTCCGGCAGTGGCGTAACCCAGAGCAGTCAGACGCGCCGGAATCCACGCCAGCCAGCCGTGCAGCATTTCGGCCGCTTCACGAATACGCTCAGCACCCGCGGCGCCTTCCGTGTCGCGCGATGCGCTGAACACTGCGCGTCGCCGAATCAGGTCAGTGACGCGGTAGCTCCACGCGGCCAGCGGCCCGAGCACGACAAACCAGAAGATCACCGCAAACAGACGATTGTTAGCCTGCACGCAAACAGCCTCTTCTACTCGCGCAACGCGGTCTTCCGCTTTCTCCGGAACATCGCCTTCGATGATGGATTTGGCGGCGCTCTGAATTTGCTCTTCGTCTTCTGCCTCAAGTGCTTTGCAGTATTCCTGAACTTCCTCGCCAATGTCCTTCGGTCCGATAGAAAACAGCAGGACGATGACCGCGAGAATCAGGTAGGTAAAGCCCTGTAGAGTTTCACCGAGGCTGAAAATTATGGCCGCAACCGGCAGAACCAGCACAATTGCCAGGACCAATAAAGGAATTAGCGCAGGCCAGTTGGGCAGTTTGTTCACCTGCCGAAATCCGGCATCAATAATCCGGTCCAGCCAACGCATGCGGCGCCAGTGAAAAAACTGCGTCGCAAGACGCTCGATAACCAAGCCAATCAATAGCGCAATCAGGTTCATGTTGTGTTGCTCTCTTTTCGCTCCCCTATCGCATCATACAAGCGTAGCCAGTCGAAAGCAGGGCCTGGGTCGCTCTTGCGGCCGGGAGCAATATCACAGTGGCCAGCGATTTCGCGCGCCGAGATACCCGGATAGGCTACTGTCAGCGCGTCGACAACAGCGGCGAGTACCTGGTACTGGCATTCTTCGTAAGCCGTTTCGTCTTCGCCCTCCATCTCGATGCCGATGGAGAAATCATTGCAACGAGACCGGCCACGAAATGTAGATTCACCGGCGTGCCATGCGCGCGCGGTAAACGGCACGAACTGCAATAACTCGCCATCGCGTCGAATCAACAGGTGCGCAGACACTCGCATTCCCCGAATTTCATCGAAGTACGGGTGTGCATCCCAGTCGAGCGTATTGCAAAACAGGGCTTCAATTTCACCGCCGCCATATTCGCCGGGAGGCAGACTGATTCCATGCACAACAAGCATGCTGAGGTCCTCAGGTTCAGAGCGCGCGTCCTGATTAGGACTCAAGCACAAGCGCGCGGGCGTGATCAGGCCACTGCCAGTGTCGACGCTAAAGTCGCTCGCTACGTTTAGATCAGGCATGATTTCGTACTCATGAGTACGAGGCTATTGGTTTCCGGCACGTTGATCAACGGTGCCGAGGTAGAACTCGACAGAGATCGTTCGCGATACGTCGGTAAAGTGTTGCGCGCGCGCGTCGGTGACTCGCTGCAACTCTTCAACGGCGAAGGTCCGGAGTGGACAGCTACGATTGCGCAGATCAGCAAGACTTCGGTTCGGCTAAGAGTCGGAGAATGCGTTGAGAAACAGGTCGAATCGCCGCTGAAAATCCACCTGGTCCAGGGTATATCGCGCGGCGATCGCATGGACCTTGTCGTACAGAAAGCCGCGGAGCTAGGCGTAAAGCGCGTAACGCCTGTGTTGACGGAATACGGCGTTGTGAAACTGGACGCACAACGCGCCGAAAAACGACGCGAGCATTGGCAAAAAATAGCGAACAGCGCCTGCGAACAATCCGGACGGACCCGCTTGCCGTTGATCGACAGCCCTCTGCCGCTCAAGCATTGGTTTGGTGATAAGCCGGCATCCGTTGGTGCCGAGTTAATCTTGCAACCACGCGCGAGGGAACCACTCGCTGCCGTTCCCGCACCAGAAACCAAGGTGTGTGTCTTGATCGGTCCCGAAGGCGGATTCAGCGATACTGAGTACGAAGATGCTTCAGTTGCGGGGTTTCGTGCGGTCTCCCTGGGTCCCCGCGTGTTACGTACAGAGTCCGCGGCAATAGCAACACTGGCCGTGCTGCAGGCCCTGTGGGGAGACTTCAAGTCGTGATCGTCAGGGAATCAGGCTTGTAACGACTCGCGCGCCAGCATGCTCTCAAGTTTCTCGAGATCCGGAATCAGGGGAAACTCGTTAATCATGCGTACGCGGCAAAGAATGGGCGCGTCCTCCGGCCAACCGTCTTTTGCCTCGAGTTTCAGTACGTCGCGATTCACGCGCACCAGCTGAGGAAAGCCCTGCGTCAGCACGCCGAAATAGCCGGTTTTGAGCTGTCCGGTAGCCGCATAGAAAACCACGATTCGTGTACGGCCGGTAGGCGCTGGTGACGTCTTGCCTATTGCGGACTCAAACGCGACAACCGGAAGGTCCCGTCCGTTCCAGTTCACGGTGCCCAGCATCCAGTCATGCGCCCCTTCGGCCTGCGCAGGCGTAGTAAAACGCACGACCTCAGCGACGCAGGCGCGCGGCACGATCATGCGATCCTCCGACAACGGTACGAGCAGGCTGTAGAGTTCTTCGGTTTCCGCACTCATTGCAGCTCAATTCCTCTGTCTTCGAACTGACGGCGAATCGCCTCCAGCAATTGTGAGTCCTGGTACGGCTTGCCCAGGTAGTCATTGACACCAAGCTCAATGGCCCGCGCACGATGCTTGTCACCTACGCGTGACGTAATCATGATGATCGGAACATCAGACACACGCTTGTCGTTGCGCACATGCGATGCAAACTCGTAGCCGTCCATACGCGGCATTTCAATATCGAGAAGGATCACATCCGGTTTTGCCTCCTGCATGACGCTGATGGCGTCGAGGCCGTCTTTCGCGGTCATGCAGCGCATACCATTGCGTTGCAGGAAGCGTTCCGTAACGCGGCGCACCGTAATTGAATCGTCCACGACCAACGCCAGGGGCCGATCATCGGTTGGGGTCGGCGCCGCACTCTTGATCTCCACGACCGGGGCCCCGGTCCTGACCAGTGCATGGATGTCGAGAATCAACACAATGCTGCCATCGCCGAGAATTGTGGCGCCGGAAAGGCCACGTATGCTCGCGAGCTGCGGGCCGACGGCCTTCACGACAATTTCGCGACTGGCCAGCATCTCGTCGACGAGCAATGCAGCGGAGTATTCCCCTGCCTGCACAAGAATGACGGGAATGTATGCCTCATCCTCGGGAAGCTTCGCAGCCTGACCACCAAGGTACATGCCAAGGTGCCTGAACTTGTAGGCCTGCTCACCGTATTGATAGCTTGGTTCTGACTGGCTCAACAAATTCTCAAGTTCGGCGCGCGGAATCCGTGCAACACCTTCAACCGTCGGCAACGGCAGTGCGTAAACCTCTTCCCCGGTGCGCACGATCAACGCCTGGGTAATAGCAAGCGTGAATGGCAAGCGGACTGTGAAATTGGTGCCCTGTCCGGTAACGGAACTTATGCGCAATGAGCCACCGAGCTTCTTGACCTCGTTGGCAACAACGTCCATGCCGACACCACGACCAGCGGACTGCGTGACGGAACTTGCTGTCGTAAAGCCTGGCGTGAGAATCAGTTGCATGATTTCATCGTCGTCGGCTTTGCTTTCCGGCTTCAGCATATCGAGTTCGTAGGCCTTGCGCCGAATAGCTTCAACATCGAGACCGGCACCGTCATCAGCAACGTCGATAACCATCTCAGCGCCTTCGCGATGCAAGCGAATCGTAATGCGACCAACGGCCGGCTTGCCCGCCGCCTGTCTGTCACCGGCATCTTCGATTCCGTGCACGATGGAGTTTCGAAGCATGTGCTCGAATGGCGGCAACATCTTGTCAAGCACCTGGCGATCAAGTTCACCTGACGCTCCTTCTACAGCGAGCTCAGCACGCTTGCCTGACTCCTGCGCTGCCTGCCGCACCAGGCGAGTCAACCGTCCGACGTGTCGTTCGAACGGCACCATGCGCGTGCGCATGAGACCATCCTGCAGTTCGGCGGTAACGCGCGACTGCTGAACCAGTAGCGCCTCTGCCTCGGTCGTAACATTCTGCAACAGGTCTTTGAGACTACCGAGGTCACTTGCGGACTCGGCCAACGCTCTCGACAACTGCTGAATATTGGAATAACGATCTAGTTCCAGCGGATCAAAGTCACGTGCAACCAGCGTATCCTGGTGGCCGTGCATGATTTGCGCCTCGGTCTCAATCTCCAGCTTGCGCAGCTGCTCGCGCAACCGAGCGATGGTCTGTTCGAGTTCCTCGACGTGAAAGTCAAAAGTGTTTACCTGTTGGCTGAGGCGTGAGTGGAAAATACTGATCTCACCAGCGGCATTCAGCAGGTCCTCAAGCAGGTCCGCGTCGATGCGGGCAAATTCCTGCCGCTGCTCAGCGCCCTTAGCAGGACGAACCTCGGCAGGCGCACTAGCGGCTGCGGGTTGCGGTTCAGGTTTCGATTCTGGCGCTGGGCGCGGTTCAGGCGCAGCTGCCGGTTGCGGCACGGCCGTAATTTCCGGCTCGGCCACGGCTTCTGGCTCCGGAACGGGCTCGGGGTCAGGAGTGGCAGCCGGTTCCGGCAACGGTTTCTTGTCATCGGCAAGTTCCGCCAGTTCATCCGCGAGCGGCGAATCGACAATGACCATGCTGATCGTATCGTCCGGTTCAATCGTGAACTCTGCTGGCGCTGACGCCTCGACGCCTGGATCATCGGCGGGCGTCTCAACCTCGACGTCGTCGGCGACTTCGAACCCGGCATTGGCATGTTTTATTCGTTGTTCGAGATCGACTGACGAACGCACTGGCTTGCCTGCAATTACCGTATCGCGCATGCGGTGCAATTCGTCAACAGCCCGTTGCAGCAAATCCTCAACCGCTGGAGTTGCCTTGACCCGGCCACCATCGAGCGAGATTAACAGCGTCTCCAACTCATGACTCAGGTTGCCCATCGCCGAAATCCCGGCCATGCGGGCGCCGCCCTTCAGCGTGTGGAGGTGGCGTTTGAGTTCTTCCATTGGTTGCGCGGAGCGATCCTTCGTCCAGTCGATCAATGCCTGATCGGCTTGTTCGAGCAGCTCAGCCGACTCTTCCGTGAAGATCGCTGCGATCTCGGCGTCGTACTCGACTTCGACCTCGACATCCTCTTCAATCGCTTGTGGTGCTGGCGCAGCTACTGGCTTCTCTGCAAAGTCCGGTTCCGGATGCGGCTCCGCCTCGACCACGTCAGCAGGGCGAACGGCGTTCGACAAGTTGGTTATATGATTGATAAGCGCCGTGTAGTCAGCCCTTTCCCGATTCGAGTTATTGATGTCTCCGACAATCGTTGTCAGGGCGCGAGACGCAGCACGCAATGCATCCAAACCCGATTGCTGAAAACCGATCTTATGATCGTAGACGCGGCGCACAAAGCGATTCAGTGCCGCTGCAACCGCAACGCCGCGCTCGACGTTGGCCATGTTCGCACTGCCGTGCAGTGTGTGACAGGCACGATGCAATTTGTCTGTGACATCAAACGGCGGCTGATGACCCTCGCAAGCCGCGAGATAGTCTTCAATCACCCGCAGGTGGCCCGCGGTCTCTTTCGAGAAGATATCGTACAGTACCGGATCCATTTCGAGCGCTGGCTCAGGCTCTGCGCGCGCGGCCGTTGGCGCTGCCGCGATCGTCAACACTGCTGCATTCGGGTCACCGTCGGCGAACGCATTCGCGCGGGCTATCAGGAGATTGATGTCGGACTCGGGATCCGCACCGACCTCAAGCTGCTCCACCAGCTCCGGTACGGCGGCAGCCGCGATCTGTACAAAGTCGACCATCGGTGGCGTACGCGCGAGCGTTCGGTTGATGAGTCGATTCAGAAGATTTTCGACGGACCAGCAATACTCACCGATACGCTCGGCGCCGACCATTCGGCCGCTACCTTTAAGCGTGTGAAATGACCGGCGTACGGTAATGAGCAATTCCATATCATCCGGCGAATCTATCCAAGGTGGGAGATGCCGCTTGATCGAAGCGATTTCTTCTTTCGCCTCCTCGATAAACAACTCCAGCAATTCAGGGTCGATGTGCTCTGCCCCCGGTGATACAACCGGCAATGGGATGACGTCGGTCGCCTGCAATTGCGGCGGTGGTGTCGGGGTCGGATCGACGGGTTCGAGCAAAGCCGCCTCCGCCTGCTCGCGAATCTGTTCGACTGAGAGCTTTTGAGTCGACTCGATGCCCGACGGTGCTTCGTCTGTCTCCTGCTGCAGCCTGTCTTCGACATCCCGCAGCACGGAGAGACAGGCTTCTGCATTGTCCAGCATGTACCAGGGCTCGCTCCGCCCTGCCTTCACCGTTTCCATGTAGTACTCGATGCTCACTATCGCATCCGCGAGCCGGTCCGTTTCTTTTTGATTGAGCAGGCTCGGACCGCCGGTACTGAGCATTACGGATATGAACTTACCAACGCGGTCCACAACCTCCATAGCGCGAGTCTTGTCGAGCATGAGCAATCCGGACTTAATGCCACGCACAAGCGATGGAATACTATCAAGTCCCTGCGACGGCGATTTCGACGCAAAACTCTGGCTAACAGTTTCCTTGATACGGGCGAGGTTGATGATGCACTCGCGCATCACCGACTCAGCAACCTTGCGGAACTCGTCGTCGTCCAGATCGAGCGCGGCAGCATCCTCTGGCGCATCAGCGGGCGTCGTCAATCGCATCAGCTGTTGGTCAAGGCGGTCTTCCACACGCAGCAACGTAGATGCTATGTCGAGCACAACCTGTTCATTGGCGACACCGCCACGCTCGACCACCGATTTCAGACGGTCAATTTCACCGTCGACGTCACCGCGCAATTCTCCAAGGCCCAGTACGCCAAGCGTATCGCTGATTTTTTTCAGCAGCTCCAGCTGCGGCACGAGCTCCGAAGACTTGTTCATGCCCGTGCGAACGAAAATGTCGAGTACGTCTTTGACGCGACTCAGATCATCCTTAATC
The DNA here is from genome assembly GCA_022600955.1 of Gammaproteobacteria bacterium. GTDB lineage: Bacteria > Pseudomonadota > Gammaproteobacteria > Steroidobacterales > Woeseiaceae > UBA1847. The sequence continues at coordinate 33,286 of JAHZJK010000017.1, forward strand.
GCCGACGCGACGGTTTCCATGAGCTTCGCGCTCGGCGCAGATAGCGCCTCGCGTGCACTTTCAACCTGCTCATCGCCAGGCAGCAATTCCGAGAGGTTGAACGCCGCACGAATCTCGCCGATGCGTTCACCCGCCTCGCTGGAACGCGCAACGTAGTACAACAGGTTGTTCAGCAGGTCATCGATAGCGTGTGTGTCATACGCCGATATGCCTTCATCGATGACGTATTTTAACTGGCGATCTGCTTGTCCCAATAAACGCTTCAATGCCACAGAGGTTTCAAGACCACCGTTGCGCAACGATTCAAGCACACCGCCGACGACCCACCACAACTGGTACATATCATCACGGGTGGCAGAGTTCTCCATCGCCGCGGCAACTCTTGCCAGGGTATCGAGGTGGCGCTGATTTTCACCACCCTTGATCCAGCCCAGCAGTGCCAGCTGGAACTTCGGCCGCAGTCTTGTCGCTACAACTACGGGATCTTCACCACTGCCTGTGCGTGCCGCTTTTTTCTCGGTGCGGCTCGGGGACAAGTTCAGTAACAGCAATGTGCCTTCGGACAGCAAGGGCTCGCCTCGAGCAGCGCGCAGGTCATTGAGCATAGGCAACAACACCAGCGCGATGTCACGACCGCCACCCAGAATGCGTTCGATGTATATCGGCAACTGCACCATCGCGCGCGTCAATGCATCGAGTCCGTCCTCGCGACCTTTCCCGGAACGCAACGCGCTCAGGTAGTCGCAGGCCAGCTCCATTTCTTCGACAAGCAGAGCTGCGCCATAGGTTTCTGTAATTCTCAGCGCGCCCCGCGCCTGGTGCAGCAATTCGCCCGCACGTCGCAGCGCCGCCGCTCCGCCACGTCCGTCGACACAATCTTCGAGCGCAAGGTGTGCGTTGCGAATCGTCTCCATAAGCTCGGCACTAACAATAGCCAGCGCGCTCACGGTACCGCCGCCGGTACCGTCGCCAACCATTTGCAAATGAATGCCTGTATCGCCCGTCATTCTGCTGTCCGTCTCACTCGCCAGGGTTTGATTTTTTTAACCCGCCTTCTGTGCTGCGCTGTCGTTAGCCGGAGCCGCGGCTGCAGGAGGCACGGCGCCCGATGTGGTACGTGCCAATACGCTGGCCTGCATCATTTCTGCCGGAAGTGCGAACCCTTCGACGGTCTTTCTCAGCTGCGTCGCGAGTTCGGACAGCTTGGCGATAGATACCGCTGTCGCTGAGGTTGCCTGACCGGTTTGACTACCGATTTCACGCAGTCTCGTTGTCCGCCGTGTAACGTCGGCGGCCGAGCTCGCCTGCTCCCTCGCCGAGCTTGAGATGTTCTGCACAAGGCTCGCAATCTGGTTCGAGACCTGTTCGATCTCATCAAGTGCCGCGCCCGCATTTTCAGCCAGCAGCGCACCGCCAACTACATCAGTCGTACTACGCTCCATCGAGACAACAGCCTCATTGGTATCAGCCTGAATGGTGCGCACCAGCACCTCTATCTGTTTGGTGGCATTTGTTGATCGCTCTGCCAGTCGCTGCACTTCATCGGCAACCACCGCGAAACCGCGTCCGGCTTCTCCGGCCATAGACGCCTGAATCGAGGCGTTCAGTGCAAGAATATTGGTCTGCTCAGCGATGTCGTTGATGAGTTCAACGATGTTGCCAATCTCTTGCGAGCTTTCGCCAAGCCGCTTGATGCGCTTTGACGTCTCCTGAATGGTTTCGCGAATTGCGTTCATACCGTCAATCGTCCGACGCACTGCCTCACCACCTTTGTGCGCTACCTCGACCGAATGGCGCGCAACATCGGAGGAACGTTCTGCATTGCCGGAGACCTCTTCAATCGACGCCGCCATCGACACGATTGATTCCGTCGCAGCATTGATTTCCTTGGCCTGATTGTCTGTTGCCTTGGCAAGATGTGCCGCCGTGTTTTCTGTTTGTTTCGTCGCCGTGTCAACCATGAGTGCCGTATCGTTCACGGTTGCAACCAGTTTTCTGAGTTCTTCGATAGCGAAGTTAAACGAATCCGCAATAGTGCCCGTGATGTCCTCGGTAACCGTCGCTTCGACGGTCAGGTCACCATCGGCGAGGCTGCCCATCTCATCAAGCAGGCGCAAGATAGCTTGCTGGTTGCGTTCGTTCTGGTCGGCCTGTTCACGTGCAGCTCTTTCAAACACTGCGCTTTTGGAGTTCAGGAATATCAAGCCGAGAATTAACAACGCTGCAATACTGGCCAGGCTGATCGGTAACCATGCATTGTTCAGGAAAGACGGCAGGAATGAAGTCCCACCACCCGACCCAAAAGTGGACCCCAGCATGTTCGCCGCTCTGGCACTCAATTCGGTTTGTATCGCCGCCAGTCCGTCGGTCGCGACAATATTCTCATTGAGAGCTGCGCTTTGTTGTTCGAGGCTTGTCAGGCTGCTGATGACAGGCACCAGCGCAATTTCGCGGCCCGCCGCGTTTAATTGCCGGATATCGAGATCGCTGGGCTGACCGCCAAGTGCATTGGCGACGTTACGCAGAAAACCAACATCTTCTGCAATGGCGCTCGCGGCCGCTGTATCCAGAGCCGTTAAATCCGATGCCGTCTGCCGGATCCGGTCCGCACGCTGTTGAAACTCCTGAATGCTCGACGTCGCTCCGGAGCGATTCAGCAATTCGTTCGACAGATCAACGAGACTGCTGGCATCTGTCGCCATGCGCGAGGCTGCCCCCTGAACCGCTTCAACTTCTGCGCGCTTCGCCGCAATTGCAGCTGCATGCTGACCCAGCGTCTGCCAGTCCGCATCGCGGCCCGGGGCGTCGCCTTCCTGTAGCAGGCTCGACAACTTTCGAACGCTGCGGTCCAGTTTCTCAAACGCGCCTTCCTCGCCTGCCAGCGCTTGTGCAGACTGTGCCGGGATTGCCTGCGACAATGCCGCCAGTTCGGGCGCGGTCTTGCCGCCCCCGCCGGACTGCAGAAACACCAGCGCGGCTGCGCCAACCAGGAGGAATACCGCGAAAGCGGCAATCGCCCGGAACGTGGATGCGGTGTCGATTTTATTGGCCATAATTCACCTTTATTCCGCAGACGCCTGCAGGAATACATTGCTTTCGACTAAATCGGACAAATTGAAAACCGGCCAGGACTCATCACTCCGTTGGTAAACCCCGGTAAGAAAGCGATCGCAGCGAACAATCGTCTCCCTGGTCTCATTTGCGAATTCGTGGTCCATGAAGCGACGGAAACCAAGCACCTCGTCAACGACGAGCCCGGCCGGAACTTCACGGTGGTTTATTGAAATTACGCGCGTTGTACGTCGCAAGGTTGTGCGGCCGCTGCCAAGCATCAGCTTTAGGTCGATCAGGGGCAGCAAGTGACCACGCAGATTGGCTATTCCGAGCAACCAGCGACTGGCACCGGGAACACGTGTCATGTTCTCCGGCAACATTAATACTTCCCGGACCTGTTCGCGATTGGCCACGAACTGCTCTTCGCCAATACGAAAACCAACGCCGACCCACTCCGAGGGCATGGACCCGGAGCCCTGACCGGCGTGCGCATCGCGGCTGCGACGCTCCATCTCCGCAAGCAATTCAAATGGTTGCTCTACCAGCGCTGCAAGATCAGCAGAACTACTCATTCAGTCCGCCATCACCGTGTTAATCAGGCCTATCAGATCTTTGTCCTTGACCGGCTTGACGATGTACTCAACGGCACCCTGTCGCATGCCCCATATCTTGTCGGTTTCCTGATCCTTGGTCGTGATCATGATCACAGGAATATCGGCTGTTGCCGGATCCTTGGTTAGCTGCCGGGTCGCCTGGAAACCATTCATGCCTGGCATCACCACGTCCATAAGAATGATATCCGGCCTCGCCGCACGTGCGGCTTTGACGCCCTCTTCCCCGCTGTCAGCCACTAGAGTCTCGAAGCCAGCTTTCTCCAGCATGTTCTGAAACAAGTGCAGCTCAGTTGGCGAATCATCAATGATGAGTACAACTGCCATCTAACAATTCCTCTGTTGGTCTTAAGCCAATACTGGCCTAGTTGATCTGGTTCGAAATCGCACCGAGTAGTTCGTCCTTGGTAAACGGCTTCGTCAGGTACTGCTCCGAACCAACTATGCGCCCGCGTGCGCGGTCGAACAGGCCATCCTTGCTGGATAGCATGATGACCGGCGTCTCTTTGAACACCTTGTTGTGCTTGATCAATGAGCAGGTTTCATAGCCGTCGAGTCGCGGCATCATGATGTCCACGAAAATCAGGTCTGGCTGGTGATCGGCGATTTTCGACAGAGCATCGAAGCCATCGATCGCCGTGAACACCTGGCAACCTTCTTTCGAAAGCAGCGTTTCTGCCGTTCGGCGGATTGTTTTACTGTCATCTATGACAAGTATTTTAAGCCCGCTAAGACTCGCGCGTGCGTTACCAGACACCAATTTTCCCCAGGTTGAAAAACGACTTTTACCATATTGACATAAGTCCCGCCACGACGCGCGCCACGTTACGCAAAATCATGAGATTTCGGGTGCTTACGGCCGTTTTCACGGTATAGTTGGCCGCCACTCGCCCAAACACTCGCTGAAGCGGAAAAGATGGCTGTAAAACCACTCAAAATTGGCATGATCATGGACCCAATTGCGTCGATCACGCCGAAGAAAGACTCCTCACTCGCCATGCTGCTCGAAGCACAACGTCGCGGCGCTGAAATTCACTATTTCGAGCAACACGACCTCAGCATGCTGTCGGGCAAGGCCATGGGCAGCTCAACCCGCCTCACCGTTCGCGATGACGACGATGACTGGTTCGAACTCGGCGCGCGCCAGGATATCGCGCTGGGCGAGCTTGATGCGATCCTGATGCGCAAGGATCCGCCTTTTGACATGGAGTACATCTACACGACCTACATTCTTGATCGTGCGGAACAGGCCGGTGCACTGATCGTCAACAAGCCGCAGGCATTGCGCGACATGAACGAGAAAGCCTATACAGCATGGTTTCCCGATCACACTCCGCTAACGCTTGTCACTCGTTCAATGGCGGATATGAAGGCATTTCTTGCAAAAGAGGGCCGAGCCGTCGTGAAGCCTCTCGACGGCATGGGTGGACGCTCAATTTTTGTGGTCGAGAATGGCGACAAGAATGCCAACGTTATTTTCGAAACACTGACGGACTATGGTCGTCAATTTGCGATGGCGCAGGCCTATATCCCGGAGATTGTTGCCGGCGACAAGCGCATCCTGCTGATTGACGGTGTTGCGGTGCCTTATGCTCTCGCTCGCATCCCGACTGGCGATGACAATCGCGGCAACATGGTGGCAGGTGCAGTCGCGAAAGGTCAGGAATTGTCGGACGCAGACCGTCGTATCTGCGATGTCATCGGACCGGTGTTACGAGAGCACGGCGTTTTGTTTTGCGGTATTGACGTGATCGGCGACTACATGACCGAGGTCAACGTGACCAGTCCGACCGGTATTCGGGAGCTCGACCGCCAGTTTGACCTGAATATTGCCGGCTTGATGTTCGATGCGATCGAAAACGGGATTTCTGCGCGCTAGTCCCTTGTTTATGTAAACAAATTGGCGGATTATGCGCGCCAAATGGCCAATATTGCGCTGCAAACCGATCCACTCGACGAGCTGCGTCTCGTCTCACCCGTCGCACCCGACCGGCTGCCGGCCATGCTGTTTCTCGCCGCCCTGATTCACGGCATCCTCATCATAGGCGTCACGTTTAACCCGCAGATCGCTGACCAGTTCGCCGATGCGATATCGCTCGAGGTTACTATCGTTGCTGATGCCGATCAGCAGATCGATCGGCCGGACGAAGCCTCATACCTTGCTCAGGCCAGCCAGGAAGGCGGCGGCAATACCACGGAACAGGTGCGCCCTGCTGCGCCGCTACAGAGCGCGATGCCGGTCGACAATGACGGTGTCGAAGATGGCTCGGCACTCGATGATGCGAAACCCCATCTTGAGTCTGCCGATGAAGTGCTTGCATCGCAGAATAACAGCGACCGCCAGATTGAGATCGACCCTCGCGACGACCCGCAGCCTGATGCAGCGACCGCCATAGCGATGGAGGCCGGCAGTGAGGTCACTCTACCTTTGCCGCAGGAAGACGATGCGACAATGCTGATCCGCGACGACGAACCACGCCAGCTGATTATCAGCGCCGATACGCGCGAATCCGTTGTCGCTGCGTACCTCGACGACTGGAAGCGAAGAATCGAAGCCGTCGGCGATGCCTATCTGCCGCAGCTCAGCGAGCTGGATGGTATCAATGGCAGTCCGACCCTGATGGTCGCAATCGACACCAATGGCGACCTTCTCGAAGCTCAAATCCGGAAAACGAGTGGTTCGACGGTTCTCGACCTCGCGGCGCTGGATATTCTACAGCGCGCTTCGCCCTTCAATCCGTTTCCCGCTGAGGTCGCAGAGGAATACGACACGGTCCGCTTCGAGTACAAGTGGCTGTTCGGTGACTCCGTCGCCGCGAGTGCTCAGTAACCGCAGCTTGTACCGCGCGCGCTAAGCGCGGATACTAAACCCATGAGTACAGATGTCTCACTGACAAATCAGTTACTTATCGCGATGCCAGGCTTGGAAGATCCTAATTTTAGTGCGACCGTCACGCTGATTTGCGAACACAATGACGACGGTGCCCTTGGCATCATCATCAATCGCCCTTTGAACCTGCAGCTGTCGGGGCTTTTCGAGCAGCTCGCCGTCGACGACCCTGATCCTGACGCCGCGTCCGACCCGGTTTTGTCCGGCGGACCGGTCGGCACGGAGCGTGGCTTCGTATTGCACGATCGCAGCCATAGCTTTGAGAACACGTTGACTGTATCCGACGACATTCGGCTAACGTTGTCGCGGGACGTTATCGACGCGATCGCGACGGGCGACGGGCCCAGGAAATCGCTGGTCGCAATCGGCTATGCGGGCTGGGAAGCCGGACAACTTGAAGAAGAGATGCTGGCCAACTCATGGCTGAATGTGCCGGCGACCCCGGAGTTGGTTTTCGATACCCCGTTCTCCGAACGCTGGAACAGCGCCGCCCTCTCTCTCGGCATCGATATCGCCAGTATCTCGCCGGACGCCGGCCACGCCTGAGTGACCAGGCCAAGAACCCTGCTTGCCTTCGATTTCGGGCTGCGACGTATTGGCGTTGCGGTCGGCCAGGACGTGACTGCCTCCGCAAGCCCATTGGGGGTCGTTGCAAACCGGGACGACGGCGTTGACCACGATGCGATTGCCGCATTGATAGACGAATGGCGGCCCAGTGAAATTGTGGTTGGCATGCCATCGCATGCGGACGGCTCTGCCAGCACCCTGCAAGAGCCGGTCGAAGCGTTCATAGAAGAACTGCTCAGGTATGCGTTGCCGGTCTCCACTGTGGACGAACGCTATACTTCGGTCGAGGCTGAGCGCGTACTCAAGCAAGCCAGAACCTCCGGTTCGCGCGGCAAGATTTCCAGGGAAATGATAGACAGTGCTGCCGCAGTATTTATCGCTGAAAGATACCTCTCTTCTGGGTAGAATGCCCCCGCGATGGACCAAGATGACAACCAACTTCAGTTTGATGCGCAGGGCAACTTGCGTCATCTGCTGTCGTTGCAGGGAATTGACAGGTCGCTGCTGACCGAAATACTCAACGATGCGGAATCCTATCTGACGGAGCCTGGCGCACCACCTGCTCGTGGCACGTCGCTTGCCGGCCGTACTGTAGGCAACCTGTTCTTTGAGCCAAGCACACGAACGCGCGCGTCATTCGATCTGGCTGGTCGCCGTCTCGGCGCTGATGTGCTGAACCTTGACGTCAATACTTCCTCGCGCAAGAAAGGCGAGAGCATTCTCGACACGATATACACGCTGGAAGCGATGCACGTTGATGTCATGGTGGTGCGGGATGCGAGCGACGGTGTTCCTGCTTATATTGCACGCAACGTGAAAGACCACGTAAGCGTCCTCAACGCAGGCGAATCCGATGTTTCGCATCCGACCCAGGGGTTACTGGATGTGTTGACTATTCGCCAACACAATCCGGATTTCGCAAATATGGCGGTAGCGATCGTCGGTGACATACAGCATTCACGTGTCGCGACCTCAGCGTCGCAGGCACTGCAAACGCTTGGCGTGGGTGAGCTCCGCCTGATCTCGCCACCGGCACTGGCGCCAGATGCGGAACGGTTTCCGGGCGCGAGAATCGTCGACAACATTGCCGCCGGCCTGAAAGACGCTGACGTCGTCATAGCGCTGCGAATACAACGTGAACGGATCGGCAATCTGGACGGCGTGCCGGGCATCGATGAGTACTTCTCCAACTTCGGAGTCAGCACCGAAAACATGAAGCACGCGAAACCGAATGCCATTGTCATGCATCCTGGCCCGATGAACCGCGGTATCGAGATTGAGGGTGCGCTGGCCGATGGACCCCGTTCTGTTATTACGCAGCAAGTCACCAACGGCGTTGCAGTTCGTATGGCGGTGCTCAAGCGCATCGGCAAACGAATGAGCGGCCAGTGATTACAGCGGCACAGCAACAAGCGCAACAGAATCGCGACACGATTTTTGTAGAAGACGGCACACTGCTTTCGGTAGACGTTTTTCCAGGCGAGCAATTCATCATGCGCATACGGGCGCCGAAGTGTGCCGCGGCCGCAGAACCGGGAAGCTTCGCACATCTTACGTGTGACCCATCACTGCCCATGCGGCGGCCATTGTCGATAATGCGTGTCGGCGGTGACTGGATCGAGATTCTGTTCAAAATTGTCGGCCAGGGCCTGCGCCTTTTGTCACAGAAGCAGCCCGGCGACACGATTAGTGTCCTCGGACCCATCGGACGCGCGTTCAAACATTCGCCGGATCGCCCGAACACACTGCTGATAGGTGGCGGCGTCGGTATTCCGCCGATGGTGTACCTGGCGGACCATCTCCGGCAACAGGGCGCAGAATGGAAACCGCTTGCAATCCTCGGTTCCGAAATCCCGTTTCCGTTCGAACTGCAAGCATCACGGATCTCAACACCGTGGCTCGATGCGGCGGTGAACAACACTATGCCGCTTTTGGAAGAATGGGGCATACCCTGCCGACTTGCGACACTTGCGGGATTCGTGGGTTGTTACGAGGGCTATGTCACCGATCTGGCGGAGCAATGGCTCGCCACGCTGGACGACGATGCACTTGGCAAAACGGAGATATTTTCCTGTGGGCCGACGCCGATGCTGAAAGCAGTGGCCGGATTAGCCGAAAAATATGGCCTGCCCTGCCAGGTATCGCTGGAGGAATTCATGGCGTGTGCCGTTGGTGGCTGCGCGGGCTGCACGGTGCTCGTTGACACAGCCGATGGCAGGGCGATGAAGCGTGTATGCGTTGACGGTCCGGTGTTCGACGCCGCTACGGTCGTCTGGTAATACTCGCCTTACTAGCCGCCGAAATTGACCTTCGCTTCGAGGTTGGCGCGCGAATCAGCATGTGACATCGCCTCGTCCATAGTGATCGTACCGTCTTTGTACAATTGCAACAGTGCATCGTCGAAGTTTTGCATGCCCTGCTCACCACTGTCTTTGTGAGCTTCCTTAACCGCTGAAATATCACCTTTCAGAATCAGGTCTTTGATATGCGGAGTGTTCAGCATCAGTTCGACTGCCGCGACACGCTTGCCGTTGCGAGCACGCACCAGGCGCTGTGAGAGAATCGCGCGCAAGTAATGCGCAAGATCCATGAACACCTGCGCATGTTGTTCCTGCGGGAACATATTGATGATGCGATCCAGCGTCTCGGGCGCGTTGTTTGAGTGCACTGTCGCGAGAACCAGGTGACCTGTACCGGCCATGTCCAGGGCGGCACGCATCGACTCAATATCTCGAATCTCGCCAATCTGGATGACATCAGGCGCACCGCGCACAGCACTCTTCAGGGCGCGCGCATAGGAACGCGTATCCAGGCCAACTTCACGCTGATTGATGATTGACTGCTTGTTCGGGTGCAGAAATTCGATCGGGTCCTCGATGGTCAGGATATGCGACGAGGTCTTCTCGTTACGGTGGTTGATCATTGCCGCCAGGGTCGTCGACTTACCCGCGCCCGTCGAACCCACCATCAAGACCAGGCCGCGACGTAACATGACCAGCTCTTTGAGCTGCTCTGGCATGCCAAGCTCGTCAAGCGTTGGCAACTCCGAAGTGATGTAGCGCAACACCATGGCGACACTGCCGCGTTGGTGAAAAACGTTCACACGAAAACGCCCCAGACCCTGTTCCGACAACGCGAAATCGATTTCGAGTTCCTTGTTGAACTGGTCCATCTGCTCTTCGGTCATGAGCTCGAATGCCGCCTGCTTTACCATCTTCGGCGTCATCTCAAGTTTGTTGACCGGCATTATCTTGCCTTCGATCTTGATCTTGGCCGGAGAGAACGGCGCAAAGAAAAGGTCAGATGCCTTCTTCTCGACCATCAGCTTGAATAGTGGTTTGACGTTCATCGGTCAGTCCCTGTCGTGCTCAGAAAGTCTGAGCAGTATCCTCTTCCATGATGCGCAAGCTCTCTGACTGCTGATCGGCAATCGCGGAGTCCCGCTTACTTTCGAGTTTGATTCGCAATCTGAGTTCGTTCTTCGAGTCAGCGTTGCGCATGGCTTCTTCATAGCTGATCGTGCCGTCCTCGTACAGCGAGAACAGCGACTGATCGAATGTCTGCATGCCGAGTCGCGTTGACTTGGACATGATCTCTTTGATCTGGCCAACCTCGCCCTTGAAGATCAGGTCCTGAATCAACGGTGTATTGAGCAGAATCTCCATTGAGGCGACACGCCCGATGCCACCTTCACGTGGCACGAGTCGCTGTGAAATGAATGCTTTGGTGTTCAGCGACAGGTCCATGAGCAATTGCTGACGCCGCTCTTCAGGGAAGAAGTTGATTATTCGGTCAAGCGCCTGATTCGCACTGTTTGCGTGCAGCGTCGCGAGACACAGATGACCGGTCTCGGCGAACTGAATGCCGTATTCCATCGTTTCCTTGTCGCGGATTTCACCAATCAGGATGACATCCGGTGCCTGTCGCAATGTGTTTTTCAGCGCGGCATGCCAGGATTCCGTATCAACGCCAACCTCGCGCTGCGTAATGACGCAGCCCTTATGTGGGTGTACGTACTCGATCGGATCTTCGACCGACACAATATGGCCGCGAGAATTTTCATTGCGGTGACCGATCATCGCTGCGAGCGTTGTCGACTTACCGGAACCTGTACCGCCAACGATGATGCAAAGACCGCGCTTGTTCATAACGACGTCTTTGAGGATGGGTGGTAGCTCGAGGTCTTCCAGTGTCGGAATCTCGGTCGTGATCGTACGCAACACCGCGCCAACCATGCCTTGCTGGATAAACGCACTGACACGGAAGCGACCTATACCCTGCGGCGCGATAGCGAAATTCGACTCGTTGGTCGCGTCGAATTCCTTGATCTGTTTGTCGTTCATGATCGAACGCACCATGATCGCAGCCTGATCGGCTTTCAGCGGCGTATCGGTCGCCTTGTGGATAGTGCCGTCAACTTTGATCGCTGGGGGAAAACCCGCTGTGATGAACAAGTCCGAACCTTCCCGTTCGACCATCTTGCGCAACAAATTTTGCGTAAGTCGTACCGCTTGTTCGCGTTCCATTGTCCTCTGCTCCCTTAAGCCACGGTGTCACCGCAAGCCTAGAAATTTTCCTTATTGACGGCTCTGAAGCGCGCCTCTTCTTTGTTGATCAGGCCCTTGCCCATCAGCTCCTGCAGATTTTGATCGAGCGTCTGCATGCCAGAACCCTGACCGGTCTGAATCGCGGAATACATCTGCGCGATTTTGCCTTCACGAATCAGGTTCCTGATCGCAGGCGTGCCGATCATGATCTCGTGAGCGGCAATGCGTCCTCCGCCAACTTTCTTCAACAGAGTCTGCGAAATAACGGCGCGAAGAGATTCGGACAGCATCGCCCGAACCATCTCTTTCTCAGCAGCCGGAAAAACGTCAACGACTCGGTCAATCGTCTTCGCGGCTGAGCTTGTATGCAGCGTGCCGAACACAAGGTGACCGGTTTCGGCACCGGTAAGCGCCAGTCGAATTGTCTCGAGATCACGCAACTCACCAACAAGAATGACGTCAGGGTCTTCACGCAACGCCGAACGCAACGCCTCGTTAAAACCGAGCGTGTCTCGATGCACTTCGCGCTGGTTGATCAGTGACTTTTTGGATTCGTGTACAAACTCGATGGGATCCTCGATCGTGAGAATGTGGTCGGGTTTGTTTTCGTTGATGTAGTCAACCATTGCGGCGAGCGTCGTCGATTTGCCTGAGCCCGTCGGGCCTGTAACAAGTACGATGCCGCGTGGATGCATCGAAATATCTTTGAAGATCGGCGGCGCACCCAGGTCCTCAAGCGTCAGAATCTCCGACGGAATGGTCCTGAACACAGCAGCTGAGCCACGATTCTGGTTGTAGGCATTGACGCGAAAACGTGCCAGTTTCGGGATTTCGAACGAGAAATCGGTCTCGAGAAACTCCTCGTAGTCCTTGCGCTGCTTGTCATTCATGATGTCGTACACCATGCTATTGACATCCTTGTGGGTGAGCGCCGGCATGTTGATTCGCTTGATGTCACCATCAACGCGAATCATGGGCGGCACACCACCTGACAAGTGCAGGTCGGAGGCGTTGTTCTTTACCGTGAACGACAATAGCTGGGCAACGTCGACGGCCATATTTCTCCCTCTTTTATGTAGGCCGGACTTACCATAACCCGGCACAGAATTGAGCCTAGTATAGCGAAGCACCGGGACCAAAACGTGATTAGAGTCACGGAAAACCTAGCGATAATCAGCGATTTGCTGGCGATTTCGGCCTCAGAGGCTCAACGTCCTGCAAATGCCGTGAAATTGCTTGCTGTCAGCAAAAAACAGCCCATTTCGAAGATTCGTGCCGCTGCTGCCGCAGGGCAACGCGATTTTGGCGAAAACTTCGTTCAGGAAGGCATCGACAAGATTGACCAGTGCCGCGATCTGGACCTGGTCTGGCACTTTATCGGTCACCTGCAGAGCAATAAAACACGTGTCGTCGCCGAGTACTTTGACTGGGTTCACACCGTCGACAAACTCAAGACGGCAAAGCGACTGAATGATCAACGTCCAGCCTGCCAGTCGGCACTGAACGTCTGCCTGCAGGTGAATCTGGACGACGAGAGCAGCAAATCCGGCGTGACCGCGGCGGGCTTACCGGCCCTCGCCGCCGCGGTCGCCGAGCTGCCGAATTTGCGATTCCGAGGGTTGATGTGCCTGCCGCGGCCTGCCGACGAGCTTGCAGCACAACGTAAACCCTTCGCCGAACTCCGAAAAATGGCAGAATCGCTGCGCGCAAACGGAATCGAAACTGACACACTGTCGATGGGCATGAGCGGCGACTACCAGGCTGCGATTCTCGAGGGCGCGACCATCGTGCGTATAGGCACGGCCCTGTTTGGCGAAAGGAAATAGCATGGACCTCGATACAGTCGGCTTCATCGGCGGCGGCAATATGACGCGGGCAATTGCCGGCGGTTTGCTTGACGATGGCTACGCAGCCGAAAAAATTGCAATAGCGGAGCCTGTCGAAGCACAGCGGGTATCGCTACAGGAAGCGCTGCCAGGTGTATTCGTAAGCTCGGACAATGCCGCCGTGGTGGCGCAAAGCGAGTGCGTCGTCCTGTCTGTGAAACCACAGATAATTGCTGCGGTATGCAGGGACCTTGCCGACGCAGTACAAGCTTCAAACCCGTTGGTCATCTCGATCGCCGCCGGACCCCGTATCGATGATATCGATAGCTGGCTTGGCGGCAATATTGCCGTGGTCAGAGTCATGCCCAATCAGCCCGCCCTGCTCGGCAAGGGCATCTCCGGAATGTTTGGCAATCGGGCAACCAGTAGCCAGCAGCTCAGTGCCGCGACAGACATTCTCGCGGCCGTGGGGCCCGTGGTAAACGTCTCGAATGAAGCACTGATTGATGCTGTCACTGCGGTATCCGGTAGCGGGCCTGCATACTTTTATCTGCTTATCGACATGCTTGCGAAGACCGGCAAGCAGCTTGGCCTCGATGAAGACGCTGCGCTGAAGCTTGCTGCCGAAACGGCATTCGGCGCGTCCACACTGGCCCGTGATTCGGGCGAGTCCATGGACGAGCTTATCGCTCGCGTGCGTTCGCCGGGCGGTACGACAGCCGCCGCCCTGGACTCACTTGAGGACCAGGGTGTCCGTGATATCTTCAATAACGCGCTAACGGCTGCCCGCGACCGGGCGACAAAGCTTGCGGACCAGGCGCACCAATCCGGAAAGGACGAATAAGACCGTGAGAGCACTGCACTACATAATCGACGCGCTAACGAGCCTGTATATCTTGCTGTTGCTGCTGCGCCTCGTTTTTCCGTACATCAACGCAAATTTTCAAAACCAGCTGGCACAGGGAATCATGCGTCTTACCTCGCCGCTTGTGATACCGCTGCGACGTGTACTACCCGCAATCGGGCGTACCGATACAGCGACGCTGCTTGTTGCGTTTGTAATCCAGTACGCCGCCGTCCTGCTAATCGTTTCGCTGTACGGATTTCCAATTCACATGTGGGCTGTCGCCCTGACAGCGCTACTCAAGCTTGTTGTCTTGTTCATTCACCTGTTTGCGTTCGCCTGCCTCATTCGGATCATTCTCGGCTGGCTCGCTCCTGGCCAGTACAATCCTGCAACCGAGATCATTGATTCGCTGACAGAACCGTTGCTTGCTCCTTTTCGCCGTTTGATTCCGAGTGTTGGCGGACTCGATGTTTCGCCTATTTTCGTGATTATCGGATTGTTTGCGCTCGGCATCTTTATTGGTGATTTTCGACCCTACCAGGTCTAGTCACTTCTTTAGCGGCGCTGGCCAAAGCCCTCGCAATTCCTCATCCGCCGCTAAATGGTTTATAGTGAATGGAAAAAGGGGATAAGGGCCATGACAAGAAAAACTCTACTTACATCCTTGTTAGCGCTGCTACTGACCGCATGCGGCGGGCCTGGCGACAACGCTACAGTACCTCAGGCGCAAACGGCCGGAGCGACCTCGGCCGATATTGGCGATCACATCGTGCACTTCAGCGCACAGACTACCGACCAGTTGCCACCTGCCGTCGCTCGTGAATACAACATCGTTCGCAGCAAGAATCGTGCAATGCTTAACGTCTCGGTAATCAGAGAGTCGGACAACACCCCTGTCAGCGCAACCGTCACGGTCAAGACCGTAAACCTGACCGGACAACTCAAGAACGTCACGATGCGGGAAATCCGTGAGGGCAACGCAGATACGGACGCATTCGTTGCAATCTATTACATAGGTGACACGACTGTCGCCAATCGTGAATCACTGGTGTTTACAATCAGCGTGTCCCCGGAAGGGGTCGACGGTTCCTCAGAGGTCAAATTCCAGCGCGAGTTTTTTACCGACTAAAAATATCGGTTACCTCAAAAAAGCCTAAAAATAAAGCGTCTTTTTCGCTTACACACATAGAATACTTGTGTTATCGTCGCTGCGCTTTCGTTGCGGGCATCAGCCCGTTTTTGTTTTTTTTGAGGAGTCACTTCTAACATGGCAGCAAATACCAAGAAGCCACCGACCAAGTCCGAGATCTATGCAAAGATTGTTGACGACACCGGTCTGTCGCGCAAAGACGTAGCAGCAGTATTCGAATCACTCAATGGCCAGATCAAGAAAAATCTTGGTGGCCGCGGCGCAGCGGGCATGTTCACCGTACCCGGACTGCTGAAAATGCGTGTTGTCAAGAAACCGGCTCGCAAAGCTCGTAAGGGCACCAACCCGTTCACGGGTGAAGAGATGATGTTCAAAGCAAAGCCAGCGACCAAGGTTGTTAAGGTTTCTGCTCTGAAAGGCCTGAAAGACATGGTCTGATTCGAGCTACATGTTCGAATTGAAAAGCCGGGCTTTGCCCGGCTTTTTTGTGCGCATCGCAAACTCGTATCTAAACCGGCAAGTAACTATCCGCGACGAATTCGAGTACGGCGTCGCGAAGCTCCACAAGACGACCATGAAAGAAATGCTCGCCGTCAACAACGATCAGCAGCTCGGGACCGGGCTCCAGGTCATCCACCCAGGCAATCGTTTCCTCGACGTCCACAAGCTCATCCTGGTCACCCTGAACAATCAGCCAGGGGCACCTTGGTTGGGTCGTGAGGCCGGTGGCAAATCGACTGATCGCGGGCGCCACGCTGATCAGTCCATCAACTTCGGTTTCGACAGCCGCTTTGACGGCAATCGCCGCACCAAATGAAAAGCCGCCAAGCCACAACGCTTGTCCGGGGTACTTTGTGCGCATCCAGTCAACTGCAGCCAGCGCGTCATCAAGCTCGCCGATGCCTTCATCAAATGCGCCATCACTCTGCTCAGTGCCTCGGAAATTGAAGCGCAATGTCACGAAGCCACTGCGCACAAATGCACGCGCCAGAGTGTGCGCGACCTTGTTGTGCATTGTGCCCCCATGCTGCGGGTGCGGATGGCAAACTACCGCGCATCCTTTCACTTCTTCGTCTGCAGGCTGCTCCAGAATCGCCTGCAAGCGGCCGACGGGGCCATCGAAAAACAGGGTCTCGGTGCCAGGGGGTTTTGCCATTAACTCATTCCGGGGTGGATAGAAACGTGAATACTGCTGTAAAATTATGATCTTATGTAATAAAGGGCGTCAAACCGTGGAAATGATCAATGCCTGAGATTACCGCCATACACATTGTGATGCTTATCAGCGCTGCTGTCATCGGTAGCGTTGCCGGCTGGGTCATACGCGGCAATCGGGCGACTCAGGAAAAGGCCGCCGTCAACGCAGGCTGGCAGGATCAGATCAACGCGCAACGTACCGAGCATGAGAGGTTGACGGATCAGAACAAAGGGCTGATGGAGCAGATTAACCAGTATCAAGCCTCTAACAAGGACGCCAAAAATCGCGCCAAAGAACTCTCTGAGGCTGTCCGGGAAGCATTCGCCCGTCGCGATGAGCTGCAACGCGAAATCAAGAATATTCGCGGCAATCTCGAAGTTGCCGTTGTTGAGCGCGATGAATTGCAATCCAGCATGAATGCGCATTCCGAGGATGCCGCCGATGCTGAAGTCAAGGATGCCCGCATCAAGAAGCTCAAACTGGAACTCGAAAGCTGGCAAGGCCGACTGCCGCCATTGATAGAGAAGTTTCGGCAACGAAACGAAGACGCCGAGCGTCTGGAGCGTGAACTCGACGAAGCGCGGCAGCGAATTGCAGAGCTGGAGTCAAAGGCCGAGCCCGGTCAGACACGTATAGAGCCTGTCAGCGACCCCGATGCGTTGACAGACGGTCGCGATGCATCGAATGATTCTCTCGAAGAGGATGAGGGCGATTCAATCGCGGACGCAGACGACCCGGATCCGTGGCCGCAAGTTGAAGAAGCGAACGACGGCGAAGTCGACGAAGACGAAGACGAAGACGAAGAGAATGCCGGCACCAACGAGCTAGCCGATAACCATTCGCGGGATAATCTGAAGCGCATCAAAGGCGTTGGCCCTGCGATCGAGAAAACACTCAATGAGCTGGGGATCTTTCGCTTTCAACAAATCGCCGACATGAGCGAGTATGACATCGACCGAGTTGCCAACCGCCTGAAAGGTTTTCGCAGTCGCATTTATCGGGAAGACTGGATTGGCCAGGCTCGTGAGCTACGTGATCAAGCGTCAGCCGGCTAGAATTGCGGCCTTTGCAGCACTGCTTACAGGTCTTTGCATCACGCCGCTACTGCACGATCCGCTTCTGAACGACAATAGCAGCGCACCGACTCCGGACGTCGCTATTGAAGCTATCGAGCCGTATTTCGAGATTCGCTGGCAGCGAGGCCGCCTGCATCTCGCCGGGCATACGTACTCCGAACGACACGAAACTGACTTGCTGTCTGTTGCGGCCTCAACCTTTCCAAACGCCGAGCTTACTCATGCTTTTGCGCCGCATGGCATCGTCCCCGACCACTGGGGCGACACGACCTTGCAAATAATCTATGTTCTTGAGGAAACACAGTCAGCTACGGCCCAACTCGGCCCTGACACATTACAACTCCGCAGTGTTGCGACGGATGAGATCGCATGGAAAAACCGGCTCCGCGCACTGCTCAACGTGTTGCCAGCAACTATCAATGTCGATAACGATACACTGTTGTTAACTGCTGTTGTAGAACACGAACCTGTCTGCGAACGTGCGTTCGAAAGCTTTAGCGCCGGGCCAATTAACTTTGAGGAATCAACGGCAACGTTTCGCAATTCTGCGTACCCGCGCCTCGACAGAATTGCAGGCCTCGCCCACTTTTGCAGCGATGCGACGATTACGGTAACGGGGCACACAGACGCTTCCGGTAGCGAGCCCTGGAATATGCGACTTAGCAGGCAGCGCTCAGACGCGGTACGTGACTATTTGATCAAGCACGGCGTACAAGCAGACCGGCTAACGGCCGAAGGTGCCGGCTCAGCCGTTCCTGTCGCCAGCAATGCAACACGCTATGGTCGTAGCAAGAACCGCCGTATCGAAATCGAGTGGCGATAACGACCGTGACTGCGTATTACTCCGGCGACGTAAGCCGCTGCAATTCCAGGTCGTAGATAATCGCTGCATTAGGTGGTATTGGTGCGCGTCCGCGCTCACCATACGCGAGCTCTGCAGCAATAATGAGTTCGCGCCGCTCACCAACGAGCATGCACTCAATACCCATTGTCCAGCCATCGATGAGTCCACTGTCTCCAAGCTGAAACTGGAACGGGCTGTCACCGGACTCCCATACGAACAGGCCCTTGCCGTCGTCGGCAGTTTCGTCGTAGACCCACAGTTTCGCCGCCACGTCAGCGTAGTCTTGCATTGCTGCAGATCTGCCATAGCCCTTTTTCAGGATCGTTGCCGTCAGGCCGGGTGCGATTTCCACCCGCCCGTTTTCATCGGCTACAGGGCAGTCTTTCGCGACAACAGCCGCCTCTGTCGACGTCTTCGCCTCGAGAGATACTTCATCAGCCTGCTTTTGACAGCCGGACAATGCGGCGGCGACTAAAACAGCTGGCACCAAAAAACGTATGTTCATTCTTCCATATCCTCAAAGTCCAGAGACGCAGAATTGATGCAGTAGCGGAGCCCGGTTGGCTGCGGGCCGTCTTCAAAGACGTGACCCAAATGCGCATCGCATTGCTTGCAAACGACTTCGCGACGCTCCATCCCATGACTCGTATCCACATTCGTACGAACGGCCTCGCCTGCCATCGGCAGCCAAAAGCTTGGCCAGCCTGAGCCCGAATCATACTTGTGTTCAGAGCTGAACAGGGCCGCGTCACAACACACGCAACGGTAGGTCCCGTCCGCCTTGTGGTCGACGAACTTACCCGTAAATGCGCGTTCAGTCCCTGCGTTCTGGGTAACCTGGTACTGCTCATCAGTCAGCTTGTTTTTGAGATCGTCCGCATCACCCATTTCAGGCACCATTTCCAGTGTTCAGCAGGTACTGGTTCATACGCTGCACGTATTCCGCCGGATTCTCAAGCTGAGACCCTTCGGCAAGCAAGGCGTGGTCGAGAACAATATTTGACAAGGCATCGAAGCGCCCGTCATCGGGCTCATCTGACAGGCGGGCAACCAGTGGATGCTGAACATTGATTTCCAGTATTGGTTTCGACTCCGGTATCTCCTGGCCACTTGCCTCGAGCATCCGCCGTACCTGCGGGTTCAGGTCTTGCTCCCCCGCAACAACACAAGCGGGTGAATCGACCAGCCTGCGGCTGACATTAACCGACTCGACACGCGCGCTCAGTACTTCGCCTACCTTCTGCAATAGTGGCTCGTGCTCCTTATTGAGATCATCCTGAGGTTTGTCTTCCTCGCCCTCAGGCAAGTCGAGTGCAGCACGTGCGACGTCAACAAGCGCCTTGCCTTCATACTCGACAAGACTTTCAGCCAGCCATGCATCGATTCGATCGGTTAGCAGCAGTACCTCGACGCCCTTGCTGCGCAGTTGCTCGAGGTGTGGGCTCGCAACCGCCGTCGAATAGTTTTCGGCAAGAATGTAGTAGATCTTGTCCTGGTCGTCCGCAGCGCGCTGCAGATAGTCATCCAGTGACTGGTCTTGTGCGTCGTCGGCATTTTGCGTGGTCGCAAACCGCAACAGTTTTGCCAATTTTTCCTTGTTTGCATGATCTTCGACCAGGCCTTCTTTCAACACTTGTCCGAATTCACTCCAGAATGCCGCATACTCATCACCGCCTGATAGCTTTTTCAGCATATCCAGGACGCGCCGTGTCAATGCGCCGCGCATAGCCGTGAGATCGGGGTTTTGCTGCAGAAGTTCACGCGAAACGTTCAGCGGCAGATCCGATGAATCGACCACACCTTTCACGAAGCGCAGATACAGCGGCAGAAACTGTTCTGCATCATCCATGATGAAAACTCGCTGCACATAAAGCTTAAGTCCTCGCGGTGCCTCGCGATTCCACATATCGAACGGCGCTGCGGCCGGAATGTAGAGCAGGCTCGTGTACTCGCGCTTGCCCTCGACCTTGTTGTGGCTCCACGTCAGTGGATCTGAAAAGTCATGTGACAGGTGCTTGTAGAATTCTCTGTACTCATCGTCAGAGAGATCGTTGCGCGAACGCGTCCACAATGCAGTAGCAGAGTTTACGACTTTGGTCTCTGCTTCCTCATCGGCTACGTCAGTCACCGACACAGGAAAACCGATGTGATCACTGTACTTGCGAATCAATGCCTCGATACGAAATCCCTCGGCGAACTCGCCTTCGTCCTCTTTCAGGTGCAGCGTGACACGGGTTCCGCGCACATTGCTTTCCATCGGCTCTATCGTGAATTCGCCTTGTCCTTCGGACTCCCAGCGCACAGCATCTGCTGGATCGCTCCCCGCACGCAGAGATTCGACCGTGACTTTGTCCGCAACGATAAACGCCGAGTAGAATCCGACGCCAAACTGTCCAATCAATCGCGCATCGTGCTGTTTGTCGCCGGTCATCTGCTGCAGGAACTCCGCGGTGCCGGACTTTGCGATCGTACCAAGGTTATCGACAAGCTCATCGCGGCTCATGCCGATGCCGTTGTCTATGATCGACAGCTGGTGTTTTTCCTTGTCGATCTCGATTCGGATACCCAGTTCTGTATCACTGCCGAGCAGATCCGGCGAGGCCAGCGACTCAAACCTGAGTTTGTCGGCAGCGTCCGAAGCATTGGAAATCAGCTCACGAAGGAAAATCTCCTTGTTGCTGTAGAGAGAATGAATCATCAGCTGCAGTAACTGACGGACCTCGGTCTGAAAGCCGAGGGTTTCGCGCTTGTCGCTCACGCAAGTGTCTCCAGTGAAAACGTGGGACAGACACGATATAGCCTCCGCCGCCTATTTCAAGGTCGTTGGCAGGGCAATTTGTGAAGATTTCAGGCTGATTGAGGCTTTTGGACGGGTGCGCTGGTTGCTGAGCGGTACAACAGCGTAACGAACAGCAGGATACTGGTGGCCGCGGCGATAGGTACATGCGCAAATGCCAGCCAGGTACCGGCTGCAGCGCCTGCGAACATGGATACCAGGGTGAACAGCGCTATCATGAAACGGCGCAGTCGCTCGAACATCAGACCAATCATGCCGTAGAGATCATCCAGATCATCGAGATACTGCAGCAAGCATTCCATGGCGATCCTAGCGAACTATCGTGAGTAACGGGCCAGCAACCTCTGAGTCGCCAACGTTGCAGTCGCCGTCATCAAGAGCGGCATTATTGGATTCCTTCGCATGCGCGATGGCGCGATGAAATAACTCCCAACGCTGTCGCGCTGACTCGTTTTTCAGTGCCTCGATTGGCAGATCCAGATTTACTTGTTTCTTTGACATACTCAAACAACAGGTTCTAACAGGTAGTGAAGTGACTATAGTAAGCCGCGTATAAACACTCCGTGAGGCAAGTCACAGCTTGCTTAGTTCATCTTTCTATAGCCGTCATTTACGGCAAAAATCCGACTCAGTTCCGCCCTGTCGCGCGACCCGCTTCACATCGTTCGTGTGCTCGGAATTGTTTAGCATGCGCGTTAAGTAAAACGCCGGCACAAGGCCGGCGTTGACATAACTGATTCGCGGAATCGCAGCTTAGTTTTCTCCGTCCTGATCCTTGTTCCAACTTCGCTTCACTTGATCTGACCAGTCCCTGTAGCCTTTCCAGGAATACAGCGACGGATCAATGCCGGAGCGACGACCGCGCGGCGCAGGCGCTTTGGATACCCAGCGACGGTACTGTTGCCAACCATCCGCATCGTTGGCAGCGGGTTCGCTGCTATCGATTTTGGAATCTTCGGCCTTGGCTTCCTGCCCGGCGTCCGTACCGTGGTTGTCAGCCCATTTCATATGTTTGCTATCTGGCATGTGATTGCTCAGTAAGTCCTTTGAACAAATCCTAATTGCCATTCACCATAAATCACAGGAACTGCATCACAATGCAACCCGTCACTTTTTCTTTTAATTACAATGAGTTAAGTGTTGGTTTTACTTAATCACGTAGCAGGGGTCGTAGTCTGCGCCAGAAATCTTCATGCGCTTTTGCAAAACGAAGCTTGCCAGCAATTTGTCGAGCATATCCATGATGCGCTGTGAACCCTGAATTTCGAACGGCCCCAGCTCTTCAATTTTTTGCGCGGTGTCTTCTCGCACATTGCCCGAGACGATGCCAGAAAAGACACGTCGCAAATTGGCTGCGAGTATATGGACCGGCAACCCTTCTCCTATATCGAGTTGTCGCATCGACTCATGGGTCGCGACGAATGGCGTCTGAAATTCACGATCAATTTTCAGTCGCCAGTTAAAATAGTACGCATCGCCATGAAGATTGCGGAACTTGCGAACCCGCTTGAGCCCTTTTTTCATAGCCCTGGCAACCGCAGCCGGGTCGTTAATTATGATTTTGTAACGTCCCTGTGCTTCTTCGCCGAGCGTTGCACCCACAAACGCGTCAATCTGCCGAAAGTACTCTGCCGCGGACTCCGGTCCGGTCATCACAAGCGGCATCGGCATCTCTTTGTTATCCGGATGCAGTAGCACACCCAGCAAGTACAGGATTTCTTCCGCAGTACCGACACCCCCCGGAAAAATCACGATGCCGTGACCGGTGCGCACGAATGCCTCAAGGCGCTTTTCCATGTCAGGCATTATGACCAGCGAATTGACGATCGGATTCGGAGACTCCGCCGCAATGATTCCTGGTTCCGTGATGCCAACGTAGCGCCCGTCGTTGATGCGCTGTTTCGCATGACCGATGGTTGCCCCTTTCATAGGGCCCTTCATCGCGCCCGGGCCGCAGCCCGTGGTGACATTCAATGCCCGCAGCCCCATCTGGTACCCCACCAGCTTGGTGTAGTCGTATTCGGGCCGGCTGATTGCGTGCCCACCCCAGCAAACCACCATATTTACGGCAGCCGGCAGGCGCATAAGCTTCGCATTGCGTGCAATGTGGAAAACGGCGTTGGTAATGCCCTCCGACGACTCGAGATCGAACCGCCCGCTATCCATGATCTCATGACCGGTATAGACGATGTCTCGCAGTACAGCGGACAAAAGCTCCCGCGTACCACGAATCATCTTGCCGTCGACGAAAGCATTCGCAGGTGCATTCTTGACGGAAACCTTGAGGCCACGATACTGCTGGATGAAACTGACCTCGAAATCACTGTACGACTCGAGCACTTCGCGTGCATCGTCAGATTCGCTACCTGAATTCAAGACCGCCAGCAGGCAGCGCCGTAACAAGGCATACAAGCCGCCGGCACCACCGCTCTTGAGCATGTCGGCTTCCTGCTGGGACAGAACTTCGAGACTGCCCTCAGGCCATACCTCGGCATCTACGCGGGCTATGTCGTCAGTCATGAATCAGGGACGTATTTCAATAGGAGTGTTGTCCGGCGTCATCAGCCAGATATCAATCATGTCGGAGTTGGATACAGCGATGCATCCATTGGTCCAGTCCTGACTGCGGTAAAACGCCTCTGAACGCTTCGGCTCATTGGGCTGCCCGTGAATCATGATCGCACCACCTGGACTGACGCCGCGTGCGCGTGCCTCGCGACTATCGCTGGCGTTCGGGTATGACACGTGAATAGACAGGAAGAAATCACTCCTTGGGTTGCGTGTATCCAGCATGTAGCGGCCTTCCGGCGTTCTGAAATCGCCTTCCTCGCGCTTGTCGCCCTCCGGGCGAATCCCCAACGCAATCTTGAAAGTACGAAGCACCTCTCCACCCTTCATAAGCTGCAGCACCCGGTCCGATTTGTCGATGATTACTTCGTCGGCAACAGGAAATTCGCTTGCCCTGGCAGCCGTCGGCAATACCAGAAACAAGGCACACACAGTAAGAAAGGTCTTCTTCATTGACACAAGACTAGCAAACCTCGTCTGGCTGGAAAATGCTCCATTTCACACTAAACATTGCGACCAACAATCCAGCCGATCGCGAATCCAATGCCGCCCGCAACCGTCGTGTAAGCCGGTAAATAGCGAAACACGCGGTCAGGATACTCGGTATCTGTGAACATATCGTTAAGATTGATCGAATAAGCGTAATGAAGATACAGCGATAGTCCGAGCGCAGGAATCGCATAGCCGAGCACGCCAAGCGGCCACCGCATTCCCGCTCCAGCCCAATGACCACCGCCGCGATACAGATTTATCCATGACAATAGCAAGAGCAACGCGAGAGGCGCCAGGTTGCGCAGTACGAACGGGCCGCCTGACTGAACGTCGTTAAACCAGAATCCTGCGGCCAACGTTAAGAATAGAACTGGCAGCAAACGCCAGACGGCGTATTTAGGGGCACTGTTCACTAGCTGTTGTCTGCGTCGGTCAGCAAAGGTATCTGTACCTTGGTGCCAGGGCGCACGCGATGCAGATCGACGCCGGGATTGTACTGACGAAACAACCAGATCGGCACATCATACTGTCGAAGTGCGAGTATCCAGATGGACTCACCTGAGCTGATAGTGTGCTCGGTTACTCCGCTGATGACATGCTGTCGAAAAAAATGGTCTTGTTGAATTCGGTGGTAAGCGATACGACGTTCTTCAAACGCTTTTGCCTCAACCGTGTTCAGATCCAGTCGGAGACGCTGGCCCACCGAAACCGGTGTACGGAATGCGAGGCCGTTCAGATCGCGCAAACGCTGCGTCTTTATCGCGAGCCAGTCACCATAGTGTCCCAACGTTTCAAGTGGCTGCACCTCAATAGTGTTATCGGATGCAACACTGTAGTCGCTGGGGTCCGACAACAACGCGGTTTGGACCGTATCGGTCCGCGCTGTCGCAAGGTCGCCAGACATTGCGCCCGGTGTCAGCTCGGCGATCTCGATTTCCGCTTCGGCCGAAACATCCGCGACAACTTCTGCCCGGACTTCGACTTCAGCAGGAACAGGTTGTGCCGGCGCAGGGCCTGCAGCGGGCAGTCGCAGTCGCTGTCCGGCACGAATCCGATTGCCGCTCCGCAGGCTGTTGATCGCGACAAGCGTTGAGACCCGCGTGTCATAAGTCTCGGCTATCTGCGACAACGTATCGCCTCTCGAAACAGTGTGAAACATGTCTGGCAGCTGTTTGCTGAACACGGCATCGGCCGGGAGAGACGCGACAACGTCGTCAAGAGGACGCTGCAGGCCGCTGCTCGGGTAACGCAGCGTAAAACCTTTGGGAAGGTATTTGCTCCCCTGCCAGACCGTCGCCTGCAGTGCCGGGTTGTGCCTGGCGAGTGTTGCCGGCGTCGTGCCAATCGCGGCACTCAGTCCATCAACCGACAAGTAGTCGGCCAGGTTTGTTACCGCATAGTCGGTCGGTTGCTCTGCGGTAACCCCCGGAAAATACTTCTCCACATTCTGATCCACTTCCTTTGCCGCCAGGAACGCGACATAGAAGTTTCTCGATGCAAACCCAAACGTGCGCCCGTTGTAGTTGCGCAAGATATCGACATACGCCGTGTCACCGTGCTTGCGCATGGCGCGACGCACACCGGCAAGACCATGATTATAGGCAGTGATCGCCATCGGCCAGTTGCCGGTAATGGAGTAGTTATAAGCGAGCAGTTTTCCCGCCGCTTCTGTCGCCGTGAATGGATCGTTGCGTTCATCCACGACATGATCGACACGCATGAATCGGCGCCCCGTGCTCCGCGTGAACTGCCAGATTCCGGAAGCACCAACATGCGACCTTGCAGCTGGATTGTATGAAGACTCCACGTGCGGCAGCGCTGCAATTTCGATTGGTACTCCACGCGCCGCGAATTCCCTGTTGATATGCGCTCGCCATCGACCTGAACGTTCCAGCCCCTCGCGGAAGCGATCCTTTAGACCGTGTTGGTAGCGAATCCGTCCCGTCGCTGCGCGCAGTGTGTCGTTGCTGACGCCCGCTGGCCATAACGCCAGAATGCGCGCCTCCTCGGCGCTGAGGTTGTCGCGCTTGCCACCGGCAAGGCTTGTAAGCACCGCTTTGATTGCTTTGCGCTGTTTTTCCGCGCGTCGCTGGCGCTCGCGCCGGGACAGCGATTCCGGGGCGGCAATGCGGGCGTAAACGACCCCA
Organism: Gammaproteobacteria bacterium; assembly: GCA_022600955.1. Taxonomy (GTDB): domain Bacteria; phylum Pseudomonadota; class Gammaproteobacteria; order Steroidobacterales; family Woeseiaceae; genus UBA1847. The sequence goes on from JAHZJK010000017.1 coordinate 59,900, forward strand.
AGATTGCGGTTGTCGTGCAGCACTCCCTCGTCGTTGTTGTATTCCGTGAATATGGAAATCCAGAAATCCACATCGGGCTGCAGCTCAGCGGGCTGAGGAAATGTCTCGTCTGCCGCCGCTGGCGAGCAAAAAAGTGCCAGCAGCAGTAATAAAACGGGTCTTGAGCTTGTCATTAGTATAGATTCAAGTTTCAATCGCAAATTATTGATTACTTCACAGAAATAACCAGTGAAATCCCTTACCTTGGGCGAGATATGAGCATCGCACGCCAACAATCTGACAGCAACGCAAGTATTTGCCAAACCATTGGCGGTATTGTCCTGGCTCTGTTCGCCGCCAGCGCGTACGCCGGCGAGGCAGCTGTCGACCCTGCGGACAATGGTGTCGACGTCCTTCAGGATACGACCATTGATACCGATTCTCGTTCCAGCGAGACTTCGGCGGTTGCCGAGCAAATGATTACGCCGCCGCCGGCGCATGAACCGGTAGGACCGCTCATTGACGCTGTTGAAGACGCGCGAGGCAAGGCAGAAGCGCTGCAGCTGCTGGGCTCTGAAATTGCACCCGGTACCTCAGAGCGGCTGTCATGGGCAGCTACTGAACTCTTCGAGGGCGTGCCGGTATCTACTCCCGTTCTGGTCGTCAACGGCACCCAACCCGGACCCACGCTGTGTTTGACTGCCGCAGTACATGGCGACGAGTTGAACGGAATAGAAATGGTGCGACGCGTATTTCACGACGTCGATCCGAAGAAGCTTTCGGGCTCGATTATCGGCGTACCGATCGTCAATGTGCAGGGTTTTCGCCGTGGTTCACGTTACTTGCCAGACCGCCGTGACCTGAATCGTTACTTCCCCGGAAACCCAAACGGCAGCGCTGCCGCGCGCATCGCGCACGCGCTGTTTACCGACATCATCCTGCATTGCGACGCGCTCGTCGATTTGCATACCGGCTCTTTCGAGCGCGCCAACCTGCCGCAGATTCGCGCGGATCTGCGCAATCCCGATGTACTGACGCTCACACACGGATTCGGCTCGATGGTCGTACTACACAGCACGCCCACGATAGGCACTCTTCGCCACGCAGCGACGATGGCTGGCATCCCCGCAGTCACGGTCGAGGCTGGCGGGCCTTCGCAACTCGAGCTGGTTGAAGTCAAGCACGGCGTCAAAGGCGTAGAAACACTGCTGACCGAGCTTGGCATGGTCCGACGCATGCGCTTATGGGGAGACCCCGAGCCGGTGTACTACCGCTCCAGCTGGGTACGTGCAGACAACGGCGGCATCTTGCTATCTGACGTGTCGCTTGGCAGTACAGTTCGTAAAGGCGATGTACTCGGATCGATCACTGACCCTATGAGTAATGCTCGTACGCAGCTTATATCGCCGTACTCCGGGCGAATTATTGGCATGGCACGAAATCAGGTCGTAATGCCGGGATTTGCGGCATTCCATGTCGGCATCCAGACCGACGACATCCCGGCCATCGCTGAAGACCCCGCACCAGTCGAAAAAACCGCCGATGGTGGTTACGTAGACGGAATGTCCGAGTAAACTCCGGTCGCTATGGCCGGCGACAGAAAACCACTCACAAGTTATTGGGCACCTCGGTTCTGGCCGACCTGGGCTGGCATGGGGTTGCTGCGCCTCGTCTGCATGTTGCCTCATCCGGCCGCTCTTGCCGTTGGCCGCGCCATCGGCAGGCTTGCGCATCGGGTCAGCGGGTCACGCCGTGCTGTCGTGCGACGCAACATTGAGCTGTGTTTCCCGGAACTTTCAGTCGCAGAAAGAAACTCTCTTGCGGCGGCGCATTTCAGGGCGCTTGGCATGTCGGTCATCGAAATGGGGCTCGGCCGCTGGGCCAGCGACGATCACCTCGCCGCAATTACCGAAATTAATGGTGTCGAACACCTGCAAGCGGCCATCGACAAGGGACAGGGTGTCATACTACTCAGCGCGCATTTCACGACACTTGAAATAAGTGGTCGCGTGCTCGCGCTCAACAGCCCGCCATTCGACGCAGTATTTCGCAAAAATCGCAGCGACTTCATCACCGAGTTGCAACGCTCCGGGCGAGAGCGCGCCGCGGAAGATACTATCGAAAAACGCGATATCAAAAAAATGGTCCGTAGCCTGCGAAGCGGTCGGCCGGTCTGGTACGCACCCGATCAGAGCTACAACCGAAAGGGCTCCGAGGTGCTGGAGTTTTTTGGCGTGCCCTCGATGCACACGACCGCAACCTCGACACTCGCGCGACTCGGCAAAGCAGCAACCGTTCCGTTTTTTCCGCGCCGCAACACAGACGGCACATATGTTCTGACGCTACTGCCCGCTTTCGAAGACTTTCCCAGCAATGATCCTGCGGCCGACACGCGCCGTTATATTGAGGTACTCGAAAAGCACGTGCGGACCTGCCCGGAGCAATACTTCTGGATTCACCGCAAGTTTAAGGACCTGCCGGCTGAACATCCGGACCTGTATGCGGACCTCGACAGCCTCCGTTAGAGCTCATGCAATCAGGTGAGCCGCTTCGCAACGCGTTCCGGATCGATGCCTTGCAGGCAGTTCAGATGCTGCAATGGACACTTGCGCTTAAAGCATGGGCTGCACTCAAGGTCGAGGTAGTGGATCGTCTTGTTGTCGGTCAGAGGTGGCGTAAAGCGCGGTGAAGAGGAACCGTAAATTGCCTGTACATGTACGCCGGCCGCCGCAGCGACATGCATTAATCCGGAATCATTGCTGATCGCATGCTCACACAAGGCAAGCAGGTCTACAACATCAGCAAGTTGAGTTTTTCCGCACAAATTTATCGCAGCACTACCCGCAGCGATAGTCTCGCCCAGAGCCCGTTCCTTGGCAGAACCCATCACCCAGACAGCATAGCCCTTGTCATCCAGAAGACTCGCTAGCCGCGCAAATTTCTCGGCAGGCCAGCACTTGGCTGGACCATATTCTGCGCCAGGCAGGAATGCGACCGCTTTCCTGCCAACCTCGAGATCGAGCTCACCCAGAAGCTGCTGTTGGCGCGCAGCGCATACCTGCAGTGCCGGATTCGGGAGCCTGGGAAGAGGTTCTGCGGGTTCAAGCGCCAACGCTGCGAATCGTTTAACCGTCTGGTCGAGTACCGCAGCCTGGAACTCACGGACATCGTTAATGAGACCATAGCGAAACTCGCCACGAAATCCGGTGCGCTTCGGAATATTTGCCAGCCAGGGAATCACTGCGGCTTTGAACGAGCGCGGCAAGACGACGGCAGAATCATAGTTGTTGCCGCGTAGCTCGGCGGCTATTCGCCAGCGTCTGAGTAGGTTCATTCGTCCGTGACCTGTTCCAGAAGCATAACCACGCCGTATTTCTGGCATGCGCGCGACGATCGGCAATGACCAGGCCGGGGCCAGTACATCGAGAGCAGCGCCGGGATGGCGTTTTCGCAAGAGCATGAATAGCGACTGCGCCATCACCATGTCACCAACCCACGAAGGGCCGACTATCAATATGCTGTTGGCGTCACTCACAGGCTCAGCTCAGGCGGACTTTGAGGCATCAAAGTAGCCTTCCAGAAGCCGCTCCCAGTTTTGCGTCGAGAAATGCAGCCTGGGGTCGAGCGTCAGTACTTTACGGAGCGATCGATGCAGCCGCTCAAGCGTCTCCTGCTGCCAGCGCCCGGCTGGCCTGAGGCAACCTTTGTCAAAATCCAGCAGCCAAAGATCGCCGTCACGATCAATCTGGACGTTGTAAGCATTCAGATCGGCATGGTAGACGCCAGCATCATGAAACTTCCAGATCGATGCGCCGACAGAGTGCCAGAATTCATCGCTGCGGTTTTCTGCTGCGATGTACTGTGACAACGCGACGACACCGGGAATACGTACCGTAATAATGTCGGCTGTGTACCAGGTACCGCGGCGGCAATAACGCGCCGCCGCAGGGCGAGGCACATTCATGTTGTTTGCCGCCAGCTTGTCGAGCAAGCGCCATTCCATGAACGAGCGAGTCTTGTCTTCACCCGAATACATATAAGAGTCGCGCACCAGCTTTCCGTACCAGCCACCTCGTCGGTAGTGGCGTAACACAAACTGACGTGGAATCTGGCCAACGAAAAAGGTGTTGCCACGCCCGGCCGAACGCAGATCGCCGGTCAACAACTCAGAATGCAACCAGCCCTGCGCATCGAAGCGCTCCGCCGATATCTGGTTGATGATCGCCTTATCGTATAGGATGGCGCCGTTCTCTGTTCTCTCGACGGTTTCGGTCAACGTGCCCGTCCTTTTCTATTGCCCAAGTTGAAACTACAACAACGTCCCCAAAAGATCTGCATCGTGCGGCTCTCAGCGATTGGCGACACCTGCCATGCGTTGGCTGTTATCCGCCGCATACAGGACAACTGGCCAGGCGTACAGGTCACATGGATTATCGGCAAGACTGAAGCATCTCTGATGCAGGACATTGCGGATATCGAGTTTATCATCTTCGACAAATCCAAAGGCCGCCTGGCGTACAAAGATGTGCAGCAACAACTCGGTGATAGCCAATTTGATATTGCGCTCTGTATGCATGCGTCGATGCGCGCAAATTTGCTTTGTCGAAAAATTCGCGCGCCATTGCGCCTCGGCTTTGATCGGGCGCGTGCCAAGGACTTCCAATGGCTGTTTACGAATCGTCGCATCGCTGCAGCGCCGACAGAACACGCGCTGGAGGCGATGATGGGTTTTGCCAGTGCGATGGGCGCCGAGCCAAAGCCCATACGCTGGGAGATTCCACTCGATGAAGACCTGCGCCAGTTTGCATCCGATCTAAAAAGCCCCAATATGCCGCTCGTCGTAATCAGTCCATGCACCAGCCAGCGGGCCCGTAATTTTCGCAACTGGAGCGTAGAGAACTACCTGGCCGTTATCTCTCATTTGCGCAAGAAGAACTGCAGAGTAGTGTTGACTGGCGGCCGCAGTGACCTCGAGCGCGAATATGGTGCGGCCTTGAGTAGTAGTGCTGAGGCTGACGACCTGATCGGCAAGACAACCCTGAAACAGCTGGTCGCCATATTGGCGGAGGCCGACCTGGTCATTTGTCCGGACTCTGGACCGGCGCACATGGCTACCACCGTCAGCACGCCTGTACTGGGATTGTACGCCACCTCGAATCCCGACCGCACAGGGCCGTACGCCTCGCGCGAGCTCACAGTGAATCGCTACCCGGATGCTGCCGCCAGGTACCTTGGGAAACCTGTTGCTAACCTTAAGTGGGGGCAGCGAGTAAGGCATCCAGAAGCAATGTCCCTGATCACCGTTGACGACGTCACTCGCAAAATTGACGCTTTCTTCGATATTTAGTCGCGCCGAAGCGAACCATGCAACTATCAATCATTACCGTTAACTACCGCTCCTGGGGTCATCTCGAAGCCGCGCTGGCAGCGCTGCAAGAAGATTTTCCCGATGACTGGGAGATCATAGTGGTAGACAACGAATCTGATCCTGAGGCCTTCACACCATTCGCCGCGCGTTATCCCTGGGTACGATTCATCGCCAATCCTGCCAACAGCGGGTTCGGCCATGGCTGCAATATCGGTGTTGCTTCCGCCACTGGCGAGCAACTCCTGTTTATGAACCCGGACGTTATCGCAACCTGCTCGGAAATTCGCCAGCTTCAGCAAGTCAAAGCACAGCATGACCTTGCGATTGTCGCGCCCAAACAGATATCCGCTGCAGGCAAGCCGCAAAAGGTTTTCGATGATTTTCCGAGCCTTCTGAATCAGAGCAAGATTCTGAAGGCGCTGCTAAGGTGGTTCGCTCCCGGCAAATTCAAGGATCCGCGCGCCGACCATGCCGAGTTAACCTACTGTGACTGGGTTACAGGTTCGGTACTGTTGATGGATCGCGACGACTTCGATGCAGTCGGTGGCTGGTGTGAAGACTACTGGATGTATGTCGAGGATGCTGACCTGTGCCGCTCTGCATTCAATGCTGGCCTTTCGGTCGCGTACGCGCCCAGCGTCGTGATGATTCACGCTCATGGCGGGTCCAGCCGCCTCAATGTCGCAGTAAAGTCTATGACCAAGCTGGAAGTGATAATCTCAAAACATGTATACACGTCCAGGCACGCGCGCGGTTTCAAACGAGCACTGACGCACGCACTGATAATCGCACTGAGGCTGCCTTTGCTACTGTTTGCGTCACTGCTGAACGTGCTGACGCTGGGCCAGATCGGTGTTCTACGAGTGCGCGCCAGAATTCTTGTCGGACTATTGGCGCATTACCTGCGCGTCGTGCGGAGCGGCAGCTGGCTTAGCCCGCGGGCGCTCGCGAACCAGCCGCGGGCAAAATCGCTTTAGCAAATCAGTGAGGTCGACTGAGACCCCGCAATCGACAAACCTCTATCGCAGCGTCGTCTCGTCGAGCACACCCAGCAGGTAGTCACCGTAGCCATTTTTTCCCAATTTGCCCGCAAGCTCTGTCAGTCCGGCTGCATCGAGCCAGCCATTGTTGTAAGCAATTTCCTCAGGGCAGCATATTTTGAGGCCCTGTCGTTGCTCGATAATCTGGACGAACTGTGCCGCCTCGATGAGAGAATCATGAGTACCGGTATCAAGCCATGCTGCGCCCCGCCCGAGTAGCTCGACCTGCAACGCGTCAGCCTCAAGATACAGGCGGTTAATGTCAGTGATCTCCAGCTCACCGCGCGCTGACGGCTTGAGATTATTGGCCAACTCGACGACCCGGTTGTCGTAGAAATACAAGCCGGTAACGGCGTAGTTTGATTTCGGGCTGGCCGGCTTCTCCTCAATTCCGAGAACGCGACCTGAGCCGTCAAAGTTCACGACGCCGTAGCGTTCCGGGTCATTGACGTGATACGCAAACACCGTTGCTCCCGAGGAGTTTGACGCCACTTCTCGGAGCTGCGACTGCAACCCGTGACCGTAGAAAATATTGTCGCCAAGCACGAGCGCAACAGCGTCCTCGCCAATAAAATCCTCGCCAATCATAAACGCCTGAGCAAGGCCGCCCGGATCCGGCTGGACCGCGTAACGAATATCAATGCCCCACTGTTGCCCATCGCCGAGTAGTCGCTGAAATGCACTTTGATCCTCGGGCGTTGTGATAACAAGTACTTCGCGTATCCCTGCCATCATCAGCGTCGACAGGGGATAGTAGACCATAGGTTTGTCATAGATCGGCATTAGCTGCTTGCTCACGGACAACGTAAGCGGATGCAATCGGGAGCCAGTGCCACCCGCAAGAATAATGCCCTTGGTCGTACTACTCATCATTGCTGCCTTCTGTTGCGATTATCTCAAAAGCGGGAATCGGGATAATATACTTGCCGCCACCCGCGGAATACTCGGTAGTACTCGCGATGATCTCTCGGGAAAAATTCCATGCCAGGATGAGCAGATAGTCCGGGGGATCTGCTGCGAGTACAGATCTATCGACGACCGGTATCCCGGTGCCCGGCGAAAATCGACCGATTTTCTCGGGTGTGTCATCAACGATGTAAGCGACGTCATCGGCGGCAAAGCCACAAGCATTTAGTAATGTATTGCCTTTAGCTGAGGCAGCGAAAGCGGCCACAGTAGAGCCCTGCTCCCGTAAGCCGCGAATTTGCGCTACCAGGTCGTCTATCAGATCCTGAATTTCAGCATTCCATGCTTCGTAGACGTCCACATCGTGATAACCCCCGGCCGCCTCCGCAGTAACGAAAGCACTCACCGTTGGACGCACTTCATGCACTCCGACAGCACCGATGAAAACCCGCACTGTACCGCCATGGATGTTCTGCTTCTGCACGTCAAACACTTGCATAGCGAGGTCCGCAGCCAGGCGGCACACAGGTTCAATCAGCACATAGCTGAGATGTTCAAAATAGATTGTGTCGAATTCGCGGTGCTCAATAAAATCTACTCCGTAGGGAAACTCGAGCATTAGTGCGCCGTCATCCTCAAGACACTCTCTCGCTGCAGCGACAAATCCCCGGACATCATCGACATGCGCGAACACGTTGGTCGCCGTGATCAATTTTGGCCGGCCATATTCTTCGACAATTTGTTGCGCGACGTTCGCATCCCAAAAGCTTGTAATCGTCGTAACACCTTGCCGTTCCGCGATTTCAGCCAGGTTTTCTGCAGGATCCACATTGACAACTCTGACTCCCAGTTCCTGCTTGAATACAGACAGCAAAGCTCCGTCATTGCCCGCGATATCCACGACCAGGTCGTCAGCCTGCAATCCGGGCGATTCTGCCAAGGCTCGCGCCATTGCACGACAATGATCAACGTAGGCTGAACTAATTGACGAGCGGTAAGCGTAATTCGAGAACATCTCGCGCGGGTCGATAACGACAGTCAACTGCGACAACGAGCAATCGCGACAAAACGAAACTTGCATAGGATAACGAGCCATTGCTTTCGCATCGTCTGCAGTTGCCGCCAGATTGTTAGCCAGGGGCATCAGGCCGAGGTCCAGGTAATTTGCCAAATCAGCACTGTTGCAAACGCGACAGGTCGTGACCTCGCGAATAATGCCTTGTGGTTTGTTCACTGTTTAATATCGCTCCACTGCATGTTTTTCCCCAGCCGGCGGACTTGACCGGCACCTGCTACCGGGAGTTTACCCTTTGCGGTCGAAGACACACCAGACAAGCTCCGCTTTTGATGTGTAAAATGGCGCCAATAACTCTATGATCGGGCAGCAAGCCTGCGAAATCCAACCCTGCTTTGCGGCCCAGACACTGCGGAAACTCCATGAGAAAACTACTAAACAAGCTGCTCGTCAAATTCGGCCTGCTAATCACCAAAGCGCCGACGTTGCTGTCGGACAAGTCGCTGGCCGTTTCGGATGCGTTCCCGACGGAGCTAACTGAAAAGCTTACGGTTACTGAGGCGACCGGTACGCCAGAAAACGAATTGTTCGATATTTTCGCTGCGGACACCAATGTTCACAAATGGCATCACTATTTCGACATCTACGCCAGGCACTTCGGTGCTTACCGTAACCGGCCGATCAAGATGCTTGAGATCGGTGTATTCAGGGGTGGATCGCTGCGCATGTGGAAGGACTATTTCCATCCTGATTCAACTATCGTCGGTATTGATGTGGATAAGTCCTGCAAAGACCACGAGATCGCCGATCGCAACGTGTTTGTGCGCATTGGCAGCCAGGCCGATCCGGATTTTCTCGCCCAGGTGAACGAGGAATTCGGCCCGTTCGATATCATTCTGGACGACGGCAGCCACAAGACCCACCATCAGAACATCAGTTTCGGTGCGCTATTTCGCCCGGCCCTCAAAGACGGCGGCTGCTATATGGTCGAAGATGTCCATACCAATTACTGGATCAAGCACATCGACAGTGAGGACACGTTCATAGACCTCTCGAAACAAATGGTCGATATGCTGCATGAGCCGTATTTCAACCGGAAAGAAACCCATTTTCGACACGAACATCCGGAGTCGGTCAAGCAGCTTGAGCTCAGCTACCTGAGCGCAAATCTTGGTGGCATCGCGTTTTACGACTCCATCGTCGTGTTCGACAAGAAGCAACGCAACTTACCAAAATCAGAACTTCGCTAAACCAGGAACCTGATCTATGGGGAAGCCCGTACGTGTACTTTGCGTAAACGGTGAGAGCGATCCGGCTGAAACCGGATCTTTCATTGAAATGCACAGGAAAGGCATTGACGTAACGGTTATTACGTGGCCCGACACTGCCAACTATGAAGCTCTTAAAGCGGCTGGCGTCCCTGTAATTCCTTACCGACTGTCGTGGAAACTTAGCCTTGCGGGTATTTGCTTCATGCGCGCCGAGCTCAAGCGTAAGCGCTACGACATCCTGCATATGCTCGACAAACGCGCGACGATGAATGGCCTGTTCGCCTCGATCGGTTTGAACCTAAAGCTTATCGCCTACCGCGGAATTATTGGCAACCTGGCCTACTGGAGCCCACAGTCGTGGCTGTATCTCCTCAATCCGCGCATCGACCGCATCATCTGCGTTTGCGACGCAATTCGGCAGTACCTGCTCAGCCTCGGCATGCCTGGTCTGCGCCTCGGTCGCAACGTGCCCGTCACAATACGCAAAGGTCACAGCCCGGCGCTGTACGATGGTGCTGCCGAAGATCTTGGTCAGTTCGGAATTCCAGACGACGCTTTCGTCATCGCATGTACGGCACGTGGCATTCCGCGCAAAGGCATTCCAGTTTTTCTCAATGCAATCGATGGTCTGCCGCCGGGTCTCAATATTCATGTGCTGCTGGCCGGCACCAATATGGACAATGAGCTACACCAGGGATTAGTCGCGCAAAACAGCTACAGCGAGAATATCCATTTGTTTGGTTTTCTGCCGCGCATGCCGTGGATTCTAAAAGGTGTACATGTCTCTGTGTTGCCTTCCCTCAAGCGCGAGGGCTTGCCGCGCGCAATGCTTGAGGCGATGCTCGCGGGTGCGGTACCTGTTGTCACCAACTCAGGCGGCAGTCCCGAACTGGTCGTAGCCGGCGAGTCGGGCTTCGTTGTCGAACCAGGTGACGCAGAAGCCATTCGTGAAAAGGTCCTCGACCTCTACAATGATCGGGACATGCACGGGCGCATGAGTGCTGCGGCGAGGACGCGGGTGCTCACAGAATTCACAATAGAGAAAACCGCGGATGAGACTATCGCTGTCTATCAGGAACTGCTCAGTATCTAGACTCTCGAGAGCTGTTCCAGATACGCCGTAACACCCGCTTCCACCGATCGGAACTCTACATCGCAACCCGACTCGCGTAGCTGACCAAGACCTGCCTCGGTGAAGCTCTGGTAGGCGCCCTTGAGGTGCTCGGGAAACGGCACGTACCTGATTTTGCCCTTGCCGTGCCAGCCAATCACCGCATTCGCGACATCATTGAAACTCTGTGACCGTCCTGTTCCGGCATTGAATATGCCCGAAGACCCGGGGTTATCGAGAAACCACAGGTTGACCTTGCAAATATCGTCGACGTATACAAAGTCGCGTAGCTGCTCACCGTCGCCATAGCCATCACTGCCTTCAAACAAGCGGCATTCACCGTCCTCGCGCAGTTGATTATTGAAATGAAATGCGACGCTCGCCATTGAGCCTTTGTGTTGCTCATGCGGGCCATAGACATTGAAATAGCGCAAGCCGGTAACCTGGCTTTCCGGATTGGCCGCGACCCGCCGCACATAGCGATCAAACTGCAATTTCGAGTACCCGTAGACATTGAGAGGGTTTTCGAACACCGGGTCCTCAACAAACTCCGAAGAGCCACCATACACAGCAGCGGACGATGCGTAGATAAACTGGACCTTGTTCTGCAGACAGTGCTGCAACAGCTGCTTCGAATAACTGTAGTTATTCAGCATCATGTAACGTCCGTCCCACTCGGTGGTTTCAGAACACGCACCCTGATGGAACACGGCACTAATGCTGCGGCCAAATTCCCTGTCGTTTCCGAGCCGCTCTGCAAACTCGTCTTTGTCGAGATAGTCTGCGATGGATAAATCGGAAAAATTGACGATTTTGTGGCCATCGCTCAGATCGTCAACCACAACGACGTCGTCGCAGCCGCGCTCGATTAGCGCCCGTACCAGGTTGCTACCAATAAAACCGGCGCCGCCGGTTACGACATGCATCTATTCGTCGTCGCCCATCATGTGGTATTGCGCACCGCAATACGGGCACTTGGCCTCTCCGGTCGTTTCGACCGGCAAGTAGACTTTGGGATGCGAATTCCACAAATACATGCCGGGCATCGGACAGCTGAGTGGCAAATCCTTTGGCCTCACGCCATATTTGTGTTGTGCATTCGCCGGAATCAGATTCTGGTCGACGGTTCCTGCTCTGGCTGCCACGGCGCCCTCTTTCATTGAACTTCGGAGTCGGAATTATATGCGCTGAGAGGCGCGGCGGCCACGGCTAACGTACCGTTGGCAACCATTCATCCCAGATAGTGTTAACAAATTCGCGTTCGGTACAGAATCGAGCCACGTCGCAGAGTGCATCTTTCCCATCCAGCGCACGATGGTGCAGCTCCATCCGGTAAACTTTATACGTGTCCTGCAATCGCTCACCAGCGACCGGATGTAACACTCCGGCTTCGACCAAATCGTCAAGCTGACGTATGTTGTCGGACCAGGTGATGACGCCCGGGTGTTTTTTGGCGTTCGACAACACGAGGTATTGGACCAGAAACTCTATATCTCCGACGCCGCCTCGACCATGTTTCAAGTCGAATTGATCGTCGCTACTGCGATCGAGCTCAATGCGCATGCGCTGGCGCATTGAGCATACATCGTCATGCAATTGCTCACGACGCACTCGGCCTATCAGTGTGTCCTTGCGAATCCGCTCAAACTCGGTAGCGACGATTGCGCTGCCTGCAACAGGGCGGGTACGCAACAACGCCTGATGCTCCCAGGTCCACGCGTTTTCTTCCTGGTAGCGCTCGAAGGCATCCGTATTGGTCACCAGCAGACCTGACCCACCATCAGGTCGCAGCCGCATATCGATTTCATACAAGGTGCCCGAGCTAGTCTGGGTTGTCAGAAAGTGCACCATGCGACGCACCAGACGGCTGAAAAACATCGTATTGTCCAAGGGACGCTCACCATTCGTCAGCTGTTGTTTACCCGTCGAATTGTGCAAGAACACGATATCGAGATCTGACCCGTAAGAGAGTTCGAGACCGCCGAGCTTGCCATATGCGACGATACCGAAGCCGGCTTCATGCAGAACACCATCGCGTTCAAAACAGGGTACGCCGTGCCGCACCCTGAGGTCCTCCCATGCCACCTTCAGTGTCGCCTCCAGTACAACTTCTGCAAGCCAGGTCAACGCATCACTGACTTTCATGACCGGCAGGCTTTTGTTGAAGTCTGCGACCGCAATGCGAAACATCGAGAGACGTTGAAACCTCACGATCATTTGCATGATCTGCTCACTGTCAACGGACGCCAGGGTCTCGAGCCGGGATTCAAGCTCGTCGGCGAGCTCCTGCTTACTAACGTTGTCCGTGTAGAGACGAGGGTCAAGCAACTCATCGAGAAGCAGCGGATAACGTGCTATCTGGTCAGCGATGTACTGGCTACGAGCGCACAGTTCCACAAAACGCTGCATCGCAAGGGAGTTTTCATTCAACAGCGCCAAATATGCACTGCGCCGCAGAATACGCTCTGTAACCGCGAGCGTGCGTGACAGTGTTGACAGAGGCGTAGCCGTCTCAAAAACCCGCGCAAGCAGTGCAGGCATAAACAGCTGCAGACGCTGCTGCGCGTTCGCGTCTATCTGCTGTACGGCCGAGGAACCCCTGAATTGGGTAATTTTCTCAGCAAGTGCTTCAACGTCTTCGGAAACGCTTTGCTGCAAAACCGACTGCCACTGGCCGACACCCGACCCACTGTCCCACAGCGCAGCAATGGGTGAGTCTGCACCGCTGACATCAGACTCGCCACGAAACGCGATATTTGCGAACTGCACTGCGATCGCGTCACGGTGTTGGTCAAGCTCCGCACGCAGTGACCGCCAGTCCTTGCAGCCCATTGCGAGGCACAAGCGCGCCTGGTCGACCTCATTAGCCGGCAGATCGTGTGTTTGCGCGTCACGAATAGCCTGGATGAAGTTCTCGAGGCGTCGCAGATAACGGTAGCCGCGCAATAGTTTTTCCGCAGCCGCCGCGTCCAGACCACGTTGGTTGACGAGCCGCGGCAGCACTTCCTGCAACTCGCGGCTCTGCAATTCGGGCTCGCTGCCGCCGCGTACCAGCTGCAGTGCCTGTACAATAAACTCAGCCTCGCGAATACCACCAGACCCCAGCTTGACGTTGTCTTCCAGTTCCCGGCGACGCACCTCTGCGGCGATCATGGACTGCATCTCACGCAGTGATTCGAAGACTCCGTAGTCGAGATAGCGCCGATACACAAAAGGCGTAATCAATTCATCGTAAAGCTCCTGCACGACCGCGTCCGCTGGCAACGTGCCCACGACTCGTGCCTTGACATAGGCATAGCGCTCCCAGTCTCGACCATGTTGGACAAGGTAGGACTCCAGCGCTGCGAAACTGACGACAGGCGGACCACTATCACCGAACGGGCGCAGCCGCGTGTCGATACGAAACACGAAGCCATCGACAGTTGGCTCATCAAGCAAGGCGATGATATTGCGCGACAAACGTCCAAAATACTCTTGTGCACTTAATGCGCGGTCCCCGTCAGTGGTGCCGTTTTCGGCGAAACAAAAGATCAGGTCGATGTCTGACGAGAAGTTGAGCTCGCGACCTCCTAGCTTTCCCATGCCCAGCACGACGATCGGTATTGCATCGCCCGACTCATTACGCGGTGTGCCAAACCGTCGAGACAGTTGTCGCTCTGAGTATCGCGTTGCGGCGTCCAGGAGCCGGTCTGCCAAGCGAGACAGTTGCTGCAATGTCTCGTTTAGACCGACGTTGCCGGAAATTTCCCGTGCGAGTACCTGCACCATGAAGCGATTGCGAAACCGCCGTAGCTGCGATTTGACGACCGCCGCGTCGGCATCGCTGTTTGCAACTTCCGTCGAGAATCCCTCAAGATCAGCATCGACGCCGCTCGCGAAATGATCGAACTCACGCAACAATACATTACCTGCGAATTCGCTACAGGCGACCAGTTTTGCTACCTCATCCACGCGCTCGGAGGGAATTTCAATGCCACGCTCAGCCGCCTTGCCAAACCACAGCTCTGCGACAGGCTGCAGTACAGCAGGTAGCTTCTCTATGCTGTCATTTACCGGTGTACCCATGCAGGCAGTCTAACTAACTCGACGCGTCTCCGGCAGTATTGATGAATGGCAAACAAACATCTGTTGATCGTGTATCACTCGCAATCCGGGTCAACCACCCGAATGGCCGAAGCTGTGGTCGCTGGTACGACCAGCAGCGCCGTTGACCACGTTGACGTTCGGGAGAGAGTCGAATCGTTTTACTGCGGCCCAATCGCTATACACCCGTAGCGATCGAATTCCAGAAGAAGCATTCCAACCCTCAAAGCTTGACATCATTAATTAAGCAATGCTTAAATAATGATGTAATCATTGCTTAGATTGGAGTTACTTCGATGGAAAGACCCGTTTGTGCGATTACCGGCGCAACAGGTGGAATTGGTAGAGCGATCGCCCTGAGGGCGGCGATTGGTGGCTATAATCTCGTCCTGCACGGTCGATCATCGTCAAAATTGTCGAGTTTGGCCGACGACGTACGTGTGCGCTTTCCAGACCTGGCTATTGAATCAGTCAGTGGCGACCTAGGAACCGTGTCTGGCGCGAAAATTGTAGCCGCGCGAATTCTCAACTATGCCCCTGAGCTCGACCTTCTCTTCAACAACGCTGGCGTTCTGCTCGATGGCATTCAGATGTCGCGCGATGAATTGGAAATGCACACCCAAGTCAATCTGATCGCACCGTATATTCTGATGCAAACCCTTCGCCCTGGTCTCTCGCTAACCGGGGGCAGCGTCATCAACGTCGCCTCTGGCGCTGTTTTGAGAGCTCGTGAGTTCTCGGTTGATTCATTGAAACGCCCAAAGAAGGCAAAAAAGCTGTTTGGCGCATATGCGAACTCTAAACTCGCGTTGGCAATAATGACCGCCGCACTCAGTGAAGAATTTGACAGAGACGGCATTCGCGTGGCGGCCGTGGATCCTGGGCCGAATCGAACCAGCATGACGGCAGGTAACGGGATGCCATGGTTCTTGAAACTCTTGCAACCCATATTTTATTCAACGCCGGAAAGAGGAGCGGCACGTCTGTTCGAAAGCGTGGAGTTATCTGAGGCGCATGCGCCCGGTACCTATTTTCACAAAGGGCGGGCAGTACGCCTACCAAAGCATGCACGGAAAGCCGAACTAGAGAACGCTGTTCTGGCCTTCTGCGAAAACGTCGTTGCATTCGGGAACTAATCGCCAATTTCGAGACATTAACATTAAGTGAGGAGTACTCATGAAACTACGGATTGCCCAACGTACCGATCTGGTTGCGCGCGTATTGATGGCGACAATATTTATCGTGGCGGGCTTTGGCAAAATCAGATCCGCCGAATTAACCCACGCTTACATCGAATCATTTGGCCTACCGGGTGAATTGCTATGGCCGACTGTCGTGTTTGAAGTTAGCGTTGGGCTGCTCCTCGCTGCAGGTGCATTTACGCGATTCGCCGCACTACTACTAGCCGGCTTTACGCTGCTGTCGGCCTCAATTTTCCACGCAGACTTCGGCGACCGTATGCAACTTGTTCCATTTCTCAAGAATCTTGCAATTGCAGGTGGTCTTTTGATGATCGCAAAGCACGGCAGTCCAAGCTTCAGTGTGGACGGCCTCCGGAACGAGAGTAATTCGCCACACCCTAATTGAGATACAAAAGAACTGCCAGCAGCGGGCGGGGAGCAATGCTGCTGGCAGCTAAGCTAAGGCGCCCCGTTTGACACGCGTGATTGGGGAGGAGAGCCGCGCATTGGGGAGCTTATGGCCTAAGTTTTGGGTAATCACCTAAAATCGAACTCCATACGAATTCCGACTTGCGGCGAGCGCAATCCGCTGATCATCACAAGATCAGTGTTTTCATCGGCTTCTGACCACACGTCGCCGATATCCTGATAGCTATACTCCAGCCGTGCGAAAAGACGATCACTGATTCTCTTCTTCACTCCGAAAGCGGTCGACCAGGCAAATTCTGTGACTTTGCCGCTGGGAAAGACCTCGTGATTGGGTGACTCACCTTCGAACGTCGTGCCCTCCCAAACTTGCGACAGATATTCGACTGTAAGTGTTGCATCGATTGTATTTTCGGCAAGACCCAATCCAACTCGGAAATAGGGAGTAGCCCATTTCTCAAGTCGCTCGAGGTCGTAGCCCACGTTCACCATAAAGACTTTGCTTTCGATTTCACCATCGAGTTGAAAAATGTCCTGATCGCGTATACCAGAGCCAAGCCAGGTTTCCGAGTTGGTCGATGAATCTACCCGACCAAGTTCCATCTCCGCCCACCAACCCGTAGCCCAACGTGCACCGACAGTCAGCCCAAGCTGGCCGCCTTTGTCCATTGGGATTGACGGTGTGCCGCCGTATACACTTTGGGTTCTGCCAAGAAAATCACCGTCGCCTTCAATCGATATCAGATGGCTTGAATGCAGACCGCCGTACCAGACGGGCCCTCCCAACACACCTTGGTCTTGACCCCAAGCGCTCCAAGGTACCCACAAGATCAGAATGGCAAACAGGATTCGGGAGAGCATCATTAAGGTCCGGAGTCCTCAAAGAACAAAATCGCCGCCGCTGAGATGTTGGCGGAGTCGACGATCGTCAAAGAGTAGTTATGGTTGTCTTCCAGCGTTACCTCAACAGGACCTGCAACGACGTTTTTGGTCCCCGGCTCTGTAACAAACACGTTGTAGCGTTTGGCCTCCCGATTCACGTAGCTTAGACCCGTGCCGTACACCACACTCGAAAACGTTGGCCCGATCAGTTGTATATCGGTGGTGACGTCTACCAAATAGACATCCAGCGCCTGAAAACGAACGGCGGCCTGAAACAGCTGGAAGCGGGCGTGCGTTGCGAGCGTCGCATGATTGTACCGTTGCGCAACAAACTGTAAGTCTCCAGGTAGCCCTACCAAGTAAAGGCGGTTGTAGCTGCTCGTGACCGCGTTCAGCGTTTGTTGGCTGAGAAATACGCCAACGTTATCGAATGTGGTAGCGACAAGGTTCGTCTCACCGTCACTCACGACAATCTCCTCCGATCGGGATCCGAAATCGAGGTCTTCGATGATTGGGCTGCTAAAGTCATCTGAGTCGTAGATGTCCACAGCACCGGACCCGAGTGCGGCATGCACGGCACTAATTGTCGAGGACGAATTGATATCGGCCAGGGCGCTAGATGACCCGGCACCGATCAAGCTGACGGATATCTGGGCGGTTGTCGCGCCTCCGTCATCCATTAGAGTAATTAGCGTACTCGAAGCGGGGTTGAACTCGAGCACGTTCGACGCAAACAGAATTGTGTCCGGGTCGCCAGCAGGTGTAACCACTAGTTGAAATTCGGAAGCACTCAGCTCAATAGCTTCCTGAAAATCGGAATATGAAAGTGATGCCTTTGGGACAGCGAACGCTGGACCAGTGCCTGGTGCTTCGAGGTAGATATCAACCTCATCAAGGGATGGTGATACATGCCCGAACGACACTTCCATTACCGTTACTTCGGTGTCATTGTCCGCTGCAGTTTGTTGCTCCTCTGCCCAGTTTCTGCCGAACTGTTCCCACAAGAAAATCGTAGGCTCGTCCAATGTACCGGACAATACAAACGTGTATTCCTGATCGGTAGTTACGTTGAGCGTACTGTCACCTAGAACTGTCGGATCGTCGTTGCCGGGTAAGTCAATTTCAAACCGAAACTCGTACTCAAGATCATCATACTGCGAAATCCCGGACGCCTCCCGGAAACTCAACCTTCCGAGAACGGTTTCTTCGATAAGAAAATCGACTACGCCGATATCGGGTATTGTGTGCAATGCCCGAATCGATCCTTTACCGGTTGGCTCCTCCTGGTGGTTGTCACTAGTACAGGCCACTGCACTTGCCGAAATCCAAAGTGCGATGAACACATTGCGTACCAAGGCGTACCTCATGTCGGGTTTTCCTATTCAAAGTCGATTGTTGAGGCGCAGGGACCTACGAACATGGCCCGGTGTTTGTCCGAGATGCTCCAAAAGTGTCTGCGCCGCTAGGCATGTATTATTCGGGGCTACGCCCGTTGTCTGGCCAGTGTTGGCCGACGAAAGCAGATTCGGTTCAGGGTGGGATCGGGCTTACCCGTAGTATTCCTGGCTCAACGACGTCGTAGTCGGTCGGTATCTCAAACAAGGAGACGTCTGGATCATCGGTGTTGGTGATTTTTGCTTTGTAAGTAATCGTGCCGAATCTTGGGTCCGTTTCTTCGGAGCGCACCATCATCCTTAGCTCAGGCGAAAACCAGCTGCGCTTCTCCACAATGATGGGTTTTTCATTTCCGAGTACGCCCGCCGGGTACGTCGTTGTATGCAATGTTCCTTCCACGCGCACGCCGTCAATCGTTTCCTGACCCAGAGGCTGAACACTGGAGTGGGCACTTCCGCGTATTCCAAACGGCATTCCGGCACGCACGGTGACCCCGTGGCCACCGAAAGCAACCGTCGTGCCACCTACTACGGTATCGGGGGTGCGATCGCTACCGATTGACGCCGACGACATCCTGCCGCCGATCACGCGTGGCGGCTCCTCTCGCACACCTTTTTCCAGGATTGTCACATTGCCCGATGAAATCGCGACAGCTTCGGCGTTTACCGGAACCGCGCTAACTCCAAAGTGAACAAGACCTGGGAAAGATGGTCTTTTGAAAACCGTTTTTGCTTGCTCATTTACCGTAAACGATATGCCGGTTGTAGGGTCCGACACGGAATATGTCGCGAAGGGTTGGCCGACGCTGGACAACTCCTCTCGACGTACACGGCCTTCGGAATCGCGTACAAACTGCGTTATATCCTCGTGAACTATTCGGTTGCCATCGAAAAGCTGTTGGACCGTTTTGGTCGTGATCGTCGCGGCGACAGGCGCCCCTTTTACGACTTCGTCTGAGAAAAACTGCGGCATCAACTCGATGCCTCCACCAACTGGTGTGGGCGCATCTTGCGCGCTCGCATCAACAGTAAGAATTCCGCCTGCAATGCACGCCGAGATAACCATAGAAAAGAACGACTTTTTTGTGAACATGAATTTGTCCTTAATTTGGCAGGTACACATAAATGACCTGAGTTAGCCCACTCTCATCGCTTACCAACCGTGTCTCCAGGTAGTGAACTTCGGCACCTCTCGATATCGATTGCACAGTCACGGGCGTAATCGTTCTAGCCACCAGGTGACCGGAAACCGGCGTTTGTGCGATCTGAGTCGACTGAACGTCAACTGACAAAGACCAACGGAATGTGCCGACGGCGACAGCAACTAGCGACGCAGCCAGACCGGTAAGCCAGAGTGCTTTTGCGCTACTGCTCGGAGCATCGGCTGTGTCACCGCGCCTGGTGTCTATTGTTTTTGGAATAACTTTGACGTTACTCGGCTCCACCCACCGCGGTGCATGCACATCGGCAAGTTCGTTCTTGAGATGCTCGAGGTACTTGTCAATATCATGAGTTTCACTGGGCTTCATGTTTCAAATCCTCTAGTGAATAGCCAATATTCGAAAGACTTCCGCGCAACGAAGTGCGAGCACGAGACAACCTGGAGCGAACGGTACCGATAGGCAAATCCAGAATGTCTGCGGCGGTTGCGTAGTCGATCTCCTGTAGTCCACACAAGACCATTACTTCTCTCTGCTCAGTCGGCAAACAGAGTATGGCGTTCGCCGTCTCTTCCGCGACCTTCGACCAGCCCAATAGTCGATCGGGCGATTCCTTGTTTGATTGCGCATCAATCATCGGCGCCAATCGACTGTTGTAGAGACGCAATATACGAATCCTGTTACGTGCGATTCCATACAGCCACCCCAGAGAAGTGTTGCTCCGTGCCGGGTCAAACCGATCGGCGTTTTCGATCACATGGACGAATGTTTCCTGAGTGACTTCTTCCGCGCCTGTAACTGAACCCAACATCATCAATGCGTACCGATAAATGGAGTCGCCATAGCGGTCATACAACTCCGCGAACCCGGGGTCGCGCTTGTTAAGCATATTGGCCAGTAGATCCGCATCGCTCACCATCTCAGTCGTATACCATTCCCAAGCTCCCTTAACCTTTGTATGTCTTGCGTGGAGTGAAAGGTTCCAATTCTCAGAGAATTTTTCGTACGGTGCACAGCACGCGAGTCCCGATCCGTACGCAGAGACGCCATTCAATGATATATGCCGCTATGCAGCTTCGTTACTCCTCCAACAAATACTCAGATGAAGCAGAAATCGACTTTTACATTTCCGCCAGTCTTTACAATTAAGCAGTGATTAGTTATAAGAATCAAGACCTGACAGCCAATAGCGGGATAGCAATGGGCAAGGCGAGCTACCATCACGGAGATTTGCGGGAAGCAATATTAGACGCCGCGGAGGAAATGCTTGCGGAGAGCTCGCTAGATGCGATCTCTGTGCGCGAGCTTGCGCGCCGCGCAGGTGTGTCGTCTGGCGCTCCGTACCATCATTTTGGCGATCGTTCCGGCCTCAATAACGGCTTATGTCGACGTGGGTTCGCGCGCCTAGGTTGCAGCCTGAGTCGCGGCCGGAAACGTAATGGTCTTGCAGGAATGGTCGACGAGTATCTGAAGTTTTCCCGATTGAATCAGTCGCTATACCACTTGATGTTCTCCGCTGAAGCCACCGAAGGCGAGTCGAAGGCGAAGCTTGAGCCTTATGCGGGACCGGTCTTTGAGATGCTGGAAGCAGCCATCGACGAAGGAATTGGCGCTTCGCGTCGCCAGGCAGGCGATCTGGAAGCCGTCTCGGTTTGGTGTTTTATGCATGGTGTCGCGAACCTAAGTATGGCGTCACCTTTGCAGGCACGATTGGGCGCACGAAAGGCCAGCGAGTTTGCGTACGAATCGATTAAGAGGCTAATCGGGAAGAGTTGAGTGATGACTCGATCAAAGATGGGCTTTTTCCACAGTAGCAACTGACCACCTTGACCTGCTGACTGACGCTTGATCCAAGTCGGCCGTGCCGAATTCACGCAACAATACATTACCTGCGAATTCGCGACAGGCTGCAGTGCAGCAGGTAGCTTCTCTATGCTGTCATTTACCGGTGTACCCATGCGGGCAGTCTAACTAACTCGACGCGTCTCTGGCAGTATTGATGAATGGCAAACAAACGTCTGTTGATCGTGTATCACTCGCAATCCGGGTCAACCACCCGAATGGCCGAAGCTGTGGTCGCTGGTGCGACCAGCAGCGCCGTTGACCACGTTGACGTACGGGTCAGAGTCGCGCTGCAGGCCGACGCTGATGATCTCCTGTGGGCCGACGCATTCATTCTTGGAACGCCCGAGAATTTTGGTTACATGAGTGGTGCGATGAAATACTTTCTGGATCGTGTCTACTACTCCTGTGAGGGAAAAGTCGGCGGTCGCTCGTTTGCGCTATTCGTGCGGGCCGGCAACGACGGTAGCGGCGCCATTAGCAGCATGCGTCGAATATTGAGCGGACTTGGCGTCAGGGAGGTACAGGAACCACTCCTGATCGCTGGCGAATTCGATGAACGCCGGCTGGCAGATTGCGAAGAACTTGGCCAGGCATTGGCAGCCGGACTTGAAGCAGGAGTCTTTTAGGTGGTCGACGCTGCTTCGGTTTCGACCAGTTCAGCCAGAGTAGAAACAAGTGGCAAGGGCTTGCCAATGACGTGGCCTTGGGCGAAATCCACACCGAGCTTCTTCACCAGCTTCCGCGCACCCTTGGTTTCCACGTACTCCGCGACCGTCTTCAATTCCATAACATTCGCGACTTGTGTAATCGCAGCAACCATCGACTCGGATATCCGGTTCACAGTGATGTCGCGAATGAAACCACCGTCTATTTTCAGAGTATCGACGTTAAAACTCTTCAGATAGGCGAACGAACTCAATCCTGCGCCAAAGTCATCCAGCGATATTTCACAGCCGCGTTTGCGCAACTTGTTGATGAATGACTGTGCTTTCTTCAAGTTGGAAACTGCAGCCGACTCAGTGATTTCGAAACACAGAGAACTGGATGGTAAACCGCTATTGTCGATTTCAGATTCAATAAATTCGAGGATATCCACATCGCCAAGCGTCTGGCCTGACAGATTGATCGCGAAAGTCGCGCCGGACTCAATCAGAAATTCGCGATGCTCGGCCAGTTTGGCGATCGACCTCGAAACAACCCAGCGGTCAATCTGCGGCATCATGTGGTAGCGCTCGGCTGCAGAGAACAGCGCTGAGGTTGAAACTCGCCCGCCATCTCCATCATCCATGCGCAACAGCACTTCGTAGCGAATATCCCTGGCACCCTTTGCAAGCGCCGAAATCGGCTGTGCCATCAGTTCGAACTCATCGCTATCGAGCGCCCGCTGGATACTCGCGACGAGCTGCATATCATCAATACGCCGCACAATACTGCGATCATCTTCGTCAAACACCTCGACACGATCGCGGCCGTGCGCCTT
The DNA here is from genome assembly GCA_022600955.1 of Gammaproteobacteria bacterium. Taxonomy (GTDB): domain Bacteria; phylum Pseudomonadota; class Gammaproteobacteria; order Steroidobacterales; family Woeseiaceae; genus UBA1847. The sequence continues at coordinate 83,041 of JAHZJK010000017.1, forward strand.
GGCAGAGTCACATGCCATGCGTGCGGACGTGAGCGCGCCCGCACCATCGCTACCTGAGCGGGTGAAAGCTGCAATGCCGACACTCATCGTCACCTGGAGCGACTTGTCGCCTTCCAGGTAGCGCAGCGAATCCATGCGGGCACGGACCTCCTTGGCATACTCGACAGCTGCCTCGGATTCTGCATGCGTCAACAACATACAGAAATCATCGCCCGTCAATCTCGACAGGACTGCGCTTTTCGGAAGGTCGTCTTCAAGCAAGCGTGCGAAGCGCAGGATAACTTCGTCGCCAGCTTCGCGGCTGAAGGTGTCATTCACAAGTTGCAAGTTGTCCAGGTCGAAATATATGACCTGATGCGCATCCCCGTTTTTCTTCAGGGCGGCACCGGACTCACCCAACTGGGTTTCGAAGCCCGAACGGTTCATCAAACCCGTCATTGCGTCGAAAGATTGTTCGATTACGTACTCCACCTTGCGGCAGATATAGGACATAAAGCGGCGATCGTTTCTTGAAAACTTGCTGTTGTCGACACGCCCCAGCTGCGCCAGCATGCCTTCAACATTGCCCTGCTTGTCGAGCACCGGACACAACAGAGCCTGGTAGCCGTCGGCGGCCAGTTCGCCGTCGGTCTTCATCGGTGGGATCTCAAAAATTACAGGCCGGCGTTGTCCGGCCAGCTTGGGCAACAGGTGGTCTATCAGGTAGCGATCCAGCACCTTGCGATTGACCGTCTTCCAGCTCGAATGTGTTGCGCTGACGCGAATTCGCTTCGACGGAATCAGCAATACGCTGTAGTTAATTTCGAGGTATCGACCACTTCGGCCGACCAGCTGTGCCAACGAGGAATGGCGACCCGATGATCCGTGGATTTTTTCGTCAACGTCATAGACGAACGAGAGCTCTTTCTCGACATCGTCCGAATGACGCTCGAGACTGCGTGTTTGCTTGCTCACTCGCAGGCTTTCGCCGATCACGTCGATCGCAGGCTCAAGTATGTTTTTCAACAGGCCTGGATTGAACGATGACGACTTGCCGTCGTTGCGCGAAAACAGCGCGATAAGCAGACCTGCTAATGCTTGCTGCTCGTCGAACACAGGCAATGCCACAACGGTGCGACCGGACGGCAGGGTGCGACTCAGAACATCGCGCTGCTCCGCCAGTTCCATCAGCACTTCACGCGGCAAATCGGAAACAAAATTGTCGATCTCGTAATCTTCAGCGCTGTCACTACTCCAGGCACACTGTTTGGCGTTGTCGTAGAAACAGAAAATCTGTGCACGAGGCACCAGCGAATGCAGCAACTTGCCTGCTTTGCTGATGTTTTTTTCAACTCTAAGCGTGTGGACTTCGGCGGCCACTGACTACCCCGGTAACGATTCATTTCAAACCAGTTGCCCACGATGCCACCCACAAGCCTGATCGGCTGTGACTTATGTCTCAACTGATGGTTGAAAGCCGCAGTATTTCAGCTATTTAGCACCCAATTTGAGCATTCGCTCACAAATACGGGCCAGCCGAAATTACTGCGTCGCGAGCCAGTCGTCGTCAGATCCTTCATTAACACCCTCAAACAGTGGCGTACTCAGGTAGCGTTCACCTGTATCGGGCAGCATCGCCAGGATGACCGAACCTTTCGGCGCTTTCTCTGCCGTTTGCAGCGCGGCCGCAAGTGTTGCACCCGACGAAATTCCCGTGAATATGCCTTCCTTTGCCGCAAGTTCGCGTGATGTCGCGATAGACTCGTCGTCGGTGACCGGAACCAGATCGTCATAGATCTCGCGGTTCAGCACCTCGGGAATAAAATCAGGCGTCCAACCCTGAATCTTGTGAGGCGCCCACTCCGCTCCGCCAAGTAACGAGGCCGCCGCCGGCTCGGTCGCGACGATCTTGATATCCGGTCGCGCAGTCTTCAGTACTTCGCCAGCGCCAGTCATCGTGCCACCTGTACCGTAGCCCGACACCCAGTAGTCGAGCTTTTTGCCCGCAAAATCGGAAAGAATTTCGGGCCCGGTCGTGTTGCGGTGATACTCAGGGTTCGCTTCGTTTTCAAACTGTCGCGTTAGAAACCAGCCGTATTTCTCCGCAAGTTCCTCCGCCTTCTTCACCATTCCGGTGCCGCGCTCAGCAGCTGGCGTCAGGATGACTTTCGCACCCAGGCCGCGCATGATCTTGCGCCTTTCTACCGAAAAAGAGTCCGCCATTGTGGCTACAAACTGGTGACCCTTCGCCGCGCACACCATCGCCAGTGCAATACCGGTATTACCCGAGGTTGCCTCGACAATGGTCTGTCCTGGTTTCAGCGTACCGCGCTGCTCGGCATCGTTGATGATGGCAAATGCCAGTCTGTCCTTCACCGACGCGAGCGGATTAAAAGACTCGACTTTTACGTACAGTTCGACGTGATCCGGACCCATGTTGTTCAGTCGGACGACCGGTGTGTTGCCTATAGTTTCAAGAATACTGTTGTAGATCATTGTTGTTAGCCTTTTTGCGTGACCCTGACACTGTGTTTAGCATAAATTGATGGTCGATGCGGTTGCTGGACCTTTCCGGTCTGTCCGAGCGCCGCGACCTCGCCTACGATTAACATTGCCGGTGGAACGATGCGATGCGCCTCTGCGAGCATCGTGAGCTGTCCCAGCTTGCCTCGCACCACACGCTGCTCAGGCGTTGTGCCTTTTTCGATGATCGCAACGGGCGTATCCACAGAGCGACCGTTGTTCACCAGGTTGTTCATTAAATCCGGAAACCGGCTCACTGCCATGTAAAACGCCAGCGTCTGCCTGTCCCGTGCTAAAGACGGCCAGTCGAGAGCGTCGACCGAGCTTTGACCATGCGCCGTAATAAACGCAACGGACTGCGACAAACCGCGATGCGTCAGAGGAATGCCAGCCGATGCTGCGCAACCCGCCGCCGACGTAATGCCCGGAACAATCTGATACGACAACCCCGCCTGATCAAGCGCCGCAGCCTCTTCACCACCACGCCCGAAAATAAACGGGTCGCCGCCTTTGAGACGGCAAACGCGCTTTCCATCTTCGACCAGCGATACCAGCAGCGCGTTGATCTCTTCCTGGGAGTTCGCTCTGCAGCCAGGCGTTTTGCCCACGGATACCAGGTCAGCGTCGCGTCGCGCGAGCTCAAGCACTTCCGCCGATACAAGGCGATCATGCAAGATAACATCCGCCGTTTGCATGACCTGCATCGCTCGCATGGTCAGGAGTCCCGGGTCTCCAGGCCCTGCGCCTACGAGCCAGGCTTCGCCTGCCTGTGGTGTCTTCGCGTCACCCAGCAATACTTCCATCAGTTGCTCAGCCGCGACCGTGTCGCCGTTCATTGCAAGGCCCGCCGCTGGCCCGTCGAACACCGACTCCCAGAAGCGCCGCCGCCCCAGCAGGCCGACAACGTGCTTGGCGACTCGTGCACGCCATGATTGTGCCAATGTCGCCAGTTTCGAAATGCCCGCCGGCAGCAACAGCTCGATCTGCGCACGCAACTTTCGCGCCAGAACCGGCGCGGCGCCGGCGGATGAAATGGCCACTACAATCGGGCTTCGGTCAACGATAGCCGGTGTGATATAGCTACAATTCTGCATGTCGTCGACGCAGTTGCAGAAAATTCGCGCGCGCGTCGCCGCTGAGAATACGGCAGCCTCAACGTCCGGGTCGCCAGTCGCGCTCACGACCAGCCAATGCCCTTCAACGTCGGTCTCGACGAAGCGTCTGCGCAAAAGTGTTGCACCGCTGGCCTCGGCGAGCTGTAACATCGCGTGGCCGACTTCCGGCGCCACGATTGTCAGATTGGCGCCCGCTGAAGACAGCAACCGCGCCTTGCGCAGCGCAATATCGCCACCACCCACCAACAGGCAGCTCCGATCCTTGAGGCTGAGAAATGCAGGAAAGAAATCCACTGAAATATCCACTGAGAACAGGCGGTCACTATAGTCAGTGGCGCTATCAGCAAAAAGACGGTCTCATTCTGCCGATATAGCCCTCAGTTATATGTTTCTGGTATACGTAGCAGGCATTAGCGTGCCCTGATGAAACTGAACCGCAAAAGGCTGGTCATACACCTTAATGAAACTCCAACAACTCAAATATCTGCTTGCCATCGTCGACAATGGGCTGAACATAACGGCGGCGGCCGAGCGTCTGTATACCAGCCAGCCTGGCGTCAGCAAGCAGCTCAAACTGCTGGAAGAAGAACTCGGCATGCAGCTATTTACGCGCAAGGGCAAGAGTCTCGGCAGCGTGACACCAGCGGGGCACCAGGTCATCGACCGCGCACGTATCATCATGCGCGAAGCTGAAAACATCCGCAGCCTGGCGTCCAATTTCTTCGAGGAAGAAGAAGGCGCATTGTCGATTGCCACGACGCACACCCAGGCGCGTTACGTTCTCCCGGAGATCGTTCGGGAATTCCGCAAGCGGTTTCCGAAAGTCGGACTGAACCTGCATCAGGGTACCTCGGAGCAGATTGCCGATATGGTCGCTGCGAATGACATCGACTTTGCCATTGCGACAGGCGCGAACGACTTGTTCGAGGATTTGCTGCTGGTGCCGAGCTATCGCTGGGATCGTTCGATCGTGGTGCCCAAAGATCACGCACTGACTCAGTTAGGACGCAAGCTGACGCTGCAGGATCTGGCGGAACACCCGCTTGTTACCTATGTTTTCAGTTTTGGTGGCCAGTCGTCATTAAAGCGCGCGTTCGCGGACGAAGGGCTTGAGCCAGATGTTGTGTTCACTGCACGAGATGCGGATGTCATCAAGACGTACGTGCGCATGGGCCTTGGTGTTGGCATCGTCGCCAGCATGGCCGCGGACTGCTCCGACCGTAAGGACCTCGAGGTTATCGATGCGGAAGGCTTGTTCCCGCGTAGTACGACCTGGATCGGCTATCGCAAGAATGCCGTGCTACGTCGCTACATGATCGACTTCATTCAGTTGTTTGCGGCTCACGCTTCTACTCAGCAACTCGACGATATGCGCCGGGCAACATCACAGCAGGAAATCGATGCACTGTTTGATGCCGACAAACTGCCCGTCAAAGGCGGCTGCGCCGAGGGCGTGACAGAAGCCGCCTAGGCAGATCGCGCCGCCGCGGGTGCGGCGAAGTCCATTTCATGAATGCCACATTCGCGCTTCAGGCCAAAGAAGCGTGTCTCATCGAGCGAGTCCACCTCGGCCAGTGAACGGGTCGTGTGCACATCACCAATCGAAACATAGCCCTGCTCCCACAACGGGTGGTAAGGCAATCCGTGTTTTTGCAGATAGTCGTACACATCCTTGTCCGACCAGTCTGCAATCGGATGCACCTTGAAGCGACCGCCTGAATTCTCCACAAACTGAGTGTCCGCTCGCGACGCTGACTGGCCGCGGCGAATTCCTGAAAACCAGGTACCAACATTGAGCTCCTGCAGCGCGCGCTGCATCGGTTCAACCTTGTTCTCCTGGTTGTATTCCTCGATTCCGCGGATTCCAGCTTCCCAGCGCTTGCCGTAGCGCGCTTCCTGCCACGCAGGCGACATTACCGGCTCGTACACCTGCAGATTCAGCTGCAGTCGTGCGGAAAGCGCATCGACAAACTGGTAGGTCTCGGGAAACAGGTAGCCCGTGTCGATGAAAATGACAGGTATGTCCGGCACTTGTTGCGTCAACATATGCAACATGACAGCGGATTGCGCACCGAAGCTTGAACTTACGGCGTGTTGTCCGGGCAGCGTCTTTAACGCCGATGTGACTCGCTCATCAGCTGTCATGAATATTCCTGCCTGCTGTTACTTCACGAACCGTGCCCGTGCGCACGAGAAAGTCACCAAAGTGTTCGGACGGGTCACGTCGTTTGCCGAAGTCGGCAAACAACGGGTCCAGCGCTGCCATGATTTCAGCCTCGTTGGCATTATCCAGGTAGGGGGCGCCAAGCCGCTCGCCAGCGAAACCTGCACCCAGGAACAGCGTGTAGCGACCAGGTCCTTTACCGACAAGCCCGATTTCCGCGATATACGGTCGTGCGCAACCATTCGGGCAGCCGGTCATGCGGATCGTTATCGGTTCATTCTGCAAGCCGTGTGACGCGAGTTGTGCATCAAGTTTATCCACCAGCGACGGCAAGTAGCGTTCACTCTCGGCCATCGCCAGCCCGCAAGTAGGAAACGCAACGCACGCCATCGAATTAAGCCGTAGCGGACTCGCCTGAGCAGAATTTTCGATTCCGTACTCGGCCAACAAAGCGTCGATACTGGCTTTGTCGCTGTCAGCAACCTTGCTGATAATCAGATTCTGGTTTGGCGTAAGTCGAAACTCGCAACTGTGCAACCGCGCTATCGCGCGAATCCCGCTTAGCAACCTGCGTTCGTCGACATCACTGATACGCCCACCCTGAACGAACAACCCATAGTGCCACGCTCCAACGTCGTCCTTTTGCCAGCCGTAGACGTCACCGTTGGCAACAAAACTAAACTTCGCTGCGGTTTCAAACGCTACGCCGGAACGCTTCTCGACTTCAGCGCGGAACCAGTCCACGCCGCGATCGTCGATCGTATACTTCAAACGCGCGTGTTTTCGATTTGTACGATCGCCGTAATCTCGCTGTGTTGTAACGACGGCCTCCGCAACCTGAAGTACATGCTCGGGTAAGATGAACCCCAGAACATCTCCCAGACGAGGATAGGTATCGGTCTCACCATGCGTCATACCCATGCCACCGCCTGCCGTGACGTTGTAGCCGACGATTTCGCCGTCTTTAACGATCGTAATGAAGCCCAGATCCTGCGAATAGACATCGACGTCGTTCTGTGGCGGAATCACGAAAGTCGCCTTGAACTTTCTCGGCAGGTAAGTATCTCCGTAGATTGGTTCAACTTCATTTTGAGACGATTCGACTTTTTTTCCATCCAGCCAAATCTCATGATATGCGCGACTGCGCGGCATCAGACGCTCCGACAGCTTCTCGGCTTGCGCCTGAACTTGTCGATGCACGCCTGACAACGCCGGCAACGGTGGCGACATGACGTTACGATTAACGTCACCACACGCGGCGATCGTATCCAGTGTGGATTGGTTGATCTCGGCGATCGTCTGCTTCAGGTCGCGTTTTACGACGCCGTGATACTGCACCGCCTGACGTGTCGTTAGTCGAATCGATCTGTTTGCATGTTGCAGCGCAATGCGGTCAAGCGACAACCATTGTGAGGTTGTTAGCAAGCCGCCCGGAATTCGGCCGCGAATCATGAAGCTGTAGGCAGGCTCGAGTTTCTGTCGTTTGCGCTCGCTGCGAATGTCGCGATCGTCTTGCTGGTAAATGCCATGAAACTTGGACAACTGCGTATCAGGCGCGGCAATCGCCCCGGTCAGGGTATCGCGCAGACCGTCAACCAATGTACCGCGCAAGTGGCGGCTATCGGCTTTGATGTGCTCAACTTCGGTGAGGTTTGTATCGGTCATCAGTAAACATCTCTCTGGTAGCGTCCTGCCGCACGCAACGCCTTGAGCTGTTGTTCGGCCGCTTCGGCGTCGACATCCATATGAGCTGCGAGCACGTCACGCAGCGCGTCGTCGACATCTCCAGCCATGCGCTTCGCATCGCCGCAGACATAGATCACCGCACCCTGATCAATCCAGCGTGCGATTTCCGCCGCATTGTCACGAATACGGTCCTGTACGTAGATCTTGTTGTGCTGATCGCGAGAGAAGGCAACATCAAGCCGCTGCAAATTGCCTTGCTTCAGGTGCCGCTGCCATTCAAGTTGATAGAGAAAATCGGTATCGAAATTGCGATCGCCGAATATCAGCCAGTTATTGCCGCTTGCGCCAAGTTCCACGCGCTCCTCAACGAACGCGCGAAATGGTGCGACGCCGGTTCCCGGCCCAATCATGATGACGGGTACATGCGCCTCCGGGAGTCGGAAGCGCTTGTTACGCTCGATGAACACATCGACCGTGTCGCCTTCTTTCAGGCGATCTACGAGGTGCGTCGAAGCAGCACCCCAATGTTCGGAGCCGAACGCCTGGTAGCGTACTTCGGCAACGGTCAGATGTACCTCGTCCGGATTTGCCTGCGGACTCGATGCAATCGAATAGGATCGCGGGCTTAACGCACGCAGAAGTTCAACGAACACCTGCGCGTCGACTACTGCCGGAAATGCTCGCAGCATGTCAACGAGCTGGTGACGATCGAGAAATTCAGACAGCTTTGCCTCTGCACCGGCGGCGAGCAGTTCGTGCAGCAGCTCAGCCGTAGCGATTTCGGCCCATGCTCGGAGAAACCCGACACTGACAGTCGTAATTTCAAGGCGGCTCTGCAACGCACGCTGCAACGATAGTGTCTGATCGCCAACGCGCACATTTGCGGTTTCGTCCAAACGCAAGGACGCAATTATCTCCTCTACCAGCTGCGGCGGGTTTTCCACAAATACGCCAAGCGCGTCGCCAGGCTCATAGGTTAGTCCCGACCCTTCCAGGGACAACTCTATGTGGCGCACGTCCTTGCTTGAGCCACCTGCCGTTATCTTCTGGTTTACAAGGATTTCGGCAGGAAACGGGTTTTTCTTGTCGTGAATTGAAGTGTTTTCTACGGCGCGCAGTATCGGGGCTGGCGACGTAGCGGGCGCGTCGAGTAAAGACGGCAATTCTGCAATGACGCGTTCGGTCCAGTTTGTTGCATGAGTCTCGAAGTCGAGATCACACTCGACCATCGCCTCGAAACGGGTTGCGCCCAGCTCCTCGAGCCGCAAATCGAAGTCTCGTCCCGTCTGGCAGAAATTCACATAGCTGCTATCTCCAAGCGCCAGCACCGAGTAGTTCAAATCGGTCAGCTTCGGTGCTTTTTCGGACATCAGGAAATCGTAGAAGATCTCCGCGTCGTCAGGAGGGTCACCTTCGCCGTGTGTGCTGACCACAAAGGTCACCAGTGATTCGCGCTTCAGGCTGGACGGCTTGAAATCGGACAAGCTCTGCAGACTTGTAGCGAAGCCTTTCGCGCGTGCAAGCTCGGACAACGCCGTTGCGATTTCCTCTCCGTTTCCGGTCTGCGAGCCGTACAGTATGGTGAGGCCCTGACCGACATCGGCGATCGGCGCCGGGCTTGCCGCCGCGTCCGCAGAGCCCCCCGCGGCGAGGCCGGCCGCATAACCGGAGACCCAATGCAGTTGTTGCTCGGACAGGCCTTGCACGGCCGTCTGCAGGTTCCGGGTTTGTTCGATGTCCAGTGGCATTTCGCCAGCGGGCAAACTGCTCATCGCGAAGCTCCTTGTGATACTGCTCAGCTGCGATCTGATCGCAGAATTGAGGAGTCACCTTAAGGAGCTGCAGCGGCAGCGTGAACGGTTTGTTGGTTATGCGCTTATAACGCGCCGACATATACGTCTAGTAGATGCGTATACCGCCGTGACGTTGTCGGCTGCGCCGGTCAACCCACCAAAGTCCCAGCAGAAAGCCTGCGACCAGGCAAACCAGAATCGCTGCACCCACCCAGTTGAGCGGCAGGCTGCCTTTGTAGCGGTCCTTCAGCCCCTGGATGCTGGCGTTTTCAGCTTCAAGCTCGGCGATTCTATCGTCTGCTGCCGAGAGCTTCTGCGTCACGTCTGCAGATTCGTTTTTCAATTGTTCTATCGTGGCCGCCGGTGCAGCGAATGCCTGGTTAGCTTCCTCGAGCTGCACGCGCAAACTGTCTCGCTCCGCCATCGTTTCGGCGACGATGAGCTTCGCCGGCTTGTCATCGACCAGATAGGCGGCCTTTACCCAACCTTCGGTCGCGTCGGGCAGTCGCACGTTCGCGTAATTGCGATCTCGCGACAGAATTTCCATCGCCTGCCCGCTTTCAAGCATGCGAAATGCCCGACCACTCGTGTCCTCGGCTTCATACAAGCCAAGCCTGAGGTTGTCGGTTACGTAAGCCGTATCGGCCACCGCAACCAGCGGTAGCAGCGCCAGCAGCCCAATTATCAGACGCATATTTGTTCTCCGTTGCGGATGCGAGTGTACTACACAGTCGCGTTCGCTCTGTGACCTATTGCTCGTATAGCCAGCGCAACAATGCTTCCTGCGCCTCTTCGCCCGGTCCGCGGTGGATATCTTCGTAATTCTGCAATGCAACTACCGCAAAGCGTCGGCCGGAGCGCGATTGCAGGTAACCCGCTATCGCGGTCACATGATCGAGCGACCCGGTTTTGAGGTGCGCCTTGCCGATCAGGTCAGTGTTTTCGAAGCGTCTCCGCAAGGTGCCATCAAGCCCGGACAGGGACATGGATGCCAGATACTCCGGCATGTAAGGCTGTCGCCATGCAAACGTCAGCAATTTCGCCATATCACGTGCCGTCATGCGCGACGCTCTTGAGAGACCGGCGCCATTCTGGATAGCCGTCTTGCAGGACTCCAGATTGTTGTCAGTCAGCCACTCTGAAACCACAGCTTTACCGCTCTCTTCTGTGCCCGGCGCACCGTTAACCTCTGCTCCTAGCGTATACAGCAGTTGTCGCGCCATCACATTGTTGCTGTGCTTGTTTACTCGAGCAATCATCTCGCTCAGCGGCAATGACCTGAAACTAAGCAGCGGCTCCGCATCTTCGGGCGCGACGGCGCTTTTCCAGCCGCCGCTGAGAGAGCCTCCGGAATCACTCCACAATGACTGAAACAAGCCGTACACGAATTCGTTGTGCGACAGTGCCGTTCTGTCCATGGCGTAGCGCTTGCAACCATTGGGGAAGCGGCCCGAGAAAGTAACTTCATCGACTCTCTCATTCATGGATACCGCAATGCCGCGCTGGAAACCTCGACAACTGCCGGCCTTGAGCCCCAACCTGTTTTTTACCAGCAAATTATTGAGCGGTGGGTCGACACGGACATCGACCGACTGCGACTCGTGATCTGGCTCGAACCAGTATCGTACGACTTTGAAGTTCATCAACAACGCGTTCGGAGCGACGTTGTAGGCACGCAGTGGCTGTTTGTCGAAGGCACCCGGATCATAGCCACCGACGTCGAACCAGCTATCGTCCAGTAGAAGATCCCCATTGATATCCCGGACGCCTGCATGTCGCAGGTTGCGTAGCAACTGCCAGACTCTCTCGGTAACAAGAAACGGATCGCCGTAGCCCTTGATGAGCAGGTCACCGTCGAGGCGCCCGTCCTGCAACTCACCATTCGCAAAAACGTCCGTGTGCCAGCGATACGCAGGTCCAAGCACATCAAGCGCCACCAGGGTTGTCAGCAGTTTGATTGTCGAAGCCGGATTGCGCGGCTCGTCGCCGCGAATATCGAGCAGTACTTCTCCGGTCTCAAGATCAGATACGTAGAGGCTGAGCGACTCAGCCGGAACCTGCCGCACCGTCAACGCGTTTTGTACGCCGGGTGGAAGATCCGCATCGGCTGCAGATAGAACCGAGGTCAACAGCACGCAGCTCAACAGGATTGTGTTCTTCATTCGCTCAAATGTCTCTCAAGTGTGCGGGTTGCAGTGCGATGGATCACCCACGTCGCGGCGGCTATGGCGACAATTCCACCAGCGATCAACCAGAAACCCAGGTCTGACGGCGCCGCTTCGCCGGACAGAATCTGCCCAATGTCGCGTGCCAGAGTACCGAGATAAACATACAGGGCGACCGCCGGCAACATACCCACGAACGTCGCCGCAAAATGTGTACTCGCTTTGACCGCGGTCGCACCGTAGGCGTAGTTGAGCACGTTAAACGGAATTATCAGTGACAGGCGGGTCAGCAGAATAATCAGGAACGCCTCATCACTGAGTGCCGTCTCCACGGCCTGCATTCGGATGTTGCCGGCTACCTTGCGCCGAACCCATGGCCGTGCGACCCAGCGACCGGCTTCGAACGCGAATTGTGCTCCGAGTGGTATCGCGATTACCGCGTACAATACGCCGGGAGAAAATCCGAATAGAAATCCCGCGAACATCATTACAACTGAGCCCGGCACGAACAGAACTGTTGCCAGACTGACGAACAGCACGTAGGCGAGCGGTGCAGCGACAGGATGGGTAACGCGCCAGACCGATAGCATTTCGAGCCATGAGGTTATCGGCAACAACGTGAGGCTATACGCGAGTGCCATAAACAGAATTGCCAGCGCCAGGCGACTTAGACTACTGCGTTTCAAGGTTTCTCCTGGAGCGCTAGCGGCGCGCGGGTTTTTTAATCTTTAGGGTGCGTATCCGATCAGCCAGAGTGGTCGGCTTGATTCCCAATAGCTCAGCAGCACCGCCTTTACCCGACACTTTCCAGTTGGACTGCCGGAGTGCCCGGATAGTATTGCTGTGCTGCAGATCCCGCATGTCTTTTTCGGTCAGAACGTCGTGCTCATGAATTGCGGCGTCGCCGGCCACTGTCGCTGCAGTGTCGAGCTCGCCTGTCTTTAGCGTCGGCATTGAAAGATCCAGTCTGAGCACTTTTCCTGTAGAAAGAATGACAGCTCGCTCAATGACGTTTTTAAGCTCGCGAACATTTCCAGGCCAATCGTACGAACGCAGATTAGCTGTCTGTGTTCTTGTAAGGGTCAACACCTCGCGCCCGAAGTCTTTGCATGTCTGCTCGAGAAAGTGCTGCGCCAGCTGCACGATATCATCTCCGCGCTCGCGCAGGGCTGGCACCTCCACGGGAAATACGCTAAGTCGGTAGAACAGGTCTTCGCGGAACTCACCGTCGACGATCAATTGTTCGAGGTTACGGTTTGTCGCCGCAATGATTCGAACATCGACAGAGCGGGTAACATCATCGCCGACCCGCTCAAACTCGCTTTCCTGCAAAACACGTAACAACTTGCCTTGCAGCTCGACCGGAATTTCGCCGACTTCGTCGAGAAAAATGGTACCGCCATCCGCCAGTTGAAAACGGCCAATGCGATCCTTGTGTGCCCCCGTGAATGCACCTTTGACGTGACCAAAGAACTCGCTTTCGAACAACTCTTTTGGAATCGACGCGCAGTTCACTTTGACCAGTGGTTTTTGCGCGCGCGGGCTCTGAACATGAATTGCATGCGCTACCAGCTCCTTACCGACACCGGACTCACCCTGGACCAAAACGCTCGCAGGCGTTTCCGCGACCGCTTCTACCCGTTTCAGCATGCGCCGCAATGCCGGGCTCGTGCCGATAATACGACCGAAGTTCATCGCTACATATACTTCCTCGCGAAGATAGTCCCGTTCCCGCTCGAGCTCTTCCCGCAGCTGCGCATTTTCAGCCAGCGTGCGCCGTAACTCCTGTTCCGTACGACGACGTTCCGTGATGTCTTTTGACGCAACCAGCATTCTGTCGACCTGGTTGTTCTCATCACGGTGCGCTATCGATGACATTACAAGATGCAATGTCGTACCGTCCTTGGCCAGCATCTGACGTTCAAGATTCGTGAATTCGCCATCACTGATCAGTGATTTCAGGCGCGCTTCATCGTAGAACTTACGATCACGAAGACTGAAAAAGTCGGTTATCGGGCGGCCAACAACTTCATCACGCTTGTAGCCCAGTTTTTCCAACCAGCGATCGGTAACTGTGACAATATTGCCGTCAGCGTCAACTGTATGGAGCATTGCTGGCGTCGCTCGGTAGAGCGTGCGGTACTTGAAGTTTGCGCGTGCCTCATCCGAGACTTCTGAATACATCGCGACGGTACGCAAGTACTCGCCCTCATGGTCGTACTCAACCAACGCACTCGTGAGGCAGTCGACAACCTCGCCGGATTTACTGATAAAGCTGATCGGTTTGTTCTCGAGCTTTCCGGTGCGGCGCAATGCGGGCCGCAGTTCCTGCTGAATGCGCTCGACGCTGTCCTCGGTCATAAATCTCTCGGGACTTTCGCCGACCATCTCATCGCGCTCGAACCCAAGACGCGCTAACACCGCGTCATTGACGTCCAGATACACGCCGTTCTCAGCGATAGACGTCGTCATGACAGGCGCTTTGCGAAACAGCCACTGATAGTCATCTTGGGAGATCATCGGCGCAGTATATACGAAATTTCGTAATAATATTTACGGTTTTTCGCTAATTACGAAATTCCGTGATACGCGATAATCATGTAAGTATATGTTTTTAAAGGTTTTTCAAAGTTGGCACGGGTTGTGCAATATAGTTGCTGTAACACACTTCAATTGGGCGTGGCACGGAGTGCGACGCGGCAACACAACAGGAATCGCATCATGAAAAGCAAGTATTTTGAAAACGGACTGGCAGTAATTGGCCTGGTACTCATCTTCGTCGGCGTTACAGCCGCGGCAAGCACTGCATTGGCTGGCGAAGTCGGCACGGTTGAAATTTATTCATCCGCCCTCAAGTAATCGATTAGTAACCCCCTCCGGCGGCTGTCGCCGCAGACCTCTCTCCCCCCCTGAAGGTCTGATAGATAGCCGCTGGAATTCCGGGCCTTGCCCGGGACGCCAGACGCGAGTCTGGCAAATCGGGCCAGGAAGGCCCGGCGGCAGCCCCCCTGCCGTAACTCTGAGGGCGCCGAAGACCGCTCCGTGTCGGATCGGCCCGCTGATTCACTCTTTTGAATTCAGTTCTTCGGCGCTTCTCTTTTTCTATGCGCCTCGGCGCGCTCCCCCAGGTTCTCCGCCGATTTCCGGCTGATCGCTTCACGCAAGCGCTTTAGCCAGCGTCGTGCGAACGCGAATTCGATACTGAGGATTGTTAGCCCTACCGGAATAAGCACAAATGCCGGGCCAGGCGTAACAATCATGACTACGCCAATGGCCAGTACGGTCGCACCGACAACCGCGACAACCACACGTCGAGCAGTCTTGTAAGTAAGGTGAAAAGCGCGCTGAATCACGGCTTGCCGGTCGAGGCCTTAAGACTCATTAATCGCCAGGTGCAGATTCAGGAAATCCAGGGCACGATCCCATGCATCCTCTGCAGCAGCGGCGTCGTAGTTGTTACCAGTAGGGTTCGCAAATGCATGTCCCACACCGGGGTAAATGTGAATATCGTAATTCTTGCGAAGGCGCTCCAGAGCATCACGAAACGCCTCGACAGTAGCAACCTTTATGCCACGATCCTCCGCCGCGAACAGCCCCAGCAATGGTGTCTCCAAGCCGCGCAATACGTCTTCATCATCCGTGACCTGCCCATAGTAGATGACGCTCGCGTCCAGCTCATCGGGGAACAGCAGTGCTGTGTTCAGGGACCAGTGACCGCCGAAGCACCAACCGAGCGACCCAACACGAGGGGCAGCGGCGGTTTGTGTTACAAACTCGTAGGCTGCGCGAATGTTTTCGTTGGCCGGCTCAGGATCTTCGATAACTTCAACCATGAGCGCGCGTGCTTCTGATGGCGTCGAGGCCGTCTTGCCCGCGTAAAGATCGACCGCGAATACGATATAGCCTTCGGCGGCAAGCCTGTCCGCCATGGCACGAATATTGTCATTCAGCCCCCACCATTCATGAATCATGATGACAGCGGGTAGAGGCTCGAACATGTCGGCTGGCGCGGAGAAATAACCGTACACGAGTTCATCATCGTTTTCGGTATAGGGCATTTCCTGCGAAATAACAGCGCGCGATGGTGCGGTTGTTGCGGCCTCACTCGGCGACGTTGTGTCATCCGCGTGTTCCTCGGACATCGCATCAGCAGTCGCCATTCCCGCAGCCTGACGGTCCGCAGCATCGTCCGAACCCTGCTCGCCACAAGCACCAAGCAACAAAACCAGCAGCGCCAGCACTGGCAAACGCCCTGACAGCGAAAACTCATGTATGACCATACGTACCTCTACCTGTACTTTCTCGCAGCGACGCCAAGTGTAAATCAAAAAATACAGCAATACGCGATACCGCGCATCAGACAAAGTCGGGAGCGCCTTACCACTCGTCGTCGTCTTGCCACTCTTTTAGCTTGCTTTTGTCGACCTGCTCCCATTGCCGGTCGCTTAGGCGCACATAGTTAACAACCTTCGCAATCGTGTAGACGATAACAATCGCAATAAATATCAACAGATAGATCAGGCCATCAGGCATCATGGGCACGCAGAACGAACTAAAGACCCAATCTTAACACTCCGTACAGATCTAACGCATGAGCGATACCGCATCACAATCAGTCCTGGCACGCAGCGTAGCGTTTTTCCGCGAGTCATTGCGCGACAACGAGGAAGACTTTACGTCTGGACCGATAGGCCGCGCACTTGGTCTGCTGGCGATTCCGATGATGCTCGAGATGGCTATGGAGTCCGTTTTCGCGGTTGTGGATATCGCGTTTGTGTCGCGGCTGGGTACCGATGCCGTCGCTGCTGTCGGTATCACCGAGGCGCTGATCACCGTTTTGTATGGTACAGCAATCGGCTTGGGCGTCGGCCTGACCGCCATGGTTTCAAGGCGCATCGGCGAAGGAAACGTGACGGGCGCGGCCGAGGTAACGGGGCAGGCCATCTGGGTCGGGGCGCTGCTGTCGATACTCATTGGTTTTGCCGGTGCCACCTTCGCTCGCGATCTGCTCGTTATCATGGGTGCCTCAGAAGGGGTCATAGAACAGGGTGTTGGGTTCACTACTGTGCTGCTGGGTGGCTCGTTCAGCATCATTTACCTGTTTCTGCTCAACGCCGCCTTTCGTGGCGCCGGTGATGCGACGGTTGCATTGCGTTCACTCTGGCTCGCGAACGGCATCAACATCGTTCTGGACCCGTGCCTGATCTTTGGACTGGGTCCGTTTCCGGAAATGGGAGTGACAGGCGCTGCAGTCGCAACGACCATCGGCCGCGGTGCCGGTGTGTTCTATCAATTATGGTACCTGCTGAACGGCCGTGGCCGCCTCGCCTTCCAGGTGCAGCATTTGCGCTTCAGGACACGATTGGCACTACGCATGATCCGATTATCCGTTGGTGCGATCGGCCAATTCCTGATTGCTACTGCCAGCTGGATTGCCGTCATGCGCATTGTGGCGCTCTATGGCAGCGCCGCTGTTGCCGCTTACACCATCGCCCTGCGCATGATGGAGTTCGTTTTCTTGCCTGCCTGGGGCCTCGGTAACGCCGCTGCAACACTGGTCGGTCAAAATCTTGGTGCAGGACAACCGGAGCGTGCCGAACAGTCGGCATGGCGTGCTGCAAAATACAACGCGATCTTTATGACAGTGGCCGGCATTCTTTTGCTCGTGTTTGCAGCCACAATAACGGGGCTGTTCAGCGATGATGCCGATGTTCTTCGCTGGGGAACGAGTTGCCTGCAAATTCTCGCGGTGGGATTTCCGATGTATGCAGTCGGTATGGTTGTCGTGCAGGCACTTAATGGCGCTGGCGATACGACCTCGCCGGCGACAATGAACGTGATTTGTTTTTGGCTGCTGCAGATCCCGCTGGCATTCTGGCTCGCCACGAAAACCGGGCTTGGCCCCAATGGCGCATTTGTCGCGATCGTTGTGTCCGAGTCGTTGCTGACGATAATCGCAGCGCTCTGGTTTCGGGCAGGTTCCTGGAAGCGGCAAAGTGTATAGAATTGCGTCCGGCATTTGAGGCGAACGAGGTTTGAGGACAAGGAAATGACAGATTTATCAAGACTGGCGAACATGGCAGAGATTTTTAGTGCAGCAATTGTCATCGGCGGTATTATTTTCGCGCTGATACAAATGCGCCAGACACGCCAGCAGCGCCGCGAAATGGCTGCGATCGAACTGTTTCGTTTTTTCGGCAGCCCCGACTTCTCAGCTGCCTACCGAAATGTGCTGCACTACCCGGACGGCATGACCGCCGACGATTTCAAACAGAAATATCCGGACGGTGAGAATTGCGCGATGCTGATTGCCACAACAATGGAGAATATCGGCGTCATGATGCACCAGCGAATTGTTCCGACGACGGTTGTCCATCACCTGATCGGTTCCAGCGCGGTTATTCTCTGGAATAAACTCGAGCCATGGGTCATAGACCTGCGCAACGAACTCGACAACCCCTACGCATTTGAGTGGTTTCAATGGCTGGCTATCACACTGACCAACCTGCAGGACAAATCCAACGCGCCAGCGTACGAAGCGCACACGGACTGGGTACCGAGCAATTTCGGCAGCGAAATCTGAGATCACAGTGGTCGTGGAACCTGCGCTGATAGAAATCGAGAATGCCACTATCTGGCGTGGCAGCACCTGCGTTTTCGAGAATCTCAGCCTGAGCATTGCGCAGCATGAGCGCGTTGCAATACTTGGACCCAACGGCTCGGGCAAGACGACGCTGCTGAAGACGATCAACCGCGAGTTATACCCGGTTATCAGGCCGGACTCTCATGTTCGCATTCTTGGCAAGGACAAATGGAACGTCTGGGAGCTTCGCAAACGAATCGGTGTCGTTTCCAACGATCTGCATCAGCGCTATACGCCGACAACGACGGCACTCGAGGTCGTTGTGTCCGGATTTCACTCCAGTATCGGAGTGCACGGCAATCTCGCCAACAGGGTTACGTCGACACAGCAACAGTGCGCTATCGCGACACTCGAAGAACTGGGCGTTGGCCAATTACAAAATTCAGCGCTGAAGCATATGTCCTCAGGTCAGCAACGACGTTGCCTGCTGGCACGGGCCCTGGTGCACAAACCGCTCACGCTGATTCTCGATGAGCCCACATCCGGCCTCGATTTCGCGGCGAGTTTCGGCTACCTGGAGCGAATTCGAGGCCTCGCACAGGACGGACGCAACATTGTCATCGTCACGCACCATCTCAATGAAATCCCACCTGAGGTCGATCGCGTAATACTCCTGCAAGCTGGCAAGGTAGTCGCCGACGGCAGGAAGCATGCCGTGCTGAGCGGGGAACAACTGAGTCGCGTCTACGAAACGCCGGTCAAGGTTGCTGAAGTCGACGGCTACTATCTCGCCTATCCAGGCTGATTTCGTCTTGCAGCATCCCGAAAACGTGACCTGCTACGATACTTGTTCGGCCTTTCGGCCTTATTCTGTGACTTATGTTGAACACGGCACGAATAATCGTCTCTGCCATACCGCTGATCGCGGTACCCATCTCGGCCGCCAACGGCCAGATTGAGACCGGCGTTGTCAGCATAGGACCAGCGATGTTTCTGTTCACACTTGCCGCTGCCCTGTTCCTTACGCTCGTTTTTCGCACCAGCGCAAGCCACCTGGCGCGGTTCATTACGCAGAAAGCCGGACAATGGCGCATCCATCGAGCCCTGGCGAAGCGCAGCACGGATGTATTGCACGACTTCATACTGCCGGGCGCCTACGGCGGACTTGCGAAGCTCGATCATGCGATCCTGACCGCTGGCGGCATACTCTGTATCCAGACCAAACACTACAACGGCGTCGTTTTTGGTGCAGAAGATGAGGCGCAATGGACCAATGTAGACGGCGTCAGCAAACGACGATTCCTGAACCCTTTGATTCAGAACGAAGGTCGCACGCGAGCGCTGCAGAAAATTGTTCCGGATGTCCCTGTCGCCAACCTCGTCATTTTCACTGGCGCGGTTGAATTCACGTCGCCACCACCCGCCAACGTAATCCATGTTCGAGATCTTGAAAGCTACGTTGCCAAATACGTATTCGGACCCAGTAAAGTCGAAGACTGGGACGCCGTTTGGCTGACCGTCAAGGCGGCCGCCCTGACCGATGATGCAACGCGCAAGGATCTGCAGGCTCAGGTCGGCTTCAGCTAGAGCACACGACTGCGCGGCTCTGCCGTCGATGATTTATACTCAGCCGCACTATTCGGGTTGAGGCGTGATGTATGGAAACCACTCAGATACTGATTTCTTCGCCGATCGGCGTATTGGCCGTACTGTGCGTGGTGGCTGCGTTCTTTTTTTTGCTGGCCCAGATCAGCGGAGCAAAGCTGTTCAATTTCGTTCCGCCGCTCTTGTTTATCTATGCAACCCCGGTGTTTCTGAGCAACCTTTCAATCGGCGGTCAGACCGTCATTCCCAACTCATCCATTATTTACACCGGACTCAGCAAGTACGCGTTGCCCGTGTTTATTGTGCTCATGCTGATCAAGGTCAACGTACCGGCGGTCGTAAAAGTCATGGGCAAGGGTGTACTTGTCATGCTAATGGGTACGGTCGGTGTCATGGTCGGCGGCGTCGTCGCCTACCTGATTGTTCATCGCTGGCTACCGGAAGACAGCTGGAAGGGATTCGGTACTCTGGCAGGCAGCTGGATTGGCGGAACGGCCAACATGCTGGCGACCAAGGAGATGCTCGACGCCTCCGAGGCTCAGCTCGGCCTCGCAGTGGTCGCCGACAACGTCATTTATCTCGTCTGGCTTCCGTTATTGCTGATGTCACGGGATTTTGCGGATCGCTTTAATCGCTGGGCACGCGTACCTGCCGAACGGCTCGCTACCATGGATGCGGCAGCCGAAATGCATGTCGCGGAAGATCACGCGCCAACCATGCCGCAGTACTTGTACCTCGCCGCAGTGGTACTTGGCGTCGCAGCAATTGGTCACGCCCTTGCGCCACCGATCGCCGCGTGGATCGCAGATGCATCCCCGGCCGCAGCAGGCATATTTTCAGAGACCACGACGCGCATCTTGCTCATCACAACTATCGCACTTGGACTCTCGACGACACCTGTATCGCAGTTACCGAACTCGACAGCCATCGGCACTGCCCTTGTGTATGTTTTCGTTGCCGGCATGGGTGCACGGGCTGAGGTTTCCGGGCTGACAGATGCTCCGGCATTTGTTCTCGGTGCATTTATCTGGATATTCATTCATGGCGCCTTCATGCTCGCCGGCGCGTGGCTTTTTCGTGTCGACGTACACAGCGTTGCAATCGCGTCAGCCGCGAACATCGGCGCTGCCGCTTCGGCCCCGATCGTTGCCGCCCATCACCGGCCGAACCTGGTACCCGCATCGATATTGCTTGCACTACTTGGCTATGCGCTGGGTAACTATCTCGCACCATTGACCGGTCACCTCGCGAGAATCGCCGCGGGTCAGTAGACATGTGGCTCACCTACGCCAGGCGTACGGCATTCGCTCTCGTAGCGTTGCTGGTCCTGATCAGCCTCCTGCTGGTACTACTCTGGCGCGATCGCGCGGGTGTTGAAGATATTGGCTGGGCGACACCCGCAGTGGCGTCAGCGACGCGTCCGGACTCGGTTACAGTAACGTGGCTCGGTGTCACAACACTGCTTTTTGACGACGGCGAAACACAGATACTGATCGATGGCTTTTTCTCGCGCCCGACATTAGCCGACGTGATTCTCGATCGTCCGGTCGACAACGATGCGCCGCGCATTAACTACGCGATAAATGAATTTCGCATGCGCCGGCTCGCCGCCATCATTCCGGTACACAGCCATTTCGATCACGCCATGGACATTGGTGCAATAGCGAATCGCACAAGCGCCTCAATTCTCGGCTCGGCGTCGAGCGCCCAGATTGCGCGGGGTGCCGGCGTGCCTGAAGATCAGATTACAATCGCCGAGAACAGTCAGGTGTTTGAGTTCGGCCAGTTTAGTGTGCAATTGAGACCAACCGCACACGTGCCTTTTGGCTGGGGCGGTACCGTACCGCTCGATGGGACGATTGATGAGCCGCTCGAAACACCCCAACCCGTGTCCGCCTGGCGTATGGGTGGTGCCTATACGGTCATACTCGAGCACCCGCAGGGCACCGCCCTGGTACAGGGCAGTGCAGGTTTCCACAAGTATGCTTTGAGAGATGTCTCAGCCGACGTCATCATGCTGAGTGTTTCTCAGCTCGATACGATGGGACGAGACTATGCCGAACTCTATTGGCAGCATATTGTCACGGCAACAGGCGGGCACAGCGTCTACGCGATTCATTTCGACGACTTTACCAAGCCCTTCGGCGAAGTCGCATTGGCGCCCAGGTTTATTGACAATTTCAGCAAGACCGCAGGCTGGCTCGAAGGCTATCGGCGAAGATGGGACAAAAATGCCTCACTGTTTGTGCCTGAATTCGGTAAGCCGATTGCCATTTTTGCTCAGCCGGCGCCCGAATCCTGAACAGACAACAAGGAGCGCAGCTCAATCGCCCCGCTGATGAGCGCTTCCTTCTGCGAACGACTGAGTTGCTTGACGCGGTACTCAAGCTGCGAGGCTCTCGAACGATCGCCAGCGGCAGCTGAATATACCAGCGTCAGCGGACGGCGCCCTTTGAGGTATTTGGCACCGCGGGGGCTCGACTCATGTTCGCTCACGCGACGGGCGACGTCGACAGCGATGCCTGTGTAATAGCTGTCGTCGCTACAGCGCAGAATGTAAATGCTGTATTGCCCCACGGCGCCATCAATCGTCGCTGAGCACACGACGTTGGGAGGCAGGATTCGTTTCAAGAAGCCGGGTTGGACGAATTGGTCGGGGCTCAAAGTTGCCACCGCAGTTCGGACACACTCCTTGCAGCGGACCGTCAACACAGTCGCTGCAAAAAGTGCATTCAAACGTACAGATCATTGCGTTGTCCGCCTCAGGTGGCAGATCACAATCGCAACGCTCACAGTTGGGTCTGAGTTCCAGCATCGATATCAGGCGTTACCGCCGACAAGCGTGTCGCCAAACACGCGAAATGCCCCGGCCTCAATACTATCCTGATTCTCATGAGTTTCTGACCAGGTCAGTACGATATCGCTCGTACCGTCAAGTTCTTCGGCAGGCTCGAATAGCCGCAATGTCAGAATATTACCTGTCAACGCAGCTTCGCGGATCAGGTTATGGCCACTAAACTGTTGCTCATTGATTTCGATGTAAATCGACTCATCGAAGTCTTCGTTTACGGTTCGCATTAGCAGAAGATACTCGGAAATTTCTCCATCGGCACTGGTTTTCGCAAAAAACAGCATCGTCGTATTGTCGCGCACATCAAATGCGACTGTATCGTACAACCTGCTATCCACTCTGTTTGTCCTTCATAGATTGCAACAACGCGTCTTTGTCATTCCATACATCCCCGAGCCAGCCATGCAGGCGCTTGCGAAATTCTCGATCGTTTTGATAGTCGCCATGCTTCTGCCACTCTTCAAGCTCTCGCTCTCGAATGTCCACTATGACACGAACGCGGGTGCCGCAGCACATGTCCCAGAAACTGGTCGCACCATCCGGGTAGTACAACGTTACGTCGATGACACTGGTAAACAACTCTCCCATCGACGATAACGCAATTGCCAGTCCTCCGGCGCGCGGTTGCAGCAGGTTACGGTAGGTAGAGTTTCGGTTGGCGCGCTTGGCCTCCGAAAAACGGGTGCCTTCGATAAAGTTCAGCACTGAAGTCGGCGTATCGTGAAACTTTTCGCAAGCCTTGCGCGTCGTCTCGAGATCCTTGCCTTTCATGTGCGGGTTCCTGGCGAGATATGACGCTGAGTAACGCTTCATGAATGGCATATCCATTGCCCACCAGGCCATGCCCAGAAGCGGGAACCAGATTAGTTGCTGTTTGATAAAAAACTTCAGAAACGGCACACGACGATTGAACGCTTGCTGCAGAACTACGATATCAACCCAGGTCTGATGATTGGCGATGATCAGATACCAGCCATCGCGACGCAGGTTTTCGACACCACGGTTCTCCCACTGAATTGAGCCACTGCGTGACAACCAGAAGGTGTTAAAGCTGATCCAGTTCTGACCGATCCACATCAGCACTCGGGTGATCCTCTCCCGCAAACCACGCAGCGGTATCAAAAGCTTGATGATCGCCAGAAAGAATATCGGTATGAACCAAAAAATTGTGTTTATCGTGAGGCCGCCAAAAATGATGACACCCCGACAGTTCCTGAGAAACTTTTTCACCGTGACTCGCAAACTCCATTTCGAAGTGACATTTTAGCCTGAATCGTCGTATCTTGACTCGCATGGATGAATTAATGACCCCAAAGAATGCACTCAAAGCGGTACGCGAATCGGACGACGGCCTATACGGTGTAATACTCGAACACGGCTCAATGGAGCTTGGATTCTACAAACCGGATGCAGAAGACAAGCAGCAACCGCACGAGCAGGATGAGATATACATCGTGCAGAGCGGCAGTGGCAGTTTCGTCCGCGGCGCTGAGACCATCCCGTTTTCTTCCGGTGACGCTTTGTTTGTCGCAGCAGGCGTCAATCACCGGTTTGTCGATTTCAGTGAAGATTTCGCAGCCTGGGTGATCTTCTACGGCCCCAGCGGGGGTGAGTAGATGAGATGCCTTGTTCTGCTTTCGGTACTACTTGCTACACCGGCGTTGGCGGCAATCGAAGACCTGCAGTGGCTCTCGGGCTGCTGGCGCTACGACAACGAGGCAAACGGCTCCGGTGAATACTGGATGCCACCCGCCGGCGGCATGATGCTCGCCGTGAGCCGCACCGTTCGCGCGCCGCGAGCGACCACGTTCGAGTTTATGCGTATCGCAGAAACCAGCAGCAAATCACTGGCGCTGTTCGCGTCGCCATCCGGCAAGCCAGCGACGCAGTTCGACCTGAAACGTGTCTCGGCTCGAGAGGTCGTTTTCGAGAATTTCGCCCACGATTTTCCACAACGCGTAATTTATCGGCTAACAGGCGAGAATGCGTTGCTGGGACGGATCGAAGGCATCAACAATGGCAAAACTGTCGGCGTCGACTTCCCAATGCACAAGACCCAGTGCGAGTTTCTGCGTTAATGAGTGTTTCCTGGCGAGCAGTGATACTGGCGCTGGTTACGGTGGCAATCGTTGTTGCTGCCACGTTGATGGACCCAATACCGCAAGACCCGGAATATCACCGCTTCGTCGACCAGCGCACGCTGTTTGGCGTAGCAAATTTTCTCAATGTCATATCGAATACGCCTTTCTTGCTGGTCGGCGTCGCAGGACTCTTCACTATTGCCACATGCAGGCACGCCACGACCCGACAGTTGCGTCCGATCTGGCTGGTATTTTTCCTGGGTATCGCACTCACGACTTTCGGCTCCGGCTATTTTCACCTGATTCCAGGGAATGATTCGCTGGTCTGGGATCGTCTGCCGATGACCCTGGGTTTTATGAGTCTCGCTGCCGTCATTACCGGTGAGTACTATTCAGCAACACTCGCCAGGCGGCTATTGCTGCCGTTGCTAATTCTTGGCATCGCGTCCGTAATGTACTGGTCGCATACAGAACAGCTGGGGCGTGGTGACTTACGACCGTACGCAATCGTGCAATTTCTGCCAATGTTGCTTATCCCGCTGACGATCAGCCTGTACGCCTCACGCAGTGAGCTCGGTCGTTACGTCTGGTGGATGGTCGGCTTTTACTTTTTGGCAAAACTGGCCGAAGCGTTCGACGCGCAGATCTTCGCCCTTGGACAGATTGTCAGCGGACATTCACTAAAACACGTCATTGCGGCGATGGCACCACTGAGTTTGCTGTATGGCCTTCAACTCCGAGAACGCAATGTTAGGACCTGACTGGCCGCTATCTGCGGGATCCCACGGTAGAAACCAGCCCGAAGCGGCGTTAACATGCGTCGCGCCGGAATTTGCTGGCGCATGAACCCAGGGGACGAAACCGCATGAGCACTGCCAACCGCATCGACGGAAAAGCCAAGGCCGCCGCAATAGCCGAAGCTATCACCGAGGAAACTGCCACACTGTTGGCAGAGCACGGTGTCAAACCCGGCCTGGCCGTCGTTATTATCGGCGAGGACCCGGCTAGCCAGGTCTATGTGCGCAACAAGAAACGTACTGCTGAATCCTGCGGTTTTCATTCGGTGCAACACACTCTCGCGGCTGACACTGCCGAGGCCGACGTGCTCGCTCTGATTGAACAATTGAATGTCGACCCGTCGATTCACGGTATCCTGGTTCAGCTGCCGCTGCCCGGGCATCTCGATGAGCAGGCGATCACACAGGCGATCGTACCGAGCAAAGACGTCGACGGATTCCACTTCGTGAATATTGGGAAGCTAAACGCAGGCCATATCGCCGATGCTTTTGTACCGTGCACGCCTGCGGGTTGCATGCTTATGATCGAGGACGAACTCGGCAAGGATCTTTCCGGCAAGACCGCGGTCATCATCGGGCGCTCCAACATCGTCGGCAAACCCATGTTCTCCTTGCTGCTACAAGCCAATGCGACTGTCACTGTGACTCACAGCCGAACCAGGGACCTGCCAGACGTCGTCGCGTCCGCAGACATTGTCGTTGCTGCCGTAGGCCGCCCTGACATGGTCAAGGCCGATTGGCTCAAGCCAGGGGCTGTTGTTATTGACGTCGGCATCAATCGCGTCGAGAAAACAATCGACGGCGAAACCAAAATGGGGCTTACCGGCGACGTTGATTACGACGATGCCATGACTGTTGCCAGCGCCGTTACACCTGTTCCTGGCGGAGTTGGGCCGATGACGATTACGATGTTGATGGCAAATACGTTGCGCTCGGCACGCCTCGCGCTCGGTCTCGAAGGTTAGGGCTGCCAGATGCTGCCGGAGAATGCTGAGGACTTTCGTACTATTTGGCTACACCCTGAGGACGACGGGGTGGTACAGATTATCGATCAACGCGAATTGCCTCACGAGTACCGCATACATGACTTGAAATGCTGGCAGGACGGCGTAGAAGCGATAGCGGACATGTACGTACGCGGCGCACCATTGATCGGCGCGACCGCGGCATGGAGCCTGTACCTCGCTGCGCGAGTCTCACCAGATCCGGAAGCCGAGCTGAAATCCGCAGCAAGCGCGCTGCTCGATTCACGTCCGACGGCCGTCAACCTGCGATGGGCCGTCGAGCGCGTGCTACAGCAAATAGCGGCTTCTGGTACGGACGCGCATCTGTCGGCGATCACACGCAGCGAGGCAGAAGCGATATGTGCGGAAGACATAGAGATCAGCCGCGGGATCGGGGAGCACGGGCTACAGCTGCTGCGTGCGATTTCGAAACGTAAAAACGGCGCCACAGTGAATGTACTGACACATTGCAACGCTGGATCTTTAGCAACCATCAATTGGGGCACAGCGACTGCGCCTGTTTATTTCGCACATCAGCAAGGCATCGACGTGCATGTCTGGGTTGACGAGACCCGACCCAGAAACCAGGGCTCGCAGCTGACCGCGTGGGAGCTTGCTGCGAACAAGGTTCCGCATACGCTGATCGTGGACAATGCCGGCGGGCACCTGATGCAGCACGGCATGGTAGACATCGTCATTACGGGCACCGATCGAACCACGCGTTGTGGCGACGTGGCGAACAAGATCGGCACCTATCTCAAAGCACTTGCAGCGCATGACAACGACATCCCGTTTTACGTTGCACTGCCGTCGACCACCATCGACTGGGAAAGTCGTGACGGCGTCAAGGAAATTCCGATCGAGGAACGAGACGCTGCCGAGGTCACCGATATATACGGCGTCGTGGATGGCGTCAAAACGGTTGTACGAACTACGGCTTCAGAGACGCCTGTCAGCAATTTTGCATTTGATGTCACACCTGCGCGCCTGGTTACCGGTCTGATCACCGAACGTGGTATCTGTGCGGCGAGCGAGCAAGGCCTGCTCGAACTGTTCCCCGAGGTCAAAGACGGTGACGATTGATGAAGGCTATATCAAGTACGATAGTCAGTGGACCAAGGGACCTGCTGTAGAAGAAGGGCTAGCTGCCGAATTGGAGCGCTGTCGAGCACCGTTGTACAAGGCAGGGCTGGTCGGCGAATATGCAGAACTCGGCATTGGTTTCGGCAATATCAGCAAACGTTGCCCTGGAGACAACAGGTTTGTCATTACGGCGACGCAGACCGGCAACCTCCCTCGTACAACGGCCGACCATTACGCACTCGTTACCGCGTTCGACATTGAGCGCAACAGTGTCACTAGTGAAGGTCCCCTGCAGGCTTCGTCCGAAGCCATGACACATGCCGCGATATACGCGCTCGACGAAAATATCGGCGCGATTGTCCATGTGCATAGTAAGCCCGCTTGGTGCCGCTATTTGAACGAGCTGCCGACGACCAGTCCGAATATCGCCTATGGCACGCCGGCGATGGCACGCGAATTTGCGCGCCTTTACGTTGAGACAGACTTCAGCAGGGATGGTGTCGCGGTCATGGCAGGCCACGAAGAGGGCCTGATCAGTATTGGCGCCTCGCTCGATGAGGCCTCCGCACGAATCATGGCGCTAGATATCACCTGATTCGTTTAGCGGCTCCAGGGCAAAAATAAACGTACGGCAAGTTTTCATCGCCTGAATCGTTTCATCTTCCTTCAGCGGCTTGAAGGTTGAGCGGCGCACCGCCTTCTTCGACGGCTTCTCGAAAATCCGGTTGCTGCTATGACGTACCGCGATACGCCTTGTCCCGCCACGACGATCAATATCGAAGCAAACCTGTACTTCTCCTTCGATACGATCCCGGCGTGCATCGCGCGGGTATTTTGGGGCGACCGTTTCCGCAGGAATGCGATCCGTATCGCCATCAATAACGGTAGCCCGCGGAACATCATCCTCGGCGTACACCGCGGAGCAAATAAACGCCAGCAAAGCGACCACAAGAAAACGCCGCATCACTGTGGCTCTTCGTCAGCTGTGTCCGGCGGACTGCGCCGGTCATCGATCGTGATGTTCTCAGTGACCGGAGCAATTTCATCGAGCAACATGCCCTTCACTTCTTTTAGGTTCTCAGAACGGGGATTCAGCTCCTGGCCACGTTTCACATCGGCCTCGGACTCTTCGAAACGTTCCAGCTGCAAGTAGGCGATCGCGCGATTATTATAGGTACGCCAGTGAAAGGGGTCGCGCTCAAGCACCCAGTTACAATGCTCGAGTGCCGACTGTGCTTGCCGCATGAGAACAAATCCCGCGCACAAATTGGCGTGGCCCATCTTCTCTTCTCGTTGACCGTGGGCCAGCTTCAGCCCCTTGAGTGTCAGCCTTACGCCTTCTTCGCCATGGCCTGCCTGCAGAGCGTTGGCGCCGTCATAAAGAAAAACATTCGTCGGGCCAAGAACCGTTTTGGATTTCATGTCGTCATCCGTCTGAGCATGCAACGCAGCTGGCGCTAACAAGACAAGCAACAAAATTCGCCAAACCATTTCTCTAGCCCTCGAGCTCCAAATGTCGCGTGAAAAATTCAATGCTGCGTCGCCAGGACTCGGCCGCGGCGGCCTCATCAAATCGCGGTGTCGTATCATTATGGAAGCCGTGGTCTGCATTGGCATATTCGAAATTTTCATAACGAACTTTCGCCGCGTCCAGCGCCTTTGCAAACGCCGGCCACGACGCATTAACTCGCTCATCCAGTGCGCCATGATGCAGCATTAAGGGCGCGTTGATTGCTGCTGCGTCTGCGCTGTCCGGGTGACGACCATAGTAGGCGACGGCCGCACCGAGGTCAGGCAGCCGCACTGCCAGTCGCATTGACATTGCGCCGCCAAAGCAGAATCCGACAGAACCGACCTTGCCACTGCAGTCAGGGTGCTTTTGCAGAAACCCCACTGCAGCGACAAAGTCTTCGACCATTTCATCGCGATCGCGCTGCCGCTGCATCGTGCGACCTTCGTCGTCATTTCCCGGATACCCGCCTAGCGGTGTCAAAGCGTCCGGCGCGAAGCCGATAAATCCGGCAACAGCGAGACGCCGGACCACGTCTTCAATATAGGGATTAAGACCGCGATTTTCGTGGATGACGACAACGCAGTGCAGTTTGTGTTGAACGACGGCCGGTCGCGCAAAATAGCCTCGCATAACACCGGCACCCTTCGGTGACGCGTATTTCTTGTAGCTTGTGGATATCGATTTGTCGTCGGGCGAGATTTGCTGCGCAAGCGCATAGTCCGGACTGAGGGCCGCAAGGATTGCCGCGGCAGCGGTTGCGGAAGCGGTGATCCTGGCCGTGCTACTGAGAAACTCTCGCCGCGAAATTTTGCCGTGCACATAGCCATCGAACAGCCGCATGACGCGCGGATCGAAAAGTTGATTATCAGCCACTGATGTAATGCTCCAGGTGCTCGATCTCTTCTTGCTGGTCGGCGATTATTGCCTGTACCAGATCACCGATAGAGATCATTCCGGATACCGAATCTTCATCGACTACCGGCAGATGCCGAATCTTTCGTTTCGTCATCAGCGCCATGCATTGATTGACTGTTTCCTGGCTGCTCGCGGTATAGACGTCCGAGGTCATGATTTCACCTACCTGGGTCGAATCGGAAGAGCGACCCTTGATAATGACCTTTCTTGCGTAGTCGCGTTCGGTGACAATGCCGAGCAGCTTGTCGCCCTGCATTACGAGCAGCGAGCCGACTGTCTTCTCCGCCATGAGCCTAATCGCATCAAGCACAGATGCATCAGGGCTTATGGATATGATTTCGCGGCCTTTCGAATCGAGCAAATGCTGTACCAGTTTCATAACGCCTCCCTGTAGACGCGCCCGAACGACGAGCGCTCTTCTACAGAGAGTTTAGCATTTTGGCGTTACTCAGGTGTCAGACACAACCTCGCCTCGAATATTGGAGAATTTTTGCCCGCCACTACCGTCATCAACAATCACGAGATCATTCTCTACATCAGAGACCTTGATCGATCCTGAACCGTCTTCAATCGTGACAGTTCCTGCGACGCCACGCACTTTGATGCTGCCCGATCCGTCGTCAATAGAAACATCACCGTTTGCGTCGCGGACCTTTAGAGATCCGGAACCGTCTTCCACCTTAACGTTGCCCACGTTTCTGATATCGATCGAACCTGAGCCGTCATCTATGGTGATATCTCCCTCGATATCGACAACGTCAATTGAGCCGTCACCATCGTCAATAGTGACGTTGGTTCCCACAGGCACGTTGATAATCAACGCGATGTACGCATCGGTGCCGCGACCCAGGAAACCGTCGTCGAAAAACGCCTGCAGCATGGCAGTGTCATCATCTGCATCCAGCGACAAGGTCATTTTCTTACTCATGATCTGCACGGCTTCGGCCTCGTCCGCATCCGACACGCCGATATTCGCCGTCACGTTGATGGCATCAAGCCCGTCTACACCGACAACTTCCATACTTCCGGCACCCGCATTGATCGACAGGTGCTTCACTTTGCTCGCGTCCAGCGTTAACTCACGAGTCTCTTCGTAGGTATCCCAGTCAGCCTGGGCCATTCCGGCCACTAACGTGGCCATCAATATGATGCTGCGCATGATTATCCCCTTGGATTTTCTGTACCGGTATTGGAGATTAGACGCCTGTCGCAGCCGAATGGTTGCAATGCCCGCTTTGTCGTCTGACAGATCGCGGACTTTTTCATGCGATTGTGGGTTACCGGCTCAGTCGTCGCCGTCAGCAAGAATTTCCGCGAATTTCTGTTCTGCAATATTCTCGCCACAAATGATGATAACGACTGTCTGCCCCTGGTAATGCTCGCTTTCCTGCAGAAAGCCAGCGACGGCCACGCCCGCGGCGCCTTCGATGACCTGCTCCTCCGCGCTCATGTACTGGCGCATTGCCGCTGCGATCCGATCTTCGTCAACAACAACAAACTCATCAACGAGTGCTTGATTCAGCGCGAACGTTATTGCCTCTGCCTCAATACCGCCGGCCGTGCCGTCGGATAAGGTAGGCTCGCTCGGCAAATCGAGAATTCGGCCCGCTTCGACGGACTGCGCCATGACCGGCGACGCCGTTGGCTGACAGCCAATAATCCGAACATCCGGCTTGTGCGCCTTCAGAATACTGGCGGCACCCGCGATCAGTCCGCCACCGCCCACAGCAATAAATGCAGCATCGACGTCGGCCAGTTGCTGGACGATTTCAACGCCACAGCTACCCTGACCCGCCACCACCTGCTCATCGTTGTATGGCGACAGGTACGTCATGTCATTTTCCGTTGCCCAGCGACGCGCGTGTTGCTCAGTATCCAGACCGTCCGTGCCAAAAAACTGCACCTCGCCTCCATATGACCTGATTTTCTCTACTTTCGCGCTTGAAGTTTGCTCAGGCACGAAAATGACGCCACTCACGTCAAGGCGCTGCATAGCGCAAGCAACAGCGGCACCATGATTACCACTGGATGCTGCAACGCATCCTTTTGCGCGCTGCTCTTCCGTCAAGGTCAGCAAGCGATTCGTCGCGCCGCGCAGTTTAAAAGAACCCGTTGTCTGCAGGTTTTCGAGTTTGAAATAGACGTCAGCGCCGGTTGCATTGCTGAAGGAGGCCGATCGCCGCAGCGGCGTCAGCTCAACGAAAGCTCGAATACGTGCCTCAGCTTCCCGGGCAAGCGTCGCCAGACGGGCGGGGTCTGCAGGCATCAGAGTCGATCAGCGCTGAAGGTGTCGCAGGCGTCCGGATCACCGTTCTGCAAGCCGATACGAAACCATCGCTGACGTTGCGCCGAGGTGCCGTGTGTGAATGACTCGGGCACTACAGTGCCGCGACTTTGCCGCTGCAATGTATCGTCACCAATTGCGCTCGCGGCGTTCAGCGCCTCTTCGACATCACCCGACTCCAGGATACTTCGCGCGCGATCTGCACGGTTCGCCCAGACACCCGCAAAACAATCTGCCTGCAACTCGAGCCGCACAGACAGAGCGTTACCTTCAGCCTTGCTGAGCTGGCGCTTCATTGAATGCACCTTGCCGGAAACACCCAACAGATTTTGCACGTGGTGCCCGACCTCATGCGCAATGACATAGGCTTGTGCAAAATCGCCCGGCGCTTTGTAACGAGTGCGCATCTGGTCATAAAAACTCAGGTCGATGTAGGCCTTCTGGTCGGCCGGGCAATAGAACGGTCCCATCGCCGCCTGACCCTGACCACAAGCGGAACGCGTTGAGCCCGTAAACATGACGAGCGTTGGCTCTTTATAGCGCTGGCCCTGTTCCGCAAATATCGCCTTCCAGACATCTTCAGTATCGCCCATCACCACAGCGATCATGTCTGCGCGAGGGTCGTTTTTGAGCTCCTCAGCGCTCGGCTGCTTGCCGCTGCTCGACGCCTGGCCGGATTGCTGCATGCCCTGGATAAGCGGTGTCGGATCGACGCCAAAATACATCGCGACGAGAACCAGCACGATCGTGCCAATTCCTCCGCCCAGCAATTTTGGGGTTGCGCGTTGTCCGCGCCGGTCTTCTATATTCGAACTGCGTCTACCACCACGCCAGCGCATACCTTGCTCCTGCTCAATCCGGCCGCCTATTGTCAGCTAATCGTCCGGTGTTTGACAAATATGCGCTCGAAAACCGGCCTCAGTTCTCAATGCGATAATTCAGGTCCACGCCTGATTCCTGCCGACCGGAGGTTGCTTTCACGCCGAATCCTTTCGCGAGATCGTAGCGAGCGCTAATGACGTTTTCCTGGTCAAAAATGCCGACGCCGTAGCTGATGAATAGCCTGGGTCCGATGTATGTCCCAAAATCGAGCGCACCCACGCCCTGTTCGTAGTCAAAGTCACTCCCTGTCACGAGCAAGGTGAGTGCCCGTTCCTCCGTCGTCTGCGGAACGGTATAGGCCTCGACGACCGGTCGCCGGGCCTCGCCACTGACCATCACGCCTGCGCGCTTCACCTGCGCATTGCCGTAGATCTCGCGCTCCGCGCGCAAGCGGACACTCGGGTTATCGGCCGGTCCGTTCAGATAGCGTATTCCGCCTTCGGCAATATCCAGTACCTGCCCATAGGCCTCAATAGAACCCGTCAAATCGTAACGTCCGGTAGCCTGGGGTACCGGCGGACCTTGCCAGTTGAACACAGCAGCCCCCACCACTTTCGCCTTCGCGATTTCAAGGTCGACGACGATCTGCTCGCCAAGCTCCACCTCAAGTGAGCCGGAAAACAGACGCTTGTTTGCGACTGCAGGCTTCTGTTCCGCTTCGGGCAGGGTACCCGCGACGATAACAACATCTTCACTCTCGTCATCGCGCGATTCTGCGAGGTTCGATGGCGCTATTCGTGCAAACGGCACCAGCAGCGAGCCGTTGATCTCGACGTTCTGCCTGGTCACTGCCAGTTCAATATCCGGCTGCACCGTTACACGAATATCCGGAACGTCAACAAGCAACAAGTCGCTGCCACGAAGCTTGAAACGCAGACCCGGCTGCGCCACGTCGCTATAGTCCGCACTTGAAACGATCTCACCGCTACCTTCGCCGGCACGAAACCGTCCTGACAGCTCGAGC
This sequence comes from Gammaproteobacteria bacterium, assembly GCA_022600955.1. Taxonomy (GTDB): domain Bacteria; phylum Pseudomonadota; class Gammaproteobacteria; order Steroidobacterales; family Woeseiaceae; genus UBA1847. Next base: position 117,028 of record JAHZJK010000017.1, read on the forward strand.
GCCCGGCTTGAGGTCAAAACGCCGTCAAGCTGAATGTCCTCAAGCTGCAAGCCAATCGGACGGTAGGCAAAACCACCGTCTTCCAGATCAAGCCGCCCCGTCATGAGTGGCTCTGATGCGGTTCCAGACAGCTCAAGTTCGGCGGCAAGTTTGCCCTTTACTGAGTCGACCCATGGGGCAAAGAATGCAAGCACTTCGACATTTTCCATCGACACACTGAGTTCCCCGTCAATCTCGCTCTCAGCCATATTTCTGACATCCTCGATTTCGAAATTTCCCTTGATGCTGTCAGTGCCCGACATCGGAATTGCCAATGCTCCCGATAACAACCGACCTTCCCGCATTTCGAAATCCAGATGACCGGCCGATGTCAGAGTGCCAACCTCGGGATCCGCGGCACTTGAAATTCGACCAGGCGACAAAGCAAAGTTGCCTTTGCCAGTGACTCTCTGCTGTCTGTCACGCGACAAGTCCAGCGAACCGCTGAGACGCTGCTCAATCAGCAACCCGCTGCGTACAAACAGATTCAGAAGCGCTAAAGGAACGTCCGTCAGTTGCGCGCCGATCTGCAAATCGCCGAAACCCGACTGGCTGAATTCAGCACACAGACTTTCGCCCGCCGAGCTGGCGAGGCAAAGCGGTCGCAGGTCGATCTCTTTGCCCCGCACCTGCAGCTGTGCCGGGGCCTGCAATCGGAACCGGTACTGGTCGCTCAAGTCCAGAGAGAATTCGTCAATATCACCGCGCCATGCTGACGTCCATGGTTCTCGCCAGTCGCTGAAGCCGCCGCCGGCACCAACAACGAAGCTTGATCCAACGCTCTTGCCACTCACAGTTAATGATTGCCGATCGGCCGCGAATGAAAGCTGAAGCTCGGCATCGTCAACGACGCTGTCGTCGATTTCCAGCGACACGGCCGTGATTGCCAGTGCGGCCAGCTCGCCCGTTTCGCGCTCATCGCTGACGCGGACGTCATTCAGGACCAGGTCGCCGACGCGAATCCGGTCGCTACTGAGGCTTACAGAAACAAACGGGTTCTGCGAGGCTCCCGACACCACACCGCTGGAGGAAAAACCGCCGGCGGCCTTATCCGTATAGGACTCGAGTGCAGCAACATCCAGCTCGAATGTCAGCCCGCGCTCAGATTCAAGTGCACCATTCAGAAGCGCATTTGACCGGCCGTGTTCGACCACCAGATTGCGAGCGCTCAAGCCCGCTTCGGTGTACGCCACATGCCCCGCTGCAGACAGTTTTCGCCGCAGCAACTCTCCGCTGACATCTTGCAGGTGTGCATCGATCGAAAATGGCCGCCCTGTGCCAACGGCTGTGACACGACCGGATACCACGCCAGGAAACTGCGGCGCCAGCTCCCTGGTTTGCAGTTCAAGAACTGACACATCGGCGGACCAGGCCAAACTATCGCGCCAGCTAAGTTTTGAACGACCAGCAACTGTGCCGCCGAATACCTGGCCATTCTGAATTTGCAGCAATAGCTGATCCCGATCGCCATTCCCGTTCAACTGAAAACTGCCATCCGGCATCAATGCCGTTGCGAGATCGACCGCCCCGGAGACGGTCCAGTCATCAATCGATCCGCTAACCGTGACATCGGCGCGTTCGCTCATGATGCGCGGACTCGATGCGTCGATTGGCCAGCCTAGTTTGGCCCACCGCAAATCTGCGGCGATATTCTGTGTGAGACGATCGAAGCTCGCGTCAACCTGCACTTCGGTGTCGGTACTCATGACGCGGACGCTGGAATCGCTGACGACAACGGCATGCTCGTCAATTTGCAACTGCAGCTTGCCGTGGAGCGGATGTGTCGCCGGCCAGGCATTCGTTAGTTTTGCGAGATTCAGTTTCGCAATATCGAGTATCGCATTGCCTGAGACGGCGCCATCCCACGAAACCCCAAGAGTACCGGTTGCCGCCAGGTGTTCTCCCGATATCGTTAACCGTTGCATGTCCAGGGACGTCAGATCACCGCTGCCAACTGCCGCTACCAGAAGCCTGCCCATGGCCTGTTCGTCATATTGCGCATCGATTGTCAGGTCATAACGATCGAGCACCCCTGACGCACCGAGACGGATTTCCGCATCCTCTGCCACACCCAGTAAATCCAGCCGAAACTCGTGTTGGTCCAGCAATTCCAGTTCGCCTTGCAGCTCGGCCTGCAGTTGTGGTGCCTGAACAGTCAGCTCGGAGATCGCAATCGTTTCTTGCCATTCGCCTTGCAAGCGCAACTTGTCTACCCGCAGCCGCTCACCATCTTCTGCTCGCAGATCAATGCCATCAAACTCGACATTTGACAGTCGTACAGGCAGCGGCAGCACCAGCGCCTCGAGTATTTCTCGAACCGACGTAGGCGCAACACCCTCTTTTTCGGTCGCAACAACACTCGCCGACGTATCACTCAGAATTGCACTTGCCACCTCGATGCCTGGCGGCAATATGTCCACATTAATGATGGCATGCGCTTTCTTGATGGCGATCGTCACGCCCGTCGATTCCCAACGCACTTCGGACAAGCGCACGCCACCAGCAAAATCGCCCTGCACGTTACCGACGTCTAAATGTTGTTGCGTTGCGTTGCCAGCCGCTCTCAATACCCAGGTAGCACCGCTATTGGTATGCAACAACCAATACCAGCCTGCAAGCAGACAAACCGTTAGTGCTGCGAAAGCGAACAGAATTCGACGCCTGATGGTCACAGGAGTGGTGTTCCGATCGTAAAATGTACTCGCCAGGGTTTGCCGTCTATATCCTGCGCCTGTGCCAAATCCACACGAATCGGGCCCGCTATCGAGTACCAGCGCAAACCCATACCGATGCCCGCCTTCAGGTCGCGCTGCCGCCAGTCATTGAACGCGTTACCAATATCGGCAAACAAAGCCACGGACCAGTTGTCACGAAACTTCATCTCTACTTCCGCACTCGCAGTTACGATGTTGTTAGAACCAATCTGGTTGTTACTGAGTTCTTCGTACTGGTAGCCACGTACGCTGTCACCGCCGCCCGCTTTGAAACGGTAAAACACAGGCAGCCGCGTCACCGACAACGGCACAATATCGCTCCCCGTATCGATTTCGAATGACTCGACTGGGGCGTCCGTATAGCCAACCTCGGCCCGCAGAATAAACTTCCAGCGGTCTGCCGCAAGGTAACTTCGGCGAGTCGAAAAATACACCTGTGTAAAATCGCTGTTGGAACCAAACTTCTCGTTTGACGTGAATATCCAGCCTCTTTCCCGGTGGCCCTGGGTTTCCCAGCCTTTGCCGAGCACCGCAACGAGGTCATAGTCATAACCAACCGACAACGTCGTTTCCTCGGAGCGCAACAGTGACGCGAGCTCGGGGTTCCGATCCAGCAACGGCGTCAGTCCGATTTCTCCCACAGCGCGCAGTGAGCGCCTGCCATTCAACATTTGAACGAATATGGTCTCCAGCGCCTGCTGCTCGCCCGAACGAAAATTGCGTAGCTTGAGCCTGCCAAGGCGCAGGTGCTGCTCATCCACCTTGCCCACCGCGATAGTTAACTCGCGCTCATCCTGCAGCGACCTGCGCAGCACAAAATCCTGATTCTCATTCTTCAGGATAAAGTCGCTCACCCAGAATTGGCGCGCCCGATTGGCCCGTGGCAGACGATATGTTCCGCGCAGCGATACTTCATCGTCTTTCTCTTGCCAGCCAGCGCCAATATCAAGGCGGTCACCATTGTGGGACATTGGTTGCCGGGTATACTGAGCCTGCGCCCGCAAGCCGGTATCGGTGCCGAAACCCAACGAGCCCTGGTAGGCGTTTCGAGTGCTCGTCTCAAGATACACGGACAGATTGACAACCGGTTGGGCTGCATCCTTGACGCGCTTCTCTTCTACGCGCACGTCGGTGAAATAGCCGGAATTCCACAGGTCTCGCCGCAACTTGTCCATCAATCGTTGTGTGTAAGCCTCGCCGGGTTCGAATCGGGGAATGTATTCCACGATCCCCGGCTTCAACACGTGTTCTCCCCAGGAAATATCACCGAAGATGTAACGCTTGCCAGTGTCCATCGTGAGCTTCAACGTTGCGCGGCTTCGCTCGAGGTCGATTTCGAGCGCGTGCGTCAGGAACCGGGCATCAAGAAACCCGAACTGACTGGCAATCTCCAGGCCGGCTTTCTTCTGCATACTCCAAACCGTTTGGTCGAGAACGCTACCAACTTGCAATGGCCACGAACTGCGCCACGCGATCAACTCTTCGCGAGTCGCTCCTTCACCCAGAATCTCGATTTCGAGCGCTTCGACAATGATGGGCACACCGGGGTCGACGTGAAGACGCAGCACGACGCCGTTGTCAGATGTCGTAGTGATGTTACCGGTGACCACAGCGTGATAGTAACCATAGGGACGCAAGGCGATCGCTGCTTTGCTTACTGCCTCAGCGATGACCCGCTCGAAATCGCGCTCCCTGATTTCCGCGCCGCGCGCAAGGCGAAACGCCTGCACATGCCTTTGCACATTGCTGAGCAGCGGTTCAGGCACACCGGAAACCTCATAACGCAACTCCGCACCGCTGGCAGGCATCACGGCCAGCAGCAAAAGCATCAGGAGCGAACTTCGTTTACACAGTATTGGGCTCAATGGTTCCCGGGATCAATCTGGAAATGGACGGCCTGACAGAGTGTCACGTCACGCTGGAAATGCAATGCGTTTTTGCTACATCTGACCTTCAATAGGCAGGAAACTCATCAGCCATGTCTTGATCCGGCGCCAGCGGCCGGCGTGCGGTTCGACGGTTGCGACGGCATCTCCGTTGCCATCCGGGTAGCGCCACAGTAGCTGACCAGAATCCGACAGGGACAGTCTGTAAGTCGACTCGCTCAGCGATTCCAGAAAACTGGTCGACATCTGGGTTGCCATTTCGACAGACTTGGCGGCAAGACCCATCTCCGTGTTGATATATAGAGAGCGCGGATCCAGGTTGAACGAGCCAACGAAGAGACGCGCACGATCAACAACAGACACTTTGCTGTGCAAAGTCGTCTTGGTACCCACTCGCTCGTCAAATCCCGGCCGCAACTCGTACAGCTCTACACCTTGTTGCAAAAGCGGCTTGCGATACCTGGCGTAGACAGCGTGCACACTTGCGTGGTTTGTCGAAGCCAGTGAGTTGGTCACAATAACGACCCGGACACCCCGACTGACCAGCCGCGCGAAAAAGTCTACGCCTCGCTTTTGCGGCACAAAATACGGTGAGATTATGATGAGCTCATCACGCGCCTGCTCAGCCATCTTCAGCAGATAGTCGTAGGTCTTGCTGGCCGGTTGCTTGATCAGGCTGCGGACTTTCTCCGGATCGTCCATCACCATGTCTGCATCGGCCGGGCAAAAATCGAGATCCTGCAACCGTGGATGATCCCGCACACGAACAGCTACCTCTCGCAGAAAATCATTTTCCTTGTGGCCGGCCACAAACTTCTTGCCAGACTCGAGCACATCCGTAATCGTATCGTAGCGAACCAGGCTGCCGAACACATTGACTGGAATAGCCTCCGGCATGTTCCAGTACTCATCAAATCCATCCGATACTCGATTGACGACTGCACCAATTGCCAGCAGATCCTCGTCCAGGAACTCTGATTTACCGCCAGTTTCGAAATACTCGTCGGCAATATTGCGGCCGCCTACAATCGTCACCTGATTGTCAACCGTGAAAGACTTGTTGTGCATGCGCCGGTTCAGGACATTGAAGTTCGCGATGAAGCTGATAAACCTGGAGCGGCGGCGAGGGAATGGGTTGAACACCCGTACCTCGATATTGATGTGATCGTTTAACGACAGCAGACCGGTGTCGATTGGGTGTGTCAGTGCGTCGTCCATGAGCAACCGTACCCGCACACCGCGATCCGCCGCGGCAACGAGACGCAGCGCGATCAGGTTGCCGCTAAGGTCATCTCGAATCAGGTAGCTCTGAATATCAATACTGCACTCTGCAGCATCAATTAATGCAAGACGGGTGCTTAGAGCTTCAGGCCCATCGTACAACCGGTACAGACCGCAGCGTCCCGCATGCGTTTGCAGCCAGTTTTTAGCCGACTGCCCCAATACCGTTGCGCCGGTCTCGGCAATCTTGAATGACGCCTTGCGCTCCGGTAGGTCAAAGTACTTTTGATACTTGCTCGGCACTCTAGTACCGACCAGCGTCGCCAACATTCCCATACGCCCAATATTACACCGAGTTCGGCCCCGTATATGGGTTTGCGAACAACAACATACGACGACCAGCGATACGGCGACTTGACAATAAATAATAAAGTACGACAGCTCCATTGCGCGGCCCCGTGGCGTATGCAACGATGCTCGTGAAATTGAAAAAGGCACAGCTGCTGAAAAGCAGTCTCGCAAAGCCACCGGTCTACGGGTTTGACCTACGACAGCGGAGTTACCAATATGAAGTCACAAGGATTTCGTGACACGGGCAAAATCGTTCGACGCCCTGCACGCCCCGGGGTCTACGCACCTACCAATCTGGCTCGCCTGATGCGCTGCATGGACACTGGCGCCAATCTCGCGTTACCGATCCGCCCGCGCGGTGCTGATACGTCTGCAACCGACTGCAACGTCAGCCCGTCCGGCACCGTTGTGGATACGGCCGGACTCGACCGAATCGTGCATATCGATAACTACAACCATACAGTTACGGCAGAAGCCGGCGTGCGCATCGGCGTATTGGTTGCAGCACTTGCGGAACATGGTCTGGAACTCACGGGTGTATATGACCAGACCGAGCGCACCCTGGGCGGCGCTTTGGCCGCACCTTGCATGGGACCCGGCATCGGGGGTCAGGCGTCATTTTTTTCCAGCCAGGTCATTGCGCTGAAAGTTGTAACAGCCAGCGGCAAGGTTATGAAGATCGACGAGACGCAAAAGAATTTGCTCGCGGCATTTCGCCTGAATTACGGCATGCTCGGCGTGATCTACGAGGTGACCTTGCAGGTCCGACCGATCGCAACGTTCTCAGCCAGTCACCGGAGCATGGACATTGATACGTTCGCAGAAGTTGCGGACCGTATCTCCAAGGGGAACGTCGGCTTCAAGTTTTACCTGTTGCCATATCGCAATCACGTCTACATTGACGTCAGGCGCTATGAGAAGAAGGCCGGCAGTGCGTACCAGACCCCTTGGAAAATCAAAGACTGGGGTGAGAGCACGGTGTTACCGAACGTGTTCAAGTCGCTGGGTCGCGTTCTGCCTATCCCTTCGGTTCGCTACCAGCTGATCGACAGTATTTCTGCAGCGACGCATGGTCTCGTCAACTCCAGGCTCGTCAGAAAAGGTAATAATAATGCTGCGGGCGGGCGTCACCGCCGCCGCAAGCCGAAGGGCCTCCTGTACTCTACCTGGTGCTTCCCGGCGTCTGATTTCTCGCTGGTCGTGAAAGCCTACGCACGCTTCTGCCGCGAAACATTTGCACAGACTGCATATCGGTGCGATATGCCAGCGGTCGGATACCGTGTAGCGCAAGACACCAGCGCGTTGTTGTCGCCCTCATTTGACGAGCCGTTGATCGCATTACAGACCGTTTCGACGCAAAAGAAAGGCTGGGACGATTTTGTTATGCACCTCGCCGAATTCGCAGAAAACTGGGGCGGCACACCCTTGTTCAATCAGACGCAGGCGGCACGGCCAGAGTATGTCGCGCAGACCTACGGCGGACGCGTAGAGTTTTTTCGCAAGCTCAGAAGGCAGCTTGATCCCGAAAACCGGCTTCTTACGCCATTCCTGGCTCGAACATTCACCTGACGTCGCGCGAGGTGCCAGTCGAAATACTCAGCGCGCCTTTCCCTGGCGCCCGCTAGTTTTTAACTTACTGTTTTTGAAGTTCTTTTTCGCCGTTACAAATCGATACACAAAATCACTGGATTTCATGTATCGGGCTGATACTATGCATCGCCTCGATATATAGCGATCAGTCGCTTAGCGGAAAGAATATGGATGTAAAAACAGTCTGCCTAGGCATGCTTACTGATGGTGCAGCCAGCGGCTACGACCTGAAAAAGCAGTTCGAATCTTCATTCGGCCATTTTTTTGCCGCCGGCTTTGGCTCAATCTACCCCGCTTTGTCGTCTCTGGCCGACTCCGGACTTGTCACGTGTACGCGCATTCCTCAGGACGGCAAACCAGATCGTAAAGTGTATGCAATCACCGCGGAAGGACGCGAGCACCTGCTACATACGCTGGACAACTCCGAGCCGTCCCACAAAGTTCGATCAGAGTTTCTGGCCACGCTGTGTTTCTCACATTTGATGAGCGACGATCAGGTGCAACGAATATTCGACCACCGACTGGCGGAAGTTTGTGACTACCTGAACATGTTCGATGAAATTGAGTCGAATGGAATGCAGGACTTGTCGGCTGGTATGCAATTCGTCGTGGGTTTCAGTCGAGCGATGAATGAAGCCAGGCAAAAGTACATTAGTGAACACCGGCATATGCTGGCCAACGACAATCCCGTCAGTTCTGCGACTGGGTAGTAGGAATAATCATGGAATCAGGCAAATGAATCGTTACAAGTCTTGGCTCGTTTCGGCCGGTATTATTATTGCGATCGTGCTGTGGCTGGCCTCCGGCCAGTTGCGCAGTGACGAGGAAAAATCGGGCACGGAAAGCGCGCTGGCGAACGAATCGACGAACCTTGCTTCGAAGAACGCCGTCCGCGTACGCACGCAGTCGGCGGAGCAGGTGCAACGCACGATCACCATTAATGGCAACACCGCTCCGGCACGCATTGTCGAGCTGTCCGCCGAAACCGATGGGCGCGTCGTTTTCGTTGGCGCGGAGCGCGGCGCGAGTGTCGAGCGCGGCAAGATCATCGTGCGTCTCGATGAGCGCGATCGCAAGGCTCGCTTGTCACAGGCAGAAGCAACCGTAAAGCAGCGTGAGGTTGAACACGCGGCTCGAGTGAAATTGAAATCCGATAGCTATGTTTCTGAAGCGCAACTCCAGGAAGCTGTCGCTCTGCTTGAGGCCGCGAAAGCTGAATTAACGCGCGCAACGCTGGATCTCGGCTACATGAATGTTCGTGCCCCTTTCGGCGGCGCGCTGCAGGCTCGCATGGTCGAAATTGGTGACTTCGTAAAGCGCGGCGACCCGATTGCCAGCTTTGTTGATAACCGTACCATCGTCGTTTCGGCAAATCTGTCGGAGTTTGATGCTCGTCATGTCAATGTCGACGATTCAGCCGAAGCAGAACTCGCAACGGGTGAGACGGTACACGGGCGAATTCGATACGTTGCCCCCGTCGCCGACGAGGCGACCCGTACCTTCAAGGTTGAACTCGAAATTGACAACCAGGACGGCACGCTGCGTGCCGGCGGCACCGCAGAGTTACGAATCCCGGCCGAAGAGGTGCTTGCTCATCGACTGTCACCATCACTGTTGACACTCGATGATGCTGGCAATGTCGGCGTGAAAATCGTGAATGCGGATGGCGAGGTTGAGTTCGTCGTGGCCGACATCGCTTTGTCGTCTAACGACGGCGTCTGGCTGGCCGGACTTCCGCGTACAGCTACAATTATCACCGTCGGCCAGGGATACGTTTCCAACGGCGCCGTGGTCGATCCGATTGCGGAAAATGAAGTGAATACAGCCGTAGCCATCAAGGCTGGTGATGCCGAGGCCGAGTAATGACTGTCATTGAAGCTGCGATGTCGCGATCGAGGACCGTCATTCTTTCGCTAATTGTTGTCCTCGTTGGTGGGATGTATGCCTACCTAACGATTCCGAAGGAAGCGGAACCGGACATCGAGATTCCGATCATCTATGTGAGCATCAGTCACGATGGAATCTCTCCTGAGGATGCAGAACGTTTGCTGGTACGTCCTGTGGAACAGGAAGTACGTTCGATTGAAGGCATTAAAGAAATGTCCGCGAACGCCTATGAAGGCGGCGCAAACGTGCAACTCGAATTTGATGCGGGCATTGATACTGATAAAGCCCTGCAGGACGTACGCGAGAAGGTCGACAAGGCGAAAGCCAAGCTCCCTGGAGAAACCGACGAGCCTACGGTCAATGAAGTCAAGGTCTCGCGTTTTGACCCTATGCTGGTACTGAATCTCGCTGGCAATGTTCCGGAACGCATGCTGACGACGATTGCTAAAGACCTGAAGGAAAAAATTGAAGGCCTGAGCGGCGTGCTGGAAGTCAACCTCATCGGCACGCGTGAAGAATTGATGGAAGTCGTGGTCGACCCACTGTCGATGGAAGCTTACGGCCTGGATCAGGCACAGATTATCAACTTCATCAGCCGCAACAACCGACTGGTCGCCGCGGGCGCGTTGCACTCCAGTGAAGGTCGTTTCCCGGTCAAAGTCCCGGGTGTTTTCGAAAGCGCCGAAGACGTTCTCGACATGCCCATCAAGGCGGTCGGCGACCGCGTCGTGCACTTTAAAGACATCGCAGAAGTGCGCCGCACGTATAAGGACGCCGAGTCTGTTGCAAGGCTGAACGGCAAACCGGCAATTGCGATTGAGGTCGTGCAACGTGCGGGCGCGAACGTTGTTGACACCGTCGCTACGGTGAAAGCTTTGATCGCTGAGGAGCAGAGCTACTGGCCCGGCGACATTCAGGTGGTTGCCTCGCGAGACAAGTCGAAGGATGTCGACGACATGCTTAGCGAGCTGCAGAACAGTGTGTTGGCTGCTGTACTGCTCGTATTCATTGTGATCATCGGTATTCTTGGCATTCGCTCTGCCCTGCTTGTTGGTGTCGCTATACCTGGCAGTTTTCTCATGGGCATTCTGCTAATCGGTTCCTTTGGCGTCACGATCAATATGATGGTCCTGTTCGCATTGATAATGGCTGTGGGAATGCTGGTAGACGGCGCCATCGTTGTGACCGAAATGGCTGATCGCCGACTGGCTGAGGGAGAGTCACGATTTGACGCGTACTCGCGCGCCGCGATTCGCATGGCGTGGCCGATTATTGCATCGACCTGCACGACGCTCGCTGCGTTCGTTCCACTGGCATTCTGGCCAGGGACGTCTGGCGAGTTCATGAAGTACCTGCCAATTACACTGATAGCGGTTCTATCTGCGTCGCTCGTGATGGCACTGCTGTTCGTGCCAACGCTTGGATCAATTTTCGGCAAGACTGGCGCCAATACAGCGGACGCTCGTCGCAATCTGTCGGCCGCGGAAACCGGTGATCTGGACACGGTGACCGGCTTTACGGGCAACTATGTGCGCTTCCTGAAGAATTCATTGCGACGCCCGTGGCTTAGCGTTGCCGGTGTAACCGCGCTGCTTATTACGGTCTATGTGGCATTCATTTCATTCGGCAAGGGCATAGAATATTTTCCGAAAGTTGAGCAACCATTCGGCCTGGTCGACATACGAGCTCGCGGCGACCTCTCCACAGAGGAACGGGATTTCCTCGTCCGCCAGGTTGAGGAGCGCGTGCTGGACATGCCGGAGATTGAGTATGTGTACGCAAAAACTGGTAGTACCGACAATGGCGCAGAGGACCAGATTGGTTCTTTGACACTGAACTACATTGACTGGCAACAACGACGGCCCGCAGTCGAAATTCTCGCAGAAATACGAGAGCGCATGACGGACCTCGCAGGCATTCGCGTCGAAAGCCGTGAGCCCGATCCAGGCCCGCCGATTGGCAAGCCGGTCCGCATTGAATTCTCGTCACGCTTTCCCGATCGGCTTGCATCAGCTGTTGCGGACGTGCGCGCGCTGATGGACAGCACGCCCGGACTCATCAACATTGAGGACAGCAGGCCGCTGCCGGGCATCGAATGGCAGATCAAGGTCGATCGCGCCGAAGCAGCGCGTTTTGGCGCTGACATTTCCCTTGTCGGAGCAATGGTTCAACTGGTCACCAACGGCATCAAGATTGGTGAATATCGTCCTGATGACAGCGACGACGAAATCGACATCCGCGTTCGCTATCCTGAAAGCAGTCGCAGTCTCGCCCAGATTGATGAGCTGCGTATCCCTTCCGAGAATGGCCTGGTGCCAATCAGTACATTCGTGGAACGCGTTCCCGCCCAGAAAGTTGGCAACATTCGCCGCATCGACATGCGTCGCACGATAGCGATCGATGCTGACGTTGACCCTGACTTCCTGGTGGCGGACGTTGTTGCCAAATTGCGCTCGGAGTTGCCGAACATCAAGATTGACCCGAGTGTAGCGCTGGCATTCGGCGGCAGCACCGCCGATCAGGAGGAAGACCAGGCATTCCTCGCAAGTGCCATGCTTATGGCATTGGCGATCATGGCAATTATCCTGGTCACGCAATTCAACAGCATTTATCAGGCTGGCCTGATCCTCACTGCGGTCGTTTTTTCTACGGGAGGAGTCCTGCTGGGCCACCTCATAATGGGCAAGCCGTTTGGCGTCATCATGAGCAGTGTTGGTGTGATCACTCTCGCCGGTATTGTAGTCAACAACAATATCGTCTTCATCGACACCTATAACGTATTGCGCAGTCGTGGCGAGGCCGCGTTCGATGCCATCCTCAGAACTTGTGCAATTCGCCTGCGACCAGTCATGTTAACGACAGTTACTACGATCGTCGGACTTATGCCGATGGTCCTCGGCGTAAATATCAATCTCGTCGACCGGGAAGTCTCCATTGGTGCCCCCAGTTCGCAATGGTGGACCCAGTTGGCATCGTCAGTCGCCGGCGGCCTGGCATTCGCCACTGTATTGACGCTATTGCTAACCCCGTGCCTGCTGATGATCCAGGCAAATATCGGTGAGCGCCTGAAGCAACGACAGGGCCGTGGCGCGAGCTTAACGGCGACCGCCAGCAGCTGACATCGCGCTCGAGCGAAAATAGTCGCTGCAAAATCAATCCAAAACCTGCTCTGATGCATCTAAGAGATGAGTGGCGGCAGTAGCTACTTACGCTCTAACACTAAGTCGTTGAATTGCATATAAATTAGTCCGACCAGTCTAAGTGTGACCGGATCAGTTGCGTTATACCGAACTAGTGTTATACTTCACTACAACACTAAACAATAGAATCAACAAAAATCATGAAGAATCCGACCATCAAAGCAGTTTTGCCGATCGCGATACTTTTCGCCTCTTCCATTCTCGTCTCAGGATGCGGCGTCGGTGAGGCAAGTGTTGCCGATGCTGAAGAAATCCAGGCCGCGACCCCCGTCCCGGTCGAAGTAGCTCTGCCGATGCACACAGACATATTTGCAACGTATGCCGCCAGTGCCTCTATCTCTTCAGATTCAGATGCTCCAGTCACCGCCCGTGTCGGCGGCGAAATTGTCGAGCTACTGGTTGAGGAAGGCGACCAGGTCGGTGCCGGACAAGTGCTGGCACGGCTTGATGGAGAACGACTGCGTCTCGAGATGCTGGCTGAAAAAGCCAATCTCGAACGTGCCCGCAAGGAGTACAAACGCAATCAGGACTTGCACGCACGCGGATTAGTCAGTGCTTCATCGTTTGACGGGTTCAAATATGATCTCGATGCGCTGGCCGCCAGTTACGAGCTGAAACGCCTGAATTACGACTATTCGAATATCCGGGCACCGATTGCCGGTATCGTTTCATCCCGGGACGTCAAGCCTGGCCAGAACCTGCAGGTCGGCGATGTTGCATTCCGCATAACGGACACAGTCGAACTGGTCGCCTATCTGCAGATCCCGCAGGCTGAACTTTCGAAGTTTCAGGCAGGTCACGCTGCCACCGTAGAAGTCGCCGCGATGCCGGACGCCAAGTTCGCTGCGACAATCGTGCGCATCAGCCCGACAATCGACGCGCGCAACGGTACCTTCCGTGCTACCGCAATAATCGACAACAGCGACGGTGAACTGGCGCCGGGCATGTTCGGTCGTTTTACGATTGCTTACGAAAAACACGAGAACGCGTTGGTTATTCCATCGCATGCCTTGCTTGATGAAGACGATGAGCAGACTGTTTACGTCGTGAGCAATGGCGAGGTTGTTCGCCGTGTCGTTGAGACAGGCATTGAAAGTGCGGGTCGCATTGAGATACTCGATGGACTCAGGGACGACGAGCAAATCGTCGTTGTCGGTCACTCTGGCCTGCGTGACGGAGCGAAAGTTCTGGCGCACGTCGTCGACCGCAGCAGCTTCACAGGCTGATCTATTCTTGCTGCGCTCGTCAGATAATGTCGATCGCAGCAGCATGAGCATAAGGGGATTCTCATGAAGCTATACCGCGTTGGCTCGACAGCGCTCGCCTGCCTGTTATTGCTGAGTGCTTGCCAGCAAGGCGAGCAGGGCGAAGAACAAAACGTCGAAGAAGAAAAAGAAGAAACAGCAGCAGTTCCCGTCGAGACAGCAGCCCCGGTTCGAGGCGATATCTACGCAACCTATTCCGGGACCGCACCGATCGAGGCATATGCCGAGGCCGACGTTATTGCCAAGGTTGAGGGTGAGGTGCGGCAGCTGCTCGCCGAGGAAGGCGATTCCGTTGGCGAGAACCAGGTGCTGGCAAAACTCGATGGCGATCGGCTGCGGCTCGAGCTCAATGAGTCCAGAGCACGGCTTCAGAAACTGCAACGTGATTTCGAACGCAATGATGAACTGAGATCGAAGGGTCTGATTAGCGAGGGAGACTACGAAAAACTGCAGTACGATCTGCAGGCGTTGCAAGCATCATACAACCTCGCAAGCCTGGAACTCGACTACACCCAGATCCGCGCGCCGATAAAAGGTGTCGTGTCTGAACGCTATATAAAGCTCGGTAACACCATAAAAGTCGGCGATCCGGTCTTCCGCGTTACCAGTCTGGATCCGCTGGTCGCGTACATGTTCATTCCGGAGCGCGAATTTCGCCGAATTGCTGCCGGTCAGCCCGTACATATTTCTGTCGATGCACTCGACGGCCCGCCAGTCATTGCCAGCGTAACTCGCGTCAGCCCGATCGTGGACCCGGAAACGGGTACGTTCAAGATCACAGTTGAAATCCGCGACAACGACGGGCGCATAAAGCCCGGCATGTTCGGCAGAATGAATATCGTATACGACAAGCATGAAAACGTGTTGCAAGTCCCGCGCAGTGCGATCAGCGAACTCGCGGGCGAATCGTCAATTTTTGTCGTCGAAAATGACATTGGCATTCGCAGGACCGTAACCACCGGTTACGGCGATAGCGGCATGATCGAAATCACCTCTGGACTAAGTGACGATGAGCAGGTCATTACGATAGGTCATATCGGCTTGAAGAATGAAGCAAGTGTTATCGTAATAAACGCTGCTGAAGAGGCAGCCGACGATTCCGAAGATACGACCGACGACGCCGAAGAGGCAGCCGAGTAATGCGCCGCCTGATAGAGCTGGCGACCGAGCGGCGTGTCACCATAGTCATGCTCATGACCGCCATAGTTCTATTCGGCATGGTCTCCCTATCTCGATTAAAGCTCAATCTGTTACCCGATATTTCCTATCCGACGCTCACGGTACGCGCCGAGTTAACAGGTGCTGCTCCGTCTGAAATAGAGAATCTGCTTACCAAGCCGATAGAAGAAGCCGTCGGAGTCGTTCGCAACGTGCGCCTCGTACGGTCAGTATCTCGCTCCGGACAGGCCGACGTGACCATCGAGTTTCTTTGGGGCACAGATATGGACATCGCGGGCATAGACGTTCGCGAAAAACTCGATGTATTGTTCCTGCCTCTCGAAGCAAGTCGACCATTGTTACTGCGATTTGATCCGTCGTCTGAACCGATAGTACGACTCGGCCTGCTCAAGACCAGCACAACCGACGGCACTCTGGACGAGGCAGGGCTAAAGGCCCTGCGACGACTCGCTGAGGATCGAGTCAAAGCGGATCTCGAGGCCGAAGAAGGTACAGCGGCCGTCAAGGTGTCCGGCGGCCTCGAAGACGAAATACAGATTCGGGTTGATCAGGAAAAACTGTCACAACTTGGCATAAGCATCGGCCAGATTGCTGAGCGTATCCGGGCAGAAAACGTCAATCTGTCGGGTGGTCGGCTGGAAGAAGGTACGCAGCGATTCCTCGTCAGAACGATCAACGAGTTTGCGAGCGTCGATGAGTTTCGCGATGCCATCGTTGCATACGTTGCTGAACGGCCAGTATATTTGCGTGACGTCGCCACTGTCGAACGCGGCTACAAGGATCGAGAGGCCATTACACGCGTCAAGGGCCAGGAATCGGTTGAGCTGGCCGTATACAAGGAAGGCGATGCCAATACCGTGCAGGTGGCGCAACGAATGGCGCGTCGCCTTGACGCACTGCAGGAAACACTTCCCGACGACATCGAGCTGGTAAAAATTTACGACCAGTCGAAGTTTATTTCATCAGCAGTCGACGACGTCCGGCTGGCCGCTATCCTTGGTGGCTTGATCGCCATTTTCGTACTGTATGGATTCCTGCGCGATGCGCGCGCGACAACGATCGTTAGTATTGCCATTCCGGTGTCAGTGATTGGCACATTCCTGCTGATGTACACCAACGATATCTCTTTGAATATCATGTCACTCGGCGGCATCGCGCTCGCCGTCGGCATGTTGGTCGACAATTCGATCGTCGTTCTTGAAAACATCGTCCGCAAGAAAGAAATGGGCGACAGCATCAAAGATGCGGCCAAAAACGGAACGACAGAAGTCGCATCAGCTGTCGTTGCGGCAACGCTGACAACAATAGCTGTGTTCTTTCCAATGGTCTTCATCAGCGGCATCGCCGGGCAACTGTTCAAGGACCAGGCGCTCACGGTGACCTTTGCGTTGATATTTTCGCTATTGGTCGCCCTCACACTGATTCCAATGCTCGCTTCACTGGGCGCCCAGAGTCGCTATGACGACGGTGGCGACGGCGTTCCTGCAAACTGGTTTACACGCGGGATTGCATTGCTCGTACGCGGCTTCGGCATCGTGTTCTTTGCGATCCGCTACGTGTTCTGGATCATCCTGTGGCCGCCGACCTGGGTATTGCAACGATTCTATAAGCTGGTCGCGGCGGTCTACCCGGCTATGCTGCGCTGGTCCCTGAACAATCGCGTGGTCGTGCTTGCCATAGCCACAGGACTGTTCGTTTCGACCATGGCGCTTGTTCCAAAGCTCGGTTCAGAACTCATACCGCAGTTTTCTCAGGGCGAGTTCAACGTTGACCTTCGCCTGCCACCGGGCATGCCACTGAACGAGACTGACAAGGCGATTCAAACGGCGCAACGAGCCGCTGCCGATATCGAGGCCGTGCAACTCAACTACTCGGTTGCAGGCACAGGCAATCGTCTTGATGCGAACCCTGTCGACGCTGGCGACAACACGGGCTCACTGAGTATCACAATGGCTGATGGCTCGGGTCGCGATGCAGAAGATGCCACAATGGCCGCATTGCGACTGGAGTTGGCGGCATTGCCCGGCGTTCAGTATGAGTTTACGCGCCCTTCGCTGCTTTCCTTCGCCAGCCCACTGCAAGTTGAGGTGTCAGGCTACGATCTCGATGCACTTGCCCGGGTTAGCCGGAACATAGTTGATGCGATGTCCGCATCCGACCGGTTTACGGATATCAAGACGAGCATCGAACGAGGCAATCCCGAGATTCAGATCGTCTTCGATCAAGAGCGTGCGGCAAAACTCGGACTCGCAGTTCGCGATATCGCGAACAGCGTCGTCGCCAGCGTTCGAGGTGAACTTGCCACTCGTTATACCTGGCGTGACAAGAAGATCGACGTATTGGTCCGCAGTGTCGATACGCGCCAATCCAGTGTAGAAGACATTCGGCGCCTGATTGTCAATCCAACATCCGACAGGCCCGTCACGCTCGACGCAGTTGCGGATGTCATCGTATCGCAGGGACCGTCTGAAATTCGCCGCGTCGCACAAGAGCGCGTTGCGCTGATATCGGCGAACCTGGCTTATGGTGATCTCGGCGCCGCGGCTGCGGAGGCTGGCGCTATTGTCGGCAAGACACCGATGCCGAACGGCGTTTCGGCAGTAGTTTCGGGGCAAAGTGAAGAAATGCAGGATTCGTTTCGCTCCATGCAGTTCGCATTGTTGCTGGCCGTCTTTCTTGTCTATCTTGTAATGGCTTCGCAGTTCGAATCACTGATCCACCCTTTTGTAATTCTGTTTACGATTCCTCTGGCACTGGTTGGCGCCGTGCTGGCGTTGTTCATAACGGGTACGACTATCAACATCGTTGCGTTCATTGGCGTAATCATGCTCGCCGGCATTGTCGTTAACAACGCAATCGTTCTCGTCGACCTGATTAATCAGCTAAAGGAACAAGGCAAAGAGCGATTCGAGGCTATTCTCGAGGCCGGCTCGGCGAGGCTGCGTCCTATTCTCATGACATCACTGACGACAACTCTCGGCTTGTTGCCGATGGCAATGGGTTTTGGTGAAGGCTCCGAAGTCCGTACGCCAATGGCGATAACGGTCATCGGCGGACTAACCGTTTCGACTTTCCTGACGTTGCTCGTTATTCCGGTGGTTTACTCACTAATGGATCGCAAATGAGACATACAGAAGCCGCTCTGAGGCGCCCGGTTACAACCGTTGTTATTTTTGTCGCGCTTTCTCTGGTCGGCCTCCTGGCGTCGCGCCTTCTTCCACTTGAGAAATTCCCGGACATAGAGTTCCCCGGGATATTTATACAGATCCCCTACCAGGGCTCAACGCCCGAGGAGGTCGAGCGCCTCATTACGCGACCGATGGAAGAAGCGCTGGCTACACTCTCGGGCGTGGAAAGAATGTTCTCGAGTTCCACCGAAGACCAGGCACAGGTATTCCTGCAGTTCGGTTGGGACGAGAGCATGGGCGCGAAGGGCATCGAGGCGCGCGCGAAGGTTGACGGCATTCGACACTTGTTGCCACCGGACGTACGCCGCGTGTTCGTCTTCACGGGGTCCCTGGGTGACCAGCCGGTACTGCAGCTGCGAATTTCTTCAGAGCGAGACCTGTCCGGCAGCTACGAAATGCTGGAACGGCTGCTGAAACGGCGCCTCGAACGTATCGAGGGCGTGTCGCGCGTCGACCTTGCCGGAGTAGACCCGCGCGAAATACGCATTCTCATGAAGCCCGATCAGCTTGCGGCTCACGGCATCGATATCGCAACGGTTCGCGACATTCTTATCAGTAGCAACTTTGCTGTCAGTGCAGGAAAAATCACAGCAGATGACCAGCGCTTCAGCGTACGTCCAAGTGGCGAGTTCAAATCGGTTGATGAAATTCGCAGCCTGGTGGTGAACGACACGGGACTGCGGCTTCGAGATGTCGCAGACGTCGAACACGTAACTCCCGAGCGCAACTACGGACGCCATCTCGACAGGGAATATGCGATCGGTGTTTCCATCAATAAAGCGACCGGATCCAACCTTGTAGACGTAACCGACCGCGTCATCGCCGAGGTGGAAAAGATCGGCAAGCTGCCGCAGATGCGTGGCATAAATATTTTTTCACTCGACAATCAGGGTGACAGTGTTCGCGAGTCGCTGTCAGATCTCCTGAATGCAGGCGCGCTGGGCGGCTTGCTGGCCATATTCGTCCTTTACCTGTTCCTCAGGCAAACCACCACAACGCTGATCGTGACAGCCTCAGTACCATTTTCTTTGCTTATCACTTTGGGCGCACTTTACTTCGCCGGGCTTACTCTCAATATTTTGTCAATGATGGGCCTTATGCTCGCCGTCGGTATGTTGGTCGACAACGCAGTTGTCGTCACTGAGAGCATTTTTCGACATCGAACGGAGCACCCCGATGAGCCGGTCAAAGCGACCATCCATGGTGTGCGTGAAGTAGGTCTTGCTGTCATAGCTGGCACCGCAACGACGATAATTGTTTTTGCACCCATGATTTTTGGCGCGAAGACAGACCTCACGATTTTCCTGACACATGTTGCTGTCACGATCATCGTGGCTCTCATCGCGTCACTGCTCATCGCCCAGACATTGGTACCCATGCTGGCCGCACGCGTCGCTGTTCCACCGCAACCGAAATCAGGTGCGTGGATATCGAGGCTTACAGAACGCTACGCCAGAAGCCTGCAGTGGATTATTGGACACCGTTGGTGGACCGCGCTTGGAATATTTCTTGTCTGCGTCATTGGTATCCTGCCGATGGCGCTGGAGCTGGTGAAAGTTGACATGTTCCCGCAGGACGTCGGGCGGCGACTGTTCATGCCTTACCATGTCGAAGGCCAGCATTCCCTGGAGCGCATTGAAGATACCGTCGACACGGTCGAGGAGTACCTCTATTCGCGCCAGGAAGAATTCAACATTCGCTCCATCTATAGTTACTTTGATCAGGGGCGTGCCGAATCCACCATTTTGCTCACTGACAAAGATGACGCGACGCTTTCGACAAAGGAAATCATCAGCCTTATCGAGGCAGACATGCCGCAGATCGCGATCGGCGAGCCCAGCTTTCAGTTCGACCAGCAAGGTGGCGGTGATGGATTCACCGTACAGATCAGCGGCGACTCCACAGAAGTTCTGAATGATCTGTCTATCGATGTTGGGCGAGCCCTGGCAAGTATTGAGGGACTGAAGGATGTTCGAAGTGATGGTGAGTCAGGAAATAAAGAAGTCCGTGTGTCGATTGATCGAACCCGCGCATCCAACGTCGGATTGACGACTGAAGTCATAGCGCAGTCCGTCGCGATCGCAATGCGCGGCGAAGACTTGCGAGAATTCCGTGACAAGACTGGCGAAATCGCTATGCGTCTCGCTTTTCGTGACGACGAGAAACAGAGCGTCGAACAGCTTGCCAATTTGCCGCTGTACACGCCCGATGGCCGACGTATTACGCTCGGCAGTGTTGCCTCTCTGCATATAGGTCGATCGCCCGACGTAATCCGCCGAACTGACCGCCAGACGGCAGTCATTCTCTCGGCCAACCTCGACGAAGACGTTGGTCCTGATGATGTACGCCCGCTGGTCAACAGTCTGATGGAACAGATCGAACTACCTCCGGGATACAGTTGGAAGGAAGGCCGTGGCTTCGAACGTCAGGATGAAACCGCAGATATGATGGCGACTAATATTCTGCTTGGCGTTGCCTGTATCTTTTTGGTTATGGCCGCATTGTTCGAGTCACTGTTACTACCCTTCTCGATCATCCTGGGCTCAATCGTGTTTTCGATTTTTGGCGTGTTCCTGTTTTTTGCAGCGACCGGCACCACGTTCTCTTTCATGGCAATGATCGGCATTATGATTCTGATCGGAGTAGTCGTGAACAACGGCATCGTCCTCGTTGACCACATCAACAACCTGCGCATGGAAGGCGTCGCACGGGAACAAGCTGTAATTACTGCAGGACGTGATCGACTGCGTCCTATTCTGATGACGGTCGCTACAACCATCGTCGGACTCGCTCCACTGGCGATGGGTACGACTCAAGTGGGTGGCGATGGCCCGCCATATTACCCCATGGCTCGGGCTATCATTGGCGGTTTGGCTTTCTCGACGGTAGTGTCTTTGCTAGTAGTCCCCGCACTCTACCTGTACTTTGACAGCCTCGCCGCCTGGGGGAGAAAAGTCATGCGCACGGCCGGTAAAGGCCGTGCGCATGCACTTCAGCAGTCCTAGGATTTACGACCAGCGCCTGACCGTAACGCCAGCGACCAGCGCCAACAGTGTAAGCAGTCCAAACGACCCGCCTCCGCCTGAATTCACGACGATCTGCGTCGTTGTGTCCGGCGCGTCTCGCGCAGCATCTTCGAGCGGCAGGAAAGACAGGGATGAGTTGTCATCCGGTCCATAGCTCGCTACGAAAGCACCATCGAAGGCATCGTAGAGTTCGATCAGAATATCGTAGTCACCGGTGACGTACCCTGAAACCAACTCGCTCTCGACGTAGTACTCATCATTGCCGGAGGTTCCGAAAATAGTGAAGTCCTCTGTGACCGCGTATTCATTCCATGGGCCGAAGTCCAGACTGAGATAGATTACCGCGTAGACGTCCGCTGCTGTATAGATAGTGTCCACATCAAAGCTCAGATCAATCCCCGAGTAGTAGCCGTCGCGGTCGAAGTCCGAGAACAACTCAACGGACGCATCGTAGACCCAGAAGTCGACATTTGGCGCAGCCGGCGCATTGCTCGTTAGCTTTTGCTGCGCAGATGACCGGGTAGTAGTGCTGCGACTACCAGTTGTTTTCAGTGCCGCGAACTCCTGCTCAACCAGCTCACCATTGCGTTCCTTCGCAGAACCTTGCGATGTCATGTTAAGCCTGTTCTCCGCGACGTCTTCAGCCTTGACCGTCGAGGCGCCTGCCAGCAAAAGAAGCGTCAGCGACGCGAGCTTTATCAGGTTGAAGTCTCTGGTTTTGGTATTCATTTCTGTGCCCTCCTGCACGTTACAGCTCCATTTAAGACCAACTACGCTGAATCGGTGCTGAACCTGTAGGAGAACGTGCAATCTTCTGCGATCATGTTCAGCTCCCGTTTAGGTAAGCTCTCCAAGAGCGCGTTTGAAGTGGCCAGAACAACTATGCAAGACGACATTCGACAGGCCATTTCCTGGCTCCTTTTGGGGGTCGCCGGAGGACTGGGGCTCGACTTATGTGCCAAACAGCTCCTGCAAGCCTATTCCTTGCGTGAGTTCGTACTCTTAAGAAGTCTGTTCGCACTCGTGATATTTCTGCTGCTGGCACCACGCCTGTTTGGTGGCTTACGACAACTGCGTACACGCCGCTGGCGCTGGCACGCACTACGAACTGCTCTCGCCGCAGGGGCTATGTTCGGCTTTTTCTATGGATTGGCTCACATGCCGCTGGTGGATGCTCTGACATTGGGGTTTACAGCCCCGCTCATGGTCACGGCATTGTCAGCAATGTTCCTTGGTGAGCACGTTGGATGGCACCGTTGGATGGCCGTCATTGTCGGCTTTGTCGGTACACTGGTGATGCTGCGGCCCGGCAGCGGAGAAATTTCCGCGGCCTCAGTCGCCGTGCTGATTGCAGCCTTCTGTTACGCAACCCAGGCGATTACGGCGCGTCACCTGTCGGACACCGAGTCGACCCTGTCGCTAAGTGTCTACGTCATTCTCGGTCCAATGCTAATCGCAATCGCTTTCCTCGATCAGTCCAGCTGGATTACGCCGGACCGCGCTGGCTGGCTGCTGATGGCCCTGGCTGGAGCCTGCTCGGCGATCGCCTGGGTCGGTTTCATTAACGGCTACCGCAGAGCCTCGCCAGCGTTGCTCGCACCACTCGAATACACTGCGCTGATTGGCGGCGCAGTCGCCGGGTTTCTGATCTGGGACGAGATACCGGACCGCTGGACTGTCATCGGGGCCAGCATCATCATCGCGTCAGGGCTGTATGTCGTATATCGCGAAGCAACGCTCAAGAAAGTCGCACAAAAAAAAGGCGCGCAAGTTGCGCGCCCTTCGCTTTGAATATGTGCTGCCTAGTCGACGTCGCCTGCTACCAGACCCGCGATCTGTGATGGTGAAACCGCGAGTGCCGTCGCAACGCGATCGAAGAAATCGACCTCGAGAACACTGACATTACTGTCGCTGCGAAACACGTCTGCCAACGCCTGAATCGTCTCAGCGCGATGCGCGTCTGTCATCTTCGAACGTACGCTGCCGAGGTATTTCCGCAACGTGGATTCTGCATACAGTTCTGAGCGGGCGGCAACCCGAATATCCGCCGAACTGAATTCTTCGCCTGTGTGCGCTTTCAGAATTTCCTGAATTCGCTCGACCTCAACGGTCTGAATATTGATATCGGCGTCTGCTGCTCTCGCCAGCGTCATCAACAATACTTCCTTGAATAGTTCGTTCTGCTTGTCTTCGCTCATGTCGGAGCCGCCGAAGATGTTGAGTACGTTCTTGAGGTCTGCAATTGCCATTGTTGTTCTCTTTATAGGATGTGTGGCTGAGCGGGTAATAATAACCTGAAAATTGCGCCCATTTGAAGGCGTTTTTCAGAGCAATTTTTTGCTTGGAATTTAGAGGGTTACGAGAGATACTCTCTGCGGGCAAACAAACAAAAGGAGGTGATCCATGTCTCGTGGGATAACAGAGGTATCTAGGAAACCGATGGGTCTGACGCGAATCCTGGAGCACCATTTAGAACTTCGCTAACCCTCCTTTTCAGATACGATATCTCACAACCTGAGAAAGCCGCAGAAATGCGGCTTTCTTTTTTTGCACTCTTGCCTCAGGTCGAGACAATTCCGGGCAGAGCATCAAGCAACTCGTCAATCTCCCCAATACTGTTGTAGTGAACAGGGCCAACACGAACGACACCGCTGTCTTCCACATCGAGTGTTTTTGCTACTTCGACTGCATAGTTGTGGCCACTCCACACGAAAATATTCTGCCTGGCCAATGCCATGGCTATATCAGCAGGCGCAACCCGATCATGCACGAACGAGACGGTGGGGACGCGCCGATCGAGTGCATCCGGCGCAGTCACACCCAGTACAGTCAGGCCGTCGATTGCCTGCAGTCCGTCGATAAGATGGCTCGCCAGCAACTTCTCGTAGTCAAACAGCAGGTCCATTGCCGCGTGCACAGCTTGACGTCGACCGCTGAAATGCTCCCAGGCGTCAACATGGCTGGCAGCCATCGTGGACCCGATCCATGCGAAATAATCGACCGTTGCCGCGCAACCCACAATACCTTCGTGACTCTGCGTGCCGGTCTCAAAACACCATGGTAGCTCGGCTGCCGCGGGACGCACTTTGTAGGGTTCGAGCATCTCGAGTAGATCGCCCCGCCCCCACAGAATGCCCTGGTGCGGACCGAAAAATTTGTAGGCCGAACAAACGAAGAAATCACACCCGATATCCTGCACATCAGTAGCAATGTGTGGCGCCGACTGCACCGCATCGATATAGGTAAGGGCGCCGGCAGCACGAGCCTTTGCGCAAATCGCCTTGATGTCGTTCAACGTGCCCGTGAGATTGCTGGCACCACCAACACACAGTAATCGGGTCCGATCTGACAGCACCTTGTCGACCTCGTCGAGATCGAACTCGTAGGTGTCTTTGTTGAATGGCAACCAGCGCACTGTCACGTCGAGATCCTTTGCCATCATTACCCAGGGCCAGACATTGGCATCGTGATCCATCTGCGACACTACAATTTCATCGCCCGGTTTCAGCAGCTTGCCGATTGAGCGAGAGAGATGCATCGTAATCGTGGTCATGTTCTGACCAAAAACAATTTCGTCACTCGACGGTGCGTTCAGGAAATCCGCCATTGTTTCGCGAGCATATTGCACCACGGCATCGGCATCTTTCGATGACTGAAAGTAGCCACCGAGGTTCGCGCTCTTGTGCAGCAGGCAGTCGCGCATCGCGTCAGCGACCATTGCCGGAACCTGGGTTCCTGCTGGATTATCAAAGTAGATTCGGCGCGTACCGTTGTCTGTCATCGCAAGCGCAGGGAACTGCGCGCGAATTGCATCGAGATCGAATGACATGTTTTATTCCTCTGCCTTGCCGCCCCATTTTTCGCGGTGCGCATCTTCCGCACGCTGTCGGACCTTGGCGTGCCTGCGAGTCAGCAAGAGTGAGTTTGGGTCGCACACCTCTGCCCTGATCACGCCGAGATCGCTAGCTGCGTCGAAAAGACTTGGGTACCAGCGCTCCCAGTTGGGCAGTAGTGCTTCTACTTTATCGCGAAGGGTCATGGCCGCAATGTAACCGAGCGGACCCACCAAAACAATGGCAACGGTCCCGCTTTTGCTAGTCTTCGAGTGTGCGAAGCCCCAGCAGGCAAACAGCGAGAAGCATTGCTCCCATTATGAGCATCTGCAACTGCGGCAACGAGCTCGCTGCAGTATTCACATATTCGTTCGGAACGAATGACGTGAAACTTGCTAACGTCGACACGAGGCTTGCCAGCGGCTTAAACGCGATCACGCCACCGATGGACGCCGCAACAGGCAGCGTCAGGCGCCGCAACCACAGGCGACGTCGAATCTTTCCCACCACCTTGACGCTAAAACCGTCATCGGCGACAGGCAGAGATTCAAACATCGACTCCAAAAGCCGGTCTTCTGCGTCTTTGATTCTCTCAGCCATGTTGATGATCTTTGATGTCAAAACTATTCCTGATCTTTTCTTTACCACGAAATATGACGGATTTCACTGTTCCGACAGGCATATCAGTTGCATCGCCTATCTCCCTGTGTGACAAACCGCATGCATAAGACATGACCATTATCGCCCGCTCCTCTTCAGTCAGAACGGCCAGGAACTTGTCGAGATCCGTTACTTCATCCACTGGCAACGCATGCGTCCGAGACTCCTGATCAGCCACGTGGCCAGCCGATTCCAGTATTTCTGCGTAGCGCTTTGATTTGCGCTTCGATTGCAAGAATGTCGTGTAAGCAACTTTCAACAACCAGCCAATAAATGAACCGCGACCTGAGTAGCTGTGCAATTTGTCCCAGGCATGCATGAAGCAGTCCTGCGCCAGGTCATCCGCCAGCGTTGGGTCACCCGCCAGTTTTCGCAGGAAGTTCCTGACTTGCGACTGGTGCCGTCGGATCAACTCTCCGAACGCGGCGGCGTCCTGTGCGGACACCGCCTTCGCAACGAGTTCTATGTCTTGCTGATTGGTCAACGACGGGCGCCAGCTCAGTCGCGGTCAGTAATCTTGTGCAACAGCAAGTAGGCAGCGCCAATACAGAACGGGAATGCTGCGCCCGCAAGCATGCCCCTGAATGCATCAGGTTCCGGAATGGCAAACCCGATTAATACCATGCCGACCGCTATCGCGAGCCAGATGATGCCAAGACGCAGGTCCTTGTCTTTCGAAGGCTTCGGGTGACCCAGCCGGTCGATGACTTCTGGTGTCAGCTCCTGGCCTTTGTCCAGCGCGGTACGAAACGTCTGCTGCATATCGTTGCGCTGCTTGTATCGAAACCAGAACAGCACACAAAAAACCACGGCCATGCTGATAAACATTACAATAGGGATCATCTCTTCGGTCATTTCAGGTACTCCAAATTCGGTAAAATTCGTTTTGTCACCCAGCAGATGCTCAACCGGGCTGATTTGGATGCAAAATTATCTAAATTGTTGTTTTGAATATGTTTTTTTGTTGTTCAAACCCGGACATTCGCAGCTTAGTGTCATACGCTGACCCGCACCGGTCAACTAATCCTCACGAGCACCGTTGAAAGGACCATGGACACTATGAGCAAAGCTTTCATTGCTGCAACGCGTTTCGGGCTTGGCGCCCGTCCCGGTGATCTCGAAAAGATTGGTGACAAGCCTGAAAAATGGCTGCTGGATCAACTGGCAGGTCCCTCGCGCGCTTTTGATGAGATCGGGCGGTTGCCGCATTCTTCCAGTGTTTTCGTAGAAGTTCAGAGGGTACGGCGCGAACGACGCGATGCGAAAAAAGCGGGTGATGACATTGTCAAAAACTATGGCAAGTTGGTCCGCAGGCATTACATTGACCAGAGCAATGTGCGATACAGGGCTGCGGCTGCATCAGATACACCTTTCCACGAGCGCCTCGTACATTTCTGGTCAAACCATTTTGCGGTTTCAGCTGACAAACAACCCATTCCTGCGATCGCCGGCCTGTATGAAAATGAGGCTATCAGGCCCAATGTTTGCGGAAACTTTGCCGACTTGCTGATTGCGGTTGAACAACATCCCGCAATGATTCTCTATCTCGACAACCAGCGCTCCATTGGCCCGCTGTCAAAACTCGGCAAGCGTGCGAATCAGCGCCGGAGCGATCAGGAGTTTGGTCTCAATGAGAATCTCGCTCGCGAGATTCTGGAATTGCATACGCTGGGTGTTGACGGTGGCTATGCACAAACCGACGTAACGACATTCGCAAAGATTATTACAGGATGGTCAATTGGCGGTGCCAGCGATCGCGGTCGATTTGCAGATGGCGTTCCAGGCAAGTTCGAGTTTCGCGAAGCCATTCACGAACCAGGCTCACAAGAAGTGCTCGGCAGGACATACGGGCAGTCCGGCGTCGACCAGGGTGAGGCGGTATTGCGCGACCTTGCCATGCATCCGGCGACCGCGCGATTTATCTCGACGAAGCTTGCTCGGCACTTTGTTGCCGACGAGCCTGCAGAATCCGTAGTGGACGTTTTACAGGCGTCCTATTTGAAATCAGGTGGCGACCTGACAGCCGTCTACACCGCACTCGTGCACGCTGCAGAGCCATGGCACAACAATTTTGCGAAGTACAAGACGCCGCATGACTTCGTACTCTCGACTTTGCGGGCGTTCGACCATACGCCCGAGAGTCCGCGTTTTATTGTTGGCGCGCTTGACCTGATGGGCCAGACACCATTTCGACCGGGATCGCCCGCGGGCTGGCCCGACACTGCCGAGCAATGGGGCGGTGCTGACGCGCTGTACAAGCGCATTGAGTGGGCGAATACGGTTGCTCGTGTCGTTGGCTCGCGCATCAACCCGGTTGAGTTGGGTGACACAATATTGGGCAATGCGTTTAATCCTGAATCACGAAAGGCCGTGTCCAGGGCGGAGAGCGTGCAGCAAGGAATGACCTTGTTACTGGCATCACCGGATTTTCAAAGGAGATAGGCATGGCGAGTCGCAGAGATATTCTGAGATCAATCATGGTCGCAAGCGCCGCTTGCGTTGCGCCCGGCCTTACTGTCGCCGCTACCTCGTCGTCGAAGCGGTTTGTGCTGGTCGTGTTGCGCGGCGCCGTCGATGGCCTGGCGCTCGCTGCGCCGTATGCTGACAGCAACTACGAGGCCGTGCGCGGTGAACTCGCAATCGACAAACCTGGCAACCCGGACGGACTTTTGCAGCTGGATGGATTCTTTGGTCTCAATCCATCACTGCAAAACGTGCATCGCTACTTCCAGTCGGGCGACGCGGCTATCGTCCACGCCGTAGCCAGCCCGTACCGTGAGCGCTCGCATTTCGATGGCCAGGACATGCTCGAGAACGGCGCTACCCGCGTTGGCGGCAAACGCGACGGCTGGCTGAACCGCGCCATGGCTCCGATGCGGTCTACGCTCGGCAATGAAGCCGCAGTCGCACTAGCGCAAAATACGCCTCTGGTCTTGCGCGGTGAAAATTCGGTGACCAGCTGGGCGCCGTCGAAATTGCCCGATGCCGATGACGCTACCCTGGCACGTCTGCAACAACTGTATGCGGATGACGCGTTTTTCGCGACACGCCTGGAACAGGCGCTTCGATCACAGGAAATTGCCGGCAACATGGGGTCAACAGGCACGCGCGGCAACGAGGCGAAGCAGTTCATCGATCTCATGGCGTCAGCGGCTAAATTCCTCACGACCAGTGATGGACCGAATATCGCTGTCGTTGAACTGGGTGGCTGGGACACACATGCCAACCAGGGCGCCAGCAGCGGAGCGCTCGCCAACCGCTTCAGCTCGCTGGACACGGGTCTTGGCGAACTGAAAGATGGCCTCGGAGAACGCTGGCATGACACTGCCGTCGCGGTGGTTACTGAGTTCGGCCGAACCGTGCGCGTCAATGGCACCAGGGGCACTGACCATGGCACGGGAACTGCGGCAGTACTGCTGGGCGGAGCCGTAAACGGTGGCCGTGTCATAGCGGACTGGCCCGGACTCTCGCAAGCTGACCTCTTTGCCGGCCGCGATCTTTTACCGACGTCAGATGTACGCAGCGTGTTCAAGGGATTGCTCGTGGACCATCTCGAACTCGCTCCCGCATTTGTCGAGCGCGAGGTATTCCCGGGTAGTCAAGCGGCGCGCACGATGCAGAATTTGATCAAGAGCTAAACCCAAATCGCCATTCCCGCCGTTTATAGCGGGCATGGAAACAAAAATACGACAACTGTCGAGCAACCTCGACCCTCGTTACTTTCAGATCGTCGTACTCAGCGCGTTGCTGCTGTATGGCGTCGCTATCCTCGACTTCGGCATACGCTGGCAAAATGCCATCGCGATAATGCTCACGGCGCAATTCGTGCAGCTGGTCGGCACGCGCGCAGTTCAGCTGCCCAGGTTCGACCCTTTAAGCCCGCTGATCACGTCACTTTCGCTTACATTATTGCTGCGAACCGATGACGTGCGTCTTGCAATACTTGCCGCGTGTATCGCGATAGGCAGCAAGTTCGTTTTGCGCGTTCGCAACAAGCACATTTTTAACCCGGCCAATTTTGCACTCGTCTCTATGATGCTGTTGAGCGATCACGCGTGGGTTTCCTCGGGCCAGTGGGGTAGCGCTGCAATCGGCGCATTCGCACTCGCCTGCCTCGGATTCATCGTGTTGACGCGCGCCAAGCGAGCGGAGACAACGCTCGCCTTTCTCGGCTGTTATGCCGCACTGGTTTTCGGCAGAGCACTATGGCTGGGAGACCCGCTTGGTATTCCTCTGCACCAGCTACAAAACGGTGCATTGCTGATATTCGCCTTTTTCATGATTTCAGACCCGCGCACAACGCCGAACACGGCCGCTGGGCGAATTCTCTTCGCAGCACTCGTCACCGCAGTTGCCGGCACTATCCAGTTTATTTACTTCCAACCCAATGGCCCGATTCTGGCGCTGATTCTGTGTGCACCGCTGGTGCCCGTTATCGATTCGCTGTTGAAAGGCCGAAACTACCGGTGGGAACAACCGAAAGGAGTTTTGTAATGCGTATCCTCGCAACCATAGCTGCAGCGGCATTGACAGTCGCAATCAGCGCCACAGCACAGGCTTTCTGTGGATTCTATGTCGCCAAAGCTGACACCAGCCTGTTTAACAAGGCGTCGCAGGTCGTGCTTGTCCGCGACAAAGATCGCACTGTAATTACAATGGCTAATGACTTTGAAGGAGAGGTAGAAGACTTCGCGGTCGTCATTCCGGTCCCGACGAAGATCGAGCGCGAGCAAATCAACGTCGGCGACCGGGCGATCGTGCAGCATCTTGATGCCTACACCTCACCCAGGCTGGTCGAGTATCACGACGCCGACCCATGCATGGATTACAGGCATTTCGAAATGTCGATGGACAGCGCTGCACCACAAGCTGCGGTGCTCGAGGAAGCCAGGAAAGTCGCTCGTTCTCGCGGCGTAACGATCGAAGCCAGCTACACGGTCGGTGAGTACGACATCCTGATTTTGTCGGCAAACGAAAGTAGCGGACTGGTCAGCTGGCTGCAGGACAACGACTACAAACTACCGAAAGGTGCGGAACGCGTTGTCGACAGTTATCTCAAGCAGGACATGCGTTTTTTCGTTGCGAAAGTTAATCTCAAGGAACAGTCAAAGCTGGGTTACCAATACCTGCGGCCACTGCAGGTAGCCTACGAAAGCAACAAATTCATGCTACCTATTCGCCTCGGAACCCTGAACGCTGATGGTAAGCAGGAACTGTATGTCTACGCGCTGACTCGCACTGGTCGCGTCGAAACGACCAACTACAGAACAGTCAAGCTGCCAAGCAATGTGAACGTACCTGAGTTCGTCGAAGGCGAGTTCGCTGATTTCTATCGCGCCATGTTCGACAAGCAGGTCGAGGCGGAAAACGAACGCGCAGTATTCCTGGAGTACGCCTGGGACATGGCCTGGTGTGACCCCTGTGCCGCAGACCCCCTCAGTGCACAAGAACTTCGAGAGCTTGGTGTCTTTTGGACTGGCGGCCGTGGGGGCAGCAAGATTGCTCCGATGCCAGCACAGGATGTATTCGTAACTCGCTTGCACGTGCGTTATGACGGCGAGCACTTTCCGGAGGATCTGATGTTTCAGGAAACCGGTGACCGGCAGAACTACCAGGGACGCTACGTGATTCAGCATCCCTGGAAGGGAGAGCCGAGTTGCGACATTTCTCAATACCAGGCGCAGGTCCGCGAACGCCAGGAACAGGAGGCGCAACAACTCGCCAACATGACGGGCTGGGATATCGACGATATTCGCAAGAAGATACCTTTTCCTGAGGGTGATGCACCGGTCCAGGAGCCCTGGTGGAAACGAATCTGGGGCTAGACGAATCGACCCCGGCCTTGCCGGGGTCTTTTTCTATTCATTGGCCGCCTTCCAGGCCGCGATGACTTCAGCTTCCCGCTCAGCCGATAGTCCCGCACGCAATTTGCCCTGTCGCTCTTCACCCAGAGTGTCCCACCATGCGAGAAGATCGCGAATGGTCTCTCGGGGGGCGCGATAGTGACAACCAGCCTCAACAGAAGCCGTAGCGCCAAAGAGACCTCCTCCAGCAAGTGCACCTCCGCCAGGGTGCCATGTCGGGAATGAGCCGCTTGCCACCAAGCCTTGTTCATATGCGAATTCTTCACTGGCCCAGAGTGGCTCGACCTGAGTCGCGGTGATTGCCTGGGAGTCCTCCA
The DNA here is from genome assembly GCA_022600955.1 of Gammaproteobacteria bacterium. GTDB lineage: Bacteria > Pseudomonadota > Gammaproteobacteria > Steroidobacterales > Woeseiaceae > UBA1847. The sequence goes on from JAHZJK010000017.1 coordinate 149,248, forward strand.
GTAGTTTTCCGGCTGTGTAAGGCCCGGCTGAATTCACCGCGTTGTAGACACCTGCTATTTTCCTGTCCAGGCAGTCGATCGTGAAGTTTGCAAGATCGCGCACATCCACGATCTGGATGAGGTCCGAGGGCCTTCCTGGCCAGAGCATTTCACCGCCCTTGCGTGTCCGGATCGGCCAGTAGGAAAACCGGTCAGTGTGGTCACCGGGACCGGCAATATACGTCGGTCGAATGACAGTGTAGTCATCAGCGGCGTACTCTGCAGCCGCTTTTTGTTCGCAAAGCGCTTTCAGAGCGCCGTAGCTTTCGCCAGTAACTTCCTCGATAGTCTCATCATCGATGCTCGCCAGCGGAGAGTTTTCATCGAGATCTTTGCTGAAGTCGTTGTATACCGACACGGTGGATATGAACAGGTAGTGTGATGAACTAGCCGCGAGCAGGCGAGCCGAATCCTGCACGTGTCTCGGCACATATCCCGAGTTGTCGATAACCGCATCCCACGTCCGACCTTTAAGCCCGTCAAGTCCATTGTTTCGATCACCTTTGATCGTTTCAATGTCAGGGAACAGTGCACTATTGGTCCTGCCACGATTAAACAGCGTGACCGAGTGCCCGCGGCGCAGTGCCTCGCGCACCATATGCGGTCCAATAAATCCTGTGCCACCCAGAATCAGAATATTCAGTGCTTCAGGCTGACTGTGCTCGGGGCCGGCACTCGCCGATTCTGGCAAACCTGTCGTCGCCGCAGCGGCTCCGATCAGCCCGGCCTTAATAAAATCTCGACGGCTATTGGTCATTGCTATTGTCCTTCAATCTTCTGTATGGGAGTAACGGTGACGCCGATGCTGCGTCCTGCCTCAATCGCGACGGCGGTATCCCTGACTGTTGAGCCCTTTGCCAGCAGTACGACAAAACTCGCGTCCGGACTCTCAGCATACAATGCCTGGACGTAAGGCTGCACGCTCGCAGCGGACATAGCACGATTGTTGACCACAAAAGTACCGGCCGGTTCGACGCGAACCTGGATTGTTTCGACAACGGATTGCCGATCCTAAGAATTCGGGAGCAACACGGGCAATCCCTGCTCGTCAATGAAGGACGCGACGACGATAAAAAAGATCAACATGATAAACACCACGTCGAGCATCGGCGACAGATTGATTTCGCTCTGGTCTTGATATGGAACGGCTTGAAAGCGACGCATTACATTCTCCTGCAATGTCATCTTCCCGCACGTTTTGACGCTGCGACTACCGGTAGCGGCTTTGCAGCTTCTTCAATTCTTCCTTACCCGGATGCAATTCGTCAAGTGGCAACTGCGTCAGTGGTGTATCGACATTGCCCATCAACTCGTGCATTTCAGCTCGCGATTCATCGAGGTACAACAAGCCCGTCGTAATCTCGCCGGCGTTGAATCGTTCTCGAAGGTACTTGAATGACGCAGCACGACTGGTTGGTTCGTATTCTCTGTCGATCTTTCGCAGTACGATAGTGCTACCGTCGTGCATCTCAATCGGCATGGCCTCACCATCATCATAAGCCGCCTTGATTTCTTCCCTGGGCGGAATGTAGTCCATGTTGATGACGTTATGGTAAAACTGCCGCGTGTGTGCGTAGCTCTTGGTGGAGCCTTCATGATCATTAAACGTTACACAGGGGCTGACGATATCGACCAAAGCAAAGCCCCGGTGCATCAATGCACCTTTCAGCAACGGCACGAGTTGTTCCTTGTCGCCTGAAAAACTACGTGCGATGTAGGTTGCCCCCAGGCTCAGCGCCGTACTCACGGCGTCGATGGGTTCCTGCAGATTCGGCTGGCCCTTTTTGGGTTTACTGCCAATGTCTGCGCTCGCCGAGAATTGCCCCTTGGTAAGACCGTAGACGCCGTTGTTCTCGATCACGTAGCACATGTTCAGATTACGGCGAATCGCATGCACGAACTGGCCTACGCCAATCGACAGGGAATCTCCATCGCCGGATACACCGATATAGGTCAAGTCACGATTGGCCGCATTTGCGCCGGTGGTCACTGAGGGCATGCGTCCGTGAACCGAATTGAAGCCATGCGCCTGGCTGACGAAATAGGCCGGTGTTTTGGACGAGCAACCAATACCGCTCATCTTCGCGAGCATGTGCGGTTCAATACCAAGTTCGAAAACTGCCTGGATAATCGCCGCAGTGACAGAATCGTGCCCACAGCCCGCACATAACGTCGACACGGTTCCTTCGTAATCACGTTGCGACAGACCCAGGCTGTTTTTTGGCATGCCCGGGTGTGAAACATTCGGCTTGGCAATAAAACTCATGCGGCGCGACCTTTTGCTATTTCCTTTAAGACACTTTCAACAACGAATCCGGCATTGATTGGCATGCCGTTGTAATGCAATAGCGACACAAGCTTCGTTTGATCGGCATCTATGTCGTTAATCAAAAGCGTGCGCAGTTGGCCATCCCTGTTTTGTTCAACAACATAGACAACTTCGTGTTGCTCTATAAATTCCGCAACCTCATCGGCAAACGGGAATGCGCGGATACGACAGTAGTTCAGACCGACGTTTTGCTGTTCCAGTCGGTCCAATGCTTCGATGCAGGCACCATCGCTGCTGCCAATCGAAATGATCGCCGCAGTATTGAATTTCGAATAGCGAATCGCGGGTTTCGGCAAGATTGCGCGGGCCGTCTCCCACTTAACAAGCAAGCGATCAATAACGTCCTGATAGGCGTCGGAATCCTCGGTATAGGCACCGAACTTGGTATGTCCTGAGCCACGCGTGAAGTACGAACCTTTTGGATGCACACCTGGCAATGAGCGGTAGGGAATACCATCACCGTCGACGTCAAGATAGCGGTGAAACTTCTCTATTTCTTCCAGCTGCTCTGCGCTAAGAACCTTGCCGCGATCCGGCACATAATTCTCATCCCATTCGAGCTCTGGAATCATCCAGTCGTTCATGCCGATATCAAGGTCTGACATGACCATGACCGGCGTCTGCAGCCGTTCGGCCTTGTCGAACGCATCCAGCGCCATCGTGAAACACTCGCCAGGATCGGCCGGGAATAGCAGAACATGCTTGGTATCGCCATGCGATGCGTATGCGCAAGACAGCAGATCACACTGTTGTGTGCGCGTTGGCATTCCGGTTGACGGCCCGGTCCGCTGTACATTGAAAATAACAGTGGGGATTTCGGCGTAATACGCAAAGCCAATGAATTCACTCATCAGCGATATCCCCGGGCCACTGGTCGGCGTAAACGAACGTGCGCCGTTCCAGGCTGCACCCAGAACCATACCGATCGCAGCGAGTTCATCTTCCGCCTGAATTATGCAGTAGGTGCGCTTGCCGGTCTCCGGATCGACCCGGTACTTCGCACAAAAATCGCGAAATGAATCCATTAGCGAGGTTGATGGTGTGATCGGATACCAGGCACCGACAGTCGCGCCAGCGTACATGCACGCAAGTCCAGCTGCAGTATTGCCATCGATGATAATGCTATCCGCTGTCGCATCCATCGCCTCGACTTTCATTGGCAGCGGACAGGTCGCATTCTCACTCGCATAGTCGTACCCGAGCCTGATGGCCTGCATATTGGAATCAATCAGGTGTGCTTTCGCCGCGAACGTCTCTTCGAGTAGTGCCGTTATCACATCAAGGTCAATATCAAGTAACGCGGCCACGGCGCCGACATACGCAATATTCTTCATCAGGATGCGCGCGCGGGCACCCTGGAAATTCTCGTTGCACAGTCGCGAAAACGGTATGCCAATGACCGTAATGTCATCCCTGTCAAGCAACGTGCTGCGCGGCCAGGTTGAGTCGTAGATCAACCACCCTCCAGGCTCAACCTCAGCCAGGTCTTTGGCATAGGTCTGCGCATTCATTGCCACCATGACGTCGACCCGGTTGGAGCGCGACTGATAACCATTACCGGTGACGCGAATCTCGTACCACGTCGGCAACCCTTGAATATTGGAGGGAAAATAGTTCTTTCCAACAACAGGCACGCCCATGCGGAATATCGATTTGCGCAACAGGCCATTGGCACTGGCTGACCCGGTGCCATTGACGGTCGCGATTTTGATTACAACGTCGTTTACTGTAGCCACGAAAACCTTCTAGGTGCTTGCTGCCGAGGTCGATTGTTCTTCGGCGAGTTCGTCCTGCGCATACGGCACCAGCAATGTCGATTTTTGCATGTCCCAGGCACCTGTCGGGCAACGCTCAGCACACAAGCTGCAATGCACACACAGATCCTCATCTTTGACCATTACGCGACTCGTATGAGGCAGGTCTGCGGATACGTACAAGGGCTGCTCGTGATTTTCTGCTGGCGCCGACAACCGGGACCGCAAGTCATCTTCATCGCCATTGGCGGTAATTGTCAGGCAATTAACCGGGCAGATATCGATGCAGGCGTCACATTCGATACACAGGTCGGCGCTAAATACAGTCTGAATATCGCAATTCAGGCAGCGCTCGACTTCTTGTATGGCCTGCTCGGCCGTAAAACCCAGTTCAACTTCGATATCGAGCTTCTTGAAGCGCTTCTTCAGGTCGACATGCGGCATGATGCGCCGAGACGCAGGGTCGTAGTCGTTGGAAAAGCTCCACTCGTGCATGCCCATTTTCTGACTCGCGAGATTCATTCCGCGCGGCAGGCGATCGGCAATGTCCTCGCCTTGACAGTATCGGTGCATTGAAATCGCAGCCTGGTGCCCGTGTTCAACCGCCCAAATGATGTTCTTCGGACCAAATGCGGAATCGCCACCAAAAAACACACCATCAATTGCGCACATCATCGTGGTTTCGTCGACGACCGGGCAGTCCCAGTTATCGAACTCGATTCCAATGTCCCGCTCTATCCACGGAAACGCGTTGTCCTGCCCAATTGCCAGCACAACGTCGTCGCAAGGGATGATTTTCTCTCCAGTCACAGTGCCTCTGTCGATGCGACCGTTATCGTCGACCTTGTACTCCATCAACTCAAATTTCATGCCAACGAGCTTGCCATCTTCAATGACGAACTCCTTCGGCGAGTGATTGATCAGTATCTCGACGTTTTCTTCTTCCGCGTCTTCCAGCTCCCAGTCGGAGGCCTTGAAAAACCCGCGCGGCTTACGCGCCATGACTTTAACGTCCTCGGCACCAATGCGTAACGATGTCCGGCAACAATCCATGGCGGTGTTGCCGACACCAATGATCAACACCTTCTTGCCGATCTCTTTAGTATGTTCGAACGCGACCGACTCCAGCCAGTCGATGCCGATGTGGATACGATCAGAATCGTAACGTCCGGGAATTTCGAGGTTCTTGCCCCGGGGAGCGCCGGTACCGACGAATACCGCATCGTAGCCTTCGGTCAGCAGGCCTTTCAGGCTTTCGATCGGGTGGTTGGTTTTCAGGTCGACGCCCATATCGAGGATATAGCCGATTTCCTCATCCAGTACTTTCGGCGGCAGGCGAAACTGCGGGATATTCGTACGCATGAGGCCGCCGGTCGTATCCAGTGCCTCAAAAATAGTCACTTCGTAACCCAGTGGCGCAAGGTCGTTCGCGACAGTCAAAGATGCGCAACCGGCGCCAATCAGTGCCACCTTCTTGCCGTTGCTGGTTGCCGGCGCCTTCGGTAGCCGACTCGTTATGTCGTCACGATGGTCTGCGGCCACGCGTTTGAGGCGGCAAATGGCAACTGGCTTCTCCTCCACGCGGCCACGCCTGCATGCTGGCTCACACGGACGGTCGCAGACGCGCCCGAGTATTCCGGGAAACACGTTGGACTTGCGATTTTCCATATAAGCATCGGAAAACTCGCCCTGGGCAATCATGCGTATATAGGCCGGAACGTCGGTATGCGCGGGACAGCCAAACTGGCAGTCAACAACCTGGTGGAAGTACTCGGGGTTGGAAGTGTCGGTCGGCTTCAAGATTCGGTCCCTGATATGGGCGCTAGCATAGCGGGATCACACGGAAAGTAAACAGTTTCGTTGGCGTTATCGAGCGCGGCCGAACTCGAGCTTGCGGCCGGCGATATTTCCGGTGAGGCCACCATCGCGGTAGACGATCTCGCCGTTGACGATGGTTGTATCGATCGAGGCCGAGAATTCGTGCCCTTCGAAGGGCGACCAATGACACTTGCTCAACAGCTTCGACTTCTCAACTAGCGTCGGCTTGTTTGCGTCAACCAGCACCAGATCGGCAAACCAGCCTTCCCTTACGTAGCCTCGCTCGGCAACTCCAAAGAGGTCCGCCGGAGCGTGGCAGGCGCGGTCAACTATAAGCTCGTGGCTCAGCTCCCCGCTGGCCGCAAGATCGAACAACGTCAGTACGGCGTGCTGCACCAGCGGCAGTCCCGCGGGCGCGTGGAAATAGCTGGCGGCCTTTTCCGACTCGGTATGTGGCGCATGATCGGTTGCAATGATGTCGATGCGCGAGTCATTCAGCGCAGTGATCAGGGCCGCGCGATCGTTGCTGCTCTTGATGGCCGGGTTACATTTGATTCTGGAACCCAGTTCCTCATAACGTGACTCATCAAACCATAAATGATGGACACAGACTTCCGCCGTAATGCGTTTTTGCGAACGATGCGCGTTGGAAAACTGGTCCATTTCAATCGCAGTTGTCAGGTGCAACACATGCAGTAGCGCGTCATGCCGACGAGCCATTTCAATTGCCATGCTGGATGACGCCAGGCATGCCTCCGCCGATCGAATATGCGGGTGCTCACTGAACGGCACATCTTCACCATATTTTGCTCGCGCCTTTGCCTCATTGTCCCAGATCGTCGGCGAGTACTCACAATGCGTCACTACCATGAGCGGAGCATGCTGGAACAGTTTCTCGAGAATCTCGGGGTCATCGACCAGCATGTCGCCCGTTGACGCGCCCATGAACGCCTTGATCCCGCAACCATCGCCAACCTGAAGCGCTTTAACCTCTTCAATATTGCCGTTTGTCGCGCCAAAGTAGAATCCGTAGTTGGCTGTACAGCGATTCTCTGCGATAGCGTACTTGTCCCGCAACGCCGCTCGGGTCGTGGTCTGCGGGTTCACGTTTGGCATGTCCATGAAGCTCGTAATACCGCCTGCGGCGGCCGCGGCCGACTCCGTTGCCAGATCCCCTTTTTGGGTCATGCCTGGCTCGCGAAAATGCACCTGGTCATCAATCATGCCCGGCATCAGAAATTTCCCGGCGGCGTCTATTACGCTGGCGCTGTCACTCGACAGGCCCGTACCGATTTTCGCGATTCGGTCGTTCTCTATCAGTACATCGGCGTCCCGGATATCACCCTCGTTTATGAGGCGCGCATTGGTAATCAGTATTTTGCTCAACGAACATTCCGCAGTAGAAACCAGCCCCCATTATGGAAGGGTCTGTGGGTGATTACCACGGCAACTAATACCGCCCTTTACCTGTGACCGCCCGGTGTGCGATAACCGCAGTGCCAACCACCAAATCGCCCAACGATGAATGACAAGCAATACCTTGATTTGATTCGCGATGCGCGAGTTTACGACGTCGCGATAGAGTCACCGCTCGAACTCGCCCGCAACCTTTCGGCGCGGCTCGACAACCATGTCTTGATGAAACGTGAAGACCTGCAGCCAGTGTTTTCTTTCAAACTGCGCGGCGCGTACAACAAGATTGCGTCGCTGGCCGAGCATGAACTGGGCGGCGGTGTGATCTGTAGTTCGGCGGGAAATCACGCACAAGGGGTCGCGCTAGCTGCCAAAAAGCGTGGCGTAAGGGCCGTAGTCGTCATGCCCGTCACGACACCGACGATTAAAACCGATGCGGTCAGGGCGCTGGGCGGCGAAGTCGTGCTGCATGGTGATGCCTACGACGACGCTTATGCGCATGCGATGACACTCAGCGAGAAACAGGGGCTGGCATTCATCCATCCATTCGACGATCCGATGGTTATTGCCGGCCAAGGCACAATTGGTGCCGAAATTCTGCGCCAGGCAGAAGCGCCTGTTGACATTGTTTTCGTGCCGATCGGAGGTGGCGGGCTGATCGCCGGCATCGCCACTTACATCAAACAACTGCACCCCGAGGTTCGCGTTGTCGGCGTCGAACCCGAAGACTCTGCTGCCATGCGTGAGTCAGTGGCGGCAGGTACACCGGTTACACTCGATCACGTCGGTATTTTCGCAGACGGCGTCGCGGTACGACGAGTCGGTGACGAAACGTTCCGCCTGTGTCAGCAATATGTCGACGAAATCATTACTGTCGATACTGACCAGTGCTGTGCTGCGATTCGCGACATATTTGAAGACACTCGCTCCATTGTCGAGCCTGCCGGTGGCCTCGCCGTGGCGGGCGCAAAGAAATTTGTTGCCGAACATGTAATCACTGGCAGGAACATCGTTACGATCAGCTGTGGTGCGAACGTCAATTTCGACCGCCTGCGGCATATTGCTGAACGTGCCGCCATCGGCGATCAGACCGAAATGCTCATCGCCGCCGAGATTCCTGAACAACCCGGTAGTTTTCGACGCTTCTGCGGGTCGCTGGGCCGCCGCGGGATTACCGAATTTAATTATCGCTATGCCGATAATGACAAAGCACACATATTCGTTGGTATCCAATTGTCCGGTGGTCATGACGAGCGTGTTCATCTAATTAGAAAGCTGCAGGATGCCGATTTTCCAGTCGTCGATCTCAGCGATAATGAGATGGCGAAACTACACGTTCGTCACATGGTCGGCGGACGTGCGAAGGGTGTTGCCAACGAACGCCTGTTTCGTTTTGAGTTTCCTGAACGACCAGGCGCACTGCTCGACTTTCTCGATGCGGTGGGCGAAGACTGGAATATCAGCCTGTTTCATTATCGCAATCATGGTTCGGACCATGGCCGCATTCTGGTTGGCATTGATGTTCCGCAGGATGAAACGGCCGAACTGGAATCACACCTGACACAACTCGGTTATGCACATTGGGAAGAAAGCGATAATCCGGCCTATTCAATGTTCCTGTCCTGGCGCAACCTAGTTCCGGAATGATCCGTCGCGTCGGTCGAGTTTGCGCAACAAGGCTGGCCATACCAGGGCGCCGCCGAGCCCTTTAGTGACCTCCGCTGCCTGGGCCTGAATACCCGCGACGATGGGCTCGGGTACAGGCGCTAATTCACCGCCGGTGGATTGCGCCATTATCTGAATCTGACATGCCGTTTCCAGAACGTACATCATCAGGAATGCATCAGCGATGCTCGCACCCGCCGTCAATAAACCGTGATTGCGAAGAATCAGCGCGTTACTCGCTCCGAGATCGCGAACGAGCCGCGGCCTCTCGGAATCACTCAGCGCAACACCTTCATAGTCGTGATAGGCAAGCGTTGAGTACGGGAACAATGCAGTCTGGGAGATCGGTAACAGACCGTCGGCCTGCGCCGAAACCGCAATGCCGGCACGCGTATGTGTATGCAGCACACAGGCGACATCTTCGCGCGCTTCGTGCACGGCGCTGTGAATCACGAAACCGGCCGGATTGACGGGATACGCCGACTCCGAGACCTTGTTGCCATCAAGGTCTACTTTTACCAGGCTGCTCGCGGTAATTTCTTCAAACATCATGCCGTAAGGGTTGATAAGAAAGTGTTCGTCCGGCCCCGGCACCGATGCTGAAATATGCGTAAACACCAAATCGTCCCAGCCGTACATTGCGACGATTCTGTAACACGCCGCCAGATCTACCCTGGTCTGCCATTCGGCATCGCTAGCTTGCTGCATTTTAGTTTCCTTCGAAACGCACGTTTCGTCACTTATGCCTTTTTGTTTGCAACCATTTTTCTGCCCGCAGCATCAAATGATCATACAAAAACGGAAAATAACACCGAAGTCATGAATACCAAGATATCACTCAAAGCTGCCATCGTCGTAATGTGGGCGTGCACTATCGCCGGGGCCGCGGTAGCCAGTGAGAGCCATCGCATCTGCGTTGAGCACAATCATGCAATCTATCAACAGTTGCACGAGGAGCACCTTGTCGAAAAAGGTGAGTTCCAGGTCGCAATTGTCACCGAGGCTGACGTAACAAACTGAAATCCCTTATGCTGTTTGTTTCGTACCGATTAGCGGTGGCATCTGCCACCGCTTTTTTTTGCTACCACATATCCCGCATA
>JAHZJK010000018.1 GCA_022600955.1 Gammaproteobacteria bacterium
ACAATTAGGGTATATCCAGTGATACGGCGCCAGAGCGGTCGCCTCACAATTTCTTCGGCAGTCTTATTCTTTTTAGAAAACATAGGTAGATATTCGTTTTGACTTAGACACAATCTATCAGTTCCGGCAATATCTCGCCGGATTTTCCTTGTAGACGAATATGGGTTGTGGAAGATAGAGGCGTTTCTTCCAAGTTGACCTCAATGACCGTAGCGCCTTGATTGGCTGCGCCTGCCGCGAATCCAGCAGCCGGCCAAACAACAGATGACGTGCCAATGGACATGAATACATCACAGTTGCCAATCGCGGCCGTTGCCGCGTCCAATGCGGCGGTTGGGATGGATTCGCCGAACCAGACGACGCCGGGTCGCAAGTGGCCGCCACAGTCTTGGCATTTTGGAACAGCTTCTTGCTCGCCTGCATTCGCCTGGAGCGTGCCCTCAACGAAGCATCGATCGACAAACAAATTGCCATGAAACTCAATCACGTCAGAGCTGCCCGCTTGTTGATGCAGACCATCAACGTTTTGTGTAATCAGAGTGACGGAGGGCACTTGTTCAGCCAATTGGGTAATCGCGTAATGTCCCGGATTGGGCTCAGCCTTGGCGACGAGTTCGCGTCGCCATCGGTACCAACGCCAGACAAGTTCTGGATCTGCTAGGAATGCCTCAGGCGTAGCCAGCTGCAATGGATCGTACTGCGCCCACAAGCCTTCCTGGGCGTCTCGAAATGTCGGTACGCCACTCTCGGCGGATACTCCGGCACCCGTAAGGATATAGACATGTCGTGCATCCCGTAGCGCGCTAATGAGCGCGCCCGGGATGTCACAGCTTGTTGTCATGTTACGCGGCGAGTTGGCGCAGTACGTAGTGCAGGATGCCACCGTTCTCGTAGTAGTCACGTTCCTTCGGCGTATCGATACGAACCTGCGCCTCGAAGGAAGTGGTTTCGCCGTTCTCTGCCGTAGCTTGCACCGAGACAGTATTCGCACTGGCATCTGTTTGGCCGGAAATTGCGAACGTCTCTTTGCCTGTGAGGCCCAGAGACACCGCATCCTGACCATCGAGGAACTGCAATGGCAAAACGCCCATGCCGATAAGGTTGGAACGGTGAATACGTTCGAAACTCTTGGCGATGACCGCTTTTACGCCAAGCAGAATAGTGCCTTTCGCAGCCCAGTCACGTGAAGAACCGGTACCGTATTCACTGCCTGCAATGACGACCAGCGGTGTGCCTTCCTCGCGGTACATGACTGATGCATCGAAAATGGACATCTGCTCACCAGACGGTTGATGACGAGTCCAGCCGCCTTCGGTGCCTGGTGCGAGCTGATTGCGCAGTCGAATATTTGCGAATGTGCCACGCATCATGACTTCATGGTTGCCGCGGCGCGAGCCGTAGGAGTTGAAGTCTGATGGTTTTACACCCTGCGCCTGCAGGTATTCTGCGGCCGGGCTGTCTGCCGCGATGCCGCCGGCTGGCGAGATATGGTCGGTCGTAACCGAATCGCCGAGCAGCGCCAGAGCACGAGCACCTTCAATGTTTTGTACCGCAGACGGTGATTTGGACATGCCTTCGAAGTACGGCGGATTCTTGACGTAGGTCGAGTCTGCATCCCAGGTGTAGATTTCACCTTCCGGCGAATCGATTCCTTTCCAGTTCGCATCGCCTTCGAACACGCTGTCGTAACTGTTCTGGAACATATCGGAATCGATATTATTGGCCACAGCTTCATGTACCTCAGCCTGTGATGGCCAGATGTCTTTCATGTACACCGGGTTGCCATCCTGATCATCGCCAAGCGAGTCATTTAACAGGTCGACCTCCATGTTGCCGGCCAAAGCGTAGGCGACGACGAGCGGTGGCGATGCGAGGAAATTGTGTTGCACCAGCGCGTGAATACGGCCTTCAAAGTTTCGATTGCCCGAGAGAACACTGGTGCCGACTACATCGCCCGATTTAACAGCTTCTGCAATTTCCGGCATGAGTGGTCCGGAATTGCCGATACAAGTCGTGCAGCCATAGCCGACATTGAAGAAACCGACGGCTGCGAGGTCATCGATCAACCCGGACTTCTCCAGGTAGTCGGTCACGACGCGCGAGCCCGGTGCAAGGCTGGTTTTAACCCAGGGCTTGGCTTTCAGGCCTTTCTCGGCGGCACGTTTGGCGACCAGTCCGGCGGCAATCATAACGTCCGGGTTTGAGGTGTTGGTGCAACTCGTAATCGCCGCGATGAGAATTGCACCATCACGGATTTCGGCATCTTCACCATTAATGTTAGCGACAGCGCTGCCGCCACTGTCGCGGTTTGCGATCGTTGACTCCAGGATGCCGGCATATGATTTCGACGCTGCGCTCAGTGCGATGCGATCCTGTGGTCGCTTCGGTCCCGCGATGCTGGGCTCTACGTCCCCCATGTCGAGTTCGAGAGTATCGCTATACAGTGCATCCGGTTCACCGTCGTAACGCCACATGCCCTGTGCTTTTGCATAGGCTTCGATCAACGCGCATTGCTCATCGTCGCGACCTGACAGTTTAAGGTATTTGATGGTCTCGCCATCGATCGGGAAAATACCGCAGGTCGAGCCGAATTCAGGCGACATGTTGCCGAGCGTTGCGCGGTCGGCGAGTGGCATGTGGGACAGACCGTCACCAAAGAACTCAACGAACTTGCCGACAACGCCTTTTTCCCGCAGCATTTCGGTAACGGTAAGCACCAGGTCAGTTGCCGTGGTGCCTTCGCGCAACTTGCCGGATAACTTGAAGCCGACAACGTTGGGTATGAGCATTGTAATAGGCTGCCCAAGCATGGCGGCTTCTGCCTCAATGCCACCGACACCCCAGCCCAGGACCCCAAGACCGTTGATCATGGTCGTGTGTGAGTCTGTACCGACAACAGTGTCTGGGTATGCCGAACGCGTACCGTTCTTGTCCGCATCAAAAACAACGCGGCTCAGGTACTCGAGATTGACCTGATGCACAATGCCTGTGTTGGGCGGCACGACGCGGAAATTCTTCAGTGCGGATTGTCCCCAGCGCAAGAAAGAATAGCGTTCCTTGTTGCGGTGAAATTCGATCTTGTTATTGAGGTCGAGGGCATTGGCTGCGCCGTAATTGTCGACCTGTACGGAGTGGTCGATAACCAGCTCAGCGGGAGACAGCGGATTGATGCTCTCAGCGGTGCCGCCGAGCTTCACTACGGCATCACGCATTGCAGCGAGATCTACGACAGCAGGAACGCCGGTAAAGTCTTGCAGAATAACGCGTGCCGGTGTAAACGAGATTTCTGTGCTGGGTGCTGCTTTCGGGTCCCAGTTGGCGAGTGCGAGGATGTCTTCGCGAGTGACGTCGCGGCCATCCTCGTGGCGCAGCAAGTTCTCAAGCAGAACTTTGAGGGAGTAGGGAAGGCGATCTACATGGCCTTCTGTTACAGCGTCGAGGCGATAAATCTCAAACTCATTGCCGCCGACCTCAAGCGCTGAACGCGCGCCAAAGCTGTCCGTCATTGTAATCTCTCCGGGGTTTGGTTTGTTCGCAACGGCCTGTCGGCCGCAGGGGTGCGCATTATAGCGAATGGGCGCGGCTTTCGCTTACCCTATTTCATGTATCACAGCGCCACCCAGGCAGCGATCTGCCGAATAAAACACGGCGAACTGTCCGGGTGCTACCGCTTTCTGGCGCGAATCGAACACGACTTTGACGCTGCCGTCTCCGAGCGCATTGACGAGGCAGTCCTGATCGGCCTGCCGGTATCGCACTTTCGCGGTGCAGCGCAGACCCTCGTCAAGGCCGCCCGGCTGCGCGCCGATCCAGCTGCTATCAGTGGCGATGAGCCAATCGCTAAACAGCATGTCGTGCTCACCCTGTGCGACGATCAGCGCATTCTGGTCGAGATCCTTGCCGACGACATACCAGGGTTCTTCGCTGCGGTCCTGACGACCACCAATCTGCAGCCCCTTGCGTTGCCCCAGTGTGTAGTACATCAGCCCCTGGTGCTCGCCCACGGCCTCACCGCCGGGCGTCCGCATTGGGCCAGGGTTGGCAGGAAGATACGTAGCAAGGAAATCCCGGAATGGTCGTTCACCGATAAAGCAAATACCCGTACTGTCCTTCTTGTCGTGAATATCCAGGCCAGCCTCTCGCGCGATTCGTCGGACATCACCTTTTACAAGATCACCCAGCGGGAAAACGGTTTCAGCAAGTGCCTCACTGCTGACCGCATGCAGAAAATAGCTCTGGTCCTTGTCCGGGTCAGCACCTTTGAACAGTGCTCCCGTTCCGTCCAGAACCGCGGCGCGGGCATAGTGCCCGGTTGCTAACAGACTGCCGCCAAGGCGCTTCGCATAATCACGAAACACGCCAAACTTGATTTCGCGGTTGCACAGTATGTCGGGATTCGGCGTGCGACCTGCCTGGTACTCCTTGAGGAAGTACTCGAACACCTGGTCGCGGTATTGCCTTGAAAAGTTTACATGGTGCAGCGGTATCCCGAGTTGCGCGCAGACGTTTCTTGCATCCTGCAGATCGTCTGCTGCTGTACAGTAACCGTCGTCGTCTTCCCAGTTGGTCATATGAAGTGCGTGTACTTCAGCGCCGGCATCGCGCAGCAAGATTGCTGCCACGGCAGAGTCGACGCCTCCGGACAGACCGAGAATGACGCGTTTTCCAGCTACCTGTTTGTCGAGGGAGGGTGCCATAGGCGGCGCATCTTACCACCCCGCGGTCCCGCTGCTATGCTTCCGAGCTTGACGTGTGTGAATGGAGTGTCCAGTGGGGAAAGTCTACGAAAACATAAACGAGAGAACCCGGAGCTGGATAGAGCGGCAGAAAATGTTCTTCGTTGCCTCAGCACCATTGTCCGGTGATGGACTCATCAACCTGTCGCCAAAGGGTCTCGATTCGTTGCGGGTCCTTGATAGTCACACGCTCGCCTATCTTGATATCGGCGGCAGCGGGGTAGAGACGATTGCGCATGTGCGTGAAAATGGTCGTATCGTAATCATGCTGTGCGCTTTCGATGGGCCACCGCAAATCATGCGATTTCATGGTGCCGGAGAGGTCGTTACGCCGGCAGACAGCGGCTTTGATGAACTTGCCGGTCTTTTCGGTGTGCGGGGCGTTGGTATCCGTGCAGTCATCAAAGTGCACTGCGAGCGCATTTCCGACTCGTGCGGCTATGGTGTTCCGAACTATACGTTTGACGGTCACCGGCAGTCGTCGCAGAATCACTATGCGAAAACGGGCGTCGACGGCATGCGCGCGTATCAGCTCGACAAGAGCCTGCACAGTCTTGATGGTATTCCCGCTCTGGACGAGGACGAGGCAAATGCCTTCATTGACGTGAGCTCGGTTATAGGCGATGCAGGAAAATGAGTCTCTGACGCAGGCTCATACAAGGTCCGCTTTGGCCAACACCTGGTGGACGTTTTGCTGCAGTGGCAGCATACCAGTGAACAACTCGTCGGACTGCCGCTGTCCGGACTCATAATCGCGCACACTGCGCATGATTGCCGGCGTTCTCATCATTGATTCGCGTGATTCCATTTCGGCCAGCTTTGCCCAACGAACGGAGATGATGCCGTCATCAAGGCTTGCGTTGTCATCACAATCAATGAATGTTGCCGCATATGTGATGCGAAGAAATTGTTGGCGGGTCTGTGGGTGTATCCACAGGTAGACGCCGATCAGCTCACCGCACTCAACTGTGCAACCTGTTTCTTCAAGCGTTTCGCGCACAACAGCCTGCTCTGGCGATTCACCAGCTTCAATGTGACCGCTTGGCTGACTGAACACACGTTTTCCCATCGCGGTTTCTTCTACGAGCAGATAACGTCCATCGAGCTCAATAACGGCGGCGACCGTTAGATCGGTTGTGTACATCGGCAAGAGTCCTGTTAGTTAAGGCCGGGGGCCATCCAACTTTTGTTATATGCCAAGCTGGCGAAATTCCATTTCAACTTCGCTGGCGAGCCAGATTTCATCGAACATTTTGCTGTAGAGCTTTGCGACCGCAGGTTCGTGCGTGTCTGCAATACCTTCCCAGCGCGGGGCTTGTAGTCGGTAGACGAGACTGGTTTCGTCGGCGATGCAAAATGCTTCTGCATGCGTACGCAAATCCTCGCGTACGTGGCGGAATTCAATGTAGGTGTTCAGTCGCCGGCCCAGGTGGACAAAATTGTTGCCGTTTTTCACGGCGCGGGACGGGTCTGCGATTAATACACGAATACGAGCGTAGGTCTGAGACAGCACCATGCGTTTGATGATCTCAAGAAACTCCGGGTTGTCGTAAATACCGGGTTCGAGATCATGCGTGAAGATGGATACCTTCCGGGAAGCTTCGCTAACCACTTCAATTGCGGCCTGGCGCATCTCATCCTTAGTTGAGATTACCCAGCGTTTTCCTTTTTCGCGCGCTTGTTCCATAGACTCGCCATACTACGCCGTGTGCCTGACTCCAATTGCCGACTACGTCACGTTTTTTGGACTAAATCGCTAATGCCAATCGTTCGCATCCCGCGTCATTATTCGCTTTCAGCGGCGTTGCACCTTTGGTCCCAGTTGCCTGTAACTTCACATATGGTCATGAAATCTCAGGTATCTCGAAAGTACCGACACTGGTTAGCCAGGCCAATAAATCAGCACCCCGCAGTGTTGCAGAAAAGCGGCGCCGCTCGGCAACGGTCAAAAGTCGTTTTGAGCACAAGCCTGCGACAAGGCCGCTGAGATCCTTGTCGAGCCGCGAATCGACCCCGTTTACGAATATGTTGGCGTCGTCGAACGCCAGCCGGGCCATGCCGTGTACTCGCAATCGCCCGTTGTGCTCAGCCAGCAGCGCGCGCGCAGCTGCTAACTCCATCGCATCCGGGGTCAGCCAGCCTTTGGTTTGTGTTACGAATCGACCAAGCCTGATCGCGATCTCCTGCTTGTTGGACGCGCCAGGCAAACTTGCAACCCGGCGCAAGGCGGCAGGATGGATGTAGCCCGTGATCGATTCATCGATACTCAGATCGGGATCGGAATAGAAATAATCCCGTGTTGCCCAGTCGCTTTTTACAAAGTCCGAAGCCTGTGGCGCGCGCATGCCGATCGAATAGGTGATCGATGCACGCGTCGCGACGCCCCAATGAGCGACACCCGGCGGCAAGTATAAAACGTCGCCGCAGGCATTCGTGAACCGATCGCCAGAAAACTCTGCAAGCAGGGCGAGATCGTCACTGGCATCCGGGTCGGACGCAATTTCCTCAGTGCTGACACACCAGTCTCGCTTCCCAATGCCCTGGCACAGGAACACGTCGTAGTTATCCCGATGTGGCCCGACACCGCCACCAGGTGCGGCAAAACTCACCATCAGATCATCAATGCGCCAGTCCGGAACAAACGGCACCTGTGTAAACAATGAGCGCATCGCAGGAATGTGCTTCTCGACATCGTGGACCAGCAAGGTCCAGTCGCGTTTCGGTAGTGCGCGCAGAAAGTTTTCATCAAAAGGCCCGGTTTCGATCCGGTAGCGGGTAGATTTCGTGTCGCGATCAACGAAGACAATTCGCGATTCGACGTCGTCGTGGGTGGCAAGCCAGGCCAACTCATTTCGCGTAATTGCTGGCTGGATACGAGCCAGCCCGCCAGGCATGAAAAGTGGCCGCTTCTGCCAGAAGTTCTCAAGGAACTGCTCTGGGGTAAGGCGCGACGGGAACGACAACATCAGCTTCGATCAGATATTGCGAGCTTGCTCTGTGGCGAGGCCGACGTAGCTCTCGGGGGTCAGCTCCAGCAGCCGTTGTTTTTCGTCGTCAGGTATGTCCAGTGTCTGGATAAACTGCAGCAGGATTTCCTTGCTGACTGCTTGTCCCCGCGTCAGTGCTTTCAGTTTTTCGTAGGGCTCCGGAATGCCGTACCGGCGCATGACGGTTTGCACGGCTTCCGCAAGAACTTCCCAGGCTGCGGAGACATCTTTGTGAATTGCGGCCTCATTAACCTGCAGTTTCCCCACACCTTTCAGCAAGGATTGCAGCGCAATGACGACGTGCGCTGCCGCCGCGCCGAAATTTCGCTGCACCGTCGAGTCCGTCAGATCACGCTGCCATCGCGAGATCGGCAGCTTTTCTGCAAAATGACCGAACATTGCATTCGCCATTCCAAAGTTTCCTTCAGCGTTCTCAAAGTCGATGGGGTTCACCTTGTGCGG
Source organism: Gammaproteobacteria bacterium (assembly GCA_022600955.1). Lineage (GTDB taxonomy): Bacteria > Pseudomonadota > Gammaproteobacteria > Steroidobacterales > Woeseiaceae > UBA1847. Next base: position 8,186 of record JAHZJK010000018.1, read on the forward strand.
CATTGTTGAAGATCCCACCTCATCTTTGGCGACGCGCTGCTTGAAATAGCCGAGTGAAATGTATGCCCAGATGTCGCGCGCAAAGTCGATCAGGATCGTGTCGTAGCGCATCAGTGCGTGCGCATATTCCGCTGTCCAGTCGTGTGGCTCGATCTGTGTCGTATACGGGTTGTCCTCGACGCCTAACGACGCGACGAAACGAGCACTGATTTTTGGCCAGTCGGCATCTGGATAAGTGATCACATGTGCATTGTAGTTACCAACGGCGCCATTGAATTTACCGAGTATCGGGACGCTGCTAAAATGTGTGCTGGCACGATCCAGTCTCGCCACGACATTTGCAATTTCCTTGCCGAGCGTTGTCGGGCTGGCAGTCTGCCCATGAGTCCGGGATAGCATGGCGACATCTGCGTTGTCTCTTGCGAGCGCTGCGAGTTTGATGCGCAACTCTTTCATCATCGGCAGCAGCACGTCAGTGCGCGCCGCGCGCAACATCAGCGCGTACGACAAATTATTGATGTCCTCAGATGTGCACGCGAAGTGTAAAAAATCTTTAAGCGGACCGGTTTCCGGACCGTCCCCCAGCTTTTCGCGGATGAAGTATTCGACGGCTTTGACGTCGTGATTGGTTGTAGCCTCAATGCTCTTGACCCGACCAGCATCGTCCTCACTGAAACCATCGACGATTTGATTCAGGACGTCCTTCATGACGGATGTAAGGGGCTGCAGTTCAGTAATTGCCGGTTCATCCGCAAGGCACTGCAACCAGCGGATTTCGACCAGTACCCGGTAGCGGATCAGGCCAAACTCGCTAAAGATGTCGCGCAGGCTGGTTACCTTGGTGGAGTAGCGGCCATCAGCCGGAGAAAGCGCCTTCAACGTCGAGATTTTCATGGGTCTGGGACTTATGCGTAGGTGGACCTAAAATGAGCGCCAAAGCAGTGTAGACTTGCGCCCGCAAAGCGCGAATCATACACGAACCGAGGTACGGAGCAGGACCAAAAATGACTGACAAAGCATACCGCATCGAGAAAGACAGCATGGGTGAACTTGAGGTTCCCAAGGATGCACTCTGGGGCGCGCAGACGCAGCGCGCAGTCGATAATTTCCCAATTTCCGGCCTGACGATGCCGCGCCAGTTTATCGCGGCGCTCGGGCTCGTGAAGTGGGCCGCTGCGGGTGCCAATTCCGAGCTAGGCCTGTTGAAGAGCGACGTCGCTGTGGCTATTCAAAAAGCCGCGCTGTCGGTGTCAGAGGGTGGCTACGACGAACACTTCCCTATCGACGTATTCCAGACGGGTTCCGGGACCAGCTCCAACATGAACGCCAACGAGGTGATTTCACGCCTCGCGACCGACTCTATGGGGGCTGCCGTACACCCCAATGACCACGTCAATATGAGCCAGAGTAGCAATGACGTCATACCGACCTGCGTACACGTTAGCGCGTCAATGGCGATACAGAGCCAGTTGCTGCCGGCTTTGGCCCATTTATCCGCGGTCCTGGAAGCCAAAGCTGAGGAAACTCGGGATGTCGTCAAGACAGGTCGCACGCATCTTATGGATGCCATGCCCGTCACGCTGGGCCAGGAACTTGACGGCTGGCGCTCGCAAGTCGATCACGCGACGGAACGACTTGGCGACACGATGAAACGACTCAATGCGCTGGCGCAAGGCGGCACCGCTGTTGGCACTGGTATCAATGCGCACTCCCGTTTTGGTGACAAGGTGGCGGTTCTGTTAGGTGAGCACACTGGCATAGCGTTCACGTCGGCCGAGTCAAAATTCGAAGGGCTGAGCAGTCAGGACGCCGCAGTCGAAACCTCGGGTCAGTTGCGAGTACTTGCCGTGAGTCTGACGAAAATCGCCAATGATCTGCGATGGATGAACTCGGGTCCGCTGGCCGGTATTGGTGAAATAGAACTGCCGGCTCTGCAGCCGGGTTCGAGCATCATGCCGGGTAAAGTGAACCCCGTGATTCCAGAGGCAGTCGCGATGGTTTGTGCACAAGTTGTGGGCAACGACGCAGCGATCGCAATGGGCGGGCAATCGGGTAACTTCCAGCTCAACGTCATGTTGCCGGTGGTTGCATACAATCTCTTGCAGAGCATTGAGTTACTGGCCAATGCCTGTGTGTGCCTTGCTGACAAGGCGATCGCAGGATTCACAGTGAATACAGACAATATCAACAGGGCGTTGCATCGCAACCCGATCCTTGTCACGGCACTGAATCCTGTCATCGGTTATGAACTCGGCGCCGCGGTAGCAAAGACGGCCTACAAGGAGGGACGTCCAGTTAAGGACGTTGCCCGCGATATGACGGAATTGACCGACGAAGAGCTTGACCGTTTGCTGGATCCGGCAGAACTGACAGAAGGCGGCATCAAGCATTAGCCTGCACTGATGTTAACCGTACAGGAGCTAACCAGGCGTCTCTCCGGCACTGCCTTGCCGGACAGCCCTACAGATATTGTCATGCCGCCCGGCAGTTCTGGCTGGCCGGCGGGCATGCGCGATCAACTGAGTGGCCAGCTTACGCCAGCCGGTGTACTGATACCGATCGTTGAGCGAGGCTCGGATCTGACAGTGATACTGACGCAGCGGTCAGCCGCACTGAAACACCATGCGGGCCAGGTGAGTTTCCCGGGCGGGCGCATGGAATCTCATGATGCTGACGTAGCAGCGACGGCATTACGAGAGACACATGAAGAGATTGGAATCGCGCCGGGTCATGTGTCGATTGTCGGCTATGTGCAGACGATGCCGACCATCACAGGCTACGCAGTGACTCCGATTGTAGGGGTGGTGTCCCCGGCGGCCGAGCTGCAGATAGACCGTTCGGAAGTCGAATACACCTTCGAGGTGCCCTTGCCATTCCTGCTCGACACGGCCAATGAATTGCCTGTGGAGCGGGAGGTAAGTGGCCAGAAAATGCGTATGACGGAGTTTCACTGGGGCGGAGAACGGATCTGGGGTGCCACCGCATTTATGATTTTGGAGCTAGGAAAAATACTTAAAAAACAATAAGAAATGAGAGAAATAGAGAAATTACTTGATGTCATGCGAAAATTGCGCGACAAGGAGACTGGCTGCGAGTGGGATGTACAGCAGGATTTCTCTTCGATTGCGCCTTATACGGTTGAGGAGGCCTATGAGGTCGCTGACGCGATACAGCGCAATAATATGGATGATCTCAGAGATGAGCTCGGGGATTTGCTCTTGCAAGTTGTTTTTCACGCCCAAATGGCCGCTGAAGGCGATATTTTCGATTTTGACGATGTTGCTCGAGGCATCGCTGAGAAAATGATTCGCAGGCACCCGCATGTTTTTGGCAGTAATGATCAGATTGCGGCAGGTAAAAAAGCTGGCAGTTGGGAACAGATAAAGGAAGTTGAGCGCAGCGGTAGCGGCGATCCGAGCGCGCTGGCGGGCGTAACCAAGGCACTGCCGGCATTGAAACGTGCGCAAAAACTGGGCCAGCGCGCCAGTCGGGTTGGCTTCGACTGGACCGATCGACGCGGTGTCAGGGCGAAGATACACGAGGAGCTGGAAGAGCTGGAGGAGGCTGTCGGGCTGCGCGAAAAACCCTCGATAGACGAAGAGTTCGGGGATCTGTTATTTGCCGTGGTCAATCTGGCAAGGCATCTGGATGTGGATCCCGAGAAAGCGTTGACGAACGCCAATTACAAGTTCGAGCGCCGTTTTCGTGCCATGGAATGCGATATTGAGTCCTCGGGCAGGCAAGTGAAGGACTTCAACGTGGAAATGCTCGACCAATTCTGGCGCAAGGCCAAGAAACGCGTGGGCTAGCCATTCAGGCAGGGTTCATTGCCGAGGCGCTAATCTTGTCCCCAGGCTGGCAACAGGCCAGTGATTCTTCACAAGGACAGGACCATGAATAGCAAACTGAAACTCACCGCTCTGGCAACCACAGCACTGCTGTTGGGCAGCAATGCCTGGGCTGATCATGACTACCGCACGGCGCGCAATGATCGTGCGATGTTTGATTATGCCAGGGTAGTTTCCAGCCAGCCGATTGTTGACTACGTTACTGTCAAAACCCCGGTACGGGAGTGTTGGCAGGATGTTGAGTATTACCGCGTCGACCGTCGCGCCGAAGGTACCGGACCCGGCACTATTCTGGGTGCTGTTATTGGCGGCGTAATTGGCCATCAGGTTGGCAGTGGGCGTGGCAATGATGCCGCTACTGTCGCGGGTAGCTTGATTGGTGCCGCGATTGGCAACGACGCGGCTCGCAAGCGCAATGGCAGTGAATATGGCGTAGAGCGCCACTCTCGTCCGGTCGAGCGTTGCAAAACGACCTACCGAAATCATCAGGAAGAGCGCATCAATGGCTATCGCGTGACATACCGCTACAACGGTCAAAAATATGTGACCGAGATGCCTTATGACCCGGGTCAGAAGATTCGCGTTCGCGTCGATGTCAGGCCTGCCGGGTAAACCGGGGTTTGATGTGACGCGCTTCGTTGCAATCACTGCGGTCAGGGACCACACTTGGCTCATGCGTTCGGTACTGACATTGTTGTTACTCGCCGTCCTGGCAGTATTGCCGGGACGAGCGAATGCATTTGATCTCGAGGAAAATATGAAGCTCGCGCATGCGCAGTATCAGGGTGAGGCCGTGCTGCAGGCAACGCAAGGAAACGGCATGTCGTTGTCGCAGGCAACGGAGTCGGTTCGCCGCAGAACCGGCGGACGCGTGGTTGGCGCGGAGACCAAGATAGAAGGTGGTCGAGAGGTGCACTACATCAAGGTTCTGAAAGACGGCAAGGTCAAGACTCACAAGGTCAATGGCCGCTCGCGCCGCTAGCCCTGTTCGGGGACACGATAATGCGATTACTGGTAATTGAAGATGATGCAACGTTGCGCGATTCACTCGTGCAGCGACTCACTGCAGCCGGGTTTGCGGTAGAACAGGCTGCGGACGGAAAAGAAGGGCTGTACCTGGCGCAGGAATTTCCGATTGATCTCGCGATCATTGATCTCGGCCTGCCCGAGATGTCAGGCCTCGATATTATTCAAACAGTTCGTGCTGACGGCAAGACCTACCCGATCCTGATACTGACGGCCCGTGATCGCTGGGAAGACAAAGTGGATGGTCTGAGCGCTGGTGCCGATGACTACGTCGTCAAACCATTCCGGTTCGAAGAGGTTGAAGCACGTGTAAGTGCATTGTTGCGTCGTAGTGGTGGCTGGGCGTCATCGCAACTCGATGCCGGTCCGGTGTCACTGGATCTGTCCCGACAAGAGCTCAGTGTTAACGGCCAGTCAATCGAGCTGACGAGTTTTGAATACAAGATTATCGAATACCTCATGGTACGTGCGGGCCAGGTAATTTCGAAAACGGAACTTACCGACCGACTCTACGATCAGGATTTCGAGCGCGACAGCAATGTCATCGAAGTTTTTATCGGTCGCCTGCGCAAAAAGATGGACCCGGACAATTCACTCAAGCCCATCGAGACGCTACGTGGTCGCGGATATCGCTTCGCGCTGGAGCGGAATCAGTCGGACTGATTAGTGTACTCGCTTAGCAGCCGACTTCTGATCTCCGTCAGCGTGCTGCTATTGTTGTTCTTTGGGGCGACGATTGCGGTCCTCGACACCGCTTTCACCGAAGCGGGTGAGCAGGCTCGTCGAGATATTCTGGATGGCCAGCTTGTTGCTTTGCTCGCGGCCGCAGAGCAAAACGATAACGGCGACCTCGAACTACCGGACAGCCGCCTCAGGGAGCCGCGTTTTGGCCAGATTGGTTCCGGCCTCTACGGTGAGATTATCGATGCAGCAGGAACGGTCATATGGCGTTCGCGATCAGGGCTCGGCCTGGAGCTTCCAACTGGTGTTATTCCGGACCTGGGCAATCACCTGTTCGCGCGTGAGCAGCTTGAGGACACGACACCACTGCTGACTCTTAGCCTTGCCGTCGAATGGGAGTTTGACAACGGCGACGCGCGACCGTTTGTTTTCAAAGTTGCAGAAAGCCTGGATTCATTCGAGGCACAAGTCGCTGGTTTTCGCGGTCAGCTGTTCGGCTGGTTCGCGGCTGTTGCTGTAACAATGCTGTTGGCGTTTTCCCTGTTGATGCGTGGCTTGATGAAGCCGCTGCGCAAGATAGAAACGGAGATTGGCGAAATCGAAGAGGGTCACCGGTCGTCGTTGTCGAACCACTTTCCCACGGAACTCACAGGCGTTGCGCGAAACATGAACCTGTTGATCGATAGTGAGCGCGCACGCTCCGATCGGTATCGTTACACGCTGGACAATCTTGCTCATAGTTTGAAAACGCCGCTCGCGGGCATGCGTGCGTTGCTGAGCGATAGCAACAACGAGGTGTTCGGCGACAGGTTCAACGAGCAGATCGATCGGATGGATGAGATTGTGCGTTACCAATTACGAAAACCGGCTGCCTCAGCTGCGGACAACCTGGTCCTGCAACCTGTGCCTGTCGAAAAAGAAGTGTCACGCCTGATCGAAGGGCTGCGTAAGGTGTATCACGACAAAGCGCCAAGAATTGAAGTCAGTATCGAGGGCGGCATGCAGTTTCGCGGTGATACCGGTGATTTTCTGGAGTTGGCCGGCAATCTTCTGGACAACGCCTGCAAATGGTGTGAGCAAAACGTACGCATAAGCGTCGTACCGTCTGTGTCACAGCAGTCGATTGCGAGTGGCATGGTACTAACTGTGTCGGATGATGGCCCCGGCATTCCCGACGACGCTGCAAACGCATTGTTGCAACGCGGCATGCGATTAGATGAGTCCACTCCGGGTCACGGTATTGGGCTCGCTATCGTCAAAGACATAGCCCAGTCCTACGGTGGGACACTCACTATACAAAAGGCAAAACTCGGCGGTGCCGAGATTACTGTCTCGATACCGCCGATTGCGTCACCTAAGTTGTAACGCTATTTCTTCTTAAGAAACATGAATGCGCCAGCGGCAAGACTTATGGCACCGCCAATGTAGCGATACATCACGGCATCGCTGGATGAACCCTGCACCGCCTTGACGACCTCATTGGCGGCGGAGCCCGATAACTGGTATCCCCAGAAAATCAGCCCAAGCCCCAGCACGACGAGTACGATTGACAGTATTTTTGATTGTTGTGCGTCCATTCTACTTCCCCTTATGAATAGATTAACGTACGTTGATTCCCGCCTAATGACGCGCGCAACCAGGGAAAAGTCACAATATGCACATTCGATTCATCACAACCGGTGGCACGATCGACAAAATCTACTTCGATGCGCTGAGCCAGTTCGAGGTAGGCGAGTCCGTCGTTCAGCATGTTTTAACCGACGGCCTGGTCGATTTTGAATACGATGTTGTGTCGATGTTTCAGAAAGACAGTCTCGAGATAGATGATGACGACAGGCAGGCATTGCGCGAGTTTATCGAGTCGGATGACGCGAATCTTTATGTAATCACCCACGGAACCGATACGATGCCGGCAACGGCAAAGGTCCTGGACAGTCTGGAAGGGCGGACCATCGTGCTCACCGGCGCACTGACGCCGGCGCGTTTTCGCACGACAGATGCAGTGTTCAATGTGGGTATGGCGGTCGCTACCGTGCAGGTGGCGAAGCCGGGTGTCTACATAGTGATGAGCGGGCAGGTTTTCGAGGCCGGCGCGGTCCGCAAGAACCGCGCCGAGAATCGATTCGAAAAGACCTGATCAAAGGTCGAAATTGATGCCCTGTGCGAGCGGCAGATCCTTGCCCCAGTTGATGGTATTGGTTTGACGACGCATATAGGCTTTCCACGCGTCACTGCCTGCTTCCCGACCACCGCCGGTTTCTTTTTCACCACCAAACGCACCGCCGATCTCTGCACCAGAGGTGCCGATATTGACGTTCGCGATGCCGCAGTCAGAGCCTCCATTGGAGAGGAAGTATTCAGCATTCTGCAGATTGTCGGTGAATATCGCGGATGACAATCCCTGAACAACGCCATTTTGCATGGCGATAGCATCATCAAGGGTATCGAAAGGAATCAGGTACAAGATCGGGCCGAATGTTTCGGTCTGCACGATATCCCAGTCATTCCGGGCAACGGCGATTGCGGGTGTTATGAAATTGCCGGGTCCGTCAATGCGTTCACCACCGCACAGAACTTCGCCGCCAGCCTCTGCAACAGCCACACAGGCTGCCTCAACCCGTGCAATCGATGCTTCGTCAATCAACGGCCCCATCAGGGTATCCGCATCAAGCGGGTTGCCAATTCGAATCTGGCCATAGGCTTTCACGAGAGCGGTCTTGAGCTCTTCAAAGCGCGAGCGATGAGCGATGATGCGTCGGGTCGAGGTGCAACGCTGACCCGCGGTACCGACAGATCCGAAAACGATTGCGGGTACGACCAGTTCCATGTTGGCATGCTCATCGACGATTATGGCGTTGTTGCCGCCGAGCTCGAGCAGGCATTTGCCCATCCGACCCGAGACGCGCTCGCCAACCTGGCGGCCGACACCACATGAACCTGTAAACGAAACCATGTTGATGCGCGGATCGTCGACAAATTGCTGCGCAAGTTCATTGCTGCCATCGTTAATAAGGAAGAATACCGGCGGCATGTCCAGCTCGGCCAATGCTTCGCTAATGATCTTCTGTACGGCAACACCGCATAACGGGGTCTTTGGCGACGGCTTCCAGATGTTTACATTGCCGCAAATCGAAGCAATGCAGGAATTCCATGCATACACAGCAACAGGAAAGTTGAACGCCGATATCGTTCCAACCACACCCAGCGGGTGCCATTGTTCGTACATGCGGTGCTGCGGGCGCTCGGAATGCATTGTGCGCCCATACATCATGCGCGACTGGCCGACCGCGAAATCGGCAATATCGATCATCTCCTGAACTTCGCCATCACCTTCGGCTTTGATCTTGCCCATTTCGAGTGACACCAGGCTGCCCAGTGCGTCTTTGTACTTTCTCAGCGCATTTGCAATGTTGCGAATGGCTTCTCCGCGAACGGGTGCAGGAACAGCGCGCCAGGCGATATAAGACTCCTGCGCCTGAGCGACGATTTTTTCGTACTCAGCAGGCGTTGTGGAGCGAACGCTGCCGATCAGTTCATTGGTGGCCGGATTAATGGATTCGATTAGCGCACCGGCTTCATCGGCTGTCGACTGACTGCCAAACCAGGTGCCATCGTTGATGGCGTCGAGGCCCAACTGCTCGAGTATGTCTTTCATGCAGGAATGTCCCAAAACAAATAAGAAACCGCCTGTGCAGAGGCGGGAATGTGGCGCGCATTGTGCCAAGCCCTGCGCAGGCTTTCCATACCCTGTTGGCTGACAGGGGCAAACAAAAAAGCTGCGAAAACAACGGCTTCAGATGCATGCTTACCGCGTCCCTGAAGTCGCTTAAGGAAGTGTCGCTAAATCTTTGATTACATGAGAAACTTTTGAGCATACTCATTGCCCGTGGCATAGTCCGCGTTCGACGTCCGGGCAAACCCCGACATTATTGACCAGAGCAGAAGTAAACGACGTGAGCAGAACAGTACCGAAAAATGATTGGCATCCCGCTAGTTGGCAAAGCAAAGACGCGCAGCAACAGGCGTCTTACCCTGACAAGGCCGCGCTTGATCGTGCGGTTGCAGATCTGAGTCGGCTACCACCGATTACGACCTCGTGGGAGGTGGACGCACTTAAGGCCCACTTCGCGAAAGCACAGCAGGGCGAAGCATTTGTGTTGCAAGGCGGAGACTGCGCCGAGACATTCGACGAGTGCACCTCTGAGAATATTGTTGCCAAACTCAAGATCCTGCTGCAGATGAGCCTGGTAATGATCTACGGCATGAAGAAACCGATCGTGCGCGTGGGGCGCATGGCCGGCCAGTATGCCAAGCCTCGTTCCGCCGACACTGAGACCCGAGACGGTACGACATTGCCCAGTTTTCGCGGCGACCTGGTAAACCGCAGCGGGTTTACAGCTGATGACCGAATTCCTGACCCGCAGATGATTCTGCGCGGCTATGAGCGTGCAGCGCTGACATTGAATTTCGTGCGCTCGCTGATCGACGGCGGTTTTGCGGATCTGCATCACCCGGAATACTGGGATCTGGACTGGGTCGGGCATTCCTCGGCGGCCTCTGAGTATCGAAACATTGTCTCCTCGATCTCAAATTCCCTGGATTTTCTCGAGACCGTGTCCGGCCGCCAGTTCCATCGCACGCAGCGAGCGGATATTTACGCTGCTCACGAAGGTCTGCACCTGCACTACGAGCAGGCACAGACGCGCTACCTCGATCGACGCGAGCGCTGGTACAACCTGACGACGCATTTCCCCTGGATTGGCATGCGCACAGCGCAGCTTGACGGTGCCCATATTGAGTACTTCCGCGGCATCGCGAATCCGGTTGGTATCAAGATTGGCCCGGGAATGACACGCGAGTGGCTGCAAGGGCTGATTGAAGCGCTGAACCCGAACAACGAACCTGGACGCCTGACGCTTATTCATCGTTTTGGTGCGAAGAACATCGAAGAGCAGTTGCCGGAGATGATTCGTGCGGTGAAAGAGGTGGGATCGCCTGTGCTCTGGGTCTGCGACCCGATGCATGGCAACACCGAGAGTACCTCTGATGGGACGAAAACGCGCCGTTTTGAAAACGTAATGTCCGAACTTGAATCAGCCTTCAAAGTGCACGAGTCGATGGGTAGTTATCTTGGCGGCGTCCATCTTGAGCTGACCGGTGAGAATGTCACCGAATGTACTGGCGGTGCGCGGGGGCTTACTGACGCCGACCTGGCGCGTGCGTACAAGTCGACGGTAGACCCGCGGCTCAATTACGAGCAGGCAATGGAAGTTGCGATGCGTATTGCCGGACTGGATAAGGGTTGATCAGGGCGGGCTTACAGTCTGTAATGCCTGCCAGGCTTCGGCGTCGCTGATTTCACGCGTTTTGCCCGGTTTAAGACCGTCAAGAGTCCAAGGCCCGACCGCATAGCGAATCAGTCGCAGGGTCGGCAGGCCAACCGTGGCCGTCATGCGTCGTACCTGGCGATTGCGACCTTCCGCGAGAACAACCTCAATCCAGCTATCCGGAATACTCGCTCTCTGGCGGATCGGTGGTTGCCTGTCCCACAACCCGTTCGGAGCTTCGATGCGTGATGCGGATACAGCTCGTGCCATGCCGTCTTTAAGGCGCACTCCTTTGTACAGGTCTGCGAGCTGCTGCTCGCTGACGTCGCCCTCAACCTGGGCCCAATAGACTTTCCGGACTTTACTGCTGGGTTCGCTGATTCTCGCCTGCAGGCGGCCGTTGTCGGTCAGTAACAGCAGCCCCTCACTGTCGAAGTCGAGCCGACCCGCAGGGTACACGTCCGGCGCAGCGACATAGTCCTTCAACACCGCCCGACCATCCGGGTCCCGAAACTGGCACAACACCCGAAACGGTTTATTGAGAAGAATCAGCACTTCTGGTCATCGATGCTGATCTGTACAATGCTCGCCACTCAACGTTCCTCTCTGGATTATTCATGCACTACGATCATATCAATGTACCCGCCGATGGCGAGGCAATCACGGCTAACCCCGACCATACGCTGAACGTACCGGATTTCCCGATAATCCCGTTCATCGAAGGCGATGGTATCGGTGTTGATGTAACGCCGGTCATGCTCGACGTCGTCAATGCCGCGGTCAGCAAGGCCTATGGCGGCGACCGCGAAGTCAAATGGATGCAAGTCTACGCCGGTGCCAGGGCAACCGAGATCTACGGCAAAGAGGTCTTCTTGCCGGATGAAACACTGGATGCTTTTCAAAGGTACGTGGTTTCGATTAAAGGTCCGCTGTCAACGCCAACCGGCGGCGGCATCACATCATTGAACGTGGCGATTCGCCAGACGCTCGATCTTTACGCCTGTGTCCGTCCAATCCAGTATTTCCCTGGTGTGCAGACGCCGATGCTGCAGTCTGACCTCGTAGATATGACCGTGTTTCGCGAGAACACGGAGGACATCTACGCGGGAATCGAATATCCGACAGGGTCTGAAGAAGTGCAAAAACTCATTCACTTTTTGCAGACCGAACTCGGCGTCAACAAAATACGCTTTCCACTGAGTTCCGGAATCGGCATTAAGCCAGTATCTCGCGAAGGCTCCGAGCGGCTCATCCGCAAGGCGATAGAGCATTGCATTGAGCGCGATATGAGTTCGGTCACGCTCGTGCACAAAGGCAACATCATGAAGTTCACCGAGGGCGCGTTCTGCCAGTGGGGTTACGAACTCGCGAAAACCGAGTTCGGCGCCAAGTTGATTGGTGACGGTCCGTGGTGTTCTTTCAATAACCCAAGAACCGGCAACGAAATAGTTATCAAGGACGTTATCGCTGATAACTTTCTGCAGCAGATTCTTCTGCGACCGGAAGAATACGACGTCATCGCAACGTTGAACCTCAACGGCGATTACATATCAGATGCTTTGGCAGCGCAGGTCGGTGGTATCGGTATTGCACCGGGAGCCAATCTTGCAGACGCTGTTGGCGTGTTTGAGGCAACTCACGGAACCGCACCCGGGTTTGCCGGAAAGGATCGCGTCAACCCGGGCTCTTTGATTCTCTCAGCGGCCATGATGTTGCGCTACATCGGGTGGGGTGAAGCTGCCGACCTGGTTGTGAAGGGTGTCGCCAATACAATTGCGAATGGCGAGCTGACATTTGACCTCGCGCGATTACGTGAAGCGATCCACCAGCCGAAGCGCCGTGATCGGCCGCATGGCAAGACAGATGTCCAGCACGAGCTGGATCAGATGGTCCCGGGTGCAACGCTGGTTGGCACCAGCGGTTTTGGTGCCGCAGTAATTCGCCACATGGACGACGTGGAGGTTGACGACGCGGCCGACTAGCGGCGGCATTGATCATGAGCATTTTTGACAAGGAATGTCGTGAGTGTCCGCGGCTTGCAGCATTTCTGGATGACGTGAAAGAGCGTTACCCAGACTACTACTGTCGCCCGGTGCCACCGTTTGGCGCGCCTGATGCGCGCTTTCTGATCGTCGGTCTCGCGCCCGGTATGCACGGTGCGAATCGATCTGGCCGACCGTTTACCGGCGATCATGCCGGCATCTTGCTGTATCAGATGCTGCACAAATACGGATTTAGCAGTGACGATCACTCTGAAGCCGTTGATGACGGTCTGCATCTTATCGATGCTCGAATCACCAATGCGGTCAAGTGTTTGCCACCGGACAACAAACCGGTAGGTGCTGAAATCAATACCTGCAACAGCTTTCTCGCAAACGAGCTGCAAGCGCTCCCGCAAGGGGCTGTGGTGATGGCGCTGGGTGGAATTGCACACCGTGCAATCATCAAAGCGCTGGCACTGCGGCAAGTGGAGTACAAATTTGCTCACGCCGCGTTACATGATCTTGGACGCTTCCGCCTGTTGGATTCGTATCATTGCAGTCGCTACAACACCAATACGGGGAGACTGACCACGCCGATGTTTGACGCGATATTTGCAGAGGCGCGGAAGTTACTGGATAACTAGCGCTGTGAGCCTTGAAGCGCCTTTCGAGATTGAGCCGTTCCTGCGGACCTTGACGCACCGCCCGGGTGTGTATCGCATGATCGATGCAAAGCACCAGGTCATTTATGTCGGCAAGGCGCGCGATCTGAAGAAGCGCGTCTCGAGCTATTTCCGACGCCAGCATGACGCGCCAAAAACCGCTGCGATGATGCAGAAAGTTGCACGCGTTGAAGTGACTGTTGCGAATACTGAAGCAGAAGCGCTGATTCTTGAGTACAGCCTCATCAAGCAGCACAAACCCCGCTTCAATATTTTGCTGCGTGACGACAAAAGCTACCCCTATATCTACGCATCGACCAAAAGCGCGTTTCCCAGGCTGCGTTTCCATCGCGGGCCTCGAAAAGGCAAGGGCCGGTACTTCGGCCCATACCCAAGTACATCTGCGGTACGGCAGACGCTCAATGAGCTGGAAAAACTGTTCCTGCTGCGCAATTGCAATGACACATTTTTTCGTAATCGTTCGCGCCCGTGTCTGCAATATCAGATCAAGCGCTGCACGGCTCCGTGCGTTGGCCTGATTAGCGAAGAGCAGTACCGCAAGGACATTGATGCGGCGGTGACGTTTCTGGAAGGAAAGAACAAGTCTGTCGTCAACACTTTCGTCGACAGAATGGAGGCCGCGTCAGGCGATCGTGACTATGAGCAGGCGGCCCGATTCAGAGACCAGATATCAAAGCTCAAGGAAATTGAAGCCCGGCAGCTGGTAAAACGAACCGGAAGACTTGATCTCGACATTATTGGCTTTGCATCCAATAGCGCCATTCATTGCGTTACGGTCATGTTCATTCGCAATGGCTCGGTTATTGGCAGCCGTGATCATTTTCCGAAACTGGCAGGGGAGACGGATAAACAGAAGATACTGAATGCCTTTGTTGCACAGTACTACCTCGAACGGGGGGCGCCTGCAGAGATCATCCTCGAGTCGGACATCGATGACCGCGAAATCCTGCAGCGGGAGTTGTCCGATCGGGTGCATAGAAAGGTTCAAATTCGTTCGAAGGTTCGAGGTGATCGCAAGCGATGGCTGCAGATGGCGAAGACCAATGCGGAGCAGGGCCTGAATCTGAAGGTCGCCAGCAACGCGACCATTCGTCGCCAGTTCACGGCCCTCGGCGAGGCTCTCGAGCTGGATGAATCACCGCAGCGCCTGGAGTGTTTCGATATCAGTCACACCGCAGGAGAGGCTGCTGTCGCGTCTTGCGTGGTTTTCAATACAGCAGGCGCACTGAAAAGCGACTACCGCCGCTTCAACGTGACGCCTGACTCGGGGGGCGACGACTACGCGGCGATGAACGAAGCGCTGAGGCGCCGATATGAACGAGTAAAGAAAGGCGAAGTCGCCATGCCGGATGTTTTGTTTATTGACGGCGGCAAAGGACAGCTTGCAGAAGCGGTAAAAGTCCTGCGTGATCTTGAGCTGGACTGGTTGACGGTCGTCGCTGTTGCAAAAGGACCTTCTCGCAGGCCGGGCGCCGAACAGCTATTCCGGCCAGGCGAGAGTCGCGCAATGACATTGCCGCCTGACTCACCAGCATTGTTGTTGATACAGCAAATACGAGATGAGGCACATCGATTCGCGATAACAGGCCACCGACAGCGTCGGGCGAAAGCGCGCCGTACCTCGAAGCTGGAGCAAATCCCGGGTCTGGGGCCGAAGAAACGACGAGAGCTTCTGCGACAGTTTGGTGGCCTGCAGGGAGTTACCGGGGCAGGCGTTGATGATCTCGTTGAAGTACACGGTATTAGTCGAAAGCTGGCGGAAACCATATACAATACGCTGCATCTCGATAAGGACTTTTAGCGTTCTGTGAAACTGAATCTTGCAAATCTGTTAACGCTGTTTCGGATCGCGGCGATTCCCGTCGTCGTCGTTTGTTTCTACAGCTCCATGCCGCATGCGCGCCCGATCGCGGCAATACTGTTTGGTATTGCCGCGATTACAGACCTTATCGATGGCTGGGTCGCTCGCCGGTTTGGCCAAACGTCGCGATTTGGTGAGTTTCTTGACCCGGTCGCCGACAAGCTCATGGTGTCGATTGTGCTTGTCATGCTGGTGCAGGCCGAGTCGGGCTGGTTCGAAGATATTATCGCCATGATTATCATTGGCCGTGAAATCACCATTTCGGCGCTGCGAGAATGGATGGCGACCATTGGGGAGCGCGCAAACGTCAAGGTCTCGATGTCTGGCAAGATCAAAACGACCCTGCAAATGTTCGGGATCGCGTTTATGGTCTATAAGAATGACCTGTTTGGCGTGCCGATCTACGCAGTCGGCTTTGTGCTGCTGGTGCTGGCGGCGATCATGACCTTGTGGTCGATGATTATCTACCTGCGTGCTGCCTGGCCATTCATGAAGAACGATCCGGGCGAAGAAATTTCGTAAAAGTCATTGATTTAGCCTTGACTTCAAGCGGTCAGAGGCTAGAATCTCGCCCCTTCGCGGGAATAGCTCAGTTGGTAGAGCGCAACCTTGCCAAGGTTGAGGTCGCCAGTTCGAACCTGGTTTCCCGCTCCAAATAAAACAAAGACTTAGGCGATCCAATCGGGTCGCCTTTTTCTTTTGTACGGTACTGGTACGGTAATCGGAATCTGGACCAATTCAAACTTGTGGAATACGGTAATCCGAGCTGGCGCGCTATTTGCGCGGCGCGCGGCGTCTAACCACAACGTTTGATAAGGAGTTCCACATGGCTACCGATGACGTCCAGAACATACGCCTGGCTGTACGAGCAGCTCTGCCTACCGTAATTCGAGATCACCTCGCCTTTACCGATCAACTGGATGAGTTCCTTGAGCGAGCCGCGGCGATTGCTGACGTCCTAATGGGCGCCGGCGGTGGAACTGGAAGCTCATTCATTCACGAACTAGACGCCAGCACGGTGTATACCTTGTGCCACGGCCTATACACAGACAGCAAGAGAATGCGCGTTCTCTCTAGAGAGTGGTCGGATTCGCGACTAGCAGAATTCCACCAATGAGCGGTGTCCGATGAAGGCTAAAGGAGGCACGCCGAGCAACGAAACCAACGGCGTGATGCTTAACTCCAAACATTGGTCGATGTGCAAAAGACGCCGTATGTGGGTTCAAAAGGACATTGAATAGTACTAGTCTGTGATCTCCAGACAAATATGTGGGCTAAGAAATGGACGACGATGTCGAATTAGCAGATTTGAAGAGGCGTCTCGAGAATGCTGTCGAGGCTGCTGAAAATCTAACAAGTGAACTCACAGAGCAAGCTGGCAAACAGTCCACGCTAATCGCCGAGCTTCAGTCAGCGGTAGCTGCAGCTGCGGATAGTGCGGCATCAGTATCGGAGACCAAAGGGGCCGCGTCGACCGCCGCTGCGGACATTTCACTAATGAAAAACGCCGCGTTAGTAGACATCGAGACTGTCAACCGAGTGGCCCATGCTGCCGCGAATGCGGAGGAAGATGTTACCGAGGCTGGTAGGAAGCTTGCAGAGACGGTGGGGGTTGCCTCTGATCTAGCGAAGGAAGTAACGGCACTGCTTCCTGGCGCGACAAGTGCCGGGCTGGCGGCGGCTTTCAGGGAGCGCAAGCTTGATTTTAGAATGCCCAAGAGTATATGGGCCGGAGTGTTCATATTATCGATGTTGGCGTTGTTTGCGATCGCATATGTCGACCCCGTGACACTCGAGCGCGGCACGTTGATGACAACTGGGGACCTATTCGAAGCCGTACTGCGCCGCATTCCATTTTTATTGCCCGTAGTTTGGCTGGCGATATACGCTAGCACACGAAATAGTCAAGCTTTGCGGCTTGAAGAGGAATACGCCCACAAAGAGACGGTAGCCAAATCATTCAAGGGATACAAACAACAAATAGAGGAAACTGAGGGTGGTGGTCCTGGAGAGGAGAACGGGGAGTCGATGAAAAAACTCGTAGAGCTTTCACTGGATGTCCTCGCTCGCCATCCTAGCCGAATCTATGAGTCGAAGCAGGAAGATATCAGTCCCGTTGGATCGTTTTTCGAAAGATTCAAGGGTCGCGGTGACGACGAACAAAATTAATTGGTCCGAGGAGTGTTTGTCCTTAGTTAGCTCAACCGCCGCTCCCTGTGCCCGACCTAATTTCCTCCGCTTGCCGGCTATTCGGCGAAATGAATATTTCGTCAGCGTCGACGAGTTCGCGAATTGTGCCGCCCAACACCTCGCGAATGCCTTCGTCTCCAATCAGGCTGCCTTCGACAATGATGGTCACCGAACTACCGGGCGGCGGCGTGCCTGAGGCTTGTCCCTGGCCAAACGGGAGGATCGGCTGATCATTTAGCGCTGGCGCTGTGCCGATCGCACTTGGTGTGGATCCTCCTCCAGGCTGAGCAGATCGGATTGCGCCAATCTGTGCTACACCGGCAGCAAGATGCGCCGTCGCAAGTGCGGCCGCCAGCGGCATTGGATACGCGGAAAGCGTTTTTGTCACACCCTCGGCGGTATTGACTATCGCATTGCCAATCGCCGCTGCTTGGTTGATTCTGAATAGCGTCTTGTTGTGAGTAGCAACGCCCTGCGTGATCGTTGTCAGATCTCCGAATATCTGCTTAGCCTTTTCCTTTCCGGACTTGGCCTCGAATCTGTGGCGATCGCTCAGGCCTTTTAGCGTGATGTCTGTCAGCCGCTGCTCATGGCGCTCGCGCAAAGATGCCTCAATCTCCATGAATCGTTCCTTTGTGACCAGCTCGTTCTCGAATGATAGCTCGAGAATCTTGTGGCGCTCCTGGAAGGCGAATACTTCTGACTCCGTCTCCGTGCGCAACGACGCCTGGACCGCCTCGAGCTTTGATGCCAGGCGCTGGCGGAAGCGTTCGTCCGATTCGGCCGCGTGCTCGCGCGCGGCTGTTTCTTTGTCTGCGTTTACGGTGTCTGGCAGGTTGATTTCCTGCAGCCGGTCCCGAGTTGCTGCTGTTGCTTGAGCAGTAGCCTCGGCATGCACGCGGGCTTGGGCGAGCGCTCGGCCGAGCGCTATCGATGGCTTTTCGGATGCGGCCAACTTGGAGAGGACTCCCTTGGCGTGTTTTGATGACGCCCTAAGTGAATCCTCGACCTGTGTGAGAAATCCACCGCGGACGTCGACGAATTCTCCTCCGAAGGCCTCGGACATCTTGTTGCGAACGATCGCTATTGCACGTTCGATCCTTGCGAACCCGCTAATCATGTGCGCTGAGAACTCAAGCGCGCCAATCCTTGTTGCAGCAAAGAGTAGCTTCCATCCAAAAATAGCGTCTGCAACAATCCCGGCGCCGATCGAAATGCCGTTCATAACCTGGTCAACCTTGTTACCCATTTCACCGGCCTCGGTTCCGGAGTCGAGGAATCGATTCGCAATCGCAGTTACGACCGGAGCCACCTTGGATGCTATAACGTTTCCTACGCCAACCATGCGCTCGCGCAACTTGGTGATTGTGTCGTTGGCCTGTTCGATTTTGGCGGAGTCGACGCGGTTCAACGCGATCGCATACCTCCGGACTTCGGCCTCGGTTTCCGCGAACGCAGCTGGTCCCTGATCAATCAGGTTGAGCATCTCGCCTGTTCGATCGCCAAATAACGCGGCGGATGCGGCGGCTTGTTCTGAACGATTTCCCATGTTGCGAATCTGTTCGGCATAGACCTGGAAAAGCTCGTCCGGCCTGAGATTTGCCAGCTTTTGTGTATCAAGGTTGAGTGCTTTGAGGAAGGGCGCTGCGGTACCGCTTCCGGTGATACTGAATTCGCCGAGCGCCTTCTGCGCTTTGATCATTGACCTGGTCAGGTTCTCATTGGACCCGCCGGCGAGCTCGTTCAATAATTGCAGCGTTTTTAGTTTTTCTGTCGTGGTGCCAATTCGGTCGGCCTGTTTAGCCAGGGCATCCGCCGACTCGAACGATTTCGCCGTCAGGAAAGCAACGCCGCCGATCGCGGCCGCGGCCGTCGTGGCCCCCAGTTGCTTGGCCCTGCGATTTATTGCATCAAGTCGATTCTGGACCTGCTCATAAACCTTGGCGCCTTTTTGTCTTGACCGGACGACGACGTCGGCAGTTGCTCCAGTTCCCATGCATCGATCCTCTAGTCAATTCTCGTTAAGCAACCCCGCGGAAACGGAAACGGCTTTTCGCCGACTTCAACACGTTCTTTGAACATCAGTCGCAGTCCCATATAGCCTCTTTGCGTCAGAAGTACCTGCGCGTTGAGAGGGTCGAAGCTTACGCCCCAGCGTTTCGAACCGTGCCTTGCCACATGTAAGCCTTAACCGCAAAGTCGTGCCGACACTTGATCTGAAGTTCGTCGCGGTCGAAGACGGTGTTCTCCTCAACAAACGGCTCCATCTGCCCGTCGAGATATATACGCTTCACCCATGGGAACGTGTTCGGATTTGCCGTTAGATACCATTTTTGAGTGCTATCAAGATCGAGACGGGGATCCGCCACCAGCTGCAGCTTACGAATGAACTCTGGTGTATTTGCGGCTTGAATGGTCCCTGCGGGATCGTAAATAGAACTCAGCAGTTGTTCCGCGGCAGTTTCCAACGATGTGGGCACAAGCAGTGCAAACGGTTGAGGGTCCAGGAAGCTCTCATCGTTCAGACCTTTCTGATTCCGCATTAGCTTGCGAGCTTCGCCAAGCGATACAACGCTAGGTGCTGCGGCAGTACCAACATTGTTGTGGCCCGCGTCGAACAATGCCGTCGAATCGTACATCGTCGGATTGGCTACTAGAAGTCCGTATGCGAGATCAGCTTCCAGCCGAACCGCACTGTCACCAAACGCTCGCGCCGATTCCTCGAGCTGATTCAAATCGTCATTGATCATCGCCTGTCGCGTGAATGGCAGAATCTTGCCGTAAGTTCTGAGAGCGATGCTATCGCCGGTATCAACAAGTTTTCCATACTTGTACTCGCCGCCTTCGTTTATCAGTTCTAGCGGCGGAGTCTCTGATGCAGCGACGTGGGACACTGGTTTGAAATCACGATGCGATGCTACGCCGGTCCAGATGCGGTGCGTTCCACGTTCTGGGTTGAAGAACCCGTCCAACACAATTTTCTCGCCAACATTCGCAAGAATATTTGAGAAGTCGGATGTTGAGAGAGCACGCGAGATAATTCGCGACGCACTATATCCCTTTTGTGAGTTCCCGCCTTGTTCCAGGAGCGATCGAGCAATATCGACAATCGAGAGGCTGCGAGCATCACTAACATGGTTGTTTGGATTCTCGAGTTTTACATTGCTGCGGAGCAAAAGCGCATCCGTAACAACGTCACGGAAGACGGCCGGGCCTTGATACTGAGTGGTTGAAACTCCTCGAGAGTCGTAGCCAGGTTGATACGGGCCAACAGCAGATGGGGATTTCTTCTTACCAATTTCATCCAGCAACAACGTTCGTGCCCTGTTGATTGAGCAGTCCGAATCGTTCAAGCAAGTTTGATGCAACGATCGCATTTCTGGATTGTCGAGATATCCATTGAATGCGTCATTGATGTCAACGACTCGCTGGTTGGCCTGTGCAGAAAGTTCTGCCGCGGTTGGCGTATTGTTGTCCTCTGTGCGCATGGTAATTGCTCCTGGATATGATGATGTGGGAGCCGCTGAGTCTGCCGCTCGATGCTGGGTTAGAAACGGCTTGACGGTCCCAGCGCTCCGGCCGACACCCACAGTGGGATCAGCAGGAATGTCGACGAGGCTTATCTCAACAGGCTCCCAACTCGTGACACGATATTCATCGGGACCGTCGTCGTTCGACTTGGTCAGGACGCGCTCGTGAATTTTGTAGCCGATGCTGACATTCGTTAATAGACCATCGCGAACGTCGTTCCAGATATCGTCGATATCCGATCGGTTGCTGAGCTGAATTGTCGCGCGACCCTTGCCGGCAACGATTTGTGCATCAAGAACCGCGCCGATGCGATCTTCGCGGCGGCGGGAATGATTGTAGTGCACGGTTGCGCCATTTCTCAGGCGCCCAAGGTCGACCTCTCCCGATTTGTGTCCGAGGACTTCGATCCATGGCTCAGAAAAAAAATGCTCTCGGCGATATGGCTCTTCGCTCGAAAAGCTGATCTCAATTTTTCGATCGTCCCCGCCGGTCGCGGCGAGTGATGCGTCGCGGAACAAGGTTTGATCAATCGAGTTGTGTTTGTGTCCTTTGCTCATCTATCAGTTTATACACCAGGTGCTCTGAATTCCGTTGCCAGTCGCTGGCAACTTTCAGATCGGAGCAGCTCGCGGATTTTGGAGCTCCTGATGTGTGGCGCCTCGATCTCGCGAAACTCACGGATGAACTGCGTGAATTTGTCACCCATTTGCGAAGCCGGTGACTGGCCGTCGAGCCAGATTTCAACGGCGGTTTCGATTGTCATGGCCTTCGAGTGATTCGAACCATCAAGAGTGGCAGCGTATGCGATGTACAGTTCGCTCCGGCGCCTGGCGAATAGATTCGAAGGTGCGATAGGTCGAGGCGGTAGTGCCAGCCAGTAGTCCAGTGTACGTGCCAACGGATCTTCAAAGTAGTTCTCGATAGCGATCGCCAACTTCGCTTTGATGTCTGCGGGCACGTCTGTGCGAAATCGGCATGCAAACAAAAGGCGACTAATTTCGGTAGCTGTCATGTGTCAAGCGTCCGAGGCGTTGGCCTAATCTAGTTTGGCTTTTTGTCGTTTGGAATCAGCTGAATCACTTTGGTCGAATCGAAATCAAAGTTGTGAAGCCGATCGGGAGACAGTCCTTGCTTCAATCGAAACTGCTCGGCAATTTGTTCAATGTGATCGCGATGGACTGGTCCGGACACTGTCCAATGGCAAATGGACCCGGGGATCACCGAAGCAATAACGAGCATGTTTGTCGAATCGTCATAGCAGGCGATGACGCACGGCGGTTCGAGTTCTGCGGCGAGCGCTACAATCGTGCTGGCGTGCAATTCTCGGAATATTGGTGGATTTGCGATTCGCATCTTCTCTATCTCCGGTGCTGAACTAGGAACGCGATATTGTTGGTCATATTCGTCGGTGCATTCTTGGTCGATCACACCGTCGACGTGATCGACGCCTGCTGCAATGTCTTCGTCAGACAAGTGGGCGGGTGCAGTGCCGTGAATTTCGCATGCTTTCAGTCGCGTCAGTGAGTTTTTGTCTTTCACGTTCGGTACCTCCTGGTTATTTGCCTGCTCGATCGTTGAGCTGGCGTTCAAGTAAGTGGTGTTGCTTTTCGCTGGGCATGAATCCGTATTTCGTTTCGATCACGGTTCTTTGCCCAGTCCAATCGCCGCCCGATACGCCTGCGTCAATGCAGGCGGCCAGAAGTTCGTTGATGTCAGGCTGTCTTCCATTCGGCCGAATTCCGGCAGAGGCCATCCCTTCCTTTCCATTCAATTCAGATCTATTCCTATCCGGGCGAGCAGCATGCTGGTCGACCTCTAGATTGGTGCGCGCAATTTCTTGGGAAGCGGTCTGATTTTGTTGGGCTTTTTCTGAATTTACTGTTTTGGTAACAACCCGGACCAAACCGCGCGCCGACAGCTTGTCGATCGCCTGTCGCGACACTCCCGCACGGCGACGAATCCACTCTGGCTTATAGACGGTCTTGTTGTCGGTAGTCGCCGCCAGCATGACGAGTCGAATATAAGCACCCATATCGGCGCAAGAAAGATCGCCGAGAGTGTCGAGGAACTCCGTCTGAAGCTTGCACCACCGAAGCGGTGCCTTGCATTTCCGGCGAGTATCGGGGTGCAGGAATTCGCCCCAGTCGAGAATTTCCAGGCGTTGGAATAGCTCTTCGGACATATTTGCTAGTCAGTACGCTTGTCAGCAAATGGGTTGCCACGTGTGACTGTCCGTCTTGCCAGGTGGCGAGCGCCTCGAGTACGTTTGAAGCACGTTGGACAGAGACGGTAATACACAACGCTAGGGCGGAATGCTTTGGAGCAACATTGGCAGGGACGAAGTGGAATCTTCGAGTTAGGAGCAGCCATTTGCTATGACGGTTTTGAGCGCGCGAGCAACGCGGTGCCTGGCACATAACGCCGCCGGCCGTCTCTGAATGTGCCTAGGGTTCCCTTTTTGGCATCTTCGTAAGTCTTGGATATGCTCTGACGAAGATAGATTGCTGCTTCATTGATCGTGTAGCGCTGATTGCAATCAATCGGCGGTAGTTCGACGATATCGGTCGCTTTATCGGTCGCCTTCATGGTGGTCCTCCAGTTCATCAAGGCCGTATCTTCAACCCTGACGGACTATGGAGTCACGACACTAGTTCGCGAACTAGTGTCGACTCGGCTTATCTGGCGATGATTTGTCGCACTCGGTCCTCTAAGGCGGCGCGCTCAGAATCGGACAATTCCAGCCAAGGGCATGTCAGCTGGTATTTTAGATAGTATTTCTTGTGAGTTTTGAATGCCCGTTCTACTGTCCTGATGTCATGTTCTGTGCGTTCGGCTACCTCTCCACGGGCACTGACTTCATCCATATTTTCCAAAACAATCAACTCTGCGACTTGGCGAGCGATATCTGCTTGATAGATGGCATCCCTCCATTTTGGTCGCTTGCCTCGTCCTTGCCCCTCGACGCCCAGCAGCGATTTGAGCTCTGCCATATTTTCGCGTCGGGTCCAGGCGGACGTGAGTTCGTGAATATCGCGTCTGAGTTCTGGTATGAGTTTCGAATAATCGGAGTGAAAGATGTCGATCATTTCTTCAGTTGTCTTGACTTTGTGGGGGTGGAACTCGCTGGTATGCATGACAGTAAGCTCCTCTCTTGCGGCTGCAAGAGCGCTGGATCCTTCTTCGGAGATCTGATTTGTTCCAGTCTCCGCTTGCAAGACACGAATTAGCATTTGCGCTTCTTCCAACAAGTAAATCGCATTGTCCGCGTCGTTCAGTAGGCGCAAAATCCGGGGCGCGAAGCTGCCCCAGGCTGTCTTGATATCGTCGTCAGCGATCTCGAGATCTTTAGTCATTCACTACTGCCGATCACTGACAGCTTTTTGCGTAGAGAGGGCGCGATGAACTTAAAGTACGTCTGCTCGATCATTCTTGTTGATGTGCCGGTCTGCTGGGCTACAGTGATCGGATCCACACCGTAGTCTTGTAGCAATTCACTGATACGTGCGTGACGAAACGAGTACGCGCTCGCACCGACAGGGATGCGCGCCTTGCCTTTGGCTGTCGTATTTACCTTGCGTATGGCTGCCTGAACTTCATCAGCCCATCTGTGCCTGCCCCATGGCTCGGAATCTTGATCGATTAACAACGGGACAGAGGGCATTCTATTTCTAGTCTGCTTCTTGAAGAACGCCACTCCATCGTCCGCCAGCACAACCGCTCTCGGGCGAAGCTTCGCTGGCCGTCCTTTTTTATGGCGGAGGATGACTGTTCCTGCTTTCGAATCAAAATCGGCAACTGTTGCCGCCGCCAGCTCGCCTGGCCTGGCGCCGGTGAGTTGGATAGCTCTAAGGAAAAGTGACGCGTTCGGCCGTGCCTGATCGATGATGGCTTGTCGCTGACTAGGTGTAAGGAAGAGGGTGGATTCACACGCACCTGCATCGATGTCGGCCAGTGGTTTGATCTTCCAAGCATCTGGGTTTCCGCTATGACCTTCTGAGACCGCCAGATTGAGGCCTGCGACAACTGATCGAACGTGCCGATTTACGCTGCGGTTTTTTCTGTTTTCCTGCAGGCGTGATCGCCACTCACGAAACTCATGTCTCGACAAGTCTTCAAGTGCAATGATCGCAATTGGGTCATTCCATACGATAAGCCGGAATCTATCACGGGCATTCTCAGCAGTATCCACACGCCCCTGATCTGTGAGATAGCTGCAATAAGCCTCGAGAGCGTCTCTAACCGATCCACG
This sequence comes from Gammaproteobacteria bacterium, assembly GCA_022600955.1. GTDB lineage: Bacteria > Pseudomonadota > Gammaproteobacteria > Steroidobacterales > Woeseiaceae > UBA1847. Next base: position 33,564 of record JAHZJK010000018.1, read on the forward strand.
CACAATGACTTTGGCCAGTGCGGAGCCCATTCGTGCGAACCAGGTTTCAGCCAAGCTCTTTGCTGAATCGTAGTCGCGGGCGTCGAGCGTCTTGTATTCGTATTTGTACTTTTTCGGCCCCACGGATCCTTTGTGAGTGAATCGTGCGATCCAGGTGTCCGGGCCTCGGCGAAAACCCAAATAGCAGTGTTTGTGAAGCCGCATCCAGTGAGGTTCACGTCGTCTTGGTAATGATCGGCGTGCGGTTTTCGTCGACAAATCTGGCACGGTTGAGGGCCTTGTACGGTACTGTACGGTATTCCATTAGATACCATCGCCTGTCACTGAACAAGAAAACAGCGCGTTTGTTAGCTTTCTTGGAATCAATATCAGGTCATGGAATGGAAATCCATCCTTGCCAAGGTTGAGGTCGCCAGTTCGAACCTGGTTTCCCGCTCCAAATAAGGCCTGCCATCCGGGTCACAGATAGCCCCTCCTGCAGGGGCTATTTTTTTACTCAAAAATACCGGAATAGTGCCGATAATGTGGATTCGGTCTCAGAAATGACCGAAGGTGAGCGTTATGTTACATCCAAATGGCGCTACTGGAAGTGCCCAAGGAGAAGACGGTGTTGTCATCCAAGAATTACCTCTCATTATTGCTGTCCGTATTGGCGGCTGTGCTGCTAACGGGCTGTCCGAGCCCTGATTCGTCGTTCGCCGGCTCAATTGACCCAGCGGATCCAAATGCAGGCGGCGGCGGTGGCGGAGGCAATCCGACGCTGGTAGGTGAGCTCGAGCTGCAGGTTTCGGATGGCGGCATGGTGACCTCGAACCCCAGTATCGTCAGCTGTACAGGACTGTTCCCTACGCAATTTTGTTTCGCTCAGGCGCCGATTGGCACGGTGGTTACTCTGACAGCGGTACCCGCTGCCGGTTTTCGCTTCTCGCTGTGGGACAATTGTCCGGGGCCCAATGGAGACGACTGCGTGTTCACGATGAATACGGCGCAGGTCATCAGGGCAAACTTCGCCGCGCTTTAGCCGACATAGTTCAGATGCTGAGACCGCGCACTTGCGCGGTCTTTTCTGTTGTGGAACTCTCATCTTCCGTATCGCTCTGAATGACCGGTGAATCGACTTCTAATAATCCTGTTAAGCCTGCTTGCCGCAACAATGTCGGCACAAGCGGCGGTTAGCAGTGAATTGCCGCGAACGACAGGCACGGTCAACGTTGACGGTGTCCTCGATGAGGCCATCTGGGACCAGGCGCTGAAAGTAGATCTGGCGTATGAGACAGATCCTGGTGAAAATCTCGACGCGAAGGTCCGCACGACCGCATTCATCATTGAAGATGGCGAAAACCTGCTGATCGGGTTCGACGCGGAGGATCCTGACGCTGCCAGCATTCGCGCCTTCCTGCGAGACCGGGACAGCGCCTGGGCGGATGACTTTATCGGCATTAATCTGGATACCTACGGTGATGGTCGACGCGCATTTCAGTTCTATGCGAATCCCCTGGGTGCGCAAATGGACGTCACGCTCGATGACATCAATGGCAATGAGGATTCCTCCTGGGACGCCATATGGGAGTCTGCCGGCAAGATCAGCGCCGATGGCTATGTGGTCGAGATGCGAATCCCCCTCGATCAGCTCCGGTTTCAGTCCGTCACTGGTCCGCAGACCTGGGGCTACAACCTGGTTCGAATCTATCCTCGAGGGCACCGCTACCGATTGTCCAATGATCGTCGCGACCGCAATCGAAACTGTTCGCTTTGTCAGATCAGCCGTTTTGAAGGATTGGAAGGGTCCAAACCCGGACGAAATTTTGAATTTGTGCCGACGCTGACGGCCTCTGAATACGAGTCTACTGAGGAACCTGGTGTCATTCCGATAGCGTCCGGTGGAACCGACACAGAAGTCGGGCTCAGCGTGCGTTGGGGCGTCACGCCAGACGTTAGCGCGAACCTGGCGATCAACCCGGATTTTTCCCAGATTGAGGCCGATGCCGCCCAACTCGATATCAATAATCGCTTTGCATTGTTCTTTCCTGAGAAGCGACCGTTTTTTCTCGAAGGGGCGGACTACTTCACGACTCCGATGCAGGCCGTGTTCACACGTACTGTCAGTGACCCTGAAGTAGGGCTGAAGCTGACCGGTAAGCGCGGCAACAATACGTTCGCGACTTTTGCGGCCAGCGACGGGGTTACGAGCCTGCTGTTTCCGGGAGCACTTGGCTCGGATACGACCACGCTGGAGCAAAGCAACAATGCGTTCGTTGGGCGCTATAGCCGCGGTTTCGGCGGTGCATCTTCGCTGGGCGGACTGCTGACAGTTCGTGACGGGGATGGCTATCAGAACGTTGTTGGTGGGTTTGATACTAGATGGCGGATTACCGATCAACACGCGCTGCGGGCGCAGTTGCTGCATTCGGAGACCGAGTACCCGCAGGCAGCGGCGATTGAGTTTGAACAGCCCGTCGGCGCGTTCTCAGGTGATGCCGCTCTTATTCGCTACGAATACGATTCGAGGAACTGGAAATTCAATCTTCGCCATACGCAAATGGATGAAGGCTTTCGAGCAGACTCAGGATTTATTGGCCAGGTCGGCGTCGACTCACAGGAAGCTACGCTGGTGCGATTCTGGTTCGGCGAAGAAGACGACTGGTGGACGCGGGTCCGGCTTCGCACGGAGTTTGAGACAACACACGACGAAAGTGGTCAGTTGCTGGAAGAGGAGTTTTCGATGCGTTTGGGTGTGGGCGGCCCAATGCAGTCGTGGCTGCAGCTCAATTATCGTAGTGGTCGCGAATTTGACGATGGCCTGTTGTTTGACTACGACAAGCTGGGCATTTACGCCGAATTGCGACCGACGGCAGGACTGTATGTCGGCGCCTATCTGCAATACGGCGACCAGATAGACTTCTCGAACAATCGTCTGGGTAAACAGTGGTTCTTTGAGCCTAGTATTAACTGGAATGTGTCGCAGAATCTGTTGTTCAGGATGAGCGGAGCATTCGCCAATCTGGAAACGGAGCAGGGCGAGCGGGTTTTTGACGCTGCCGTAGTTGATGCCCGAGTCACGTGGCAATTCAACTTACGCTCCTTCCTGCGCTTGTCAGTGCAGCGCCAGGACATCGATCGAAACCCGGCCGTCTATATTGAACCGGAAGATGCTCAGGATCTGGAAGTTGGGCGGCAGCTATTGTATTCCTACAAACTGAATCCGCAGACGGTCTTCTTTCTGGGGTATTCCGATAACCACGTCGATGACGACACTCTGGAAAAGTTAACGGTCTCGGATCGCAGTTGGTTCATGAAAATAGGCTACGCGTGGAATCTTTAAACCCCGCCGAGTCTATTCATACAGTCCAAGTATCGGCATTTCCACGGACACGACCTTACTCGTGTCGTTGCGCCGGTCCGTCCAGGCGATAACCAGTTTGTCGCTGACGCGCTTGAGTTGCGGGACCGTGCGCGCCAGGTTGCTGCGTCCGGCCGTGTGAATTCGACCGAGTTGGCCGTCTGCAGTCACTCCACGAACCTTGATCGCGTATCCACTGTCCTCGGACTCGAGCCAGCTGATGACGTAGCTGTCGCGATCCACGATCTCAACGGACACGTGCCCCAACAGGGTGTCTGCTGCAATCTCAAGCGGCTCCGAGAACGTCTTGCCAGCGTTCATGGACACTGAGGATTTTACGATGGCGCGATTCTTTGCAGCCGTAAACCAGCCGACGACGACCAGCTGTTGTGCCGCGCTAACGGAGGGGCCGTTCACAGGGCAACCATCGATAATCCAACCATCGTTGCTGATGGCAACACCGGCTTGCCATTTGTCATTAATTCGCCGCGTCACATAGATATCACGTACCTCGTCAGAAGTTCGATTGCGATAAACGGCTACCGGGCCACTTTCGGCGACCGCGACACTCGTCTGGCAACAGTCGCAGATCAAATCATCGACAAGTGCTTCGCCCTGCATGCTGGATTCATGCGTGAGAACGCCGCTTCGCAGTGTCATGCCTTGCTCGCCATTTCGGCCGTCCAGCCAAATGAGTCCAGTTCCCACGCCGTCTGGGAATACAGATACAAAACCATGCTCGGTGGCAGTCGCATCGTCATGCGGGCTGAATGCTTCGCTCCAGGTCTTGCCTCCGTCTGCCGAGCGAGAAGTCAGAATCTGGTAGGCATACGGCGCGTCTGCAACATAGCTCATCCAGTGAGCGAGGAGGCTTTCAGGCCCGAGCGGTGTGACGGCAGGCAGGTCTGCCCAGTTGACGAACATGCCGGGATCCGTAACCGCGGTTGCTGCCGGTTGCCATTCACCTTCAAAGAGAGTCGTGTATTTTAGCGCCGCGCCGTTCTCGTTGCGCTCCATCCAGCTCAGGATCAACGAGTCATTGGGTCCCGCCGCGAGACGCGGTCCCTGGGCACCGGGCGCAGCTGGAACCGTTATGGGCTCCGGGTAACTCAGCTGGGGGAGTTCCTGCTCTGCACAGGCACTAAGGATTACTGCTGCGCCGATGATGACTATGAATGAGGCTCGTTGCATGGGCTCATTATGCGCTCTTTCTCGCTGGATTGATTCCTGATGTAAGGGCTGTATACTGCTCCGCCTGCTCAACGGAGCGGCTTCTGCCGCTGCTTCGTTCGACTTCAGAGGCTAGGTGGCAGAGTGGTTATGCAGCGGACTGCAACTCCGTGTACGCCGGTTCGATTCCGACCCTAGCCTCCATTTTTCCTGTCGCGCCCGGGTGGTGGAATTGGTAGACACTGGGGACTTAAAATCCCCTGCTCGAAAGAGCGTGCCGGTTCGAGTCCGGCCCTGGGCACCAACCTCATTGCGGGACTAATCCCGAAATTCCGCTGCTTTCTATGCGCTCAATACGGATGCCGATTCTGCAGTGATCTGCGTATCGTCTTGTCGTGAAGTTTCCGACAACCACGATAGAGAGGCATTCATGAAGATTACTGTACTGGGAGCAGGTGCTGGCGGCACTGCTGTGGCATTTGATTGTGCCGCACACGGACATGACGTTCGTCTCTTCGATTTCGAGCAGTTCCCCGACAATATCGCAGCGATAGCCGAGCAGGGTGGAATCAGGGCGGAGGGCGATGTCTCCGGATTTGGTTCCGTTGTGTATTCAGGCCACGATATTGATCTTGCTCTGCAGGACGCTGAGCTAATCTACGTTGTCGGCCCTGCCTATAGCACAGAGCCGTTCGGTAACGCCGTGGCTGGCAAGTTGAGCGCTGGGCAAACGGTCATTGTCAGTCCGGGCTCATGCGGTGGCGCGCTGGCTTTCAAGCGGTCCGCCGGGCTGGCAGTCGATGACGACAGCATTCGTGTCGCGGAAACGTCGACATTGCACTATGCCGTGAGGTTGGTTGAACCGGGTTCGATACGGGTTTTTCTCAAACTCAAGGCCGGAAACTTGCTGGCCGCTCTTCCTCGCAATCATACTCATGAAATTCTCGAGCTTGTTGCTGATGTATACCCGAGCATGGAGCCTGCAGAGAGTGTTTTGCAAACGAGTTTGCAAAATGCAAATCCAATTATCCATCCGGCAGTGACTCTGAGCAATGCAGCCCGAATCGAAATGACGGCCGGAAACTTTCTATTCTATGAAGATGGTGTCAGCGATTCAGTTGGGCGCCTTATTGAAGCGCTAGACAAGGAACGTATCGCGATTGGTGCGAAACTGGGTATCGACGTGTTGCCGGATCCTGAAATGGGTATGCGCCAGGGTTACATGCTGGAGACTAACTATGGCTCAGGGTACCGCAAGGCACCGGGCTTTCTGGGGATCGGCGCGCAACCGCAACTCGATCACCGCTATCTCAACGAAGACGTCGGATATGGATTGGTGTTCATGTCAACACTCGGCGAGCAGATCGGCGTTGCGACGCCAGGTATCGATGCCGTCATAAACGTCGCATCGATCGTGATGGCACACGACTACCGGGCGGAAGCTCTGCGAACGCCGGGCACGTTGGGTATTGCCGATCTCTCCGCTGAGGAACTTGCGGCGCTTTAACAGCAGCGCGCGACTAACGCATCATGTCGTCAATTGACACTTCAGTGTACCCGGCCGGAATCTGGAGTCGGGCCTCATCTACGTCTGAGTTATCAATGCTGACAAGTTCGGAGCTGTGGAACTTGTTTTTGCTGCGAATGGGGACTCCGCCAAGCAGATCGAAATCACTTTCCACAGAAGCACTACCAGCCATTGCGGCCATCTCCTGCATTGCTTCCATGGCACCTATTAACGTCTGGTAGTCGCCGAGCGACAATCCCAGTTCATCCCGCGAGGCAACGCAGACAACGGAATCCATGCTGCCGTCGTCACTGACTATCTCAAGGATGTCGCAGTCGAAGTTTGCGACTTCATCGGTTTCACCAGTGCGTGTCACGCTGGTTTTTGGTGCTTCCTGCATCTGCGGCATCATGGCTTTCATTTGTTGCTCGGCCATTGCGCGCTGCGCTTCGGGCATGCCGGCCAGCATTTTCTCCATTTCTGCTTTGACCTGGGATTGCATATCTGCGGCGAAGCCTTTGTCCATGCGCATGAAGGTTTTCTTGTCGTGCTCCAGCACCACGAAGTAGTCCTGGCCATTTTCGAAGAGAACCGATGCATTTACGTCGCCGAACAGGACCTTGCCGTTGCTGATCAAGCCGGTGGAACCGTCGCTAAACGACATTTCCGAGTCGGCGAGCGCAAGGCTCGAAATTCCCAAAATCAACATCGAAAGCAATGCGCGCATTTTGTATCTCCTGTGGCGAGTGAGCGAGCCAATAATAGCGAACTATTGAGTACCAGGCACCACAAGAGGTTTTTGTCAGGAATTGCGAATTCGCACGCGAGAGACACAGATCACACCCAACCTGTGGACTGGTTAACAGTTTTTGACATGACTGGCTGGATTGCTGGTCCGAAATCGTCATTGGTGTCAAAAAAGACTCTCGAACGGAGGAGTTTTGCCATGGCGGCTGCCAGCGATAAAAATGTGGATTACAGATTGCTTAATCGACTGAGTAATCTCGTCATTTGCAGTCGTTGCCTGCGACGCGGCAAGGTCACACCTGTCCCCCAGGTAATTTCCGATCGACACTCCCTGACAAACGAATGCCCGAAGTGCCGCCACAGCCGTGCAGAGCAAAAAGGCTACCGACGGTCTATTGCCAAGTTGCTCACGCTGCGCAGCTAATAATCTGCCGCGCTTAGTGCATCGCAAATGCTGTGATGACACAATACGCACATGGCCAAACTGTACTTCTATTACTCGTCGATGAACGCTGGTAAGTCCACAGCGCTATTGCAATCCAGCTACAACTACAAAGAGCGCGGCATGGATACTCTTGTTATGGCGCCACACCTTGATGACCGTTATGGGGCCGGCAAGGTGACGTCCCGAATCGGTATCGAGACCGACGCCCGGGTATTCAAACCGGATGACAATCTGTTTGATGTCGTGCAAACGCTGATTGCGGAGAAACCCTTACATTGCGTCCTTATAGACGAGGCGCAGTTTTTGACGCGTGACCAGGTGTTTCAACTCAGCGAGGTAACCGACGAGCTGAACGTGCCGGTACTGGCGTATGGACTGCGTACCGATTTTCAGGGGGAGCCGTTTGAAGGCAGCAAATACCTGCTTGCATGGTCCGACAATCTCAAAGAGCTAAAGGCAATTTGCCACTGCGGTAGCAAAGCCACGATGGTGCTGCGGATGGATGAGGATGGCAATGCTGTTACGCAGGGTGCACAAGTCGAGATAGGCGGTAACGATCGTTACATTTCAATGTGCCGTAAGCACTTTAAATCGGCGTATTACAGCAACGCGTAAAAGCTCAGTTTTGAATGGTCGGCAGGTCTTCCGAGGCCGCCGGCATGAGCGCCGTGTTTCCCTGCGCAAGCAGCTTGCGCATGTCTTCCAGCGTTTTCATGATCGAGGTGTCGGCGAATTCATCGCCATCGAGTGCGCCGCGAGTCGTCGCATACGGATCGTAGAACTTGATCTTGTGATGACCTATCGTGATGACGTCTTCATGGCCAAGCACCTGGTTAGAGACGCGCTCAGCGTTGACGTACGTGCCGTTCGTGCTGTTCAGATCCATAAGGAACGTTGAGGCGCCGTGGCGCACCAGCATTGCGTGGTGACGACTCACGAAGCGGCTCGTAATCGCAATATCATTATGTTCTGAGCGGCCGATCAACATGCGTTGCTTGTCCATCGTCAAGTCTTTCAGAATACTGCCGTTGTTCGTAACGATAAGTTGCGGAGGCTTGGGGTTAGTGATCTCTTCCTGCTGCACTGCCAGGACTTCATTGTCGTCCCAGGTGCCGGTTGGCAAGGTCGGATGCTCAATATCGGCCAGTTTGACCGGCAGCACCTCGGCTCGCGCCAGTGCCAGCAGGGCGATTCGATCAAGAATGCCCGGCCAGCCGCCCGAAGCTCTCCACAATTCCCCCGCGACTTCTTTTGGAAATACGAATTCCGGGTAATCGCTGCCTGCCGCCCTCAACTTGGCGTTCAGGTAGTTGCTGGTTTCTGCCTGGCTCATTGGACGCAGATGGAAATCGTGTAACAGACGTTTGGCGATCGGTTCCATCGCTGCGGCGCCCGCCATGGTGCTCAGCGAGCGATCGCTGACAAGCACCAGTTTGATTGCGCTGCCGGTTCGCACTTTCAGCTCGGCGAGTTCGCACAGGGCGCGCAATGCGCTCGGATTCAACTCGTGCGCATTTTCGATAATGAGCAGAGGTGGCTCTTGCCGCGCAGCTTGCTGCAGTGCGAATACGCGCACCAGACCAAGAAGTTCGTTGGCGGAGCTGAGTTCCAGTGCGTAGCCGAACTGGCGCAGCACCGAGCTGAGCAATTTAGTCGTGTTCAGACCTTTGCCGTCGATGACCGCGACGGAGCAATCGTCGCTCAGTGACTCGACGAAGCTGCGAATCAATGTGGACTTGCCGGAAAGCGTCGGACCTTGCAGTAGTGAGAGGCCGGTCGGATGAAGGCAGGTTGCCTGCAACATTTCAATTGCTGCCTGCTCGGCTGCGTAAGGAACAATCGAAAGCGGCTTTCCATGCGTTGGGAAAGGTTGCTGTGTTAGCCCGGCGGCACCTAGATCCATAGTTTACAACTCGCTCTCAATTTAAGCCGCGCCAAAGATGGTATTGTCTGGTTTCGGTCTTTTCTTATATTAAAATTCGACCGGGTCTAGCAGTCTACGGCTCGGCTTCTGTGCTTGTAAACTCGAAAACAACGTTTCCTTGTTTCTCATAGACACACAACAGATTATTAGAATAGATCTTAGATAGAGATGATAAATAATTGAAAAACAAGGATGTTTATTAATGATTTTTCAACCGTCTGTGTTCACCGACAGAGTGTAAGGTATTGACTGCAAAGCTATCTGGAAGTGACCTTACTCTCATCCGCGGGGAACGTTGCCTGTTCGAGGGCTTATCGTTTGCGCTTGAGCCCGGCCAGCTGCTGCTCCTTGAGGGTGAAAACGGCAGCGGCAAGACCAGTCTGATGCGCGCTATCGCGATGTTACTGAGCCTTGAGAGCGGCGAGATCTGCTGGAACGGTGAGCCGGTTCTAAGCCAGCGCCAGGAATATCACGGCGCGCTGGTCTGGCTCGCACATCGCACGGGCCTGAAGGGCGACCTGACGCTGGTGGAAAATCTGCGCTTTGAGAATGCGCTGCGTCCGCAAAACCGGATCGACATCGACGAGGTACTCTCGAGACTGGGTATTGGGCGCCTGAAGTCCCTGCCAGTACGTTCGCTGTCGGCAGGACAGCAACGGCGTGTCGCGCTCGCGAGAATGCTGCTGGCCGACGTTCCCCTTTGGCTGCTGGATGAACCATTCACGAATCTTGACCGCAATGGTCGTTTGCTCGTCATGCAGCTGGTTGAAGAGCACCTGGACGGGGGTGGCCTGTGTGTGATGGCCGCGCACCAGGATGTATCGGTCGATGCTCTCGTGAAGCGGGTGTCACTGTGAATTCTGCGCCGCCGGATCAGCCGGGCATGGTAGCCGGATTAGTCGCTGTTACGCGCCGCGATTTATTGCTGGCCTGGAAGCGTCCGGGCGATGTACTGAACCCATTGTTCTTCTTTGCCATGGTGTGCACGTTGTTTCCGCTGGCCGTCGGCCCGAGTCCGGAACAGCTGACTTTCAGTGGGCCAGGCGTCCTTTGGGTGGCGGCGCTATTGGCAGCCTTACTGTCGCTGAATTCACTGTTCCTGGGCGATCACGAGGATGGCAGTCTGGACCAGTTGCTGGTGAGTGCGCAGCCGTTGCCCATGCTGGTTCTCGGCAAGACGCTGGCACACTGGCTGACGAGCGGTCTGCCGCTGGTGCTGATCTCACCCGTACTGGCGCTGACCTACAGAATGCCTGGCAACGTCATGGGAGTATTGATGTTGACGCTATTGCTCGGCACCATTTGCCTGAGCTTGCTGGGTTCGATTGGAGCGGCCCTGACAGTCGGGCTCAATCGAGGCACGGCGTTGCTTGGTTTGTTGATCCTGCCACTGGCAATGCCGGTACTATTGCTTGGCGCCAACACCGTATCGCTGGCCGCCGGTAACGAGATGTACACAACAGGAGTTTGGGCGCTGGCTGCGTATGCAGTCGCCGCAATTTCACTGGCGCCGTATGCAACGGCTGCCGCACTACGTATTAGTAACGAGTAGAATCCCGCCTATGTGGAAATGGTTTCATAAGCTTGCATCACCGCCGCACTTTTACCGCCTTGCCGCGACCCTCATACCGTGGCTTGCCGTTCCTGGATTGATGCTGATTGCCTACGGTGCCTATGCAGGCCTGTTCGTCGCGCCCGAGGATTATCAGCAGGGTGATGCGTTTCGCATTATCTATGTGCATGTCCCATCGGCGTATCTGTCAATGATGGCCTACATGTTCATGGCTTTCGGCGGCGCTATCGGTCTCATCTGGCGAATGAAACTCGCGCATGCCGTAGGCGCCGCAGCGGCGCCTATCGGCGCGGCATTTACATTCCTGGCTTTGGTTACCGGCTCCATCTGGGGGCGACCAATGTGGGGGACCTGGTGGGAATGGGGTGACCCAAGACTGACGTCCGAACTGATCCTGCTGTTCCTGTACTTCGGCTATATGGCCTTGCGATCTTCGATTGATGACACCGCGAAGGCCGACAAGGCCAGCGCGGTGCTTGCACTGGTTGGCGTCGTCAATGTTGTGATCGTGCACTACTCGGTGGAGTGGTGGAGTTCATTGCACCAGGGTCAAACCTTGTTCAAGGAAGGCGGGCCGGCAATGGACGCGTCGATGCTGTATCCATTACTTGCGATGATTCTCGGATTTACGCTGGTTTTTGGCGCACTATTGGCGCGCAGGATTCGCACAGAAGTACTGTACCGGGAGCGCAGGACGCGCTGGGTTAGGGAGATGATTCTCTCGCCTGAAGGAGGCAAGTGATGGACGCGATGGCTATGGGTAACTACGGCATGTATGTCTGGTCATGTTTCGGCATCACGCTTGCCGTCATTCTGATCAGCGACGTGCGAGCACGACTGCGTCACAAACAGGTCTATCGTGAAATTGAAGTGCGGATTAAAGCGCTGGAGGAACGGAAGTGAAGCCTAGACAACAACGCATGCTGGCCGTTGGGCTCGCCGTGCTGGGTGTCGCTATTGCGGCAGGATTAACGTTGCGCGCATTCGAAGACAACATGATGTTTTTCGTCGACATATCGGACGTCATAGCCGGCGAATATCCTGAGGAAAGAAATTTTCGCATCGGTGGCCTGGTCGTCGATGGCAGTGTCATGCGTCAGGAAGGTGCGCTCGATATGAGTTTTCGCATCACAGACATGCGCTGCGAACTCGGTGTCGAGTACACCGGCGTACTTCCGGATTTGTTTCGCGAAGGGCAAGGCGTAGTTGCGCACGGCGCAATGGGTGATAACGGCATTTTCGTTGCAGACAAGATACTTGCGAAGCATGACGAAAACTACATGGCGCCGGAAGTTGCCGAGTCATTGGCGAAACACGTCGATGAAAAGACGCAAACCTTGCGGGAAGGCACGACGGAGTGCGAGCAACCATGATCCCGGAGCTGGGCCACTTTGCACTGATACTCGCGCTATCGCTTGCACTGTGCCAGGCGTTGCTGCCGCTGATAGGTGCGCAGCGAAACGACGCCACCATGATGTCTGTAGCGCGCTCTGCAGCAACTGGCCAGTTTGTGTTTGTCGCTATATCGTTCGGCTGCCTCACGTGGGCGTTTCTGCAGGACGATTTTTCCGTCTTGTACGTGGCGAGTCATTCCCAGTTGTCATTGCCGACGCCTTACAAAGTTTCGGCAGTTTGGAGCGCGCACGAAGGTTCGTTGCTCATGTGGATACTGATACTGGCGGGCTGGACCCTGGCAGTCGCTCGCTTTAGCGGAGACATGCCGCAAAAGCTGGTATCCCGGGTTATTGGTGTGCTCGGCTTGTTGTCGGTTGGCTTCCTGCTGTTCGCGCTATTGACGTCAAACCCGTTCGAGCGCCTCGTACCGGCCGCACTGGATGGTGCGGATCTGAACCCGCTGTTGCAGGATCCGGGGCTCGCGATTCATCCGCCGCTGTTGTACATCGGCTACGTTGGTTTTTCGGTTGCATTCGCGTTTGCGATTGCAGCGATGATCAGTGGAGAGCTGGATCAACAATGGGCGAAGTGGACACGCCCCTGGACGACAGTCGCCTGGCTGTTCCTCACGATGGGAATAGCGCTTGGCAGTTGGTGGGCCTACTACGAATTGGGTTGGGGCGGTTGGTGGTTCTGGGACCCTGTAGAGAACGCATCGTTTATGCCCTGGCTTATTGGTACCGCGTTGATTCACTCGCTGGCCGTCACTGAGAGGCGCGGTCTGTTCAAGAGCTGGACGCTGCTGCTGGCCATTACTGCGTTCTCCCTGAGCTTGCTCGGGACCTTCCTGGTACGCTCTGGCATCATCGTCTCAGTGCATGCGTTCGCTTCAGATCCGACACGCGGCTTTTTTATTCTGGCGTTTCTTGGCGTCGTTATCGTCGGTGCGCTGGCGTTGTACGCGTGGCGGGCGCCATCAATGGATTCGAGCGCGGGTTTCGCACTACTGTCACGTGAGACATTCCTGCTGCTGAATAACGTTTTGCTGGTTGTCGCGACTACGGTCGTACTGTTAGGTACGCTGGCACCGCTGATTGTAGAAATGCTGAACGGTGGCAAGATTTCGGTTGGTGCGCCGTGGTTCGAGGTCGCGTTCCTGATCCCGATGCTGCCATTGATATTTCTGCTGGGCCTGGGAATGCACACAGCCTGGCGCAAACAGGCATCGGACTCCTGGATTCGCGTGCTGCGCATTCCTGCAATTATCGCCGTGGTACTCGGTATTGTTATACCGCTGCTGTTTTACGGTCGAGTCAGCGTAATGATCGCGGTGGGGTGCATTCTTGCGGTCTGGATGGTGTCAACGGCGCTGGTGTTACCACTGCGGTCGTGGCGACGTGAAAAAGGTACTGCAGGTATTACCCGTTCCACACTGGGAATGTCAGTAGCCCATCTCGGAATGGGGCTGTTTGTATTGGGTGCGACCGTGGTTTCATCTTTCGGCATGGAGGCGGACCGGTCAATTCGCATCGGCGAGTCGCTGGAGCTCGCCGGGTTTGAGTTTGAGCTGCGTGAATTGCGACAGGTACAGGGGCCGAACTACTCGGCGATTGAGGGAGTCGTCGAGGTGCGTGATGGTGGTGAATTCATCGGTACGGTTCGACCGCAGAAACGTCAATACCTGGTACAGAAAAACTGGATGACAGAGGCGGGTATCCACTCAAGTCTGAACAAGGACCTGTTCGTTGCGCTTGGCGATCAGCTTGGTGACGGCGTGTGGAGTATTCGGGTTCAATATAAACCCATGATCAGTTTTATCTGGATCGCGGCGTTCGTCATGGCATTGGGCGGCGTAATCGCTGTGAGTGACCGTCGCTACCGTGTGCCGGTTCGCGGCAGGCAGGATGCAAACGACGTTGTGGCAGAGGCCGTCTGATGCTGCGTTACTTTATGCCACTGGTGGTTATCATCGTGCTGCTGGTGTTTTTCTACAAAGGGCTCGGCAATGATCCGGGCGTCCTGCCATCGCAGTACATCGGTAAGCCAGCGCCCGTGTTCGAGCTGCCTTCGCTAAAGGATGCATCGCGGACGGTTAGCAATGCTGACCTGAAAGGGCAGGTCTCGCTCGTCAATATCTGGGCGACCTGGTGTACCGGTTGTCGTGCCGAGCACGGTTTCCTTATGCAGCTTGCTGAGCAGGGTGACATACCTATCTATGCGATCAACTGGCGAGATCGGCGCGACTCTGCATTGTCGTTTCTCAGTCAGCTGGGTGATCCCTATGTCGCATCGGGTTTTGATGAGGACGGCCGGGTGGGTATTGACTGGGGTGTCTATGGCGCTCCGGAAACATTCCTGATCGACCCCGATGGGCAAGTTGTGTATCGCTTCACCGGACCATTGAGTGACGCCGCCTGGCAACGGGAATTTGTGCCACGCATTGAGGAATTGAGGCAATAATGAAAATACTCATGACGCTATTGGTGACTCTGGGCCTGAGCGCAGCTGTTTTTGCTATCGACTCCGAGAAGGCATTTGACGATCCGGTACAACAGGCACGCTACGAAGAACTCATCGCCGAGGTACGTTGCGTGACGTGTCAGAATCAAAACATCAAGGACTCGAACGCGTTTATCGCTGCTGATTTGCGGCGCGAGATTCGCCGCTTGATGACAGAAGGCAAGAGCAACGACGAGATCGGTGAATTCCTCGTCTCGCGGTATGGTGATTTCGTGCTGTACCGCCCGCGCATGACGGGCAAGTCGCTCATTTTATGGTTGGCACCGTTTGTGCTGTTGTTGTTTGCCGGCGTCGCTATTGTGCGTGTTGTCCGGCATCGCATGAGCCTGCCGCTGGATGAACAGACAGAGGAAGGCGGCGCTCAATGATTCTCTGGGTGGGCATGGCCGCGCTGCTACTCGCAGCATTAATTTTCATTGTCTGGCCGTTGTACAGAAGTTCAGGTGGTCTGACGCCGCTACTGGCTGGGGCGATTGTGGTGGTTGTGTCGATTTCGGCGGCTATGTATCACCATACCGGTGAGCCGGGTGTTCCCTCGGGTGCCGGCACAGTACCGAATGCCGATGAGATGGTTGGATCTCTTGAGCAACGACTGCAGAGTCAACCAGATAACATCGATGGCTGGCTGATGCTCGGTCGTTCCTACCAGGCGATGCAGCGTTTTGACGAGTCCGTCGCAGCGTTTGAAAAAGCGATCGCGCTGGAGGACGGTAAGAATGCACAGACGCTTGTGTCCCTGGCGGTCGTGCTGATTGAGTCGGAGGGCGGGGTCGTCAATGCTCGCGCTACAGGGTTACTTGAAAACACACTGGCGATCGAGCCCAACAACCCGAATGCACTTTTTTACAGCGGCTTTTCTGCGGCGCAACGAGGTGACAAATCGTTGGCGGCAGATCGTTGGGAAATGCTGCTGGGTCTGAACGCGCCTCCGGAAATTCAGGAGTTATTGCAACAGAAGATCAATGAGTGGCGCGGACTGCCGAATCAGCCGGCTGCCTTGTCGGAGAAGCTTTCATCGACAGTCGATGTCAGCGTTTCCTTGTCAGCAGATGCTGCCGCGGATTTACCCGGGAATGCAACTGTATTCTTGATTGCACGCGATCCGGCACAACCTTCGCCGCCGATTGCTGTTGCCCGACGTACCCTGTCTGAGCTGCCGATAGTGATTTCATTGAGTGACCGTGATGCCATGGTGCCAGGCCGCAATCTGTCGGCATTCGCCGAATTTGAGCTAGTGGCGCGAGTGTCACGCAGCGGACAGCCAATAGCTCAGACAGGAGACTGGTACGGTGCCGTGCTGCATGACGCTTCTGATGCGGCGGCGGTCAGGTTGCTGATCGACACGAAAGTCAGCGGAGAGTAGGTCATGTCCGAGCCGCTCGCGGCCCACATGTGCTTTGCATGTGGCAAGGAAAACCCGATTGGGCTGCAGATCAAGTTTTCGTTTGATGGCGAATTCTGTACGGCCGAGTTTTGTGGTGGCCAGAACCATGTCGGGTGGGAGAATACAATCCATGGTGGCATAGTCTATTCGGCGCTGGATGATGTTACGGCGAACGTACTGTATTTGCAGGGGCGCAAAGCGCATACGGCCAAGTGCGAGATTCGTTACCGCAAGCCGCTGCAGGTCGGTGAGACCGTAAAGCTGAAAGGCTGGATAGAAAAAGAGCGCGGGCGCCTGGTGCAGCTTCGTGGCGAGATGCGGCGCAAAACGGATGACGTCCTGGTCGCCGATTGCGAAGCCAGTTTTATGATTGAGAGGTAGGAATGGCTATACCGGAAATACTGCGCGGCAATTTACGCTTACCGTTGATTGGTGCGCCAATGTTCATTGTCTCAGGCCCCGAGCTTGTCATCGCGCAGTGTAAAGCGGGCGTGGTTGGTTCGTTTCCGGCGTTGAACGCAAGGCCGCAACCGTTGCTGGGTGAATGGATCACTCAGATCAAGAGCGAACTTCGTGAGCATGCCGAAAGTCATCCGGATGAGCCTGTTGCGCCGTTTGCTGTGAACCAGATCGTGCACGCCAGTAACACCCGGCTGATGCAGGATATGGAAACCTGCGTGGAGCACGAGGTTCCCATCATCATTACCAGCCTGCGGCCGCCGGGTGACGTGGTAAAAGCGGTGCATGCCTACGGCGGCATAGTCTTTCATGACGTAATCAGTTTGCGGCATGCACGAAAAGCGATCGAGCAGGGTGTTGATGGAGTAATCGCTGTTTGCGCCGGTGCGGGCGGACACGCGGGTCCGTTGAGCCCGTTTGCATTGGTCAAGGAAATTCGCAAAGAGTTCGATGGGGCCGTCATTTTGTCCGGCTGTATCACCAGTGGCAGTGACGTGCTCGCGGCGAAAGCTATGGGTGCAGACCTCGCTTACAGCGGGACGCGCTTCATCGCGACGGATGAGGCGAATGCCGTGCCGGCCTACAAGGAGATGATTGTCGACAGTGGCGCATCCGATATCGCCTACTCGTCATTGTTTACCGGAATTCATGGCAGCTATCTCAAAGGCAGTATCGCAAACGCCGGAATGGACCCGGATAATCTGCCTGACGGTGCCAAGCACGACATGGACTTTGGCAGCGGTGGGAAGTCCGACGCCAAGGCTTGGAAAGATATCTGGGGAGCGGGTCAGGGTGTTGGTGATATCAATGCGGTTCTGCCGGCTCGTGAAGTCGTTCTCAAGATGGAACGTGAGTATGTTGCTACGCTCCATAGGTTAAACGCCGCCTGATGCACATCGCGTTGTATTCATATCTGTTCGTTGCTGCCGGCGGTGCACTGGGAGCAATGGCGCGCTTCGCTCTGAACGTATGGTTGCAACGGGACGTCGAATACCCGTGGGGTACGCTGACCGCAAACCTGCTGGGTTGCCTGGTAATGGGTGTGATTGCTCAGCTGATTGCCAGTACGAGCTGGTTCAATGCGGCAGGCATCGTGCCGGACCAGTACCGACTGCTGTTCGCTGTCGGTTTCTGCGGCAGCTTCACCACGTTGTCATCGCTCATGCTGGAGCTGAATACGATGCTGCAGAAGAATGAGATCTTCTATTCGTTTACATATCTTGTCGGTACGCTGGTCGGCGGATTCGCCTGCTTTTACATCGGGGTGGTGTGTATTCGAACTCTGCTACAGCTACAAAGCAGCTAGCCAAGTTCTTCTGCGCAGGTTTCGAGAATTTCAACCAGCCGTGGCATCCACTCTTCGTGTTCGGGTTTCATTAGAACGGATCGCAGGCAGGTAACCACATCTGTATTCACTTCGATTCCCGGTAAAGCGTCCGCAATCAGGTCAGCGGGTAGTTGAATCAGTGCCAGGTGCAGTCCCTTCTTTGCAGCAATGTCAAACAGGCTTGCGGCCCGCTCACTACAGGTCTGACTGTCAGCAGCGAGTGCGGCGTACACGACAATGTCGAGTTCCGGTGCAAATATCGGCTGGAAATGTCGACTTGCGAGCAGCCGTGTGTGAAATCCACGTGCAGCTCGCAATCCTGCGTCCAGACCTGCGGCAAACTCGCCGCCGCGCACAGGCGGGATGAGTTGATGCGTCGCCCACAATGCGACAGCGGAGGCACCGGCCCTCGAACACTCCAGGCTGATTTCGCCCAGATGCAGCTCGGCGGAGCTGAAGTACGTATAGGGTGACTCGTGCATATAGATAGTCCCGACTGCGGGATCCCTGAAGAGGATGCAACCGCAGCCGTATGGCTGCAGTCCGTGCTTGTGTGGATCGATGACGATTGAGTCGACCTCGGTCAAACACGCATAGCTCGCAGCCGTGTCGTCGGCAATCTCGCTCGACAGGCCAAAATAGCCACCATAAGCGGCGTCCGCGTGAATCCTGAAGTCATAACTCTCACGCAGCGCAAGAATATCGGCGAGCGGGTCGACCGCGCCGAGGCCCGTATTGCCCATGGTTACCACGACAGTGCCGACATCGCCCTTTTTAAGCTCGTTTTCGACCAGAGCCACGTCCATACGGCCATCACGAGTCACACCGATTGGTGTGTAGGTAATACCGAGGACATCGCTGATACGGCTGTGCGTATAGTGTGCCTGCTCGGAGCCAATGACGCGTTCATCCGGATGCAGTCGGCTCGCAACCCAGAGCGCTTCGAGATTCGCCATCGTGCCGCCGCTGGTCAGGTGCCCAAGGTGGCCTTGCCAGCCGAACATACTACCTAGCTCAACGACGCATTCCTTTTCCATTGCGGAGCTGGCGCGGCCACCATCCAGCGCATGATTGTTCGGGTTGACCCACAGAGACAACGCGTAGGCTATACGGGCAACCGGGTGTGGTGGTTTGAGCATTTGCCCCGCGTACTGAGGGTGATAATACGGATAATTATCCTGCATGCGCTCAGCGACTTTTACGATAACTTCCCCCAGCCGCCTGGCGTCATGTTGCGGCGTAAAAGCCGGCAACTCTGTATCGCCCTGTTCGAGTGTCTCCAGCGCATCGCGCAGCAAGTTCAGTTCGTTCTTATTGATCATCTGCAGTTCAGGTTAACATAGGGGAATGGATCTAATTGCACTCGCCGTTCCTTTCTTCTTACTTGCGTTGATCATCGAGATGATCATCAATTGGCAGAAGGGCACCGGACTGTATCGCAGCAACGATGCAATAAACAGTTTAAGCGCCGGCGTCCTGAGTACGACGTTTGGTTATTTCACAAAATTCGTATCGATCGTGATCTGGGGGTTTGCACTGCAGAACTTCGCATTGTTTGATATGCAGTTGGATTGGTTCGATGCATCGCCGGGCGGCATTGCGCTGTGGATCGCTGCGGCGCTGGGTTGGGATTTCTGCTACTACTGGAACCACCGGCTTGGTCACGAGGTGTCTGTTCTCTGGGCGGCACATGCGGTGCATCACCAGAGCGAAGACTACAACTTGTCGACGGCGTTGCGGCAAACCAGCAGCAGTTTTCTGTTTAGCTGGATTTTCTATTTGCCACTTTTCTTGCTGGGTTTCCCGCTGGAAATACTGATAACCGTCAATGCAGCCAATTTGATCTACCAGTTCTGGGTGCATACACAGCTGGTCGGTAAGCTGGGCGTTCTGGACCGAGTGCTGGTGACGCCATCTAATCACCGAGTGCATCATGCGCAGAATCAGGCATATATTGACAAGAACTATGGCGGGATCTTTGTACTCTGGGATCGTCTGTTTGGAACGTTTCAGGAAGAACTTGACGATGATCCCGTAATTTTTGGCGTGCGCAAACCGCTCGCCAGCTGGAATCCTTTCTGGGCGAACCTTCAGGTTTACGACTATCTGCTTTTCGATGCACGCAACACCGGGCGCTGGCGAGATAAACTCGGCATCTGGTTTCGCCGCACCGGATGGCGACCGGAGGACGTCGCGAAGGAGTACCCGAAATTGCCTGCAGATCTTGCCCGATTTGAGAAGTACGATCCGGCCGTCGCGCCAGGTCGGCGCAGGTATGTGCTCTCGCAGTTCATGGTCGTTGTAGTTTTGGCACTTTTTATTGCACAGGTGTTTGCGGAGCGGGGTGTTAGCGCTGTACTGGCACCCTGTGTCCTGCTGTGGGCTCAGCTGTATACACTGAGTTTGCTGAATGACTCTAAGCGTTACGCGAATCGATTCGAGGCACTGCGTTTGCTATTGATCGTGCCTGTCGGAGCATTTGCAATGCAGAATCAGGGCGTAGTTCCTGAGCTGGGTACCGCGGCGTGGGCCGGGGTTTTGATCTATGTTTTGGTATCGATGCTATGGCTAAGAAAAGTCTGACGTTTAGTGGCGCTCCCTGGGAGTCAAAAGTTGGTTACTGTCGTGCGGTGCGTGTTGGAGCACACATCGCCGTGTCTGGCAGCGCGCCAGTCGACAACGATGGTGAACTTGTTGGTGCGGATGATGCATATGCTCAGGCAGCACGCTGCATTGAGATCATCGATGCGGCATTGCAGGATGCCGGTGCGAGTCTCAAGGACGTCGTACGTACCCGAATGTTTGTCACCGATATTTCGCGTTGGGCTGAGTTTGGCAGGGCGCATCACGACGCATTTGGCGCTATTTCGCCTGCCACGTCGATGCTGGAGGTGTCAGGGTTAATCGGCAGCGGCATGTTGATCGAGATAGAAGCTGACGCGATCGTCGCTGATAGTCATACCTAGGTGGGGCGCCGGGTTCGCATCTCTGCGGCCGAAGCGCGCCGTATAGCACTTGCCGCGCAGGGGTTTGACCGCGAACGGCCGGACAATCCATCCGACGTAAGACACTTTCGACGGACCATGGCGAAAATCGGTGTTTTGCAGCTCGATTTTGTCAACGTCCTTTTGCCTGCGCATTTCCTGATGATCTGGTCGCGACTGGGCGCGTACGACCGGCAGCGCTTCGAGCGCTTCTTGTACAGCTCGGGCGAATACACGGAGCAATGGGCACATGAGGCGTCTGTTGTGCCAGTCAGCGACTGGCCGCTGCTTGCTCACCGCAGAGAAGCATTCAGGCAGTGGAAGGGCAGTCCGCTTCTGAAAATGAAGAACCGCAAATCCTACCTTGAGGGGATACTGGAGCGGGTCACTAATGAGGGTGCAGTTACAGCAAACGATCTGCCTGCTGTAGCAGGGCCAAAACGCAAGCCGGGCGACTGGCACCGTTCAATACCCCGATCGGCACTTGAGTACCATTTTGGCAATGGGCAGTTAGCGGTTGAGCGCAGACTAAGAAACTTTCAACGCGTCTACGACCTGCCGGAGCGGCTCATACCCGACGAACATCGGCAACTTGGTGTTAGCAAAGATGCTGCGCAGCGAGCCTTGATAGGCAATGCAATGCGTTGCCTTGGAATCGCCAGTTGCAATGACCTTGCCGATTACTACCGCATGAGCACACGCGACGCGGCCCCCAGGATTCTGGAGCTGATTGAAGAGGGCGCCATTCAGGAAGTGAGTGTTGAAGGCTGGGAGTCGGCTGCATACCTTGACGCCAGCGCCTGTTGTCCGCGGTCGCTAAGCGTAGCGTCGCTCTTGTCACCGTTTGACCCGGTCGTCTGGTTTCGACCTCGGGCCGCAAGGCTGTTTGGCTTTGAATACCGTATCGAGATTTATGTGCCAGCGGCAAAACGACGCTGGGGATACTATGTCTTGCCGTTCCTTGAGGATGACCGCATCACTGCCCGGGTCGACCTGAAAGCGGATCGCAAGGCGGGTGTACTGAATGTGCAACAAGCGCACCTTGAGAAGGGTGCAAACAATGGGCGAACCAGTAAGGCGTTGGCGCGAGAGCTGTCTTCTCTGGCCAGTTGGCTGGGCCTTGATGCGGTCGTCGTCAAAAAAGCCAGCGCCTTCGAAAAGACGCTGGCTGGCAGGCTGGCAGCTGGCGCTCCGCTATAGAGTGCCAGCATCCACCTCTTGATCGTGTTTCTTGCCGTTCTTACCTTTGCGTTTTCGCTTGCTCTTGCGGTCCTGCATTTTTTCGCGCGCGGCTGTTCGCTCTTCCTCACTCATAGCGTCCCAGCGAGCTTTGCGTTCTTCCTGGCGGGCTGCACGTTGTTCTTTGGCCGCTGCACGTTCCTCATCAGACATTGAGTTCCAGCGCTCACGGTTGGCTTCCTTGTCGCGTCTCTGGCCGCCATTTCCGGTCGCAGCCCGCCGCTTGTCCCGGATTGCCTGGCGTTCATCGTCGGACATGTTTTGCATTTCGCTGCGCCATTTTTCTCGCATCGCGGTACGCTCGTCATCGGACATACTTTGCATGTAGGCTTTGCGTTCCTCGGGACTCAGGTCCATGATCTCCGTGACTGACTGTGCAGAAGCGTGTCCGACCAAAACAAACACGCCGGCAATTATGCTAAGACTAGTTACTACTCGCATGAGTACTCTCTCCATTGATCTGGCTATATTATAACAACGACCTTCGTGCTATCCGGTTGACATATGACAAATAAGATAAAGAGCGTGTTTGTGACTCTGAGCACCTTGCTGCTGGTCTCATGTGCTGCCCAGTTGCCGTTGCTGGAGGGTAAGAGCGGTGCGGTGCCGGACGGTGTTGATCTGGCTGGCTCCTTCCGCTTGCGTGTTGATCCCGATACGAGGCGCCTGCTGCCGCAGGAAGAAGGGGTTCTCGTCGGGGCAGAGCAAAGCCGGCGCAACAGGCTGCAGAACAGTCGCATCAAGCGCAACGATAAACGCATGTCCGCGCAGGTGTTTATCGAAAACGGTGAGAACATCAAGCTGACACAAACAGACTACGGTTTGTTCATCAGCTACGATCGCTCGATCGTGGAGGAGTTCAGGTTCGGTGAGAACAGGTTGGTAGCCATAGGCCCGATTGAGGCGCAGCGTGTGTCAGGCTGGGAAGGCTCAACATTTGTAGCAGAAACGATGGACAAAGCCGGAAATGTGCTTCGCGAAACCTGGAGTTTACGGGGTGCGGATGAGCTGGTGCGTAATATTCGACTGACGGAACGCGACAAGGAAGTGTTTTCACAGCAGCAAATCTTCGATCGAAAATAGGGCGACGACTCTGCAGTTAGCCCGGCGGGAAGGAAAGGCCTTCGTTCGAGCCGCCGCCCTGGGTACACGTCAGCCGCTGTTATCCTCTTCGTCCAACGTGAACGTAAACTGGTTCTGGATATTGCGGCTTACTTGCGGTTCGCCGTCGACTACCCGAGGTTTGAACTTGAAACGCTGCGCGGCCTTGATCGCGTTACGCTCGAAAACCGTATGTGAAGACTCGACTACCTCGACATTGCCAACCAGGCCATTGGCCAATACGTCAAATTGCACGATGACCCAACCTTCCAGTTCACGTGTCGTTGCGGCCGGCGGGTAGGTGGGTGCGACTCGAATCAACGCGACCAGCGGCCCGTCCGTGTACTGCTGCAGCGTTGGGCGGTAGCTGTTGTCAGGCACTGTCTGAGGGGGAATATTTACACCAACTCCCGATCCATGACCCTCAGGAGCAAGCCTGGTTGGTGGAACGGGTGATTTTGTAAGTAGCTCTGGGTCGATCTGTTCAGGTGGTTGGGGTGGCGGAAGAGGCTCAGGAATCTTCATTTTGCCGAGTGTCAGTCGTGGTCTTGGCTCCGTCTCAACCGCAGGTTGCATGCTGATCAATGCCTGCATGACAAAGAGGAGGCCCATTGTGACCAGTGTGCCCGTGAGGATGGCGGATGCGTAGCGTGTAAACATCAGTGTTCTCCAAAAACCCGCGCTGGCAGAATGCCTTGAACTACGAGGTATAATACATACCTAGAACTACAAAGTAACTATTGATATACCTTTTAGTTCGAGGTATGATGGCACGCTTAGGTAAGGCAGGTGATTTGATGGCTCAAAGTAATCCTCCATTCATGAGCGGCGTACCAGAGCTATTGTTGCTGCGACTGCTGAATGACCAGGAAATGTATGGCTATGAGTTGGTTCGGTCGATAAAACAGGCGACCGACGAGGCCATTACGTTAGGGGAAGGTGTTATCTACCCTGTTTTGCACGGCCTTGAACGAAACGGTTCACTGAAGGCCAAGCGCAAGGCGGTCGGTGGCAGAACACGTGTTTACTATTCGCTCACCCGAAAAGGGCGCGACCGCCTGGAAAAGTTGCGGTCTGACTGGCATCGAATTCAATCCGGAATCACCTCCGCACTTGGGGCGCCGGCCAATGCGTGACCTGGACTTCAATGCACTTGCGAGTGAGCTCATTGGCAATGGCATATCGCCACGGCATGCACATCGGACAGTCAATGAGCTGCGCGATCACTATGACGATCTTGTGGATGCGGCAGTTGATGCTGGTGCGAACAGTAAGCGCGCCAGGCGCCATGCTGCGCAGCAACTGGGAAGTATGGATGACTTCGTAGCGGCAATGGCGTCGCAACGAGAGCTCAAAACCTGGGCATTCCGCTATCCCAGACTGGCCGTAGTCGTTTATCCACTGGCGTGTGTCGCGGTATTGCCAGCATTCCCGGTTTTCGCCGGAATGGCGCATCGTGACTTGCTGACACGCTGGGGTACCGCATTGCTGGCAGCCGGACTGATTACAGCGACGATGATGCTGGTTCTGCAGCTGACAATACTGCTCAGCTAGGTTGATGCCTCACTTGTCGGTGTGTACTCGACAAGGGTAGCCCTGAATTTCAGCTTGCCTTTCCGATGCTGCTCAATAATGACGGGCAGGTAGCCAAGTTCTTCTACGCACCACAAGGTCGTGATTCGCGACGAACCCTGCTTCTGGTGTCGGACACCGATCGCGTCGAACTTGCCTGCCTTAGTCTTGACTCGTTTCCTGCCCGCATCCGACACGTCGGCTATGCGCATCTTGTCGACGTCAAAGAGCGTGTATCGCTCATCACGCATACCGCTCAACAGATCGGACATCAACTCGTACTGGATTGAAACGTTGTCGTGGGCCAGTCCGTCAAGCTGCAAGGTCACGTCTTCAGTACCGACGGTGCCCGTTACTTTATTGCTGGACCAATCGAAACTCAGATCGACATCCGGGTCATCGCGGATCGTATCGACTGCCGTGAAGCGAACTGGCTTAACGCCGTCAGCTGCGGCTGCAAATTCCGAGGTAACGTCCATGCGGCCGCGCGTCAGTAGTTTTGACATGCCCGTGGGTTTGATTACGTGATGGGCGACATAGCCATTTTCGGTCCGACGCAACTCTGTGTTCAGTCGCCCAGAAACCACTGAGATTCGCACCTTGTACTCGGCACGATGTGGCACCAGCGATTCGTCCGCGCTGGCGTTCCCAAGCAGTAGTAATCCAGCGATTGCAGCCGCAACCATCAGCTTTGACATCAATCAGTCTCCCGTACTTCCTGTAGTGTCGTTTCTGATACTGACATAAGAGACATGACTGCTTCCTGAACGTTCACGCGATGCGGTTCGAGCTGATCGAGCGGCGCATTGCTTGGAATCGGGTAGGGCTCGCCAATGGCCATCACAACTCTTGAAAAGGGCTTTGGAATCATAAAGTTATCCCATCTCTTGAGGTACCAGGCCCGGTCTGAGGCACAAGCAATCGGGAGCACCGGGACACCGGCAATTCGCACCATGATGATGGCGCCCATTTTGAATTCGTAAATGGGGCCCCTGGGTCCGTCGGCAGTGGTAACAATGGAATAACCGCTTTTCATCATGCGTTGCATGTCGCGCAACGCGAGTGCACCGCTCTGGTTGGCAGAACCCCGAATGACTTCAGCGCCCCAGGCGCGGGCAACTCGCTCGGGTACTTCGCCATCTACAGACCCGGAAACCAGAAAGCAGGCTTTGAAACCACGTTGCACCCAGGAGCGAATCAGCGTTGATCCGATGATGTGGTGTTGATGCCAGTAACAGGGTGCGCAAATCTCGCCCGACGCAATAAAAGGCTCAATATGTTCGGCGCCAATCACTTTCTCAACCCGGTAAGTGGCTGTCAGCAGTCGAATTATGCCTCGCAAGATCGGTAGGCCTAGAAAATAGTACAAGCGGCGAGAGCCGCTCATGCGACGGCGAGAGGCGGAACTGCGTCGCGATTCGACGGAATCGAAGTCTTTGGGTGTCTCGTTACTCAAGAGGGACCTTGTGTTATCGCTGATGCGGGATCGCAGGATTCAGTTTGCAGTATCGAATCTCTGCGGGTCAATGTAATATTGCGCCTGATTTTTCAATACGATAGCGCCCACGCCTCGGCCAATGACATCGACTCAGCCGCAATTCAGACAACCCCCCGGGCCCAGTGACGAGATTCCGCTGGGAATCGATGGGGCAACGCTGCAGATCTTGCAAGCATTGCAGCGGGATTACGGAGACATGGTCAGCATGCGTCGACCAAACGGCCGCCTGGCTTATTTTGTCAATGACGCGACTGAAGTCCGTCGCATTCTGACCCGGCGGCACGCCAAGTACCAGAAAGGTCCCGGTTTCGAGCGGGTAAAGATGTTGCTCGGGAATGGACTGATCGTCAGTGATGGCGACGTCTGGCGACGTTCTCGCACGATGATCCAGCCAGCTTTCAGCCGGCAAAACGTGCACCGACTGATGGCAGTCATGGTCGAGTGTTGCGATCGGCGTGCCCTGCATTGGGCCGAACTCGCGAATCGCAATGAAGCGGCGAATATTACGGCCGAAACCAGCGATTTTGCTCTCGAGTTAATTCTGATCAGCATTTTTGGCCACGATTATGAAACGCATATCGTCACAGCCGGCGAAAACCCGTTCGCGTTCCTGAGTCGCGATTCGAAGCGCGACCTCAGTGTCGTACTGAAAGTCAGACAGTTACGAGAATTACTCATGACGATTATCGACGAGCGCCGCAGCCGCACTGGTGAGGCGCCATTCGATTTTCTGGCGATGTACATGAATGCTGCGGACAAACAGGGGAATACTTTCACCGATGCAGAATTACTCGACGAACTGATGACGTTGATCGTCGCGGGCTTTGAGACATCGGCAAACACCCTCAATTGGGCATGGTTTCTGCTTGCAGACCGACCCGATGTTCAGGAGAGAATCATCGACGAGGCGCAGCAACATATGCCGAGCGTCTCAGCGCTGACGCCCGATGCAACTGCATCGATGGTTTACACGCAGCAGGTTCTTGAAGAAACACTTCGATTGTACCCACCTGTATGGCTGTTCACCCGGCGCTCATGTGCTGACGATGAGCTGGATGATTTCGATGTTCCGCCTGGAACGGATATATACTTGTCGCCGTTTATTTTGCACCGTACAGAACACTATTGGTCGGATGCAGAGCAATTCGATCCGGACCGCTTCCTGTTGGCGAATCAGGCCAAAAAGGATCGGCCATATTTTCCGTTTTCGCTGGGGCCGCGACGCTGTCTCGGCGAGTACTTTTCTTTTCTTGAAATGAAGATTCATCTGGGTTTGTTGTTGCCACGGTTTGCGATGCAGCGCGTTGATGACAGGCAACCTGAGCTGGAGCTCGCAATTAATCTCCGGGCGACCGAAGATATCTTCATGCAACCCGTAATACGCTAGGAACCTATGGAGCTTTACAACACACTGACGGAGCTGCTGGCCGACGTGAAAGGCCGAGAGCGTGAAATCCGCTTTATCGATGGCGAACACGACGAATGCGTTGTTACGTTTGCAGAACTCTGGGACCGCGCTCTGGCTTTACTGGGGGCATTGCAGGCGCGCGGCATGCAACCCGGTGACGAACTGATCGTCTTCAGCAAATCCAATGAAAGTTTTGTTGTCGCGTTTTGGGCGGCGGTACTTGGTGGCATCGTGCCGGTACCTGTCGCGGTTGGCATCAGTGACGAGCACCGGCTGAAGTTGTTTCGAATACTGTCGCAACTTGAGCGAGGCACGTTGTTCACGGAGCTCGGTCTTGTGGAGCGTCTGCGAGAGTTCTCAGAACAGCGCGGGATGCACGACGTCACGAACATTCTGGACACGAAAACGGCGTTGATCAGCGATGCTAAAGAAGTTGATAGTGGCGTTGTTCACGATTCGAAGCCGGAAGACACCGTGTTTATTCAGTACTCTTCCGGATCCACCAGCGATCCCAAGGGAGTGGTGCTGACACACCGCAATCTCTGTACCAATATCCGTGCGATTGTTGAGGGCGCACAATGGACTGCGGATGACCAGGCACTTAGCTGGATGCCGTTAACCCATGACATGGGGCTCATTGGCTACCACCTGAGCGTGCTGGCAGTCGGTATGAATCACGCTGTAATGGACACAAACCTGTTTGTACGTCGGCCGCTGCTCTGGATGAGCAAGGCAAGCGATCTGCATGCGACGCAATTGTGCTCGCCGAATTTTGGTTACAAACACTTTCTGAAATTGTTTGAACGCAAGGGCTTGCCAGATGCAGATTTGTCGAGTGTGAAACTTATCCTGAATGGTGCGGAACCGATTTCGTGGGATCTTTGTGAAGAATTTCTAGCGGCGTTGGCACCGCATGGCTTATCGCGTTCAGCGATGCTGCCCGTCTATGGGCTCGCCGAGGCAACCGTTGGTGTGTCATTTAGCGAGCCGGGAAAGGAGTTTGACCGGATTACTGTCGACCGGCACAGCTTGCAGATCGGTGCAGCGTATGACGCGGTTGCCAGCGATCACCCGGATGCCGTGAGTTTTGTCAAAGTCGGCAAGGCCATACGCGATGTGGCGATCCGAATCTGTAATGATGAAGATCAGCTCGTCGGCGACGCACATATTGGCAACATCCAGCTTCATGGTGACAGCGTAACGGAAGAGATCTACGCCGACCCTGCAGCCACCGCAGAACTGTTCACCGCGGATGGCTGGCTGCGAACGGGCGATTGCGGAATGTTTGTAGACGGTGACCTTGTCATAACCGGGCGCTTGAAAGACATCATTATTGTCAATGGACAAAACTACTATCCGCATGACATCGAGGAGATCGTCGCGGACCTGGACGGGCTTGACCTGAACAAGGTAGTCGTCGCCGGTGCCACGCCGAAAGGTAGTCAGACCGAGGAGTTGATCGCTTTCATTCTCTTCCGCCAGGATCTCGAGAAATTTGTGCCGATGATCACCGCTGTCCGGGACGCGATTGGCGAGCACGCGGGACTTGAAGTTGACCAGGTCATTCCTGTGCCGCGGATTCCCAAGACAACGAGCGGCAAAGTACAGCGGGCGAAACTGTTGCAGGCCTATTTTGACGGCGAGTTTGATTCCGCACTGTCAGAGTTGCGGCCGAGCGAAACGGTGGAAGCTGTGACCGACGTAGACCCGCTTATCGCCGAGCTTGAGTTGATCTGTCGCGAATTCTCGAAGGACCGCGTGATTGGCCCAGACGATAACCTGTTTGAAGTCGGGGTCAGTTCCCTGACACTGACTGAGATTGTCTTGGCTGTTGATGAGAAGCATCCGGGCAAGTTAGACATCAGTGACTTGTTCGATTACCCGACACTACGCGAAATCGCCGCATTCATGCGTCGAGAAGGATAAAGATGATTTACGCTCGCATCGCAGGTATCGGTAGCTTTCTGCCGGAAAAAGTGGTCAGCAACAAAGACCTTGAAAAACTCATGGATACGTCAGACGAATGGATACGTGAACAGAT
>JAHZJK010000019.1 GCA_022600955.1 Gammaproteobacteria bacterium
CGCTTTCGGCGCCCCGCTTTCACCCCTGACAGGGCAAAAAAAAGGCCCCGCCATGGCGGGGCCCAGGTTCTTTCCGACGTCCGGTCTTAGCGACCAAAGTAGAAGCGGCCAGCGATTCCGTAGCCGACAACATCATCGTCAAAGGCGGCGTTCAGGCCTATTGAAAACTCATTGTTGAAGCGATACCAGGCCGCGCCACCAACGCTGATGCCGTCAGCACCATCGCCGAGGTCGGCGTAACTGACCGCACCCTCAAGTTCGACGTTGTTGTTGAGGTTATTGCGAACGCCAACAGAGAGACCGAAGCCATCTTCGTCCACATTGCCGAAGTTTGTGTCGATTTCCGCATTGATCCACACAAGGTTCGTGAAGAAGCTCGTCGTCTGGGATATATCGGTATGGTAACCACCACCAATGCTAAATTGGTTCAGGTCCACACCTGAGCCGAAGTCCGCGTTGCTGAAGCTGGCCAGGACATGCCAGTTTTCCGCAACCTCGAATGAGCCGCTGCCAGCAAACCCGTCGCCATCTACGTCAATGCCAAGGCCGCCGTCGTCGAGATCCAGCTCCTGGTATCCGAGCTGTACGAAATTGTAGCTTGGCGTTTGTGCCAGTACCGGTGTTGCAAATGCGAACAATGCCGCTGTAATTATTAGTCGTTTCATCTGTCTATCCTCGCGAAGTGTTTCATTTAATTACTGTTTCACTGTGTGTAAGTGACGCCTGATGCGCATGCCCATGCGCGCATCTCTAGTCTATCGTCAACCCACACTCATTTTACATAACCAATGCACTCCTCCCCCGCACCGGCTAGATCGTTTTACAGGCGCAAAGGGGTAAAAACAGTGCACTGGTTAACACTCTGGTAACGCTTTTCATAATCTTCAATGCGGCATTTTCTCCGCCTTTACGAAGACCTACGATGCCGAATTCGCGCACCTGAAAACTGAGCGCTTGCTGATGATTTTCTGATTTGAGGGTAGTGCCGTCGCTGAAGCGCGGTTTCGCTGCAGAGCTATTTGCCGATACAAAACTCTGAAAAGATCTTGCCTAGCAGATCGTCGGACGACACGGCGCCAGTAATCTCACCGAGCGCTTGCTGCGAGAGGCGTAGCTCCTCCGCAAGAATTTCACCGGCCTGCATTTGCTCCAGCGCTGTGCGACCGGTCGCGAAATGCGTCGCTGCGCGCTCCAGCGCGTGCAAATGCCGTTTACGGGCCGTATAAGCCCCTTCACCCAGGTTTTCATAGCCCGCGAGCTCGCGGATTCTCTGGCGCAGGGCATCAACGCCCGCGCCTGTCTTGGCGGACAGGTTAATCGTATCTTCGTCGAGCAGGCCTGATGGTTCGTTCGTTACATCCACCTTGTTGCGAACGATCGTTACTGGAACGCCGGGCCGCAAGTCCTCTTGTAGCTCGTGATCTTCGCCGTGGGTTGCGTCGACGATCAATAGTACGGCGTCAGCATTGAGTAGAGCTTCACGCGCCCGTCGTATGCCCTCCGCCTCGATCCGATCAGGGTCCTCGCGCAGGCCGGCGGTATCCACAAGCTCAACGGCAAGTCCGTCAATATCGATCTGTTCGCGCAGAACGTCTCGGGTGGTACCGGCAACCTCTGTGACTATCGCGGCGTCCTGCCCGCTTAATAGATTCAGCAGACTCGATTTGCCCGCATTGGGCTTACCGACGATGACCACCTGAAACCCATCGCGCAGCACGCGCCCCTGGGTCGCCTCTTGTTGCAAGACCATGAATGCTCCGCCGCATTCGTCGATGCGCGACAGGAGACGTTCGTCGGACAAGAAATCTATTTCCTCCTCGGGAAAATCAATGGCCGCTTCAACGTGCATGCGCAACCGTAACAATTGCCCGGCAAGTGCATTGACGGCCGCCGAGAAAGCGCCGGACAACGAGCGCAGCGCCGCTCGAGCGGCCTGCGAAGTGCCGGAATTGATAAGGTCGACGATTGCCTCGGCTTGTACCAGGTCCAGCTTGTCATTGAGAAATGCGCGCTGCGAAAACTCGCCCGGTTGCGCCTGGCGAGCACCACAGTCGATCACGGCGTCGACCGTCAGGCGGTTGACCAGCGGTCCACCATGTCCCTGTAACTCCAGAACCGACTCGCCGGTGAAAGACGCCGGTGCCGGATAGTACAGAGCGACGCCGGTGTCGAGGCGGCCGCCGTTCGCATCGCGAAAGCTGCGCAGCGTTGCCGTTCGCGGTTCCGGCAGACTGCCGAGTAATGTTCTGGCGATTTGCTCGGTCTTCTCTCCGGACACGCGTACGATACTAATGCCGCCGGTGCCCGGTGGCGTCGCGGCAGCAACAATCGTATCCGAAACTTTCGCCATAGACCCATGAGACCACAGGTAGAGAAAACATGCAGAGCCAAAAAGTCAGTTTTCCCAACAACACCGGACAGCTGCTGTCAGGGATCCTCGATTTGCCAGATACGTCGCCGGTAGCCTATGCGCTGTTCGCGCACTGTTTTACATGCTCAAAAAACCTCAAAGCGGCGACCAATATTGCGCGATCGATGACGGATGCCGGTTTTGCTGTGTTGCGCTTCGATTTCACCGGCCTCGGCCAGAGTGAAGGTGAATTTGAAGACACGAGCTTTTCAAGTAACGTGGGCGATCTGCTCGCCGCGGTCGCATGGCTTACCGAGCAGCACGAGGCGCCCAAGGTTTTGTTTGGGCATTCACTTGGCGGTACCGCCGTGCTGCAGGCGGCGCCATCTGTTGCGGCTGCGGTTGCGGTAGCGACCATTGGCTCCCCAGCAGACCCTGGACATGTTGCTCACATGTTCGCGGATTCGGAGGCGGAGTTGCGCTCAAAAGGCATCGCTGAGGTAAGCCTGGGTGGCCGCCCGTTTCGCGTAAAGGAAGAGTTTCTCGACGACCTCGGCAAGTACGACCTGCCCAATTCTGTTGCCAATCTGCGCAAAGCGCTGCTGGTTATGCACGCCCCGCTCGACGATGTTGTTGAGGTCGATAACGCGTCAGCCTTGTTCGTGGCCGCAAAACACCCCAAGAGTTTCGTCAGTCTGGACAAAGCGGATCACCTGCTCTCGAGGGAAGAGGACTCTCGTTACGCTGGTCGCGTTCTTGCTGCGTGGGCGACGCGCTTCTTGCCCAGCGTCGCAGCCGCGGAAAACCTGGTAGCGGCTGATGGCGAAGTTGTCGCACGTACCGGTGCAGATGGTTTTCGCACAGAAGTTGCGGCAGGTCGGCACGGTCTGATCGCGGATGAGCCGGCATCTGTTGGCGGTTCTGACGAGGGTCCTACCCCGTATGATCTGTTGGCCGCTGCACTTGCTACTTGTACGACGATGACATTGCGGATGTACGCGAATCATAAGAAGTTAGCGTTGCGTTCTGCGACCGTGCGCGTGAAACACGGTCGTGTGCACGCCGATGACTGCGTTGATTGCGAACAAAGCGATGGGCAGATACACGAGTTCAGGCGTGAGCTAATCCTTGAAGGCGAGCTTAGCCCGGAACAACGAACGCGCATGCTTGAAATTGCAGACCGCTGCCCTGTACACAAGACGCTGCACAATGAAATAAAAGTTCGGTCTTCGCTAGTCGACTAGTGTTGTGCGGCTTTTGCCTCTTTCTCGACAACGCGATTGATTTTCCATTGTTGCGCGATGGACAGAAGCGTGTTCGTTACCCAGTAAAGCACGAGGCCTGATGGGAAGAACGCGAAAAATCCGGTGAACATGATCGGCATAATTTGCATGACCTTTGCCTGGACCGGGTCCGTTGGCGCCGGGTTCAGCTTTTGCTGCATCAACATCGCCGCACCCATGATGAGCGGTAAGATGAAGTATGGGTCTCTGGTTGAAAGGTCTGTAATCCACAGTGCGAACGGCGCCTGCCGCATTTCGACACTCTCCAGCAATACCCAGTAAAACGCGAGGAAAAAAGGCATCTGGATGAGGATAGGCAGGCAGCCCGCGGCAGGGTTTACCTTTTCGCGCTTGTACAGCTCCATCATTGCCTGGCTCAGCGCGGGCCTGTCATCTTTGTAGCGATCCTGGAGCGCTTTCATACGCGGTTGCAGATTCCGCATCTTCGCCATCGAGCGTCCACTCGATTCAGTTAGTTTGTAAAAGGCCAGCTTGATCAGGAACGTGACGACGATAATTGCAACGCCCCAGTTGCGGACAAACTCGAAAACCACGCTGAGCAACCAGAATAACGGTTGCGAAATGATGGTCAGCCAGCCGTAGTCGACGGTCAGGGTTAAGCTCTCGTCTATCTCCTCAAGCTGTGACTGCAGCTTGGGCCCGACGAACGCCGTAGTCGTGAAGACCTTGCGAGCGCCCGGTGCAACCGACTGTGCCTGTCCAATCATGCTGGCGGTGCTGCGATCATCCCGTACAGAAACGCTATAAGACTGTTCGCTGCCTTTCAGCGGGACAATTGCACTCAGAAAGTGGTGCTCGATAGCCCCCAGCCAACCTGCCTGAGACTTGTATGTGTATGCGCCATCTTCCAGTAAGTCGTCGTGCTGAAGTTTCTCAGACTTTTCGCCGTCGTAGATTATTGGCCCCGCGAATGAATATGAGTCGACATCGAACATGGACCGCTCTTGTTCGCGGAAAGTGCGCTGAATCTGTGAATACTCAGCGCCTCGCCAAAGGCTGCCGGTGTTGTTCACAATTTCCTGTTCTATGACGATCGCGTATTCGCCGCGGCGAAACAAAAAACGTTTCTCTACGCTTACGCCATCCGCTGATTGCCACGTCAGCGGCACGACCAACTCGTCGGCACCATTCATTTCGTAGCTGTTGCTGGCAGATGAGAATGTTGCGAGGTGGTTTGGCTCATCGCCGTCGCCCACAATTCGCAGGCCCGATTGAATCGCGCCGAAGTTTGATGCGTCGACGCCCAGCAGTTCCACGAGATCATCCGGGCGATCTTTCGCGACCGGGTAATTCTTCAGCTCAGCCGCCTGTATTGTGCCGCCGCGCGTACTTATTTCGATAGTAAATACGTCAGTTGTAACCGTAATCAGTGGGGCATCATCAGTCGCAACGGCGTTCGCAATTTGCGGTGCCGGCCCAGCCGGTATCGGAGCGTCGAGTGTGGTCTCTGCTGGCGCCGAAAGCTCCGGGAGTCCGTCATCATTCGTGGCTAGCGCAGACTCTGTCGTCTCCACGACTGCCTCGACAGGTTGTGGGCCGTAATCCTGTTGCCAGGTCTGAAACGTGATCCAGGCCATGAGGCCGAATGCCGCCCAGACGAGCAGTCGTTGATTATCCATCCGTTAGCTTTCCTGCTTGTTGGTCTTCGCGCATCGCTGCCAGTGATTGTACAAACTCAATCTGACGGCATTGTTGTCGGCTCGCGCTGCGGCAGGCTGGTTAATGACGACTATGTCCAGTCCGGTCAACTGAGACTGATGCAGGCGAAACGACTCTCTTATGATTCTCTTTATACGGTTTCTTGCGGTTGCTTTGCGGCAATGTTTTTTAGAGATTGCCATGCCTAGCCTTGGCGCACCCTCGTCACTATCGCGGTAGAGTACTGTAAATAATTTGTCGCGGCTGCGCGTAGCTTTTTTGAACACGCGCCCAAAAGCCGCCGCGTCCAGCAACCGATTTTCTTTTTGAAATCGATAGCCTTCCGGGCTGGTTGCTGCTGATTTTTGGCTCGTCGACGTGACGGTGCCGCGTATTACGGCGTCAGACGTGCGCGGCCTTTTGCACGGCGGCGCTTGATAACGAGTCGCCCGGCCTTGGTCGCCATACGTGCACGGAAACCGTGCGTGCGGGCGCGCTTGATTTTGCTGGGCTGAAATGTGCGTTTCATGGCTAAATACCTGGTACTTAAAACCGGCTGTCTGAGCTGGCTTTTTCAGAAGGCCGGCAAGGGTACTCAGATGCCCGTAGAGTGTCAATAGACGGATGTAAACACTGGTATTTCAGTATAGACTGCCCGGTCTTTCGTACGTCTGTAACTGTTGCTCGGCGCCGGCCCGGACCGGTGGCCTTTTGGGGAATTGCTTGTCTCTCGAATCCACGCTTTGGAACCAGTGCCTTCGCGCCCTGCAGGCCGAGCTTCCGGAGCAGCAATTCAACACGTGGATTCGCCCTCTTCAGGCTGTCGATGATGGCGGTGTTATGCGACTTCTTGCTCCCAACCGGTTTGTTGTGGACTGGTTGCAACAGCACCATATGGAGAGGATTCTGCAGCTCGTAGAGGAAAGCGGCGGCGGCACGGAGGTG
The DNA here is from genome assembly GCA_022600955.1 of Gammaproteobacteria bacterium. Classification (GTDB taxonomy): domain Bacteria; phylum Pseudomonadota; class Gammaproteobacteria; order Steroidobacterales; family Woeseiaceae; genus UBA1847. The sequence continues at coordinate 6,238 of JAHZJK010000019.1, forward strand.
CTTGTAGAGGTCGGCTCCCGTAAGGCGCCGGCGCCAGCAGCTATTGATGGCAGCTCGATTGAGCGTCCTCGGGCGACAACCATAACGGTCAATAACACGTCGCCGATAGCTTCGCGCCTGAACCCTTCGTTCACTTTCGAAAGCTTCGTTGAGGGTAAGAGCAATCAGCTTGCGCGTGCGGCTGCGAGCCAGGTTGGTGAGAATCCAGGCAAGTCTTACAACCCCTTGTTTATATACGGCGGTGTCGGGCTCGGCAAAACGCACCTTATGCATGCCGTCGGCAACGCCATTCTGAAAGCGGATCCTTCTGCGCGTGTTAGCTATGTGCACTCGGAGCGGTTTGTTGGTGACATGGTAAAAGGCTTACAGCACAACAAAATCTCTGAATTCAAGCGGGCCTACCGCTCTCTTGATGCGTTACTTATTGATGATATTCAGTTTTTTGCGGGTAAGGAGCGCTCTCAGGAAGAGTTTTTTCATACCTTCAACGCGCTCCTGGAGGGCCAAAAGCAGATTATTCTCACCTGTGATCGATTCCCGAAGGAGGTAACCGGTCTGGAGGAGAGGCTTAAGTCACGGTTTGGGTGGGGGCTCACGGTTGCGATTGAGCCTCCTGAACTTGAAACATCTGTTGCGATCCTGATGAGCAAGGCGGAGGCGGAAGGAATAATTCTGCCCGAAGAAGTGGCGTTTTTTATGGCGCAGCGTATTCGCTCCAATGTTCGGGAGCTGGAAGGGGCGTTGAGGCGGGTTATTGCTAATTTCCGCTTTACCGGTCGGGCGATAGACCTCGATTTCGCCAAAGAGGCGTTGCGGGATCTTTTGGCGCTGCAGGAGCGCCTGGTGTCAATCGAAAACATTCAGAAAACCGTCGCGGACTACTTTAAAATTCGTGTCGGTGATCTGCTATCAAAGAAGCGCAGCCGGTCGATTGCCCGCCCACGACAGGTGGCGATGGCTCTCTCTAAGGAGCTGACAAATCACAGCCTGCCCGAGATCGGCGATGCTTTCGGCGGTCGTGATCATACGACGGTGTTGCATGGTTGCAGGAGAATTGAGTCCCTTCGTGAAACGGATAAGCGTATCGACGACGACTATTTGAATTTGTTGAGAACTCTGACAGGATGATGTGGATAAGCGGTGGATAATCATGGCACATTTTTTTGTCCACAGACTGTGCACAGATTAACAGCAGGTGGCCAACCGTTTTAGCGGGCACATTTTCTCCTCTAAGTGGTTGTTTTTTAATGTAAATAAAAAGTTATACACAGGGTAAGCAGCCCTTAATAATAACAATAATTTATCTATATTCAATATTTATTAACAGGTGGAACCTATGAAGTTTAACGCAGCTCGCGAAGCGCTGTTGAAGCCACTACAGGCCGTAATCGGAGTGGTGGAGCGTCGTCAAACGATGCCAATTCTTTCGAATGTCTTGATCATTGTTAAGGGTGGTCAGCTTGCAGTAACGGCAACAGATCTCGAGGTGGAGTTGGTTGCTCAAGCGGAAGTCGATTCTGAATCTGATGGCGAGATTACGGTGTCTGGGAGAAAGCTTCTCGATATCTGCAAGGCCCTGCCCGAAGGCACGCGTGTCGATATTAGTTTGAGCGGCGAAAAGCTCTCTGTGAAGGGCGGGCGCAGCAAGTTTAACCTCGCGACATTGCCGGCCGCTGAATTCCCGGTCGTTGAGGATATCAAGGCGGGCCAAACGATTGGTGTTAGCCAGGAGTCGCTTGGGCGCCTGATTGAAAAAACGCATTTCTCGATGGCTCAACAGGATGTTCGTTACTACTTGAATGGCATGCTGCTTGAGACCGGCGGCAGCCATTTAAGGGCTGTCGCGACAGATGGTCACCGGCTGGCGCTTTGCCAGGCAGATGTCGCGGGGGCGTCGTTTGACGAACAGCAGGTGATCGTTCCGCGCAAGGGCGTGCTTGAGTTGCAGCGTCTTATGGACGGCGATGGCGATCTCAATATCGAGTTAGGCGCAAATCACATCCGGATTCAACTTGAAGGTATTCGTTTCACGTCGAAATTGATCGATGGGCGCTTCCCTGAATATGAACGGGTTATTCCAAAAGAGTCGTCTAACGAACTCAAAGCGGATCGTTCTGAATTCAAGAATGCTTTGCAGCGAACGGCCATCCTTTCCAACGAGAAGTATCGGGGAATTCGTCTGGTTATTCGGGATAGTGGTGTGATCTTGCAGGCGCACAATCCGGAGCAGGAAGAGGCGGAAGAAGAACTCGCCGTTGAGTACTCTGGTGAGGACATCGAAATAGGCTTCAACGTAAATTACTTGTTGGATGCACTTGGTGCTGTTGAGGGAGACGATGTGACCCTGTCGGTGCAGGACAGCAATTCGAGCTGCCTGATTCGTCAGCCTGGAAATGATGACTGCACGTTTGTCGTTATGCCGATGCGACTGTAGACGGCAAGAAGAGCTGTTTTCGGCCTGATGATTGGTTTATTCAGAGCGACCAATTTTCGCTGCCTCGAGAGTGTAGAGCTCAATCTGGACCCGGAGTTTAATCTGATCTTCGGCGCCAACGCCTCTGGCAAGACGAGCTTGCTAGAGGCGTTGGCGTATCTGGGGCGTGGGAAGTCCTTTCGTGGTGCGGGTACATCGGATCTCATCCTGCATGGGCAGAGTGACTTCGTGTTGTTTGGGGAGGTTGCTCAGTCTGGGGGCAAGCGAAACCTCGGTGTCAGGAACAGTCGGGAGGGCCTTGAGGTGCGGGTTGGAGGTGAGGGTGCCAGTGGTGCTGCGGCGCTTGCAGAGGCGCTCCCGCTACAGGTTATTGATCCCGAGGTGCACAACCTGATTGCCGGAGGCCCGGAGCTTCGCCGCAGGTTTCTCGATTGGATCGCGTTTCACGTGGAACATGAGCACCTTGGAATCTGGCGTCGTTTTCGGCGGGCACTGAAACAGCGGAATGCCGCGCTCAAGTTGAAGAGCGCGGTCGCGACGATAAAAAGCTGGGATGCGGAGTTCATTGAACTGGCAGAGAGCCTGGATGCATCGCGGCGCCGCGTTCTGGAGCTCACGATGGAGAGTCTGCAAAACTATGGGCGCGCTCTGCTGCAGACGGAGCTCGGGTTCGAATATCGTGCCGGGTGGAGCCGTGAGCGGTCGCTTGCTGATTCGCTGGACGAGGGGCTCGAAAGGGATCTGCAGATTGGGACAACTCAGTCGGGTCCTCACCGCGCAGATGTAAAGGTTCGATACGACGAGCGACAGGCAAAAAAGCTGGTATCAAGAGGGCAGCAGAAGCTTCTGGCCAGCGCGATGATTTTGGCGGCGACGGACACTGCGCAGACGGCCCTGGAAAAGCCATTACTGTTGTTGCTTGACGATCCGGCGGCGGAACTGGACGGCGATTCGCTGAGCAGGCTAATGCAAGCGGTGGCGGGTCTTGGTTGCCAGATCGTGGCCACAAGCCTCGACCCAACGGCACTGGAGATTCCGGAATCGGCCCGGGTGTTTCACGTGGAACACGGCTCGGTGACCGCGATCGCTTAGTATTTTCCCGACCGGTAAACTAAAGTCGGTCAGAGCAGCTAAAACGCCTTGAAAAAGAACACTTTGAGGGTACGTTGATCACCCCATTTTGGTACAATGCGTCGGTTGCCCAAAGAGGAAATTGAATGACCGACGAATCAGAATATACTTCCAGTAATATCAAGGTCTTAAAGGGCCTTGAGGCCGTCAGAAAGAGGCCCGGAATGTATATCGGTGATACCGATGACGGCACCGGCTTGCACCATATGGTTTTCGAGGTCGTCGATAATTCTATCGACGAAGCACTTGCCGGGCATTGCGACACCATTTCGGTCACGATCCACGCCGACGAGTCAGTCACGATCAGCGATGACGGGCGGGGTATTCCTGTCGATATGCACCCGGAGGAGGGTCGCTCTGCGGCCGAAGTCATCATGACCGTGCTGCACGCTGGCGGAAAGTTTGACGACAATTCCTACAAGGTCAGCGGCGGACTTCACGGTGTCGGCGTATCGGTTGTTAATGCGCTATCAGAGCAGCTGGTCATCACGATTCACCGTGACGGAAAACTACACCAGCAAGAGTATTCTCATGGCGAGCCCCTGGCGCCCCTGGCGGTCGTTGGCGAAACAGACCGGACCGGCACGACCTTGCGTTTCAAACCAAGCGGCGACACGTTCACGAATATCGAGTTTCACTACGACATTCTCGCGAGACGGTTGCGCGAGCTGTCGTTCCTCAATTCGGGCGTCCGAATCCATCTTGTTGATGAGCGCGATGAGCGCGAAGACATTTTCGAATACGAAGGTGGCATCAAGGCCTTCGTTGAACACCTCAACCGCAACAAGACGCCGGTACACCCGACCGTGTTTCATTTTTCAACGATGAAAGACGATGTTGGCGTTGAGGCCTCTTTGCAGTGGAATGATGGCTACCAGGAAAACATGTTCTGTTATACCAACAACATTCCGCAACGCGATGGTGGTACGCACCTCGCGGGGTTTCGTTCCGCACTCACGCGCACGCTGAACGGCTACATAGAAAAAGAACTCAATACGAAGAAAGATAAGTTTACGCCTACCGGCGACGATGCTCGCGAAGGGCTGACCGCCGTGTTGTCGGTCAAGGTCCCGGATCCGAAGTTTTCTTCGCAAACCAAAGACAAGCTCGTATCTTCAGAGATTAAGGGCATTGTTGAACACGTGATGGCAGGGCGACTGGAAGAGTACCTGCTTGAGCACCCGCAGGAAGCGAAGGCGATTGTTTCCAAGATTGTCGACGCTGCGCGTGCGCGCGAGGCGGCGCGTAAAGCAAGAGAGATGACGCGACGCAAAGGGGCACTGGACGTTGCGGGCTTGCCAGGCAAGCTTGCGGACTGCCAGGAAAAAGACCCGGCACTGTCCGAATTGTTCCTGGTCGAGGGCGACTCTGCTGGCGGTTCCGCGAAACAGGGGCGGGATCGACGCACGCAAGCAATCCTGCCACTCAAGGGCAAGATCCTGAACGTCGAGAAAGCGCGCTTCGACAAGATGCTTCAGTCGGCCGAGGTAGGTACCTTGATCACGGCACTGGGTTGCGGTATCGGGCGAGACGACTTCGATCCCGACAAGCTGCGCTACCACCGCATCATCATCATGACCGACGCGGACGTTGACGGCTCACACATTCGAACGCTGCTCCTGACGTTTTTCTATCGACAAATGCTGGAGCTCATCGAGCGCGGACACGTTTACATCGCGCAGCCACCGCTCTACAAAATCAAACGCGGCAAACAAGAGGTCTATGTCAAAGACGACGCCGAGTTAAACAGCTATCTCCTGACCGCGGCTATGGATAAAGCGGCTTTGCACGTTAACTCAGAGGCGCCACCGCTTTCAGGCCTGGCATTGGAAACGCTTGCCAAAGAACACATCGCGGTCGAGAGCATCATCACTCGCTTGTCCTCTCGCTATGACGAGATCGTTCTGCGCGTGCTCACTCAGCTACCAGAGGCACCGGTCGCAGATAACAACACAGCAGAAGAGCTGGCTGCATGGATAGAACAGCTTTCTGAGCTGTTGCCAAAAAGCAGCGGAGACCGGGCGGAAGACAACAATACCGGCAACTATAAGGCAAGCTTTGAGCCCGGCAACGAAGACGGCGAAGGCGTTCGCATAGCGATCACAAGAGTGCAGCATGGCATCGGCGCGACGCGCTACCTGCCCAAAGAGTTTTTCGGCACCAACGAGTATCGCCACATCATGGCGCTCGCAACCAAGACAAACGACCTGCTGGCTGAAGGCTCTGTCGTGAAGCGCGGCGAACGTGAAGAACCGGTGGAGTCTTTTGCAGACGCGGTCAACTGGCTAATGCGAGAGGCGCGACGTGGCCAATCAATACAGCGCTACAAGGGCCTGGGTGAAATGAATCCCGAGCAGCTTTGGGATACGACCGTGAACCCTGAAACACGCCGCCTGATGCAGGTCAAAATTGAAGACGCAGTAAAAGCCGATGAAATTTTCACGACCCTGATGGGTGACCAGGTCGAGCCGAGACGCGAGTTTATTGAGAAGAACGCGTTGACTGTCGAAAACCTCGATATCTAAGCAGCGCAGGCAACAGAGTAAGATCGCTGACCACCGCGCCCGTTAGCGCCAGCGCGCAGTAAAGCGCGAATAACCGGGTCGTTGGAAAGTCGCTGAGCTGACACAACAGCAAGCCAAGACACAGCATGATCGTGCTAAGTACGACGCTGAACTCAATGCTGCTGCCGGCAATTTCTTCGCCCCCATGGTGGCGGTAAAGAATGTGAATCGTGTCATCGACGATTACGCCCAGTGCGACCAGAAAAACAAAGGCGGTGACCAGGTTGAGCGGATCGCCGACGAGCCAGACAGCCCCAAACACCATCAACAGTGGGACGGCATTCGCGACCAATGATGCAAGCACGGCCCGAGCAGAACGAAACAACAAAGCGATCGCACCGAAAATAATAACAACAGAGAATGACAGGGATTGCGCCAACGATGCCAGTGCCTGCCGATCAATGCTCTCATAAACGAGTTGCGCGCTGCTGATTACAAGCTCAGCATCAAATGAGCCCTGTCGCTGTATGCCCTTCAACATCGTTGCGAGTCGTGCTGCGGCGTCCTCCGTCTCTACCACAGCCGTGATAACAAAACCCGAACCGACGGCCGCCGGCTCAAGCCCAACCAGAAGTGCAGCATCGTCATCTCGCAGGCGATCCCGGACAGCCCCGGCAATGCGTAATGCGTCGAGCTGAGCGAGACTTTCGTCAGGCCGAACCAAAACACGAAGCGGCGAAAACACATAGAAGCGAGACTCGAAAGCGCGAAACGCTTCGGTGAAGGCGGCATCGTCAGGGAAAAACAGCCGTGCATCTGAACGAACGGCAACCCCGGGGACCGTCAAGGCGCTCGCAAAGGCCAGCGCGACAAGCACAAGACTTATGCTGTTGCGCTTCTTATGCACCCAGCGAGACGCACGACGGTAGGACACAGAGCGCTGCGCGCCGGGATCAATCGCAGACATATGCCAGTGCAGCGCCCAGGGAGCGAACAGAAATACCAGCACGAAGGAAACAACCAGCGAGGCTGCGGACAGAACGCCCAAATCACGAATAGGCGTTATCTCATTAAACGCCAGAGACAAAAGAGCTACCGCGGTAGTGACGCAGCTTACAAGGTATGGCGTTGCCACGCGTCGCATCGACACCGCGACAACCTCATCCAGTGAAAGCCCCTGATCGCGAACCTTGGCAGACTTGGCAAGAAAGTGGCAGCTGTTTGCAAGAGCGACAATCAATACAATCGGCAGCGCGAGTAGTGTGACCAGGTTGATGCTGATGCCCGTGAGCGTCAGCAGGCTAAAGACAACGGTCGCAGACGCCAGGCTTGCAAACGCCGGAAGCAACACGGCACGCCAGTGACGAAATGCCAGCAACAACGTCAGCAACATAACCAGGACTATGGCCGGAATCAGCAACGCAAGATCATCGCGCAAACCGGCAGCAACGTCTTGTTCGAGCGCTACGGCCGCAAGCACATCGTTGCTGGACAATGCGGAACTGAACGGAAACGATCGCAACAGTGCAACCGCACGCGCCTCGTCGGAAGAGTGCACGGTAACAACCGTTGCAAACAGAGTCCCGTCGCGGCTCACAAGCGTAGCCCCGCTAACATCCGACCGTAGGGCAGACAGCAACTCGGAGAGCCGTGATTCGGGCGTAAGCCCGAAAACAAAAAGCTGATCACGCAGAGAGTCCAGCGACCCAAACGTCGCGTCGATACCCGCAGTCGCGAAACTGTCCTCAAGCGCACGGAGTTCGTCGAAGGCGGCCCCAACCGATATATCCCCAGGCCCCACAATCAGCATCACGGACTCCCGGTTTCCTCGGGCCGCAGATATTTCCGCCGCAGCCAACATCTCTGAATTCCCGTCAATGATGTCGTTAACCATCGAACCCGAAAACGTAGGCGCCCTGACCAGCGAGCCGAATACGACCACTAAAAGAACAGAAACTACGGCGGACAGGCCGGCGCGGCGGGAGAACACATTGAAAAAGCCGTCGGACAAAGGGGACCTCGCGAAACCAGAGAAATCGCGGCTAACTTAACACTTTTCGCGACAGTTTCGACGAAGATGTGCGAAAAAGCGTCAAAGAACAGGTAGAATGGCCGGCCGCCTGACACCGCCATGAACATGACCCGAAACCGACAGCTGATCCACGCACTTTTCTTGCTTGCAGCACCCGTTATTGTTGCCTGGTTCGGGCTTTCGGTGCCTGCAGCCGTTCTATTGGTCCTGTTGGCGCTGGTATGGCGCTGGCTGATCGTCATGAGTGGTTGGCGCTTTCCTGAGCCGGCGCCTGACCTGATTCTCGAAACCATTTCCGCAAGCCACTATGTCGAGAAAGTCCGCTGGTGTATGGACCGGATGGAGCTTGATTACACCGAGAAGCCGGTCGGCGGCACGCTTGGAGCGTTTTATCGCGGCCGGACAGTGCCATTGCTCAAGGCAAAAACAGGAGCAGTTTTCTCCGAAATCGGTAATTCTGATGAAATCCTGCGGTATGTATGGGGCCGCTATGCTTACCTCGATGAGGGGGCTGCCGAGTTCCTGCGGCCGACCGCGGCGCGCATCGAGTTTGAACGGCGCCTGGACGGCTATGGCCGCATGCTGCAGGTCTGGATCTACTCACATATTCTCAATGACAAAGAGCTTGCGCTGCACGCGTGGGGCGTCAACAGCCCGGCGATTCCACTCTGGCAGCGACAGCTGCTGCGCATCCTCGCACCTCTACAAATCCTGCTTATTCGCCGGGCTTTCAGGATTACACCCAGAAACGCCACCCGCGCAGGCGAGCGCATCAGCGAGCTACTCTCGGAGATGAACGCAGCGCTGCAGGACGGGCGCAAATCGCTGCTCGGCGGCGATGAATTGAACTACACTGATTTTGCCTTCGCGGCGATGTGTGGTCTGTGGCTAATGCCGGAGCGTTACGGCGCTGGCAAGGCGGACGCCGTCCGCATTGAGCGAGAACGGATGCCGCCTGCGGCACAGAGCATGATCGCGAACTGGGAAGCAGAGAACCCTGAGGTGATTGAATACGTGCAGGAGCTGTATAGAAACGAGCGCTAGCGCGCCAAACTTTTGCAACCAATAGCGGTCCAAACGCATCAAATACCAGAGGAAGTGCCATCATGGTCAAGTATCTGACAGTCATGCTAGCGACGCTTATTGTGGGCTGTGCCGCTAAGGACACGAAGGAACCCAATGTTGTCGAGGAAAATGATGCAATCAGAGATTACATCGAAGTCGCGAAACTGCCCGAAAAGGAGGACATTCGCTATCGGATGTCGACACACCTTGAGCGAATCACAGATCGCTACGCGATCCTGAATGACAGAAAGAGCCACTGGTTGATCGAATTTCGCCGCCTTTGCCACGAGCTGCGTGACTCAGGCAGGATCAAGGCGGATATTCGACGCGACAGCCACATAATCAGAGCGCGCATCGACACGTTGCGGGGTTGTCACATTGACTCCATCTACGAAGTCAGCGAAGCGCAAGCCGAAGAATTGAAGGCGCTCGGCGAGTAGCCGGGCCAATTGAACTCACGAAGGGGAGTTATTGTGAAAAAAGTACTGATCAGCGCACTAGCGCTGGCGAGCCTGGCTGCGTGTGGCCAGAAAGCGGAGCAGCAGGCCGAAGTCGAACAGCCCAAAGAGCTCCATTCAGGCATCGTGTTGGCGAACATGGACACGACCGTACGCCCGGGCGATGACTTTTTCTCGTTCGTCAACGGCAAGTGGGTAGCAGAAACGGAGATCCCGGCCGACAAGTCGAGCTTCAGCGTATTTGCATCGTTAAACGACGAAGCCCAGGAAAACGTCAAGGTCATCATTGAGGAGTCAGCCAACGGCGACTTCGCCAAAGGCACCGACGAGCAAAAGGTCGGCGACCTGTACCGGTCGTTCATGGACACAGAAACGCGCGACGCGCGTGGTGTAGAACCACTGCTACCGGAGCTCGACCGAATTGATGCGATAAGCGACTACGCTGACCTGGCCGTATATTTCGCCGAGACGGTTAAACGTAATCTCGACGCACCTTTTGGTGTCGGCCAGGTTGCTGACTTCAAGAACCCGAAGGAGTACATGATCTATGCGGGCCAAAGTGGTCTGGGGCTTCCTGATCGTGAGTACTACCTGAAGGAAGACGAAAAATCGGAGGCGCTCAGGCAGCAGTACATTGCGCACATCGAAAAAATGTATGGACTCGCCGGCCTCGAGAACGGCGCGGCGGCCGCAGCAACGGTGATGGCGCTGGAGACGCGCCTCGCTGAGCAAAACATGAAGAAGGAAGACGCTCGCAACTGGACCGCGAACTACAACAAGATTGCGCTCGAAGACCTGCCGGAACTGATGCCAAACTTCAATTGGGATGGCTACATCGCAGAACTCGGAATAGCAGACATCGGATCGCTGGTGGTTTTCACAACGGACTATATGCGGGCGCTCGACCAGATCATTGTCGACACAGACCTGGCGACCTGGAAAACATACCTGCAGTGGACCGCGCTGAATAACACGGCATCAAGACTGACGAGTGAACTGGACCAGCAAAACTTCGCGTTCTACGGTACGGCGCTGTCCGGTACAGAAGAGCAACGCCCAATGTGGCGGCGCGCAACCGGCGTCGTGAATGGCAGCCTCGGCGAAGTGGTCGGCAAGGTCTATGTGAAGCGCCATTTTCCGCCTGAAGCAAAAGAACGCATGCTCGAGCTCGTTGGCAACCTGGTTAACGCCTACGAAAAAAGTATCAAAGAACTTGACTGGATGTCCGAAGATACGAAGGTCGAAGCGCTCGACAAATTGTCCAAGTTCACCCCCAAGATCGGCTATCCGGACGAGTGGCGCGACTATTCAGCACTCGACATCGAGGCGGACGACTACTTTGGCAACGTAGAGCGCGCCGCGTTGGCTGAGTATCAGCGGCAGCTCGGCCGACAGGGCGGCCCCGTCGATCGTACCGAATGGGGCATGACACCTCAGACCGTGAACGCCTACTACATGCCACCGCTCAATGAAATTGTTTTCCCGGCTGCAATTCTGCAGCCACCGTTTTTCGACCTTAACGCTGATGACGCCGTTAACTACGGTGCAATTGGCGCCGTCATCGGGCACGAAATTGGCCACGGGTTTGATGACTCGGGCAGCACGTTCGATGGCGATGGCGTAATGCGCAACTGGTGGACCGATGAAGACCGCAATGAGTTCGAGAAGCGCACCGGAAAGCTCGTCGAGCAATACAGTGCCTTCGCACCGTTTGATGACCTGAGTGTAAATGGCGACTTCACGCTTGGTGAAAATATCGGTGACCTCGGCGGTATCAGCATCGGATTACTGGCGTACCGGATGTCACTCGACGGCGCAGAGGCGCCAGTAATCGACGGCTACACGGGTGTTCAGCGTGTCTTCCTCGGGTTTGCGCAGGTCTGGCGCAATAAATACCGCGACGAGTCTCTGCGTCTGTTAATCGGAACGGATCCGCACTCGCCGGCGATGTACCGAGCCAACGGTTCGGTACGTAACGTGCCGGAGTTCTACGAGGCGTTTGATGTACAGGAAGGTGATGCGCTCTATGTCGCCCCTGAGGATCGCGTCAAAATCTGGTAGCCCAAAAGCACTTGAGTTCAAAGGGCCTCCACCGGGGGCCCTTTTTATTTGCGCGGCGCAAACCGTGAAGCAAAAAAGTCTCCTTCGTTCCAGGTCGGCCGCTCGCCCAGATTGGCAACAATGTAGCCAAGGCGTGTATGTGCACGGGCAAAGCGCAGCGCGGAATCCCAGTCGACGGGTCTCGTCAGGTCATCGCTTGGTTCGTGGTAGTGGTTCTCGATGTGATCGCGGAACAAAGCCTCACCATCGATATCGTCATTACTCGAGGTGAAGCCAGGTATCAGGTAAACCGCCGGAACACCCTTGCGAACGAAGGAATATTGGTCGCTGCGTACGAACAGGTTTTCTTCGGGCAGCGGGTCCGGAGAAAAAACGAAGCCTTCCGCGGCAGCGGCTTCCTCTACGGCCGAGTGCAGTGACGAATGCTGCGAGCCAAACGCAACCAGGTCCGCAACCGGATACAAAAACAATGGCATGTCAAGATTGATGTTTGCGACGATAGAATCAATAGGCACTGTCGGGTTGTTTACGAAGAAATCGGAACCGAGCAAGCCACTTTCCTCGGCGGTTAGCGCGATGAACAATACGGACCTTCTCGGCGGTGCAGCGTTAAGTGCGCGAGCGGTTTCCAGCATCAACGCAACACCCATCGCGTTGTCATAGGCGCCATTGTAAATATTGTCTTCCTCGTCGCCAGCGACACCAATGTGATCGAGATGCGCAGAGTAGACGACGTACTCATCAGCAAGCGTCGGGTCGGTGCCGCGAATCATACCAATCACATTCGGACTACTGACGCTCGCATGTGTTGACCGTTGCTCAAGCGTCACTTCGACATCGAGCGGCGCGGAAGCGGGAGTGTTCGCTTCGGCGAAATCGAGCGCCTGTTCGTAGCTGAGTGGCGACAAGCCGAACAGCTTTTCACCGACAAGCATGCTGGTATACGCGTTGCCCTGAATTTCAGGGAAGTACCCGGCCGAACGACCATCGTCGCTGACCCAGGTCTTGCCGGAGCGCCGGCCAAAACGCTTCTTCGCCTCATCCCATGGGCGACGCTGTTCCGCCTTGCGAGAGCGCAAAGAGATCAGCCCGACGGCGCCGCGCGCGACGGCTTCGGCGCGCTTCGTTCGCGAGGATGCATAGTAGGCTCGCTCTGATCCCTCAATGCTGGATGGTGCACCGCTGAAGCCGGCAACGACCTTGCCGCGCACATCAACCACGTCGTAGTCCGAGTAACCCAGTTCGGGTGCGTGCACGCCATAGCCGACATAAACAACCTCGGCTCGAACCGAAGTGCTGTCACGAACCGCATCGGCACCCATGCCGAAGTCATCCCGATACGCGAGCGCCGTGTCTTTGCCGTCGCGATGCAACACCATCGTGGCGCTGTCGGTATCCAGACGATATTCCGTGAGCGTCACGGGCTGATACCAGGCATCGCTGCCACCGGCCAGCAAGCCCATCGCCGCAAACTGCTCGGCAACGTACTCGGCAGACTTGTCGTAACCCTCGGTACCCGCCTCGCGACCGGTGAGCGCATCATCAGCCAGCACGGACACGTGACCCTCAATCGCCCTGGCGGTAATCAGATCCAGGGCGGACTCAGCCGTTTTTGCCGTTGAGTGCATTGGTGCCCGTCCGCAGCTGGCGAGCACGACAATGAGCACAGCTACTATCGCCGTGCGGCAGATTGCGTTTAGCATGACTTCAGTCCTTGTCCTGGTATGCGCTGCTAATCTCGCGCATCTTGTTTTCTATCCAGTCCTGCACGACAAGGTTGGTTTCTTTTGGCGGCAGACTGGATGCGTCAATAGGTGGACCAATGCAAAAGCGAACCGTTCCCGGCCGCTTCGTGAACTCGCGCCGGCGCCAGAAGTCACCCGCATTGTGAGCCATGGGAATAATTGGCACGCCTGCCTCTTTCGCCAGTGCCGCACCGCTAACGCCGTATTTTCGCGTTTCACCCGGCTGTACGCGTGTGCCCTCGGGAAACACAGAGACCCAGACGCCATTTGCGAGCTTCTCCTTGCCTTGCTGAATGACCTGTTTAACGGCTTGACGGCCCGCGCCACGGTCGATCGCAATTGGCCTGAATACCAGCGCCAACGCCCAGCCGAAAACCGGAATGTACAAAAGGCTGCGCTTGAGCACCCAGGTCGTGCGTGGAAAAAACGGCACGTGTCCGTAGGTTTCGAGTGCCGAGGTATGCTTGATCATGATGACGCACGGCGTGTCCGGCAGGTTCTCCTGACCTTCGATCGCGACATCCAGACCACAGAAGAACTTGCCGGCCCACAGCGTGAAGCGGCAATAGTTGTCGACGAAGCGCCATAAAAAACTCGCGGGCGCCCAAAAAAACAGCAGCGAAGCGGCGGCATAGAGCACAGCTGCTGTGAACCCGACGACGATCAGCAATAGAGAGCGGAACCAACGAATCAATGCCGCTGCCTTTGTAGTGCTCTGGCGACGGCCGCAAGATCGTCGAATACCTCAATGGCCGAGAGCTCCGGTGGCAGTAAACGCTCGGTCGCCGCGCCATTGCCGGTACGCACAAGCACCGGACGAGCGCCAGCGGCGTCAGCGGCCTGCAAATCTCGTAGAGAGTCGCCAACAAAAGGAACGTCCGCGGCAGCTGCGCCGTAATAACGCAGCAATCGACGCAACAGCTCTGGCTTGGGTTTGCGACATGCGCAACCGTCGTCAGGGCCATGCGGACAAACGACGATACGATCGACATGGCCGCCTTCGGCAGAAACGAGGCGACGCAACTTGCGATGCATAGAGCGCAACGCATTGCGGTCGAACTTGCCGCGCGCCAGTCCGGATTGATTGGTTGCCACTGTGACGGTGAAGCCGCTACGGCTCAGGTCTGCAATAGCCTTGATGCTGCCGGGCAACGGTAACCACTCGACACTCGACTTTACGAACTCGCGTGAGTCCTGGTTGATTACCCCATCACGGTCGAGAATTATCAGACCCTTCTTGGCGAGACGTGCGGCCACAGTCAACCAAGCGACAATCGAGAGATATCTGCGACGTCCAGGAACAGAGCCCGAAGTCGGTTGAGAAGCGCCAGTCGGTTCTGCCTGACAGCCTCGTCGTCAGCCATTACCATGACGTCATCAAAGAAGCGGTCGACGGGCTCCCGCAACCCGGCGAGCTCATTTAGTGCTTCTGCATAGTTCCGCACCTTGAGCAGCGGCTTAACTTTGTCTGCCGCATTCTCTATGGCATTGTTCAGGGCGATCTCGGCCTCTTCCTGAAGCAGCTTTTTCTTGACTGACGCGCCATCAGGACTACCTGCTTTTCGCAGGATATTCGCGATTCGTTTGTTGGCGGCCGCCAGACTCTCGGCCTGTTCGAGCCGCGCGAACGTTTGCACCGCCGCCAGGCGTCGGTCAAAGTCGAGCAAAGACCGCGGCTCGCGCACAAGTACCGCGTCAAAGGTTTCAGTCGCGAGGCCCGCGTCCCTGTCGAGAAAATAGCGCCGCAGGCGATCGCTGATAAACGAATACAGGTCTGCTGCAACGTCTTCGCTATCAAGCTCACCTTTCGGCTGCGCGCGGGCCGCTTTCTTGATCAGCGACTTGAGATCGACATCAAATCCACACTCGATAAGTATGCGCACGACACCGAGCGCGGCACGCCGCAGTCCGAATGGGTCGCGGTTACCACTCGGCTTTTTGCCCAGCGAAAATATGCCAGCGAGGGTGTCCAGCTTGTCAGCGACAGCCAGCAATTGACCGTCAACCGTTGCGGGCAGCTCATCGCCGGCAAAGCGTGGACGGTAGTGATCGCCAATTGCGCTTGCGACGGCTTCGTGCTCGCCATCAGCAGCGGCGTAGTAACGCCCCATTGTTCCCTGCAGCTCCGGAAACTCACCCACCATTCCCGAGAGCAAATCGCACTTCGCGAGCAAGGCCGCCCGGACGACATTGTCGCTGTCATGTTCGATGCTGCCCGCAAGCCATTTAGCGAGCTTCGCTACCCGCTCGCTTTTTTCAAGCTGACTGCCGAGGCGGCGCTGATAGACAACGGCCTTGAGGTCGTCCCGACGGCTGTCGAGCGTTCTCGAGCGGTCGTTGTTCCAGAAAAACGCAGCGTCTGCGAGGCGTGGTTGAATGACGCGCTCATTGCCCTGTCGGACCTGCTCGGGGTCCTTACTTTCGAGGTTTGCGACGGTTACAAACTTCGGCAGCAGCGCGCCCGTCTTGTCTGCAACGGGGAAATAGCGCTGATGTCCGGTCAGTGTCGAAACAATGGTTTCGCGCGGCAATTCGAGATACTCGTCGTCAAAGCTACCCAACACGGGGACCGGCCACTCAACCAGTGCGGCAACTTCGTCATACAGCGACTCACCCTCTACGACGACACCACCGGCCTCTGCGGCCGCGGCGTCAACGCCGTTTCGGACCATTTCGCGCCGGCGCTCAAAGTCCGCGATCACGTAGCCGCCTTTCTCCAGGGTCTCAAGATAGTCGCCGGGCGAAGGGATCGTAATCGGGCCCGAAGCGTGAAAGCGGTGTCCTCTGGACGTATTGTCTGCGTCAAGACCCATTACGCTTCCGTTCAACACGGCGCCACCATGCAACATGACAACCCAGTGTACCGGCCGCACAAATTCTGCGTCGCCGTCACCCCAGCGCATACGGCGCGGTATAGGCAAATCGGCGAGCGCCTGTTCTATGAGTCCGGGCAGCAGCTCTGTGGCGGTTTTGCCCTTCTCGGTCTTCTCAAACGCCAGCCACTCGCCCTTGTCTGTTTTATTGCGGCCAAGCTCCGCGACACTGACACCACATTTGCTGGCGAATGCCGTTGCCGCAGGTGTCGGCTTGCCGTCATCATCAAAAGCGATCTTGATGGGCGGGCCCTTTTGTTCGACGTTGCGGTCCTGCTGTCCGTGCGCAAGGTCCTCGACGAGCACGGCAAGACGTCTTGGGCTCGCGTACGTATGAGCTTTTCCATGCGCAAGCGGTGCGGCGTCGATGCCTCGCACCAGGCCAGCACCAAACGCATCCATCAATGCGCGCAACGCTTTCGGCGGAAGCTCTTCAGTACCTATCTCAACCAGAAAGTGATCTGTCGAAGTCACGATTCGGCCCCTGCCTTGCGGACAGACCCGACCATTGGAAACCCGAGTGCTTCCCGGCTTGCATAGTACGCATCACAAATCGAGCGTGACATTGTCCGCACTCGTAAAATGAACGCCTGCCTTTCCGATACCGAAATGGCCTGACGCGCGTCGAGCAGATTAAATGTATGCGACGCCGCCAGCATCTGTTCGTAAGCCGGTAGCGCGAGGTTCAGCTCAATGAGTCGCTGAGCTTCACTTTCAGCCTGATCAAACGCCTTGAACAGCGCGTCGACGTCGGCTTGCTCGAAGTTGTAACGGGACTGCTCAACTTCGTTCTGGTGATATACGTCCCCATACGTAATACGGCCCAGCGGCCCATCGGTCCAGACCAGGTCGAAGATGCTTTCAACGCTCTGCAGGTACATGGCCAGTCGCTCAAGCCCATACGTTATCTCACCCGTTACCGGGCGACACTCCAGGCCACCGACTTGCTGGAAGTAGGTGAACTGTGTGACTTCCATGCCATTTAGCCAGACCTCCCAGCCAAGCCCCCACGCGCCGAGCGTTGGCGACTCCCAATTGTCTTCAACAAATCGGATGTCGTGAATGGTCGGGTCCAGGCCGATGGCGCGTAGTGAGTCGAGGTACATCTCCTGAATGTCTGCTGGCGACGGCTTCAGTACGACCTGGTACTGATAGTAATGCTGCAGGCGAAACGGATTGTCGCCGTAGCGACCGTCGGTCGGTCGTCTGCTCGGCTGCACGTACGCGGCACTCCAGGGCTCGGGCCCAACGGCACGCAAAAAGGTCGCCGGATGAAACGTGCCAGCACCCATGGCCATATCATAGGGCTGCATAATCGCGCAGCCACGCGCAGCCCAGAATTCCTGCAAGCGCAGAATCAGGTCCTGAAAGGTCTGGGGTGCGGAGGGTTTCGTGCTGCTCATTGCGGTGCCACGGAGTGCCAAAGGCGCGAAGTATAACGGCTTCCGGGTGTCTGTGGGAGGCGGCGCAACGTGATTTCTCAGGAAACCGGTGCAAAGCGGCCCGTGACGCACTAATATGAGGCAGAGGAAAAGTGAGTTGCACCAATTTAGTGCAAGACTGCGACCCGAAGCAAGAGTTTTTCTATACTAAACAGGACCTTACGCGGCGCCCTATTTTGGCACGCTAGTTGCAATTAAGCAGCTATCGGATCGTTAACGCGATCGCCTTTATTTAGTACACCCAATACCTGGAGGAAAGATCCATGACGCCCGCAGAGGTAATTAGCCTCATCAAAGATGAAGAGGTCAAATTCGTCGATTTCCGCTTTACGGATACCATCGGCAAAGAACAGCATGTAACCGTTCCCGCACACACCGTCGACGAAGATCTCTTCGAAGAAGGAAAGATGTTTGATGGATCATCGATCGCCGGCTGGAAAGGAATTAACGAGTCGGACATGATCCTGATGCCTGACGCCGCTTCCGCCGTTATCGACATCTTTACCGACGAGATAACAATGAACATCCGCTGTACGGTCGTCGAGCCAGCGACGATGCAGGGATACGATCGCTGCCCGCGCTCACTCGCCAACCGTGCCCAGGCCTATCTGGAGTCCACGGGCATCGCAGATGCAGCATTCTTCGGACCGGAGAACGAGTACTTTATTTTTGACAGCGTAACCTGGAACGATGATATCTCCGGAGCGTTCTACAAGATCGGTTCTGACGAAGGTGCATGGGCTTCAGGCGACGGACATCAGGAAGGCAACGTCGGGCACCGACCAGGCGTGAAGGGTGGCTACTTCCCCGTACCACCCGTCGATTCATTGCACGACATTCGTTCGGCAATGTGCCTCGCGATTGAAGAGCTTGGTGTCGAAACAGAAGTGCACCATCACGAGGTGGCAACGGCTGGACAGTGCGAAATTGGCACTAAATTCAACACCTTAACGCGCAAGGCAGATGAAGTTCAGATCATGAAGTACGCGGTGCACAACGTTGCACACGCCTACGGAAAAACGGCGACGTTCATGCCAAAACCACTGGTAGGCGACAACGGTAATGGCATGCACGTGCACCAGTCGCTTTTCAAGGACGGTGAAAACCTGTTCTCCGGCGATGGCTACGGTGGCCTGTCTGAAACAGCGCTGTATTACATCGGCGGCATTATCAAACACGCCAAAGCGATCAATGCTTTCGCGAACCCGTCGACCAACAGCTACAAGCGCCTGGTTCCAGGCTTCGAAGCCCCGACGATTCTTGCTTACTCAGCTCGCAATCGATCAGCATCGATTCGCATTCCATACATATCCAACCCGAAAGGACGTCGCGTAGAGGTTCGTTTCCCCGACTCAATGGCGAATCCTTATCTCGCATTTGCGGCGTTAATGATGGCCGGGCTGGACGGCATTCAGAACAAGATTCATCCGGGCGATGCCATGGACAAAGATCTCTACGACCTGCCACCAGAGGAAGAAAAAGAACTGCAACTGGTCGCGTTCTCTCTGGATGAGGCGCTTGGCGCTCTGGACACCGACCGCGAGTTCCTGAAAGCGGGCGGCGTCTTCAGCGACGACCTGATCGATGCCTACATCGACCTCAAGATGGAAGACGTCACCCGCCTGAGAATGACGACTCATCCGGCCGAATTTGACATGTATTACAGCCTGTAAAGGCAAAAAGTGTGAACCGGGCGGCATTTTGCCGCCCGGTTTCTACCCAACAACGTGACTACGCTGCTATGCTAACTGCATGGAAACACGATCAATTCTGGTACTTCTCGGACTGCTGGTTGCCGCAGGCGCCTTCGCGGAGGCATACACGTGGACCGACGAGAGCGGTGTTGTCCACTATTCGGACCGTCCACAACCCGGTGCGAAGCGAATCGACCTGCCGGAATCAAAACCATCACGTCCAAGCCCCACTACGGTGGTTCCGACGGGCGAAAGCCAAACCGACGAGCAAACCGAAGCCGCCACAACGTTTGGCTACGACAGTATTGAGATTGCGTCACCCGCGTCCGAAGAAACACTATGGAACGTAGAGGGCGTGGTCAGTGTGTCGCTGGCGATTACGCCAGCGCTAAGACCCGGCCACCAGGTACGAGTCTATTTCGATGGCACGCCACAGACAGTCAGCGGCGCGAGCTTCCAGCTTCAGGAAGTGTGGCGCGGCGTGCACAATCTGCAGGCGGAAGTGATCGACGAGACGGGCACACTGATGATCCGCAGTCGCCCGAGTCGATTCTACATTCAGCAGAACACGGTGTTCTAGAGAAGCCGAAAAAACAGCATGGGTCCGGCGACGACGGTTCCATCAGCAAAAACTCCCGCAATATCCTCGACGCCCTAAGCTCGGGCATCATCTTGCTTGATGAAAATCTCTTGATTGTCGGGCTCAACCCGTCAGCGGAGAACATTCTCGGCATCAGCGAGCGCCGCGCAAACGGTCAATCACTGTTGCAGCTCGTCGACGATGATCCGGAGATGAGAGAAATTCTCGGTCGCGTTGTAACAACCGGTGACCACTATGCGAACGAATTGCGACTTGCCCCAACAGAGGTGCATAACTACGAGCGCATAGTCGATTGTCGTGTGTCGCCACTAAGCGTCGAGGGAGCCCGCCTGCTGGTCGAGATTACAGATGTCACCCGGCGCACGCAGATTAGCCGCGAGAATGATTTGCTCATTCAACACGGCGCAGGGAGACAAATGATTCGCCAGCTCGCTCATGAAATCAAAAACCCATTGGGCGGCATTCGCGGCGCCGCACAATTGCTGGAGCGACAACTCGACGAAGCCGAACTGCGCGAATACACCGACGTCGTCATAAGTGAAACTGACAGACTCGCGTCTCTGGTCGACACCCTGCTGGGACCGGGTGGCCCGCCAAAGAAAGAGCCCGTAAACGTACACGAGCTGCTTGAGTACGTCGTTCGAATTATTCAGGCTGAAGAAAACAAGAGTCTGAACATACGACGAGAATATGACCCCGGCTTGCCCGACATCAGTCTGGATCGCGACCAGATCATCCAGGCGCTTTTGAATCTTGTCCGAAATGCAACAGCCGCTCTTGACGGACAGGGCAACCTGACGTTGCGCACTCGTGCCGCGACCAATTATACGATTGGAGATAAGCGCCACCGAGTCATTGCAAGCATCGAAATCGAAGATGACGGACCGGGCATTCCACAAGACATGCAGGCCTCCGTATTCTATCCACTCGTTACGAATAAACCCGATGGCACAGGACTCGGATTGCCGGGTGCGCAGGAACTTCTCAGCCGGCATGGCGGGATGATCGAGTTCGAAAGCCGCCCGGGGCGAACAATTTTTTACGTACGCATTCCGCTTCAGCAGGACGAGATGAATGACTAACCGGCCATTGAACGTGTGGATTGTAGATGACGACCAGTCCGTGCGCTGGGTGCTGGAAAAAGCCCTCAAGCAAGCAGATATGGAGACGCGCAGTTTCGAGCGTGCGGAGCATCTTTTGGAGGCCATTGATGCTGGTGCGCCTGACGTACTGATCACCGACGTGCGCATGCCAGGAATGAGTGGCCTCGTGCTGCTTGAACGACTCAGAAGCAGTTGCCCCGATTTACCCATTATTGTGATCACTGCGCACTCGGACCTGGAGAATGCTGTAGCTGCATACAAAGGCGGTGCGTTCGAGTATCTGCCAAAGCCATTTGATATCGACGAGGCTGTCGAACTGGTTAACAAAGCGGCACGTGCAAGCGGCACCGGCACCAAGGACCTCGCACCGAAAGCAACAATAGCCTCGATGATTGGTCAGGCTCCGGCCATGCAGGAGGTGTTCCGCTCCATAGGCCGCCTCGCCGGTTCAAGCATGACGGTCCTTATCACCGGCGAATCCGGAACCGGTAAAGAACTCGTTGCGAAAGCACTGCACGATCACAGCCCAAGATCCAAAAAGTCATTTGTCGCACTGAACACATCCGCGATCGCTTCAGAACTCCTCGAGTCGGAGTTGTTCGGCCACGAAAAAGGTGCCTTCACTGGCGCGGATGCGCGCCGCATTGGCCGCTTCGAACAAGCCGATGGCGGCACACTGTTCCTTGATGAAATTGGAGATATGTCGCCGGCGTTGCAAACACGCTTGTTGCGCGTTCTCGCCGAGAGCGAGTTCTATCGTGTCGGCGGCCAGACACCCATAAAAGTAGACGTGCGCGTCATTGCTGCTACCAATCAGGACCTTGCGCGAGCGGTTAAGGGATCGCGCTTTCGCGAAGATCTGTTTCATCGGCTCAATGTGATTCGAATCAACACGCCACCTCTCAGAAATCGCCGCGAAGATATACCACTGCTGTTCCGCCACTATCTCGACGAGGCAGGAAAGGAACTTGGGGCGCCACCCAAATCAATCGACGCCGATGCGCTAAGTGTATTGCAGGGCTATGGCTGGCCTGGCAACGTGCGGCAACTCGTCAATGCGTCGAGACGACTGACCGTGACCGCACCCGGTGGCATGATCACAACCGACGATATCCCCGGCGACCTCGGTGGCGGCGAAGAACCGCAGCGCGCCGCCAAAGAATGGACACGAATGTTGGCGTCATGGGCGGAGCGTCAGCTGCACAGGGGCGACGCGCCACTACTTGAACAGGCGCTGCCCGAGTTTGAGAAAACCCTGATCGAGATTGCGATGTCGCGAACCAACGGTCACCGACAAGAGGCGGCCAAACTGCTGGGCTGGGGGCGCAACACCCTGGCACGCAAGATGAAGGCCTTACACCTCGACTAGCGTCGAGGGTCAGTTTCGATAGCGGGATATCGCGGTCGCCAACGAGCGGACTCGACCCGTGCCGCGAGCCCGACTGTTCTCGTCGCAACGCCATCTTTGACGGCCTGCCGGGCGACAGCCAGTGCTACATTTCCACAGATATCCCAAAGCCCTGCGACCGACGGCAACAAGCTCTTTTCCACAATGTCGTTGTCACTGAGACTGTCGGCAAGCGCGAGTGACGATGCACCGATCATGGCGTCAGTAATTTCACTGGCGCCACTAGCGATGGCTCCAAGGCCAATGCCCGGGAACACGAACACATTGTTCGCCTGGCCGATGCGGCGCTTTTCGCCGTCGACGTCAACAGGACCAAATGGGCTGCCTGTTGCCACCAGTGCGCGACCATCACTCCAGCGCAGCAAGTCTTCCGGAATGGCTTCACTGATGGAGGTTGGATTCGACATCGGCAAGATTACGGGTGAATCGGTGTGCGCCGACATGTTTCGAATGACTGCCTCATCAAAGGCACTCGCCTGTCCTGACGCACCGATAATGATTGTGGGTTGATAGCCATCGACGACCGCTGCCAAATCGGCATACTCAGCCTCAGCAATTTTTAGTCCGGCGACCATGTCCGTCGGCCACGCCAGCTCTTTCTTGTAGTCATCGAGCCCGGCACGGCCCGATGTGACAATACCGCGGCTATCCATTACAAGAACGGCTCTGGTCAAATCATCATGAGACACACCCGCGGTGGAGAGCTGCGAGCGCAGCTGCCGTGCAATACCCAGACCGGCAGCACCCGCACCATAAATCAAAATGCGGCTGGCCGAAAAACCCTCGCCCGCGATATGGCATCCCGCTCGAACACAGGCGCTCGCGACGGCGCCAGTTCCCTGGATGTCATCATTGAAAGACGGAACCTCATTTCGATAGCGATCAAGTATCGTCAGTGCGTTGTCTTTACTGAAGTCTTCCCATTGAATGACAACCTTCGGAAAAACAGCTTTTGCGGCGGCGACGAACTCGTCGAGCAGCGCCATGTATTCAGGGCCTCTCAATCGGGGTTTTCGATAGCCGAGATAAAGCGGGTCATCAAGCAAGGCCTGATTGTCGGTGCCTACATCGAGGCTGATCGGCAGCGTTCGCGCAGGGTGAATGCCAGCGCCTGCACAATAGAGTGCGAGCTTGCCAACGCTGATCGCCATGCCACCGGCACCCTGATCGCCGATACCGAGAATGGCCTCATTGTCGGTAACGACCATCAGTCGTACGTCGCTGAATGGCGCTGCGCTGCGTAAGACATCCTCGACGCGACCGCGATAATCCGGTGTAATAAAAATGCCGCGTCCGCGGCGGAATACCCGGGAATAGTATTGCGATGCCTTGCCTACTGTGGGCGTATATACGACAGGCATTGCGTCTTCCAGGTGCTCGCTGAGCAGCTTGTAAAAGAGCACCTCGTTGCGGTCCTGCAGCATCGCAAGCCCAATGTTTCGGCCCACGTCATCGCGATTAAAGAAAATGGACTTGTAGATGCGGCGAGCCTGCTGATCGATCGTGTTGTATTCGGCGGGCAACAGCCCCTCTATGCCAAGGCGCCGCCGCTCCTCCAATGTAAATGCCGTGCCCTTGTTGTAGAGCGGGTAGCGCAACAGCTCGGGCCCGGACTTGTCCGACCGAAGTATGTCTTCGTCAACGCGTTGTTCGAGATTGAAGTCTTCCATAGCTTGCTAGTCCGCAGCTCTCGGCACAACACTGATGTTGGCAGGTCCAACCCCAGCGCGGCGTGCAGTGTCCATGACCTGGATGAGCAACATGCTATCGGTTTCTTCGAGCACCGAGACCTCGACGCTGACGGTCTCGTTCATTAGTGGCGCAAGGGCTTCTTCCAGATCCTCGAGCAGCACCGGCTTGCCATTCACCGACAGCGAGCCGTCAGCCAGAGCGGCAACCACTATCGGCGCCGAACCTAGTCCGGCCGACTGATCCTCGACAATGGCCTCGATACCGATTTCCTTGCTGGATGTGTAGAAGTACAGCACCAATCCAACGATCAGTGCAGCAACAAAATACTTGGTGATGCGTACGATCAAAACATTACCCCAATAAGATGTGTGTCACCGCTCATTTGTTCGTAGACCGAGGAGCACGGCAGCAGCGATCAGGCTGGTACCCGCAGCGCGATCAACCCAGGCTCTGTGTCTTCCGCGAATTTGCCCGGAAATCCAGCTGGCACCCTTGCCATAGGTGGCGAGAAAGCTGCCATCGATAATGATGTAGCTCAATCCCAGTATCGCGATCTGCGGACCAAGCGGATAGGCCGGGTCCAGAAATTGCGGGAACAGCGCGGCGAAAAACACCACGGCCTTAGGGTTTGCCGCCGACGTCACAAACCCGCGAAGCCACAGGCGCTTGAGCGATGTAACGGGAGCGCGCCCCGAAACACTCGTAGCATTGAATGACGCGATGATGTGCCGAACCCCAACCCACACCAGATACGCGACCCCCGCCCACTTTATGATTGCAAATCCGTAGCGTGACTGTGTGATAACCGCGGCCAGACCCAGCCCCGCAAGCAGTATCTGTAGTGCGTTCGCCGTAAGATCGCCAGCAGCCGTTGCCAGCGATCGCTCAAAGCCATTTGACAGACTCACCGAAAGCATCAGCAGGTGACTTGGGCCCGGTGTACTCATGAGCAGCAAAACGGTGCCCACATAGAGCAACCAGGTATCAACATTCATTACTCTTTGGCCTCGATGATCAAGAACTGCGCACTCGTATCGCCTATGTTCAGCACCTCATGCCAGTCGATACCGTCACTGCTAAAGCTTACGCCCTCGTCGATTTCAACCTCTCGGGCGCCGCCAGAATCGGTGATGCGCATGAGCCCGCCCTTGAGCGTGTAGCCGAAGTGCGGCGCATGGAAATGGCGCTCATGACCGACACCCGGAGGAAACGAACAGCGAAGAATCCTCTGCCGCTTGCTCTCGTGCAAGCGCTCACAGACAGGCTTTTCTAGCCAACCGGCTGCGAGCGGATCAGGCAGCGCCGCCGTTGTACCGCAGGCCGACAATGCAACGGGAAGTGAAACAACGAGCCCGCCGATTGATGCTCGAGAAAATATTCTAAATCCAGACATCATTGTTTGCAGTGAGATCGCCGCCGACCTCTCCGGTATTCACGACACCGCGCGGCTCTATCAGTAGCATGTGGACTTCGCTTTCGGCGAATGGCTTGTGTTCTACACCTTTAGGAACGACGAACATTTCCCCTTTCCCAATGTTCACAGCGCCGTCTCGAAAGTCGATGCGCAACTCGCCATCAAGCACGATGAACGTTTCATCGGTGTCCTCATGATCATGCCAGACGAAGTCACCTTCGATCTTAACGATCTTAAACTGATAATCGTTCATCTCGGCAATAACCTTCGGCACCCAGTGATCATCAATCAATCCCAGTTTTTCGCCAAAACGGATTGGCTGGTATTCCATCAGGATCTCCATGTAAGAAAGTCAAAAATGTGCAAAAACCTTACGACGATTCACGGCGCACCGCGTCAGACGGGAAAGTGCGCCAATAGTTTTTCGAAGTTCAACGCGAAGTACAGCAGTATCGACAGGTTTGCAAACAGTATGGTCGGAATCAGCCAAAGGAGCGCGGCCAGCGCTCCATCGTTCAGGTAGATGACAAACATTGCAAGAAAGCAGCCAATATAGAGGTCCGCACCGATTTGTCGGCCCCAGTACAGCCCGTTCATTACCTTGATCGTCCGAAACAGGTTTTCGTGCTTGCTGGCGTAGATACTGTAGACAAGAAACGCGAGAAATGTCAGCCAGATGGCGGCCTTGACCAAAGGCAGAGGCCCGGAGAAGGAAAACACATCATCGTGCCAGTCAAAGTAAACAGCCAGGCCGCCGAATAGAAAATAGACGCCCCACAGAATATTGGATCTCATAAGCACTCCTGATTGACGGCATCACTCTAGGGCGCGAAAGCTTGTACCGCAAGCGCTGCCGCGCTCAACAGCGACGGGCAAGCCTGCCTCATCCATCGCCGAGACCCTGACGGAACAGGCTCGCGACAAGTCTGGCTCAGAAATTATTACTTCATAGCGCTCACCTGCGTTTATCTGGAATGACAGATCGACATTGCAGCCGATTGCCGTAATGTTGCGCCTCATGACGGGTGCGGGCCCGCCACTGGTTGCTCCAAGCTCAACGCCGTAGTCGTCGTCTCCAATCGTATCCATCGACGCAAACAGTGTGAACACCTCGCCAGCAGTGACAGCAAGCGTGCGCGTTGACTCCGGCGAAAGGCCATCCTTGCCGTCGAACTGAATAAGCCGGCGCCCGGTGCAAGTCTTGCCATCGTCAAAGGTTGTCAGATTCACTCTTTGAGTCGCCGCGGCGTTCACCAGTGTGATCACAGCTACCTCTCCGCTGGTTGGCGTTTCGTACACGGCAATACTCGACGCGCAAGCGGAGAGAACCAATAAGGCCAGGGCTTGCATAGATTGAATTGCCAGGCATCGAGCACTCATTTCAGAAACTCCCTTAGGCGCCTTACGCCTCTATTTGTACACGCTAAGCGCGAAAATCAGACCAACAATAACAAGCACAATAACAGCCCCTTCAAAAAACGGGGCAACCGCTTTTGCAAAGCGCCCGAACAGCCGTTCAGCGCGCCCTGGGGCGATCAGCTCATCTATCGGTCCTTCAAGATCACTCGGAAGACCCTGGCCCATGACTAAAGAATAGTAGAGGCGCATCTTCTTACTGCCGAATAACCACCACAAGCTGCTGAGCACGAACAGAAAGAGCCCCGCCATGGCAAACGCCCGGTACTCGGTGCTGGTCCGCAGCCCATCAATGGAAAAGAACACCTGATACGTAATCGTAAAGACATAGGCGCAGATCAGAATTCGGCTAATTGGCCAGTTCGTGGCGATCGTATGCGCTATCAGGATCGGCAGCAGAAAGTAACAGCCAACAAAAACCGCTGCTTCCTGAAACGACGAGGTCGCACTTCCTCCCAGGGCCAGTTGGTTTGCTACGCCTGCAACAAGGGTACCCGTCGCGCTAATGATACAAACAATGACCATTGCGCGAAGTGACGCCGGTGGGGTGGCATACGGCGCATTGACCGGCTGCCCAAACCAAAGGCGAAGCTTGCCTGCGCTATACCGGGACATGGGCAATATCTACGCGGCGCCAAAGACGAATCGCGAGCGCAATCATCCAGGCAAAAAGAACCCCCAAAAACAATCTCTGATAAACGCCGGTTCCGCTGCGCGTCGCCTCAGACTGCACCATGGCGAGCAGGAGGACCACAGACAAAGAAGCAGATAGCAGCGAATAGACACCGAATCGCCGCCACCGTGGCGCCTGAAAGAAATACGCTCCCCAAGCGAAGGCCCCGAGCGTGAATGCCGGGAGCGCAACGGACGCTACGTCATGGAGCTCTTGCTGAAGAGACCGGCCCGTGACCGGGCACCCCACATCACAGGAAAAGATGCCGGCGAAGAAAACGCCAACTGCGAAAATCACCAGGAAAAGGTGACCGACCGTATTCATCCGCGTACGGGGGAAATGTTTTCGCAGCGCGTAAACGAATAACAGAACGAAAAGCGCCGAGAGCATAAACCCGAAGTAGTTCATCAACCACGCGAACTCACCGCCTGTCTCGCCGAGTTCACTGATGAATTGATTAACGTGGTTGTAGTTAGAGCGCAGCGCGCCACTCACAATCGTCGCGACGCAAAAAGCCAGAGGGCCAGCGACCCCGGAAAGAAATAATCGTCGAACAGAGACTGAAGAGCGCATTATCAAGACTCCCCGACAACCATCGTTCGTATCATTTCCAGCATTTCGTTGTACTCAGCGCCTGATGTGTATTGCGTTGTCCCACACCCAACGGCGAGTGCGTTCGGCCCAAAGTGAATTTCCAGATCGAGCAAGTATGTACTGCCCTCGCCGCTCCACGCTGCGCTCTCCTTGGAGCCAGGGCGAAGCGTCTGGTAGATCCAATCTGTTTGATCAGGAAGTCTTCCGGAACCATCTGGCGCTTCGCTAGTTGAGAGCGCGTCCATCGACTGCTGCGATGAGCCGCCCCACCACTCAGACATCGACTCCGGGTGCCCGAGAAGCTCGTAAATTTTTGGTTTGGAAAGAGATCGGCACGGCTGCGCCTCGTTCACCCAGTTCACGAACTGAATTCGTTGTGCATCGCTTCCACGCCACAACTCAGCGGCTAACTGCTCGAACGCCGAAGCAGCCGTCGTGACATATGACTTCAACGTTGACTCGTGCATGTAACCGCGCCCCAGAAACGTATCAACCAAGAGCCACTCGCCATCCCGTTCCGCATTCTTTACCAAGGCACCCTCGGCAATAGCACCAAGTTTCGGCGCGCTGGTCGAGGGTGCTGTTCTTAGATTTGCTCCACCGGAACTCGAAACGATGAGCATTCTGGCAAGTGCACTGAAACCGCAGACCTCCCTGTATCGTGTGGTTCCGAGATAGTCGATGATCTTGGCGTAGGCCGGTTGATCGCGTGCCGTTGCTGCGCAATTGAATCGGGTAAGGACGCGCTCTATCTTCGTGGCAGGAACGCCCGCCCTCGCTGAATTGGCAAGCACGAGCGCTATTACAGGGTCAGCGCGTTCCGGAGAATACTTTTCCTCATCGCCGCAAGAGGCGCTATCCAGAAAGGACTCGAGCCGAGGCCGATCTGTTTCGAGAGAATGGGAAAAGAAGGACTGAGCCACCGTTCCACAGGCCTCCGCCGAATCCACTGCACCGAGCAGAAATAACGCAATCATGCCTAAGGTGATCCGGGACATAGTGGCACGCTAACGACTAAGCAAACCGAGGTTCAGCTTATGGCGAGCCGCTTGTGCATGCAAGCCTCGCTACTGCCGCTGTGGTCCGTATTAGTCGCGGCCAACTGGATTCGCAGCCAGCCTCCGATCAACAAAGTAACACCAGTCACTCGTTGCGCGATCCGGCACGATCGGGTCACCGCGCACACCCAGCTTGAACTCGACGACCGATCGCCATTCGGAAGAACCGAGATCCGGGCCATGACCCTCTGAATCCCCGGTCGATACGTGTTCTTCTACCAGTTGAAGCCACATGGTTGAACAGGGCTCCGGGCCCAGTGAAGGTGTTGAGTCCGCTACGCACGAGGCCAACCAAAAAACGACAACAGGTAGCACGGCCACCCAAGCCAAAAACAGCGACCAGACCCGCCCCTTAAGAAGATTGTAATCCGCCAACAAATGCGCCCAAGTATGCCCCGCCGCGTAGTGGCCGAAGCCGAACTCAAAAGCGATTGTAAGCATCAGCCACATAGCACCAATCTGCGTCGCTTGGGTAGATGATTCGATTGGCCAGGTACAGTTGACATACCAAACGAGCACCCCGGAGGCCAGAATGGCGGTGACTGTCGATACCTGATGTGCGATCAGGTCAGATACATATTTGCCATACGTAACCTGACGGACAGTGCCGGTCGCAATGGCGACAATAGCCAGCAAGAACCAGACAAGCAGGTATTTAGTCACCATCTATATCGTGTCACCCAACAGTGAAACTCCGCGCCGAATCAACGAAAAACGGATTGGTTGCGAGGCCCGCCACTCCCTGAGCCAGCCTGCATTGATGCGGTAGCGAGCGGTCATTGCGCCCAACCGATGAGCCAGTTTCAGGAGTTCAGCGTTGTTGAAATCATCGAACTGGATAAACACTATCGCGCGACCGATATAGTGAAACCAGATTCGATCGTCGTTGGACCACGTGTCAGCAACACCTTCCACCGGTGTCCAGTATCCGCTACCCGGGTTTGTTGCGTGCTGTTTACTGGTCACATCGACTTCTGCGCAACGGACGACGCCATTCTGCCTTCGACAAGAACCGCTAGTTCTCCGTTCTACCTGCCTCGAGGTCCGCCTTGAGCTCTGCCTGCAAGCCTTCGAGACGACCGTAGAAGCCACCCATCATTTCTTGTGTTGCCTCCATAGTTACGCTCATCAATTCAGGCATCTTCGCCAAGAACTTTTGACCTAAGGGGGACCCATAAAACTCCGTCAGCTCCAGAAGCTCTTGCTCCGTATAAACCTCCGCATAAGCAGAGACCATATACGGTTCCATTTTTTCCCAGTTCATTTCTTCGCGCATAACCTCGAATACGCGCACCATATGCCTGTCGAAAATCGGTTGCTTAGCCTCGTCAATTCCCATTTGTTCCGCCATTGCTGAAAACTGCGGCAGCATCGAGTCGTAGACTTGCTCGACCATCTCTGATGCACGACTTGCTTCCAGAAGCTTCAGCGCTGCGGCTTCTCGGGGTGACTGTTCAGCACTCGCTGGAGCCAAATAGACGCAAAGTAATATAAGAATGATTGTTTGTCGCACAGTATTCTCCAGGCAATTGAACAATGTTGAGTGTTGTATGGCGTGAGACGAACTTGGTTTCAGCTTATGGCAATGAGTAACACGAGCATCGTGATTGCTGCCTGACGGTAAGCTAACTTGCGCCAGGTGCAGAGCATTGTTAGGCATCACTTGTGATCATCAATAAGTTCGATTACCGCGTTCAGAAACTCTGGCTGAAGTATAGCCGGCTTTTCCCGATCATGATCGGCGCCCGCTATGATGATCGTACTAATTGACTCCGGTAATGTACTCAATCTACGACAGTTTTCCGACGAGAAGTGTTGCAGCTCGATGCTGCCAATGACAACAACAGTCGGAGTTGCAATTGCGACAATTTCCTCGTCTAAGACATCTGCATAACGAAGCCCTCGGATCGCCGCGGCAAGCGCCACATAATCCTGATTCTCAGGTTCCCAGGGATGCCGCTCCCCAGAAATCGCGCGACTCTTGGTGAACTGGGCAAACTCTTCCTCTTCTTCACTCCACCGAGGGAAAAACCCGGACCCCAGTACGGCGGTCGAAACGCGAGATGGGTGTGTAGTCAAAAGCTTCGAAACTATCGTCGCGCCCATAGAAAAGCCAATAAGGTTAGCTTTGCTGAGCTGTAGATGATCGAGTAGCCGGATGACATCCGCTCCCATTTCCGGACCGTATTCCTCTGGTTTGTGAGGTTTGCCGCTGTTGCCGTGTCCGCGAAGGTCGACTGAAATAACTCGATATCTTCGGGCGAGAGCTTCCGCTAATCCGGTTTCATTCCACATTTGCAGCGTTTGCGAGAAACCGTGCAGCAGGACTACCGGTTCCCCGGCTCCTCGCTCCTCGTAGTAGATCTGCACGCCATCGCTATCAAACGATGCCGCAAGCACCAACTCGGGAGAAAGCAGTGTGATCGAGAGTAGCCAGCCCGCAAGCAGGCGATGTGAGAATGAAGACATGATGCCTGACGTCTGAGCTAACTTGATCTCAGCTTATGGCGCGGCCGTTGTGGATGCAAGAATGATGACGGGAGTGGTCTGCAATAGCAGCGCGTTGTTACGTCTCAGTCCGACTCGCCAGGCATCTCTTGTCGTCGGCAGCCGAAGAGCTGCGCGCGCCACCCAAACACAATGGCGGCACCACAACCAAACGTAAACGCCAGATTCATGACGACAGACGTGATTCCGTCGACAACACTGCAGTCGTTATATTCCAGACATACGTCGGATACAACAACGGCGCTAACGACACCGACTAGCAATAGAATCACGAACAAATAGGCCGAAATCACAAGAACGCGGCGTGCTTTCGACGGATATTTGTAGCGCCCAGTTCCGATATTGCGCTCGGTGAACTTTTCGTGAGGCGGCAGGCTCTCAGGGTCCCGCAAGAGAACCGTTGTGCGACAAAGCAGATCGTGGAGAGCTTGATGTTTCGTTGTGGTGAGTACTAACACTAGAGATAGCCACCCGAGTAACCCGCGAAGCAGGCTTCGTACCACTGCGCGAAGCAGCCCGATATTCTTGCCAGTTCTTACGTCCTGGATAGTTATCCCCATCAAATGATGACCTGGCGACGCACCCTGTAGAGACACCATCACAGGGTCGACAAGCACAACCGCGAGAACGGGGTAGGCGATCAAAACGGGGCGCAACCAACCGTCCATCAAAGGAAACATGACCCACCAAGACAGGATAATTATGCTAACCAGAACCGAATCGATCAGCACCGCTCGCACTCGCCTGAGAAGGCGTGGATATTGCGCCGATGTCGGTGCGCTTGAATCTGTCAAGGAAGCGCCTTGCTAGGCTGAGGGCGGAAACCGCCGCTCATGAAGCGCCACATATAATGCGACACAAACCTTCGCTTCTGCCTCACGCACAGTTCGCAATTGAACTGCGAAGATAAGGACTATGACAACAGAGATAAGAAATGCCTGCCAAACTGCAGGCGCGGTAAGCGACCCCGCCCGAGCTGCCATCACAACACTCGCAATGACACCAAGCAACCCTGCCCAGAACATGCCGGCGAAGAATCGAGAGCGGGCTTCAAAATGTACATATTGCGCGAAACCGCCTGGTGCCTCGAGGCACAGACGATCCTTCCAGTAGTTAAACAACAATTGAGGGTGTGTCGATTCGCGTAAGTCCCGTCTCAGCTGAGCTGCGGATTCTGTCGATTCAAGTGCCCCCAGGAACTGATCCAAACTCTCAAGATATGGAAACGCCGACGTCCCTTTTGAAAAAGGTTGTGCCCAACCGACTTTTAGGGCTCTCACTATGCTCCCAAACATGAACGCGGCGACGACCGCAGGGATTGCAAGTATTGGATACTCGGCAATAGCCATGAAAAACGGAAGAAGATGAGACCAAATCGATGGCGCGCCGCTGAGGCCCTCGCCGAAAGCTGCGGCCGCGGCGGTCAGTAGATAGGCTCCAGGTGGCAGGACGGCAAAAAAATCGACCGTCGGTATCCGTGCGAGCGAGTCTTTAAGTGGCACTGGCGCTCCTGTTGCCTGGTGTTTAGCAAACTTGGCCTCAGCTTATGGCGAGGCTCTTGCGAAAGCAAGAAGCGTAACGGGAGCGGGGCATACTAGTGCAGCGCATGCCTAAGTGGCACTCCCTCCGAGCACCAGCCCCCGCACACACTGAGTTCTGCGGTGTATTATTCAGCATACGATAATGATCGAATCGGCACACCGCGAGGCGTGTGTTTGATTCTTACGAGCGCGGCTAGGCGCAACGGTAAGAGCTGAAGAGGTCTATTGTGGATCAGACGGTAGGAAGTTTAGATGGCACCAGAATGAATGCGATCGTTACGGCAGAAAACGGCGCGATCGGAGCGGAAACAATATTCAACTTTTCCGAGTCCGGCGGTGTCGTTACAGCCGAGTACTCAGGAGGAAAAGTAACTCAGGGGTATCTTGTTGGCGCCCGGTCAGGATCGAGTTTGAAGTTTCGTTATTGCCAGATTGATTCAAGTGGGAATATCGACGGAGGTGAGTCGACTTGCGAGATCGAGTTTTCGGGCCAGCGTCTGGTTCGTATCGTCGAGCGTTTCGTTTGGGCATCACGAGCAGGAGGCGGAGAGAACGTCTTGCAGGAGATTGTTGCAGCAGGGTGAGAAGCACGCTGATCACTCGGCGGATACCAGCTCAATCTACAGGCGCAACGAGCCGACGAGTTCAGCGGCAGACCCAACCTCATGTCGAGCCAGGTACTCCGCTATCCCTTCGTTGATCTTTTTGCACACCAGCGGGTCGTAGAACAACGCAGTCCCGACACCAACAGCGGCCGCGCCCGCAATCATAAACTCAATCGCGTCGGTCGCCGTCGTAATACCGCCCTGGCCGATGATGGGAACGCTGTGATGCTTCGCTACCTGGTAAACCTGGTGCACCTTCAACAAGGCGATGGGTTTGATCGCCGGACCCGACAACCCGCCCTGCATGTTGCCAATAACGGGCGTGCGAGTCTCGCTGTCGATCGCCATGCCCATGAGCGTGTTGATAACGGCAAAGCCGTCGGTGCCCGCATCGATACACATTTGAGCATTCTTCTGGATATCGGTCTGGTTTGGCGACAACTTTGTAATGATCGGTTTCGAGGTTTGCGCCCGACATGCGGCGACAACCCGTGCCGACATTTCCGGATCGTTGCCGAACGCAACACCGCCCTCCTTAACATTGGGGCAGGAGATGTTGATCTCGATCGCGTCGATGTCCGAGTCGTCAAAGCGTTTCGTAACACGCTCATATTCTTCTACGGTAGAACCGGAGACATTGGCGATAAAGCGAGTTTCGGCGAAGTCCAACCCGGGAAGTATGTCGTCAACGACTTTGTCGACTCCAGGGTTCTGCAGACCGATCGCATTAAGCATCCCGTCCGGTGTTTCGTAGACACGATGTGGAGCGTTGCCGAGTCTTAGTTCGCCCGTCGTTCCCTTCAGGCACACGGCGCCGATGTCCGAGTTCGAGAATCCCTCGACTCGCGTGTATTCTTCGCCGAAGCCAACGCAACCGGAGAGCAGCACGATGGGCGAGGCCATGGACATGCCGCAGAGTTCGGTAAGTAAGGGATTGTCAGCCATCGGGGCCGGATTCTACAGGGTTTTTAGTGTTTAGCGTCATACTTTACGAGCCTGAGATACCGCCCAATACGGGCAATATTATTCGCCTGTGCGCCAACACCGGCGCGCAATTGCACCTTATTGAGCCGCTTGGTTTCGAACTTGATGAGCCGCGCCTGAAACGCGCCGGACTTGACTACCGGGAGTTCGCGACCGTGCAGACACACGAGAGCCTGCAGTCCTGCCTGACGGCACTTGGCAAGCCGCGGGTTTTCGCGTTGAGTACTCGCAGCCAGACTCGGCATGATGCGCCAGCGTACCTCGCTCGCGATGCGTTCTTGTTTGGCCCAGAAACCCGCGGCTTGCCGCAGGCGGTACTTGAGAGCGTGCCGCCTGAGCAACGTCTGAGACTGCCCATGCAAGCCAACAGCCGCAGTCTGAATCTCTCGAATTCAGCTGCGGTCGTTGTCTATGAAGCCTGGCGCCAGCTAGGATTTACGGGCGGTGCTTAAGCCGGTTTGATGTTGCTGTTCATGCGGAACAGATTGCCGCCATCAAACTCGCTCTTGATTCCCTGCAATCGAGCAAAGTTCGGACCGTAGTTGCTGACGACGGTGCCGGTTGTTTCTTGCTCAATGTTGTCGTAGTAGCCACCGTGATGTGACTCGAGTGCTGCATGCCACTGCTTGCACATGGCTTTGCCTTCTCCGTCTTGCTCGGGATCGGACCAGCCTGTGTAGTAGACGATCATGGTTTCGGCATTGCGATGTGGGAACGCGGTATCTGCTTCGCCATGGTCTTTCACGGCACCACCGCAGGTGTGCGTAAATATCGCGGCACGCGGATCGGGTACATAGGCGTCGATCATGTCATCGACAAGCCCCTGCGTGAACTCTTTGATCATGCCGTTTTTCGCATAAGAACGGATTCCGTGTGCGGTAGTCGCATCTTCCTGTGTCTGCATGACTTTGTAGTCCTGCATCATGATGCCGTCGACCATCGGCGTGCCGATAGCGCGCAGTGGGGCGATTTCTTTTTCGCCTTGCGCCGGATCGCCGTTGTACATGACTTCCATCGCGACGATGCCGGTACCGTCCGGCATCGTGGCCATGACGGGACCAACATAAAGTTCGCGTGACAGGCCTTTCTGCGACCACTCGGCATAGAACTCCAGCACCTCGCGAGCCTGGGCAACAGGCCAGACCAGCATACCCGACAGTAAGTTGCGTTCGAATGGGTGCAGCTGGTAATGAAACTTGCTGACTACGCCGAAATTGCCACCACCGCCGCGAAGAGCCCAGAACAGGTCCGGCTCATTGTCGGCCGTTACAATGCGCGTTTTGCCATCGGCCGTTGTTATCTCGGCACCGAGAACGTTATCGATGGTGAGTCCGTACATCCGGTTGAGACGCCCGAAGCCTCCGCCGAGTGTGTAGCCACCGACACCCGTGTGAGACACGACGCCAGCTGTGGTAACAAGGCCATGCTCAAGCGTTGCATCATCAAGGTGACCGAGCAGCGCACCGCCACCACACCAGGCAGTTTGCCCCTCTGTATCAACTGTGATGTCTTTCATGTCAGCGAGATCAATCATCAGGCCGTCATCGCAGACTGATTTGCCCGGCCAGCTGTGGCCGCCACCGCGCACAGCGACCAGCAGGTCACGCTCGCGAGCAAAGTCCACAGCGTGGCAAACATCCTTGGCGCTTTGGCACCGTGCAATCAGTGCCGGGTGCTTGTCGTGCATGCCGTTCCAGACGCGTCGGGTGCTATCGTAGTCCGGGTGGCCGGAAAGCATGACCGGGCCGTTCATCACCTCGCCCAATTCTTTAATAGCGGCCTTTTCAAGCTCAATTTCTGCTCCGTCCAGCGACACAGCTTTGATGCTCGTGTTCGCGGCCGTGGCGACGGGCTGCTCCGAGCGGCTGCACGCGCTCAGCATTGGGTAGGATGCAGCGACTCCGGCTGCGACGGCGGATCTGCAAAACTTACGGCGGTCCATAGTGTTCTCCCCAGTTTTATTCTTGATTATTGGGCCCAGTATAGGCCAAACGACGCGGGAGTTTTTTGCGGCGGCTTACTCGCCGTGTTCGGATTTGAGCTCCCGGCTCATAAGCGCGCCGACAGCCTCGCGCGGCGATGCCCCTTCATAGAGGATGCGATAGACCTGGTGGCAAATCGGCATCTCGATATCGAGGTCGGCGGCAACCTCTTTGACGGCCTCCGCAGCGAGCACGCCTTCAACGACCTGCTGAATTTCTTCCTTGGCTTCTTCGACCGTCTTACCGCTCGCCAGTGCGAGACCCATACGCCGATTGCGTGACAAGTCGTCCGTACAGGTAAGAACCAGGTCGCCCATGCCCGCGAGACCCATCATGGTTTCGGGCTGTGCGCCAAGCGCCACGCCAAGCCGCATCATCTCTGCAAGGCCACGCGTGATCAGCGCGACACGGGCGTTGGCACCGAAGCCGAGGCCGTCACACATGCCTGCACCGATGGCGAGCACGTTCTTGATCGCACCACCCACTTCAACGCCGGCCATGTCATCAGACGTATAGGCGCGAAAGTTCTTGTCAGAAATGGCTGCCGCGAGTTCTTGTGCGAACACATCATCGTTGGACGCGATAGTCATCGCGGTTGGCAGCCCTTCGCCAACCTCTTTTGCAAACGTCGGCCCGGATAGGACTGCCATCGGCCGGTCCTCGCCGAGCACCTCGGCCGCAACCTTGTCAGGCAGCTTGCCGCTGTGAAGCTCAAAGCCTTTTGTGGCCCAGCAAACACGGGACTCATCGCTGAGCAACGGCAATATGGTCGTCAGCGTACTGCGCAAACCATGGCTGGGAACGACAACCAGAATGTCGCGGACGCCTTCAAGACAGTCTTTGACATCCGGACATACGGTCAGGTTGTCGGGAAAAGCGATACCCGGCAGGTAGCGCTTGTTCTCTCGATCCCCGACCATGTTCTCGAGCAGGTCGAGCTCGACTACGCCGCCAAGCCGAACATTGCTGCCGGCACGTGCAAACTGCAGCGCCAGCGCCGTTCCCCAGGAACCGGCACCGATCACTGCGACTGTTTGCGCGGCGCTAACTAGTGCGTCTCCACTTCGCCGGCCTGTTGTGCGGCGGCACTGGCGACAGCTTGTTGCTGAGCCTGCATGTAGAGCGCATCAAAGTTGATTGGCTGCAGAATAAACTCTGGGAAGCCGCCTTTCTGAATCAACGAGGCGATCGACTCGCGCGCGTATGGAAACAGAATGTTGGGGCAGAAGCTGCCGACGATCGCTTTGAGTTCTTCGCTTTCGTAACCTACGAGTTCGAACAGGCCCGCCTGCTGCAGCTCGACAAGGAAAACGGTCTTGTCATCTGCCTTGGCTTCAACCGTGACGGTCAGCACTACTTCGTGGTGATTGTCCTCAACCGCAGTGTGACTGCTGCGAAGGTTCAGGTCTGTTTTCGGGTTCCAGTCGGCCTGACGAAAAACTTCAGGCGACTGCGGTGATTCGAATGAGAAGTCTTTCAGGTAAATTTTGCCAATTGATAAGCGCTTCTCTGTTTGTTCCTCTGCCATTTTCTTTCCTGTCTATTAATAAATGCCAGCGAGTCTATCCCGCGAGCAACTTGTCCAGCTCTCCACTCTTGTCGAGAGAGCATAGTTCATCAAACCCACCAACGTGAGTGTTTCCGATGAAGATCTGTGGAACCGTGCGGCTACCGCTACGTTTCTGCATTTCTTCAAAGCGTTCGGAACCGTCCTGAATGACAACGTCCTCAAACCTGACCGCCTTCCTGGTCAACAGCATACGCGCCGCGCCGCAATAAGAGCAGGTTGTCGTGCCATAGACCGTGACCAGCGGCGCGTCACTCATTTCGATTTCTTGTTCTTCTGCTTCTTGGCCTTGGTCTTCTTTCCTGTGACCACCGGGAAGCCCGCCTGGCTCCAGCCGGTCATGCCGCCCTTGAGACCATAGACACTTTCGAAGCCGGCTGTACGCATAGCATGTACCGCCTTCGTCGAACTCATGCCAGCATCGCAAACAGCGACAATCGCGGTCGACTTGTCGTGGCCCAGCGCCTCCAGACGCGTCTCGAGCTCGTCGGACGGAATATTCTTCGCGTTGACGATGTGGCCGGACGAATAGGCCTCTGCACTGCGCAAATCAATTACAACGGCGTCATTATTAATTAGCTTGACGGCGTCATTGGCCTCTACATTTACCAGGCCGCTCGCTTTGCGTCGCAGCTCCGAGAAGATGACGACGAAGAAGCTGACCATCAGCGCTCCCACCAGCAACGTATTGTTGCTTGTGAACTCCAGAATTTTGTCCATGAATTACTCTGACGCAGGGATCCGCGCCGTGGATGTCGGTAAAAACGGGGATTATACCTGTTTGAGCGGGAGGAAATAGCCCGCTGAAGCCTCTACACTCTGCGCCCATGAGGTCGCAAACCGCAGCAATACTGATACTCCTTGCCGTTTCAGGCCTGAGCGCAGCTCAGGACGATGGCGGCGGGCTCGCCAAAATCAAGGAGCAGGAGCTCGAACAGGTTCGGGAGCGCATCAGTGAACTCAAACAGAGCATGGACAATAGTGCCGTGGAGCGTGACCGCCTTACAGGTGAACTGCAGGAAATCGAGGTCGCGATCGCGGAGCAACGTACGCGGATAAAGGAAATAGAACGCGAACAGCGTTATACAGAGAATAAAAAGAGCGAGCTGGACGCCGACCTCAATGCTAGGGAGGCGCATCTGGATACAGAATCGACCGAGCTTGCCGCGCAGGTTCGAAGTGCTTACATGAGCGGCAGCCAGGAGAAGATCAAGCTACTCCTTAACCAGCGCGACCCGGCGACGCTGGGCAGATTGATGGCCTACTATCGCTACCTCAATGACTATCGTGCAGAGAATATCACCGCGGTAATCGAAGAAATCCGCAAGCTGGACGAGCTGCGGGCGCAAATTGCGGCCGAAGCTGCCCGGCTGCAGAGCCTGGCAGACCGGCGATACGCGGAGCTCACCCGCTTGAATACATCGCAGGAAGAGCGCCAACTTCTGCTCGCCGACCTGCGCCGCAAGATTGCTGGTGAAGGTCAGGAAATTGAACGCCTTGCAGCCGAGGAGCAGGACCTGACGCGGCTGATCGCCGAGCTCACAACAATTCTGTCCGACTACCCGATCAGTTCCGAGCAACCGTTCAGCCAGCACCGTGGGCGCCTGACCTGGCCCGTAGCCGGTACGTTGCTGCATGACTTCGGTCAACCGCGAGTCGGCGACCGCATCAAATGGAATGGTGTTGTGCTCGCAGCGCCTCGTGGACGTGAAGTTCGCGCGGTTTACCACGGACGCGTGGCATTCGCCGACTGGCTGGCGGGCATGGGCCTGCTCGTCATTGTTGACCATGGCGAAGGCTACATGACGCTGTACGGTTATAACGAAACACTTCTGAAGAGTGCGGGTGACTGGGTAGCTCCCGGTGACGTTATTGCCACGGTCGGCGACAGCGGCGGCCAGCCACAGGCAAGCCTGTACTTCGAGCTTCGCCAGGGTGCGAAACCGATTAGCCCGCGCCGCTGGATTACAAAGCGCCCCGGGAGTTAGCAGCGCCTCGAAGGCCGCCTCCTGTCGGAAGCCTTTTCCGTCAGTTTAGATTCCGGCCAGATTATTGTTTTGCCGCGCATTATTGCCCAAAAAACTGTGCTAATGTTTAAACTCGTGCCACAAGAGCCATAGGCCGGGGCGCTCGAGAAATTATATGTCGTTGAAAATTAGAGCAATTCTGGTCGTCGTTATCGGCGTCGTAATGGGGCTGAGCCTGTCACTCGGCGGTGGCCTTCTCAATGACACTAAACCGCAAACGAAAGAAGAGCTTGCCTGGGAGCAGGCACAACTGTTCGCGGAAGTTCTTGAGCGCGTCAAGCGCGACTACGTAGAGCCGCTTGACGATGCAGCGCTGCTGGAAAGCGCGATTCGCGGCATGGTTGACGATCTTGACGCGCACTCGGAATACCTCGATGCGGGCGAGTATCGGGATATTCGTATCAGCACGACAGGTAGCTATACCGGCGTCGGCATTGAGGTTGCCGAGATCGGTGGAAAAGTTGTCGTCATAACGCCTATCGCGGGCTCACCCGCCGCACGTTCGGGCATTCGCAGCGGCGATGAGTTGCTGGCTGTTGATGGTGAGGTCATCGAGCCAGGCGTTCTTAAGAAAACGCTGAAGCGATTACGCGGGCACGCAGGCTCCAGGGTTCGGCTAACGGTCATGCGCGACGACGTCGCGGTTGATCACGAGATGCGCCGCCAGATCATCCGCGTTGCGAGTGTTCACAAAGAATTTCTCAGCCCCGGCTACGGTTACGTTCGTGTTAGCCAGTTTAGTGAGAATACGGCGCGCGAACTGAGCCGTGCGGTTGATGATTTGCAGGAGCTACATGCAGGCATGCTTGATGGTCTGGTGCTTGATCTGCGCAATAACCCGGGCGGCGTACTTGATTCGGCAGTCGATGTGTCTGACTTGTTTCTGGACTCCGGCATTATTGTGACGGCCGACGGTCGGTCACTCGACTCGCGCTTTACGCGCTCCGCACATCGAGGCGACATTCTCGACGGTGCGCCGATGGTCGTTATCGTCAACAGCGGTTCGGCATCGGCATCTGAAATTGTCGCCGGCGCACTTCAGGATCATAACCGGGCCACGATCGTTGGCACGGCGACGTTTGGCAAAGGTCTCGTGCAGACGGTTATGCCGTTGTCGCGGGGGCGGGCTATCAAGCTGACGACGTCGCGCTACTACACGCCCTCAGGTGACTCGATCCATGAGATCGGCATCACGCCAGATGTGCTTGTCGAAGACTCTCCGGGCTTCCCGGACCTCAGTTTGTCGGGCTTGCTGGATCGTGAGTCTGATGCCCAGCTGGTGGAAGCTATTCAGCAGTTGCACCCAACAGCGGTGATGCACAGCAACGCTCAATGACGGCCGC
Source organism: Gammaproteobacteria bacterium (assembly GCA_022600955.1). Classification (GTDB taxonomy): domain Bacteria; phylum Pseudomonadota; class Gammaproteobacteria; order Steroidobacterales; family Woeseiaceae; genus UBA1847. The sequence continues at coordinate 48,193 of JAHZJK010000019.1, forward strand.
TCGTCTTCTCCTTGCCGCAATACTCCTGTCGATTGCGACGGGGTCGATTACCACCGGACAACCCCGAATTGCGATCATCATCGACGACCTGGGCTACCGCCTGGAAGCCGGGCGAAGGGCGATCAGTTTGCCTGGCCCGATCGCCTTCGCCGTTCTGCCGGGGACGCCTCGCGCATTGACGCTGGCCAGACACGCGCATGAACAAGGCAAAGAAGTGCTGTTGCATCTGCCGCTGCAAGCCGGCCCGAACGACCCGATGCATGATCCTGTCGCTATCAGCCTCGACATGAGCCGCAGCGAGTTCAACGAGACATTCGATCTGGCATTGAGTTCTGTTCCATACGCAATCGGTGTCAATGGACACCGGGGCAGCATGCTGACACGCCATCCCGGACACATGCGCTGGCTCATGGAAGAGATACGGGCTCGCGATGACCTGTTCTTCGTCGACAGTTTCACAACGCATGAAAGCGTCGCAGTACAGATCGCGCTCGAAACCGGCGTCCGGGCACGGAAACGAGATGTCTTCCTCGACCCGGACCTCAAGCCCTCGACGGTCGCTCGTGAGTTTGCGCGCATGAAGCGACTTGCTGAGAAACGCGGCGCCGTCGTCGCGATAGGCCATCCGTATGCGGCGACACTTGCGCTGCTTGAGCAGGAACTGCCGAAGCTCGAGGAGGAGGGGTTCGAGCTGGTTACGATTAGCGAATTGCTTGCGACCCGGCAGGCCGACACAATTCGTTGAACCGCGAAGCGAAATTCCGCTCTAAGAGATTATGACGAAACTTAATAGAATTCTGCTGCTGACGCTATCGACACTGTATCTGCAGGCAAGCGTTGCCCAGGAGGTTGATCTGGCGGGTTTGTTCTCACAACCCGGAAGTTCGTTGCTTGTCGCACAGGCTGACGACGTCGCCTGCACCATGCAGTACGACCCGGTGTGTGGTGTTGACGGTCAGACGTATAGCAACGCATGCGTTGCCGGTGCCAACGGTATAGAAGTCGCAGCGGAAGGCGTCTGTGCGGAAGAAGAGGACGCCGGCTGCCCGGAGACATTTGATCCGGTCTGTGGCGACGACGGAAACACCTACATTAATGAGTGTTTCGCCGCCAAGTCGGACGTGGAGATTGCGGGCCTGGGGGCTTGTACCGTCAACGGCTGCCCGAGTTACGAGGAGCCCGTATGTGGCATGAACGGGCGGACCTTTATCAATCGTTGTGAAGCGGATGCCGAGCGCATTCTCGTGCAGCGCAAGGGGACTTGCGATGTCGATAACTGTCCTGAAGTATTTGCACCCGTGTGCGGCGAGGATGGAGAGACGTACGGCAACGCCTGCCTGGGCGAAAAAGCCGGCGTCAAGAACTTCACGGAAGGAATGTGCAACGTCCGGTCCTGCCCGCGATTGTTTATTCCGGTTTGCGGAATAGACGGCATGACGTATGGCAACGCCTGCTTCGCAGAGCGCCGCGGCGTTTCGATCGAGTACGCGGGAGTGTGCGAGAGTCTCGGTGAAAACTGCCCGCGCGATTATCTGCCGGTTTGCGGCATGGACAGCATTACCTATGATAATGAGTGCCAGCTGGATAACGCGGGGACGCAGAAAGCTTACGCGGGCGCCTGTATCGGCGATTGATTACCAGGCCGGCTGCAAGCGACCTTTTTCGCCAACGCTGTAGGGTAGCCACACCAGGCCAGTAACCGCGACGTGTATGTCGGTACTCTTGGCGCGAACGACAACCTCGCTGAGCTCCTCGTTCTGCGCGTCGAAGGACGTATCCAGGTCGGCCACCTCTTTTTCCAGCGCCACATTTATCGCCTCGATTTCGGACTTCACTTTTGCCGCTGTTTGCTCGGCGCGCGCGACATCCGCAGCTTCCTTGCGGGCGCCGCCGGCAGACTTGATCGCGGTTCCCATACGTGTCGCCGAGCTGCTTGAAATTTTCTTGCGCCCCAGCACTGCGCCCAGAATCGCAGTGCCGAAAGAGATCGCTGTGTCGAGTTTCTTTTTCGTCGATTGCTGCTTCTGAACTTCAATAGCTTGTTCCGCGCGCATCAGGCGATTTTCAAGCGTCGTAACCTTGCTGGCGTAGCGTTTGCGGATCTTGGCAATGGCGAGGTCACGTTTCTCGCTGGCACTATCTTGCAGGCGGGCGCGAAATTCGCCCTCGGTTTCATTGGCGCCGGACGTGAGCTTGAAGCGGTCGCTTCGATACAGCGTAACGCGCTCATTTTGCCGCAACCAGCGCTTGTAGTTCTTGGCGCCGGCAGTATAAGCCTTAGCATTCTGTGCGGCTGCCGGGCAGTCGGCATAGCTGGCATCGGGGTCCGCATCCTGCATCAGGTCATCAATGCTGATGTCGAGCGGCTCGGCGTTATCCCAGTCGATGGCAACGGGACCGTCTTCAAACTCCACGGAATGCACAACACTGCGCTCATCTTCAATCTTGTAACGCGCGTTCGAGAAGACAACATCACCGCCGGCGATGAGACGTGGATGATAAACAAGTTCATCTCCGGAACCGGGTACAAAATACTGTTCAATTTCAGGCCGCAGGGTCGGTGCCATCGCTTTCGCTTTGCGCCTCGGCTTGGACACAGCTCGTGCGGCTGCGGCGACCTTCCCCTTAGCTTTGGACATTAATGAGCGTATGTGATCACGCGTTAACGGTCCTGCCAGATAGGACATGACCCAGCGCGTATTGAACACCACGGCTTCGTCTTCGTGCACGTTGTGTAACAGGAAGCGACGCTTGCCCAGGCCGGCGATAGTGCGTTCCATTGCCTGCTTGTCAAAGTTGCCGTCGCTTGCACCTTCGAGGCCCTCCATCACACGCGCTTTGTCACGCTCGGTTTGCATGCGGCCGATGAACCAGGTTCCCGTGTTCGACAGCCCCTTGTAGTCGAGGTCAACCGGATTCTGTGTAGACAACACGAGACCGAGTCCGTACGCGCGCGCCTGCTTAAGCAATGTGAGAAACAGCTTTTTTGACGGCGGGTTTGCGACTGGCGGCATGTAGCCAAAAATTTCGTCCATGTACAGAATGGCGCGCAGGCTGGAGGTGCCGGGCTGCGCTCGCATCCAGGCGATCAGCTCGTTGAGCAACATAGAGACAAAGAACATGCGCTGTGCTTCGTCGAGATGTGCGATCGACATGACTGAAATACGCGGCTTGCCTTCGTCGGTATAGAGCAGGCTCTTTGCATCCAGCGGCGTACCCTGCATCCAGGCCTCAAAGCCGGGTGCGGCGAGCAGGTTGTTGAGTCGCATCGCCAGCGCGAAACGGTCTTTGTCCGGGAAGAATGAATCCAGGCTCATGACGCCAACCTTGCTGATCGGCGGGTTCTGAATTTCTCCGATCAGGCTGGGCACATCGAGATCACGGCCCTCCCTCCAGGCATTGTCGAGCAGCTTCGATATGAGAATGTGCTCGCGGCTTGCAACAGGGTCAGCATCGATGTCGAGCAGCGTGAGAATGCCGGTTGCCGTGGCCTGTACGCGCTCGCGGTAGAGATCGATGTCGTCGATCAGTGCCGGATCGGGCGCCTTGAATGACTGCAACACAGACACGGGCAAGCCGGAGTTGCTGCCCGGCGTATAGATCGCCATATCGACATTTTTACGCAGCTGGGCGATGCGCTTGCCTGTCTGCCCCCACTGGGCGAGGCCTTTCTTCCACAAGGCCGCCTGGCCGGTCGCGAACTCGTCCGGCGTCTGACCTTTGTCACTTGCCGTCCGTGTATTGATCCACGGTTTGAAATCCTCCGGCTTGAGTTTCGGAAAAGTCAGCAGCAGGTTCCCCATGTCACCTTTCGGATCAATGGCGATGACAGGAATATGATCGAGTGCGGCCTCCTCAAGGAGGCCAACGCCCAGGCCCGTCTTGCCGGAGCCTGTCATGCCGATGATCACCGCATGCGTCGTTAAATCCTTGGAGTCATACAAGACCAGCTCTTCGGTGAGCTTTTGTGAATCCATGTCGTAGCGTTTGCCGACATAGAACGAGCCGAGTTTCTCAAAGTCATGCATGTTCCGGGCGGTGCTTTATGGGTACGTATAGCTGGACTGGATGCCCAGCGGTAAACCGATTGCAAAATATATCAGCAGGAAGATAGTCCACAGGACCAGGAAGGACATTGAATACGGCAGCATCATTGCTGTCAGCGTTCCAATGCCTGTGCTCTTCACGTAGCGCTGGCAATAAACCACGACCAGCGGGAAGTACGGCATCAGTGGCGTAATGATATTGGTACTCGAATCGCCGACACGATAAGCCGCTTGCGTCAGGTCGGGAGAGATTCCCAGCGTCATCAGCATGGGCACAAAAATCGGTGCCAGCAGGCCCCACTTGCCCGAGGCAGAACCGACGAAAATATTCACGAACGCGGTCAGAATAACGATGCCGACAATGGTTACGGCTGCGGGCAACGCCATTGCCTGCAGAAATGCAGCGCCTTGCAGCGCGAGTAACACGCCCAGGTTTGACTGGCCGAATGCATAAACAAACTGCGCGATGAAAAACATAATGACAAGGTAGTACGCCATGCTGTGCATGGATTTCGTCATGCCGACGATGATGTCCTTGGAGCTGCTGACCGTGCCAGCGACCACACCGTAGACAACCCCCGGAAGCAGAAACAGGAAGAAGATCAGCGACACGATAGAGCGCATTAGCGGCGCCTGAAAACTAGAGATATCTCCGCTCGCATCCCGCCAGGGCGAGCCGGCTGGCAGCGACGTCGCAATCAAGGCGACGACACCAAGCAACATCGCGATCGTGGCCCAGCGCAAACCTTTGCGCTGCTGGTCTTCAAGGTCGTGCATTTCCGGCAGGTCTTCTGCATCGCCATCGATGACCTCGCCTTGCAGGCGCGGCTCGACAATCCGGTCCGTAATGAACCAGCCGATGGAAATAATGAGTAGCGATGAAGCCGTCGTGAAGAAATAGTTATTCAGCGGGTTCAATGTGACTTCAGGATCGAGGATTTGCGCGCCAGCCTGCGTCAGCCCCTGCAACAGCGGGTCGATCGACGACGGTACGAAGCTGGCGGAAAAGCCACCGGACACACCGGCGAAAGCAGCGGCGATGCCTGCGAGCGGGTGTCGTCCTGCAGCGTAGAAAATGACGCCGCCAAGCGGGATAACCAGTACGTAGCCCGCGTCCGCGGCCGTGTGGCTCACGATACCGACAGCGACCACCATCGGCGTCAGCATTTTTTCCGGAGTGACATTCAGCAACGCTCTCAGTCCCGAATTAATAAACCCGGTGTGCTCTGCGACGCCGATGCCGAGCATCGCTACCAGCACCACGCCGACCGGGTGAAAGTGCGAGAAGTTTGTAACCATGACCGACAGGAACTCGGTGAGCGCCGGGCCGGACAACAGGTTCTTGATTACAAGCGCTTCGCTCGTGCGCGGATCAATGACGTTGAAGGACACGTACGACAAGAGCCACGACAGCACCCAGACGACAAACAACAAGCCAATAAAGAGTACAGCCGGATCCGGCAGCTTGTTGCCGACGCGCTCTACTGTGCCGAGAAAGCCGCCACTTGAGGCGGGTTGGTTATTTGCAGACATGGGAGACCCCTGTTCTTGTTATGCAGGTGATTCTACTCGATTATCCGACTGATTTAAGCAATGAGATCCAGCGCGCTGCAACGGACGGGATCTTCAGACCTGCTCAGAACGCACGCCGCAAAGTAAAGCCGGCCTCTCGACAGCCGAAGCTGCCGAGAGACCGGCCAAAACACGTCCTACCAGCCGCAGCTGCGACCGGCGTTCTGTTCTTTGAGGTATCCCATGAGCGGCTGGAAGTAGTCGATGATGGCGGTTGCATCCATCTCGCGCGTTCCCGTGAGCTTTTCGAGGGCGTCCTGCCACGGTTCACTCTGACCAGACGCCATCATTGCGTAAAACTTGTCACCGGCCTCCTTGCTGCCGTAGACCGAGCAGCTGGCGAGATCACCCTCATGACCTGCGATTTCGCAGAGCGAGCGCTGAAACTGAAACTGCAGTATGCGTGCGAGGAAATAGCGTGTGTAGGAAACATTGCCAGGAATGTGGTACTTGGAGCCTGGGTCGAAGTCGGCTTCGCTGCGCTCAACGGCGGGCGCGATTCCCTGGTACTTCAGACGCATGTCCCACCACGACTTGTTGTAGTCCTCTGGTGAGATTGCACCGGAGAATACACCCCAGCGCCATTCATCGATGAGCTTGCCGAACGGCAGGAATGCGATCTTGTCCAGCGCCATCTGCATTTGCCGATTAATCACAGCCTTCTCACTTTCTTCGGCTGAGCTCACCAGGCCAACCTCTTTGAGATACTGTGGTGTCATCGACAGGGTCACGGTGTCACCAATGGCCTCGTGGAAACCCGAGTGTGCGCTACCCTGAAACAGCGGCTCCTGGTCCTTGTAGGCGCCCTGGTAGTAGTTGTGACCCAGCTCGTGATAAATCACGCGCAGCTCGTCATACGTCTGCTTGATACACATTTTGATACGCAGGTCGTTACCGCCATCGAGGCCCCAGGCACTTGCGTGGCATACCACGTCGCGGTCTTGCGGCGCGACGAACTGCGATCGCTCCCAGAATGTATCGGGCAGGCGAGGCATTCCCATCGAGACGTAGAAATTCTCGGCTGAGCGCGTCATTTCCTGCGGTGAGTAGTCCTTGGTCTTAAGTGTGCTGTCGACGTCGATATCGCCAACACCCGGGTACGGCTCCATGATGTCGTAGATAAAGCCCCACTCCTGCGCCCACATATTGCCGAGCAGGTGTGCCGGAATCGGCCCGTCAAGCGGCACCTTGTCTTCGCCGTAATGTTCACTCAGCTTGCCGCGTACGGCACAGTGAAGTTCCTCATACAGCGGTTTAACCTGATCCCATAACTTCGTTGCTTCGGTTTCGAATTCTGCCGGACTCATGTCAAACCCGGCGCGCCACATCTCACCGAGGTCTGTGTAACCAAGTTCGGCGGCGCCCTCGTTTGCCAGTTCGACGTAGCGCTCGTATTTTTCGCGCATTGGCGGCGCGATCGTACGCCAGCCGGTCCAGTACTCGAGCAACTCATCGTAGTCCTTGCTCGTTTGCATCAGCCCCTCGAGTTCGGAGCCCGTCAGGCAGTCATCGTCATTGCGACAGTACTTTCCGGCGCCGTACATTCCACCGAGATCAGTGGCGATCGAAGTTAGTTCTTTGCGCTTGTCAGCGTCGTTCGGCGTCGGCAGCGAGGTGCCGAGCTTTAGCAGGTCGATGGCGCGCTGAGTCTTCGCATCCAGCTGCTGCCCGTCATACTTGAGCGCCTGTTGCACCATGCCACCGTGCCATTTCGCGTACTTCTCGCTTGCAGCAGATGCAATGATCGCTGTGTCGCCCGTAATGTAAGTTGATCGGACCCAATTCGCAGCACCGACCTCCTTGCCAAGTTCCTTGAGCTCGGCGTTGGCACGGTCGATAAACTCTTGGGCGGTCTCAGCGGGCGCGGCTGAAATTTCTTCTTCAGCAGTTTTCTGGGCACAACCCGAAAGGATCAGCGCGATGCTAACAACAGCGTAAGTAATATGTCTCTTCATTTTCTGTTCCGTATTACGAACGCGGCAGCAAACAAATCGCCGCGGAAGTTAAAAGAGTATGTCAATCGCGTGGCGACAGTCACTCGGAAGTTTTCGCGGCCTGCACCTCGGCTTCCCATTTCTTTGTTGCCAGGCCCACCAGCAACAAGATTACGCCGAGCACGACGCTGACCTTAACGATCTGCAAGTACAGACCTGGCATTTCAGCGACATTCTCGGGGTCAAAGTTGCCCGCAAAAATGCCCGCAATTATGTTACCGATCGAGTATGTCAGGACGAATACGCCCATCATCTGCCCGATGAAGCGCTTCGGCGACAGCTTGCTGACCGCACTGAGCGCAACCGGGCTCAGTACCAGTTCGCCAACGGTGTGCACGAAGTAGGTCATAACCAGCCAGTACGGTGCGGCCTTCATACCAGACGCCGCAATGTGCGCGGCGAAGAACATGATGATGAAGCCGCTGGCCATAATAATCAGACCCACGGCACACTTAACGCCGTATGCAGGTGAAACCATGCGCTTGCCCAGCCAGACCCAGAATGCGGCGAAAAACGGCGAGAGCAGAATGATGAACGTGGAGTTCGCGTTCTGGAGCCAGGTCGTTGGAATCTGGAATGTTCCGATCATCCGATCCGTGTAGTCACGCCCGAACAGGTTCATCGACGAGCCAGCCTGCTCAAAGCCGGACCAGAATACGGCCGATGCGATGCACACGACCAGCAGTGCCCACATGCCTTTTTTCTCGATCGCACTGAGCTTGCCCAGAAAAAATATCCCGGCGAAGTAAATAAAGAAGAACAATACGAACAGCACGGCCGTGTAACGAGCGATGACAACCGCGTCTATCGTGAACGTCCGGGAAATCAGCAGGCCGGCGAGTATCGCAAGCGTGACGAGGAAGCCGGCGATGACCATCCAGGCCGCACGAGCGCCTGAGGGAGTTAGTGGCTGCGCCGGAGCGGCCCCTTCGCCTTTCAGGTTACCTACCGTCATTCGAAACTGGATGAGACCGATGGCCATGCCGATCGCGGCGGCGCCAAAGGCCCAGTGCCAACCGACGTTCTCTGCGAGATACCCGCATACGGTATAGCCAATAACAGAACCGATGTTGATACCCATGTAATAAAGCGCGTAACCACTATCGCGGCGCACATCGCTGGCCGAGTAGAGCTGGCCGACGAGCGCGCCGATGTTGGGTTTAAGCAGTCCGGTACCCAGGACAACGAGTATCATGCCGATGAAAAAAGTACTGTCATTCGGGATGGCCAGCACGATGTGGCCGCACATAATGATGACACCGCCGTACCAGACCGTGCGCTGACTTCCGATCAGCCGGTCCGCGATCCAGCCACCAGGAAGCCCCATGAAATAGACGAATGCCGTATACAGTGCATAGATTGATGTCGCGGTTACGACGGTGAGCTCCAGGCCACCGGACATCATCGCTTCGGTCATGAACAGGACCAGAAGGCCGCGCATGCCGTAGTAACTCATGCGCTCCCACATTTCGGTGAAGAAAAGCGTTCTCAGGCCTTTTGGGTGGCCGAAGAAGGAGTCGTCATAGTTTGGGCCGCGCTCGAGCGCGTCGGTTGGTTGGTTCATACGGTGTCCCGATATTTCTTGTTAGCGTCTATTCCGCGCTTGTGACTACATGGCGGCTGAGTTGTAGCTTTCCCCTGGCTGACGCGATGCGCAGCTCAATTCTACTTTTTCGCGGGCAATAGTTACATTTAACACTATTTTTGCCCTGTAAGGCTACTTGACCGCCTTGGGCTTGAAGAGTTTCGACATAATGATGCCAAGCTCATAGAGCAGATATACCGGTATCGCGAGAACAGTTTGCGAAATGACATCCGGCGGCGTCAGCAACATGCCGACAACAAAAGCTCCCAGGAACACATACGGGCGCGCTTTGCCCAATTTCTCAGGTGTGGTCAGGCCGGTCCAGACGGTCAACACCGTGGCGATTGGTGTTTCGAAAGCCAGGCCGAAAACAAGCACGATCATCATCACGAACGAAATGTACTCCGCGATATCCGGCTTCCAGTCGACGATCGGCGACGCGAATGACGCGATAAAGCCAAAAATCAGCGGCAGGACCACGTAATACGCGAATGACAGGCCGGCAAAGAACAGCACGATACTGGAGACAATCAACGGCACCGCAAAGCGCTTTTCCTTTCGATAGAGACCTGGCGCAACAAAAGCCCAAAGCTGCAGCAATGTTAGCGGCATCGTAATGAACAACGCGGCATAAAACGCGAGCGACACCTGCGCCGTCAGTGGCGAGGCCGGCTTGATGGCCTGTATCTCGCCGCCATCGAGGAATCGCGTCAGGGGGTCCGCGAGGTATTCGAGAAGTTGACCGGAGAACGGGATAACCAGCAGGAAGACCAGAAAAAGTGCCCCGACAACAATGAATAGCCGGCGACGCAGCTCCGTCAGGTGAGACATCAATGTCCCTTCCGCGAGATCCTCCGTCGATTCATCGGCTGTGCTCATGCGGGCGGCTGTTCGTCTTTCGCTGCAGGCGCTTCGGCGTTTTCGTCGGCAACGCTTTCAGGGTCGTCGTTTTCGTCGTGCAACGGTGAATACATGTCATCGTCGCGCGGCGTTATCATCTGGGTCGGGTCGAGTTCTTTCGGATCGAAGCCAAGGTTCTTCTCGACATCGGTTTCTTCTTCAAGCTGGCGTTGCAATGAACGCGTCATCTGGCGGGCCTTGCCAAGCCACTGGCCGAGCTGCCGCGCCACGCGCGGCAGTCTCTCAGGCCCCAGTATCAGGAGCCCGATCAAACAAAGCAGTACAAATTCGGAACCGCCGATTCCTGACATAGTGGTCGACTGGTTTAGGCGTCTTTGTTTTCGCGATTCTCTTCGACGGGGGTGTTGTCGAAGTTGGCGTCGTCGGACACGTCGCTCAATTGGTCTTTAGCTTCATCCGCTTCATTCATTGCGCTGCGAAAACCCTTAACGGCACCGCCGAGATCAGAGCCTACCGAGCGCAGTTTCTTGGTACCGAAAATGGCCAATACGATTAGCAGTATTATCAACAACTGCCAGGGTCCGATGTTGGCGAACATGTCTAAACTCCCGGGGCAACGCCCCTAAAAAAATCAGTGCGCCGGCATAAGCCGGGCGCGAATTATGTTCATGATACTCCTGCCAGTGCAACAAAACCGTACCGGTGTCACACCGACTCAGGTTTCAAGCCAGAACGTGACGGGCCCGTCGTTCAGCAGGCTGACCTTCATATCTGCGCCGAAACGCCCGGTTTGCACGTTTTCCAGCTGTTCCCTGCAGTTGGCAACGAGGGCGTCGAAATAGGCGCTCGCCATGTCCGGGGCCGCTCCCTTGGTGAAGCTCGCGCGGGTGCCTTTTCGGGTGTCGGCAGCGAGCGTAAACTGCGGCACCAGCAGCAGACCACCGGAAATGTCCGCAACGCTAAGGTTCATGCGGTCTGCAGCGTCGGGAAACACGCGGTATCCGAGAAGTCGCTCCGCCAGGCGAGCGACGTCGCGCTCAGTGTCATCGCGGTGTACAGCCACGAGCACCAGCAGTCCCCGGCCAATTTCGCCCGAGGTTTCGCCATCAACAGTGACGCTCGCGTGGCTGACACGCTGGATCAGTCCAATCATTTCTGTCCGGGTCGTCCATATTTGGAGGGATTCAGGCCTTTATTAATGCATCAAGCAGATACGAATAGCCATAGGCGCTTGCTGGCTTTGCGACACTGTATGAACCGGCCGGTGGGGCGGGCGGCGGTAATTGACGTCCCTCAGTGTGATCCAGGGACGGTTATCACGCATTCTCCTCTGGCCGGACCACGGACGGGCGGGCCCTGAGTTCGTTTCAGGGCCCATTTTTACAAAAAAGTAGGAAAAAGCTACTGATTAACGTATAAAAGTTAATTATAGTGGGAAAATATCTTGACCGTTTTATCCCACCTCTTGGGCAGTCACGCCCATTGAGCTCCCCTTCCGCTACGCATAGACTACGTTGATTCGCCAAACCGGAACCACGATGAAAAGACGAGAATTTGTGGGCGGCCTTGCCGCCGCTGCAGGCCTGGCCGCGTGCGCCAGCGAGAAAGACGGCAACGGCGCAGGAGCCAGCAATTCAACGGAGGTTTTCGAATGGTCTTGCGTGACCTCCTGGCCACCCCGCTTTCCCGGCCTGGGAATGGGCGTTGAGAATCTCGCCGAACGGATCGAGCGGGCCTCAGCAGGACGATTGAAGATCAAGGTTTACGGTGGCGGTGAGCTGGTTCCCGCATTCGAAGTATTCGACGCGGTAAGCCGCGGCGCTGTCGAAATGGGGCACGATGCCTCTTATTACCATAAGGGCAAGGTCGACGCCGCCCAGTTCTTCACGGCCATACCGTTTGGCATGAACAAGACGGAGCTGGAAGCCTGGCTCTACTATGGCGGTGGTCTGGCGCTCTGGCGAGAGCTCTACGAACCCTTCAACCTGATGCCGTTTCCGTGCGGTAATACCGGCGTACAAATGGGCGGTTGGTTCAACAAGGAGATCAGGACGATAGATGATCTCAGGGGTCTCAAGATGCGTATTCCGGGACTCGGCGGAGAAGTGTTGCGTCGCGCAGGTGGTACACCCGTGACACTTCCCGGCTCAGAGATTTTTACATCCCTGCAGACCGGTGCCATCGATGCGACAGAATGGGTCGGACCTTACAATGATGTTTCCTTCGGCCTGCACAAAGCGGCCAGGAACTACTACTACCCTGGCTGGCAGGAGCCCGGCCCGGGACTTGAGTGCATAATTAATCGCGAGGCCTGGGCGACATTGCCGCCTGACCTGCAGGCTATTGTTGAGATCACCTGTCAGTCGATCACAACCGATATGGCCGCTGAGTACACCAACGGAAATGCGAACGCACTACAGCAATTGCAGGAAGACCCGAACGTTACGATTCGGACGTTCCCGGATACAGTGCTACGTCACCTTAAGGCGATTGCGAAAGAGGTCGTTGCGGATATGATGGCGAACGACCCGGCGGCGAAAAAAATCGGCGACGCTTACTACGAGTATCTCGCCAAAGTCGAAGTAAACTCACGCATAAGTGAAGACGCCTATCTCAGTACACGAACCTGGTGAACGCAAGCCTCAGCAGTTGCTATTGTTGCGCGTTCCGATCGATCGCCTCGATTAACTCAACCAACTGTCGCACCTTCCCGTAGCGAGCGACGATCGTCAGCGTGCGCGAGTCCGGGTGGGCGACTAGATGACCTTGTTTCGGTAGCAGCGGTCTCAAGATAGGCACTAACGGACGAGGTTCGATGTTCTCAAGTGTCAATACGTGCGTGACCCACTGTTCTTGATGAATGCTTTCATCGGCGGCGAACAGCAAGGGGATGGCCTGCTGCCGAATGGTACTCGTCGGTACGATGGTGACAATGTCATCGACGACAATGCTGGCGAGATTGTTATTGCGCAACACGATTCGCAACGTGTCAAAACTCATGCCGCGAGTCTTGACGTGACCCACAACAATGTTCGGGCCAACTCGATAATCGACCGCGAAGACTTGCTTCGTCGAGCGGCCAACCTCTTCAAGCACGTCTATCAGACCGACCTGGGGCAGACCAGTCGCCTGCTTGTCCTCGCCTTCGGCAAGTGCCGGTGTCGCGATGATCGTCGCAACAAGTATCAGTAAAATTTTCATGTACCGCCTCCCTGGTTAACCCTAATGACTCAAACGCACGATCAAGCGAAAAGGGGTTAACGCTAACTACCGTAGATTTTTCCGGGTAACCACGTGATCAGGTCCGGGAAAACAGCCAGCAGAATGAGCGCGAGAATCTGGATGCCAACGAACGGAATTGCACCTCTGTAAATCTGCGCGGTTGTGACTGACGGCGGCGCGACGCCACGCAGGTAAAATAGCGCGAAGCCGAATGGCGGCGTAAGGAAAGACGTCTGCAGGTTTATCGCGATCATGATGCCGAGCCAGACCGGATCGAGACCCATCGCGAGCAACACCGGGCCGACGATCGGCACGACCACGAACGTAATCTCGATAAAATCCAGCACGAAGCCCAGCAAAAACATAACCAGCATGACAGCAATCACCGCACCCGCCATACCACCGGGAATTCCCTCAAGTACGGCACGCACACCGTCATCGCCACCATAACCGCGAAACACCAGGGAAAATATCGACGCGCCGATAAGAATCATAAACACCATGCTGCTGATTCGTAGCGTCGAGCGCATGATTTCCCGCAGGCGTTCGAGGTTGAGTTCCCGTCTGCTGACAGCGAGCAATAGCGCGCCCATACCGCCGACACCTGCCGCTTCAGTCGGGGTGGCAAAGCCGCCGAGGATCGAACCCAGCACGGCGAAGATCAATAACAACGGTGGTAGTAGCGCGCGTAATACCTTGGCGAAGGAAACTTGTTCGTCCGGTTCCCGCACATGAGCCGGCATTGATTCCGGCTTGAAGTAAGCCACGCTGACAATGTAGACGACGTACAACAGAACCAGCAGCAAACCCGGGATCAGGGCACCGGCAAACAGATCACCGACTGAAACAGTCTTCGGTGAAAAAATGCCCATCTCCAGCTGGGCCTGCTGGTATGCCGTGGTCATGACGTCCCCAAGCATGACCAGAATGATCGACGGAGGAATGATCTGTCCCAGCGTACCCGACGCACAGATCGTCCCGGCGGCTACCTCAGGCGAGTAACCGCGTCGCAACATTGTCGGCAGGGACAACAAACCCATGGTTACGACAGTTGCGCCGACGATACCCGTACTGGCAGCCAATAGCATGCCGACAATGGTCACCGAAATACCGAGGCCGCCACGCAAACTGCCAAACAACGAACTCAGCGTTTCCAGCAAATCCTCAGCGATGCGCGCTCGCTCGAGTGTGACGCCCATAAAGACGAACAGTGGCACGGCCATCAACGTTTCGTTGGTCATGATGCCAAACAGACGATTGGGCAGCCCTGACAGCAACGCCTCATTGAAATTGCCGGCCAGCACGCCGCCCGCCGCAAACAAGAGTGCGGTGCCGGCGAGAGTGAACGCAACCGGGAAACCGGCGAGCAGGATCACAATCACGGCGATGAACAGTAAGGCGGCAATCCACTCCATACTATTCGGGCCTCAAGATTTTAACGCTCTTGAGTAGCAAAGAGATCCCTTGCAGACCGACAATGACAGGCATGATGACAAGCACAGACTTCAGCATGGGAACCAGCGGATACGGCAGCCCGCCGGATTCTCGCGATGCCTCACGCAGTTGCCATGAGACGGCAACGAAATCGACCGACTTCCAGCCGAGAAACAGGCATAGCGGTAGCAGAAAAATAAGGACGCCGATCAGGTCCACCCACGCTTTGCGCCGCGCACTCATCTGTCGATAGAAAATATCGACGCGGACGTGTTCCTCTTGCTGCAATGTGTAGCCGGCGCCAATCATGAACACAAACGCATGCATCCAGACGACTGATTCCTGAAGCCAGATCAGGCCCGCATCAAAGACGTAGCGCATCACAACGACAACAAAGGTCACAAGCACCATGAACAACGTCATCCAGGCGCTGGCTTTACCGACTGCGGCGCTGAACCTGTCGAGCACGCTAGTGCCGCCAGAAGGTCGGCGTAATCAAAACCAGCAGAGTGAAGATTTCGAGACGCCCGAGCAGCATGCCGACAATCGAGATCCATTTCGCCGGGTCGCTCAGCGTCATAAAGCCGGTGGCGACATCACCTAAACCAGGGCCAAGATTGTTCAGCGTGGCGGCCACCGCGGAAAATGCGGTCACCTGATCGAGGCCAGTCGCCATCATCGCCAGCAGCATGATGCCAAATACGACGATATAGACAGAAAAGAAGCCCCAGACGGCGTCGACAACGCGGTGTTGTACGGCTTTGTTGCCGAGCTTGACGGGTATTTCTGCACTTGGGTGAACGAGGCGAACCACTTCGCGAGCGCCCTGCTTGTAGATCAGGAGCCAGCGCACGACCTTGATGCCACCCGCTGTCGACCCGGCAGAGCCGCCGACAAAACTCGCGAAGATAAGCATCACGGGCAGCGCCGCCGGCCACATTGCGTAGTTCTCGGTTGTGAACCCTGTCGTCGTTGCGATAGATATGGCCTGGAAGACACCATTGATTACCGTGTCGCCGACATCGTCAAGACCGCGAAACTGCAGCAGCGTGGCCACCACGACGACCGCCAGCAGTATGAGGTAGGTCGCGTACGCGCGAAACTCGGGGTCCTGGGAGTAGTGTTTGATCGAGACGTACCGCCAGGCGAAAAAATGCAGCGAAAAATTGATGCCGGCGACGAACATGAAGACAATTGCGACGACATCGATAACGCCGCTGTCGAAATAGCCAATGCTTGCATCATGCGTGGAGAAGCCGCCGATCGCGACCGTGGAAAAAGCATGGCAAAGTGCATCAAACCAGCCCATACCGGCGAGCCTGTAGCTCACCATGCAGGTGATCGTAAACGCGAGATAAACGTACCAGAGCGCTTTCGCAGTCTCCGTAATTCGTGGCGTCAGTTTCGTGTCCTTTACCGGTCCGGGTGTTTCGGCCCGGTACAGCTGCATACCGCCGACGCCGAGCATCGGCAGGACAGCAACGGCCAGAACGATGATTCCCATGCCGCCCAGCCATTGCAGTTGCTGGCGGTAATACAGGATAGAAACGGGTAAATCATCCAGTCCGGTCAACACGGTTGCGCCCGTGGTCGTTAAGCCCGACATGGATTCGAAAATCGCATCCGTGAGTGACAGATCCAGCTCCGGAGCCAGAAACAGCGGCGCCGCACCGAAAGATCCCAGCACAGTCCAGAACGATGCAACGACAAGGAATCCGTCCCTGAGTCGCAGATCTCGCTTGGAGCGGTGCACCGGTAGCCAGATAAGGACGCCAGCGGCAAACGTCAGGCCGAAGGATCGGACGAATGGCAGCCAGGAATGGTCGTTGTAGTAAACACTGAAGATGATGGGGGGCAACATGGTCAGGCTGAACATCATCAGCAGCAGCCCGAGAATTCGCTGTACAACCGTCCAGTTCATTGTTGCTGCATCATCCTAAACGAAGGAAACACCGACCTGGAAAAGACTCTCTAGGCGCTCAATCTTGCGGCGATCCGTCATAAACAGGATCACATGGTCATCGGTCTCTATTACGGTGTCGTGGTGAGCGATGATTACCTGGTCGCCGCGAACAATCGCCACGATCGCAGTACCTTTTGGCAGATCGATCTCCTCGATGCTGCGGCCAACAACTTTGGAGCTGTCCTTGTCGCCGTGGGCAATCGCTTCCATCGCCTCGGCTGCGCCGCGCCGCAGTGAGTGCACCTTGACGACATCACCGCGCCGCACATGCGCCAGCAGTGAGCCGATCGTGACCTGTTGCGGCGAAATCGCGATGTCGATAGTACCCGCCTCGACGAGGTCAACGTAGGATGGGCGATTGATCAGCGCCATCACCTTGTGTGCGCCGAGTCGCTTGGACAACATTGAGCTCAGGATGTTGGCCTCTTCCGAATTGGTCAGGGCACAGAACACATCCACGTTGTCGATGTTTTTTTCCAGCAGCAGTTCTTCGTCTGCGGCGTCGCCGACCAGAACAATTGCCTTGTTGAGCTGTTCGGATATCTGTCGCGCACGACGCGGGTCGCGCTCAATGATCTTGACCTGGTTCGTGTGTTCAAGCGCCATCGCAAGACGCACACCAATGTTGCCGCCACCCGCAATAACGACGCGGCGTACGGGGTCTTCAAGTCGCCGCATCTCACTCATGAAAACACGAATATCTTTGCGGTCGGCGATAAAGAAGACTTCGTCACCTTCCTGAATCACCGTCTCGCCGGTTGGCAGCATCGCCTTGCCATCGCGATAGATGGCCGCGATACGTGCTTCGGTGTTGGTGATGTGGTCCTTGAGCGTAGAGATGCGCTGACCGACGAGTAGCCCCTCACGATCGGCTTTCGCGCCGACCAGCCGCACACGACCGTCAGCGAACTCATGCACCTGTGATGACCCAGGGTAGAGAATCAGCTGTTCGATAAAGGAGCACACCAGTTGTTCCGGGCTGATTCGTACATCGATCGGGATCGCGTCCTGTGTAAACAGTTTGCTGGCGTTCATGTACTCGGCCGAACGAATCCGCGCAATCTTGGTTGGCGTGCGAAAACCTGTATATGCCACCTGGCAGGCGACCATATTGGTTTCATCGGTATCGGTCAGCGCGACAATGATGTCTGCGTCGTTAGCACCTGCCCGCTCGAGCACGTCAGGATAGGCCGCATGGCCCACAACGGTGCGAATATCGAGACGGTCCTGAAGCTCTCGCAGGACGTCGGGCCGCATGTCTACTACAGTGACCTCGTTGGCCTCTTCACGCGACAAGTGGTACGCCGCGGAGGAGCCGACCTGTCCTGCGCCGAGAATGAGAATCTTCATCGCGCGTAGTTTACATCAGATCGAGATTTGTATAGCTCAGAACAAGCCATTTTGTGCCAGCGTTCTCAAAATTAACCTCAACTCGTGCATGTGCCCCCTGGCCTTCGCAATTTAGAATTACCCCGTCACCGAATTTCTTGTGGTGAACGCGCTGCCCGAGCCGGATACCCATGTCGTTGCCATTCGCGACGGCCGCACGGCCGTGCGATGACGGCCGCGATGACCGCATCGGCCTCGCGACCTGCACCCTGGGGCGAATTTCTTCGACATGCGCCTCCGGGATTTCTGCAATAAACCGCGACGGCTGTGAGAAGTTATCCATGCCGTGCAGCCGACGTTGTTCCGCATGCGTTATATAGAGTGTCTGCATGGCACGCGTGATACCGACGTAGCAGAGGCGACGTTCTTCCTCGAGTCCGTTTGGATCAGCGACTGAACGTTGATGCGGAAACAGCCCGTCTTCCATGCCGCAGATAAATACCAACGGAAACTCGAGTCCTTTTGCAGAGTGCAGCGTCATTAGTTGCACACAATCTTCCCACGCATCCGCCTGGCCTTCGCCGGCTTCCAGTGCCGCGTGCGACAGGAATTCGTCCAGTGGCGACATTTCCTCGGCCGGATCAGGCTCGAAGCTCTTCGCGGCGCTGACGAGCTCCGCAAGGTTCTCTATGCGTGTTTCGCCTTTCTCGCCCTTGTCCTTCTTGAAGAACTCGATCAGCGTGCTGAGGTGAATGACGTGATCGACCTTGTCATGCAGATCCAGCCCCTTGGTCTCGCGGTCCATGCGCTCTACCAGGGTCATAAACGCGTTCACGGCATTTGCTGCGCGACCGTTCAGGTCATCACTCGCGACCGCACCGGCGGCGCGCCACATTGAGCAGGCATTTGCGCGTGCGTAGGCGCGCATCATCTCGACTGTCCTGGCACCAATGCCACGAGTCGGCTTGTTAACGACGCGTTCGAACGCGCTGTCGTCGTCCCGATTCGAAGTCAGCCGCAAATAGGCAAGGGCGTCCTTGATCTCGGCCCGCTCAAAAAAGCGCAGTCCGCCATAGACGCGATACGGGATTCGCGCATTGATAAGACCTTCCTCGAGCACGCGCGATTGCGCGTTGGATCGATACAGCAGTGCTGCATCGGCGCGCGCGTTACCCTGGGCTATCCAGTCTCGCAGACGACCGATAACGAAATCGGCTTCGTCGCGTTCGTTGTACGCCGAATAGACTTTTATCGCCTCGCCTTCGGCGCCTTCGGTCCAGAGCTTCTTGCCCATGCGCGAGCTGTTGTTCTCAATGACCGCATTGGCCGCGTTCAGGATCGTTGCGGTCGAACGATAATTCTGTTCCAGCTTGATGACATTGGTGCCCGGAAAATCTTTCTGAAACTGCAATATGTGCTCGACTCGGGCGCCGCGCCAACGATAGATCGACTGGTCATCATCGCCTACGACGAACGGGACACCCTTGTCCCCTGCCAGTAAGCGCAGCCACGCGTACTGAATCGCATTGGTGTCCTGAAATTCGTCGACGAGCAGGTGCTTAAAGCGACGTCGGTAGTGTTCCAGCAAATCGGGTGTATCACGCAGCACTTCGTGCGCGCGTAGCAACAGCTCGGCGAAATCGACCAGGCCACCACGCTGGCAGACTTCCTCGTAAGACTGATACAGGGCGATCATCTGGCGACGGTTCGGGTCACCTTCGTCATCGATATGTTGCGGGCGCAGGCCCTCGTCTTTCTGGCCATTGATGAACCACTGGATCTCACGTGGCACCCAGCGACTGTCGTCCATCTCTAGATTTTTCAGCAGACGCTTTATCAGGCGAAGCTGGTCGTCGGAGTCGATGATCTGGAAATTCTGCGGCAGTTTCGCTTCACGCCAATGTCGACGCAGCATGCGGTGTGCGAGCCCATGAAATGTACCGATCCAGAGGTGTTGCACCGGCACCTTCAGCAGGCTCTCGATGCGCCCTCGCATCTCTGCTGCAGCCTTGTTTGTGAACGTTACAGCGAGCAGGCTCTGCGGCGAGATCCCCTCGACTTCGATCAGCCAGGCAGCTCGGTGAACGAGCACCCGCGTCTTGCCGCTGCCTGCACCGGCAATAACGAGCGCGGGCTCGGACGGCGCAGAGACCGCCTGACGTTGCGCGTCATTCAGGCTTTCGAGTATCGGTGTGACGTCCACGGGGTGCCGCAAGCTACAAACGAAGCGCGGCAGTTTAGCAGTACTACTGCTCCCACCGCACGCCTAATACGAACTGATTTCGCTCATATTGTATGCGCGTGTCGTTGGACACCGTCTCACGATAGCGGGCCTCGGCGACCAGGCTTAGATGGTTCGTCATCTGGTAGCTCGCGGTAAGGCTGATGTCCGCTGTTTCCTGCGTTTTGCGCGGCAAGGTGTTGTTGTTAAACGCGAACGCACGCGGGTAATCGTACAGGCGATAAACGCCCTCCGCTTCAATGTCAAAGCGGTGCCCCGGGGACCAGTGAATATCGACGCTCACGCTATCCCGTGTGTAATCGTTGTAGCCGGCGTAGGCATCGATACGCTCGGTACGGGCGAGATCAAAACCAAACCAGAAGCTTCCAAACACGCGTTGCCGCGCGGTAAGTCCGAGCGAGTAATAGTCGTAGCGAATCTCCGGGTTGCCCTGCCGCTGAATGCCGTCAAGATCATACGACGGGCGGTCACCGAAGCGGCGGCTATAGCCTTCGGCTGTGACGCGCAATAATGAAGTCGGCGCGAACTTGTACTGTCCGTACAGGCTGACCAGAAAATACTCATGATCGTATTCTGGTACCACGACCGTGTCCTCGTAGTTCCAGAGCTGTCCCTTGAAGCGACCACCGACCGCAAGCTTTTCATGCGACTGGCGAAACGCAAGTTCCGGACCATAGCGCAGGTAGTTCATGCGGTCATCGAGATTGACCAGGCCAACATCACGCGAGCCACCGTCGTCAGGGTCATAGTAGATTTCGTTGTTCTGCGCCACCCTGAAAGAGCTGTAGAGCTCTCGTTCTCTGGATCCGTCTTTGCGGCGGTAGTGATTGCCGAAGCTCGCCTCATGCATGTAGTGGTTGCCATTGTCGAGTTCCTTATCCTGGTAGTAGCGGCCGGAGGCGCGGTATCCAACGTAGAAACCTTCATACTTCATGCTGTTGATCTGGTAGCGGGTAATGAGACTGACCGGCATGAATGCACCGGAAGCAACCGCAGGAACAACGACAGGCTCGGCGTTGTCGCTGAAATCAACATAGGGCTGATTCGGCGAACGAAAGATGTTGTCGTCCTGCCCGAAGCCAACGCGCACCCGAAAGTCGAAATCGGAGAAATCGCGCTTTTCCTCGCGCTCCACGACGCGAATCTCGAAATCATCCGGCTCGCGTTGCTCGTCCAGAATGCGCGCTATGGCGATGACGGCGTAGTCACTGAGCCTGGCGTTCTGGTTTTGGTCGCGAACGAGACGGAACCACGTGAGTGCTTCTTCGGTTTCGCCAAGCGCGTAAGCGTTCAGTCCGAGGTTGTAGTGCGTGGCATTGCGCAGGCCAGGGTCGTCGAGTGCGCGCGACAGCGCCTCTCTCGCGCGCACGTGCTGTCCGGCACGGTAATGAGCAACGCCCATGTTGTAGTGCAACAAAGGCGTGTTCAGACCTTCGTCTGCTGCTTGTCGGTAGCGCAGCAGTGCGGCCCAGTAGAGGTCATCCCTGAACAGGCGGTTAGCATCCGCAAAGTACTCGTCAGCGCTTAGCGCGCTCGCGGATTGCGGGGCGAAAAGCCCGATAAAAAGCGCGGCAGCGAGTAGCCCGGCGGCTTTGTTTAGTTTGTTGACCATATGGATGACGGTTCTTGCGTTATGTCAGATAAAGAGATTACCGACTTTCAGGACTAAAACTATGACGTAGTGCAAAAAAATCCCTCCGAATGCGTCACAAACGGAGGGATTTTAGGGTCTGGCGGGCAAATGCCCGTCTATTCGCTTTGGCGCTTACTGAACAACGTCGTCGTCATCGTCATCGTCGTCGTCCATATCATCGTCCATGTCGTCGTCTTCCTCTTCGTCTTCGCGTTCACGGTCGTCGTCGATGTCGTCGCCATCATCGCCATGCTCGCGCTCGTCATTGAAGTCGTCGTCGGCTTCGCCATCGTCTTCATCTTCGCGTTCGAAGTCATCGTCACGTTCCTGCTCGCGCTCTTCTTCGTCACGCTCGCGTTCACGTTCTTCCTCTTCTTCTTCGCGCTCACGTTCGCGTTCGCGCTCTTCGCTTTCGTCGTCACGTTCGGCGTCGTCGCGCTCTTCTTCTTCATCGCGCTCCTGCTCGTCACGTTCGCGGTCTTCGTTGCCATCGGGGCCCTTAAGCACCGTAATCAGCGTATCAAGCTCGCTATTGCTATCGACGACTTCCATTGTGACTTCGAGACCGTCCATTGCGTCGTCGGCCAATACGGTTGCGGGCAGAAAAGCCAGCAAAAACAGTGCCACCGTCGTGATTGAAATGTTGAGTTGCTTCATAGTCTTGCTCCGTTAGCTTACGTCGACCTGCAGGCGAAACGTCCGGCCGCGGTCATTGTGCTCAAGTGTTGCGTATACCTCGCCACCGAGAGGTGACGTAGCGATAAGTCTTAGTGGCAGCAGATTCTTGCCGGCGTTGAGGCTGGTTTCCCAAGTGATCTCTCGCTGCCCCGGGAAACCGGACATCTCGATGCCGTCAGGGAGTCGTACCGTCAGGGTCGCGCGCTCGAGAGGTTCTGTCGATGCGAACACCAGGTTCACGGTACGTGGCTCTTCGAGAGTCATTACGATACCGGGTACGCTGTTCGCCCCGTCTGGCAAACCCGGTGTTGTCAGGAAGAAACCGCCTATGAGCCAAAGTACGAGACCGGCCGCGATTGCTGAGCCAAAGCCCGCCATCACCCAGCGGTTGCGTTGCCGACGGCTGCCCTCGTGCGTTGCGCGCACCAGTGCCTGGTCGTAAAAGCCTGCGGTTGCCTCTGGCATCGGATAGTCCTTTAAGAGCGCCAGGATCTCCTGATCCTGCTTGTCTGTATCTTGTTGATGCATAAAATTCGTCCTGCCTGACCCCTAACACGATGGAACTCAGAAAAAGGTTCCATCGGCGCTGAGAATTTCCCGCAGGCGGCTGCGGGCACGATGTAGCCTGGACTTGATGGTGCCAAGCGGAAGCTCCATAAGCTCTTGTATTTCAGTAAGTTTATAGCCTTCAGTGTCATGCAGGAGGACAATAAGACGGTGCTCATCGCTGAGTTGAGCCAATGCCCGCTCAAGCACCTGCATGCGCTGCAGCCGCTCGTGGTCACGGACCGGGTCAGCATTGCCGGGCAGGCCCGAAATGCCTTCTCCAGACATTTCCCCTTCCTCGACGGTATGCATGCGGCGACGCGCGAAGCGGCGGCGCTCATCTATGAACAGGTTGTACATGACCCGGGATAACCACGAACCGGGCTCCGCGATGCTGACCAGGTCGTCGAGCTTGCTGAAAGCCTTGATCAGCAACTCCTGGAACAGGTCCTCGGCCTCTGCCTTGCTGCCGCACAGGCGCCACGCCAGCCGATACAGCCGGTCGAAATGCGGCCGTACCAGGCGTTCGAATGTGTCTTGCGCGCTACTGATAGAAAAACCCCTCGTCGCGATTTCCGCACGGATTGTCGCATACGCCAGCACCTTATCTATTGATGCCGGTCACAGCTATCATCAGTCGGAACAGTCTTTGGGGAGAGCTGCGATATGGTTTCGTTCACGATAAATTCCAAAAAGGTGTCGTTTGACGGTGACGGCGACACGCCGTTGTTGTGGGTTCTTCGCGACCAGTTAAATATGACCGGCACCAAGTTCGGCTGCGGCGTGGGCCAGTGTGGTGCGTGTACCGTCCATGTCGATGGCCAGGCGCAGCGCTCCTGCGTAACACCCGTGTCGACGGTCGCCGAACAGGCGATTACGACGATTGAGGGGCTGGCGCCATCAGAGCTTGAATTGCACCCCGTGCAACAGGCGTGGCTGGAGTTTGACGTACCTCAATGCGGATACTGCCAGGCGGGCCAGATCATGGCGACGGTTGATCTGCTGCGCCGCAACCCAAGTCCGACAGATGCCGACATCGATACGAGCATGACAAACATTTGCCGTTGCGGCACTTACGCACGCATTCGCAAGGCCATCCATCGCGCGGCAGAGTTGAGCGCACAAGGAGAGCAGGAATGAGCGCGGTCCTGGAGCAGAAAACGTTTAGTCGTCGACAGGTTTTGATCGCGGGCGCCGGCGTTGCAGGTGGTTTCGTGTTAGGTATTCCGCAGCTTGCAAACGCCACGACGGACAGCGACAGGATGATCGGCTACTTCGTTGAGATCAGGGCTGACGGCAGCGTTGTGATCGGTAGCAACCAGCCCGAAATCGGCCAGGGAGTTCGGACGGCCTTGCCCATGCTTATCGCAGAAGAGCTGGATATCGACTGGTCAATGGTGAGCGTGCGACAAATGCCACTCGGCATCATCAAGACGGCCGATGGCTTTACCTGGAAGTACGGTGGCCAGGGCGTTGGTGGCAGTACCGGCCTGACGAGTAACTGGGAATACATGCGCCAGGTCGGCGCAACCGCTCGTGCACAGTTGATCAAAGCCGCGGCCGCAAGAACAGGTGTTGCGGAAGCAGAGTGCAGTACCCGGCCGGGCGTCGTAGTCTGTGGCTCGCTGCAAACAGCAATTCCCTACGGCGACCTGATCGCGGATGCATCTGCATTGCCGCTGCCCGAGGAAAGCCCGCCGCTCAAGGACGTTGCGGACTATCGTGTCATCGGCTCGCGCGTAAAGAGCGTCGACGCGCGCGACATCGTCACTGGCCGGGCAAAGTACGGCGTTGATACTGTGCAGCCAGACATGCGCTATGCGGTCATTGCCCGTGCACCGGTATTGAACGCGAGCGTCAAGTCTTTCGACGATACGGAGACTCGAAAAGTCCCTGGTGTTGTGGACGTCATCAAGATTGAAGGACCTGAACCCGGCGCGCCTTATGTCATTCTCGCGAGCGGTGTTGCAGTGATTGCAACGTCCACCTGGGCGGCCATGAAAGGTCGACAGTTGCTCGCTATCGACTGGTACGAAAGCCCGAACGCGACGGACAGCAGTGAACGTTTCTGGGCAGAGAATCGGGAGATGCTCAAGGGCGACGGGCAGGTCGTGCTCGACGATGGCGATTTTGCGCAGGCTATCGGCGACGCCGAGACGGTCGTCATACGCCAGTACCAGGTTCCGTTCGTGTCACATGCACCGCTCGAGCCGCAAAACTGTTACGCCTATGTACAGGCAGATGAGTGCCACATTATCGCCCCGACACAAATGCCAAGCGGTGCCTCGCGCGCGGCCGCAGCTGTAACGGGTTTGCCGCGGGAGAACATACGCGTTGATATGACGCGAGTTGGCGGCGGATTCGGCCGGCGACTGACCAATGACTATGTTGCTGAAGCGGCAATGATCTCGATGCAAACCGGCTGGCCCATCAAGTTGCAGTGGTCGCGTGAGGATGACATCAAGAACGACTTTTATCGACCCGGTGGTCTGCACGAGATGCAGGCCGGACTGGATGGCGACGGCAAAGTTGTTGCCTGGGCGCAGCGCCTTGCGAGTGGCAGCAAATACTACCGGCGACCCAACATGCCGGATGAAGATCTCTTTGGTGCCGAGCTCTACATAGATGATTTTCCGCGCCGCATCGTTGACAACATTCGCATGGAGTACTTCCACAATGCGATTGGCTTGCCGCGTGGCTCATGGCGTGCACCGGCGCACACCGCGAACGCATTTGTTGTGCAGAGTTTTCTTGATGAGCTGGCGCACGAAACAGGCGCGGACCCGCTGCAGCTACGGCTGGACCTGTACGGTGCAAGCCGCGAAATCGAATACGGTGGGCATGGCGGACCGACGTTCAATCCTGGGCGACTCGCGAAACTGATCAGCTTTGTTGCCGACAAGATCGGCTACGGCAACACGCTACCCGACGGCCACGGTATCGGGCTCGCGTCGCACTTTACCTTTGGTGGCTATGCTGCCCACGCAATTCAGGTATCGGTCGTGGACGGCAAGCTGACGATTGAGCGTATTGTTGCAGCCATTGACTGTGGGCTGGCGGTTCACCCGAACGCTGTTGAGGCACAGCTGCAAGGCGGGACAATAGACGGGATCAGTACGGCGCTCGGCCTGGAGATAACAGTACTTGATGGCCAGGTACAGCAATCCAACTTCCATGACTACCCGCTGGCGCGTATAGCGGCGATACCAAGTTTGTTTGAGTCCTACATCGTGCCATTTGACGAGCAGCCGACCGGGGTCGGGGAAATGGGTATTCCGTCCGCGGCGCCAGCATTAACGAATGCAATTTTTGCGGCGAGCGGGGTGCGTATTCGGGCGCTGCCGATAGCGGCGCAGCTACAGATTTAAAGCGCGAGCTGAATAATGAAGTAGTGATCGATCAACAGGGCCGCGAACAGGTAGCCAAGGTAGCTGATTGAATACTTGAACAATGCCATCGGCAGCTCGTCTTCTTCGGGCTTTCGATACATGCGGATCGCGTAGTAGAGGAAGTAAATGCCGAGGCCGACTGCCGCCACCAGGTAGATCAGGCCGCTCATGCCGATCAGGTACGGCAGGACAGTGACAAGGAACAGCAGGATCGAGTACAGCAGAATGTTCAGTCGCGTATAGGCTTCGCCGTGAGTCACGGGCAACATCGGGATATCGACTTTCGCGTATTCTTCCTTGCGTGCGATCGCCAGTGCCCAAAAATGCGGCGGTGTCCAGACGAACACGATCAAAAACATCAGTAACGCACCAGCTTCAACCTCGTTGGTTACCGCCGTCCAGCCGAGAATGGGCGGTGCCGCACCAGCGGCGCCACCAATCACAATGTTCTGCGGCGTCGCGCGCTTCAGCCATACCGTGTAAATCACCGCGTAGCCGATCAGTGAAAAGAACGTCAGAATTGCCGTTAGTGGATTCACAAGGAACCACAGAATGATCATGGAAATCACGCACAGGGACGACGCGAACATCAGTGCGGAACGTTCCGTTAGTTTGCCTTGCGGCAGCGGTCGCCCACGGGTGCGCATCATCTGAATGTCAATACGGGCGTCCAGAACGTGATTGAAAACGGCAGCCGACGACGACGCGAGACCGATACCGATTGTGCCGAACAGAATAGCCGCTGTGCCGGGCCAGCCCGGCACAGAGACGAACATGCCGACGATCGCCGTGAAGACGATCAACATGACCACACGAGGCTTGGTTAGCTCGTAATAGTCACGCCATTCGGTGTATGTCTCTACGTTGGTATTCACGCTTAGCCTATTCTGGAAAACTTCAGCAGGTGCTTGATGTCCTCGACCATGTCTGCCGGGTTGATTTGCGGCTCGAAGTACATCACCAGGTTGCCCAATGGGTCGATCAGGAAATATCCGCCAGCCGCCAGCATCGCAGGTTTCTTGTTTTGAAGCAGTTCGGAGAAACCGCTATCCCGAAGGCTTATCAGCCCCGCGTGCTCTGCAGCAATAAACACTGTATCGGGCGGGGAATCGCCGTGCAAGAAGACCCTCGTCAGGCGGTCCATTTCCTTGCCCAGCATGAGCCGTGATTGCCGCAGTGTGAGCAGCGATTGCTCACAGTTTTCGCTGCAAACGCCGTCATTTGCGTAAACCAGGACCCAAAAACCGTCCTGTGCACTGATTTGTGACTCTGGCAGCGCCTCGACGATATTGACGATCGGTTCGAGTAGCACGCCGTGGTTGGTGCGCCCGTCTGGCTGCAGCGCGCCGCCGTAGTACATCCAGGTAGCGACAGCGAGCGGCCCGAAGAAAACGCTCGCAATCAGCAACATCTGCACTCTCGCCCAGGTGGTTTTCTTCTCAGTCATGCGTCAAAACCGCTTTTTCCTGTAATTCCATATCAAGAGCCCCATCAGGACCGCTCCCATTGCGAACCATTGCAATGCATAGCCAAAGTGTTTGCCCGGTCCAAACTCGGCGGGCACCCAATGTCGCAGGTAGCCGTGTTGTTCATCGTGATCCATGAGTAGAACGAAGTCCTGCACGGGTCGTCCTAGCACGGCTTCGACTTCCGTCTGGCTTGGGTAGACGGCATGTTTTGGCCACGTGTCCGAAAGCGGGAACGCATCGCCCATCTTGTAGCCTGCTTTTGGCAGGGATCCTGCTCGCCCGCGGACGGTAACGCCAGTGGCGGGCAGCTCAAGTTCGAGCGAGTCAGGCCCGGCACTGTCTTTTTCAATCCAGCCGCGGTTTACCAACAGCAAGGGCAGATCGTCGCCAATATCGAGCGGCGTCAGCACGTAGTGGCCGTAGCGACTATTGATAATGATGTTGTCGAGTACGATCTGGCGCTCAGCATCGTAGCGCCCGTCGGCACGCAGTCGTTGAAACGGCCGAATTGCGTCGCCATGCTGCCACTCGGCAAAGTCGGATTCCGCCTTGTAGGCCTGTTGCGTTGCGCGTTTTTCAAGACCGCGGCTGATCTGCCACGCCCCCAGTCCGGCGAACTGCAACACGAGAGCCGAACCGACCAGGAGCGGCAGCCAGGAAGGCAGTGGCGCTTTCTTGTTCACGCTATACTGCGCGCTGTTTTGGTTACTGTGACTGTCATGAAGTACATCGTCTTCATTCTACTAGCTGCGATTGTTGTCAGCCTTGGCCGCGCCCTGTTCTTCCTGTCTCGCGAAGACGCAGAGCCGAGCAAGATGCTGAATGCACTGAAACTGCGCGTCGCGCTGTCGGCAACGCTGATCCTGTTCTTACTGGGTGCGTATCTAATGGGGTGGCTGCAATCATGACAGCCAACACGCGTAGAAACTACATCCAGTAGACAAACACGTACAGACCGATCCAGACAACGTCCACGAAGTGCCAGTACCAGGCAACAGCTTCAAACCCGAAATGATTGTCTGCCGTGAAGTGACCTTTGATCACCCGGAACCAGATTATCGTCAACATGATCGCACCGATGGTGACGTGCATGCCGTGGAAACCGGTCAGCATAAAGAACGTGGAACCGTAGATTCCGGATGTCAGCTTCAGGTTAAGGTCGTTATAGGCGTGCATGTACTCTACGCCTTGCAGATAAACGAAGATGAACCCCAGAATAAACGTTGCTGCCAGGAAAATGTTTACCTGCAGTCGCTTGCCCTCGATCAGCGCGTGGTGAGCGATCGTCAGCGTCACACTACTGGTCAGCAGAAGCGCCGTATTGATTAGTGGCAGTCCGAAAGGACCCATTACATCGTAGTCGCCGCCAACGTTGCCGGGACCATTGGATGGCCAGGTGCTCTCGTAACCTTCCCACAGCAGCAGGTTGGTGAAAAAGTTATTGCTGTCACCGCCCAACCAGGGAATCGACATGTTTCGTGCGTAAAACAGCGCGCCGAAAAACGCCGCGAAAAACATGACTTCGGAAAAAATAAACCAGAACATGCCCTGTCGGAACGACTTGTCGACTTGCGAGTTGTAGAGACCGTTAACGCTTTCGTTGATAACGGTGCCAAACCAGCCTGTAATCATGAAGATCATGATTGCGAAGCCCAACAGCATGATGTAGAAGCCCGGCGCCGCGCCGTTAAGCCACGTAGAAACGCCGACCATCAGGAACAGCAGGCCAATGGATCCAACTACCGGCCAGTGACTTCCATGAGGGACGTAGTAACGATCGTCTGAATGTGTAGACATGTTGATTCTCTAAATATTCGGTTTTACGGGTTGTTCGACGCCACACTGGTGGCATCAAAAAATGTGTACTGCAAGGTTATCGTATCGACGTAGTCCGGCAGGTTCGGGTCCACAATGAACTGCAGTGGCATGGCCTTTTGTTCATTCGCCAGAAAGTTCTGGCTGGTAAAACAGAAGCACTCGATCTTGCTAAAGTGCTCTGCCGCCGTAACCGGTGCGACACTGGGTACGGCCTGAGCGACTTTGTCGATTGCCGAGAGATTCTTCGCTGTAAATGTGGCGTAATACATCTTGCCCGGATTCACGGTCATGCTGTCGAGCTCGGATGCGAACTCGAATTGAGCGTAGGAATTCACGTTGGTCAGAAACTCAATCCGGATTTCGCGATTGAGATCCGGCGCCTCGGCGACAACGACCGCCTCCGCGTTGGTGCGGCCACCGAACCCGGTGATTTCGCAGAACACGTCATATAGCGGTACCAGCAGGAACCCAAAGCCGAACATACCGGCAGTCAGAATCAGGAGTTGAGCAACTAAAGATCGATTCGCGTTCATGTCAGGCCCGGAGTACGCCGATCATGATAAAGCCAACGAAGAACGCGAGCGCAACCGCCGACACAATCAGCGTCGTGCGGCGGATGTTCTTTTTGCGCTCTGCGTCGTTCATGTCTAGTGGAAACCTACGCTGTCGTCGAGTTTTGGCGGCGTATCAAAGGTGTGAAACGGCGCGGGTGACGGTACGGTCCATTCAAGTGTCGTCGGGTTGTCCCAGACTTCCGCAGTTGCCTTGGCGCCCCGCTTCGACGTTAACAGAACAGCGACGAACAACAATTGCGAGAGGCCAAAACCGATCGCGCCAATACTGGCGATCGTATTGAAGTCTGCAAATTGCGTGGAGTAGTCTGGTATGCGGCGTGGCATGCCGGCCAGCCCCAGGAAGTGCATCGGGAAGAACGTCAGGTTGACGAAAATCGTGGACGTCCAGAAATGGATTTTGCCAAGAGTCTCGTTATACATGTGCCCGGTCCATTTCGGCAGCCAGTAATACGCGCCCGCCATGATGGCAAAGACGGAGCCCGGTACGAGTACGTAGTGGAAATGTGCAACCACGAAATAGGTGTCGTGATACTGCACATCCGCCGGCGCCAATGCGAGCATGAGGCCAGAGAAACCGCCGATCGTGAACAGGAAGACGAACGCCAGCGAGAACAGCATGGGCGTCTCGAATGTCATCGCACCGCGCCACATTGTTGCGACCCAGTTAAAGATCTTCACGCCAGTCGGAACGGCAATGAGCATCGTGGCGAACATGAAGAACAGCTGGCCCGTAAACGGCATGCCGACCGTAAACATGTGATGCGCCCAGACGATGAACGACAGGAACGCAATACAGGATGCCGCGTAGACCATCGAGTCGTGTCCGAACAATGGCTTGCGGGAGAACGTTGGAATGATCTCTGAGACCACACCAAACGCAGGCAAGATCATGATGTAGACCTCAGGGTGACCGAAGAACCAGAAAATGTGCTGGAACATTACGGGGTCACCACCGCCAGCGGCGAGGAAAAAGCTCGTGCCGAAGAACTGGTCCGTTAACAACATCGTCACGGCACCCGCGAGCACCGGCATCACCGCGATCAGCAGGTATGCCGTGATCAGCCAGGTCCAGACGAACATCGGCATCTTGAGCAGCGTCATGTCTGGCGCGCGCATGTTGATAATGGTCACGATAACGTTGATCGAGCCCATGATCGATGAAATACCCATGAGGTGAACCGAGAAAATCAGAAACGGAAACGCGTCTCCGGTTTGCAGCACCAGTGGCGGATACATGGTCCAGCCGCCGGCGGGGGCACCGCCCGGCATGAACAGTGTTGACAGCAAGATGCCGAACGCAACCGGCAAGATCCAGAATGACCAGTTGTTCATTCGTGGCAACGCCATATCAGGCGCGCCGATCATCAGCGGGATCATCCAGTTAGCGAGACCGACAAACGCGGGCATGACCGCACCGAATACCATGATCAGTGCATGCATCGTTGTCATCTGGTTGAAGAACTCGGGATGCACGAACTGCAAACCCGGGATCGCCAGCTCGGAACGAATGACCATGGCCATCGCGCCGCCGATGAAGAACATGCAAAGGCTGAAAACCAGGTACATCGTGCCGATGTCCTTGTGGTTCGTCGAAAACAGCCATCGACCGATGCCCTTTGCAGGGCCGTGGTCGTCGTGATGCTCTTCAAGAGTGTCTGCTACAGCAGTTGTCATACCTTGTTACTCCGTATGCGTGCCGTCACTGCGACACGTCGATATCTAGTTTGCAGCGACGGCTGCGTTTTCCGTGCGACTTTGAAGCCAGGCCTCATAGGCTTCGGGCTCAACCACTTCAACAACAACCGGCATATAGCCGTGATCCTTGCCGCACAGCTCGGTGCACTGGCCGCGGTAGGTACCAATTTCGTTGGCTTTGAACCATGTCTCGTTGACGATGCCGGGAATAGCGTCTTTTTTTATCGCGAGGTCGGGAACCCACCATGAATGGATCACGTCGTTCGAGGTAACCAGCAGGCGAACTTTTGCACCGCGAGGCACAACGACGGGGTTATCAACATCCAACAGGTAGTTGGGTACCGCGAACGGGTCTGTCTCTGCACCTTTGCGGCGTGCTTCCAGGCTGCTCTGCGCCAGCGATGAGTAAAACGCTACGCCGGTGTCCTGGTACTTGTAGTGCCACTTCCACTGGTAACCCGTAACGACAATGGACATGTCCGGGTCGCGAGAATCCTCAAGCTTGACCATAGTCTCGGCGGTCGGGACCGCCATAAGAACCAGGATAACGACCGGAATAGCGGTCCAGATGACCTCGGCAGTCGTGCTATGAGAGAACTTCGCCGGCTCCACACCCGAAGACTTGCGGTGTTTGAAGAGTGAATAAATCATCACGCCAAAGACAATTGCGCCGATCCCTACACACCACCAAAAGCCCATCATATGGAGGTCGTAAGTTTCTTGACTGAGGTCCGTGACGCCTTTGGGCATGTTGAGCGCCCATTCAGCTTTGGCCGTGCCGACGGCCGTGAGGCCCAGCAAGCTCAATATCAGGTTTCGTATCATCGATTGTTCACCTTGCGAGCCGCAGCTGCGGTCGCACTACTCTGCGTATTTCGTGTGTGACGAACCAGAAAACCGGTGGGATTCTGTTTCCCGCGAAGCAGGGAACTCGTCGGTTGGCCATTCGGTGGGAGCGCCCAGCCAAAAAGCTCGCGCAGTGTACTTAAATCGGCGTGCCCATGCAATCCTGCTATGTGCTTATGCCTGAACTTAAACTCTTAAAAAACAATGGCTTGCTAGCGCAGCCTGAGACGATTTTGTATCAATTTCGACGAATCGGAATATCTGTGACGTTGATCCGATAATTCGCCGGGTCATTTTTCGGGCCGGCACCCCAGCAATGGCCGTAGACAACCTCGAGATCGAGGCCAATTTTTCCATTGCGGGCAGTTTTTTCGAGCGCCGAGCGCATCATGGCAAATCGCCGTTTGCCGGTTAGTGTCGTTTGCCGCTGTTGCTGGCTGTTGCGCGCGCCCGCAGCGGTGAGGTCCGCGAACATCTTGTTCGTATCGGTGTAGTTGACCGTCAGGCGATCGACATCCAGGACCGGGTCTTTCAGTCCGGCATTCACGAGGCCGTCACCAAGGTCGTGCATGTCAGGGAAACGATTGACGTGAAAGCCCTCGTCAACGCTGCTCCATGCACGCCGAATCTCCTGCAACGAATCCGGACCCAGGGTTGCGAACGCGAACATCCCGCCCTTACGCAAGACGCGTGCGACTTCGGTGAGCACGGCCGTCGGATCGTCCATCCATGGCAGCAGCATGTTTGCAAAAATAACGTCGACGCTTTCATTGGCGAATGGCAGTGCGGTGGCAGAAGCCTGGGCGTATGAGGTCTTGGACAACCACGTTTTTTTGCGCCGTGCCTGCTGCAACATACCGTGCGCGATGTCGACAGAGATTATGCGTGCGCCTTTAAAGCGTCTATTCAGCGCGGCGTGGGCGGATCCGGTCGCGGCGCCCAGGTCGATTACAGTCGTCGCATCAACCAGCAACGGCTCAACGCGTTGCAGCAGACCCTGGCGCGTTTCAGCGTGCACAAAGTCCGCCCGGTCAAATGCTGCGGACGCCTTCTCGAATCGACGCCGAATGTGTTGTTCGTTGAGCATGGCGAGACGTTAGCATGCTTTTCAGAACATCAAACAGAGATTTGCGGGCGGCGGAAGCGGTGCCGTCGATACACACTGCGGCCAATGCAAATCTTCGACCGATTGTTTCCCCCGAGCTGCGCGTTCTGCGGTACCGAATGCCGCGGCAACGAAAAATACATCTGCGACGGTTGCTACGCAGACTTGCCATGGCGAGTGTCATCGCGCCTGCCGGCGTCACGGGAGATGCGGTGTGTAATGGCCATGCTCGACTATTCCTTCCCCGTCGACGCGGCTGTCAAAGCACTAAAGTTTGGTCGCAAACTGCACTATGGGCCGGCTCTTGCGGAGACACTATTTGCGGGCCTGCATCTGTTACCAGAGGGCGTAGATGCCGTACTACCGGTACCGTTGCACTGGCGCCGCAAAACGTATCGAGGCTTCAACCAGGCGATGGAAATCGCATCACCGGTCGCACTCCGACTGGATCTGCCAGTGGTTCGCAATGTTGTGCGGCACAAGGCTACGCCGTATCAGTCGGGTCTGGATGCCAGACGCCGAGCCAGCAATCTCGCTGCCGCATTCCAGGTGCGCAGTGCGTTACCGTATCGCCATGTACTGATCGTTGATGATGTGTTCACCACAGGTGCGACAACGCAGGCGCTGGCGAATGTGGTGCGAAAGGCTGGAGTACATGACGTGAGCGTGATGGCGGTAGCTGCCGCGAAATAGCGTTCGTTCGAGTGACTTAGTCTGAACGACTGCTCATGATCCAAAGCGGACTGTCGCCAGTCAGAATATCAAGATCAGACGATGCTATTTTGACAACGTCGAGAGCAATCGAATTGCAGCATTTCTTGACGCTGATCTAAGCTTTTTCATTCGTGCAAGAGGGGCAAAAGACTCGGCATTGAAATAGATACCGACAATACCCGACGCCACCTCATAAACCTCTTGGGAATTCGCTTTCGGGAAAGATTGCTGAATCTCCTCAGCAATGCTACCAACAAAATTGAGAACCCAGGTCCGTACTCGAGCCTGTAGATTGTCATGATTCGGAGCAGCGGCTACAAGCGCCTGCGACACTTGTGCGAACTGTGTGTCAGAAGAGGACCCATCAAAAAGATAATAGACCAGTTGATTCGCCCGGTCGGTTTCGGGCAGCGCGCCAAGAAGATCGGCAGTCAGACGGTTCGATTTGGCGAAAAAACGGTCTAGCAAAGCTTGAAGCAACTCATCACGATTACCCACGTTGTGCCTCAGCAGGCTGCGCGGAAGGCCGGCTTCCTTTGCGACTCTCTCAAGGGTAGATCCGTCGACGCCGAAGCGCGCCACACAACGCTCAAATGCATCCAGTATCTCTTCAGTACGTTCGGCCTTCTTGCTCGGGCGTGGCATGAGGGTCCCTTTTATTGTCAATGTTGACAATCTAACAGATCGCACGTAATCTGTAAATGATCAATATTGATAATCTATTATTTGGATACCGAAAATGATCGAATGGCTTACAAAACCGATAACCGAAGCGCAGCTTCATGCGTGGGACGAGGGTCTGAACAACTGGTTCTTCGTCCTGGCATTGGTGTTTCTGATATTCGAGTTTGTTCGATTGCGGCTAAAGGGCGAATTGAAGTGGAATATGGCGACGGATTCTCTGGCCAATTTTGCGACGCTGGCCGCTTTCATCGCAATCAATGTAGCGCTTGGTTTGCTGTACCTTGGAACATTCTACTTCTTCTACGAATATTTCAGTATTGCCCAAATTCCCATCACAGTGTGGTCGATAGTCCTCTGCGTAGTACTCGCCGATTTCATCTATTACTGGGAACACAGGTTTATGCATCGTGTCGGATTCGCGTGGGCAACTCACACGGTTCACCACAGCTCACCCTATTTCAATATCTCCGTCGCGTATCGATTTGGGCCGCTCGATGGGATCATCCCGCTGTTCTTCCATATTCCTCTCGCGATGCTTGGCTTTAATCCAATTGTCATTTTCTTCGCAGAAATTGTCGTCCAGCTTTATCAAACGGCTCTGCACACTGAGGTGATCCGCAAGTTGCCACGGCCTATAGAAGCTGTAATGAATACTCCATCACACCATCGAGCCCACCATGGTTCGAATCCTCAATACATTGATAAGAACTACGCGGGCATATTCATAATCTGGGACAAAATGTTCGGCACTTTCGCAGAGGAAGACGAAAAAGTTGTCTATGGCATTACGAGGCCCATAGATTCAGTCAACCCATTGGTCGTTTTCTTTCACGGATTTACACGTCTCTTCGTACAGATGAGAGGCGCTGTGGGATTACGGAACAAGTTAGGGTATTTCTTGAAACCACCGGGTTGGGAGCCTAGACGATAATTGACTCAAGGTTGGTGCCAGGTCGAGTGGAAGCGCACGCCTATCATTGCTGTGCTCGAGCGAGCGCCAGACGCTCCGTCGCAATTTTCGTCTCCGCATGGGCATCACCTTGCTGTTCCGTCAGATGCTCAAGCGCATCAACAAGGATCTCCTCGGCTTCAGCATGGCGCCCCAGCCCAACGAGCGCGCCACCGAGTCCGCTCTTGACCTGCGACACGAGCAAGCTCGACTCGTCAAAATGCTGGCGCCGCATGGGCAGCGCTCGCTCGAATTGTCGTGCCGCCACTGCGTAGTCATCTTGACTGAGTGCCGCTACAGCTACGCCATAGATTGGAAAGGAGCGGTGAATGTGGTCTGAATCCAGGCCAATCACATCCTGAACTTCAATCGCTTTCTGAAAGCTCTCAATTGCACCGTCGTAATCCTCCTGGGCGTGTTGTAACCAGGCGAGATTGTTCTGCGCTGCACCATATCCCGCCGAAGGTTCGTCATAGTTGACGTCCAGGATGCGGAGAAACTCCTTGGATGCTTTCACGGCGCCGTCGATGTCGTCCATATTCGACAGCAAAATACTGTACTCATTGTATGCGTTGCCAACTTCAAGATGATCAGCGCCCAGTACTTTGACCCGTGTTGAAATGTTTTCAAGATATAGCGCCTGGGCCTCCTCGAAGCGGTCCTGAGCGCGATACAAATCGGCCAGGTACCGTTGTGTCTCCAGAAATCTCGGATGCTGATTACTGTAGATACGTTCTTGCATCGCCATCGCATTCTCCAATAGTCTCTCCGCCTCGTCATTGTTGCCTTGCTGTCGATGCACTGCGGCAAGTTTGGACTGTAATTCCGCGACGTGTGCATCATCACCGTCGGTAAGTCTTCGACTGATGGCAAGGCCTTCTTCGAACAGCGCCCTTGCTTCACGTAAATCGCCTTGAAACTCCGTCAAATGGGCTTGCAAGAGAATCACTTCGACGAATTCGACAGAGTCCTGACCAAAAAGCTGTGCACGGGATTCCCTGACCTGGGAATAGATGGCTGCCGCTTCGTCATAGTTTGATCGGTCTTGCTGGATCATTCCCAGCATAAGCTCGATGGTCGCCAGTTCGTCCAAAGCCGGAGTTGCTTGCTGTTCGATCGTTCGCTTGGCATCGCTAAGCAAAGCCTCGGCACGATCCAGGTTGCTAAACCCATAGAATGCTTCGCCCAGCACCCGCAGCATGACCGCTCGCAAAGCGGGTTGATCCTCCAGATCTTGCCCAATTTGTATTGCGCCGTAGTCGAGAAGCTGTCGTGCTGTTGTTTCTTCGCCCTGCGCATAATTCGGGTTGGCGCCGTTGAAGACGCTCTGTAAAAATTCGCTGACCGCCTCTGCCTTTTGTCGTTCCGCGGTCGCGATATCGCGCTCGTTAGCGATCCGATTGATGGAAAAGGTGATTGAAGCGACGATGGCGACACTTGCAAGTGCCGCTATCGCACTGGGAAGGCGATTGCGCCGCAGGAACAACCGGGCGCGATAAGCGAGGCTGGTGGGCCGTGCTGATACAGGGCGTTGGTCCAGAAATCGCTGAATGTCTGCGACGAACTCGCGAACCGATGCGTAGCGACGATCAGGTTCCTTGTTCATTGCCATCAGGACGATGTTGTCCAGATCGCCATCCATCGTCCGAGCCAGCTCCGCAATTTTTGTACTACGGGCTTCGGCAATCCTCAGCAGATCGACGTCACTGGCATTGCCGCTGCCGGTCACTCGCGAACTTGGTTTTAGTGGGTCGGTCTCGCAAATAACCCGTTCTACCTCAGCCGGCGTGTTTGAGCGCATCATATACGGGTGCTGGCCGGTCAGGATCTGATACAGCAATACACCAAGAGAATAGATGTCGGAGGCGACCGAGATCTGCTCGCCGCGGACCTGTTCCGGGCTGGCGTGCAAAGGGGACATCATTCGGGCGTTCGAGCGTGTCTGCAAAACGTCGCTATCGGCTTCAAGCAACTTGGCGATACCGAAATCCAACAGTTTCGGTTCGCCGTCGCGATTGACCATGATGTTGGATGGCTTGATGTCGCGATGAATGATGAGGTTACGGTGTGCGTGATCGACGGCTGCACAAATCTTGACAAACATGGTCAAGCGCTCGCGTGTGTCCAGACTCTGATTGTCGCAATAATGGTCGACGGACTCGCCATCGACATATTCCATTACCAGAAACGGTGCGCCATCCTCAGTCTCACCGCCGTCCAGCAGGCGGGCGATACTGACGTGGTTTAGTGTTGCGAGCATTTGTCGCTCTGTCCGGAACCGTTGTACAAGTTCGTCGGTAGGACGCCTCACCCCCAGCACCTTGATTGCAACTTGTTGCTGGTATTGATCATCGCCACGTTCAGCCAGATAGACCTGGCCCATGCCGCCCTCGCCCAGCAGGCTTACAATGCGATATTGATGGATGAACTCGCCAGTCTGAGTTTTGCTGGCATCGGCCGCTGCTTCGGATATGACGTCCGTAAGTTCCTGGCCGGTGTTCTGCGCGGCATCAAGTAATTTCGAAACCTCGTCGAAGAGACGTTTGTCGTCGCCGGCGGCTGCCTTGAGAAAGGTTGCTTGCTCGGCGATGGGTTGCGCCAGGGACTGCTGAAACAACTCCCTGATCCGGCGCCAGCGCGCCGTCGTGTTGTCTGCATTCATGCTATCGCCTCGGCGTTGTACTCAAGGTCATCATACAAAAGCCCTGCTCAGCGCTTACACGCCAAGCAGGGCTAACTGTAGCGCTATTGCGAAGACAGCGCGAATACGACCTCGACAGCGCTATCGTCAAAGGCAATGATGTCGCTACGCCCGTCTCCGTTTACGTCGCCCATAAACCGAGGATTATCGTTGTAGGTAAAGCCGCGGCGTACTGAGAACTCTGGCAACCACTCGCGCACGCCGTCGAATGCATTGCCGTTACCATTGTTAAGGGCATAGTAGGTGCCACCAATACCGTTGGTTTGCAGCGGACCAAAGCCAACCAGATCGAGCAAGCCATCGCCATCGACATCGGCGAAGTAACGCTGATCATTGGGTACTCGCCAGCCATCATTGAAGCAATACTGATTGGATATCGTCCGTGTGCTTGCGCTGCTCGTCAATCCGCCTGTGGCCGTTGCCAACGACACAATTGTGTTGCTGTTAGCAAATCCGATGACGTCATCGCGACCGTCGTTGTTGATATCAACAGCCAGACGAGGGTTCTTCGAAATTCTCCAGTCATTGTCATAGACCATGAGATTGTTGTAGGTCGCTGTCGACTCAAACACAGGTGTGGTTCGGTTAGGTCGGAAGATGGCAATGGCTGACTGAGTGTTACCGAAGCCTACGATATCGTCGTAGCCGTCGTTGTTCAGGTCAGCAAGGATACGTGGGTATCTGGCGTCCCAACCGCCCGAGCCGGGCCCAAAACGGACGATAGCGAATCCGCCCGGGTTCGCGTCGACAAAGCCGCTGCCTGTTGACAGTCCGATGTGCACACCACCGCTTGCGAAAGCAACGATATCGTCAAGCCCGTCCGCATTCATGTCCGACAGGTAGCGTGGGTAGGTGTCGAACTCAGAGTAGCCTTGACCCGGACTGTAATCGTCGACACATGGGTTGCCGTTGCACAGGACTGTGAATTGACCATTACCATCGTTCGCGGCGATGAAGACACCCGTCGCGCCGAAGACCACAATGTCAGGCTCCGCGCTACCGGTGACATTCGCCAGCATGCGACGCTGTGACGCCTTGTTGAAGCTCGTACCACTGGCGAAGTCGTCGAACTGTTTCAGTGCGGCATCGAAACCCGCCCCGTTCGATAGTGCTGTGTAGGTACCATCTGGCCCGAAGCCAACAATGTCATCGCGACCGTCGCCATTGATATCGGCCACCACGCGTGTGTCATCGTTCTCATTCCAATCACTATTCAGCGACATGCCAATGTCGGCCGAAAAGCGCGGCTGAACGCCCACCGTATATTGCATGGATTCCGATGCCGCACCTTCAACGTCTGCAGTAACCGTGACCGTGTACAAACCGTCGTCGACATAGGTATGCAGTGTGTTTACGGAAATGCTACTGGAGCACGGCGCACAGGCAGGTGAGGAGAAGTTGGGCGTTCCGTCGCCCCAGTCAATCGTCAACCTCGTGATGTCGCGATTGCTACCGCCCGAAGCCGCCGCAGTAACCGCGCTATTGAAGGTTTTTTCCGGCCCTGAAAAGCTTGCAGCGAAGCTCACGCGATCGGGTCCTGTCGGGTTGGCATCATTGTTGTCGGCAATACCATCGCCGTCGGTGTCGGCGCGATCCGGGTCTGTTCCAAGATCAAACTCCTGAAGATCACTCAGCGTATCGCCATCTGAGTCGACATTAAGCGGATCAGAGAACACTTGCCGGACCTGGCCCTCGACAGAGATCGCCCAGCCTTCACGTGCTTCCTGGAAGTCGTCCAGGCCGTCGCCATCCGTGTCCGCTTCAGTGGCAGTCGTACCGAGCAAAAACTCTTCACGATCAAAAATTCTGTCCTGATCCTGGTCACGCATGTAGACCATCGAAATACGATCGCCTGGCATCATGATCAGATCATCAAAGTCTGTCGATACGTCGTCGGCGCTTTCGCTGGATGTAAAGACATACCAGAAGCCAGTCTCGATGCCTGTCGTCGCCAGGCCACGCACCTCGTTGATAACGTCCCGAAAGACGCCAGTCGATTGACCGTTTTCGTCGATGACTTCCTTGCTGATGACCGTGTAAGGGATCTCCAGCGAGTTGTTCATGACTTCACTCATGGGGATACCGATGACTTCGTTGGTGACCGGATCTCGTGCAACATTGGTTGCTACCTGGTAGCGCTCGACCGTCTCGCTGCCAGCGATTTGGTTGTCGCCATAATCAATAACAATCTGTGCCGTCTGCGCGTTAACGTCCTGCGCGATTCGCCCCCAGTCACGGCCGTCTTCGTCTCCAATGTCCGTCATGTCGAAAGAGCCAACGGTGAACTGCAAGCCACTCGGATCCGCCATCAAAGCCTCCAGTGAGTTGGCGTTTGAGAAGTCCTGACTCACTGTCTTTTGGATAGACTGACCGGTGCTAATGAGTTGCGGGCCGCCATCAATGTCATAGATCAATGTGCCGATGGGCTGAATAGTGCCGCTGCGTCCGGAACGCCGGCTTGCGATGATTTCGACACTGGAC
This sequence comes from Gammaproteobacteria bacterium, assembly GCA_022600955.1. Taxonomy (GTDB): domain Bacteria; phylum Pseudomonadota; class Gammaproteobacteria; order Steroidobacterales; family Woeseiaceae; genus UBA1847. Next base: position 89,724 of record JAHZJK010000019.1, read on the forward strand.
AATACGAATGACAGGTCCGATGTGTTTTCGACACTCAGCAGTGTTGTCAGCGTACCGCCATTGGTTTGGCGAGTGGCGCTGTTTGTGTTGTTCGACAACTGGCCATACTCCTGCCGCGAGCTGCTGGCAGAAGTGCTGCTGATTGACGTCGACACTTCCTGAGTAACGGATGCCGAAACACTCGACTCAACGCCGGATTTGGCAGATCCACCGATACTTGTGGGTGATACTGACGCTTCTGCTTCTGAATACACGCGAGTGCTGGCACCGACTGTTGCCGATGTCGATTCTGTATCGGACCGGGAAAACGAACTTTGTTGTCCTCGTTCGTAGGTGGTGCTGTAAGACTGTGAGTAGCCTGCGTCCTGCGTATCGATGACGTTGATGTCTATCGACGGTGCGCCAATGACATCAATTCGCACTGTCGGCAAGTCGGCGATCAACGGATTGAATCCGCCGTTGTTCACTTCCCGGCCATCGGAAAGCCCATCACCGTCTGTATCTACCAGTTGTGGTGAGCTGCCGATTGCAATTTCCTGTGCATCGGTCAAGCCATCGCCATCCGTGTCCACGCTGCTGCTGGGTGTTACGCAGGTCACGGTGACATTGGTGACATTCGCATTCGCGGTGCCAGAAGCGTTGGCCACCGTACAATTTTGAGTCGGGTTTGTCGGCGCGGTCCGGACCGATACCGTATACGCGCCGCCGCTGCTTACCGAGGTAGAGAACGTGAATGTACCGTCTGCAGCGACGCTCAAGTCATCGGCCGCATTGTTTTGCAGCACCAGGCCGCTACCGGCAATGCCAGAGGCGCTACCGCCAACCGTAAAACTGCTGGTTGGTGGAGGTGGAGGTGGTGGGGGTGGCGTGGACGTATCTCCGCCACCGCCTCCGCCGCAGCCGCTGATTACCAGGGTGAGTAAGGCCAAATGCCAATGTATGTTCTGCGTTCTCATGATCGTCTCCCGGCCTGCTTGTGCAGGTGAATGATGTCTGTTGCTTGGTAAAGCGAAGAACCAGTCGGAATCGTTCGGAAAAAACTCCGAATTCTGTCAAATGCGACGTAAGTGCATGAAAAGTAATGTGCTACAGTCAATCGGTGTTTCCCGGAATCGACCCATGTCGTCCAATGAAGTCACACAACTGATTCATCAGTGGCAGGCAGGTGATGCGGCCGCGTTAGATCGGCTTACGCCGTTCATTTACGATGAGCTAAAGCGGCTGGCGCGCGGCTATATGCGTAGTGAGTCGGCAGGACACACGCTGCAAGCGACGGCACTGGTGAATGAGGCGTTCTTAAAACTCTCTGACGCCGAAATTGACTACTCGAACCGAAGTCACTTTGTAGCGACGGCTGCCCGCATGATGCGCAGGACACTGGTCGATCATGCACGCGCCAAGCGCAATCAAAAACACGGTGGCGGAAACGTCAACTCAACGCTGCATGAAGAATTCGTTGCCGATCAGAACAACACACCAGCAATCCTGGAAATGGATATGGCGCTCGAGAAACTCGAGATCAAAGATGCCCGTCTGGCGGGAGCCGTGGAGCTGGTGTTTTTCGGCGGGCTAACGTACGACCAGGCTGCAGACTACCTGGGGATCGCGCGTACGACATTCTACGAAGACTTACGGTTTGCAAAAGCCTGGCTCAAGAACGAGATGCAGTAACGACAAGCCTGTCGGCTTCTGGCCGACAGGAGTCGTCCAGGTGCTAAAATCGTGAGCGACTGATACTGACCAGAAGCAGACGTTCACATGCACGCCGTCAAGAACCCGGATGTAGCGAGAAAGCTGGAGTCGTACCCGAAAGAAATACGTCGAGGACTGCTGAACCTCCGAGAGCTGGTTTTCAACGTGGCGGCAGACAACCCGGATATAGGCGGCCTCGAAGAGACCTTGAAATGGGGTGAGCCGAGCTACTTGGCTGAGCATGGCAGTACGGTGAGAATTGGCAGCAACAAATCGAGGCCAGACTGCTATGCGATGTATTTCAACTGCAATACGAAATTAGTCGACACGTATAGGGAAATCTATTCCGACGTGTTCAAGTTCGAAGGCAACAGGGCAATTATCTTTCACGAAAAAGATGCGCTTCCGACGGAAGCGCTGGAACACTGCATTCTGCTGTCACTGAAATACCACAAAATCAAGCACCTTCCACTGCTAGGCGCATGAGTGGATCGTCGTACTCGAATTCGCTAATGGCCGTGCGAAAGGCGATGGAACACGTGTCTCCATGCGCTACAGCGCGATCGGCGCTACCGGGTTGAACGTGTAGTGCAAGACGATGCCGATGAACACGACCATACCGATAAGGTGGTTGTGCAGAAATGCGGCGAAACAACCCGCCGGCTGCCGGTCACGGGCCAGCCAGAGGTGATAGGCCATCAGCATGGCTGCAATGGCAACCGACGCGTAATACCAGGCACTCAGCTCAGCGCGAAAGCCGATCAACAGCAGCGCGACCAGCATGACGCCCTGCAAACCGGCAATAACAAACAGGTCGACATCGCCAAACAGAATCGCAGTCGACTTCACACCAACCTTGAGGTCATCTTCACGATCCACCATTGCGTAAAACGTGTCGTAAATGACGGCCCAGATCATTGCCGTGCCAAACGTCAGCCAGGCAAGCTCCGGTGTCTCGCCAGTCTGAGCCGCAAACGCCATTGGAATCGCCCAGCCGAATGCAGCACCGAGGACGAACTGCGGAATAGATACAAAGCGTTTGATAAAGGGGTAGGCGACAGTCAGGACGGCGGCGACGATAGCCAGTATTTGTGCAGGCCGGTTGAGCATAGATGCAAGCCCCACAGCGACCAGTCCCAGCGCAACGAATAAGACAATTGCTTCGAACGGTGTAACGGCACCCGAGGCAATCGGTCGATTGCGGGTGCGCTCTACATAAGGGTCAATCTTGCGATCTGCGAAGTCGTTCAGGACGCAGCCAGCGGATCGCATGACGATAACGCCGAGTACGAACACGATGAAGAGCCCCTGGTCAGGAGTGCCTTCCCCGGCAAGCCACAACGCCCACAATGTGGGCCACAACAACAGGTAAATCCCGACCGGCTTGTCGGCACGCATCAGCTTGCCGTAGTTACGCAGCTGGCTGACGACTGCCGGCGAGATGATCTGAGCGAGGGCCTTTTTCATGCCGCGAGTTTACACCTTGCCGTAACGACCGGCATCACCCAGCCAGCGTCGTACAATTGCTGCTGCACGATGTTCGGAATCTTTGCGAATTATTTCAGCGGTGATCTGCACCTGCGGCATGAGCTCGGCGTCCCGCACGAGGTTGGCGATGCGATAATCCGGCAGCCCTGTTTGCCGTGTGCCGAGCAATTCCCCTGGGCCGCGCAGCTCGAGATCTTTTTGTGCAACGACGAAGCCGTCATTGGTATCGCGCAACACGCCGAGACGTTGTTTCGCTGTGCGCCCAAGCGGAGACTTGTACAGCAACACGCAATGACTCTGAACTGCGCCGCGCCCCACCCGGCCGCGCAGCTGGTGCAGTTGCGACAGGCCCATACGCTCGGCGTTTTCAATGATCATGAGGCTTGCGTTGGGAACATCGACGCCGACTTCGATCACGGTTGTCGCGACCAGCAGTTGGATCAAACCTTCCTTGAATGCTTTCATACCGCGCTCTTTCTCAGCCGGTTTCATGCGCCCGTGCACAAGGCCAATCCGTAATTCAGGCAAGGCCTCGGTCAGCATTTCGTAGCTTGCCTGGGCGGCCTGGTAGTCGAGCACTTCCGACTCTTCGATGAGCGGACAGACCCAGTAGGCCTGTTGTCCGGAGGCACACGCCGAACGCACACGTTCCACCACTTCACCACGCCTGATTTCCGGAATCGCTATCGTCGAAACGGGCTGGCGGCCAGGTGGTAGCTCGTCTATTACCGAGGTGTCCAGGTCCGCATAGGCCGCCATCGCCAGTGTTCGTGGAATCGGCGTCGCCGTCATGACCAGTTGATGCGGGTGACCGTCGATGGATACGCCCTTGTCGCGCAAAGCCATTCGCTGATGCACACCGAAACGATGCTGTTCATCGATCACAACAAGCCCCAGCCGTTTGAAAGCTACGCCTTCCTGAAACAATGCATGGGTGCCGACAATCAGTTGAGCCGACCCATCAGCGATCGACGCGAGCGACTCGCGGCGCGCCGCAGCCCGTTGGCTGCCGCTAAGCCACGCGGGTTCGATACCGAGCGGACGAAACCAGTCGGAAAAACTGCGCCAGTGTTGCTCCGCGAGAATCTCCGTCGGCGCCATGATTGCCGCCTGAACACCACAAGCCAGTGCTTTGACGCAGGCGATCGCGGCAACCACGGTCTTGCCCGAACCAACATCGCCCTGAATCAGTCGCATCATGGGATGCGGTTGCGCAAGGTCTGCGAGGATGTCATCAGTAACACGCCGTTGTGCAGCGGTGAGCTCGAAAGGCAAGTCGCGAACGAACCCGCTTACGTCCTCATTGCCCTCCGTGAGTGCGAGTGCGTCTTCGGTGGCTGCCAGCGCTCGCAGATTACTTAGGCTGAGGTAGTGCGCCAGCAGCTCTTCGAACGCGAGGCGCTGCTGGCAGGGGTGTGTGCCGGTCAGCATTTGTTCAATGTCGGCGTCGGGGGGTGGGCGATGCAGGTACTGGATCGCTTCTGCCAGCGTCGGCATCTCGAGTTTTTCGCGCACTGCGGCAGGCAGCAACTCCTGTGGAGGTGATTCCTGCATACGCCGCAGCGCCTGATCGGTGAGGCTGCGCAAGCGGCCCTGTTGTACACCTTCTGTGGCCGGGTAGATCGCCGTGAGAGAGTCGCTCATTTCAGCGCTCTGGTTTTCACGCAACAGCCGATACTCCGGGTGGATAATCTCGAAGCCATTCTTGCCGCGTCGAACTTCGCCGAAGCAGGTGACCTCGAGGCCCGCGCGAAACTGCGCCTGTTGCTGGCGTGAAAAGTGGAAGAATCGCAGTGTGAGCTGGCCGCTGCCGTCGCTGATGCGCACGAGCAGGTTGCGACGACCACGAAAAGCCGTTTCCGCCAGCAGTACTTCCCCCGACACGAGACAACGTTTGCCCGCAACAAGACTGCCGATCTTGACCAGCTGCGTCCGGTCTTCATAACGCAACGGCAGCAGGAACAGCAGGTCGTCAACTCGATGCAGGTTCAGCTTCTCGAGTTTCTTGGCAAGCGCCGGACCGACGCCGTTTAGTTCGGTAAGTGGTGACTCAGATTGCAAGGACCGCATCTGCCTCGACATCGACACCCTTGGGCAAAGAGGCAACGCCAACTGCTGCTCGAGCAGGGAAAGGTTGCTCGAAAAACTCTTCCATGACCGAATTAACAGTCGCGAAGTTACCGAGGTCGGTGAGGAAGATAGTCAGTTTGACGGCGTCGTTGAGGTCACCACCGGCAGCCTCTGCAACGGCGCGCAGGTTCTTGAACACTTGCCGGGCGCGTGCTTCGAAGTCGCCGTCGACGACCTCCATTGTCTTGGGGTCCAGTGGAATCTGTCCGGACATGAAAACCAGGTTTCCGGTTTTTATCGCTTGCGAGTAGGTGCCGATAGCCGCCGGCGCACTGTCCGTGTGAATGGTTTGTTTACTCATGGTCTGTTCCTGGTTCTAGGCGCATTCGCGAGAAACGCGAATAACATTCTTCATTTTTTTGACGTTGCGCATGATCTTTGCAAGATGCACGCGGTCTTTCACTAGCAACGTGAACGATAGCATCGAACAATCTTCGTGGCGTCCCAGAACTTCGACCTGTTCAATGTTCGAACCACAGTCACCAATAGTCGCGGCGACCTCGGCCAAAACGCCTGGCTTGTTTCGAGTATCAATCTGGATCGCGACAGTGAACTCACGCTCAATGTCGTTTTCCCAGCTCACCGAGATCCACTTTTCGGGCTGCTTGCGGAAGTTAGACAGGTTGCCGCACTGGTTGCGATGGATAACGACACCGCGACCGGATGTCAGGTAGCCCATGACATCGTCGCCAGGAATCGGGTAGCAACACTTGGCATAGCTGACCACCATACCTTCCGTACCGGCAATCACGAGACTCGCCGCTGTTTCATCGCTGTCATTGTCTTCGCCGAGCTCAGCGAGGAAACGCGCCGTCAAGGGTGCGAGGCGTTCGCCGAGGCCAACCTGTTCAAACAACTCCGCAGTGTTGTTGAGACCAAGTTCTTCCAGCGCCGCGGCCATGCGTACCTTGCCAACCTTGCGCAGTGATGAGCCAAGATCTTTAAGGGACCGGTCCAGCAGCCTCTTGCCGAGGTCTGTCGATTCACTCGAGCGCATGTTCTTCATGTGCTGCCGAATCGCAGTTCTTGCTTTCGCGGTGCGTACAAACGTCAGCCAGTTAGGGTTGGGCTTTGCGCCGCGGGTCGTAATAACCTCGACGGTCTGGCTGTTCTGTAATTGTGTGCGCAATGGCACGAGGCCACGATTGATCTTCGCGGCAATACAGCGATTGCCGACGTCCGTATGCACGGCGTAGGCGAAATCCACAGTTGTTGCGCCCTTGGGCAGCGGCATGATGTCGCCTTTGGGCGTGAACACATAAATCTTGTCCGGGAACAGATCAACCTTGACGCTTTCGAGGAACTCTTCCGACGATACGGACTGTTGCAGCTCATCGAGTTTCGATAACCAGTCGCGAGCCCGGCGTTGTGGTTTCGCGTCGCTTTTCTCGTCGGCCTTGTAAATCCAGTGAGAAGCGACGCCCGACTCAGCGACACGATCCATTTCGCGTGTGCGAATCTGCACTTCGAGCGGCAGACCTTTCGGGCCGAACAGCGTTGTATGCAGCGACTGGTAGCCGTTGACGCGCGGGATCGCGATGTAATCTTTAAAGCGACCAGGCATTGGTTTGTACAAACCGTGGACCAGGCCAAGCGCCTGGTAACAGGTGTTGACGTCCTCTACCACGATACGAAAACCGTACACGTCGACGACGTCCGACAGGAGTCGTTTTTTCTCCGCCATCTTGCGGTAAATACTGTAGAGGTGTTTTTCTCGTCCGATTACTTCTCCAACAAGGCCTTCCTCAGTGAGCGCCGCACTGAACTCTTCAGATATTTTCTTAACAATTTGCCGTTGACTGCCCTTGCTCTTCTTCAGCGCTGTTTCGAGCACGCGGTAGCGGAACGGGTACAGGTGCTTAAAGCCCAGGTCTTCGAGCTGTATCTTGAGTCGGTTGATACCAAGGCGATTGGCAATCGGGGCGTAGATATCGAGCGTTTCGCGTGCGATACGCTTTTTCTTCACGGCGGGCATTGCACCCAGGGTCTGCATGTTATGCAGACGATCGGCGAGCTTGACGAGAATGACGCGAATATCCTCGATCATCGCCATCATCATTTTGCGGAAGCTCTCTGCCTGCGCCTCGGCACGACTGCGAAACTGAATCTGATCGAGTTTGCTGACACCGTCGACCAGCAACGCAACTTCGCTACCAAACTTCTCAGTAATGTCCTCGAGCGAGGCCTCTGTGTCTTCGACGGTGTCGTGCAGAATCGCGGCCGTGATTGCCTGCGCGTCCAGGTGCATTTCTGCAAGTTCCTGCGCGACCGCAACCGGATGGGTTATGTACGGCTTACCCGTCTTGCGTGTCTGACCTTCGTGCGCATCGGCACCAAACTCATAGGCCGCCGTTATGGTCTTGAGTTGTTCGTCAGACAGATAGGAGGACAGCGTATCAACAAGCCGACGAACCCCGTTGTCGCGCTTGGGCAGACCGGGGAGTTTCGACAGAATTGTTGCGGCGTAGTCCATGTCTCGATCATACCCGCGAGACGGGGACTGTGTCGCTGCTCATGAGCGACGTTTGCTGGCTTTAGTCGCCGATCGAAATACCGCGCACTGGCAATACGTCTTCAGCGATTTCAGCTTGTAGCAGATCTTCGGTGATGGGCTCTTCGATTTCTTCCAGAATCGACGGAGTCACGTGACCCTCTGCGATTTCACGTAATGCGATGACGGTGGGCTTGTCATTTTCCAGCTCCACCATGGTTTCGGCGCCATGCGCAACGCGACGAGCACGCTTTGCGGCAACGAGTACCATTTCAAATATGTTGTCGATGTTAGCGAGGCAGTCTTCGACCGTAATTCTGGCCATAACGAAAGGTCCTGTTGGCGGGCACTGGCCCTGTGGATTCGAGGACGGGAAGCTTAAGCGAGGAACCGAGCGGATTACCAACCTATATAGCTAACCGTTATATGGCGCTAGTCAACGATGCGAGAAACCGTGCGCCGCAATGCCACATTGGTTGTTGACGAGGCTTCGCCCTCGCCTTTCAGTACGGCTTCCATGTCCTCAACGGCCTGATCCAGGTTGTCGTTGATAATGACGTAGTCGAACTCATCCCAGTGCGACATATCGCTGAGCGCATCGCGCAATCGTCGGTTAATAACGTCCGGGCTATCAGTTCGACGGTCACGCAGGCGGCGCTCCAGCTCTTCGACGGACGGCGGCAGAATAAAAATACTGACACTGTCCGGCATGGATTCGCGTACCTGTTGAGCGCCCTGCCAGTCAATTTCGAGGATTACATTGCGATTGTCAGCGAGGTGCTTCTCCACCTGGCTGCGGCTGCTCGCGTAGTAGTTGTCAAACACCTGCGCATATTCAAGCATTTCGCCGGCGTCTCGCAGGCGCATGAATTCTTCCTCGCTGACGAAAAGATAGTCTGCACCATGTGCTTCGTTGCGACGCGGTTCGCGCGTCGTGTAGGAAATTGAAAACCGTAATTCCGGGTGCCTTGCGACAACCGCATGCACAAGCGTAGTTTTTCCCGCGCCCGAGGGTGCCGCAAACACGTACAGCTTTCCGTTCTTGTTCGTCACGTCGCGTTACTCAACATTCTGGATTTGTTCGCGCATTTGCTCGATAAGCACTTTCAGATCGACGGCGGCCTTGGTGGTTTCCTTGTCGGCAGACTTGGAGCCCAACGTGTTCGCCTCGCGATTGAGTTCCTGCATCAGGAAGTCGAGACGGCGACCAACCGGCTTCTTGTCCGCAAGCGCGTCGCGTATCTCCACGAGGTGACTGTCGAGCCGGTCGAGCTCCTCGTCGACATCGATCTTCTGAGCGATCAGGGCAAGTTCAACTTCCAGCCGCGCCGGATCCGCCTCCACATCGAGCTTGTCGATGCGCTCGCGTTGCTTGTTGCGCGTGCCGGTCAGCACTTCCGGCATACGCTTGCGCACTGCAGCGGCAATCGCGCCAATGTCTGCGCAACGTGACTCAAGCATGTCGCCAATACGTGCACCTTCGCTGCTCCGCATCGTGTTGATTGCAGCCAGTGTCGTAGCAAGCAGCGACGTTGCTTCTTCAAACAGTGGTCCTGTTTCCACCTCTGCCTGTTGCAGTACACCGGGCCAGCGCAAAATTTCTATCGGATTGACAGCAGCGGTTGCGGGCAGCTTCGCTGAGACTTCGGAGATTCGCGCACCAATAAGTTCGACGAGTTCGGTGTCGATCTGCATCTCCGACTGCTGGTCAGTCGCGCGGCGGAAAAACAGTGCGCACTCGACCTTTCCGCGGCCCAGCACGGAACTCGCCTGTTGCCGGAACACCTGCTCTTTTGGCCGCAGGTCCTCGGGCAGTTTGAATTGCACGTCAAGGTAACGATGGTTGACCGCACGGATTTCCCAGGTCAGCGTACCGAGATCGGTTTCGACTGACTCACGTGCGAATCCTGTCATACTGTGTAACATCAGCATCGTTCTCCATTGAAGCCCGGCGATATTGTTGCCTGGGTCACGTTTTTCGAGGGGACAACATTCTAAGCTGTGCTCGCCTCATAAGGCCACTTAATCGCCACGAATCATTATGCGAATCGAATACGCCAAAGTATCTGCACTCGGTGACAGACAAGACAATCAGGACCGCGCCGCTGTCGTGGTCTCTGATGATGCGGCATTGATGCTCGTGTTTGACGGCATGGGTGGCCACTCGGATGGCGCACGTGCGGCAGAAACCGGCCTTAAGGTCGTGCAGGATCTGTTCATGGCCCGCACACAACCGATCTTTGACCCGCAGGGCTTCCTGTATATGGCGCTGTCACGGGCACACGACGAGGTGGTGCGAATCGGCTCTGACGTTGCGGTTGATTTTCGACCACGGGCGACATGCGCAATATGTCTGATCCAGGAAAGTGGTACGTGGTGGGCGCATATTGGCGATAGCCGTATCTACCAGGTCCGCGACGGCAAGGTTCTGGAGCGTTCGCGTGATCACAGTCATGTAGAAGTGCTGATCCAGGAAGGTGCGATCACCGAGGAAGAGGCTCAGGATCATCCGATGCGCAATTTCGTCGAGTGCTGCATCGGTGGCGATGCGCCTGTGCCTGACATGAGCATCACGGGCATGAAGAAGCTTGTCCCTGGCGACACCCTGCTCGCCTGCTCGGACGGACTCTGGTCGGGACTCAGCGACGACGACATGGCACAGATCGGCAAGCCGGGTGAGAATAACCTGGTCGAAAACCTCAAAGCGTTAAGCTTGCAGGCGTTGGGTATCAACGCGCCTTACAGTGACAATACGACCGGTACCGCGATAAGGTGGGTCGGCGCCTAGTACAAGGCCAATTCAGGAGAATCATCATGCGACCGAGCGGCCGCGACCCTTCCGGTATGCGCGAACTGCGCTTTGTTCCGGACTTCACGAAACATGCAGAAGGCAGCGTGCTTGCAGCGTTCGGTGACACACAAGTGCTTTGCACGGCAAGTATCGAAGAGCGCGTTCCCGGCTGGATGCGCGGCAAAGGCAACGGCTGGGTAACAGGTGAGTACGGCATGTTGCCGCGCGCTACCCACACACGCTCCGGGCGTGAGGCGTCGCGCGGCAAGCAGGGTGGCCGCACCATGGAAATCCAGCGACTGATCGGGCGCTCGCTGCGGGCCATTACCGATCTTGGAGCGCTCGGTGAGCGCTCAATAACACTGGACTGTGATGTCATCCAGGCAGATGGGGGAACACGAACGGCGTCCATCAGTGGCGCATATGTTGCGCTCGCGATAGCCGTCGAGCGCTTGTCGAAAAAGGGCAAGCTCAAGCGCAACCCGTTGCATGGCCAGGTTGCCGCCGTTTCTGTTGGCATATACAAGGGCACCCCGGTTCTTGACCTGGACTACGCGGAAGACTCCGAGGCGGAAACGGATATGAATATCGTCATGAATGATGCGGGCAACTTCATCGAGGTGCAGGGCACCGCAGAAGGTCACGCATTCACGGATGCAGAGTTTGCATCGATGCTCGGTCTTGCGCGCAGCGGTATCGGTGAGATCATCGTCGCGCAAAATGAGGCTATTGCCGCTGCCCTGTCGTGACGTCCCGACCGGCGAAAATCGTCATGGCCAGCGGCAACGCCGGCAAGATCCGCGAACTCGCTCGATTACTCGAAGTCCTGGACATCGAGGTAGTGGCCCAGTCTGAGTTCGGTGTGGACGATGCCGATGAAAACGGCACTACGTTTCGTGAGAACTCGCTAATCAAGGCGCAGCATGCCTGCGACGTTACCGGTCTCCCTGCGATCGCCGATGACTCCGGGCTGTCAGTCGATGCGCTCGATGGTGCGCCGGGAGTTTATTCGGCCCGCTATTCCGGCGCGAATGCAAATGACGCGCGCAACAACGCGAAGCTGTTGGCCGAGCTCGAACAGCACGACAATCGCCGCGCAGCGTTTCATTGCATCGCGACTTTCGTAGCGCCAGGCGAGACGGCGCTCGTCGCAAGCGGCGAGTGGCGTGGCGAGATTCTGCGTGAGCTACGGGGCGAGGGCGGCTTCGGCTACGATCCATTGTTCTATGTGAAGGATCGCGATTGCAGCTCTGCCGAGCTCGAGCCCGAAGAGAAGAACGCTCGCAGTCATCGAGGCCAGGCACTTCGGAAGCTTGTCGCACTTATCGAACAACGCTATTCATGATCCTGCCGCCACTCTCACTATATCTCCACTTGCCGTGGTGTGTGCGGAAGTGTCCCTACTGTGATTTCAACTCGCACACTGCCGGGGACAAGCCACCAAAGGCTCGCTATCTCGACGCATTGCTTGTGGACCTGGATGGAGAGGCGCAGCGTGCCAACGGACGACAATTGGAAAGCGTCTTCCTCGGCGGCGGAACACCCAGCCTTTTCTCACCCGAGGAGATTGGTCGGCTGCTGGATGGCGTGCGCGCAAGGTTTCAGCTTCGCGACGAACTCGAGGTAACGATGGAAGCGAACCCGGGAACCGTCGAGTTCGGCTCACCGCGCGCCTACCGCGATGCCGGCGTTAACCGACTCTCGATTGGCGCGCAGAGTTTCGACGACGAACTGCTACGGGTCCTGGGACGTATTCACAGCAGTGCTGACATTCGGCGTGCTGTGGACGAAGCGCACGATGGCGGCTTCGACAACATCAATATCGACGTCATGCACGGCCTTCCGGGCCAGAACATCGATCGGGCGATGGCGGACCTCACGGCCGCGGCGGAGCTGCAGCCAGCGCATATTTCCTGGTATCAGCTGACATTGGAGCCCAACACGGTGTTTTACGCTCGACCACCTGCGAACTTGCCCGATGATGAGCTGGCCTGGGGTATCCAGGAATCCGGCCAGTCCTTGCTTGAGAATCGGGGCTACGAGCAGTACGAGGTGTCAGCCTACGCGCGGGACGGCCACAAATGTGCCCACAATCTCAATTACTGGCTGTTTGGCGACTATCTGGCTGCGGGCGCCGGCGCACACGGCAAGATCAGCGACGCCGAAGGCATCTATCGCTATCAAAAGCCCGCCAACCCTTTGCAATACATGAACAAAGTAGCGGAATCGGCTGATCCGACGCGGCTCCGCAAACAGGATATCGTTTTCGAGTTCATGCTCAACGCATTGCGCTTGCCGCAGGGTTTTGCCGAGCTCGACTTTGCCTCGAGAACCGGTTTGTCGCCAGCCGAGCTGGCGTCGGCCGCAGCCGCTGCGCTATCGAGAGGCCTGATTGAGCGCGATGACGACGGTATCTGGTGTCCAACCTCGTTGGGCCGTCGATTTTTGAACGATTTGCAGACCGAATTCTTGCTCGACAGCTAGTGCCCGGGGGGCAAATTTGCGCAGTTTGAGAGCAAACAATCCGGATCACACTGAAAACGGCTTCCTTGCCGTAATTGTTCATTTATGCACAACACTTTGGAGATGCCTATATTTTCAGCGTAAGAGGCCTCCGATTTCATTTTGAGCGTTGCAAAGGTCCTATAACTCATTGATTACTATAATGTATCGAAAGTGGACACAAAATAGTCATATTAGTAACGGTGCTTGAAAAACCGTACCTTAGGGCATTCACTCAATTTTCATCCACAGTCTTATCCACAGGTTCTGTGGATAAGATCAGGGGGCTTGCGGCGGCGGCGGCTTCGCTATATCCTACGCGGCCTTTTTTACGCAGTAGAGCGCTCGGGAGAGCCAGTACAATGAAAGCCGACACACATCCCAATTACGATGCCATTCAGGTCACGTGTAGTTGTGGCAACGAGTTCACGACACGTTCGACTCTCGGCGAGGATCTCCTTATTGAAGTGTGCTCCTCGTGCCACCCGTTTTACACGGGCAAGCAGAAGAAGGTCGACAGCGGCGGACGTGTAGACAAGTTCCGCAAAAAGTACGGCATGGGCTAGAACCAGTCGCGGCGCGGGCAACGGCCTCGCGTGCTCTGGTTTCTACAGTAACGTTTTTCGACGAACCCGGATCTCCGGGAGCTCTGCTATGCTCGAATAGTTTGCTAACTAACAACTGAGGATACAGATGAGCCAGGATGCATATCGCCTTACGAGCCCCGGCGGCTTGGAAATGGATTTACCCGTCAGGAAGGGCACCACTGGTCCGGATGTGATCGATGTTGCTCGCCTGTACAAGGAACAAGGCGTATTCACCTACGATCCTGGCTTTGTATCCACCGGCAGCTGTGAGTCCGATATCACCTTCATCGATGGTGAGGAAGGCGTTCTCATGTATCGCGGCTATCCCGTTGAGCAACTTGCCAAGCACTCCAACTTCATGGAAGTGTCTTACCTGCTGTTGCACGGTCATTTGCCGACCAGCGATGAACTCGCTGAATTCGATAATACGATTCGGCGCCACACGATGCTCAACGAGGGCATGCTGAACTTCTTCAAGGGTTTTCGTTACGATGCCCATCCGATGGCAATGTTGTCTGCCGTTGTCGGCTCGATGTCGGCGTACTACCACGACGAAATGGATGCCTCGAACCCGAAGCACCGCGACATTTTTGCGCACCGCATTCTCGCCAAGATGCCGACCATTGCGGCGGCGGCGTACAAACTGAACATCGGCCAGCCATTTATCTATCCGCGCAATGATCTCAACTATTGTGAAAACTTCCTGCACATGTTGTTCGCAGTACCGGCGGAACCTTATGAGATCGACCCTGTAGCGGCAGAGGCTTTCGATCTGTTGTTCATCCTGCATGCTGACCATGAACAGAATTGTTCGACGTCGACCGTACGGATGGCAGGCAGTTCGGGTGCCAATCCGTACTCGGCGATTGCAGCGGGCATCTCGGCACTGTGGGGCCCTGCACATGGCGGTGCTAACGAAGCAGTGCTGAACATGCTTGAAGAAATTGGCGACGTCAGTCAGATCGGCAAATACGTCGAAAAAGCCAAGGACAAGAACGATCCGTTCCGTCTTATGGGATTCGGCCATCGCGTCTACAAGAATTTCGACCCTCGTGCGACGATCATTCGCGAGATGGCGTACAAGGTATTGCAGAAACTGGATCGCAAAGACACGCCGTTGTTCGACTTGGCGCAGGAGCTTGAGCAAGTGGCGTTGAAGGACGAC
>JAHZJK010000020.1 GCA_022600955.1 Gammaproteobacteria bacterium
AAACGCGACTTCGTTGGATTGCGACAACGAGCTCACGTCACCAGGACTCATCGTGTCGCTCAGCCCAGTGGTAGCGCGGCTGGTGTCTATCGGCACAGCCCAAAATGGCGATGCGAGACGCGGGAAGAAAATCCACATTGCGATGCACATTGGTGCTGCGTACAAAAGAAGTCTTCCACAGGTCCTGAAACTCTGCCGGGTGGTCTCACTCTTGCCCGCCGACATGCGTAGCCATGCCGTCATGATAATCAAAGTGCTCACGACGAGGTATGGCAATGACCACAGATGCTGTTCTCGCAGCAACGACGACATGACGAGGAAGATTGAGATAAAAAGCAGCACGAATTGATCGCGACGTTGGCGAGTTTCCAGCAATTTTAGTGCGGCCATGATCGCGAGTAGTGCAGAGCCGGGGCCAACGCCGCTTATAGACGAGTAGGTTCCGATGACACCCAGAAAACAAATCAGCGCGAGGCCACCGCGAACCCAGCGCGACGGCAGCATGCGGCGGCGCTTTTCAATATAGTAGCGCCAGGTGGCACAACCGACGAATGCCAGCGTAATCCAGATCGCAAGATACGGAATGTGAGGTACTAGAGCTACACCTAGCGCTAAAAGCGTCCACGGAAGGCTCGATAACAGAGATCCATCTGTACCTCTTGGCTGCGCTTTCACTGCTCGTCCTTATCAAACAATGCCAGGGCCTCAAGGCATGCGCGTCTGTGAGCATCGCCGTGTGCTGGTGGAAATTCGTCACCCGGCATTCGCAACCCATAGTCCTCGGACGTCTGGTCTGCATCGACGACCCAGCGCGTCAGGATTGAGAGCCGCATTTCAAGTTCAGTGTTTGTGACATCATCAAAATCGAACCACTGGCTGCTCGTATCCGCGCCGGCAAATTGCTTTGAAAGTAGTTGACCACTGCGAGCGAACGCCTTCCAGGCGACGTGTCGTGGCGAATCGCCATCGACGTACTTGCGCAGGCCGGCAAAATCTTCTTCACCGCGCGCATCATGTTGGCGATGCCCGTGCGCGACCATCGTAGGTGGTGGGCTTGGCGCGACTTCTGCAGGTTGCGCGTAGATCAGCCCTTGAATATCCATGTGTAACCAGGCCCATGAACGAAACAGTTCGAAAGGGAAAAGCGTGCGTACACCAAATCGCTCAAGATTGAGCCAGCCTCGTCGGTCTGTCGCCAGCGGCAAGACAAAAATCTTGCTTTCACCAGGCTGCAGATCCTGCACGTTGCTGGTCGCTTTGTCGTGGTAGATGCGAATGCCGTAGCGCGGGCTGCGTGATTCGTTGGTGATCGCGATGTGTATTCGCAAAGTCTGTCCTGCGAAAACCGGCTCAGCGCCCGCGAAACTGAGTTCCAACCCAACCAGGTTGCGCTGACACTGGTGCATCGCAACAAATCCAACGCCGACCAACAGGAATGTCAGGACGAATGACAGGTTGTTGTTGTAGTTCATCGAGCCCATGAGCATGGCGAATGCCATGAGCCCGAATATGAGGCCAACGCCCGTTGGCAAAATATAGACTCGTCCCGGGCGAAGGCGAGTATTCGACGCATCGCTGCCCTGGCGCTTGCGTGCCCAGCGCCGCACGCGTTGTGTCGCGCGCGTGCGCAGAGCGCTGATGAAATTACCCGGTCTAGGGAATGGCCACTGAATCGAGGACATGCTGACAAAGCTCGCTCGGGCTGCGGAAGCGGGTGCTACCCGCAGGTTTTAGACGGTGTCCTGCGACAGCGGCAAATACGGCTTGAATGTCGTCCGGATAGACTCCGGAGTGTTCCTCAACAAAAGCATGTGCTCGAGCCGCCGCTACAAGCGCCTGAGCGCCACGTGGCGACAGGCCTACTTCTATATCCGCCGATTCCCGGGTCTGCCTGACTAGCGCCTGGATGTAATCGATCAACGGTGCACTGACCGTCTGAGCCCGCACCGACTTTTGCAGACTGACCAGCATTTCTGGGCTCGTTACCGCTTCAATCTCGTCCAGCATTTCACGACGGTCTTCGCCGGCAATCAGCTCACGTTCGCTGGCTTCGTCCGGGTAGCCGATCTCGACGCGCATCAGAAAACGATCCAGCTGTGACTCCGGAAGCGGGAAGGTGCCAATCTGGTCGCCCGGGTTTTGCGTGGCGACGACGAAGAACGGCGCTGCCAGTTCGCGGGTAACGCCGTCGACCGATACCTGGTACTCCTCCATCGCCTCAAGCAGCGCACTTTGTGCTTTCGGAGTCGCACGATTGACTTCGTCCGCGAGAATGAGTTGTGAAAAAATCGGACCAGGCTGGAATTCGAACTCGCCACTGTTCTGGCGAAATACGGACACGCCGATAATATCCGCAGGCAGGAGGTCGCTCGTAAACTGTATGCGGCGAAACGACAACCCGAGGGTCTTCGCGAGCGCTTGCGCAAGCATCGTTTTGCCGAGCCCCGGAAGGTCCTCAATCAACAGGTGGCCACGCGCGAGCAGGCAGGATAGAGCCAGCGTGATTTGTTCATTTTTGCCAAGAATTATCTTGCCCAGGGCGTCGCGCGCGTCATCTATAGCGCGGCGCTGGGCATCAGGGCTGGCAGGGAGTTGCTCGAGTGTATTTCCACGCTGCATGCACTGTCCTCGGTCTGAATATGGTAGCTGACTCGATATCGTCACTGATACAGCCGCCTAATGCACACGCTGCCCCGTCAGTTTGTGATGCAGTACTCAAAAAACTGCTGATTTCAGCTTAGCTCGTCAAGTTTCGCTATTTGCTCGGCAAGCTGTGCAATCGTCTTCTCGAACTCGGCGACGCGCGTGCGTTCCTGTGTGACTACATCCGGCGGCGCATTGTTCACAAATTTTTCATTGCCGAGCTTGGCCAGGCTACGCTGCAAATCGGTCTTCACCTTGTCCTGCTGTTTGCCGAGTCGTTCACGTTCTGCCTCGACATCGATTAAGCCCTTCATCGGTACCAGCAGGCGCATGTTGCCCAGCAACGCGGTTGCCGCAGCGGGTGGTTCGTCGCTGGCGTCAAGAATTGTTATCGAATCCACACGTCCAACCCGTTGCAACAGCATCTTTTGCTCAGTTGCTCGTTGTACGTCTTGCTCTGTTGCGTCCTGCAAGATTACAGGCAACGGCTTGCCGGGCGATATGTCCATTTCTCCGCGGATCTGGCGGATGCCCAGGATGAATTGTTTCACCCACTCGATTTCTGCAATAGCGGACTCGGCACCGGCGTCACCGGCTTCCGGGTAAGGCCGCAGCATGATTGTGTCGCCTTCGACGCCAGCCCGCGGGGCGACTTGCTGCCAGATTTCTTCAGTTACGAACGGCATGAGCGGATGCAACATTCGCAGCAGCGACTCAAGCACGTCGATCAGCGTGCGGCGTGTTCCACGTTGCAGCGCCGTGCTTGATTGCTCGGATTGAAGAACTGGTTTGGACAGTTCGAGATACCAGTCACAGAATTCATGCCATGTGAATTCGTAGATCGCCTGCACCGCAAGATCGAGGCGGTAGTTGGCGAAATGCTGGTGCATCTCGTTGCTGGTCTGTTTTAGCCGAGCCTGGATCCAGTCATCGGCGGCGCTAAATTCCGTTTCGCCGTCATCAAGCGATTCGGTGTTCATCAACACATATCGCGATGCATTCCAGATCTTGTTGCAAAAATTCTTGTAGCCTTCGATCCGACCCAGGTCAAAACGGATATCGCGGCCCGTCGTCGCGAGCGCCCCGAATGTGAGTCGGAGTGCATCGCAACCGTACGCGTCGATGCCATCAGGAAAGTGATTGCGTGTCGATCTTTCGATTTTGGGAGCAAGATGGTCCTGCATCATGCCTTTGGTGCGCTTTTCGATCAGCGCCTCGAGGTTAATCCCGTCAATCAGGTCCAGCGGGTCAAGGACATTGCCCTTGGACTTGGACATTTTCTGTCCATCCTGATCGCGAATCAGTCCATGGATGTAGACTTCGCGAAACGGCACGTCGTCCATGAACTTGAGGCCGAACATGATCATGCGTGCAACCCAGAAAAAGATAATGTCAAAGCCGGTGACGAGCACATTGCCAGGGTAGAATTCATCAAGCGCCGGTTTCTTTTCGGGCCAGCCCAGAGTGCTGAACGGCCACAGGGCAGATGAAAACCAGGTGTCGAGTACGTCGTTGTCCTGACGCAATTCGATGTCGCCAAGATTGTGCTTCTTGCGGGCATCGTCTTCGTCCAGACCGACGTAGATGTTGCCATCGTTGTCGTACCACGCCGGAATGCGGTGCCCCCACCATAGCTGGCGGCTGATACACCAGTCCTGGATGTTGTACATCCAGTCGAAGTAGGTCTTGGACCAGTTCTCCGGAACAAACTTGATACGTCCGGTTTCTACTGCTTCGATCGCGGGTTTCGCCAGCGGCTCAATTTTTACGTACCACTGGTCCGTCAGGTAGGGCTCAACGACGGCGCCACTGCGATCGCCACGCGGGGCCTTGATAACATAGTTTTCTACTTTTTCAAGTAAGCCTGACTTCTTGAACTCTGCGACGATGGCTTTGCGACACTCGTATCGGTCCATGCCGCGGTACGCTTCTGGTACCTCATCGTTCATCGCTGCATCGTCAGTCAAAACGTTGTACATCGGCAGGTCGTGACGCTTGCCAATATCGTAATCGTTAAAGTCATGTGCGGGCGTGATTTTGACGCAGCCGGTTCCGAACTCAGGGTCAACATACTCGTCTGCGATCACTGGAATGCGTCGGCCGACAATTGGCAGGATAATTTCCTGACCGATCAGGTCCTGGTAGCGTTCGTCATCCGGGTGCACAGCAACCGCGCTGTCGCCCAGCATGGTTTCAGGTCGGGTTGTTGCGACGACCAGGTGGCCGTCACCAGAGGCCAGCGGGTAGCGGAAGTTCCAGAGACTGCCGTCCTCATCTTCTGTCAGGACCTCAAGATCAGAAAGAGCGGTGTGCAGAACCGGATCCCAGTTGACCAGTCGTTTGCCGCGGTAGATGAGCCCTTCGTCGTGCAGTTGGACGAATACCTTGCGAACGGCCGCCGACAGGCCTTCGTCCATCGTGAAGCGATCCCGGCTCCAGTCAACAGATGCGCCGAGGCGTCGGGTCTGTTGCGCGATCTTGCCACCGGACTCCTCCTTCCATTGCCACACACGTTCGACAAACGCCTCGCGGCCGAGGTCGTGCTTTGACTGGCCTTCGTTGTTAAGCAGTCGTTCCACCACCATTTGCGTGGCGATGCCGGCGTGATCCATGCCCGGTTGCCACAAGGATCGATGACCTTTCATGCGGTGGTATCGCGTGAGCGTGTCCATAATCGTGTCCTGGAACGCATGCCCCATGTGCAATGTGCCGGTGACGTTGGGCGGTGGAATCATGATGCAATACGGTTCGCCATCGCCCTGGGGCGCAAAATATCCTTGCTCTTCCCAATGGTCGTAAATGCGTTGTTCGATGTTTTCAGGTTGGTAGGACTTGTCCATCAGATCTTGTGAGTATCCAGCTTGTGACCCTGGTCACGGTAGGTTGCATAGCGTTGCCGACTTTTTGCACGGCAGGTTTCGTCGGAGGTTACAAGCTCTGCCACACGGGGGAAAGCGCCCGCAAAAGCGGGAATCTCGTCGCACAACGTGATTAAGAGGTCACGCGGTTCTATATCGTCGTCGCCATGGCCGATTGTGACAGGCACGTCGTTACCGGCATCGGCCAGACCGTGCGGGACAAAGCTTCCGTCCCGAAACGTCCACAGCATTTCATCCAGGCGTTTAGCGTCTGCCTGCGACATCGTGTGAATGTGGATACGGTTTTGCAGACGCCATGCTTTCTCGGCGAGCTTGCAGGCCAACGTAAAACGAGAGTGTTCGTCGACCCGGTCGAGAACGTAGAAATCGACTTGAGCCACGGTACTTGTCAGGGCAGGGCGCCTGCGCGCGACAATACGAATTCTGACAACAAAGAAACTGGCCGTCCTGTGGCGCCTTTCTGTGCACCCGACTTCCAGGCAACTCCTGCAATATCAAGATGTGCCCAGTTCATTCCGTCTGTAAAGCGCTCAAGGAAGCACGCCGCGGTCACAGATCCGCCGCCAGGCCCGCCGATATTTGCCATATCGGCAAAATTACTTTTCAGCTGAGCATTGTACTGTTCACCAAGCGGCATCGGCCAACCGAGATCTTCGGCCGAATTGCCGGCCGCGAATACTTCGTCGCGCAACGCGTCGTTATTAGAATAAATCGCACAGCGGTGGTGTCCAAGAGCAACGACACAGGCACCTGTCAGCGTCGCAACGTCAATTATGGCAGCCGGCTTGAAGCGGCGTGAATAGGTCAGGGCGTCACAGAGAATCAAGCGACCTTCTGCGTCGGTATTGAGAACCTCAATCGTCTGTCCCGACATGCTCTTCACGATGTCACCGGGATTGGTCGCATCGCCCGCCGGCATATTGACGACGGCTGGCACAACTACTGTCAGGTTAACGGGCAGTTTCATGCGCGCAATCGCAGCCATGGTTCCGATCACACTTGCGGCGCCGCACATATCGAACTTCATCTCATCCATTCCTGCGCCAGGTTTTAGCGAGATGCCGCCCGTGTCAAAAGTGACGCCTTTGCCGACAAGTACGACGGGTTGATCTTTGCCGCCACCCTTGTACTTCATGACGATCATCTTGGCCGGTTCGATCGCACCTGCAGTAACCGACAACAGGGAACCCATACCCAGCCGCTTCATTTCTGCTTCGTTGAGAATCTGCGTTGTTAACTTGCCGTTGCCGCTTGCCATTTTCTTTGCGGCACGTGCCAGGTAACTGGGAGTGCATACATTGGAGGGCAGATTGCCCAGGTCTTTTGCGACCGCCACACCATTGGCGATTGCATCACCGTGATCCGCGCCACGCGTCGTCTTTGCGGCATCGCCGCGTTTTGCGATCGAATGACCGATCATGCTTAGTGGCATTGGAGGCTTTTTCCGACCACTCTTCATCTGCTCGAAACGATACAACGCGTCTCCGATAGACTCGACCGAATGACGGGCCAGGTAATAGGCGTCGCAGCCTTTCACCGATTCCAGTGTCAACGTATTGAGAATACTCCGCGTCTTGGTATCAGCGAGAGACCTGATCGCTGCCGCGGTAGCTTTGCGGAACGTGCTTGCCGAAACTGCTCCCGACTTGCCCAGACCAACTACAGCGACTCGGTCAGCCTTAACGCCGGCGACTCCTGGCAGAACTGTACAGGCGCCTGCCTGGCTTGAGACATCACCGGATTTGATCAGTTTTAGCAGTTGACCTTTGCTGGCAGCGTCAACGTCTGTTGCGCCCGCTCCCAGTTTGCCGCGGTTGTAAACGCCAACGATGACGCAATCAACCGAGCGTCGTGATGCCTTGCTCGTAGTTGTAAAGTATTTCATTAAATAGGGCCTGCCTTGTTCTTGTTCTGGAGGGGGGCTGTCATGGACAAAATAAAAGCGGTAGTCTAACCGTTTCAACGACCTACAGCTACGTCATTCCCGGGCAGTAATGACCAGAATCCTTGATAGATACATATTTCGCGAGATCGCGACGACCTGGCTGGGCGTCACGATGGTGCTGCTGCTCATCCTGCTGACGCAGCAATTTGCACGCGTCCTCGGTGATGTCGCAAAGGGGAGGCTGCCAAAAGACGCAGCGTTTGATGTGATCGGACTGTCCGCGGCGCAGTATTTGACCATTCTTGTACCGATCGGCCTGTTTTTGTCCATCATGTTGGCACTCGGCCGGCTCTACAAGGACAGCGAATTACCCGCCATGATGGCCTGCCGGGTCGGCCCGTCGGGAATCTACCGTCCTGTGCTGTGGTTGCTGGCGCCGCTGGCTATAGGTGTCGCGTGGTTATCGATTGAGGCGGGTCCGAAGGCGCTGACCGCTGTCGACCGGATTGGAGCGGAGGCCCGCCGGGAGGCTGATCTCGCAAGCATCGAGCCGGGCAAGTTCTCGATGTTCGGTCCGGACAAGGCGGTTGTGTACGGCAGCAATGTAACTGAAGCCGGCGTGATGGAAGAAGTTTTCATGCAACGCATGCTTGGCGACGGGCAGGTCGAAGTCGTGATTTCAGAACGTGGCGAGATGCTTGCGTCTGATGATCCCAACACCCGGCTCCTCGTGCTTTATGACGGCAGGCGCTATGAGGGTGTTCCAGGCACAACCCGGTTTCGTGTCATCGAATTCGCAGAGCACGGTTTGCCCTATCGGTTGCCGAGTCTCGTCACCACTAATCCGGAGCCACGTGCCATGGCATTTGTGGATCTTGCGAAGTCTGATGAGCCGCAGCATGTCGCTGAGTTCCAATGGCGTCTGGGTGTCCCAATATCCACGATTATCCTGGCATTGCTGGCGGTGCCGTTGAGCAAGAGCCAGCCTCGAGCCGGGCGCTACGGGCGTATCGCTATCGGGCTGTTGGTGTTCATTATTTATCTGAACATGATGAGTGCCGCGAAAGCATGGATTGAACAGGCAACGATATCGCCAGCGCTGGGCTTATGGTGGGTGCATGCCTGCATGCTTCTGTTCACGCTTGGCTTGCTGGCCGTGCAGAACGGTTACCACCGGAGGTTGTTCCGGTGACCGGCATTCTGAGTCAATACATGATGCGCACAATTCTCGCCAGTACCGCACTGGTGTTGGTAGTGTTGTTGGCGCTCGCCGGTTTGTTCGAGTTCATAGCCGAACTGGACGATACCCAGGGCAACTACCAGACACCTCAGGCAATTTTGTACACGGCATTGCGCCTGCCCAATCTGGCTTTTGAAATGCTGCCCGTCGCAGCACTTATTGGTTCGCTGCTCGGACTTGGTGCTCTGGCTGGCAATAGCGAAATCATCGTCATGCGGTCAGCTGGGCTGTCGGTTCGCGAGCTCGCCGTAATGGTCGGAATTTCCGGCGGCGTTTTGCTCGTGCTTACAGGGCTGCTGGGCGAGTTCATTGGCCCCCCGCTGGACTTTTATGCCCGCAACATGCGCGTTGAGGCCCGCTATGAGCAAGACGATGACCGGCTCGGCAATGAGACATGGGTAAAAGACGGCTCAGTCTATTTGCATCTGCAACGCGTCAATCCGGAGTTTGAGTTTGGCAGTCTCTACATGTACCGGTTTGATGGTGACCGGTTGGCGTCTATCTCGGTCGCCGAAAACGCGGGCATTGACCAGGATGACAAATGGATACTTGAGAACCTGCGTGAAACACAGTTTCAACGCGATGGCGTGCAAGTGCAGGAGTCGCGCCGCTCGATAGAATCGTTTGAAGTCAATGCGGAGCTGCTTGGCAGCTCGCTGGCGAAGCCTCTAAGCTTGTCAGCACGCGAAATGCTGACCTACATCGACTACCTGGAGCGTAACGATCTCGACGCTACAAAATATCAGACGGAGTTCTGGTACCGCGTCGCACGAACCTCAACAGTGCTTGTCATGCCGGTGCTGGCGCTGGCATTCGTGTTCGGTTCCTTGCGCACGGGCGGCGCGGGGAGTCGCTTGATGCTCGGTGTTGTCATTGGTCTTGCGTATTATCTTGCAAGCGAAACTCTCGCCAATTCGGGTCAGGTTTTCAATTTGAATCCCGTCCTGGTGACCTGGCTGCCCTCGGTGACGCTGATGGTGGTTACTGCGATCGCTCTGTCGCGAATACGCTGAACTAGTCAATTTCCTTCGGGTAATACCGGATGCGCGTTCCGCTGAGCCGGTCATGCCAGGCGAGCTTGTCCTTGTCCCATAGTGACCAGAAAAAGCCGAGACCGAGCGGCAGCCAGGACAACAGCGCACCAAAAAAACGGATTGTCGCGGCGCCAGGACTGGCCCGCTCGCCATCCTCTGTTTCGAGCTGCAGTCGCCATGACTGCATTCCGAGCGTACGGCCGGAGCGTGTCCAGAAACCAACAAAAAAAGCGAACACAACCACCGCAAGGACCAGCTGGTAAATCAGGTTGTCGCCGCGCTCAACCGGTTCGCCACCGCGCAAGGCGATAAACGGCAACGTGCTCAGGAACAATAGCGCCAGGATCAACAACGCGTCATACAGCATCGCGGCGGTGCGCCGCAGCAAACTACAGTTTTGCATGTTTCTAGAGGTTCTCGAAAAAGTTGGCCATGCGTTTGCGCATGGCTGTATCCGGCATTTCGCCTGTACCGGCTCCAAGGTTGTCAAGCATGTGGTGCGGCTTGCTGGTCGCCGGTATTGCACAGGTCACGGCGGGGTGGCTGATAATAAACTTTAGAAAGAATTGTCCCCAACTTGATGCGAACGTTTGCGCCCATTCCGGCACAGACTTGCCCGCGACAGCGCTAAACAGTCGACCAGCCTGGAACGGCCGGTTGATCAAAACGGCAACGCCCTGGTCTTTCGCCATAGGCAGAAGCGAATTCTCCGCTTCACGTTCGCCGAGAGAGTAGTTGATCTGAATGAAGTCTGGTTTAAACTCGCGCATCTCACGAGCGAGCGCAGACTGTGCGCCAGCCGTGTAGTGCGTCAGCCCGCTGTAGCGAATCTTGCCCGCTTCTTGCCAATCCCGGATTGTTGCCATGTGCAAAGCTGTGTCGCGCAGGTTGTGTACCTGCATCAGGTCTACGACGTCGGTTTGCATGAGGTCTGCAGAACGTTGCATTTGCGCTGCCCCGGCAGCTCGGCCATCAATCCAGACTTTGGTCGCAAGAAACAAGGCATCTCTGTCCACGCCCGCCTTGATGACATCGCCGATGACTCTTTCCGAGCGGTTATACATTGGTGACGTGTCAAGCAGGCTGCCGCCGGCATTCGTGAGCTGCTCGACAATGGCCTTGCGAGTGGCGATCTCCGATGCTGAGCTTTCAGTGTCGAAAACATTGTATGTGCCGAGTCCTATGACCGGCAGTTTTTCTCCACTCGACGGGATAGGCTTGCGTAGCATGCTGGCAGCCTGTTCGGTGAATGCGACGCCGGGCGCTAAACCCAGCAACAGACCGGAACCGACAAGCTGACGTCGATTGATAGTTGAACGTTTCATTCCAAACCTTGTTTTTTCAGAGCCAGTGCCTTGCGTTTATAGTCGCGGCCCAGCCACAGTGCCACAAATGCAGAAATCGCGGCAAATGGCAGCATGACTACGGATATTGTTGCCACGCTGAGGCCAAGGGCGGCTAGCCCCTTGATGGTCCAGGATCCGACGACATCGCTGCCGCGGTAGACAGCGGTGTCGATGGCATTCTTGGTTTTGTATTTTTCCTCGGGCGTAACGACAGAGTACAGCATGTCGGTTGACGGTTTACCGAACCCGAAACCAAGTCCGCGGCGTACCGCGTCGAGCACTGCGACTGCGATAAGTGTTGGATCGAGTGCGAGCACGGTGAAGCCAATAACAGAGGCAAGTGGAAACAGTGTTAGCGATCTGCCGATCCCAAAGCGGCCGACGACATGTCTAATGAGGAACATCTGTGCGATAAGTGCCAGAAAATTGGCTGCGACGTTGATGTTTGAAAAGAACCGCGTCCGGGCATCCGGATTCAGAATTGCCGTTTCAATGAGTTCCGCGCGGAACATGTATAAGGCTGTGCCTAGCAGGCTGGCAATAAGCGACATCAAGGCAATACACAAGAAATAGTTAGACGAGAAGAGATGCGTTATGCCAGCAAAGATGTCGCCTCCCAGTGGCTCGTCGCTTTCTACGGTCGTCTCGATCTCATCCTCATGTTCGCCGTGGACGCGGTCTTTCAGGCGTGCCAGGCAGTACACCGCAATCAACAATATGGCGGCGGAAATGGGCAACAGATTCTGAAAACCTATTTTCGTGGCAAGCAAGCTCGTCGTGACGGCGCCGATGAGCGCACCGAAGCTGCCACCTGATGAGATGAAACCGAAGAGGCGGCGGCCTTGCTTGCGTGTGTAAATATCCGCCATGAAACTCCAGAACACTGAGACGACGAACAGGTTGAATACGCTGATCCACACGAAAAACACACGGCCAAGCCAGACATACTCATCGTCGGCGCCCCGGGCCTGAGAGAAAATCAGCCAGAAGACCAGAATATTGAATACAAAAAACAAGTACACCCATGGCAGAAAGACGCGTCGCGGATAGCGTGAGGCGACCCAGCCAAAAACAGACGTTGCGATGAGCATGACCACGAATGTCGCGATGAATAGATAGGGTATGGTGTTGGGTCCGCTTCCCACCGCCATCTCTTCGCGCACCGGACGCATGATGTAATAAGAAGATAGTACGCAGAAGAAGTAGGCGAACGACCACGCCACGGCCACGTACTCGTGCGGCTTAATGCCAAGGACCTTGTCGAGGCAAAATGTGAGAAACTTAGGAGGGCGAGCGCGGGTCATGTAGGTGCCATCTTAATGACCCCGGCGCGAAAGTCATTGAAAAACACAAAAATAACTACAGGGTGGGGAAATCATGGAAGCAGTCGCGATCGTTACGGTACTGGCACTGGTGCAGTATTGCTATTTTGGCGTGCAAGTGGGTTCTGTGCGTGGCAAGAAGGGCATAAAGGCACCGGCGCAATCGGGTGACGAGGAATTCGAGCGCATGAACCGTGTGCATCTGAATACGCTGGAGCAACTGATCGTCATGCTGCCGGCAATGTGGATGTTTGCGCATTTCATCAATCCGCTGTGGGCCGCCGGTGCGGGTGTGATCTTCATAATTGGCCGTTTTATCTACCGTTCTGCCTATCTGAAAGATCCGGGGTCTCGTACGATCGGCTTCGTGATGTCCTACCTGCCCGGTATCGTGATGCTGATCTGGGTGCTGATTAAAGCGCTGCTTTCATACATATAAATCGAAACTGACAATCGGCGCGAGATTCGGGGCTGGCCGGATCGCACCAGTCATTTCATGCTCGTTACTCGGATCATTCATGGAGAGTAACGATGGTGAAAAGGAATTTTGCCCCACTAAGCGCTTTGAGCGTACTTCTGGGCCTTGGCGTCGCAAGTGCTGAGGCGGTACCTGTTGATATTGACGGTTGCGCCGAGCTGGCACGGGTTGTGTATTCGGAGGTCCAGGCCAGTGCATTGCGTGGCCCCGGTCAGTCCGGCCCATGGCTAATCAATCCCGGAACCGGTGATATACATATTTGCCAAACAGCCGCAAAAACGGTGTCCCAGGCATTCTCGCAGGCAATGTCAAGTGCGGGACGCGATATGCGGTGGGATCACTCACGCGTCCGCAGAGGCGACTATTGTCAAAGCGGAATTTTGTCGCAGTGTTATCCGGATACGAACCTTGCATATAGCGGCATGAGTCGTTCAACGAGCTACGTTCAGAAAAGCTGGATGGTCGTCCTGCAGGCCGTAATGGGAGAGATGCACAACCCGATTAGTAGCGACGAGGTTCGTTTTCGAAAGGAAGACCTGAAGTTACGATTGGGTCTTGGGCTGCGGTCTATCCGTTCGCAGCCCGATTACTAGCCGGCACTTTCCCAGTCGGCAATTATCTGCCTGGCGGTCGCAACGTCGGTGTCCTTGACGACCACCCGTACGTTGCCGGCCGCCGGCAACTCGCCGATGGCACCCTGCAGAAATTCGCCGACAATCTCAGCTTCGATTCCCGCTTGCTGGAGCTGGTGCATGACCATGTGGGCTTCAAGATTATTGGATGCGTCAAAGACAGATTTCATAAGGCTACTCTAATACAAGATTGACCTGCTGTGCGGGCATAAACCTTGTTTGACTTGACTAATGTCAGGTGGAACTGGATAACAGTGCACTGATCTCAAGCTGGAAATTCGATGACGCTCATGAAACGCCTCAAAGGCCGGGTTCAACCGGAAATGCTGGTTGGAATTTCGGCAGTTTTCATCGGCGTCTGCGCGCTTGCGGTATCGCTGTATGAAACCAGCCTGATGCGCGAAGAGCAACGAGCTGCCGTCATTCCGCTGCTGGAGCTCAGTCGATCCTTTTATATCGACCAGTCCGGTGAGGGCAAGACGAGACTGTATTTGCAGGCAGAAAACGTCGGAATCGGACCGGCACGCATTGCGGATTTTCGGGTTACGGTCGACGCCAAACCACAGCTAACCTGGCGTTCAACAATGCAAGCCCTCCTGGGTCGGGATGAGCCGGTCGCCTACGGACAGTCGACTATCAATAGGCGGACCGTTCCTCCGGACAGACTGGTCACGATGTTCGATCTCAGGACGACAGCGCTAACGAGCGAATTGGTCGCCGAATTTGATCGCCTTGAACTCGAAGCGTGCTTTTGTTCGGTGTTTGATGAGTGCTGGACGACACGCTATTCAACACTGGGTGCGGCGCTTCCGGTTGAGGCATGTCCTCACTCCGTGGATGAATCATTCCAGGAATAGCCAGAGTTTGTCTGGGTAACGATTCTCGGTAACGAAAAAGGGCTCGCGGATCGCGAGCCCTTTGATCGTTTGGTACTCCCTAGGGGATTCGAACCCCTGTTACCGCCGTGAGAGAGCGAATCGATTCTGAATCGCTGATTTGAGTAGATTCGAATCGGCTCGAAAACCCCTTGTTTTGCAGCTTTTAACCCTTATCATCTATTTGACTAGATTTGAATGGAGTTGAATCGATGGGTAGACGTTTAACTGGACGTTTGGAATCGCCGGCGAAGCGCGCAAAGCTCGAAGCGCAGTCTAATCCCTACTGGCAAACGCTCCCTGGTGGAGCTGTGCAGCTCGGATATCGTGTTGCGACTGTGTCCGAAGCCGATGCACGAACCAAATCGGGAAGTCGCTTAGAGCGCAATACAGCGCGTCCTGGTGCTTGGTCCGTACGTTGGTGGTCGGCCGCTGGAAAGGAGGTTCGCAAATCACTCCGAGCCAAAGCGAATGACATCGCCGCGCCGAATGGCGGATCCGTTTTGAATTTCGCGCAAGCTAAGGACGCCGCGAACGCGATGTTTAATCAATATCATGGTGCCGGCGACAGTATCGACGGCAAAATGACCGTTACGGATCTTTTCGACAAATACGCCGGCTATCGTGACGCAAAGGGCAGCGATACGACTTACGATCAAAAACGGTTCGAAAAGCACGTAAAGCCATCATTCGGTGACGTTCGTCTCGAGGATCTGACAAAGGCCGAAATCAAGACCTGGTTAAACGGATTGGTCGGCAAGGGCGCGAACAAAGTCACACGTTCAACCGCGAATCGAATCCTCTCGCTGTGGCGTGCATCGCTCAATTACGGTGTTACGCATTTGGACGTCCCATCGAACATTGCTTGCTGGCGTGACGTGCAATCGTTTGAGAACGCCGACGGCAAACGCGAATTGATCCTGACAGTGCGTGAAGTCCGCCGCCTGGTCTCGAAATGCTCCGCGAACATTCGGCCATTGGTCGAGGCAACGGTTCACACTGGCGCGCGTACTGGCGATCTGATCATGCTTCGCGTGCGCGACGTCGACCTAAAGCGCGGTACGGTTCGATTGCTCAATCAGAAAATCAAACTCAAAGTGAAAAGGGATCCGGCGTATTACGTTGCGATCGCTGGCGAAGCGCTGTCGTTTTTCGAGCGCCAGGTTGCTGGCAAGTCGGATGACGATTTCGTGATCACCAAAGCCGACGGCTCAGCCTGGCGAAAAAGCCAGTATTACCGCGAACTCAAAGCCGCCGTTGCGAAAGCGAAGCTGGATCCGTCGACGTCGTTGTACACGCTGCGACACACGCGAGCGACCAACCTTCTCGAGAACGGAGCGCCGTTGCTTGTCGTCGCTAATTCGCTAGGCCATCAGTCGACCGTCATGGCAGAAAAAACGTATTTGCATCCAGGCGATGACTACTTGCTCGATCAGCAGCGCGACGCGACGCCAGACTTTGGATTGCCGGCCGACAAAAAGATTGTCTCGATCGATCGCAAGACGGCGAACTAGACACGTTACGTGGATTGCAGCAATTACGGGTAATGCATCCGCCTTAGTGTGGCGGCATCTGGTTAGAATTCTAGCGATCAAACCGGAACTGGCTTGAAATTTAATTTGGACTGTGTAATTTAAAAGCCGTTAGCCGGCCGGAAGTAACAGCTCACTTCCGAGTCAACAGTAAGGCAATGCGA
>JAHZJK010000021.1 GCA_022600955.1 Gammaproteobacteria bacterium
ATGTAATCTGGTAAAGCTCGCGAGCCGCCACGCTGGATGTGTGACTCGAAGACGGGTGCTGCGTTAACCCTCTCAATACGCCACCCGCCAAATTCGTTACCTGCAACGGATTTTCTCTTCGACTAAGCGACCCGCCAAGTGGGATTTGGAATTCGTCGAATGCTGTTGTGACATTGAGGTTCATAAGCGTTCAATTGCGATCCGACACCTGCCCGAGACATCTTCTGCTTATAATGCCGCCCGAACGTTGGGCGGCTTTTTTATGCGCCGGAATATCTGCAAGAGGCAGCAAATGAAACAACGAATATTGATGTGCCTGATTGTCTTGTCGCTATCAGGTTGTGCCAGCGGCCCGCCGAAAGTGCCATACCCTGCATTCATGCAGGTCGATACGCTGGATGATGTGTTCATGGCCAGCCTGCCTGGCGTGCGCGCCAAGCAACTCGCGGGTGATCCACAAACCAGGCGTACAAGCAATCGCATCGATCTGCCCCGCGACTGGAAAGGAACCAGCGGTGGCGCACCCGGCCGGTCGATGGAAATATTCGTGCTGGCAGGTGAACTGACGATCGCGGATATCGTCCTGCAGCGCGGCGGCTACGCATTTTTGCCCGCTGGTTCGCTGGGCTTTAATCTGAGTACGGCTGATGGCGCGCGCATACTGTACTTCGTCAATGACACCGACCCGCAGGCCGTCATTCGTTCACCTATTATTATCGACAGTGGCCTCATCGACTGGCAGGACACCGATGCCGTCGGAGTAACTACAAAAGAGCTGCGGGCCGACCCCGGCAGCGGCGCAAAGACCTGGCTGTTGCGTGTGGCAACCGGTGCGGGCATGGACTGGGAGTCTTCGACTGCTGTTCGTGAAGGCTACCTGATCGGTGGTAACCAGCAGTATGTTGAGTGTGTAAACGGTGAGCCAATGCAATGGCAATATGCGCCGGGCGGTTATTTCTACCGGCCTGAAAACACGATTAACGGTGGACCCGATTCGCTTGCGCTACAGGAGTCGACCTGGTTCGTGCGGGAGACGGCCAGCGGTCAGCATGTGGAATGGCCTGGATGCATGGTTCAGGATACGCGCGAGATGCCCTAAAAGCGTTCATTGTCGTCGAGCTGCAAGTTGTTGATGCGACTTCGACCAAGAACTTTGAGTAGCAGGTTTCGGCAAGCGGCCAGCAGCGGGTAAAGGAAGTTTGCGAGCCATTTCACCCGGAACACATGGTATGCAACTCGATTGATGAAACCTCGCCTGGAGCTCAGCTTGGCGAGTTCGTGGATAGCCTCGCTGCCAAAGTAAATCTCGCCGTCATGCTTGACCACCATGCCTTCGTCTATATCGAGCCCGAGACCGGTTACTTCGTCGCGCAGGTCGGATGGTTCGCGGGCATCAACACGCACCAGCTTGCCTGCAGCAGTATCGACGTCGATGCGCTGACAATAGAAGTCGCAAACCGGACACTGGCGGTCGTAGACGATTTGAATGTCGTTTTCCGTGCCCATGTCATTTCTTGACGAGCTTTGTGATCTTGCTGCCCAGTGCCATAAGTTTGGTTAATGTGCTGGTCGGGATTGCGCTGATCTGCTCGTACCAGCCGCTCGTAGATTCAATAAACTCGAGCATGTTCTTGATACGTTGTTTGGTGACCGGATCCGCATCCTGCTCGGCATCAACTTCGGCAGCGCAGCCCCTGAGCATCGCCAGTGTCGGATTGAGTTCGCGTTGCTTGCGCTGTTCGATGATGACCCGAAACAACTCCCAGACATCGTGGATAGACTCAAAATAGTCGCGCCGATCGCCCAGCACATGCGTCATACGAACGAGGCCATAACTCTGCAATTCACGAATGCTGGTGCTGACATTGGAGCGTGCAACCGAGAGCAAGTCCACGATCTCATCGGCGTGCAGAGGGCTCGGTGACAAATAGAGAAGGGCCTGGATCTGAGCGACAGTGCGATTGGTGCCCCAGCGGGTACCCATCTCGCCCCAGTGCAGAACGTACTTTTCCACGGCCGGTGTCATTTTCATCAGTCTTTTCTCTTTATTCTGTCAAGACTGAAATTACGCTTTTGCTACCGAAAAATCAAGGGCTTGTGGCTGTCAGCACTACTCTGTGCGGCGCCGGCCAGCCCTCAACCGTAAGACTGGCGTCGCTGGGGTCGAGTGCCTCAGCAAGTGATTCGAACGTCATCCAGTCAGTGGCGCGTTGCTCGTCTGTGCTTGTAAGGCTTTGGTCGATGACGTTGATATCCGTATAGCCACTGCGTCGCAGCCAGGTGGTCAGCTCGGCGATGGTCGGCAGCAGCCAGACATTGCGCATGCGCGCATAGAGATCTCGCGGCGTGCTTGCGTAAGACTCCTCACCGGGTACGTAAATGGTTTCGAGTACGAGCTGACCGTCCGCGCGCAGCGTTTGCCGCAACTGGCGCAGATGATCGATCGGTGCACGCTGGTGGTACAGGACGCCCATCGAAAATGTCGTGTCGAACTTTCTCGCCGGTAGCGGCAGTTCGTGCAAGCGTGCAGGCAGCACGAAAACACGCGCGTCCTGTACAAAGTGATTAACAGCGAGAAACTGCATCACAAACAACAGCGTCGGGTCGACGCCTATGACACAGGCCGCACCGGCTGCGCGCATTTGCAGGGCGTAGTAACCGTTTCCACAGCCAACGTCGAGTACCGTTCGGCCAGCGAGCGGCGCGATGCTGTCGACAATGCGTGCCCATTTCATATCGCTACGCCATTCTGCGTCGATGTTCACGCCCGCGACGTTGAAGGGTCCCTTGCGCCAGGGCGCCAGTTGCAACAACAACTCCCTGGTCTCGTCAGGGGAGCCCTGTTGGTCTCGCAATGCCTCAACAACCGCCGACCAGCGCTCGTAGTCGCCGTGGCCGCGACTGCTCAATCGCTCCTCAATGAGTGGTTGCAGCGCTTCGACCCAGTTGGTCAGGCCTGTCTCCAGCAGCTGCTCGCGTAGTTTTTGACTATTCAGCAAGGTGATCTACTTGATTGCAATGATCGACACAAAGTTGAAGTAGCGCAGCCAAACGGCGGTGTGACTGAAGCCAGCCTCTGAAAGCCGCGTCCGGTGTCGTGCAACGGTCTCCGGAATCAACACATTCTCAAGCGCGGCACGCTTGCGGCTGATCTCAAGCGCGCTGTAGTGATTGCGGCGCTTGTGTTCGTAGTGCAGATCTACAAGCAGCTTTTCCATCGCGGCATTTTCGTCAACCACCTTTTCCGATAATACGAGCAGCCCGCCGGGCTTCATGCCCGCGCAGATCTTTCGCATGACATCGTCCCGGTCTGCCTCGGGGAGGAATTGCAGTGTGTAGTTCAACACCACCATGGATGCGCTGTCGATTTCTGTCTCGCGAATGTCCTGTTGCACGACGTCGACCGTAGCCGCGTCATCGGAATGCGGTTCATCTGCCGCAATCACGTCCTTACAGCGCGCTACCATGGCGGCTGACGTGTCGACAGCGATAATCCTGCAGCCAGCCTGCTGCGTACCCTGTCGCATTGCCAGCGTGGCGGCGCCGAGCGAACAACCCAGGTCATAGCAGTTACTGCGTGCCTGGATATAGCGACCCGCAAGCGAACCGATGGCCTCTATCGATGCTGCGTACCCCGGGATCGAGCGCTTGAGCATGTCCGGGAAGACCCGCGCCACATTCTCATTGAAGCGGAAGGGCTCGCCGTTGTCCGTTGTTCGATATATGTCGTCGCTTGTCATGGGCCTGTTTTTTGGCAGCGCGGAGCCTGCCCTGAGGGTACAATTGCGCGTATGTTACGCGAACTTCACATGGAACTCGGTATTCCAGACACCTATTCCGACCACGTTGGCCGGCCTGCCTATGCTGAGGCTGATGAGCTGGTTGATGTCGGCCCCAATCTTGTTGGTCGCATGCAGCAGCTCACCCCGGTGACTGCGGCCAGCTGGCAATCAATGGCGGAGGCGGCGCGCAGTGACGGCGTGACTCTGATGCTGGTCTCAGGCTACCGCAGTATCGACTACCAGGCGCGCCTGATTCGCAAAAAAATCGCGGCAGGTCAAATAGTTAACGATATTCTGAAGGTCAATGCGGCACCGGGATTCAGCGAGCACCATAGCGGCTGTGCAATCGATATTGCGACGCCAGGCTCACGCCCGCTGACCGAGGAGTTCGAGCAGACCGATGCCTTCGAATGGTTGCTACAGAACGCCGCGGAGTACGCTTTTTCGATGACGTATCCGCGCGATAACGCGGCCGGATTCATCTACGAGCCATGGCACTGGGCCCGGCCCTGCTAGGCTCCGCCGCAGACCGCGTCAGGCAAGGGTTTCAAGCAATCGCCGCCGATCCGCAGAAATATCAAAAATCAGTCGTTTAGCTGTTGACAGTGGGGTCATCTGGTTAGACAATGCCCGGCTTGCGTACGCGGAGGGGTACTCAAGCGGTCAACGAGGGCAGACTGTAAATCTGCTGGCTATGCCTACGTAGGTTCGAATCCTACCCCCTCCACCAGATGATGGTTCGGCTCGGGGATGATCCGAACGTGACCAGCAACGCGAAGACACAGACAGGAATATGACATCCGGACGGTTTGCACACAATGACTGTCGGGATTTTTGCACGCCGAAAAAAGCCTGATGTCGACGCGAGGCGAAAAGGATTGTGAGTCTCGCCTATATAAGGAGTCGGGGCTCGGTAACAAGGCGGGTGTAGTTCAACGGTAGAACCTCAGCCTTCCAAGCTGATGATGTGGGTTCGATTCCCATCACCCGCTCCATATTGGAAGGATGTGTTGAAGCTCTTGTGCAGTTCGCTGGACGAATTGCCCACATAGCTCAGGGGTAGAGCACTTCCTTGGTAAGGAAGAGGCCCCCGGTTCAAATCCGGGTGTGGGCTCCAAAGTTTTAGAAAACGATTTGAATATTTTTTTTATTTTTAGATAAGCAGGAAACGTCATGTCTAAAGAAAAATTTGAGAGAAACAAGCCGCACGTAAACGTCGGCACGATTGGCCACGTTGATCATGGCAAGACCACGCTGACAGCGGCACTGACGAAGTGCATGGCTGAGCAGCACGGTGGTGAGGTTCAGGCCTACGACCAGATTGACAATGCTCCTGAAGAGCGCGAGCGTGGCATCACGATCGCGACGGCTCACGTTGAGTACGAGAGTGACAACCGTCACTACGCTCACGTTGATTGCCCGGGACACGCGGATTACGTGAAGAACATGATCACGGGTGCAGCGCAGATGGACGGCGCGATCCTGGTTTGTTCAGCCGCGGATGGCCCGATGCCACAGACGCGCGAGCACATCCTGCTGGCCCGTCAGGTAGGCGTTCCGTACATTGTTGTGTACATGAACAAAGCCGATCAGGTTGATGATGACGAGCTTCTGGAGCTGGTTGAGATGGAGATCCGTGATCTTCTGTCGACTTACGAGTTCCCGGGCGACGACACACCGATCATAACGGGTTCAGCTTTGAAGGCCTTTGAGGGCGATACTTCGGACATTGGTATTCCTTCAGTGGTTAAGCTGGTTGAGGCGATGGACAGCTACATTCCGATGCCTGAGCGAGCGGTTGACGGCGACTTTTTGTTGCCGGTTGAGGATGTATTCTCAATCTCAGGGCGCGGCACGGTGGTAACGGGTCGTATCGAGCGCGGTGTTGTAAACGTGGGTGATGAGCTTGCGATTGTTGGTATCAAAGATACTGAGAAGACCACCTGTACCGGTGTTGAGATATTCCGCAAGTTGCTGGATCGAGGAGAGGCTGGCGATAACGTGGGTGTTCTTCTTCGTGGTACGAA
>JAHZJK010000022.1 GCA_022600955.1 Gammaproteobacteria bacterium
CGCTTCGAAGCCAGCGGCATACCGTTGGGCCTTTCAGAAAGCATCGCCGTAAAAACACCATCTCTGTGTTTTCGTTGCGATGACCGTCACGGATTGATGGGACTGCTCGAGCAAAACAATTTGCCGTTCGAAAAGTTTCCGGGTTACGAAGGCGCATTCGTCGCCATCACCGCCCCGGAAGGCACTACACTCTTTGCATTCGAGGAAGACTTCCTCGGCGAAAAATATGAAGTCGATGAGTCGGGCGACCCCAGCGAGTACACCGATCTCGACGGCTCAACATCGTAGGGGCGCTGGTCTCGACTGCTGCGCACTCAGCGTGCAGAGATGCAACTCTGTCCATCGTTGTTCAATCGGATTGAAATGAATACTATTAGACGACTCCTCCGCTGCCACTTTTTTTGTGCTGCAGCGCTGATTTATTCCGCGCCGGTAGCGGCCGACGACTCGGTATGGATCCACGTCCTTGGTGTTGCACAGGATGCCGGATATCCGCAGGCAGGCTGCTACGAAGCACACTGCATGCCAGGCTGGCAGGACCGCAACAAACGAATTACCGCGAGCGCAATCGCCGTCGTCGACAATGCTGGCAAATCAAAGCTGTTGTTTGACGCGACGCCACAGATATCCGAACAGCTTTATCGCCTGCACACAGTCGCGCCCGACAGCGAGTACACGCTCGACGGTGTTTTTCTTACGCACGCACATATTGGCCACTACGCCGGGCTCATGTTCTTCGGTCACGAAGTGATGGGGACGCAGGGCCTGCGGGTCTTCGCGATGCCGCGGATGCGGGATTTCTTGTCGAGCAACGGCCCCTGGGATCAGCTGGTACGCTATGGAAACATTGTGCTACAAGCACTTGAGGACGGCGCCGACATCGAGTTTGAGCACGTAGTCGTTACGCCTTTTCGTGTGCCGCACCGTGACGAATACTCAGAAACCGTTGGCTATCGCATACAAGGTCCAGACAAGACAGCCGTTTTTATTCCCGATATTGATAAATGGCAAGACTGGGAGACTGACATTCGCGACGTCGTTCGCGGCGTCGATTACGCGCTGCTCGATGCGACGTTCTACGCTGACGGCGAATTGCCCGGGCGGGATATGAGCAAGGTGCGGCATCCGTTTGTTGCGGAGAGCATGCTGCTGTTCGATTCGCTCACAGCCGAAGAGAAGTCACGCGTCATCTTTATCCATATGAACCACACCAATCCTGCATTAGTTGAGAATAGCGACGCCAGACAGGCCATCGAAGCAAATGGCTTCAAGGTGGCGTTCGAGGGTATGCAGCTCGAGCTATGAGTGCCTGGTGTCTAGTAGTCGCGCTTAATGCCGATCCGACTCATTACCCAGCGGCTGAGTCGTGTGCGCAGCACCGGAATCAGGAAGCGATAGATTCGCCCGGAAATGTAAACGTCTTTTCCTTTCGTCGCCGCATCGATCCCTTCCCGGACGACTACAGCTGCGTCGTACCAGATAAACGCCGGCGTCGAGCGCTTCATCTTTGTCAGCGCTTCCGAGTTATGGAACTCGGTATGCGTGAAGCCAGGACATAGCGCCAGAACGCCGACGCCAGTGTGCATCAGGCTCACGTTCAGTGCTTTCGACATAGCAACGAGGTAGGCCTTGGTTGGCCCGTAGCTGTAGTCGCCCGGTACGGTTATGAGACCAGCAACTGACGCCACATTAATGACACTGCCTGCGCCGCGCTCGACCATTGGCGGGATGAAGTGATGGCACATTGCGGCGACCGAGGTCATCATCAACTCAATGTAGCGCTGGCTTGCAGACCAATCCCGCTTCTGCAGCAGATCCGGGCCATTGGCACCCGCATTGTTGACGAGGTAGCCAACCTCGAGACCCAGCGCCGTTACCTTCTCAAACAGTCTGGACGGAGCCCCTGGCAACGAAAGATCGGACTGCAGAATTTCAATCGCGACTCCATATTCATCGTGCAACTTGTCTGCGAGCTCCTGCATTGGTTCCGTGCGCCGCGCTACAAGAATCAGGTCGTGGCCGTTACTCGCAAACTGCCGCGCAAACTCTGCGCCCAGTCCTGCCGACGCGCCCGTAACAAGTACTCGTGTTTCGCTCAATATCCCAACCGCTTGGCGGCCTCCAGCAATAGCTTGTCGATCAACGCCTGCGCCCGGCCAAGATAGCCCGGGCCAAACAGGTTTAAATGATTCAGCACATGATAGAGCTGATACAGGTCCTGACGTTGCTCCGAGCCCGACGGCAACGGCATCATGCGCTCGTACGCCTCATAAAACGCTCTGCCAAAACCACCGAACAAACGCGTCATTGCAATATCCGTTTCGCGGTCGCCATAGTACACGGCAGGGTCGAAAATTACCGGAGCGTTGCCACTGCTCGCCCAGTTGCCAGACCATAGATCGCCGTGCAGTAGCGATGCTGCTGGTTGCTGTTCTGAAAAGAACACCGGCAGGCATTCGAGCAATTTGCTGCCGTCTTCCTGAATTTTATCGTGATACCCATTCGACGCCGCAAGTTGCAGTTGCACCTGCAGGCGCTGTTCTCGAAAGAAAACCGTCCAATCCTCACATTCCGTGTTGCGCTGAGGCGTCATGCCAATCGTGTTGTTGCGATGCCAGCCGTACGTCGCTTGCGTTACCGAATGCATCGCTGCCAGCTGTTCGCCCATTTTGCGCTCTACATCTTTACCCGGATTGCTCAGGGACAAGCGCTCCAGGGCAATGTATGCACCGCTATCCGTTATGCCTGTCGCGATCACTTCGGGAACCCGGATGGTCCCGGTCGCAGCAATCTCTGCAAGACCTTCTGCCTCAGCCGCAAACATTTCAGCATGTGAACGAGAACCTGTTTTCAGGAATGCACCCGCTACAGGGATGTTTTGTGCGGCCAGCTCGGCTTCGATATCAGACACGAGTAGGGCGCCAAATCGCTGTCGACTAGTGTCTGTAGATATCCGACACGCGCTCCGCCTGGCGACGCAATGCCATGCCGATGCCCGCCTCATCGAATAGTGCATTGATCTCACCGAGACGAGGTGCCGATGGCTGCAACAATTCTTCCGCGTTTTCCATCGGTGCGTCGCAGGCGATGCCGGTCAGCCTGCGTGCGAGGAATGCAGCATCGCGATGTGTATCAAGCTTCGCGCCTAGTGTCTTTGCTCCCCTGACATTCACCTCATGAACTCTATCGAGGTTCGCGTAAATGTCGTCGAGGCTGCTGAAATGCTGCAGCAATTTCTCAGCGGTTTTTTTGCCAACACCGGGTACGCCCTTAATGTTATCCACGGCATCGCC
The DNA here is from genome assembly GCA_022600955.1 of Gammaproteobacteria bacterium. Classification (GTDB taxonomy): domain Bacteria; phylum Pseudomonadota; class Gammaproteobacteria; order Steroidobacterales; family Woeseiaceae; genus UBA1847. The sequence goes on from JAHZJK010000022.1 coordinate 3,294, forward strand.
AGCGAGAGCCAGGAAATCTGCGATCTGCTCGGGCCACACGCCAAACGAATCCGGAATCTGTTCATAGCGCAGCTTGCCTTTGCCCGCGAAATCCCAAAATACATCCTCTTTGGAGAGCAATTGAGTCAGGTCTTTGTCGCGGGTAACGATTGTCGAAGGGCGGCCTTTGCGGCGACCGTGCTCAACCAACGTGCCGATCAGGTCGTCGGCCTCGTAAGCGGGACTGGAATGTTCGAGCAAGCCCAGCGCACGCACAAACCGCCGACATTGTCCGAACTGTCGTTTTAGTTCTGGTGGTGCGGGGTCACGATTGGCTTTGTATTCCGGGTATATCTCTGTACGAAAAGACTCCGTCATACTCTCGTCGAACAAGACGGCGACATACTCTGGCGTGACCTTTTCCATAAAATCGCCAATGAAGCGCGCGAAACCGTAGAACGCATTTACCGGATTTCCGGCGTCATCAACCATGTCATCTGGCATCGAATAGTACGCCCGAAACACGTAGACACTCGCATCAATGAGGTATTGCATCAGTCGTGGAAGTGCACTTCGACGATCTCTTCTCCGTTAGAGAGGTGATCACTTAGCCGCGCATGCAGCGGGCTGGAGCGTGGAATATGTGCCAGCAAGTACTGCATCTGATCGGCGAGAACGCGACGACCTTTGAGATATATGTATTCGGCATAATTCGGCGTGAATGGCACCGCGATCAACTCCATCGCAGCCTGCTCGGGTGTGCGGCCGCCCTTGTAGTTATTGCAACGTCGGCAGGCCGTCGCGACGTTGGTCCAGGTATCTGCACCGCCATGCGACACCGGCGTAATGTGATCACGGGTCAGATCACGCGTCATGTAGCGCATGCCACAATAGAGACACAGGTTCGCATCTCGCTTGAACAAAGTGCGGTTATTCAAAGGTGGAATATATTTGTCGCGATTTCGCGAAAGGCTCTGGCTTGTTCCGTGAGTGGCAATGATGGAGTTCACATCGACACGGCTGCGGTGACCGTCAAGCGCACTGTGGCCGCCAAAGACTGTGTACAACAACGTGCCACAATCGTAGGCAACCTGCTCAGAGTGATAAAGACGTACCGCCTCGCGGTAATCGATCCACTCCAGCGGCATTCCCGCCACGTCCGTTCTCAGGACTTGTTGGGTAATGTCCGATGCGAGTCCTGCAAGCATATATCCCCCCTGGGGAAGCATACCTTAAAGTGCAAAGCTTACGCGCCGATTATTACAGGAACTCGCTGTCGTTTGAAAGGAACTACAGCGCCTTTAAGACTTCGTCCAGCGTCTCCTTGGCGTCGCCAAATAACATGCGTGTATTCTCTTCGAAGAACAACGGATTCTGCACGCCCGCGTAGCCTGTCGCCATACTGCGCTTCAGTACAATCGAGGTCGTACCTTTCCAGCACTCAAGTACAGGCATGCCGGCGATCGGGCTGTCCGGATCTGTTAACGCCGACGGATTGACAATATCGTTGGCACCGATTACGACTGACACATCAACGTCAGGGAAATCATCGTTGATCTCATCCATTTCGAAAACGATGTCGTAGGGCACTTTTGCCTCAGCCAGCAGAACATTCATATGTCCTGGCATGCGCCCCGCGACCGGGTGAATACCGAAACGCACATTCACCTTTTTTGCCCGCAACGCCTTCGTAATTTCATACACGGTGTGCTGAGCCTGGGCGACCGCCATTCCGTATCCTGGAATGATCATCACTTCTTTTGCGCCCGCCAGGAGCGCTGCTGTTTCCTGAGAGTCTATGGGGACCACTTCGCCCTGTTCCTCACCACCACCTGCCGCCGCCGAGCTGCCGCCGCCGGTGCCAAAACCGCCGGCTATGACAGACAGGAACTTACGATTCATCGCACGGCACATGATGTAACTCAGGATCGCGCCACTTGAACCGACGAGCGCGCCCGTAACGATCAACAGGTCGTTGCCGAGCATAAAGCCGGTAGCAGATGCTGCCCAGCCAGAATAACTATTGAGCATCGACACCACGACAGGCATATCCGCACCACCGATCGCCATGACCATATGGATGCCGAATATCAGCGCGATCGCGGTCATGATGAGTAGTGGCTCCATCCCGTTTCCGGCCGCGGATTGCAGCACGAACTCGCGACCAAACCAGATTGCGCCGATCAATAGCGCCAGGTTGAACCAGTGCCGCCCGGGCAATGTGAGCGGCTTGCCGCCAATGCGACCGGAAAGCTTGCCGAATGCGATAACTGAACCAGCGAACGTAACCGCGCCAATCAGGATACCGAGATACGTTTCGATGTCGTGAATCGTAAGCTCGACTCCACTGAAGCCGCTGCCATGGCCCATGAAGTTGGCGTAACCAACTGCAACCGCCGCCAGTCCTACCAGGCTGTGCAAGATCGCCACCAACTCCGGCATTTGCGTCATTTGCACTCTCTTGGCGAGAATGACGCCGACCGTGCCACCCACGAGCAGAGCAATAATCAGTTTGTCGTAGTTGGCCGAAACGTTTTCGCTAAGCACCGTTGCGAGCAATGCGATCGTCATACCGATGATGCCGTACCAGTTTCCGCGGCGCGCCGTTTCCTGGTTGGACAAACCGCCAAGGGCAAGGATGAACAATATGGTCGCAATGATGTACGACACGTTGACTACACCTTCGTTAAGCATCACGACCTCACTTCCGGAACATTTCGAGCATGCGGCGCGTGACGGCGAAGCCGCCCGCGATATTAACTGCAGTTATGCCAACCGTCGCTACTGCGATCCACATGAGGAGTTGATCGGCTGCGCTCACTTGCAGTAGCGCACCGATAATAATGATGCTGGATATCGCGTTCGTTACACTCATCAGCGGTGTATGTAACGCCGGAGATACATTCCAGATCACCATGTAGCCGACGAAACAGGCCAACACGAAAACGGTGAAGTGATCCATGAATGAGTCCGGGGCGACTGAGCCCATGCCAAGAAGAGCCAGGCCACCCAATACCATGCCAACGATCGGCCCCAGGACAGATGGCTTTTCTTCAACCACCACCGGGGTCGGCGCCGGTGCGGCCTTCGGCGGCGCCGCTGAGAGTTTCGGAGCGGGTGGTGGATAGGTCGTCTCACCACCTTTGCAAACCGTTGCTCCGCGGACGACTTCGTCTTCGAAATCATTGACGACCTTGCCATCCTTTTCCGGGGTCATGTCGGTCAGCAGATGCCGCAAATTTGTCGCGTACAGCTGGCTCGATTGGGCCGCCATTCGACTGGGCAAATCGGTATAACCAATTATCGAAACACCGTTGTCTGTCTTGACGACTTTCTCGGCCTGCGTCAACTCGCAGTTGCCACCCTGCTCGGCTGCAAGGTCAACGACGACGCTACCGTCCTTCATCGAATGCACCATGTCGGCCATGATCAACTTCGGCGCCGGTCTTCCCGGAATCAACGCCGTCGTAATGATAATGTCGACTTCTTTGGCTTGCTCACGAAACAATGCCATCTCGGCGTCGATGAACTCCTTGCTCATTGTCTTGGCGTAACCGCCTTCACCTGAGCCATCTTCATCTTCTTCGAAGTCGAGCATCAGGAACTCTGCGTCCATGCTCTCGACCTGCTCTTTGACCTCGGGACGTGTATCAAATGCCCGCACGATCGCGCCCATGCTCTTGGCTGCACCGATCGCGGCCAGGCCGGCCACGCCGGCGCCGATGACCATGACCTTGGCCGGCGGCACTTTGCCAGCGGCCGTGATCTGACCAGTAAAGAAGCGGGGAAACAGCTGCGCCGCCTCGACGACCGCGCGATATCCCGCAATATTCGCCATTGAACTCAAGGCGTCCATCTTCTGCGCGCGCGAAATACGCGGCACGCTGTCCATCGCGATTGCGGTCACGCCGCTTTGCGTAAGTTCAGACAGCAGCTCGGGGTTTTGTGCTGGCCAGAGAAAACTGATCAGCGTCTGTTCAGCGCGGAGTTTTTGGGTCTCTCCCTCTTCGGGGCCACGAACCTTGAGGACGATGTCAGAGTCCGACCAAATCTTGTCGGCCGAGGTTGTCAGTTCACAACCCGCCTCCTTATAGGCGTCATCTGAATAGTTGGCGGCAGCACCGGCCTGCGATTCTACTGCGACCTCGTAGCCAAGCTTGATCAGTTGCGCCGCGACATCGGGCGTCGTTGCGACCCGCTGTTCGCCCGCGTGTATTTCTTTCGGAACTCCGATTCTCATGATGACCCCTCGTTTCGGACTGCGGCAGTGTAACGAAGGAGTCAGGCCTGTACAAAACTAACGGCGGATTCTAGCGATCTCTTTTGGTCGTTGTTCTCTGGCGCTTCTTGACGCGGTCTCTCAAGCGCTGCTTTTGCTCAGGTGACAAGTTTCTATAGCGCTCACGCAGCTGCTGTCTGCGATCGCGGTTCATCTGCCGAAAACGGCTGTAATTCTCCTTGATGCGCCGCCGATCCTCGGTTGAGAGACTTTGATAGATTTCGTAGCGCTCGCGGACCAGGTCCCGGCGTTCGGCAGACAGTGACTGCCAGTTTGCGAAGCGCTCTCTCGCACCCGCGCGCTGATCGGAGTCCATTTGCGCCCAACGTTCCGCACCGAGCAACAGGCGCTCCTGGCGCTGGGCTGGTAATTCGTTCCAGCCGTCCGCAAATTGCGCAAGCACTTCTTTCTGCGTCGCATCGAGGTCTTCGAACGCAATGCCATCACCCTGGGCGAGCCCGCCCAGCAACATCAGCATTGCCACAATGAGTGAATTAAGTTTCATCTTCATTCTCCACCGAATCCTCTTGCTTCTGTTCGGATTCGGTTTTCTCCAGGTTGGACGCTACGACGTCGTCGTCCTCAAGTAGCACCCATTCTTCATCTGATTCTTCCCACATGCCGAGATACTCAAGAAATGCCATGTCCGGCGCCTCGGCATCCTCGGCCCAGCAGCTGCCCGCAAGCGCCAGAACACAAAGTACGACACCGCTTTTAGCCGACATCGGCGCCCGGCTCTAGCTCCTGCGTATCCAGCCAGCTGTAAAACTCCAGTTCTTCAAGCATGTCTATGCTCTCTTCACTCAGCAGAATCTCGAAATCTGTCGCAGGCGCCTCTATCAGGCCGTCCGGCGATGGTGACTGAAATACTACGACGGCTATCAGCGCTGCCGCGGCTACTCCTGTGGCTGGCATCCAGCTCTGCCACTGCCTGGACGGTGCCTGTGCCGCCTCTAGTGCCGCGTGCCGCCGCTGGTTCAGTCGCGATAACGTGGCCGCATCGAGACCATCCACCGACTGATCAAAATGGCGTTTGGCCGCTTTCTCAAATTGTTTATCTGACTCATTCATGCCAGTGCTCTCCCAACTTCTCCCGCAGCGCGTGAACCGCCCGGGAGTAATGCGTCTTGACGCTGCCCTCACTACAGCCCATTGCTATCGCGGTGCCTGCCACATCAAGACCTTCAAACATCCTCAACATGAATGCCTCGCGCTGCCGCGCAGGCAGTTCATGCACCGCAACCTCCAGGCCCTGCATTGCCTCGGAGTTCTGAATCTCTTCGTCCGGGGTCCGGCCGGCGGGATCCGGCGCTGCCGCAATAACATCATAGTCATTGTCATCCTGTTTCGCTTTGCCAAACCACACCATGACCCGATTCCGGACAGCCTGGCGCCTGTGCCAGTCGCGTACGCCGTTTTGCAAAATGCGGTAAAAAAGCGGTGTCCACTCTTCACTGCCGCGCCCGGCATAGTTACGTGCCAACTTGATCATCGCGTCCTGTACGAGATCCAGCGCCTCATCGCGATCTCGCACGCCAATTTCGGCGATGCGCAACGCACGTCGCTCCACCTCAGCAAGAAACTGATTGAGTTGCTGTTGTTTTTGCAGTGTCCGTGCCTCTGTCGCCTTCGGTCTGCACGATACCGCAAATAATGCAGTGCCTGCGGTCATATCCCTTGACTCCACCACGTGGTCATCTAAGTTGTCTTCCCTGTTTAACGCCCCGGAAGCGTGCCGGTTGACCACTTTCAGTCAAAATCATCATTATTATGTTAAATAAATGAGTGATACCTCCATACTCAAGGTCGCTGTCAACGTGCCGCTATCGACGGCTTTTGATTACCGTCCTCTCGCTGGCACACCGCTACCCGAGCCCGGCGCGCGCGTGCTGGTTCCGTTTGGCCGGCGCCAGCAAGTCGGACTGGTCCTCGAACATGCCGATAGCTCTGAAATCCCGCTTGAAAAACTACGCCGATGTTCACAGCTTCTCGACGCAAGACCGCTTCTGTCAGCCAATGACCTCTGGCTGATCCGCTTTACGAGTGACTACTACCACCACCCCATCGGTGAAGTCGCAGCCACTGCGCTACCCGCTCTGCTGCGGCACGGAAAGGCGCTGCACCCAAAGGTCGAGATGGTCGCGATCACCAGCGCCGCGGCTACAGCGGACTTTGAGTCCCTGCGCCGTCGCGCGCCCAAACAGGCAGAACTGCTTGAGCTGCTGGTCGATGCTGGTGACGGTGGCATGGATGCTGATCTGCTCACAGAGACACTGCCAAACTGGCGCCGGGTCGCGAAGGCGCTGCGCGAAAAAGGCCTGCTCTCAGGCTTCGAATCCCGCGCGCCTGACTACGACGAACGCATCGTCGCTGAGAAGGCAGCAGATCACGAGCTTAACGCTGGGCAGAGCGACGCCCTCAAGTCCTTACGCACTAGTGACGCGTTTGCTGCGTTCCTGCTCGACGGGGTAACCGGTTCCGGTAAGACCGAGGTGTATCTGCACCGCATGCGTGATGTCATCGATCGTGGCCTACAGGTGCTGGTGCTGGTTCCGGAGATTGGTCTTACCCCACAACTCGTCGATCGCCTGCGCGCGCGTCTCGGCATCGAGCCTGTGCTGTTGCACTCAGGCCTGAGTGATATTGCGCGACTTTCGGCATGGCGTGCCGCGCGCTCCGGTGCGGCACGCCTGATCGTCGGCACGCGCTCCGCGATATTCACACCATTACCCAACGCCGGGCTCATTATTGTCGATGAAGAACATGACCACTCGTTCAAACAACAAGAGGGCCTGCGGTACTCGGCCCGTGACCTCGCTATCGCCAAAGCCAAGCACCTCGACATCCCGATAATCCTGGGTAGCGCCACCCCTACACTGGAAATGCTGCAACACTGCCGTAACGGCGGCTACCAGCATTTGCTGTTGCCGACCCGTGCCGGTGATGCGCAACCACCGCAGGTCCGCTTGATCGATACGATTCGCACGCCAGCCACCGACGGCGTCAGTGAACCGCTCGGCGCGGCTATTGAGAAGCACCTCAATGCCGGCGGTCAGGCCCTGATTTTTCTTAATCGCCGTGGATTCGCGCCGACATTGATCTGCAACGGCTGCGGGCATATTGCGGGCTGTCAACGTTGTGATTCGCGACTAACCGTGCATGCCAACAGCAAGCTGCTTCGTTGTCACCATTGTGGTGCAACGCGGCCGTTGACTGACACTTGCGACGAATGCGGCGAGAACGTCAAGCCGCTTGGTGAAGGAACTGAGAGACTCGAAGAATCCCTCACTGCGCGCTTCCCAGGCCACACGATCAAGCGTATCGACAGCGACAGCACGCAACGCAAAGGTTCGATGCATGCAGCATTGCAGAGCGCAACTCGCGGCGATGCCGATATACTGGTTGGTACGCAAATGCTCTCCAAAGGACACCATTTTCCGAACCTGACGCTGGTAGGCATCGTCAACGCAGACCAGGGCTTGTTTGGCACCGACTTTCGCAGTAGCGAACGCATGGCCCAGTCGATCGTTCAGGTCGCGGGCCGCTCAGGTCGCGAACACCGGGCTGGCGAGGTTCTGATTCAAACCGCCTTTCCCGACAACGCATTCTGGAAGACGCTCATTGACGGCGGTTACCGGCAAATCTCGGACGAAGCGCTGGCGGAGCGCGAAATTACGCGCTGGCCACCGTACACTCGCCTTGCGCTGTTACGCTCTGCGGCGACGCGGCATGCGGACGCGCACCGTTTTCTCGATGTTGCACGGCGCTTTCTGGCGAATGATAGCAGCGACGCTCTGCGCATACTCGGCCCGGTAGACGCACCGATGGCGCGCAAGGCAGGGCGCTATCGAGCACAACTGTTGTTGCAGAGCAGCGACCGCAGCACGCTGCACCATGTCTTGCGGCGGTTGCGGCCACTGCTCGAGAATGACGCCACAGCACGCAAGGTACGCTGGTCTATCGACGTAGATCCCATAGAACTTTTCTGACGGCCCTATACAGGTGTGCATAACCCGGTAGAATTGCCGGCTCGCTCAATCACGCCAGACCCTCAATGAAGCACATTGTCGCAAAACAACTGAAAGACGCCCTCGCCCAGCTCCCCGCACTTGAAGCGGCTGCCGCTGGCCTTGAAATAGAGGCAACTGTCGAACGCACGCGTGATCCGGAACACGGTGACTTCGCCAGCAACATCGCAATGCGCCTGGCAAAGCCAGCACGCAAGAGTCCGCGCGACATCGCGGCGGACATCATCGCGACGCTCGGCGATAGTGCAGCTGTCGACAAAGTCGAGATTGCTGGTCCGGGCTTTATGAATTTCTACCTGAGCCCGACTGCATTTCACGACGAGCTGCAGGCCGTCCTGGAAGCGGGTGACCAATATGGGCGACAGGCGCCGAAAGACGGGCCGAAGATTTTGCTCGAGTACGTCTCGGCAAACCCGACAGGGCCCCTGCATGTCGGACACGGCCGTGGTGCAGCATACGGCGCGACGCTCGGCAATCTGCTCGAGGCTGCCGGATACGAGGTACACCGCGAGTACTACGTCAATGACGGCGGCAGGCAGATGGACATTCTGGGGGCCAGTGTCTGGTTGCGCTGGCTCGAGGAAAACGGCGTGTCGGTGCCGTTTCCACTTGGCGGGTACCGCGGTGACTATATCCGTGACATTGCCCTGAGTATTGACACTGACGGCCTTACACCAGTGGCAGCGGCCGACATCATAGCCGGCTTGCCCGAGAACAGCGAAGAGAACAAGGACACCTACGTCGATGCGCTCGTCGCCCGAGCTCGCGAGTTACACAGCGTGGATGGCTTTGACCGTATCCGGCAGCAGTCTCTGGAGTCGATCCGTGACGAAATCAAGGACGACCTTGCAGAGTTTGGTGTCACCTTCGACAAATGGTACTCAGAACAGAGCCTGACAAAGAACAACGCTATCGATGACGCGATAGACGTGCTTCGCGAACGCGGCGTACTCTATGAAAAGGACGGCGCGACCTGGTTTCCGTCAACCGATTACGGGGATGACAAAGATCGCGTTGTCATTCGTGACAATGGCGTAAAAACCTATTTTGCTTCTGACATTGCCTATCACTATGAAAAGCGCGAGCGTGGCTTCGATCACCTGATCGACATCCTCGGACAAGACCATCATGGTTACGTCACGCGCGTGCGCGCAGGGCTGGAGGCGATGGGATATCGCGGCGAGGACCTAGAAGTTAAACTGGTGCAGTTCGTCGCGCTGTACCGCGGTGGCAAGAAAGTACAGATGTCCACGCGCTCCGGTGAATTTGACACTTTGCGACAGCTGCGCGCCGAAGTCGGCAACGATGCGGCGCGTTTCTACTACGTAATGCGCTCGAACGATCAGCCGCTGGATTTCGACCTCGAAATCGCGACCTCGCAATCCAATGACAATCCTGTATTTTACATTCAGTACGCACATGCGCGCGTTGCCAGTGTGTTTCGGCAGCTGACAGAAAAGGCGCTCGAATGGGACCAGGCAGTGGGACGCGAATCTGCAGCCCTGTTGGTTGAGCCTCAGGAGAAAGCGCTTATGAGTTCACTGAGCCGCTATCCGGAGGTGCTTGAGCTGGCCGCAAATAATCGAGCACCGCAACACCTGGTGCACTACTTGCGTGACCTGGCGAATGACTTTCACACGTACTACAACGCGCACGGGTTTATTGTCGACGATGCGGATTTGCGAAACGCTCGACTCTACCTGATCAGCGCCGCCCGCATCGTGCTCGCCAACGGACTCGAGCTACTTGGCGTCTCTGCACCGGAAAAGATGTAGTGGCGCAGCGAAAGAGAAAAAGGCGTTCAACTCGCAACCGAAAGAAAGACGACTATCCCGGCTGGGTGTGGATGTTCTTCGGCCTGGCGATCGGCCTGTCCGTCGCGTTCGCAATCTACGTCAATGACCGAGAGCCTGTGACGGAGCCCGTCGCCGTTGGCAGCCCTGAGCCCGCCAGCCTGCAAGGTTCGATCGACAAGAATGGCGAAACAGCAGCGCTGCCGGCTGAAGAACAGAAGCCAGCGGACAAGCGTTTTACTTTCTATGACATTTTGCCGAATTTTGAGGTCACAACACCGGAAGCAGAGGTCGCCGCGGAGCGCCAGGATTCCGCCCCTCAGGCGATCGAGGAACCGGGCGTCTATGTTCTGCAGGCTGGTTCGTTCTCGGCACATGCCGATGCTGATCGGCGTCGTGCGGAACTCGCACTACACGGAATCGAGTCTCATATTCAGCGCGTCAAGGTTAACGACCGCAACTATCACCGCGTTTACATTGGGCCGACCGACGACCTCGATAATCTGAACCTGTTACGTAGCCGCTTGCGCGCAGCAAAGATTGACGTATTGCGCATACGACTCAGTGATTAGCGCCGCGAGAATTCTGGGTACGATCTTGCTACTGCAGCTGGCGGCCTGCGCCACGGTCCCCCAGCCCGTCGTTCAGGAAGAAACACCGCCGCCGGTTATACCTGAGCCAGCAGTGCTGCCACCTCCGCCGCCACCGCCCGATAAAACAGAACTTCGAATCAGCATCGCGTCAGTCGGCGACATGATGATCGGCACCGATTACCCCGACAATCACTTGCCTGATGACGATGGGGTCAGCTTCCTGGCGGCTGTTGCGCCAGCGCTCAGGAGTGCGGACATCACTTTCGGAAATCTCGAAGGCGTGCTGGTTGATGGTGGCGAACCGGGCAAGAAGTGCAGCAACCCGAAAGCGTGTTACCTGTTTCGCTCGCCAACTCGATACGCAGCGCATTATCGCGCAGCGGGCTTCGACGTGATGAGTCTCGCCAACAATCACGCACGAGACTTTGGTGAAGAAGGACGCACCAGTAGCATGGACGCGCTCGCGGCTCACCATATGGCGAGTTCGGGACGAGAAGGGACCTACGGAATAATCAAACGCAACGGCTTGTCCGTGGCATTTTTGTCTTTTGCGGTTACGAAGAACTCCAACATGATGCTCGACTATGAGTTCGCGTTCAGCTGGATTGCATCCTTCGACAAACAGCACGATATCGTCGTCGTGTCGTTTCACGGCGGGGCGGAAGGCGCGGATGTGACGCACATACCTTTCGCAGAAGAGGAATACTACGGAGAGCCGCGCGGCGACGTCGTCTGGTTCGCACGCGGCGCCGTCGATGCAGGGGCTGATCTGGTAATTGGGCACGGACCGCATGTCGTTCGCGGCATGGAACGCTACAAGGATCGCCTTATTGCCTACAGCCTCGGTAACTTTGCGACCTACTACGGTATCAGCGTTGCAGGCATCAAAGGCATAGCACCGATCCTGACGACGACACTGGACGGCAACGGCGCTTTTGTTGAAGGCTCGATCGTGTCAACAATCCAGCTCCGACCTGCAGGTCCGAGCATCGACGCGAAACGACGCGCGCTAAACCTGATACGCGGCCTTTCGAGCGAAGACTTCGGGACAACGGGCCTGGCGTTTCTTGCCGACGGCCGTTTGCTCCCTGCAGCGCGCGAACCGGTGCAACCTCATATCCTGGTTCCGCTACAGAACTAGCGCGTCGTCACTCAATCGTCTGAGCCGACCGATTTGAAATCAACGCCAAGTGATCGAAGCTTCCTGTAGAGATGCGTTCGCTCCATACCAACGCGTTTGGCGAGCTGCCCTACTTTGCCGTCACACAATACGAGCTGCTGTTGCAGGTAGGATCGTTCGAAATGTTCGCGTGCCTCACGTAATGGCAGCGACAACAGATCCTGTTTAACGAGTGGCTCATCGACCGGCGTTGCGGCGCTAATCTCGGCTTCAACCTCATCCAGAGCAATATCGTCACTGCTACCCGTTAGCAACAACCGCCTTACAAGGTTCTTCAGTTCGCGAACATTGTCGGGCCACGGATAGTTTCGCAAGCGATTCTGTGCGGCGACGCTAAAGCGACGAAATGTCAGGCCTTCTGCATCAACCAGTTTATCGACGTAGTAGGTGAGGAGCTCCGGTACATCTTCCGAGTAATCCCGCAATGGAGGAACACGCAGGCTCAGCACACTCAGGTTCGAGACGAGATCCCGGCGCAGCTTCCCGGCGTCAAGTAATGACTCATAGTCACCACTCACAGTCGCGACAACTCGAGCCTTTAGTGCGACTGGAGTATTACCACCGACGCGCGTAAAGCGACCATCCTCGATAACTCCGAGCAGGACTTTCTGCGCGGCATCGCTGAGGTCGGACAGTTCGTCGATCACGAGTGTTCCATTTCCAGCTCGCTCAACAAATCCAGCCGTCACCTCCGAGCCCTGCTCTCTGCCCAATAACTGCACTTCGAGATTGCTGTCGGTGATTGAAGCCGCCGTCAAGCTGGTCAAAGGTTCATCCGCACGACGACTAAGCGCATGCATGTAGCGGGCGAACGCGCCACGACCCGTTCCCGGTTCGCCACTCAACAATACAGAACCTTCATGCCGTGCGTATTGCTGCACGCGTTCACGCAGCGCCTGCATCAACTGGCTGCGGCCGACCGGTGCCAGCAAGGACGGCAACAGGTTACGTGCTGCGCGCGACTGCTTGCCTGCGGATTCGAGTGCCGCCTCTACGGTTCGCAACAGCTTCGCGAGCGACAATGGTTTCTCGACGAAGTCGAATGCGCCCAGACGAGTCGCTTCGACCGCTGTATCAACAGTACCGTGACCAGACATGATTACGACCGGACAATTGAGATCGCCGCTCTCAGACCATTCACGCAGCAACGTGATGCCGTCGGTGCCGGGCATCCAGATATCGAGCAACACCAGGTCGAATTTCGTCGCCGTACGTTCAACCCGTGCTTCCTCAGCATTGCCGGCAACCGTAACGCCATAGCCTTCGTCCGACAAAATATCCTGGATCAATGCCCTGATATCGGCTTCGTCATCTACTACGAGTACGTGGGGATTGGTCACGCTTGTTCCCTCCTTTGCTCGGCACGTCCCGGCGCCTTTGCAATCATCAATTCTCTGGCAGCCTCATCCAGCGGCAATCGAATACTTATCATCGCCCCGCCACTCGACCGGTTTCTGGCCCGAATAGAGCCAATGTGTTCTTCGACAAGCTTCTTCACGATCGCAAGACCGAGACCGGTGCCTTTCGGTTTGGTTGTGACATAGGGATCGAAAATCTGGCTTACAGATCCAGACTGGAATCCCGGCCCGTTGTCTTCGACACGGATCTGAATGATTTCCGCACCATCAATTTCGCCAGCGCCAATGTGCACATCGATACGACCGCCGTCCGTATTCTCGAGTGCCTCGGCGGCATTCCTTAGCAAGTTGTGGAGGATCTGCCGGATACGACCCATATCCGCCTCAATCAGCGGCATGCTGGGATCCGACGTCAATACAATCTCGAGGTCACTTTCCTGGGCTCGATACAGATCCACTACTTCATGCGCCAGCTTGTCGAGATCGAAGCGCCCGATGTCCATGTCGGGTGCGCGCGCATAGTCGCTGAATGCGTTCACCATTTCTTTCATCGCCTCAACCTGCTGCACGATTGTGTGCGTGGCGCGATCCAGGATTTGCGCTTCGTCTTCTTCCATTGTCGCGAGGTACTTGCGACGCATGCGTTCAGCCGACAACTGAATCGGTGTCAGGGGGTTCTTGATTTCGTGTGCCAGGCGACGAGCAACCTCACCCCAGGCTGCATCGCGCTGTGCCTGCAGTAAGGCCGTTATGTCGTCGAACACGATAACGAAGCCAGCGGCCATATCGTCATCGCCGGGCAAGGTAGTACACGCACACGTAAGCACGCGGCGGCCAACCTCTCCACGCAGCACAATTTGCTCGCGCCACTCGGTCTCACCATTGTCGAGATGCATGCAGGCAACGTCGACGAACTGCTGTAGCAAAGCATTGCTTCCAGCGACGTCACGCAAGGAAAGCCCCCTGCTTTGTTCAAGATTGACGCCAAGGATTGATCCTGCCGCCTGGTTAACATTTCGAATCGACAAATCAGCCTCAAGGGCGAGTACTCCTGTCGACAAACGCGCGAGGATAACCTCAAGGTTGGTGCGCTCAGCCTCAACCAGTGCTGCGCTTGAGCTCGCCTCACGGCGCGCGGTCGCAAGGCGTTGCGTCATGTCATTGAATGAGCTGATAAGAAAGCCTATTTCATCGCGTGTCGGCGTTGGCAACCGGGTGTCGAAGTCGCCCATGGCGACGGCGCGAGTACCCGCAACCAGATCCTGAATTGGAGCAACCAGTCTTCGGGACAAGAGAAACGCGCCATAGATCGATGCGAGCAGGCTAAGCAACAATACGAAGGCGAGCGTTAATGTCAGCAGGGCTTTGAGGTCATCGCGAAAGAACACCAGCTGCTGATACTCGGAGTAGGAGTTTTCGACGCTGCTGATCATTTTGCCAAGCCGCTCCGTGACCGGAAAATGTGCCTGCACCACACGCGTCTCGCGAATACGACCATTACGAAACGTGAAAGCGATCGCAGTCCTGACCTCGGCACTACCGTCCTCAAAAGACTCAAGGCTTACGAACGGCCGGTCCTGCTGCATCTGTGCGACAACCTCTTCCGTGAGAGGCTTCGGCAGAGTCGTCGAGGCGTTGTCCGAGCTTGTCGCGATTATGCGGTTGCTCGAACCGTATAATGTCATCTCGTTTGCGCCGCTTTCGCGTCGCAACATGCTGAGCTCGAAGACGACCTGCCGGTCCGAAACGCCAGCAAGTCGGCTAGCGGCCTCAGATGTGGCGACGAGGTTTCGGTTTTTCTGGAAGTCGATCGCGGCACGGCTCAATGTCAGCGCGTTCTCCAGGCCGGCTTCAACTTCGACATTGAACCAGCTGTCGATACCGCGATTGATGAACTGAATCGAGAAGTAGAAAACAACCAGCAGCGGCAGTACCGCGAGGCCAACGAACATGCCGACCATGCGCGCCTTGAGTTTTGCGCCGGGAACGTTGCCGCGGTAGTCATGGAACAGGCGCCAGAGATTGCCGACAAGAATGCCGAACAACAGGATGCCACCGGCAATGTTGATAACGAGAATGATGTCCTGCAATCGATCAAAATCATCAGAACGTTGCACAGTTTGTGTGAGCAGGAACAATGCGACCAGCGCAAGCGTGACGCCCACGATCGCCATCAGGGAATAAAAGATTCGTTTTAGCGTTCTAACGACCATTCAAACCATTCGCTTTGTAACTGCCACTGACCGCGCCAGAAAAACAGCAAACGCAAGGGTGCCGGATACTGCTGCGTGTTGAGCATGGCGCGCAATCGAAGTCGATATGGGCGATCCGGACTCAAAAGAGCATCATCAATAATCGGCAGACCCTGGATACGTCCCAGGCTGTTCAGCGCGGAGTAGAGCGTTGCGAAGGAATCCTGATCTCCACTATTCAGGTTTTTGACTATGTAGCGTTGGCTCAATGGCCGGTATTCGAGCTCGTGGCGAATCGTGAGCTCGGCTTCAACGTCGTCGACGTAAAAGCGCCGGGAACGAATGACCTGCAGCTGCGCCTCGATAGTCAGTGTGACACCACTTTCAAGCGCGGCGAGTGCCTCACTGCTAAGAACCAGCTGCAGCCGCGCGTCGAGCGTGTGAACTCCGGCGAATACCTCGGTGGTCGCAGAGCGCACTTCGAAATAGCCCTCGCGTTCGATACTGTCCTGCGCGAGACCGGTGCCGAGCGCGAACACACACAGGCACGCGACGACGAATTGTCGCGAAAGCATGAGGCGTTCGAGCATGGGTGGCATGGACATTTTTTCAGGAGACCTTCTGTTTTTCCAAGGCAGCGTAGTAAAAACCGTCCAGACCTGCCGTTCCCGGCAGTATCTGGTAACCACACGCCTTTCTTCGCATTAGATCGCGGATGTTGTTATTTGGCAACACATCGTTTTCAAGTGCATCGCCATGGTCCCTGAGAAACTGTCCAGTCACTTCATCATTCTCGGCCGCCAACACCGAACAGGTCGCGTAGAGCAACCGTCCGCCCGGCGCCAGCAAGGGCCACAGGGCCCGTAGAATACCGCCTTGCAGTGTTTGCAGGCTCCTAACGTCGCTTTTACGGCGCAGAATCTTGATGTCCGGGTGGCGTCGGATCACGCCCGACGCGGAACACGGTGCATCCAACAGGATCGCGTCAAACTGCGCACCATCCCACCATTCCTCTGGATTCGATGCATCGGCCGTGATTATGGTTGCAGTTCGGCCAATTCTGTCGAGATTTTCGCGAATACTCTCGGCCCGGGACGAGTCACTGTCCACAGAGACGAGGCTTAGCCCCTCTCCACCGAGCTCCAGCAGGTGACCGCTCTTCCCTCCTGGCGCGGCACAAGCGTCCAAAACGCGCGCTGCAGGTTCCTGCAGCAGCCAGCGTGCCGCGATCTGCGCCGCACCATCCTGGACCGAAACCCGTCCTTCGGAAAATCCGGGCAGAGTTTCGACTGATTGCGGTTCGGCCAGGCAGACGGCATCCGGCAGAGCATCGTGCAACACGAAGTCTGTCGCGCTGTTCTGTAACAGCTGCTGGTATTCGCGACTCGACTGGCGTGCGCTATTGACACGCAACCACATCGGCGCACGTTCGTTGTTCGCTGTAAGAATCGACTGCCAATCGTCTGGCCAATCGCATTGCAGTGCATCGATGAACCAGTGCGGATGATTCCAGCGAGCGACTTCAGCCTGCGGCGCCTTCTCCTGCATTTGCTCACGCATGAATCGTCGCAAGCATCCATTCAACAGTCCTGCCAGTTTTGGCCGACGAAGGGCGCGCGTCGCCTCAACGGTTTCTGACACAACCGCATGATCCGGGATGCGCATTTCCGTCAACTGGTAAAGACCCACTGCGAGCAAAGCGTTCACGACGCGATCGCGCTTGCGAAGCGGTTTGCTGATGAGTTCATCAATCCATGCCTGCAGTTGCCAGTGATGCCGCAGGGTGCCGAAACACAGCATGCGCAGCAGCGCGCGATCGTCACCGGCTACCTGCGGTTCGTGCCTCGCTATTGCGGTGTCCAGTGACTGCCCCCCGCTCACGACGGCGTCAACAATCTCGGCGGCAACCGCCCTGACCTTTGCACTTGAGTTTTGCATCAGCTGAAGTCAGCTTGATCGACAAACTCACGTGCTACGGCTCGCCGTTTGCCCGGCATTTGCAATTCTTCCAGACGCAATCCATCTTCCCCGCACGCGATAACGATTGCATCCTTACTGAACTGCAGAATCTCACCCGGGTTTCCACTGACTCCCGTTGCAACCGCTGCACGCCAGATTTTTATGCGGTTTTCAGCATGAAAAAAATACGCGCCCGGCACCGGATTATATGCGCGCACGGCGCGATGAATTTCAGTCGCTGGCCGACGCCAGTCAATTTCGGCGTCCTGCTTTTGTATTTTGCCGGCGTAGGTAGCAAGGCCCTCGTCCTGTTCGACCGCGACGCGCTCACCATCAAGAATTGTCTGCAATTCAGCGACCAGAAGCTTGCCGCCTGCCGCTGCGAGCCTGTCGTGCAGCTCCCCGGCGGTTTCATTCGGCGCAATTTCGATACGCTGTTCCGCGTAGACAGGCCCGCAGTCGAGGCCGGCTGTCATCGCCATCAGGCTGACACCCGTGTTGTTATCACCGGCGAGAATTGCCGCCTGTATCGGCGCAGCGCCACGCCAGCGAGGCAACAGGGATGCATGCACGTTCAGGCAGCCATGTCGCGGAATATCGAGTACAGCCTGAGGCAACAGCAGACCATACGCGGCCACAATCATGACGTCAGGGCGCAAAGCCTCAAGCGCCGCATGCGCCTCGTCATCGCGCAGTGTTTGCGGCTGCAGCACCGGAATACCCAACTGAGTTGCGAATTTTTTCACCGGGCTGGCGGTCAACTTGCGCCCACGGCCGGCTGGCCGGTCCGGCTGCGTCAGTACCGCAACAGGAATAAGTCCGGCATCCACCAGCGCTTTCATCGCGACATGCGCGAACGCCGGCGTTCCGGCGAATATGATTCGGGGGGTGCTCACGATTATTGGCCTAAATAGCGACGGCCTGCTGACGGCGTTCTTTGTCGAGCTTCTTGCGGATGCGCTGCCGTTTGGCTTCTGAGAGATAATCTACAAACAGCTTACCGTCCAGATGATCGATCTCGTGCTGAATACAGATTGCCAGCAGCCCCTCGGCCTCCATCTCGACTGTCTCACCGTCACGATCCAGATAGCGCACGACGATATGATTCGCACGCTCAACCTCTTCGTAGTAACCGGGCACAGACAAGCAGCCTTCGTCGCTTACCGTCACGCCATCCTTTGTGAGTATCTGTGGATTGATCAGCGCGAGCGGTTCGGTCTTGTCGATCGAAACGTCCGCGACCAGCAGCCGTTTGTGTACGTCTACCTGCGTGGCGGCCAGACCGATACCCGGCGCGTCGTACATCGTTTCGAACAAATCGTCGATCAAGGTGCGAAGAGCGTCATCAACCTGCTCGACCGGGGCCGCTTTGGTCCTCAGACGGGGGTCCGGAAATTCGAGAATCTTAAGTATTGTCATAATTAAACATAAGCCGCGTAGCTGACTTTGGGTCATTATCGACCCTTTGAAACATAATAATTCACACGATATTTCGCGTGAAACACCCAAAATGCGACCTAAATGTTTGACTTTATTGAATAAGATGTCAGACAATGCCGCGAGAAATTCGTCCTTTGCAGCACCGTTTCGGGCCGGAAATGTGACGTAATTAGCAGCCGCGCCGGTAGCAGATCGACATAGTATAGCAATGCCTGCCAAGCACGGGCCCGAACTACATATGGAGCACGCGAGAATTATGTCTCTCAGCAAGAATTGTCTAAATCTTAGCCTCAGGCTGAGCGCTGTCACACTGGCTGCAACCCTAGCAGGTTGCTCCATGGGTCCGATTTTCAAGTCTGACAGCGCCGCACCGGTCGAAACCTCTTCGACCACGCGATCTCAGCCAGGTTCTTCCTCGATGACGCCAGCGGGCAGTGCTCCGCCAGCCACCTACGAGCCTGTTATCGAGCGTGTCGGCGAGCCTGTGCCGCTCGCAGAGGGCCATCCGAACGAGTATGTCGTACAGGTTGGCGACACGCTCTGGGATATCGCGGCGACGTTTCTGAATGATCCCTGGTTCTGGCCGGAAATCTGGTATGTGAATCCGGAGATCGAGAATCCACACCTTATATACCCTGGTGACGTTCTTGGGCTGATCTACATCGACGGCCAGGCACGAATCACCAATGTGCGGGCATCAACATACCGGATGTCTCCACAGGCTCGCGTAACGCCATTGTCCGAAGCAGTCACGAGTATCCGTTTTGAAGACGTCGCGGCATTCCTGAGTTCTGGTATCGTCCTCGAAAAAGAGCAGGTAGAAACCCTGCCCTACTTACTTGCGACACGCGGCGAACACATGATTGCCTCAGCGGGCAACGAGGTTTATGTACGCGGTATCGACGGTGACGTGCCAAGCACGCGCTACAGTGTAGTCAATATCGGCGATCCGTTGTACGACCCCGATGACGATCGTCTGATCGGTTACCACGGCCAGGTGATCGGCGAAGGCAGCCTGCGACGCACAGGCGACCCGGCCACGGTCGCACTCACCAGCACGAAGCGCGAAGCCAAAGAGGGCGATCGTTTTCTCCCTGCAGCTGTTGATGTGCCGCTAAACTTCTTCCCGCGCTCGCCAAGCAGCAACATAGACGGCCGTATTATCTCGGTTGTAGATGGCGTTACGCAGATCGGACAATATCAGGTTGTCGTTATGAACCGCGGCTCGAATGACGGCCTCACGGTCGGTGACGTGCTGTCGGTATTCCAGTCGGGCCGGGAAATTGAAGATCGCCTGAAAGGTGGAAAAGTAAAACTGCCTGACGAAGAAGCCGGTACGGTCATGATCTTCAAGACCTTTAATCGCATCAGCTACGGACTCGTTATGGAAGCTACTGACGCAATTCATATTCTTGACGCAGTACGCAATCCAACTTGATTCAAATTCAAGACCTTTGAAAGAAACGGCGCCAGTGGCGCCGTTTTTTTTGCGCTATTCTTGTGCTCCACCTGACTCCCGGACCCGCAATGGACTGTCGCGCCTGGCTCACACTTGCTCACGCCTACCTCAGTGTCGGCGAGTGGCAAGCGCTTTGCGAGCGCTTTGGCGACGAGACCGAAGCTTGCCGCCAGAGTGAAGCACACCTGCGGGATGCTGGGCTCCCGGACCACAAAGCCAGCTCGATCGCGTCGCCCGACGAAACGCTTCTGAGCACGTCACTCGCCTGGCTTGAAAGTGATGCTCACCACCTCGTTGCTCACGGCTCCGAAAACTATCCCGAACTCCTCGCAACGATAAGCGGGGCACCTCTGATGTTGTTCGTCAATGGTGATGTCGACGCGCTGCACCTGCCCGCACTGGCGATCGTTGGGAGTCGCAACCCGACGCGCGGGGGTATTCGCAATGCACTGGAATTTTCACGTCACCTCGCCCGCAACGGCGTGACAATCGTTAGCGGACTGGCACAGGGAATCGATACGGCTGCACACCGTGGCGCACTAGACGCCGGTGGCAAGACTGTGGCCTTTCTGGGACACGGTATCGACCGCGTTTACCCGGCAGAAAACCACGATCTCGCACACCAGGTAGCTGCGAACGGAGCATTGCTTAGCGAGTACCCGCTTGGGGCACCACCCGACAAACGACACTTTCCGGAACGCAATCGCCTTATCAGCGGCCTCAGCCTCGGCACGCTCGTCGTGGAGGCCGCGCGCCGCAGCGGTTCATTGATCACGGCCCGACTTGCGGCAGAACAGGGGCGAGAGGTATTCGCGTTGCCCGGCTCAATCCACAACCCTCTCGCGCGCGGCTGCCACGAACTCATCCGGCAGGGTGCCAAGCTGGTTGAGACGGCAGCCGATATTGGCGCAGAACTGGCGCCGTTGGCCGGCCACCTCGAACATGCCGCGCTGCAACCTGCTGCGGGTCCAGCCATGGCTGATAGCGGCGATGATGACTACATAACGTTGTGCAAATACCTGAGTCACGACCCTGTAAGCGTCGATGAACTGAAATCCCAATCCGGATTGACGATCGATCAGCTTTCCTCCATGCTTCTGATTCTGGAGCTTCATGGTGAAGTTGAGTCAGTGTCCGGCGGACGCTACGCATTAATTGCTTGAGGACAAGGAGCATCTCCAGGCATGAAAGAAAACGTACTCGACGTACTGATGTATCTTTTTGAAACTTACGTCGAAACAGAAGAAGAGCCCGAACCGGATCAGAACGAACTGCGCATCGAGTTATCGCGCGCCGGCTTCGGCGACGCGGAAATCGAGCGCGCGCTGGAGTGGCTCGATGATCTGACAGAAGGTCAGGCGTCTCTCAATTACGGCCATCAGACCGTTCACGGTACCCGCATCTACAATGAGTTCGAGCAGGAACGGCTCGACACGCATTGCCGTGGTTACGTCACTTATCTGGAGCAAATCGGCATCCTTTCACCGCCGCAGCGAGAGATACTGGTGGACCGCCTGCTTGCGCTGGAGTCGGCGGATATTGATGTCGAGCAGATCAAATGGGTGGTGCTCATGGTGCTGTTCAGCCAACCCGGTCAGGAGCTTGCCTACGCCCGTATGGAGGACCTCGTATTTGAGGAAACCCCGGGTTCAATTCACTGACCCACACACCGATTTTCTTGACAGTTCGCTGCCAAGCACGTAATTAAACCGCGGCACAGTCCGCGGTTTTCCGTTTTTGACACATTAAGTCTCTGAGCAAAAGGTTGTACAAGCCGATATGTCGAAGAATCTCGTAATAGTCGAGTCGCCAGCGAAGGCGAGCACGATTAGTAAGTATCTGGGCAAGGACTTCGACGTCCTGGCGTCCTATGGCCACGTACGCGATCTGGTACCGAAAGAAGGCGCGGTTGATACCGAGAACCAGTTTTCGATGAAGTACCAGATCATCGAACGCAACGAGAAACACGTGAACGCGATTATTCGCGCGCTCAAAAAGGCCGACGCCTTATATCTCGCGACTGACCCGGATAGAGAAGGTGAGGCCATATCCTGGCACCTGGTTGAATTGCTCAAAGAAAAAGGGATTCTCGACAAGAAAGACGTGCATCGCGTCGTTTTCCATGAAATTACCAAGCAGGCTGTTCGCGACGCCGTCGCTAATCCACGCGGTATATCGGGTGACCTCGTGGGTGCACAGCAAGCGCGCCGGGCACTCGATTACCTTGTTGGTTTCAACCTCTCACCGCTGCTGTGGAAGAAAGTGCAGCGCGGCTTGTCCGCCGGGCGTGTACAAAGCCCCGCGCTGCGGATGATCGTTGAGCGTGAACTGGAAATTGAAGCGTTCAAGGCACGCGAGTACTGGTCCATCGAGGCCGATGTGAGTAAAAGCGAACAACCATTCGCGTCCCGACTTGTTAGCTACAAGGGTGAAAAGGTCGAACAATTCAGCTTCGAGAATGAAGACGCTGCGCGCGAAGTTGAAAAAACGCTGGTCGATGCCGCGCAGGGTGAATTCAAGGTTGTTGACGTTACGAAGCGGCAACGCCGCCGCAACCCGACAGCGCCGTTTACCACTTCGACGCTGCAACAGGAGGCTTCTCGGAAACTTGGCTTCAATACGCAGCGCACAATGCGCGTGGCGCAAAAACTCTACGAAGGTATCGCTCTTCCCGGTGAAGACCAGGTTGGCCTGATCACCTACATGCGTACTGACTCCGTGACGCTGGCCGAGGTCGCCGTCAATGAGATTCGCGACGTGATCGCGGAACGTTATGGCGCAAAGAATGTGCCGGATGAGGTGCGCACCTTCAAGACCAAGGCGAAGAATGCCCAGGAGGCGCATGAGGCCGTGCGCCCGACATCAGTTGCACGCACTCCCGATGATCTGAAATCTGTACTCGATGAGGATCAGCTCAAGCTCTACTCGTTAATCTGGAAGCGGACGATGGCGTGCCAGATGGTACCCGCAGTGTTTGACACGGTTGCCATCGAGATGTCGGTCGGCGACGCAGACGCCGGGCACCGCATGCGAGCGAACGGCTCGATCCTGGTCGAGCCTGGCTTTATGGCTGTCTACCAGGAAGGAAAGGACGACTCGAAAGACGATGATGGCGATCGCCTGTT
Source organism: Gammaproteobacteria bacterium (assembly GCA_022600955.1). Classification (GTDB taxonomy): domain Bacteria; phylum Pseudomonadota; class Gammaproteobacteria; order Steroidobacterales; family Woeseiaceae; genus UBA1847. The sequence continues at coordinate 26,679 of JAHZJK010000022.1, forward strand.
GCCCGAAATCGAGAAGGGCGACTCGATCAAGCTCGAGCTGTTGCGCCCGGAACAGCATTTCACTGAGCCACCACCGCGTTTCACGGAAGCGAGCCTTGTCAAAACACTCGAAGAGTACGGTATCGGCCGCCCCTCAACTTACGCCAGCATCATCGCGACGCTGAAAAACCGCGAGTATGTGGAGATGGACGCGAAGCGATTCCTGCCCACCGACATCGGTCGTATCGTAATCGGTTTCTTGACCGAACACTTTACGCAGTATGTCGACTATGACTTCACGGCTAGACTCGAGGACGACCTCGATTCGGTGTCGCTGGGTGAAAAGGAATGGATCCCGCTGCTGGAAAAATTCTGGCGACCGTTCCACGAACTTTGTGAAGATAAGGAAACCTCGGTCACCCGCGAACAGGTTGCACAGGCGCGCGAGCTTGGTACCGACCCGAAGAGCGGCAAGCCCGTAACGGTACGCATGGGGCGCTATGGTCCGTTTGTGCAGATCGGCACCAAAGATGACGAGGAAAAGCCCAAGTTCGCTGGCCTGCGTCCCGGCCAGAAGATGGCCGATATCGACCTTGCCACAGCAATGGAGCTTTTCAAATTGCCGCGCAAACTCGGTGAAACCGCGGACGGCCTGCCAGTCTCCGCAAGTGTTGGCCGGTTCGGTCCATACGTACGCTACGGCGACAAATACGTTTCGATGAAAGAAGACGACCCGTACACGGTAGAGCTGCCGCGGGCGCTCGAGCTAATTGCTGAAAAGATCAAGGCCGATGCCGAGCGGCTGATCCTCGATTTTCCCGAGCAGGGCATTCAGGTGCTGAATGGTCGCTACGGCCCTTACATTACGAATAAGGAAAAAAATGCTCGTGTGCCAAAAGATCGCGAGCCGAAGTCGCTAACACTCGCCGAGTGCGTCGAACTGCTTGAGGCTGCGCCTGTTCGCGGTCGTCGCGGCAAGAAGAAAACCAGTAAAAAGGCGGCGACCAAAAAGGCCACCAAGAAGAAAGTAGCGAAGAAGAAGCCGGCAAAGAAAAAAGCAAAAAAGAAGGCCGCCAAGAAGAAAGCGACGAAGAAAAAGGCGAGCTAGGCACTCGTCGTGCTCTCAGTCCATTGTGCTGCCGAAACGCTGCTGCGCGGCGGTGTCATCGCCTATCCGACCGAAGGTGTCTTCGGGCTCGGCTGCCTGCCAGACAAGTTCGATGCCGTCTGTCGCGTGCTGGATATCAAACAGCGCTCCTGGCACAAGGGACTCATCCTGATCGGCGCGCACGCCGGTCAATTCGACAGCTGGATTGAGCTACCAGAAGGGACGTCACTGCCTGCACTTGATCTGCAGCACCCAACAACCTGGGTCGTTCCTGCCAGCGATCGTGTACTGCCCGTCGTAAGAGGCGACCACAGTACTCTTGCCGTCCGCATCACCAGCAATCCTGTTGCTGCCGCAATTTGCGACACAGTCGATTCGCCGCTCGTTTCCACCAGCGCAAACCTGAGCGGCAAAGTCGTCGCCCGCAACGGCTTCATTCTTCGCCGTCAGTTTGGCACTCTAGTAGACTATCTCGTTCCAGGTGATTGTGGTCCGGCCTCCGGGCCCTCGGAAATTCGAGATCTGATGAGCGGGCAAACCTTGCGGCCAGGACACAAATGAGCAATATCGATCAGGTAAAGGAATATTTGCTGGGGTTGCAAAACCAGATCTGCAATAGCGTCGAGAAACTCGATGGCGATGCGCAATTCGAACGCGACGCCTGGCAACGTGCCGATGGTGGTGGCGGTGAAAGTCGAGTGCTAACCAACGGCAAGGTGTTCGAACAGGCTGGTGTGGGCTTCTCGCACGTGTTTGGCGACAAGATGCCGCCATCCGCTACGAAACATCGCCCCGACCTCGCCGGGGAAAGCTTCCAGGCTGTCGGCGTGTCGCTAGTGTTCCACCCGCTTAACCCATATGTACCAACGACACACGCAAACTTTCGATTCTTTACAGCTGGCGAAGAAAATCCCGTGTGGTGGTTCGGTGGCGGCTTCGATCTAACACCTTACTACCCGTTTCACGACGATGTGCTGCATTGGCACAGAACAGCGCGGGCAGCTTGTAAACCTTTTGGCGACAGCCTTTACGCCGAGTACAAAGACTGGTGCGATACCTATTTCTATCTACAGCACCGCGACGAAACGCGCGGAATTGGCGGTCTGTTTTTCGACGACGTCAATGCAGCTGGCTTTGATGACAGCTTCGCGTTTCTCCGCTCTGTTGGCAATGCGTTCCTGCCCGCCTACCAGCCCATCGTCGAAAGCAGAGTCGACCACGAATACGGCGACCGGCAGCGCGAATTCCAACTGTACCGGCGGGGGCGCTATGTTGAATTCAACCTCATTTACGATCGCGGTACGCTGTTTGGGCTGCAATCCGGCGGGCGAACCGAATCTATATTGATGTCGCTGCCACCACGGGTTCGTTGGGAATACAGCTGGCAACCTGATGCCAACTCGCCGGAAGCGAAACTGTACGACCACTACCTGCGGCCACGCGACTGGCTTGGAGAACAGCAATGAACACCCCTTTGCAGCCGTTTCACCTGGCATTGCCCGTCGCCGATCTGGATGCGGCAGAGGCGTTCTATTGCGGGACTCTTGGCTTCGAAAAGGGCCGGACAGACCTGCGCTGGATTGACCTCGATTTCTACGGACATCAGGTCACACTGCACCTTGTAGATGACCAGGATGGCTTGCCGCCGACAAACCCGGTCGACGGCGACAAGGTACCCGCGCGCCACTTCGGCGTGGTCCTCGATATGGCGGATTGGCGCGTTCTGGCCCGGCGCCTCGAGGAAGCGGGGACAGAATTTCTTATTGCTCCCAAGATTCGCTTCGAGGGTGAAGCCGGCGAGCAGGCGACCATGTTCTTCCATGACCCCAGCGGCAACGCACTTGAGTTCAAGAGTTTTAAGGATTTGACGCAACTTTTTGCCACCTGAGGGCGTCATGAGTAAGTGAGGCAAAACTCGCGCCTGTTCGAGCGGACCGGCGTAACAAATATTTTCTTTATCCAACCTCAACGGTAGCGATGAAGAGTCTTCCAACGCGGGCGAAGCCCTTGCGAGGAACCATGTCCTGGATAACAGAAGTCGAAGTCAGTGAGGCGGAAGGCAAGCTCGCTGAAAACTATGCAGCACTGATCAAACAGCGCGGAAAAGTATCGAACATACTTAAGGTTCACAGCCTCAATCCTGACGCGATGGAAAACCATCTCGACCTGTACATGACGATCATGTTCGGCAAGTCAGGCCTTAGTCGCGCGGAGCGTGAGGCAATCGCCGTCGTCGTGTCCGCCAATAACGATTGCGCGTATTGCGTCAATCACCACGCCGAAGCACTAAGGCGCTACGTCAAGGATGAAGACGTCCTTGCTGTGCTCATGGCAGCCGACGGCCTCGAGACACTGGAGCCACGCCTGAGCAATATCGTGCGCCACGCAGAAAAACTCACTACCGCGCCCGGCGCAATGACCGAAAGTGACCTCGGGGAGTTGCGCACAGTCGGACTCTCCGACGGGGATATTCTCGACCTTTCGCTGATTGTTGGGTATTTCAATTTTGTTAATCGAATCGCGATGGGCCTCGGTGTAGCTTTCAGTGATGAGGAACTGAGCGGGTATCGCGACGACTAGTCGCGATGTGATAAATTCGAAACAGGCCGTGATTTCACGGTTACCCGTAGCGCCAACTCAATCCCAACCGGAAACAATGACTTACACGCCGTGAAACACATCCGTAACATCTTCTTGTGGACCCTGTTGCTGGCTTCGGCAGGCGCACACGCACAGGCTGAATCCGCGATTACTGGCGGCAATAGCCGAATTCTGGCTGTTATTGAAGATGACACGACCACCAATGTTTACGTTGTGCAGTTACGAACGCCGCCGACCGCAGAATACCACGCGGACCTGGGCCGAACCCGCGTCTCGTCCAAGCCCGGGCTCGGCGAACCTCGCCCCGATCGTCTGCAGAAAAACGACGCTGCGATTCAGAACTACGCTGCAAAACTCGATGCGGAGCAGCAAAAAGTGCTGCAGAAAGTGGCGCCCGGTACACAGCGAATCTACAGTTACAAATACAGCCTGAACGGGTTTGCCGCGCGCATGAGTCCCGCCCAGGCCGGAAAGCTCAAGCGCAGTTCCGACGTTCTCAATGTCTGGGAGGACGAGGTCAGACCTCTGTCTACGTATCACACGCCGACGTTCCTCGAGTTGTTCGACAGGGACAATGGCCTTCGCAGCGAACATGAGCTCGACGGTGACGGCATCGTCATCGCCTTTATCGATAGCGGCGTCGCACCCGAGCATCCGGCGTTACAGGAAACACGGCCGGCCGATCGCCCTCGCGCCTGCCGCAGCAGCTGGGGTGAAACCACTATCCTGGGTAAATGGCTCTGCAAGCGATTCGACCGTTTGCCCGATGTCGTTGAATTTGAACCCCCGGAGAACTGGAACGGCGAATGCGAATCCGGTGAGGACTTTGAGACGACGGCCTGCAATAACAAGCTCATCGGGGCAAGGTGGTTCATAGATGGCGCCGAGAACAGCGGTTTTATAGACCCGAACGAGTTTCGATCGGCACGCGATGCAGATGGGCACGGTACCCATACGGCAACAACGGCGGCAGGCAACCGCAGTAACGCGTCCATATTTGGCACGTCTATCGGTAACATCGAAGGAATGGCACCCAAGGCGCGTGTTGCGGTCTATAAGGCTTGCTGGTTGCGCCCTCAGCAGACGCGGGCAAGCTGCAACACGTCGGACCTCGTCAACGCGATAGACGCCGCTGTCGCAGATGGTGTCGATATCATCAACTACTCGGTCGGCAGTTCAATGCGTGACACTACCGCGCCCGATGACATCGCGTTGATGGATGCCGCAAAAGCAGGCGTACTCAGTATCGTAGCGGCCGGCAACGAAGGCCCTAACCTCGCGACAATTGGATCACCGGCTGGTGCAGCGTGGGTGATGACGGCGGCGGCATCGACCCGCGCCGGCAACTCTTCGGTGGAATCGTTTGAAGTCGTCGCACCAAGTTCGATAGCAGCGCGCTACGCAACGAAAGAAGCACTGTTCTCGCCGCCCCTTAAGGAACGCGGACCCCTCGAGGCGCGACTCATACTGGCAGAAGACGATGATACGTCGCTTCCGGAAGGCGGCACTGGTAACACCTCTGACGGTTGCCAGCCACTGACCAACGGCGATGAAATAAGCGGTAACGTTGCGTTATTGCAACGGTCGGGGTGTCCGTTTACTGACATGGTCAGAAACGCAGAAGAGGCCGGTGCGATTGCGGCACTTGTCTACAATATTGCCGGCGACCCGATCGTCATGTTCGGAGAAAGTGGCCTCGTCGATATCCCGGCACTCATGATCGGGCAGGCAGACGCTAATCTCATCATCGCCGAGTTTGACGCCGGCAATGACGTTGACGTGATTCTTGAGAAAAGCCTGCTGCTGACAACAAATGATGACGGCAATGTCATGGCGGGGTTTTCAGCTCGGGGACCCGGGCCCATTGGCGACATCCTGAAACCCGACGTCACGGCCCCGGGCGTCAATATCATTGCTGGCTATACGCCTGATCCGGCGAATGCGACACCGGGCGAGAACTACGCGTATTTGAGCGGCACATCCATGGCGACACCGCATGTTGCCGGCGTTGCGGCGCTCCTGCGCCAGGCTCACCCTGGCTGGTCTCCGGCCGCGATCAAATCTGCACTTATGACCAGTGCCCGGCAAGATTTGCAAGTGGCCAACACCATCACGCCGGCAAACCCGTTTGACTATGGCGCCGGACACATAGACCCGAACGAGGCTCTCAACCCCGGCCTCGTCTACGATGTCAGCAATGATGAGTACGATGCCCTGGCGTGTGGCCTTGAATCGCCTGGCGTAGTGCAGTCGCGTTGCGATGAGTTATCCGCGGCGGGCTACTCTTTCCTGGCCAGGGACATCAATCAGCCATCGATCGCCTTTTCGCAACTGGCTAATGAACTCTCGGTCACCCGGCGCGTAACCAACGTCAGTGATGAAACAGGCTCGTACAGCGCTGCAGTTTCGGCACCACCGGGTATCAGTGTTCTGGTGGAGCCCGCATCGATAAGTGTTGGGCCAGGAGAAACCGCCGAATTCACTGTCACGATGACTTACGTTGACGGACCTCTGGATTTGTGGCGGTTCGGCTCACTGACATGGACGAGCGCTGACCACGATGTTCGTAGCAGCATTGCGGTAAAGCCAACGTCTGTTTCAGCACCTGGCGAGGTCAGCTCAGTCGGCGGCACGGGTATGCTGACCATTCCGGTCGAATTTGGGTATAACGGCAGCTACTCGCCACGAGTTCATGGCCTGAAACTGCCGTTTATCAGAGATGCTGCCAATAACGAGCCTCCCGGCTACGTCGGCAACGATCCCGACAAGACTTTTATACCCAGCCCAAGCAGCAACGTCACTCTACACAAGCGCAGAATCGAATTTCCGAATCGACTGTTCCTGCGTTTCGCCTTGTTTGATGAGCTCACGGACGGTAACGATGATCTGGACATGTATGTCTACTACTGCGGCACCGACGAAGTTACCTGCTTTCCGATAGGCGAAAGCGGCTCTCCGACGTCGGCCGAAGAGTTCAACCTGCTTAATCCTCCCGTCGGCATCTACTACGTATTCGTGCACGGCTTCGAGACCGACGAAGTCACTGGCGGACCCGGTGCCAACTACGACCTGCTCTCCTGGGCTTTCGGAGACCCGGATGACGCTGGAAACATGAACGTCAGTGGGCCAGCGTTCGTCAGTGCCGGCACAACAGCTGATGTCACTGTTAACTGGAGCAACCTGTTACCGAATTCGATTTATCTTGGCGGCATCTCTCACAACACGCCGCAAGGCCGCTCTGCCCTAACGATAATAACGATTCGCAACTGATTTCGAGTACCAGATTTCGATTATGGCAATGGCGAAAACCAGCACCGGAATAATGTAAGCACCGCTGCCCCATGCCTCCGAAGGACTCCGCAATACGAAAGACTCGATGTCCTGCAGGATGATGCACACGAAAGACACTGCATATGCCGGAAACGCCAGCGAGTTCCTGAGCAATAACAATATCGATGCCAATACGCCCAGCGTCACCGCCGTCGCATAAGCTGCGTTGGCCCACACCGGAGTTGCCTCCATCCAGGCCATCTGCGCGGGCGTCATATCCGCGGCCTGCATAATCTCAGGCGTCATGGTCATTTGCTGGTAGTAGAACATCAGGCCGATCAGATTCCAGACCAGAAACACACTCGCGATGACGTAATACGTCATCGATGGATTTTCATTCACTTCGTCAGACATAGCGCTTCCCTCTTATTCAGTTTTTTACGGGAACGCTGAATACTCCACCTGAGGTTGTCCAATTGCAAGTCGTGTCAGCGCTTCTTGTCGCCCATGGATTTACAGGGGCCGTAACGAAAACAGCCACTTACGTGGTCGTTGACCATGCCAGTAGCCTGCATGTGAGCATAAATGATCGTGCTTCCTACAAATTTGAAGCCGCGCTTCTTGAGGTCTTTGGAGAACGCATCTGACTCGGGCGAGGTCGCTGGTACGTCGCCGTCTTTGCGAAATTTGTTTTGTAGAGGCTTGCCGCCGACGAAGCCCCACGCATAATCACAAAAGCTGCCGAACTCTGTTTGCACTTCGAGGAATGCCTTCGCGTTGCTGACAGCAGACCGCACTTTGAGACGATTGCGCACGATTGATGGATCAAGCAACAGTTTTTCGACGCGTTTGTCGGTGAAGCGCGCGACCTTGACCGGATCGAAGTCTGCAAAGGCCTTTCGATACCCCTCACGTTTATTGAGGATCGTCGACCAACTGAGGCCCGCCTGGGCGCCCTCAAGCAACAGGAATTCAAACTGCACCCGGTCATCCCAGACCGGCACGCCCCACTCTTCATCGTGATACTGGATGTACTCGAGATTGACACCTTCGGCCCATCGACACCGTTTTACCGTTTGACTCATGCTTGTCTCGTTGCAGCTTCGCAATCGTTGATACTACAACGCCTGCTGCCAAAAGCTGCGGCTGAATGTCGCGCGTTCAACAAAAAAGGCCCACGCAATGCGTGGGCCTTTCTGCGTAAAACTGAAAGCTGGTTGTTTAGACCGAGCCTCCACATGAGCCTTCGCCACATTTGCCTTCGGCATCTTCTTTCTTGTCGCCGCCGCAAGAACCTTCACCACAAGAACCTTCACCTTCCTTCTTGTCGCCGCCGCAAGAGCCTTCACCACAAGAACCTTCGCCTTCTTTCTTGTCGCCGCCGCAAGAACCTTCACCGCAGCTGCCTTCGCCCTCTTTGTCGTGGCCTTCGCCTTCTTTATCGCCGCCGCAAGAACCTTCACCGCAACTACCTTCGCCTTCCTTGTCACCGCCGCAAGAGCCTTCACCTTCGCCCAGCATGTAGCCGACGGTCAGGTTTGACATCTCAAACGGGTTATCAAGAACATCAGCGTTTACGGAGCCACTGATCGCGAACGTACCAGCCAGTGCTGCACCTACAGCCAACGCTACCGGTTTTACAACTTTTTTCTCTGACATCTTTACTTCTCCTACGATTGAGTGCCCAAAACCGGGCGTTTGTTATGCAGTACGTGGCTGTTATGTGCTCCACGTAACTGAATTCACCATCTTTTGTTTTACAGCTTCGAGTGACTCTTCCTTCTCACCGATGATGGCAATGCTGCCATCACCAACGGGCAGGATGACCCCCTGAATACTTTCGCCGCTCAGACTGCGAACGGCGTTGACCATCTCGTGCGGCATCAGCAAAATCGTGATCGGCCCATGCTCACCCTGTACAACAAGGTGCGGAACATCACGACCGTTGATGCTGCAGCTCTGGGCATAGGAAATCAGACCGATGTTGCTGTCCATAGTTGCTACGCTCGCGGCTGTGACCCTGGCCACACGATCGGCGTCAACAGCTGTTGACGTTACCTTGAGTGCTGCCGGCTCGTGATCCATGTGCGCGAGCACTTGTTCTTCAAGCGTCCCATATGACGTATCCACGTCGGATATACGAAAACCGATAAATGCCGCCAGGGCAACACTCGCAGCCATCGCGAACCACATGGGTTTACTGAGTTTGCGCCGCGACTCGAGTGAAACGACTTTCTCGACATCTATATCCGGCAGCTCCGGCATCGTCAACTCGGGTACAGAAATATCAAGCGCAGCCGCAATATTGCGGTCGAGCGCCTGCATCTCGTCTCGGTATTTCCGGCAATCGGCACACGCTTCCACGTGCTCGTCACCCGCGGTCATTGCCGGGTTCGCGCTGATAGCCTCTTTGTATTCGTTGCAGTTCATAATTCTCGTCACCTGGCTCATGGTCTTAGCTCATCAGCCGATTGTTCCTTGAGCTTCAGTCGGGCCCTGTGCAAGCGAGTCAGTACAGCTCCTTGCTTAAGTCCCATCAGCTCTGCGATCTCGTTCGTGCTGTAGCCCATCAGGACTTGCAGAACCAGCGGTTCGCGATAATCATCGTCGAGCCCGTAAATTGCTTCCCTCAGGTCTTCGATCTGTTCGTCCGGTGCCTCCGCCAGCAAAACTGACTGTGACGCCGTTAAATTGTCAATGTCGACCGTCTCCAGCCGACGCCGTTCAAAGTAGCGGGCATTCTCGCGTCGTACGATCGTCAGCAGCCATTGTTTGGCGGCTGCGTCGTCGCGGAGCGCATCCAGCGACTTCCAGGCCCTTAACAAGGCCTCCTGCACCACATCCTCGGCGATAGACCGGTCCCGGCACAGCCAGGCGGCATAGCGAAACATGTCCTGGTGGAAAACGGCCACCAGCTGGTCGAATCTCCGCCGCCTGTCGCCCGCGGTGTTACTAGTGTTCATACGAGATGACCCGCCCCTTTTGGCTTTTATTACCCATAACGCCCAAAACTGTGATTAAGACGTGGAAAACGACGCTAAATACAGGGAAAATAAGAAATTCCTATTATTATTCTGTTTAGCTATGAGTGCATCGTCCCCAGCACAGTTCCCGCAAATCAGATTGCGCCGCAGCCGCAGGACGGCCGGCGTGCGCCGCATGGTTGCTGAAACCAAATTGTCATGCGACGACCTTATATACCCGGTTTTCGTACTCGATGGCAAAGACCGCACGGAAGCTGTGCCGTCAATGCCGGGCGTAAGCCGCATGACGCTCGACAAATTGGTTCCCGAGCTACAGCAGGCAAGCCGCCTGGGCATTCCCGCTGTTGCGCTGTTTCCGGTCATCGACGCCGAACACAAAACGGCAGACGGCTCTGCATGCGCGCATCCGGACGGCCTGGTTCAGCGCGCGGTCAAAACCATCAAGGATGCGCTGCCTGAGCTTGCTGTCATAACCGACGTCGCACTTGACCCATACACTACGCACGGCCAGGACGGCATCATCGATGAAGCAGGCTATGTGCTGAATGATGTCACCGTTGACATGCTGGTGCGGCAGGCGCTGTCACATGCTGAAGCGGGCGCTGACATGGTTGCTCCGTCCGACATGATGGACGGGCGCATTGGCGCCATTCGTAACGCGTTCGAAACGAACGGTCATGTGAATATGTTGATCATGGCGTACGCCGCAAAGTTTGCATCCGCCTTCTACGGACCGTTTCGAGATGCAGTCGGCTCCAGCGCAAATCTTGGCAAGGGCGACAAGTCCACATACCAGGTCGCGCCGTCGAACTCTGATGAAGCAATTCGCGAGGTAGGACTTGATATCGCAGAAGGCGCCGACTTTGTCATGGTCAAACCGGCCCTGCCTTATCTTGATATCGTGCGTCGAGTTAAAGACACATGGCAGGTACCCACATTTGCGTATCAGGTCAGCGGCGAATATGCGATGCTTAAGGCAGCTGCGGAGAACGGCTGGCTTGATGAGCGAGACACGGTGCTCGAGGCATTATTGAGTATCAAGCGGGCCGGAGCGAACGGGATACTAACCTATTTCGCGATCGACGCTGCACGCTGGCTCGCGGAGTAGATTTTGACAGACGATTCAACAGCGGCAACAACTACGGTCGATCGCTATGGCGTGATGGGCTATCCCGTATCCCACAGCCGTTCGCCCGTCATACATCGATTGTTCGCTTTGCAAACCAATCAGCACATTCAGTATGAGTTGCTACAGGTTTCGCCTGAAAAACTTGAGACCGCGATTCGCCAGTTTCAGCGTACCGGTGGCAAAGGCCTCAATATCACAGTACCTCACAAAGCTGACGTCACACGTTTTTGTGATCATATGAGTGAGCGCGCTTCGACAGCCGGAGCCGTCAATACGCTCGCCTTCCAGGGCGGCGAAATCGTCGGCGATAATACCGACGGCATAGGCCTGCTGCGTGACCTGGCTGTGAATCTCGGTGTCACGCTTGAAGGGGCGAATATTCTTATACTGGGTGCTGGCGGCGCTACCCGCGGTATCGTTGGACCGTTGCTCGAGATGCAGCCGCAGAGTCTCCGCATCGCCAACAGAACCCTCGGCAAAGCACAGATTATTGCAGACCACTTCAGCAGCGCCGGGCCCGTAACGGCCTGTCGCTTTAACGTCGTACCGGTGTCAGAGCCCTATGACCTGATCATCAATGCGACCTCGGCCGGCCTCAAAGGCGAGGCCCCGCCGTACCCCGCAGCGGCTGTATCGAATAACACGTTTTGCTACGACCTCGCGTACGGGTTGAAGCCAACACCATTCAGTATCTGGGCCCGCGAAGCGGGTGCCGCACGTTCTGTCATGGGGTGGGGCATGCTCGTTGAGCAGGCCGCAGAGTCATTCAAGATCTGGCGCGGCGTGCGCCCGGACACCGCCCCTGTATTGAAACAGATGACTATCGCGGCCTGAGGCCAGGGCTCAACGCATCGTTACAAGCTCTTCGGCGCTGGTCGGATGAATGGCAACCGTATCGTCGAAGTGCGTCTTGGTCGCACCCATGCGAATAGCCACAGCAAACCCCTGCATCATCTCATCCGCGCCCTCACCAATAACATGACATCCAACGACACGTTCGTCGGTGCCTGTCGTGATGAGCTTCATAACGGAACGCTGTTTGTCGTCACCGAGCGCGTAGTACATGCCGGTAAACCCTGACGAGTAAACTTTGACGTCATCGCCATATTCTGCGCGTGCCTCAGCTTCAGTCATGCCAACGGTGCCAATCGTCGGATGACTGAATACGACCGTCGGAATCATGCGATATTCCAGGTGACGACCTTCCATGCCGCCGTATACCCGATCCGCAAGTCGGCGCCCTGCCGCAATTGCGACAGGTGTCAGCGCGTCTCGGCCGGTAACGTCACCCAATGCATAAACGTTTTTGACGTTGGTGCGCTGGTACTCATCGGTCGGAACGAAGCCGTTGCGATCCGTTTCGATACCGGCTTTGTCGAGCTGTAGCGAGCGGGTATTCGGGCCACGTCCGATAGCCCAGACCAGCGCATCAACCGGACCAAAGCGGCGACCGTCCTCCGCGGTCAGTATCAGCCCCTCCTCAGTCTTGTCGACGGATTTCGGGACAACTCCGGTGTCAAGCGCAATACCGCTACCGCGCATCGCATCCATGAGTTCAGCGCTGAGCATCGAGTCAAAGCTACGCAGAACGCCTTCTTTGCGGACGATAACCTGCGTCGCGCTGCCCAGTCCGTTAAGTACGCCAGCCAGCTCGACTGCAATGTAGCCGCTACCGGCAACCAACACTCGCTGTGGGCGCTCTTCGAGTTCGAAGAACCCATCTGACGTAATACCGTGCTCAGCACCGGGCAACTCGGGCACGATCGGGTGACCACCCGTAGCAATTACGATACGGTCCGCCTGGTAGCGTGTTCCGTCGACCTCCACGGTCCCGGCGTCAATGAACCGGGCAGCTCCCTCGATTACGGTGATATCACGCTTGTCCAGATTGGATGCGTAAATACCGTTCAAACGCTTGACGTACGCATCGCGCCGGACCTTAAGCGCATTCCAGTTGTGGCCATCGACACGCAACTCAAAGCCATAGTCCCTGGCGTGGTGCATCTGATGGGCGTGGTGGGCGGCGTACCACATGACCTTCTTCGGCACGCAGCCGACGTTAACGCATGTTCCTCCCAGCGGCGCGTATTCCACCACGGCCGCATTGACACCGTATTCTGCAGCTCGCTGCGCATGCGCGAGTCCACCACTACCGCCACCTATCACCAACAGGTCGAAATGCTTTGTCACTTTGGTTCATCTCCGAAAAAATCTGCGCCCGCCTACGACGAGCTTTGTTACCGCTGTGTTAATATGCGGCGCTTGAGAAGGATATCAAACAACAAATGAATAACCCTTTGCTCGATACATCTTCGTTGCCACGCTTCGGCGACATCGGTCCCGAACACGTGCTGCCCGCGATCGAATATCTCATCGCCGAGCATCGCGAACGAATTGATGCACTGCTGGGCAGCAACGCCCATCCGGATTTCAATTCACTGGTCATACCAATCGAGCTCATGGAACACGAACTTGGTCGTGTCTGGTCACCCGTTACGCACCTGCAAAGTGTACTGGGTTCGCAGGACTGGCGTGAGGCCTATAAGCAGGCCCTGCCTCTACTGACCGAGCATGGCACCGAATTATCACAGAACGCAGAACTGCAACGCGCCTACTCGAGTGTCGATGCGTCCTTGCCGGATGGTGCGAGCGAATCACAGCGCAGCGCCGTCGGTCATGCCCTGCGTGACTTCCATCTTGCCGGGGTTGATCTCGACAAATCGGATAAGGACCGCTTCAAGGCGATAATGCAGGAACTTGCCGCTATCCAGGCTAGCTTCGAGCACAAGGTCCAGGATGCATCCGACGCCTGGTCGATGCATATCCTTGAAGAAGGTGAGTTGGCAGGCGTACCACAGCAGGCACTGGACAGAGCGGCAACAGATGCAGGTGAAAGAGAGCTCGAGGGTTGGTTGCTCTCTCTCAATTATCCTACCTATGACGCGATCATGACTCACGCGCACGAACGCGGCCTTCGGGAAGCTATGTATCGCGCCTGGAGCACGCGCGGTTCGGACCAGGGCGATGATGCTGACTGGGACAATAGCGGCAATATCGAGAGGATTCTCGCCCTGCGCCATGAGGCCGCCAACCTGGTCGGCTTTGAGACCTATGCCGACTATTCACTTGCGACCAAGATGGCGCGCTCTACCGGCGAGGTTATCGAGTTCATGCGAGAGCTTGCTGAACGTTCGCGTGGTGCCGCGGAACACGAGCTTCTGGAGCTCGAAAAGTTCGCAGGCATGCCGCTCGAGCCGTGGGACATTGCGTTCTGGCTTGAGAAATACAAACAAGCCCGCTACTCCGTTTCAAACGAGGCATTGCGCCAGTACTTTCCAGCAGACACCGTCGTTAGCGGTCTGTTCGCACTCGCGTCACGACTCTATGGTGTACAACTCGAAGCGCAGGAAGAGGTTGCCGTATGGCATAGCGACGCACGCTATTTCCGGATCAGCAACGGTGACGGCACGACCATTGGTGGCTTCTATACAGATCTGTATGCGCGCAATGGCAAACGCAATGGCGCGTGGATTGACGAGTGCATCAGCCGTCAGGATGTCGGCGCAAAGTCAGCGCTTCCGGTCGGCTACCTGGTTTGCAACTTTCCACCACCCGACAATGACGGGCTCTCGCTACTCACACATGATGACGTCGTAACACTGTTCCACGAATTCGGCCACATGCTGCATCATCTGCTGACACGCATTGATCTTCCGAGCATCTCGGGAATCAACGGCGTACCCTGGGATGCCGTGGAATTACCCAGCCAGTTCATGGAAAACTTCGCCTGGAGCTATGATGTTCTGGAACGTTGTTCACGACACCCTGAAACGGGCGAACCACTGCCGCGTGAACTGTTCGACAAACTGGATGAGAGTCGCCATACAGGAGCAGGCCTTGCCATGCTGCGGCAACTGGAGCTGGGGCTCTTCGATTTTCTGTTGCATGCTGAATATGTTCCCGACGAGCCCGAAAAACCGTTGAGCGTGTTAGCGAAAGTCCGGGACGAGGTGTCGCTCATCAAGCACCCCGACTACAACCGGCTGCCGCACGCATTCACACATATTTTTGCGGGTGGTTATGCTGCGGGCTATTACAGCTACAAATGGGCCGAAGTGCTCGCGGCTGATGCTTTCTCGGCCTTTCAGGAAGCGGGAATATTCGACCCGGATACGGCACAGCGTTTTCGCCGCGAGATCCTGGAAGTTGGCGGCAGCCGCGATATCATGGAGGCGTATATCGCGTTTCGTGGCCGCAAACCAACCATAGATGCATTGCTGCGACAAAATGGAATCCAGGCTGAATGAGGATAGCAACCTGGAACGTCAACTCCATGAACGTTCGCAAATCCCAGGTCATCGAGTGGCTGCAAACGCATGAGCCAGACGTACTGGTGTTACAGGAAATCAAGCAGGAAACGGAAAAATTTCCACGCGACGAGTTGCAGGAAATCGGCTATCACTCTGTAGCCAGCGGACAGAAGACCTACAATGGTGTTGCGGTCGTCAGTAAGACCGAAGCCAGTGATCCCGTATTCGATTTTCCAGATCTTGAAGACCCACAGCGCCGTGTCCTTGCCAGCACAGTCAACGGCATACGAATTGTCGACCTGTACATCCCGAATGGCTCGGAACTCGGCTCGGAGAAGTACGAATACAAGCTTCGCTGGCTGGCGTCATTGCAGCGCTTCATTAAGGCGGAGCTTGAACAGCATGAGAAGCTCGTGGTGCTGGGTGACTTCAATATCGCGCCCGCGGATGAGGACGTGCATGATCCGGAAAAGTGGGGCGAGGATATTCTCTGCAGCCCCAGTGAACGTGCAGCGCTGGCAGACCTTATCGACCTCGGCCTTAGCGATGTTTTTCGCAAGTTTGAACATCCGGAGAAGACCTTCAGCTGGTGGGACTATCGCGCGGCGGGCTTTCGCCGCAATGCGGGTCTGCGTATTGACCTGATCCTGACCAGCCCGGTGATGACAGCGGCTTGCACTGCGAGTTATGTGGACAAAGAACCGCGTGCGTGGGAGCGTCCATCAGACCATACCCCGGTGGTCGCCGAGTTCGCGCTGTAGTGCCGTCACGCCACTACAGTCGATGTGACATATTCACGATTTTGCCGCTGTGAGTCTCAATCCCGCCGTGTATCATAAACAAGATAAACCGCGGAGAATTATGTCTCAGGATCGTCGCAATGACTTCGATGTCACTAATACCGTGCAGGTCAGCAACCCTGCCGCGGTACGCGATGCTGTGCAGGACCTATTCGCAACCACATTCACGGGCATGTCGTTCGACAAACTGTGGCTGGCTTTTTACGATTTCGAACGCCTGTTCACTGGTCGCTTCCCGAACTATCAGGGCTGCGATACGACCTACCATGACATGCAGCACA
>JAHZJK010000023.1 GCA_022600955.1 Gammaproteobacteria bacterium
AAATGGTGGGCCCGGTAGGACTCGAACCTACGACCAAGGGATTATGAGTCCCCTGCTCTAACCAACTGAGCTACAGGCCCTTAGATTTTTATTAGTCTTCCAGCAGGAAGCTTCGCAGTTGATCCGAACGCGTCGGATGGCGCAGTTTTCTAAGCGCCTTGGCTTCGATCTGACGAATTCGCTCACGCGTCACGTCAAACTGTTTACCAACTTCTTCGAGCGTGTGGTCGGTGTTCATGTCGATACCGAAACGCATGCGCAGGACTTTCGCCTCGCGCGGCGTCAGGCCAGCCAGCACAGAGTGTGTAGTTTCCTTGAGACCAGAGGTCGTTGCCGAATCAACCGGCGAATGCACGGTCTGATCTTCGATGAAGTCACCGAGGTGCGAATCTTCGTCGTCGCCGATTGGTGTTTCCATGGAAATCGGTTCTTTAGCAATCTTCAGAACCTTGCGGACCTTGTCTTCCGGCATTTCCATGCGTTCAGCCAATTCATCAGGCAACGGTTCGCGACCCATTTCCTGCAGCATCTGACGAGAAATGCGGTTCAACTTGTTGATCGTCTCGATCATGTGCACTGGAATACGGATAGTGCGCGCCTGGTCAGCGATTGAACGCGTGATTGCCTGGCGAATCCACCATGTCGCATACGTCGAGAACTTGTAGCCGCGGCGATATTCAAACTTGTCGACGGCTTTCATCAGGCCGATATTGCCTTCCTGGATCAGGTCGAGGAACTGCAGGCCACGATTCGTGTATTTTTTCGCAATAGAAATAACGAGGCGCAGGTTCGCCTCAACCATTTCTTTCTTCGCGCGGCGGGCTTTCGCTTCACCGATCGACATCTGGCGGTTGATCTCTTTGATTTCTGCAATACTCAGACGCGTCGCTTCTTCCACAGCAATCAGCTTGCGCTGGCAGCGGATGATGTCGTCCTTAAGCTTGGCAAGAACCGACGAATGCTTGCGCTTGGCGCGAATGTGTTTGTCGATCCAGCCGTAATCGGTTTCACTCTTCGGGAAGCTGGACAGAAAGTCCTTGCGCGGCATGCCGGCGTCACGCACACAAATTTGCATGACCATGCGTTCCTGACTGCGAATGATCGATACGACGTCGCGCAGATTGCGTACCAATGCGTCAAAAAGTTTCGGCGCGAGCTTTAGCTCCATAATCTGGTCAGTCATGTCGCCCAGCGCTTTGGTCGTGCGCTTGTCGCGGAAGCCGTACTGTTCGAGGTACTTCATACCGCGATTGAAATGGCGGCGGATGACTTTAACGCGCGCCTTGACCTCTTCGGGATCCGGACCGGTGTCGACAACTTCATCGTCATCATCATCGTCGGTCTTTGGCGCGGGCGGTTTGATTTCGTCGGGTTCATTCGGATCGATAAATCCAACCACAAAATCCTGCATGCGGGTTTCACCCGCGATGACACGATCGGCGACTTCGAGCAATGCCTCGACCGTCGGAGGGAAGTGCACCATGTGGCATTTGACCTGGTTCAGGCCGGCTTCGATACGCTTGGCGATCTCGATCTCACCCTGCCTTGTCAGCAGTTCAACCGTGCCCATTTCGCGCATGTACATCCGAACCGGGTCGGTTGTTCGGCCAAACTCGGCATCGACGCTGGCGAGCGCGGCTTCCGCTTCTTCAGCTGCATCGTCATCGGTCGCGGTCGCATCGGACAGCGTAATCGATTCGACATCGGGCGCTTTCTCATGCACGGCGATGCCCATATCGTTAATCATGTTAACGATATCTTCGATCTGTTCGGGGTCGACAATGTCGTTCGGCAGGTGGTCATTGACCTCTGCGTACGTCAGATAGCCTTGTTCCTTGCCACGGGCAATGAGTTCTCGAAGCTGTTGAGCCTGCTTGCTGCCAGCGGCTGGTGCGCGTTTTTCTGTCAAGACAAAACCCCTACGGGTAAAAGATACAAACGATTAATTTTACTCTCTTACAAGAGCGCAATCTACATGTTTTTCAGCGAATTGGACCATTAATGCAGTGCCCGGAGTTCCGATTTCTCGGTCTCGTCCAGGCCGCCAAGTCGCTGTTTTTCGATCAAATAGTCAATTCTTTCCTTGCGTCCGGCGAGTGCCAGCTGCTGCAGGCACTCTGCAAGCTCTGCGGCGGCGTCGAAGTCCTCATCCAGAGGGACGTCAGCGGCGGCGAGTTTGCCGAGGTGCCGACCTTTCTCATCGTGCCGCCAGCGCTCGAGCAGCCCAGCCGTCGTGATATTGGGCTCTTGCTGCACTGTTTCAATGAGTGCCGCCAATAAATCGGTTCCCGGCCGACTGACGCTGGCCAGCTTCTCAGTATCGAGCTTGCGACCGGCCTCAGGGTGATTCAGTACCAGCGTGATAGCGCGGCGTACGACCGACGGCTGCCCCGATATTGGCATCTTCGCGGCCTTCGTCGCGACCGTTTGCCTTGCGGCATTGGCGCCTGGCGCACTCGATTTACCCTTTTCAAGCATGGCCTCGAGTTTCGGCGCAGTCAGACCCACCGAGCTCGCAAGTCCGTCGATCAGCAGCTCTTTGTATACGCCGTCCGGTAATTTGTTGACGAGCGGGCGTGCCATCTCCGCAAGTCTGGCGCGTCCGTCAATCGTCTCCATGTCCACCTGGCTGGCCAGCTCCTGAATCAGAAACTCCGAAAGCGGCAGGCCGTTATCGAGCAGCTTGACGAATGCGTCGGCACCATTGGCATTGACGAAAGAATCGGGATCTTCGCCATCAGGCAAAAACACAAAGCGGATCTGGCGACCTTCGCGAATCTGCGGCAATGCATTTTCAAGTGCGCGCCACGCGGCTTTTCGGCCCGCGCGATCGCCGTCGAACGAAAAGTAGGCGTTCTCGGTGAGCCGAAACAAGCGGTTCAGGTGTTCGGAGGTTGTCGCCGTACCGAGCGTGGCGACCGCAAAGTCGATGCCATGGCGGGCCAGGGCAACGGTATCCATGTAGCCTTCCACGATAACCAGTCGATCAATGTGTCGCAGCGCCTGCCGCGATTCGTACAGACCATACAATTCACGTCCTTTGTGAAACAGCACGGTCTCCGGAGAGTTCAGGTACTTCGGCTCGCCGTCACCCAGCGTACGTCCACCGAAACCGATCGTGCGCCCGCGCGCGTCGCGAATTGGAAACATGAGGCGATCCCGGAAGCGGTCATAGTGCTTGCCATTGTCCTTGCGGATGATCAGGCCGGTGGCGAGCAGGCGTTCGGCGGCCTCGTCAGACTGACCGAACTTGTCGAGCACGTTGCTCCAGCCGTCGGGTGCAAAGCCGATGCCGTAGCGCTTCGCCGTCGACCCGTCGATGCCGCGTTTCTTGAGATAGTCGACGGCCGCGGGCGAGTCTTTCAGGCAGTCCTGCCAGTGGCGTGCCACTGACTCCATCAGCGAAAACAGTTCATCGTAGCGCCTTGCAGGCTGGTCAGACTCGCTGCGCGGTACCTCGACGCCCATCGAGTTGGCGAGCGACTCGATCGCGTCTACAAAACTCATGTGATCGAATTCCATAAGGAAGCCGATTGCCGTCCCGTGGGCACCACAACCAAAGCAATGATAAAAACCTTTGCCAGGACTTACAGTGAAAGAGGGCGACTTCTCATCGTGAAACGGACAGCAGGCCTTGAACTCGCGGCCAGCCTTCTTTAGCTGAACCCTCTTGCCCACAACTTCCACGATATCCGCTCTTGCGATCAGATCGTCGATAAAGTCCTGAGGAATGAGTCCAGCCATAGAGTAGTAAACGTCGCCCGGATTCAGTCGGGTCTTGGTGGATTATTATTATTTTTTTAGCATAGCTTATTGACCGAGCTATGCCAGAGCGCAATTTTGGGGCCAACAGGCCGAGACTAAAGGGCGTTCAGTCGTTCTTTTACTGTGGCGCTAACAGCACCCATGTCAGCACGGCCAGCGGCTTTCGCCTTGATCTGGCCCATAACCTTGCCCATATCGCGGATGCCTGTGGCTCCGCTCGCCTGGATGACGGCATCAACCATGGCTGTCAGTTCCGCGGCTGACATCTGCTCGGGCAGGTAAGTCTCGAGAATCACGATTTCGGCGCGTTCGATTGCGGAAAGGTCTTCGCGGCCGCCCTTGTCGAACTGGTCGACAGAATCGCGGCGTTGTTTGACCATCTTGTTCAATACCGCGAGTACCGCGGCATCGTCGAGCTGTTCTCGCGTATCAACCTCAATTTGCTTGATCGCAGCAAGAATGAGGCGCACCACTTTGAGCCGGTCTTTTTCACCGGCTTTCATGGCGGACTTCATGTCCTCTGTGATTTGGCCTTTGAGGGACATCGCGGCAGTATGCGCGGCGGGCCTAGTAGAGGCGCTTACGCTTGGCTTCTTCGCGAGATATGCGCTTCAGGTGGCGCTTGACGGCAGCGGCTTTCTTGCGCTTTCTTTCCTGGGTGGGCTTCTCGTAGAACTCGCGTCGGCGAAGCTCGGTCAGGATTCCGGCCTTTTCACAGGCACGCTTGAAGCGACGCAGTGCGGCGTCAAAATACTCGTTCTCTTTTACGCGAACGCTTGGCATTGTTCAGGTATTCCGTTACAGACATAAATAAACCCGGCACATGGCCGGGACTGAGCCGCGTATAGTACCGCCACATTTCGCGGTTTGCAAAGGGTTTGGGGGGTAAAAACAGGCCGCCATACGGTATCATCCGCCGCCTATGAACGTACTAGGTATCGAGTCCAGCTGCGATGAGACCGGGGTGGCGCTATACAGCACCACGCGGGGCCTCGTCGCACATGCGCTGCACAGCCAGGTAGACCTGCATTCGGTCTATGGCGGCGTGGTGCCCGAGATAGCCTCGCGGGACCATATCCGCATGCTGTTGCCGCTGATCCGGCAGGTCCTGAGTGAAGCCGGAATCGACCGTCCCGATGCCATCGGCTACACGGCCGGGCCGGGCCTCGTTGGTGCTTTGATGGTGGGCGGCGGCATGGCCAATGGCCTCGGGCTTGCCTGGAGTTGCCCCGTCGTCGCCGTACACCATATGGAAGGTCATTTGCTCGCTCCGATGCTTGAGGAGGAGGCGCCAGAGTTTCCGTTCCTGGCGCTGTTGGTATCCGGAGGACATACGATGCTGATCGCAGTGCGGTCACTCGGAGTGTATGAACTGCTCGGTACAACGCTCGACGATGCGGCCGGAGAGGCGTTTGACAAGACGGCCAAGCTTCTCGGCCTGGGCTACCCAGGTGGACCGGCACTGGCGGCCCTGGCCGAGAGCGGCAATCCCGCCGCATACCGTTTGCCGCGGCCCATGCTGAACAAGCCCAACTTTGACTTCAGCTTCAGCGGGCTGAAAACGGCGGTAATGCTCGAGGTGCGCAAGGCAGAGGAGACCGGGCCAGGCGAGCAACAACGCGCGGATATTGCCGCATCGTTTCAACAGGCGGCCGTCGATACGCTGGTTGGCAAGGCCATTAAGGCCGCCGAGTCACAGGATTTGCGGCGCATTGTTATTGCCGGCGGGGTAGGCGCCAACAAAGAGCTGCGCAGGCAGCTGGCAGAGAGATTTGACGGCCGCGTGTTCTATCCACGATTTGAATTCTGCACTGACAACGGTGCCATGATCGCGGTGGCGGCTGCGCTACGTCTAAACGATGCGGGCGAGGCCGGTGAGATTCGCGCGCAGGCCAGATGGCCGCTTGATACTCTCAGCGCTCCAACGAACACATAAGCAAGGTTTTCATGGACAAGATTTTCCTCAGCGAACTCAAGGTCGATACTGTCATTGGTATCTGGGAGTGGGAACGACGCATTCGCCAGACTGTGGTCATCGACCTCGAAATGAGCGCCGATATTGCGAAAGCTGCGGCGACCGATGACGTAAAGGACACCTTGAATTACAAGGCGGTTGCAAAACGCGTTCAGCAATTTGTCGCTGACTCGAGCTTTCAGCTTGTTGAAACCCTGGCGGAGAAGATCGCCGGCATCATTCGCGAGGAGTTCGATGTCGCATGGGTCAGCGTACGCGTCAACAAACCGGGTGCGATCCGCGGCTCCCGCGATGTTGGCGTCATGATCGAGCGTGGTAGCCGGCCGAGCTAGTGTGTAAGCGTTCTCAGCAACCAGCCACTGTCTACCTCGGGCTTGGCAGCAATATCGATCCCGCCAGGAATCTGCTTATGGCAGTGCGCGAGCTGTGCAGGCGTTATGGCGTACTGAGCATTTCGTCCGTCTATAAGAGCGCGGCAGTAGGCTTCGATGGTGACGATTTTCTGAACCTGGTGGTCGAGCTGCAGTCTGATGAATCGGCCGCGCAACTGTGCGAGTCCATCGAAGCTATACATAATCTGGCTGGACGTCGTCGCGGCAGCGATAAATGGGCATCACGTCCTTTGGATATCGATCTGCTGCTCTACAATGACCTGGTCGATAACCGGCGGCCAGTCAATGTGCCGCGCAGCGACGTGCTTGAATACAGCTTCGTTCTAAGGCCGCTTGCGGAACTCGCGCCGGAATTGCGGCACCCGGTGACAGGCAAGACAATGCTGGAGCATTGGCAAGAATTCGACCAACAGAGTCATCCTTTGCTGCTGGTCGACGTTGATTTAACAGAGGACTGAAATGCGCAAACTCGCAATACTCATTATGTTTGCATCGCTGACGGCCTGTGGCGGAAGCGATAGCGGCACTTTCGTGCCACAAACCGGCACCGACGCCTGCAGTGTCGACGGACAGAAACAGTTCGTACTCGACAACCTGTATTTCTGGTACCTGTGGAACGATCTGCTTCCGACTAATCTCGATATTGCCGACTACGCGAGCCCGGAAGAGCTCATCAGCCAGGTGACACAGACCTACGGTCCGATGGATTCCAATGGCGATCCGATTGACCGGTTCAGCTTTGTGAATGATGCGGAGGCAGATTCCCAGTTCTTCGGTGAAGGGCGCTTCGAGGGATTCGGTTTCAGCTGGCGCTTCACAGATCAGGCGCAAACGGATTTTCGAGTGACCCGCAATTTCGAGGGCAGCCCGGCTGATGTCGGTGGTCTGGCACGCGGGGTGCGCGTGATCAGTCTCAATACTCGCAGTGTTGGCGAGATCGCAGCGAACGAAGGAATCAGTGCGTTCTTTGACGCCAACGATACAGTGACCTTCGAGATCGAGCCGTTGGTCGGTGCAACGTTTACATCCAGCATCAGCAAGGACGTCGTTACCATCAATCCTGTACCGCAGTGGGAAGTAATCGATGCAGGCAACGGTCGCAACGTTGGCTACATGGAGTTGTCGACTTTTATTAGCACTGCAGATCCGATTTTCAATACGGTTTTCCAGGACTTTCGTAACGCCAATGTCACTGACGTCATTATCGATCTTCGCTACAACGGCGGTGGTCTGGTCAGCACGGCAGAACTGCTGGGTGACTTTCTTGGCGGTTCGGTCGCGCAGGGCCTGGTGTTTTCGGATACCGAGTTTAATGCGGACCGCGGGCCGGCAAATAACAGATCAGAGCCGTTCCAGCTGTTGGCGAATTCGGTCAGCCTTTCCCGGATGGTTGTGATCGCGAGCCGCGGTACTGCCTCGGCCAGTGAACTGGTTACGAATGCTCTGATTCCGCACGTTGATGTCGCGATTGTCGGCGACACGACGTTTGGTAAGCCGGTCGGTCAGATCGGACTGGAATTTTGCGACAAGCTGATGCGGCCGACCGCGTTCCGGCTGGCCAATTCACTGGGCGATGGCGACTACTTTGATGGCCTGCCCCTGACACCCGGTTGCGGTGCCGCAGATGACCTCAGTATTCCTGTCGGTGACCCGCTGGATCCAAACATGGTTGCGGCGATGGGCTATCTCGACACGGGGGCATGCCCGGTCGTTGCCGTTCCGCCCGGTGTACAGAAAGCCACGCTACCACCGCTGGCAGCATCCCTTCGGCCTGGTCCGCCGCATCGTGAGTTGTTGGGGGCAGAGTAGCTACCAGCCGATCGAGCGACCGCCATCTACGGCGATAATCTGGCCTGTAACGTAACGCGCGTCACGCATCAGGAACAACACGCAGTCGGCGATATCGCCGGGTTCGCCGGCGCGTTGCAGCGGCACCTGGTTCAGGATACTGGTCTGCGCGGCATCGCTCATGCCATCTTCCGGCCAGAGAATTGCACCGGGTGATACACCGTTGACCCGCACAGCGGGAGCCAGGTCTTTTGCGAGCGACTTTGTAAGCATGGCGAGGCCAGCTTTGGCCGGACCGTAAACCGGATGATTGCGTAGTGGGCGCTGAGCGTGAATATCGACGATATTGACGATACAGCCTTTGTTGGTCTGCAGTTGTGAAGCAGCTGCCTGTGACAGGAACAGAGGCGCCTTAAGGTTACTGCCCATCAAATCCTGCCACGCGTCTTCTGTAATGTCGCCAAGCGGGGTCGGGTAGAACGTTGAGGCGTTGTTGACCAGTCCGTCAAGGGAACCGCCCCAGCCGACGACTTCGTCAATCAGGCCTGCCAGCATTGCGTTATCCAGCAAGTCAGCCTGAATCGTCATTGCCGAATCGGCGCGTTGTTCGTTGAGCTTAGCCGCAAGCGACGTTGCTTCAGCGGCTGAACCGCGGTAATGAATCGCGACGCGCGCGCCGTTTTCGTGCAGGCGTGTCACAATAGCTGCACCAATGCGGCGCGCTGCTCCGGTAACAAGGACGACTTTGTTTTCGAGTGTGTTGTCCGACATAGGATCATTCATAAAGGCTTTGCCTCCGACATGCAATACGAACCACAGCGAACACTGCCCGAGCCCGCTATGGACAGTGCCGCGCACAGCACCCGCGTAAGTGAGCATATCGGCATGCGCATAGATGCCGCAGGCGGTTCGATCAGCTTCGCAGAGTTTATGCATGAGGCACTGTACGCGCCGGGTCTGGGCTACTACGCAGCAGGCACCAAGAAGTTCGGCGAAGCCGGTGACTTCGTAACGGCGCCTGAGGTTTCCTCGGTGTTTGGTCGTGTACTTGCGCGGCAAATCGCGGAACTCAATGGTTCCGCGAGCGCAAATAACGTCATGGAGATAGGTGCGGGCAGCGGCAAGCTGGCTGTTGATATGTTGTTGGCACTGCAACAACTCGATGCACTGCCGGACAGTTACCAGATACTGGAGGTGTCGGCCGATCTGCAACAGCGCCAGCAGGAAAAGCTGCAGTCTGAAGTACCACACTTGTTCGATCGTATTCACTGGTTGAGCGGAATGCCGGCGGCGTTTTCGGGAGTCATCGTCGCAAACGAAGTCCTTGATGCACTACCTGTTGAACGATTCGTGCGGCGCGCCGAAGGCGCCATGCAGTTGCGCGTTGGCAGAAGCGACGCCGGTTTTTCGACGCAGGAGGCGAAAGCGACCAGGCGCCTGGATGACTCGATTGCCGGGATCGAGGCGGACCTCGGTCACACACTTGCTGACGGCTACGTGTCGGACGTTTGCCTCGCAGCGCAGGGCTGGATTGATGAAGTTGCTGCCTGCTTAGATACCGGTGCGATCCTGTTGTTCGACTACGGTGTGTCGCGGCGTGAGTACTATGCGGTGGATCGCAGTGACGGTTGGCTACGGTGTCATTTCCGGCATCATGCGCACAACGACCCTTTGATCAACGTCGGCATCCAGGATATTACGGCCTGGGTCGATTTCTCAGCTATTGCAGCGGCCGCTGTCGCCAATGACCTCGATATTCTCGGTTTCCAGACGCAGTCGCAGTTTCTGCTGAGCGGTGGGCTGCAGACAGAAATGGAGCAGTTCGCCGCGTTGCCACCTGTTGAGCAAATGAAGCTAACGTCTGAGATCAAAACACTTACGTTACCGGGCGAAATGGGCGAAAATTTCAAATGCATGGGGCTGGCGCGCGGCGACATCGCTACACCGACAGCTTTTCAGTTCACGGACAGGACTAAAACACTTTGACTACATTGCACATCGTCGTTCTCGCTATCGTTCAGGGCCTGACCGAGTTTCTTCCTATTTCCAGTTCGGGGCACCTGGTCCTCGTGCCTTACCTGTTTGCCTGGGCTGATCAGGGGCTCGCGTTTGATGTCGCCGTGCATTTCGGGTCCCTCATCGCAGTTTGCGTATTCTTTCGCAAGGACATTGCGTCGTTGCTGTCTGGCGGCGTGCAGGTCTTGAGTGGCAAGGTAACAACAACAGAGTCGCGTATGGCGCTCGGTATCGCACTTGCGACGATTCCCGCTGCTGTTGCCGGTTTGCTGTTTGCCGGCTGGATTGAAGCGAATCTGCGTGACCCGATGGTCATCGTATATACGCTCGCGGGGTACGGAATCCTGATGGCGCTGGCGGACCGCTTCGGCAAACACACACGCGCAATTAATGATGTCGGTATTAAAGAGGCGTTCATGATCGGCTGCGCTCAGGCTCTGGCTCTGATTCCGGGAACTTCACGCTCGGGCGTAACCATTACCGCGGCGCGGTTTCTGGGTTTCGAGCGCAAGGATGCGGCACGCTTTTCTTTTCTGCTTTCCGCGCCGGTAATTTTCCTCGCCGCAGGCTACAAGTTTTACGGACTGCTAACGGGTGACGAGACCGTTGCATGGGGACAACTGGCGCTCGGCGCTGCGGTATCTTGCGTCGTCGCATACCTGAGCATCGAGTTTTTCATGCGCGTTGTGACCCGCATCGGGCTTGCGCCTTTTGCTGTGTACCGGCTCATACTGGCCGCAATAATCCTCTATGTACTGGTTTAGGATTTCACTGCTTCTGCTTGTAAGTCCGGCATGGGCGCTGGAGGGTTATATTTTGGGCGGCGGCGCTGAAGTCGATTCGGCGGACGGTCTGAGCGCCAGCGTCATCGCGGATTTTGGTCTGGCGGAAGATACCTGGTTGTCGATGGCCTATGGGCGCAGCACATCAGACTTGCCGCGCGACTTGACGCTGACCACGAGCTACGGCGACATCGGCCTCGACCACCTGTTCGATCCGGTCGGCATACGCTTGGGGCTTTCCTATTGGGGCGACAACGATATTCTCGATTCGATTGATACGAGAGGTTCGTTGTACTGGCGCGGAAAGAAGCAATCTCTGGCGCTAGAGCTCGAGTTTCGAGATTTCGAGTTCGATATCCCTTCGAATGATTTTCTGGCCCGGCGTGACATTCAGTTCAATGCGAAAGGCATTGGCTTTGGCTCCCGATTCGATCTCGGAGATAAAGCCAGTCTTGGCGTTTCCGGGATGCACTACGACTACAACGTAAATCTGCGCCTGGCACCCAATCAGGGCATTGTCGACTTGCTGTCAGTTTCCCGTTTGAGTCTGATCAACAGCCTGATTGACTATCGTGCAAGTGTGCGGCTGGGCATTGACGCCGGCGACAAGCGCTGGTCACTGGATGTCGCAACCTGGGAGGGTTCTGTCGACGGCAGCAAGACGGTATCAACCACGCTGAGTTTTCTGACACCGCTTGGGAAGAACAATGACCTGGAGTTTTCAGTGGGAGTTGATGATTCAGATGCCTATGGTTCCGTTACGTTGTTCTCCGTATTCCTGTTCTTCTACGGCGCTCCCTGATACGAGCGCATGTAGTCGGCAATCGCTGATCGACGAGCTTTCTTGATAGCCGCTGGAATCTTCGGACCATCGTGCTGCTGCGCAATAGCGCCGGCGTCCACGCTGCTTGCAGCACGAAACGCGCCACGCAGGTATTCGCTCTGCGGATATCGACGATTCTCGAGCCCCGTCCGTCCACGCGCATCCGCCTCGCACGCGAGCAGGAACTGCTCGAAGCGTTGCGGTCGGCGAAAAGCGTCGGTTTTTTCAAGCACCTTGAGAATCGTCTTGTCGCGTAGCTCCAGGGCACGATGACAGTGTGTGTGGTACTCGGCGACGATCATGCCGAGGTCGCGGCATGCTCTCGGTACAGGCAATCGCGTGCACAGTTGTCGAATTAGCTTGCTGCCGCGAATTTCATGACCCGGGTGGCTTGGCAGTTTGTCTTTCGGCGTTGTGGCTTTGCCGAGGTCATGCGTGAGTGCGGCAAAACGCACCTCCAGATCCTGGCTGATCGCTTCTGCCTGCTCAAGAACCATCATCGTATGCAGGCCGGTGTCGATTTCAGGATGCCATTTCTCCGGCTGTGGCACGCCGAACAAGTCGTTCACTTCCGGAAAAATCACGGCCAGTGCGCCGCAGTCTCGCAGTGCCTCGAAATAGACTCTCGAGTTATTGCCGGAAAGTGCCTGCTCTGTTTCCTTCCACACGCGATCGGCAACCAGGGCATCGACTTCACCCGCGTCCACCATGCCGCGCATGAGCTGCATCGTATCGTCGGCTATTGTAAATCCTAGTGCCGCAAATCGCGCCGCAAATTTCGCTACGCGCAGGATTCGCACGGGGTCTTCGCCGAATGCATCCGATACGTGTCGGAGCACCTTGTTGCGCACATCCTCGATGCCACCGCACGGATCGACAAGGCGACCGGCTGCATCCTTTGCTATGGCATTGATCGTCAGGTCGCGCCGCTGCAGGTCTTCCTCGATAGAAACGTCAGGCGAGAAATCAAACGAAAAGCCGTGATAACCCGGCGCGGTTTTTCGCTCCGTTCGGGCCAATGCATATTCTTCCCGCGTTTCCGGGTGCAGAAACACGGGAAAGTCCTTACCAACCTGGTTGTAGCCAAGTCCGGTCAGTTGCTGTGGCGTTGCGCCCACGACGCACCAATCCCGCTCCCGATGCGGGATACCCAATTGTTCATCGCGAACAGCGCCACCGACAAGATAGATTTGCATGTGCCAATAGTAACTGACAAAAGCGGTTGACGTGCCGCCCGCGCTGGCAGCAGAGTTAGGCATGCTCAGAGTATTGCTACTACTTGTCGCCTGTTGCGCTTTGCCAGGGTGTTACTACATGCAGGCCGCTGCCGGGCAATGGGAAGTGGTGCGAAAACGCGAGCCGCTTGCAGAAGTGGTCGCACATCCGGATACCAGCCCGGAATTGGCGGCGAAACTGCAGTTGCTGGACGAGGCTCGGGATTTCTCGATCGCCGTACTGCACTTGCCGGACAACAAGAGCTACAGAAGCTATGCAGATCTGGGGCGTGACTATGTCGTCTGGAACGTTTTCGCGGCGCCTGAGTTTTCGCTGCAACCGAAACAATGGTGTTTTCCGGTTGCGGGTTGCGTCAGCTACCGTGGCTATTTCAAGCGGGATGCGGCGATCAGGAAGTCGGAACGACTGCAAGAGCAGGGATTCGATGTCGCTGTTGGCGGCGTCGCGGCCTATTCAACGCTCGGCAACTTCGATGATCCGCTCCTGAACACAATGATGGGCTGGGACGACGTTGCGCTGGTGGCGTTGTTGTTTCACGAACTCGCACACCAGGTAGTCTACGTTCGTGACGATTCCGCATTTAACGAGTCGTTCGCAACGGCAGTTGAAGAATTCGGTGTTGCGCGCTGGCTCGAGTCACGCGGTGAGCTGGCGCGCTACGAGGAATATCAGAAAGGTCGCGAGTACCGGCAACGTTTGATGCGACTCGTCGCGCGCGCGCGAACAGATCTTGGAGCGGTCTATAACTCTGTAGAGAACGACGAAGAAATACGCCAGAGAAAGGCACAGCGTCTGCAGCAACTTGCGGACGACGTTGTTACAGAAGCCAGGGATTCCGGCAAGGAGCCGTCGGCCTGGCTAAGCGGCCGATTGAACAATGCGAGGCTAATCTCAATGACCTTGTACGAGGGAGACTTGCCAGCATTTCGTTTATTGCTTGCCGAGTGCGATCAGGATATTCGCTGTTTCTACGAGCGCGCGCGAGAACTTGCGGCAATGGATGCGGACCGGCGAGCTGCAGCGCTTGGGCGCTGATCAATACTAGCGTTGCGCAACCTGCGGCTCGCTTGCGGCTGGACGGACCTGCAGCAGTTCGTCGGACAAGCGCCGCACCTGTCCCGTCAGTCGCCAATGAAATATCGCCTGAGCAGCAAGCACGCGTTTTACGTACTTACGTGTCTCATTGAACGGGATGTTCTCTATCCAGATTCGCGCATCGATATTCCCAGCTTCTGGTAGCCAGCGATCCACACGATGCGGACCCGCATTGTAGGCCGCAGTCGCAAGGACCTGGTTACCACCATAGCGTTGCGACATCTTGCCAAGATACGTTGTACCGAGTCGGATATTGGTTTCGGCGTGAGTCAGGGTGGTAAGGCCAGAGTAGGGTAGTCGCAGTTCCTTCGCGACATCTCGCCCGGTCGCCGGCATCAGTTGCATCAGGCCGACCGCGCCAGCGCTGGAACGAATGTCACGCATGAACAGGCTCTCGCTACGCGCGATTCCGTAGGCCCAGGTCGGTGCAATACTCGCCCGCGTCGATGACGCTTCGAAGCTCGTTTGGTAGGGCAGTGGGTAGCGTAGTGCGAGATCATCGTACTCGCCCAATCTCGCAGCCGTCGCTATTGCGCGCGAATGCCAGCCCCAGCGGTCCGCAAGAATCGCGGCCTGCATTTGTTCCTCGTCGCTGAGGTAACGAATGACGGCATCCCATTCGGAGCGCCCACGCCCATCCTGCCCAACGAGAAACAGCTCCCTGGCCCGAACAATCGAAGGCCGGGCCTCGATGGCGGCGATCATCGTTTCATTCACGAGCAAGCGGCTGTCGCCAAGCGCGTATTCCTTGCCGAGCTCGTCGGCTGCGAGGAATCCGTAGTAGCTGCGCTCGCCACTGAGCAATTCCAGTTCTTCCCGGGCAGCCAGAACCTGTCCCGACCGATGCAATGCGACTGCGCGCCAATAGCGCCACTCCTCGGTGGATTTCTCAGCCGGATCCATCAGCGAAATGTCCACGAGGAGATTGTTCCAGTTGGCGCTCCTGAGACTCACGCGCGCGCGCCAACGCAAGACTTCAATGTTCTGCGCGGCCGGCGGTAAGGCATTCAGGCGTGAATAGGCGCCTGGTAAATTGTCGCGCGCTGTCCAAAGGGCGATGTGTTGCGCGGACAGAAGCTTTTGCTTCTCGGAAAAAGGTTGCGTGCGCAGCAGCCTGTTCCAGAGTTCGTGCGCGATCTCCGGGTCACGGTATGTAAGACGTTCTGTCGCATAGGCCAGTTGTGCTCGCAGGGTGTCGCTGTTGCCCCGGTGCCGTGAACGAAGAAAGTCTTCAGGATTGGCTTGCGCCTGTTGCCACTGTGTGGCTGTTTCGACGTGCGCTGCATCGATCTTCTTCCCAAGCCAGCGGGCCAGCGCAAATTCGCGAGCTTCTATCGCCAATGCATAGCGCTTGCGATAGTCCGCGTCGCCTAGCAGATGCTTCGTGCCAAGGTACTTGAAGACCGGGTCGCATTCTTTGACCTGGCTCCGACCGACGGTCCACAGGTCAATAGCCCTGTGAATAACGCGCTGGGGCCGGCCGGCGTCCAGCTCCGCTTGCAAAGCAAGGCAGTCGAGCGAGGCGATATCCTGACCCTGGTAAAACTGCTGGTAGATGTGCAAATAGTCGCCAAGGTCGCCATCCCGAACCGCGTTCAGCGCATAGCGATAACGCAATTCACGCGCTGGCTTCAGGGTGCCGTATTTGAGCAGGAAGGTGTCGACCTCGACAGCCGGGACTTGCTTAATGTTGGCTTTCAGCCATGTCGCCCGCAGGTCGGGCCAGAGTACATAGCGTTGCAGTAAGTCGTGCTCGGCGCGCGTCAGGTCGTCGACTTGTTGCCAGCTGCCGCGTTCGACATCAGCATAAACGGCACGAAACAACTCGCGCTGTTGATCCAGGTCAGCTGCTTGCGCGGCAACGCTTGCGAGTACACCAAGCAGAGCGCTGATTCGGGCGACAGTTAGCAGCTTCGTCATGGGCCAGTCACATACCTCACGGGTGAGCTGCCAGTCTATCGAATCTGGAACATCAGTGCTCGATCGCCGCGGCGAACGTTCAAGAACAGAATTCTGTTTCGTGAGGCAACCTCACGCAGATCCTGGAGATCCTCGATACCGGTTCTGTTGACATGGGTGATCAGGTCTCCGGTGCGCAGTCCGCGCTGGGCTGCGGCGCTGCCTTCCTGGACTTCGCCAATTTCGACGCCATCAGTCGATGCGGTCGTTGCAGTCGAAAATACCGAGCCGGCGAGTCCGGGATGAATTTCTTCACCCAGTATCATTTGTGCTTGTGCTCGGCCCAACTCGGCGCGCGTCGACAACGTGCTGTTGTCACGCATGTACTTGATACGAATTTGTTCGCCGGACCTTAACAGCCCGATGCGATTGCGAAGTTCGGGCGCCCCATCAACCCGTTTACCGTTGACCTCAACGATAATATCGCCAACCTGCAAACCGGCGTCTTCTGCTGCCGAATCTTGCTGAATACCGGTGATGAGTGCGCCGTTCTCGATATCGTTACCGAGTGCTTCTGCGGCTTCGGAATCAATGGTCTGAATGTTGACGCCCAGCAAGCCACGACGAATCTCTCCGAAATCCAGAATCTGGTTCATTATCGAGCTGGCAATTTCTGTAGGAACAGCAAAGCCGATGCCAACATTGCCGCCGGAGCGGCTGATGATCGCCGAATTGATGCCGATCAGTTCGCCGTTCATGTTTACGAGAGCACCGCCGGAATTACCTGGATTAATGGAGGCATCTGTCTGGATGAAATCTTCATAGCCGTCGCGGCTTATGCCAGTTCTGCCCAAGGCGCTGATAATGCCGGACGTCACGGTGTGGCCGAGCCCGAAAGGGTTGCCTATCGCCAGAACAAAGTCACCAACGCGCGCACCGGTCGAGTCGCCGATGGGCATTTCAGTCAGTCCTTCGGCATCTACCTTGATGACGGCAATATCGGTCGCCGGGTCCGAGCCCACGATCTCTGCATCGAGAACCTTGCCGTCATACAGCGAAATCTGGATTTCGTCTGCTTCTCCGATGACATGATGGTTGGTCAGAATGTAGCCCCGCTCCGCGTCAACAATCACTCCGGAACCTGCACTGACAGCTTCTCGCATACCGCCTGGTGTGTCGGGCAGACCAAAAAAACGCCGGAAAGCTTCATCGCCAAACTGTCCGCCACGACGGGTCACAGTCTGGCTAACGCGAATATTGACGACCGCCGGAGAGGTTTCCTCGACCAATGGCGCGAGGCTGGTTACAGGCTCGCCCTTGACAGTTTGCGGCAATGCCGCCTGTGTCGTGCTAATGGCGAGCAGCGTCAGTATGGCTGTCAGGGAGGCTCGGGTTTTCGTCATAGTTTTAATTCTCAATAAAAGCGATGGATTGCAGTGATACTAGGGTTTAGAGCTGAATCCCCCGTGAATGTTCAATTCAGGGGATATTATAGGTCTTTAACAAGATGCCCGGGCGCAACGATAGGTCGCACCCGGGCGTTATTGTCAAAATGGCTCAGGCGGCCTCTACGGAGATACGACGCGCCTGTATTTCCGGAAGTTTCGGAATGACAACTTCGAGTATGCCGTTGCGACTCTTCGCCGTAATGGCTTCAGCATCTGCGGCTTCGGGCAGTGTGAAGCGCCGCTGGAAGCGCCCGCTTGAGCGTTCGATGCGGCGTGCGCCCGCTTCCTCGCTGATTTCCTCGGCCTGGCGTTCCCCGGATACCGTCAGAATGCCGGCGTCCATGGACACGTCGATAGCGTCCGCGTCCACGCCCGGAACATCGGCGCGCAACACGAAGCGGCCCGTTTCTTCAACGATATCGACCGCCGGGACCCAGCGCGTGGCAGGCTCATCGGCGTCGTCGTTGAGTGTCCGCCGGGTCGCCAGGCGGTTGAAATCGTGATGCAGCAGGTCCGTCAATGACCAGGGTTCGAAGCGGGTTATGTTCATGTTTATCTCCAGATTAGGGGGTCTCGATGCACGCTAATCTAGGGTCGTCCAAAGGCTTTTCAAGGCAGTTTTTCGCATGAAATTCGTACCTTGCAGTCGCTTTTTCAAGGCAAAATTGACTTCACTTAATGCCACTATATCTAGTGGATTAGAATTTTCACGAAAGTGCCATTTTTTTTGTGCTATTTTTAAAGGACTTACTGTCAAAGATTCTGTAAGTTATTGATTTATTAATACAAAGACGTCAACATAATTTTGACGAAAACGCTTGACAGAAGTCCGTTCTGGGCATAATCTAGTCCCCACTCAGACACAACATCTTGTGTCTAATCAACGAGGGTAAAGAGGCCGGCAACGGCACTCGCCGTGCGCTTTCTGGCAGCCGGCGAGAGGGGTACTTTTTCCTCGAATATTTAGTCAAAACATGAATTTGGGGTCTCCGTAAGGGAGTACAGGGGAGTAAGAAGACGTATGAAGTCTGCCGTCAATCTGGATACGCACGCGGTTACCGACATCGAATTTCAACCAGCATCATTGGATATTTGGGATGCCAAGTATCGGCTGACCGCCAAAGATGGCGAGAAAATCGACACGAGCATCGACGATACCTATACGCGCGTAGCGCGAGCACTGGCCGATGTAGAGGTGGAGTCCAAGCGTGATCACTACTTTAAAGA
This sequence comes from Gammaproteobacteria bacterium, assembly GCA_022600955.1. Taxonomy (GTDB): domain Bacteria; phylum Pseudomonadota; class Gammaproteobacteria; order Steroidobacterales; family Woeseiaceae; genus UBA1847. The sequence continues at coordinate 18,447 of JAHZJK010000023.1, forward strand.
GTTCGCCTGGGCACTACGGTCCGGGGCGATACCGGCTGGGCGCATCATTTCCAATGCTGGTGCGCAGGACCACAAGCCAGCAACATCGACGATCAATTGCACAGTCTCCGGCACGGTCGGTGACTCGATGGACAACATCCTTAATAAGGTGCATGAGGCAGGTCTGACACTGAAAGCCGGCTGTGGTATTGGCTACGAGTTTTCAACGCTGCGACCGAAGGGCGCGTATGTAACCGGTGCTGGCGCTTATACATCGGGTCCGCTGTCGTTCATGGATATCTACGACAAGATGTGTTTCACGGTGTCATCCGCCGGCGGTCGCCGCGGTGCGCAGATGGGCACGTTTGACGTGGGCCATCCGGATGTTATGGAGTTCATTCGTGCGAAACGGGAAGACGGTCGGCTGCGGCAATTCAATCTTTCGCTGCTGGTCACGGATGAGTTCATGCAGGCGGTCATTAATGAAGACGACTGGAAACTCGCGTTTCCTGTCACGCCGAAAGAAGTCGATGTAGACGGACTTGATACGTCTGACGAGACACAGTTTGTCTGGCGCGAGTGGCCAGAGGCGGGCAATTACGTCACGGATAACGAAGGCCTCGCAGCGTGCAAGATATACAAGACGCTGCCGGCGCGCCGGGTCTGGGACATCATCATGGCGTCGACGTACGATTTTGCGGAGCCGGGCTTTGTCCTTATCGACAAAGTTAACGAGATGAACAACAACTGGTTTTGCGAAAACATTCGTGCAACCAATCCCTGCGGCGAGCAACCGCTGCCGCCTTACGGCAGCTGTTTGCTGGGCTCGGTTAACCTGACACGTTTTGTTGACAAGGCGTTTACAGAAGACGCTCGTTTCGATTGGGATAACTTCCGCAAGGTCGTCAAGTTGTTCACACGCATGCTGGACAACGTTGTTGAGATAAATGGTCTGCCGTTGCCTCAGCAGCGCAATGAAATCCAGCGCAAGCGACGCCACGGCATGGGCTTCCTGGGTCTGGGTTCGACCATTACGATGATGCGTATGAAATACGGTGAGCCAGCTGCGGTCGAGTTCACCGAAGAGGTTTCCCGTCAGCTGGCACTGGCAGGCTGGGAAGAGGCGCTGGAACTGGCTCAGGAAAAAGGCCCGGCGCCGATCATGAACGAAACTTTCGAAGTTACGGACGAAATGCTGCGCAAACGGCCGGAGATGCGCAGTGACGGTTTTCAGTCAGGCGACAAGGTACCGGGTCGAATTCTGCACGCACGTTACAGCCGCTACATGCAGCGGGTTGCAGCGGAAGCGCCCGAGCTCGTGGAAAAGCTTGCCGAAACCGGTGCACGTTTTACGCACCACAGCTCGATAGCTCCGACCGGCACGATCTCTTTGTCGCTGGCGAATAATTCGAGCAACGGTATTGAGCCAAGCTTCGCGCATCACTATTTCCGCAACGTTATTCGGCAGGGTAAGAAGACCAAAGAGAAAGTCGATGTTTTCTCCTTTGAGCTGCTGGCTTATCGCGCGATGGTTGATGAGGCCGCGATGCCGCACGGTATGGGTGATGCTGCAGTGGAGAACAGTTTGCCGGATTACTTTATTACGGCAGACGAGGTTACACCCAAGCAACACGTCGATATTCAGGCGGCGGCGCAGAAGTGGATAGATTCCTCAATTTCGAAGACGGCGAATGTGCCAACGGACTACAACTACGATGACTTCAAAGACATCTATCTGTATGCCTATCAGCAGGGTCTGAAGGGGTGTACGACATTCCGCTTTAACCCGGAGGCCTTCCAGGGTGTTCTTGTCAAAGAGAAAGACCTGAAGAACACCAAGTACACGTTTACGCTCGACGACGGATCTACGGTTGACCTGCAGGGTGACGAAGAGATTGAGTACGACGGCGAGGTACACACAGCAGCCAATTTGTTTGATGCCTTGAAAGAAGGCTATTACGGCAAGTTTTAAATGGTATTGATCAATGATTAAAGTAGATAAGAAAATAGTTGGCTATGCGGTTAATCAACCCGAGGCCGAAGAAAAAGACGTCAAGCGCGACTTTCCCCGCGAGGGTGGTGGTGATCGTGCCGAAGTCATACGCATGCACGAGAAGCTCGAACGACCCGAGATGCTTATCGGCTCGACATACAAGGTGAAAACGCCGGTTTCCGATCACGCTATGTACGTGACGATCAATGACATCATTTTGAACGAAGGTACCGAGCACGAGAAACGTCGGCCCTTCGAGATTTTCATCAATTCAAAAAACCTGGATCACTATCAGTGGATTGTGGCGCTGACGCGTATCATTTCAGCCGTGTTTCGAAAGGGTGGAGATATCTCGTTCCTGGTCGAGGAACTCAAGGCTGTTTTCGACCCACGCGGCGGGTACTGGCAGGCAGGTGGCAAATTCATGCCGTCGATTATCGCCGAGTTGGGTCATATCGTTGAGAAGCACCTGGTCATGATCGGCCTCATGGTGTCGCCTGAGCTGGACCAGGGACAGAAAGACCTGATCGCACAAAAACGTGCCGAATACGAAGAGTCGCAGAAGCAGACGGATGCATTCTCCAAAAGCGATTATCCGGACGGTGCCCAGCTTTGTGCCAAATGCAGCACGACTGCGGTGATCATGATGGATGGTTGCATGACCTGCCTGTCCTGCGGCGACAGCAAGTGCGGCTAGGCCAGGTCGCCTGACAGGAGGCGGCCTCGCTTGCGACCTGATAAAGTTCGCGCGTGACTATTTCAATTCCTGATTTCTCTGAGACTCATGTCGTCGTGCTTGGCGATGTGATGCTCGATCGCTATCTGTTCGGTTCGACGGGCCGAATCTCTCCTGAAGCGCCGGTGCCGGTCGTGCACGTGCACGAGACTGACGATCGTCCGGGTGGCGCCTCGAACGTGGCCGTGAATCTGGCAAGCCTGGGTGTATCGACCCAATTGCTCGGCGTGGTCGGTGACGATGATGCGGCAATTGCGTTGCAGACGATCCTGACCGAGCGCGGTATCCATTGCGATTTCCAGCAACGTGACGATCGGCCGACAATTACCAAAACGCGCGTACAGAGTCGTGGCCAGCAGTTGATCAGGCTGGACCAGGAAAATGCGGCGGCGATGTCGGGCGATGAGCTGGTCGACAGACTGAAAGCTTGCCTCAAGGGCGCAGGTGCCGTTGTCTTGTCGGACTACGGTAAGGGTGCGTTGAGTGACGTTTCCAGCATGATCGATGTTTGCCGCAATGCCGGTGTACCGGTGCTTGTCGATCCAAAGGGCACGGACTTTCAGAAATACCGCGGTGCAACGCTGTTAACGCCGAACCAATCCGAATTTGAGGCCGTTGCCGGTGTTTGCGACAGCGATGAGGAGCTCGTCGAACGCGGTCGAGCGCTCATTGATGAGCTGCAGCTGGAAGCGCTGTTGGTGACACGCAGCGAGAAAGGCATGTTGCTGCTGGAAGCTGATATGGCGCCGCTGTTTTTGTCAACGCAGGCGCGCGAAGTCTATGACGTGACAGGCGCAGGTGACACGGTCATCGCCACGCTGGCGGGCGCGCTTGCCAGCGGACAGAGCCTTGGCTCGTCGGCGGCACTCGCCAATATTGCCGCCGGTCTTGTCGTTCGCAAGATCGGGGTCGCGGCTGTTACGCCGGGCGAAATCAGTGTTTCACTTCACCAGCGCGGGCAGGGCGGTCGTGGTCTGGTCGGTCTCAGCGAACTGCAACTGATGGTCGAAGAGTCGCGCGGGCGCGAAGAACGCATCATCATGACAAACGGCTGCTTCGACGTCCTGCACGCAGGCCATGTTTCCTATCTAGAGGAGGCCAAAAGCCTTGGAGACCGGTTGATCGTCGCGGTGAATGACGACGCGTCGGTGCGGCGCTTGAAAGGCGAAAGCAGGCCGATCAACGCTATCGAAGACCGGCTATTGGTATTGGCGGGGCTGGCCGCAGTGGACTGGGTCGTGCCGTTTTCCGACGATACGCCGGCAGACCTCATAAAACTTGTCATGCCTGATGTGCTGGTCAAGGGCGGTGACTACCGCCCTGAAGACATCGCTGGCGCGAAGGATGTGTTGCAAAACGGCGGTGAAGTAAGAGTGCTCGCGTTCCGCGACGGACATTCGTCGAGCCGTATTATCGACAAGCTCAGCGACTAGTGCGCTTTCTCTACAACCTCCTCACTTACCTGCTTTTAATTCCCTACGCGTGCTACTGGCTGGTGCGTGGCCTCGGTAACCGAAGCTATCTCGATCGTCTCGGACAGCGTTTCGGCATCGGCTTTCCCAAAACCGATGGCTGCATATGGATTCACGCAGTTTCCGTCGGTGAGGTTCAGGCGACGCTGCCACTCGTGCGCGCGCTGCAAAATCGCTACCAGGATCAAACCATACTCATTACGACGGTGACGCCAACGGGTGCGGCTCGCGTCAAATCGCTGTATGGCAGCGATGTCCTGCATGCGTATATTCCTTTCGAATTTCCACATGCGATCGGTCGTTTCTTCGAGCGCATGCGCCCAGGCGTCGCGATGATTATGGAAACGGAAATCTGGCCCAATCTCTATCGTGGTTGCGGCATCCGCGACATTCCACTCGTACTGGTCAGTGCCCGCATTTCGCCCCGTTCGACGCCGGGCTATCGGCGTCTTTTGCCCCTGATCAGCGAAACCCTGTCACACGGCATTATCATCGCTGCTCAGAGTCAGGCTGACGCAGACAGATTTCTGGAGTTGGGCGCAAGTTCGGTTCGTACCTGGGTTACAGGCAACATCAAGTTTGATGTTGATCCTGACCCCAGTGTGGCAGCGAAGGGTAAGGAGATGCGCGAAGCGCGGTTTGGAGCGCGTCCCGTATGGATAGCTGCCAGCACCCACGAGGGTGAGGAACAGCAGGTCCTGGAGGCACACCGGGAGTTACAGAAGCGGTATCCGGATATGTTGCTCCTGTTAGTCCCGAGACACCCGGAGCGATTTGCCGGCGTGAAGGAACTCGTCACGAAAAGCGGCTTTTCAGTCGTTGCTCGAACCGACGCGGGGTCGGGCCACGTCAGCTCGGACGTTTTTCTCGTCGATACGATGGGAGAAGTACCGCTCTTCTACGCCGCGAGTGACGTTGCATTTGTTGGTGGCAGCCTCGTTCCAATCGGTGGCCACAATTTGCTCGAGCCGGCCGCGCAAGGACTACCGATTGTAACCGGGCCGCATATTTTCAATGCGCTGGATATTGCCGAAAAATTCGTTGACCTCGGTGCTTGTCGAATGGTCGCCAATAGTGACGAGTTGGCGAGCATGGTCGGTCTGTTAATCAGCGACTCCGTTGAAGCGGCCGAACTGGGAGAGCGGGGCCGTGAAGTCCTGGAAACGAATCGTGGGGCGCTTGAGCGGCTCCTCGTACTCGTGGAGCCGCTCTTGCAGAAAGCGGCAGCCTCGCGCTAGGACGTTGCCGGCGCTGCGTCTTCTTCAGCCAACCGCTCTTCGGGTGTTGGCCTGTCGCGCAACCATTTGTCGATCAATTCCAGGTCCTGAATCTGCAGCGTTCCTGCGGCCTGTTTCAGGCGCAAGGAATTGAGAACGTAGTCGTAGCGACTCTGATAGTAGTTGGTGATCGCGGCGTACAGCGAAAATTGTGTATTGAGCACCTCGACGATCGTTCGCGTACCGACTTCGTAGCCCGCCTGTGATGCCTGCAATGCCGTACGGCTGGACGCAACAGCTTGTTCAAGCGCTTTTACGCGGCTGATTTCGGAGAGTACACCGAGGTAGGCGTCTCTTGATTCACGCTCGGTTGCCCGGGTGACACGCTGCAGCTGTTCGCGGCTGGCGCGATGCAGGTAGACGGCCTCACGGACGCGCGACGAGGTTCCTCCACCGGCAAATAGTGGAATATTTACCTGGATCCCAATGCTGTCGGAATCGCCTTCGCTATCGGCATTGGTAAACGGTGAGCCGTTGAAGCTCTGCTCACCCTTGGTATCGCGTTCGCCAGTACTGGCAACAAGCTCAACTGACGGATAGTGGCCGGTTCGACGGAACGAAATTTCATCTCGTGCCAACTGCTCGTCAAGGCGGCTGGCGACGAGTGTCAGGTTCTGTGACAACGACAAGTCGACCCAGCTTGATTCATTGCTCGGCTCGGGACTTAACAACGGAAAATCGTCTCCCGGCGCATCCAGTTTGGATACATACTCGCCGGTAATTTCTCGCAGAAATTCTCGTGCAGTCGCGAGTGCTCGCTTTGCGCCAATCTCATCTGCGGTCGATTGGTCGTAAGCGGCTTGCGACTCCTGCACATCGGTGATTGCGATCAAGCCGACTTCGAATCGTTGCTTGGCTTGCTCCAGGCGGCGCGCGATTGCCCGGCGATCCGCGTTAATCGAAGTCAACCGGTCTTCAGCGGCAAGCACGTCGAAATAGCGTTGTGCGACGCGAACAATCAAATCCTGCTGCGCGGCTTCGCGTTCCGCTTCGGCTTTGGCCACGGTCTTGTCGGCTCGTTTTAGGTTAACAACCTGGTCCCAGCGGAACAGGCTCTGCCGAAGTGTGAACTGCCACTGGGTTGTTTCCGACTCACTGGCCGAATTGAATGGTGTCGTCCCATCGGGCTCGATACTCGTGCCGGACGAACTTGAATCCGTCCAACTGCCATCGAAGCCAATTTGCGGCAATAGAACGCCGCGCGCCTGAGGTTTGGCCTCAAGTGCTGCCAGTCGCCTGGCCTCAGCCTCATGAATCTGCGGATCCGACTGCAGCGCTTGCTGGTAAATCTCGAGGAGAGAGGCCGCGTGCGCATTCCCTGATATCGCGAAAAAACTCAGGGCGATCAGCAAAATGTTGAATTTATTAGCTTTTTTCATTTTTTTCCGTTCCGGTATCAAGGGCCGCAAGGACGAAGGTGTTATAGTCTACTACATCACTAAATCAGTTGGAACCAGTCGCTTCTGAGTTTAGATGCAGCAGATCGCAAACTGGTTTCGCGCAGCGGCAATATTTAAAACGAAAACTGTGGCGGCAGGGCGCCGTTGATGAGCGGCGCAAGCTCTGTTTCGAACAATGACTCCGTTTGCCACTCAGTGTTGCCGGTCATCGTGACAATTTTCGCCGTCATCGCCGGGGCGTCTCCAACCACTACGAACAACTTGCCATCCGGGTTCAGCGCGTCGGTCAGCCGAGGATCGAACGACTGCATCGAGCCGGTGACGACGATAGCATCGAACTTTCCATCGGGGAGTTCCCGCGTCGCGTCCATCTGCTGCAGGTCTACGTTGCCACGTTCCGCGAGATCTAGTTTGCGCCTCGCATCCTCAAGAAAGCCGTCGAAAAGGTCGACACTCGTAACATGGCTGGCCAATGTCGCGAGGCAGGCGGTCAGGAAGGCACTGCCAGTGCCTATTTCCAAGACGTTTTCAGATCCTTCCAGATCCAGTGCCTGTAATGCCCGGCCTTCAATGGTCGGTGTCATCATGAACTGCCCATGATCGAGCGGGATCTCTGTATCGGCGAACGCAAGTGCCTCATAACCCGCGGGTACAAACTGCTCTCTGGGAACGTCTCTCAGGACATTGAGAACGTTTTCGCTGTAGACATCCCAGGCACGTACCTGTTGTTCAATCATCTGCTGGCGCGCAAAATCGGTATTCATGTTTGTGTAACCTGTAAATCGTTGAAGCAAATTAGAAAAAATGGCAATCATCAGCACGAAACCGGGTTTTTCCTTGTTCCGCTACTGAAGCCGTTGCCGAATTATGGTGAATCGTCCCTAGGCCGCCTCGCGGCTGGGATATGCTTACAGTTGCTTGGTTTTATTGAGCAAACTTCCCTGAAATCTCCGCTCGCGGAGATGCATATTGAGCCAAATAATAACAAATGAACATCACTAACTTGGCGGTATCTGGAATATTCCGGAATGGATTCCGGCCCTGAATGTCATCTTTCGTACTTAACGTGATTTTGGCAAGCGTCGCCGCGATGGCGATGGGCGTCGTTATCTGGCTCGCACGCTCGCGTGGCGACCTCTCGCGTCGAGTACAACGCTTAAGCCACGAAATGCTCGACGCGTCAAAAGATGCCTCCGTCGGTCATCGCCTGAGCATTCCGGACGACGCAGATACTGCGCAGATTGCGCACACCGTGAATCGCCTCTTCGATGCACTTGGCGAGCGCGATGAAAAAATTCAGGGGCGTGACCGCTTGTTCAAAGATTTCGCGCGAACTTTGCCCGAGATCGTGATTATCCACGACGAGAAAATTCTGCTCGCCAACGAATCCGCATCAAGTCTTATCGGACTTGAGCCCGCACAGCTGGTCGGTCGCGAAGCGTCCGACCTGGTAAAACCGGCCTACCGGGCGCTATTCAAAAAGACAGTGGCGAAGCGTCTGGCTGGGGAAAACGTGCCGCGGCGTATTGAAATCCAGTTGATCAATGGCAACCAGACCGGTCTTTGGGTAGAGGCTCAGAGTTCCAATATCGAGTACCGCGGACACCGCGCCATTCTGACCGTAGCGCGTGACGTCAGTCATCGTAAAAGTCTCGAAGTGTCGTTGTCGCGCAGCAAGCGGCAAGCGCAGTACACGCTGGAGTCAATCTCGGAAGGCGTTATCACGACCGACAACGACGGCCGAATTGACTACATGAATCTTGCGGCGGAAAACCTTATCGGTGCAAACCGTGACGATGCTGCGGGCCATCGAGTCGGTGAACTGTTTACGCTTGTTGACGATGCCGACAGACGACCACTCGGCGACCCTGTTGAACGTTGCCTGGCCATGCGACGTCGGGTCAACATGGGCCGACGCGCCGTGATGGTCAGTGTGGATGGCGAGCACGAGCATTCGGTCGAAATCACCGCATCCCCGGTGCGTGGACCCGGCGACAGCATTTCGGGCACGGTTGTCGTTTTTCATGACGTCAGTGAGCTGCGCGGTTTGACGCGCAAGATGTCGTACCAGGCTACGCATGATCCGCTGACAGGACTTATCAATCGGCGCGAGTTCGAGCGCCGCCTTGATGAGGCTATGGATTCCGCACACGCAGAAGAAGCCGTGCATATGGTGTATTACATGGACCTTGATCGCTTCAAGGCCGTCAACGATACCTGCGGTCACCTGGCCGGCGACAACATGCTCAGAGAGGTTGCAGCACTCATCAAGGAAGAGGTACGTGACTCAGATTTCGTTGGCCGTCTCGGTGGTGACGAATTCGGCGCGCTGCTAATCGGTTGCCCGATTGAAAAAGCGCGCCAGATCGCGTCCGATATTTGCAACGCGATCGCTGATTATCGGTTCGTCTGGAAGGACAAGATTTTCAATATCGGCATTTCCATTGGCCTGGTGGAGATCAGTCACGCCAGCGGCACCTTGCAGGACGTCATGAGCGCGGCGGATTCTGCCTGCTACATGGCCAAGCAGAACGGACGAGGGCAGGTACACGTGTACTCGGCCCGCGACGAGGCAGTGGCGCGCGAGCGTGGCGACATACAATGGTTGCGCCAGCTTCAGACAGCACTGCATGAGGATGGTTTCGAACTTGCCGTACAGCCGATTATTGCGATGAGCGGCAAAGCCGATTCCGGACCATCGGTTGAAGTCCTTATCAGGCTGACAGATGGGCGCGGTCAACCGACCGAGTCGGCCGAATTCCTGCGGCCCGCAGAGCGCTACCAAATGATGCCGCAGATTGATCGCTGGGTAATTAACGCGACGCTCGCAGCGATCTCTGCGGGCGAGATCAAGTTGCCGGCGCATCGCAGTTGCGCGATCAACCTGTCGAGCCAGACACTGGGTGACGAAGCATTCCTTGGCTTCGTAGTGGACGCTCTTGATCGATCGGGTGTCGGTCCTTCATCGGTCTGTTTTGAAGTTACCGAAGCAGCGATTCTGTCGAATGTGCAACACGCACAGCGCTTTATTGAAGTGCTGCACGGAATCGGCTGCGAGTTCTCGCTTGATGATTTCGGCAGCGGCCTGGGGTCGTTTTCCAGCCTGAAGCACTTGCCGATCGATTATCTGAAGATTGACGGTACGTATACGCGCAACCTGCAAACAGACCTCGTCAATCAGGAAATGGTCGCCGCCATGATCAAGCTGGCGCGAACCATGCAGTTCCGCGTGGTTGCTGAACAGGTCGAACATCAGGAAGACTTCGACTGGTTACGCGATATTGGCGTCGACTTCGTGCAGGGGCATTTTGTTGAGCCGCCAGCGCGGCTCGGGGCGACCTCGACTACGGGGACTTTTCGCGTCCTGACACCGTAGTCTTGCCCCGCTAGCGCTAAAGCTCGAAAGTGCGCTCGATCTGACGCACGTCAAAGCCGCTGACGCGTGTGAAACCCTGGTAGAGCAACGGGGTTCCGTTGCCCCTGAGAACTTCGTAATCGCGTTTCGCGGCGCGGTCCTTCTCGATATCGTACTCAACAAAACGAACGTTGTTGTCGACAAAATACTGCCGTGCTTTCTTGCAGTAGCCGCACCAGTCCGTCGCATACATAACGACAACCGGATCACCGCTCGCGTCAAAGTGGCGCCGCAGCGCTTTCTGCTCACGAGGCTTGAGTTGCTCTGGTCCCAGCTCAATTGCCATGGCGGACAGGATGCCACCGGTATCGGGCCCGATAACCCGCTGCTCACCGATCACGACGAATGGCAGATATCCTTTGCCGCCGAACTCCAGGTAGAGTTCACGACCCTGTTCGTCTTCAAACGCATCGTGTTCTTCGAACGGCAGGCGACTCTTGAGGTAGCTGCGCATCTGGTCACACGCGCCGCCGCATTGTCCTGTCGTGAAGAACATGACCTGGGGGGTACCGTCGCTGGCATAGGCACCCGGTAACGAGCCAGCAAAGAACTGGTAGTAGCCGGCCGCGGCGATCAGGGCAATGACAAGCAGCTTTTTCATTACACAATTGTCCTTCCAGACGAGACGATTGCAAGGACGTATGTCGCAGATACAAAAAAACCGCCGGACTTTTGTCCGGCGGCTCATTTTGTTCCGAAGGGTGTCGCTCCTACATGAACTTCAGCAGGATGCCACCGTACTGTACGAAGAACGGTACGAAGACGAGCGACAGAATGGCCGACAATTTGATCAGGATATTCAGCGACGGGCCAGACGTATCCTTCAACGGATCGCCGACCGTATCGCCAACCACTGCTGCCTTGTGTATATCAGTGCCCTTGCCACCGAGATTGCCAGCTTCGATGTACTTCTTCGCGTTGTCCCAGGCGCCACCGGCGTTCGACGCCGAGATCGCGAGAACGCCACCGGTAACGAGCGAGCCGGCCAGCAGTCCGGCCGTGGCCTGGATGCCGAACAGGAACCCGGTGACGAGCGGTGCACCCATGATAAGAATGCCGGGCGGAACCATTTCGCGAATTGCAGCCTGCGTCGAGATCGCGACGCACTGTGCGTGGTCGGGATCGCTGGTGCCTTCCATGATACCCGGATCTTCGCGGAACTGACGCCGTACTTCCTCGATCATTTTGAACGCAGCCGCGCCGACCGACTTCATCGTCATGGCCGAGAACAGCGCCGGCAGTACGGCACCGATGAACAGGCCGGTGAAGACCATCGGGTCGAGCAGGTTGATCGAGCTGAGAAGGTTCGAGCTCGGATCCTGTTCTTTCATCAGCAGATCTGCACGGGTCAGGAATGCGCCGAACAGAGCGAGTGATGTCAGAATGGCAGCGCCGATTGCGAAGCCCTTGCCGATGGCCGCTGTCGTGTTACCGGCCGAATCGAGGACGTCCGTGCGCTCGCGCACATGTTCCGGCATGCCAGCCATCTCTGCAATGCCGCCGGCGTTGTCAGCCACCGGGCCATAGGCGTCGATAGTCAGCGCGATGACCAGCGTGCCCAGCATGCCGAGCGATGCAATGGCTATACCGTACATGCCGGCCAGCATCCATGGAATGTAGATGGCAAGGCCGATCGCGAGATAAGGACCGACGGCGCTCTTGTAACTGAGTGCCAGTCCGAAAATGATGTTGGTCGCGGCGCCGGTCTGGCAGGACTCGGCCACTTCACGAACTGGGCTGTAGGCATCTGACGTGTAGTACTCGGTGAGCAGGCCCACTATGAGGCCGGCGATCAGTCCGGTCAGGAAACACAGGTACACGCCAAGTGAGGTGTACTCGACGCCGGCGATTGCGAACTCTGCCGGCACCAACATATCGGTCACGAAATACATGACGGCGGCCATCACTACGCTCGATATGATCAGCATGCGTTTCAGCGCCGGGCCCACTTGGGCTTCGGTGTTGACGCGGACCATCAGAATCGTGAGCAGGCTGACTGGAATGCCGATTGCCGAGATGGCGATCGGATACAGCAGCGCATCGACGTTGCCGCCGAAGGCTATCGCGCTGATGACCATAGCGGCGCAGGTGCTTTCCGCACAGGAGCCGAAGAGGTCAGCGCCCATTCCGGCGACGTCACCGACGTTGTCGCCAACGTTGTCAGCGATAACGGCCGGGTTGCGCGGATCGTCTTCCGGAATTCCCGCCTCGACCTTGCCAACGAGGTCGGCGCCAACATCGGCTGCTTTCGTAAAGATGCCGCCGCCCACGCGTGCGAACAGTGCAATGGCGGAACCGCCGAGACCAAAGCCGGCAATGACTTCCATCAATACATGCGGTGGCACATCGTCAGGCATCACATATTTGAGGCCGAGGTAGATTAGCAGCATGCCGAGCGAGGCTAAGCTGACCAGTGCGAAGCCCATAACGGCGCCGGAGTGCAGCGCGAGATTGAACGCGCTGGAGAGCGACTGGTTGGCCGAGACCGTCGTGCGAACGTTGCCCGCGGTCGCGACCTTCATGCCAATGTAGCCACTGGCGATGGAGATGATCGCGCCGAAAATGAACGCGACGGCCGTGTAGATGCCTTCATTGACGTTTTCGGTGTGGTGATCATCGATCAGGAGGACGATAACGATGGCGAACAGAACCATGAAGATGGTCATGAACTTGTATTCCTGCTTGAGGAACGCCATCGCTCCTTCGGCGATCGCCGAATGAATCTTGCGCAATTTTCCGCGCGTGTCGGCATCTTCGACACCCATATCGACCGCAACGCGGTTGACCGAGTGTGAGTAGTAAAAGGCCACAACGAGTCCGAAAAGGGACAGGGCCAGGATGATTGCAACTGACATATTGATTGTTACTCCGTCATTGTAGTTCGGCGGGATAGGACTCCGTACACATGGCGGTAAGCTGCGATGTGCTGCGTTTTAAGCTATGTAGAACGCGTTCGAGATCCTCTCACCGAATGATTTTTGTCTTTTTAATTCTTGTCGACCGCGCCGTGAAAGACTCTTCGTCCGCGGGCCGGTCTCGAAAGCGCGCGAATCATACCACAAATTTGGTCCCCAGCAGCGCCTTGACAGGCTTGTTTTTGAGCTTCGCGACCTTCGGTAAGCCATTGATATATGGAGGGTAATTTTCGCCCTTGATCAATGGCTCGAGGTAGCGGCGACCAGCCTCTGTGATCCCGAAGCCATCTTTGGTGATATAGCGCCGCGGCAGCATTTTTTCTTTGTTGGCGATACGGCCAAGTGGGGCGGACTCGATCCTCCATTTGTATGGTTTGTCGGAGACCCGCTTTATGACTGGCATGACCGCCGTTTTGCCCTGCAGGGCGAACTCGACAGCCGCCTTGCCGACCGCATAGGCCTGCCTGACGTCCACATCGGATGCAATATGCCGCGCCGAACGCTGCAGGTAGTCCGCGATTGCATAGTGATACTTGTAACCCAGGCTTTCGCGAACCATGTTCGCGACTACTGGCGCAACGCCGCCAAGCTGCGCGTGGCCAAATGCGTCACGTGTACCTGCCTCTGCGAGAAACTTGCCGTTTGCGAATGCAGCACCTTCGCTGACGACGACAACGCAATAGCCATAGTCGTTGACGCACTGGCGAACCCGTTTCAGAAACTCTCGTTTCCTGAACGGGATCTCCGGGAACAGGATTATGTGCGGTGCATCGCCGGGCGCTTTTCCGGCGAGTCCGCCTGCAGCGGCGATCCAGCCGGCGTGCCGGCCCATTACCTCGAGGATGAAGACCTTGGTCGAGGTTTCGGCCATGGACAGTACGTCGAGCGCTGCTTCCTGCGTCGACACGGCAACATATTTGGCAACCGAGCCAAAACCCGGGCAGTTGTCGGTGACGGGCAGGTCGTTATCGACGGTTTTCGGAATGCCGAGGCAGGTCACCGGGAATCCCATCATTTTTGAAATTTGCGACACCTTATGGGCGGTATCCATGGAGTCGTTACCGCCGTTGTAGAAAAAATAGCCGATGTCATGAGCCCTGAAAATCTCAATAAGGCGTTCGTACTCGGCTCGGTTTTCTTCAATGCCCTTAAGCTTGTAGCGCGCCGAGCCGAAGGCGCCGCCTGGCGTATGCATCAGGGCAGCAATGGCAGAGGCGCTCTCCTTGTTGGTGTCGATCATGTTCTCGGTCAACGCGCCGATGATGCCGTTCTTGCCAGCGTACACGTTGGCAATCTTGTTGCGGTGCTTGCGTGCTGTCTCAATGACGCCGCAGGCACTCGCGTTGATAACGGCCGTGACACCGCCCGACTGGGCATAAAAGGCATTCATTGCAGGCATGTTTTCGATCCTCGGAAGCTTGTGGGAAAGGCGCCGAGGATACCGCGCATTGACGAGAATGTCCTTTCTCGGTAGCGTACCTCGCCCGAGCTCCAGTGGCGCCGTAATGGTCAGCATGGTGCTCGGGGATCTATCTAACCAAGAGAGCAGCAAGATGCGTATCGTATTACTGGGAGCGCCCGGATCGGGCAAGGGTACTCAGGCCAAGAAATTAATGGCTGACAAAGGGATCCCGCAGGTTTCGACCGGAGACATGCTCCGCGAGGCAGTGGCCTCTGGCACCCGCTTCGGTCTCAAAGCAAAGGCGGTCATGGACGCTGGCGACCTGGTTCCGGATGAGGTTGTGTTGGGCATCATTAGCGAGCGACTGACTCAGCCAGATGCACAGGACGGCTTCATACTGGATGGCTTTCCGCGCACGACTCAGCAGGCGCTTGATCTGAACGAATTGCTCGACCAGATGGGCACTCCGCTGGATACCGCGGTATTGATGGACGTCGATTTCGACATCCTGATGAAACGACTGACTGGTCGCCGTACTTGTTCACTCACGGGCAAGTTGCTCAACGTGTATTTCTCGTCGCAGGAAGAGCTTGACGAGTGTACTGATGCAGGTGGTGAACTGGTGCATCGCGAGGACGATAACGAAGACACGATTGGAAACCGCCTCAGCGTTTATCGCGAAAACACGGAACCGCTAATCGACTTCTACCGAAAGCGCGACAAGCTAACGACTATAGATGCAGAAGGCAGTATCGACGACGTGTATGACCGGCTCACAGCTGCACTCGACTAGTACTCAGAGCAGTTGCTGCAGCCGCGCACCGATCAAGTCCAGTCGCCAGCCCTGAAATACCCGCGAGTCGCGCCCGCCAGACAGTATGATCGCGGATAGCTCGCGCTTTGAGGCGACGGTTTCGGCCGCGAGTCCGAGGTCTTTGGCACATTCTGCGACCTGCGACTGCATTTCCTTGAGCAAGGCTTTCTGCGACTCGTCCGGCGGTCTGGGCGGCTGATAGCCGTTCTGATCATTCTCCGAAGCCGCAAGCTCCGCCACCAGGGCATCACCCGCTCGAGTCACGAGCTTCTGCGGTACGCCCTGAATATCGGCGAGCTGCCCGGTTGACTGCGGCAGATTGTAGGCGATATCGGCCAGTACGTTGTCCCGTATGATCCACTGCCGAGGCCGGTTACGCTTGATGGCCTCTTTTTCGCGCCAGGCGGCAAGCCGGGTGGCAGCTGCACGTTTGCGGCCTCTGAAGTTTCTCGCGCCCTTGAGCCGATCTATCGCCTGATCGCCGCTAATCTCGTACAAGGACGGATCCAGTAACAAACGTGAGTCCTGGCGCGCCCAGTCGAGCCGGCCTTCTTGCTGCAGCTTTTCACCCAGGACTTCGGCCGCCGGTAACAAATATTCCACATCTTCAGCCGCGTACTGCAGTACCGCCTCTGGCAAGGGGCGACGTGTCCAGTCCGAGCGCGTGTGCGACTTGGCCATATCCACGTCAAAGAGTTCTTTCATCAGGCCCGCATAGCCAATCTGCGGCGACATACCGAGGAGTCCTGCAGCGACCTGCGTGTCGAAAATTTCACGCGGCATGCCACCGGCAGTCTGCGAAATCACTTCAATATCCTGGCGCGCAGAATGCACAACCCAGCTACCGCCCAGCATGGCAGTCCAGAATTCGTCCTGTGGATTGTCTGTTAGCGGGTCTACACAGAATATTTCGTCGCGGGTCGCGATTTGCACCAGGCAGAGCTGCGCAAAATAGGTCTTCTCGCGCATGAACTCAGTATCGACAGCGAGTTGCGTGTCTCCAGGCAGTTGTGCAGCAAGCGTGTCGGGCTGGTTGACGTATTGGTAGTCGGGCATCAGAAGTATGCAGTCGCGATTCAGAAACGGAGGTTAACATGCGATGATCAGCAGAGTGCTAACTCTGATCATCACACTGCTGGACATAATTCGGCTGCAGAAAGGTCCCAACGCTATTCCGCGTTCGCCAGTTCTGCTCGTGGTTGTGGTTGCGGCGTGGATGTTCGCCGGTACCGTGATCATTACGTTAATTGCCGGACTTGATCAGACCGATTTTGTGGTTAGCCTGATGACCGGTGCGCTGGGACTGTTGGCCTATTCAATAATCGCAGTGGCACACCAAAAAACCGATCGACTGTTGCAGATGCTTACGGCCATACTCGGAATAGGTGCAATGATTCAGTTCCTGTTCGTCGCAGGCCACGTTTTTCTTACGCCATTCCTTGGCAAGAATTTTGCGGCGTTGCTCAGCTACCTGGTTTTGCTCTGGTCGGTCCCGGTCGAAGGCCATATCATTGCGCGAACGATCAATCGTGAGTGGTACATCGGTTTGCTCATTGCTATCGCGGTTTTCTTTATTCAGGTTCAGTTGGGTTCAGTTTTTAATCCAGCTGAGCCCGTAGCGCCTTAGGACAACATGCACATACACATTCTCGGTATTTGTGGAACATTCATGGGTGGTGTCGCCGCGCTCGCGCGGGCGGCTGGCCACACTGTAACGGGTTGCGACCGCAACGTTTATCCGCCTATGAGCACGCAATTGAAGAAACTCGGGATCGATATCCATGAGGGTGTCGATGCCGAACAGTTACAAATCAATCCTGACGCGGTCGTGGTCGGCAATGTCATGAGTCGCGGTGTCGACGTTGTAGAGGGGATGCTAAACGGCACACACCGCTATACGTCGGGGCCACAATGGCTGGCTGAAAACGTGCTGCATGACCGCCATGTCCTGGCAGTTGCGGGCACCCATGGCAAGACCACCACCGCAAGCATGCTGGCATGGATACTGGAAGATGCAGGACTCTCGCCGGGATTTCTGATCGGCGGTATTCCCGCCAACTTCGGTACTTCGGCACGATTCGGCGATTCAAAGTTTTTTGTTGTCGAGGCGGATGAGTACGACACGGCGTTCTTCGACAAACGGGCGAAATTCGTTCACTACCGGCCGACAACGCTGGTTTTGAATAATCTCGAGTACGATCACGCGGACATCTATAAAGACATGGACGCGATTCTTTGGCAGTTTCACCAGTTGTTGCGCACGGTGCCCGGTAGCGGCCGCATAATTGCGAACGGCGGCGACGAAAATTTGCGCAACCTGCTGCAGATGGGTTGCTGGACGCCATTGCAAACCTTCGGAACGGGACAGGAATCGGACTGGCGCGCGAGTTTTGGTGACAAGCTTGAGCGCCAGATTGTGATTCAGAACCCCACCGGAAAAGTTGCGGAAACGGGCTGGTCGCTGGGCGGGACCTATAATCTGGAGAATGCGCTGGCGGCAATCGCTGCAGCAGTATCCGTTGGCGTCTCTTTCGAGAAAGCTGTTGATGCGATGTCCCGGTTCGAGGGTGTCAAGCGCCGCATGGAGCGAACCGCGACCGTTGCAAACATTGCAATCTATGATGATTTCGCGCATCACCCGACGGCAATCAAAAAGACTATTACCTCGATGCGTCGTCGCTACCCGGGCCAGCGGATTGTTGTTGCCGTAGAACCGCGTTCAAATACGATGAAGCTTGGTGTGCACAATGAGACCCTGGCGGAGTCTCTGCAGGATGCGGACCTGATCTGGATGTATCGACCAGCGGATATCGGCGAAGGTTTCGAGGCTTCTCTTGCGTCAGTGAGCGAGAAGCTTCGCTTGCATAGCGACTACGATCAGCTCGTCAACGACATGTCCAAAAAAGTCCTGGGTGGTGACCAGGTCATCTTTATGAGTAACGGTGGTTTCGGCTCGGCACGTCAGACACTCACGGCCTTGCTGCAACGTACCCGGGGATAGTCGCCCTGGTTTCGCGGCGAACTGCTACACGAACGTCTATAGTTAAGCTGTGAAAGTCCCAATTTTTCCATTGCGTACGGTGTTGTTTCCAGGTGGGCCGCTGCCGCTGCGGATTTTTGAGTCCCGTTACATTGACATGGTTAGTCGTTGCATGAAAAGCGACGCGCCGTTTGGTGTTTTGTTGATCCGTGAAGGCTCTGAAGCCGGTCAGGCATCGACATTCAATGTCGGTACGCTGGCCCGCATTACTGACTTCTATCAGGGCAGTGACGGCCTTCTGGGTGTGACAGCAATAGGGGAACAACGATTCCGTCTGATCGGTGTCGAACGGCAGCCAGACGGTCTGAACATTGGCGAAATCGAGTTGCTGGCGGATGAGGAAGCGTTTCCGTTGCCGCAGGAATACGAGGCGCTGCCGCACATACTGTCGAACGTGCTCGATGAACTTGGGCGGCTCTACGAGTCAATCGAACGCCGACTCGATGATGCGGTCTGGGTTACCCATCGATTTCTCGAGATTCTGCCGATCGAGCTCGAGAAGAAACAGCTCAGCCTTGAGAGCAGGGACACAGCCGCCCGTCTGCAGCTGGTCGGCGAATTACTCGATTCCGTTCGCGAACCTGCAGCAGGGGCCAGCTGAGAACGCGAGCGCAGTCAATGCTGCTTTCAGGCCCTACAAGTTTGCAAAAACATTTCTTGCAGCCGCAATCGTCGCATTGATTTCATCATCACCGTGTGCAGCGGAAACGAACCCTGCTTCAAACGCAGACGGGGCGAGATATACACCCTCATCCAGCATGCCGTGAAAAAACGTTTTAAAGCGGTCCGTATCAGCTGCGGCAACCTGATCGAAACGCCGAACGACGGCATCATCGGAAAATACAAGACCAAACATGCCGCCTTCGCATTCAGTTGCCAGCGGAATGCCGTTATCCGCCGCCGCTCTTGAAATTCCATCGACGAGCTGCTGCGTCCTGGCCGCCAACGATTCGTAAAAGCCGGCCACGTCGATGAGCTCGAGTGTTGCGAGTCCTGCCGCCATGGCAACAGGGTTCCCGGACAGAGTTCCTGCCTGATAGACAGGGCCGTCCGGTGCGAGACTGGCCATGATGTCGGCACGACCACCAAACGCCGCTGCGGGCATGCCGCCTCCGACGATCTTGCCAAGAGTGGTCAGGTCGGGCGTAATTCCGAACAGCGACTGCGCGCCGCCTTTTGCTACGCGAAAACCCGTCATGACTTCATCGAATATCAGAACAGCGCCGGCGTCAGTGCAATGCCGGCGCAGAGAGTCATGAAAACCGGGTTCGGGCGGAACCATGTTCATATTGCCGGCTATGGGCTCGACGATTACGCAGGCGATTTCAGAACCAAGTTCGCCGAAAACGGCTGCCAATGCATCGGCGTCGTTGAAAGGCAGCGTAATTGTATGTTCGGCGAGGCCAGCGGGTACACCAGGCGAGCTTGGTACGCCGAGCGTGAGGGCACCTGATCCTGCCTTGATCAACAGAGAGTCCGAGTGACCGTGGTAACAGCCCTCAAACTTGATGATCTTGTCGCGTCCGGTATGGCCGCGTGCAAGCCGAATTGCGCTCATGGTGGCTTCGGTTCCGGAGCTCACCATGCGGATTTTTTCAATGGCTGGCATCAGCTCGCAAATCTTCTCTGCGATACGGGTCTCGAGCACACAAGGGGCACCAAAACTCAGGCCGGATTGCGCTGTCGTAGTGACGGCTTCGAGAACTGCGGGATGCCCATGCCCAAGGATCATTGGGCCCCAGGAGCCGACATAGTCTATGAACTTGCGCCCGTCCTCAGCCTCAACCCAGGCACCTGTTGCGCTCCTGAAGAAGACCGGATCGCCACCAACGCCGGCGAATGCACGAACAGGTGAATTGACGCCGCCGGCAATGACCTGCTGCGCTTCGCTAAATAGACTCATGTTATTACCTCCTGAAGAGAGGCGCATGCTACCGGAGTGTTGCAGGCTCGCTCAACTGCCGGATAGCGGTACCGCGTCGTTCGAGCTGCTTGGGCACGCCGTTTTCGCCGACCAGGTGCAGCGCACCGACGATGATGAGGTAGTTTTCGTTGTCGTCGAGCAGCGCGTCGATCTGTTCAACCCAGCGGTTGTTGCGATCGGTAACGATGGCTTTGTTGAGTTCCTGATGTTCAGCGAGCTCATCGAGCATTGCATCCTCGAGGTATTCAATGTCACCGCGTCGCCAGGCGACGATCAACTCGTCCATGATCTCGCTGATTTCGGCACCTTGCTCCAGTGTCGACAGCAGCATGTCGCGCTGCGCCTGCATCGACATGCCGTCAAGAAACTGAATCTGTTCTTCAATGGTCTCGAATCCCTCAATCGGCTTGCCGTCGCGAGTCGCTTTCGAGGTCATGTGCATTTCGATGCCCAGCGTCGGATCAAACCCGATCCGATTCAGTACCATCATTTCCGCAGTCATCGCGGCGTACCACGGTTCGGTCTTACCAAGCATGTCCAGCGGAATATCTATCGCGGCGGCGGCCTTTTCCGCGCGCGAATAGTGCTCTTCGCCCATCAGGTCCGCGAGCGTGCGGTCGTCCTGCAAGACACCGTAGGAGACAAACGCGGCCTGGGCTGCGAAAGGATCAATATCGTCCATATCAACTTCCATGATCAGGACGTCGGCCTGATCGTAGACGGCGTTGAAAGCGGACGGCAGCGGGTAGTCGATGCTTCGCAACAAGTGCACGGAACCGAGCAGAAAGATCGAGTTCTGATCGCCCGTTATCTCACACAACGTGACCGGATGGCCTTCGTCGTCGTCGGCGAAGGTCGGGCCTGCAAGAAACAACAAAAGCAGCAGTTTTTTCATTCGGTGTCTTCCACCCAGACCAGCTCGGCCTCAAAGCTGCCGTCGGGATTCAGTGTTATGCGGCGGTATGCCGGGGGGCGCACATCTACGGCGAAATCATCACTACCAGGTTTGAACTGGCTGCAAGTCGATGGCGTGCCAATAATCTGCATACCGTTGTGCTCGGCATCATAGGCCTGGTGTACATGTCCAAACACCACCAGCCTGACTTTCTGCAGTTTTTGCAACTGAGTCAGAAATTCTTCGCCATTTCTCAGGCCGACTGTGTCCAGCCATTTGCTGCCCATGGGTATTGGTGGGTGGTGCAGGCAGACCATCACGTGCTTCGCTGATGTCTCGCCAATCGCCGCGTCCACGCGCTCAAGTTCCGCTGGCGATAATTCACCACCGGCGTCATCGCTGATGCAGCTATCGAGGCCGATCATGAGCCAGTCGTTAACCTGTTCTTTCGCGCAATAGGAAAAAGGAGGACGGCTGCAGACGGGCCGCATCAGGCCGCGGATATCGTGGTTGCCGGGAATACAGTGCATGCGCATGTTCAGCGGCAGCAGGAAGTCGTGAAAGCGCTGATAGGCTTCACTGGAGTCATCCTGGATAAGATCGCCGGTGATCCACGCGCGATCTGCGCGCCAATCACCGGCGTCGTAGTGGTCCAGAACTCGCTGCAGTGAATCCGCGGTGACCGTGCCACGCAGTTCACCATCCGCGTCGGCGAACAAATGTGGATCCGTCAGGTGCAATATCCTGATTGAATCTCTGTCATCGTCGTCGCGGCCAGCGGGAATAAGCGAGTCCTTTTTTAGTAGCGGTAGTGGTCCGGCTTGTACGGTCCAGCTTTCTTGACACCAATGTAATCGGCTTGCTGATCCGTTAGTTCAGTGACCTTCGCACCGATACGATCGAGGTGCAAGCGAGCCACCTTCTCGTCAAGATGCTTCGGCAGGACATACACTTCCTTGCCGTAGTCATCGCCATTCTGCCACAACTCGATTTGGGCCAGAACCTGGTTTGTGAAGGAATTCGACATCACGAAACTCGGGTGGCCAGTGCCGCAACCGAGATTCACGAGGCGTCCTTCAGCCAACAGAATGATGCGTTTTCCGTCTGGGAAAATAATGTGATCAACCTGCGGCTTAATGTTCTCCCACTCGAATTTCTTCAGGTATGCGACATCGATTTCGTTATCAAAGTGTCCGATATTGCAAACGATCGCCTGGTCACGCATACGCTCCATTTGTGGGCCGGTCAGAATGTTGTAATTGCCAGTCGCAGTGACAACAATATCGACATCCTCAATCACGTCATCCAGTCTTACGACGCGATAGCCTTCCATTGACGCCTGCAGCGCGCAGATTGGATCAACTTCTGTGATCAGGACGGTTGCACCGAGTCCGCGCAGGGACTGCGCGGAGCCTTTGCCAACGTCGCCATAGCCACAGACAACCGCGACCTTGCCGGCGATCATGACGTCTGTGGCGCGTTTGATTGCATCAACGAGCGACTCACGGCAGCCGTACAGGTTGTCGAACTTCGATTTTGTCACTGAATCATTGACGTTGAATGCAGGGCAGGCCAGCGAGCCGTCTTTCATCATGTCATAGAGGCGCTTCACGCCAGTGGTTGTTTCTTCTGACAGACCTTTGACGTTCTTCATGATTTCAGGGTACTTGTCGTGCAGGATCTGCGTCAGGTCGCCGCCGTCATCGAGAATCATGTTTGGCTGCCAGCCGTCCGGTCCGTTGATGGTCTGTTCGACACACCACCAGTACTCGTCCTCAGTTTCACCTTTCCACGCGAACACCGGGATGCCCTGATCTGCGATAGCAGCGGCAGCGTGGTCCTGAGTGGAAAAAATATTGCAGGAAGACCAGCGAATATCTGCGCCGAGCGCTTTCAGTGTTTCGATCAGCACAGCGGTCTGAATGGTCATGTGCAAACAACCAGTCAGGCGCACTCCGTCGAGTGGCTTTTGACCCTTGTACTCATCGCGAATGGTCATGAGGCCCGGCATTTCAGTCTCGGCAATCGCAATTTCCTTGCGACCAAACTCCGCCAGCGAAATATCCGCGACCTTGTAATCGTTTTCCTTAATGGCAACAGCTTCGCTGCTCATAGTGTTCTCCTGTAAATACTCTTAAGACGCTGCGGCTTTCAGAGCCTCAGCCTTGTCTGTTCGTTCCCAGCTCAAATCGATGTCTTCGCGGCCGAAGTGGCCGTAAGCAGCGGTCTGGCGGTATATAGGCTTGATCAGATCCAGCATGGTGAGGATGCCGTACGGGGTCAGATCGAAGTGTTCACGAATCAGTTCGGTCATTTTCGCATCAGAGATACGTCCGGTACCGAATGTCTGAACGCTGATCGAGGTTGGTTCGGCGACACCAATTGCGTAAGAAACCTGAACTTCGCAGCGATCTGCAAGGCCTGCCGCAACAATGTTCTTGGCCACATAGCGGCTCGCGTATGCGGCCGAGCGGTCAACCTTGGACGGATCCTTGCCGGAGAATGCGCCGCCGCCGTGGCGGGCCGATCCGCCGTAGGTGTCGACAATGATCTTGCGACCGGTTAGTCCGCAATCGCCCATCGGTCCGCCAATCTCGAAGCGGCCCGTCGGGTTGATGTGGTAAAGCGTGTCAGACGACAACAGTTCCGCGGGCAGCACCGGTTTGATGATCTCTTCCATGACGCCTTCGCGCAGATCGTCCATAGAGATATCCGCGTCGTGTTGCGACGACAGGACGACCGCATTGATCGACACCGGCTGGTGGTCGACATAGTTAAAGGTCACCTGACTTTTCGCGTCCGGGCGCAGCCACGGCAATGTTCCATTTTTGCGCACTTCGGCCTGTCGTCGGACAAGGCGGTGCGAATAGGTAATCGGGGCAGGCATGAGTACATTGGTCTCATTGCATGCGTAACCGAACATCAGGCCCTGATCGCCAGCGCCCTGCTGCTCCTCAGATGCACGGTCGACGCCTTGCGCAATATCGGGGGATTGCTTGCCGATCGCGTTCAGTACCGAGCAGGACGCACCGTCAAAACCTTTTTCGGAGCTGTCGTAGCCGATCTCAAGTACCGTCTGGCGGACGATTTCCTCGATATCAACCCACGCCGTTGTGGTTATTTCGCCTGCAACGATTGCGACTCCAGTCTTGACCATGGTCTCGCAAGCCACGCGGGCCTTGGGGTCCTCGGCGATAATTGCATCGAGAATGGCATCGGAGATCTGATCAGAGATCTTGTCCGGATGGCCTTCTGAGACCGACTCGGACGTAAATAGGAATGCGTCAGACATAATTTAGAGTTGTTCCAGATTCATGGGTGGCGCATTGTACCCTTGATGCGGCCCTCGATAACAGGGAAAATGCGCCGCTCGCGACGACGCGAATACCATCCACAAAAGAGGCCAGCAGGCCCATACCGATACAGGTCAACATGTCACAGAAACCTTCAGTCGCCGGCCAGCCGGCCCGGCGCGATCTCGCGAATGCAATTCGAGCCCTGAGTATGGATGCGGTACAAGCTGCAAATTCAGGCCATCCTGGCGCACCGATGGGCATGGCAGACATCGCGGAAGTGTTGTGGAATGACTATCTCAGGCACAATCCGGCGAATCCGGCCTGGGCCAACCGGGATCGTTTCGTTCTCTCAAACGGGCACGGTTCGATGTTGCTGTACAGCCTGCTGCACCTAACCGGATATGAAGAATTCTCGCTGGATCAGTTGCAAAACTTCCGCCAGTTTGGCTACAAGACTGCAGGACACCCGGAGTTCGAGCCGGGCGGTCCGATAGAAACGACTACCGGTCCTTTGGGGCAGGGCGTCACAAATGCAGTCGGCATGGCTATGGCAGAGAAGATGCTGGCAGCCGAGTTCAACCGGCCAGGGCACGATGTCGTCGATCATCGCACCTGGGTATTTCTTGGTGATGGCTGCCTCATGGAGGGGATCTCCCATGAGGCCTGCTCGCTCGCTGGCACGCTCAAACTGGGCAAGCTGATCTGCCTTTACGATGACAACAATATCTCGATCGATGGTGAGGTCGATGCGTGGTTTACGGACGATACACCGCAGCGTTTCGCAGCTTACGGTTGGCAGGTCATCCCGAATGTGGACGGCCACGACTCTGCGGCAATTGCTGCGGCTATCGATGAGGCGACCACTGATGTTGATCGTCCGACGCTCATTTGCTGCAAGACAGTGATCGGATTCGGCTCTCCGAACAAACAGGGCACTGCGTCGACCCACGGCGCGCCGCTTGGCGATGAGGAAATTGCGGCGACCAGAAAAGAACTGGGCTGGGAGTCAGCACCATTTGAAATTCCTGCGGACATTGCCGCGGCCTGGGATGGCAGTGCACGCGGTGCTGCTGACGAAAATGCCTGGAACGAAATGTTCGCTGGCTACAACAGCGCACACCCGGAGGTCGCTGCAGAGTTCGCCCGGCGCATGGCAGGCCAGCTTCCAGCCGACTGGGATACGTTTGCCCAAAAAGCCATCGCCGATATCGATGCGGCTGGCGAAACTGTCGCGACGCGCAAGGCGTCTCTGATCGCATTGAACGCATTTGCGCCCGCATTGCCGGAAATGGCTGGCGGGTCGGCGGACCTTACGGGTTCCAATCTGACCAAGCACAATGGCTCCGTGCCGATCTCTGGCGACGATGCGAGCGGCAACTATGTCTGGTTCGGCGTGCGCGAATTTGGCATGACTGCTATCTGCAACGGTCTGCGACTGCACGGTGGATTCTTGCCGTATTCCGGGACCTTCCTGACATTTTCAGACTATTCCCGTAACGCGCTGCGCATGGCGGCATTGATGGAGATTCAGAACGTACTGGTCTATACCCACGACTCTATTGGTCTGGGTGAGGATGGCCCCACGCATCAGCCCGTCGAACACACTGCATCATTGCGACTGATGCCGAATATGAGCGTGTGGCGGCCCTGCGATGCTGTTGAAACGGCAGTAGCGTGGCGCTGCGCAATTGAACGTCAGCACGGGCCGACCAGCCTTGTATTGACGAGGCAGGGATTACCACACCAGGTTCGTGATGCTGAGCAGATTTCAGCAATCGCGCGCGGTGGTTATGTATTGAAAGACTCCGACAACGCACCGGACCTTATATTGATTGCAACAGGTTCTGAGGTCGCAATTGCCGTTGCGGCCGCCGATGCGCTAGCTGCTGATAGTATCAGCGCGCGCGTAGTGTCTATGCCGAGCACAGATGCCTTTGATGCACAGGATGCTGATTACCGCGAGTCGGTTCTGCCGACGGCTGTCACGGCGCGGATTGCGATTGAAGCAGGCGTTACTGAAGGCTGGTGGCGCTACGTTGGCACACAAGGGCGGGTTGTCGGTCTGGACCGTTTCGGCGCTTCGGCACCGGCCAATGAATTATTCGAACACTTCGGCTTCACGGCAGAAAACGTTGTTGCTGTCGCGAAAGACGCACTGAATTAATTACTGGAGAAGTAGCAAATGGCTATCAAGATTGGAATCAACGGCTACGGCCGCATCGGTCGCAACATTGTTCGCGCTATACACGAATACGGTCGTACTGATGAGTTTGACGTTGTTGCGCTCAATGACCTTGGCGACGCCGAGACAAATGCACATCTGACGCGCTACGACACGGCCCATGGCAAGTTCGCGGGCAACGTGGAAGTTGATGGCGGCGATATCATCGTCAATGGTGACCGCATTAAGGTTTTCGCCGAACGCGACCCGGCGAAACTGCCGTGGGGCGAGCTCGGTGTCGACGTCGTATTCGAATGCACGGGCCTTTTCCGCACGGCCGAAACAGCAGGCAAGCACATCGCAGGCGGGGCCAGGAAAGTCGTGATTTCAGCACCCGGTGGTGCGGACATCGACGGTACATTTGTCTACGGTGTAAATGATGGCGATATCACCGCCAATCACAACATCATTTCCAACGCGTCTTGTACGACCAACTGCCTGGCGCCGTTGGTCAAGCCGCTTTACGACGCGATAGGCGTCGAACACGGCATCATGACGACGATTCACGCGTACACGAATGACCAGGTGTTGACCGACGTATATCACTCCGATTTGCGTCGTGCGCGTTCAGGCACGATGTCGCAGATTCCGACCAGTACCGGTGCGGCGAAAGCGGTTGGCCTGGTGCTGCCAGAATTGAACGGCAAGCTCGATGGTTTCTCGATGCGCGTTCCGACCATCAATGTTTCGGCGGTCGACCTGACGTTTGTCGCCTCGCGCGCGACCAGCATTGAAGAGGTGAACTCGGTTATCAAGACGGCCAGTGAAGGCGCCTTGAAAGGTATTCTGGCGTACACAGAGGAGCCGCTGGTGTCCACGGACTTCAATCATGATCCGGCGTCATCAACGCTTGATGCAGGCCTGACGAAAGTTATCGACGGCACCCTGGTGAAAGTCGTCTCGTGGTATGACAACGAGTGGGGCTTCTCGAACCGCATGCTCGACACGACTGTCGCCCTGATGAACGCCAAGTAGAGAGCATTTCAGTATGGCCGTCATCAAGATGACCGACATCGATTTGTCGGGGAAGCGCGTTCTTGTTCGGGAAGATCTGAACGTGCCTGTCGCTGACGGCAAAGTGACTTCCGCCGCCCGCATCCGCGCAGCCTTGCCAACAATCAAGGCTGCGCTCGATGCAGGGGCGGCTGTCATGCTCATGTCGCACCTGGGGCGCCCTGCAGAAGGTGTCCACGAAGACAGGTTCTCATTGCAGCCGGTAGCAGACTATCTGTCCGACGCGCTGGATCGCAGCGTGCCGTTGTTGCGGGACTGGATAGACGGCGTAGCAGTCGAGCCCGGTGAGGTCGTCTTGCTTGAAAATGTGCGGTTTCTGGACGGCGAAAAAGCCTGCGACGAGGCATTGTCGAAAAAAATGGCAGCACTTTGCGATGTTTTCGTTATGGACGCGTTCGGTACAGCACATCGCGCCCAGTCGAGTACTTATGGAGTCGCGGAATTCGCTCCTGTGGCATGCGCGGGCCCACTGTTGTCGACGGAACTGGAAGCGCTTGCGCGGGCCATGGACGATCCGGCAAGGCCATTCGTGGCAATCGTCGGCGGCTCCAAGGTGTCAACTAAACTGACGGTTCTCGATGCACTGGCCGATGTCGTCGACACGTTGATCGTCGGCGGCGGAATCGCCAACACGTTTATCGCGGCCGCCGGGCATGACGTTGGTAAATCGCTCTACGAAGCAGATATGCTCGATACCGCCAATGCGCTGGCGAATTGCGCGACGGATAAAGCGGACATCCCCGTGCCGAGCGATGTTGTCGTAGCAGACGCTTTTTCGGAAACAGCAACCGCAACGGTGAAAACTGTCGACGCAGTATCGGATGGCGAACTGATTCTTGATATTGGCCCTGTGACAGGGCAGCGATTTGCGGAGATTTTGTCCGGTGCCGGCACGATCATCTGGAACGGGCCCGTTGGAGTATTTGAGTTCGACCAGTTTGGGAAAGGAACCGAGGTACTCGCGCAGGCCATCGCGTCGAGCAATGCATTTTCGGTTGCTGGTGGCGGAGACACGCTCGCGGCGATCGACAAGTACGGTGTCGCGTCACAGATATCCTACATATCTACCGGCGGCGGCGCTTTCCTGGAATTTGTCGAGGGCAAGACGCTGCCCGCTGTTGCGATGTTAGAGAAGCGCGCAGAGCGCTAGCCGCTGAGCTGCGACCACGGGCCGGTGATCGCGAGCGTCATGCCCGGATACTGAACGTTCACAAACATCGTTTCTCCGTCAGGCGAGAAACAGACACCAGCCAGCTCACTGTCCGAGTAGGCATGATCGGCGATCGCGTACTGCGAACCGTCCGGCCTGATCCCGACGATGCCGCAATTGCCAGTCGTGTCCTCACACACGACAAGATCACCCCAGGGTGCCATCGTGAGGTTGTCCGCATTCTTGAGCAACGAGTCTGCGCCAGCCTCGGCGATAAGTTGCAGTTGCCCTGGGGACGATGTTTCTTCTGCTGAGCCTTCGTAAGGGCTGGGTGTATACGTAAACACCTGCCCGAGTCTTGCGCGACCACCGTAGGTGCATGTAAACGCGAAGCGGTCGTCTGCGATTGCCAGGCCTTCCCCGCGAGCGAATGTGGCAGCTCCGTCCACAGCGCCATACAGGCGTATCCGATTCTCCCAGGGCTCCTCGACGTCATTCAGGTCGATCCACTCCGTGGCCATTGGCCTTCCCAATTCGACGTCCGCTTCGCTCATCCAGTTGTGTGTCCGCTGCGAGGGGCGGTCAACGAGCGCGAGCGCCTGCAAGCGGCCACCGGCGGCAAGCTTGCCCGGTTCCGCAGGCAGGAAACGATAGAACAGGCTGTGATGTTGATCTTCGGTCATGTAAACAATGCCGGTCGGCGGATGTACCGCAGCGGCCTCATGGTCAAATTGCCCCATGGCCTTGAGTGGCACGGCATCCACGAGCTCGTCTGACATCGCCGGAACCTCGAACACATAACCGTGGCGTTTTTCACGTGTCGGCGCGGTCTCACCCTGGAGCCGTGTGCCCGGATACCTGAAGCACTCCTCACACGATAACCAGCTCCCCCATGGCGTCGGCCCACCCGCGCAATTCAGTTCGGTGCCTGCAAGACTCAGGAACTGGCGCTCGGTATTGCCGCTGCTGGCGTCGATGATTGTCGTGGTAGTACCGCCAAGGCTGGGCGTTGTGTCACCGCCGCGATCATAAAACCGGGCTTTCATCATTTCTGGCAAACCGCCGAACTGCTCACGAAGCGAGTTCGCGTAAGTCCATTCGGGCCTGATTTCGTGATTGCATACGAGGCGGATGTTGCCATCGGCGTCTTCAAACGCTGCCATGCCATCGTGCATGCCAGGGACGGTCAGCCCATCGCTCATCTTGTCGCCGACGCGCGATACGATGCGGTAACTGAAGCCTGCAGGCAGGTCCATAATGCTCTGCTTGTCAGTACGCAGTGGATTGACCTTGATGTTCGTCGACACACACGCCTGGGCTACCGCTGGAGTTGCAGCTGCAACGATAGATTGCATGAAACGTCGTCTGTTGATCATCGTGGGACCGCTCGCTCCGTCGAATGCAGCAGCATAGCAGCGAAGCTGTTACAGCTGTGCGATAATCTCGGCCATGCTAAGACGAACTAAGATAGTCGCGACGCTGGGACCAGCGTCAGACGACCTCGAGACCCTGCGCAAGATGATCGAGGCTGGTCTCGATGTTGCCAGGCTAAATTTTTCACACGGTGATGCGGATGATCATCGCCGGCGCGCGGAGGTGCTGCGGCAGGCAGCGAAGGAGTGCGGTCGCGAGGTTGGCATCATGGGCGACCTGCAAGGCCCCAAGATTCGCATTCGCCGCTTCGCCAATCACAGTGTAGCGCTGGCCTGCGGGGACAAATTCTTCCTCGACAGCGCACTCGGTTTGATGGATGGCAATCAGGATGGTGTTGGCGTCGCTCTCGACACGTTGCATGAAGACGTCAAAGTAGGCGATGTATTGCTGCTAAATGATGGCCTGATAACACTGCAAGTGGCTAGCGTCGACGGAACCCGCATTCACACAACGGTAATGAATGACGGCATTCTGTCTGACCACAAAGGCATCAACCTGAAAGGCGGAGGTCTGTCGGCGGCTGCCCTGACGGATATCGACAAGTCCAACATCAAGCTTGCCGCGGAGATGGACCTCGACTTTCTCGCGGTTTCTTTCGTCCGTAATGGTGAGGACGTTGAGGAAGCACGCCGCCTGCTTACTGAGGCGGGGAGCGACGCGTTGATCGTCGCCAAGGTCGAGCGTGCCGAGGCTGTGGTCGATATCGATTCGATCATTGAGGCGTCAGACGTAATCATGGTTGCCCGCGGAGACCTTGGCGTTGAGATGGGCTACGCAGAACTCACAGGCATTCAGAAAAAACTCATCCGAAAAACGCGCAAAGCACACAAGATTGTCATTACCGCGACGCAGATGATGGAATCGATGATTCAGAATCCGATTCCGACGCGCGCCGAAGTTTCAGATGTTTCAAACGCCGTAATGGACGGCACGGACGCGGTCATGTTGTCGGGTGAAACAGCGGTAGGCCAGTATCCCGTCAACGCTATCGAAGCAATGGCCGAAGTTGCCCTCGGTGCGGAAAAGTTTCCGTTGCCGATGGGTATGACAAGCCATCGCATCAATGACAGTTTCGAACTTGTTGATGAGGCGATCGCGATGGCGGCGATGTATACCGCAAATCACATGGGCGCTAAAGCGATTATCGCTCTCACGGAATCCGGTTCGACGACCCGGTGGATGTCGCGAATTCGTTCAGACATGCCGATTTATGCATTTACCCCGCACGTCAGGACCAGTCGTCGTGTCTGTATGTATCGCGGCGTGCATCCGGTGTCTTTTGAAATCGACCCGAGTAACCCGCGTCGCCTCTATCAGGATATTTTCGACAAGTTGCTTGAGAACGAACTGGTCGAGGTGAATGATCTCGCGATTCTGACCAAGGGCGATCTTGACGGTGTATCAGGTAGTACCAACGCAATGAAGATCATAAAAATCAAATCCAGTTCATGAAGAAGATTCTGCTGCGCCTGATCGTGGGCGCCACCAGCCTGCTGATACTTGTTGCCGTGCTCGCATGGTTTACGCTGCGCGCCAGTCTGCCCGAGCTCGACGGCGAAATGACGGCGAGCGGGCTGGTTGACACGGCGACGATCGAGCGTGATGCGGCGGGCATTCCGCTTATCACTGCCAGAAACCGTCGCGACCTGGCGTTAGCTACCGGATTCGCGCATGGGCAGGATCGTTTTTTCCAGATGGACTTGATTCGGCGGCAGGCCGCCGGTGAGTTGTCTGAAATCGTCGGTCCGGCAACAGTCAGCGTAGACAAACGATACCGGTTCCACGGTTTTCGTTCGAAAGCGCAAGCGGTGCTCGCAGGCCATACTGCAGAGCAGCGTGCACTGCTGCAAGCTTACGCCGACGGCGTCAATGCCGGTCTCTCTTCCTTGGGTACGAAGCCGTTTGAGTACTACGTGCTGAGTGCGGAGCCACAGCCATGGCTTGCGGAAGACTCGATTCTCGCGGTCTATGCCATGTTCATGCAGCTTAATGATTCACGTGCTTCCAAAGAGGTGCGGCGGGCGCGGCTGCGGAATGTTATTCCTGCTGAGGTGTATGAGTGGATGTATCCTGACGGCACATCGTGGGACGCACCGTTAATGGGTGCAGCGCGACAAGCGTTGCCAATCCCTGGTCCGGACATTCTTTCGCTGCGCGGTGTCGCCGATTACGCGGCGCCGTCTGCCGAGCGCGGACGCTATCCGTTGCGCGGCAGCAATAACTGGGCGGTTTCCGGCGCATTAACACCGAGCGGTCGTGCGATCGTGTCCAATGACATGCACCTTGGCTTGAATACGCCAAATATCTACTACCGGGCGCGTCTCGTTGTGGACGGCCGTGATTTCCGTGACGTTTCGGGTGTCACCCTGCCCGGTGCTCCATTCGTAATTGCTGGCAGCAATACCCAAATCGCCTGGGGTTATACGAACAGTTATGGCGACTACACAGATGCTGTTTTGCTCGTCCCGGGAAGCGCGGAGGGCAGTTACAAGACACCGCGTGGGGAGCTGCGATTTGAGGTTCGAAAAGAACTGATCAGCGTAAAAGGCCAGGAGCCTGTCGCCTACGAGGTTCGCGAAACCATCTGGGGGCCAGTGCTTGACGACAGTGAAGACGAGGATGGCGAGATGGCGGTTAGCTGGATCGCACACAACAGCGATGCAGTGAACCTTAACCTCATAAAACTGGAGACAGCGACGTCCGTTCAGGAAGCCCTCGACATTGCGAACACGATGGGAATGCCGCCGCAGAACTTCGTCACCGGCGATGCGGGCGGCAATATCGGCTGGACTATTGCGGGAAAAATTCCAGCCAAGTCCGGGTTTGATGCTCGATTGCCTGCAGATTGGAGTGTCGAGCCTGGTTGGCTCGGTTGGGTACCTGCTGACGAGTATCCGCGTATCGTCAATCCGGAGAGCGGCCGTATCTGGACGGCCAACGCACGGGTCGTTGATGCTCAGGCACTTGCTATCGTCGGTGATGGCGGCTACGACCTCGGCGCCCGTGCCACGCAAATTCGAGATGGGCTGTTCGACAGGGAAACTTTCACGCCGGATGACATGCTCGCGATTCAGTACGATGACCGTGCGTTGTTCCTGACGCGCTGGCAGGAATTGTTGCTGGCCGTATTGAGCGACGAGCGTGTCGCCGCGGATTCACAATTGCTGGAGTACCGGAGATTGGTAGCCGGCTGGATACCACGTGCGGTGCCGGAATCTGTGGGCTATCGGCTGGTCCGGGCATTCCGGCTCGAGGTTGAGCGGCGGTTTTTCTATGCGCTATCGGCGCCTGCGCGAGAGGTTTTCGGCGACGATGTTTCGTTGCGCGTCAGTAATCAGTTTGAAGGTCCGCTTTGGTCGACAGTGACACAACAACCGGAGCACTTGTTGCCTGGTGAATATGCGAATTGGGACGATTTTCTGTTTGCGGCCGTGCAAACGAATCTCTCCTACTTCAACGAAAACTTCGACGGTCCACTCAGTGAGCGTAGCTGGGGTGAGGTCAACACCGCGGCGATCCGGCATCCGCTGAGCCGCAGTATTCCTCTCGTAGGTGACTTTCTGGACATGCCTCAGGACCTTCTTGGCGGTGACCTCGACATGCCGAAGGCGCAGGGCCCCGCCTTTGGTGCATCGGAGCGATTCTCGGTGTCGCCCGGCGACGAGGCGAACAGCGTGCTGCACATGCCGACTGGCCAGAGTGGACACCCGCTGTCCGATTTCTACGCTGCAGGTCACCAGGACTGGGTCGATGGCCTGAGCAGTCCGTTCCTTCCCGGCACGGCATCACACACGCTGACGTTGCGGCCCGAGTAGCGGTAAGATCAGTAGTTGACGTACGACGGAAAATCTCTATGGCAAATGATCGATTCACAGGCACCAGCTCCTACATCGCAACTGAAGACCTGACGATGGCCGTCAACGCGGCAGTCACGCTGCAGCGGCCAATTCTCGTTAAAGGGGAGCCAGGCACTGGCAAGACTCAGCTTGCGATTGAAGTGGCGGAGTCGCTGGGCAGGCCGTTGTACGAATGGCATATCAAATCCACCACCAAGGCGCAGCAGGGTCTGTATGAGTATGACGCAGTTGCACGACTGCGAGATTCGCAGCTTGGTGACGACAAAGTTCACGATATTTCAAACTACATAGTTCGTGGCAAGGTTTGGGAGGCGTTCGAGTCTGAAGAGCAACCAGTACTGCTGATTGACGAAATAGACAAAGCGGATATCGAGTTCCCGAACGACTTGCTGCAGGAACTCGATCGCATGGAGTTTTTTGTCTACGAGACCAAGAAACTCGTATCGGCAAAACACCGTCCGATCATCGTCATTACAAGCAACAATGAAAAAGAGCTGCCCGACGCGTTCCTGCGGCGCTGCTTTTTTCACTACATCAAGTTTCCGGATCAGGAAACCATGTCGCAGATCGTCGATGTGCATTTTCCCGGGCTCAAGAAAGAGCTTTTATCCGAGGCACTTAATGCTTTCTACAAAGTTCGCGATGTGCGCGGACTTAAGAAGAAACCTTCGACGTCCGAATTACTCGACTGGATCAAACTCTTGCTGGCTGAGGATATTCCTCCCGAAGCTCTGCGAGGAGAGAACTCCAGCAACGCGATTCCACCTCTATACGGTGCACTGCTGAAGAATGAGCAGGATGTGCACCTGTTCGAACAACTGGTCTTTCTGGACCGCCGCAACAACCCGCAATAACGCGCCATGCTGATCCCGTTCTTCTACATGCTGCGTGAAGGTGGAATGAAGACATCGGTCACGGAGTTGTTGACACTGCATGAGGCATTGCAGGCAGGACTCGCTGGCCAGAGTGTCGATGACTTCTATTTCCTCGCGCGCGCCGCGCTGGTGAAGGATGAGTCGCACCTGGATCGTTTTGACCGTATTTTCGGTGCGTACTTTAAAGGCGTTGACGATTCCCTCTCCGACCTGATGCAGGACATTCCTGAAGAGTGGCTGCGACGCCAGGCCGAATTGTCCTTGTCAGAAGAAGAGCGTGCGTTGATAGAGTCAATGGGCGGCTTCGATGAGCTCATGAAAGCGCTACAAGAGCGACTGGACGAGCAGGACGAGCGGCACGAAGGTGGCAACAAGTGGATCGGGACGGCAGGAACGTCACCATTCGGCGCATACGGGTTCAACCCGGAGGGTGTCAGGATAGGTCAGGAGGGCAGCCGCAACCGCAGTGCTGTAAAAGTCTGGGACAAGCGCGAGTATCGCGATCTGGATGATTCAGTCGAGCTCGGCACTCGCAACATCAAGGTCGCGCTGCGACGGCTGCGTAAGTTTGCGCGGGAGGGTGCTGCCGACCAGCTCGATCTCGACGATACTATCGACAAGACGGCTCGCAATGCCGGGCTACTGGACATTCGCATGATTCCGGAACGGCACAATGCGGTAAAAGTATTGCTGTGTCTGGATATTGGCGGATCGATGGATGATCACGTGCGAATTTGTGAAGAGATGTTCTCCGCGGCGCGCAGCGAATTCAAGCACCTCGAGTATTTCTACTTTCACAATTTCGTATACGAGAATATGTGGAAGGACAATCGGCGACGCCAGTCGGAAAAGACGTCAACGTTGGATATCACGCACAAGTACGCGTCGGACTACAAGCTGGTGTTTGTTGGCGATGCGACCATGAGTCCTTATGAAATCGCCTACCCGGGTGGCAGCGTTGAACACTGGAACGAGGAAGCAGGTGCAGTCTGGATGCAACGCCTGTTGCGGACTTATCCGAAAGCGATCTGGCTAAATCCGGAGCCGCAAGCTCGCTGGGATTACACGCCTTCCGTGAAACTGGTGCGTGATCTAATGGATGACAGAATGTACCCGCTGACAATCGCAGGGCTGGACGACGGC
Source organism: Gammaproteobacteria bacterium (assembly GCA_022600955.1). Taxonomy (GTDB): domain Bacteria; phylum Pseudomonadota; class Gammaproteobacteria; order Steroidobacterales; family Woeseiaceae; genus UBA1847. The sequence goes on from JAHZJK010000023.1 coordinate 54,699, forward strand.
ATCAGGTCTCTGCGGTAAGGCTCTTGAGGTCGGCCAGTACCTGTGCCGAGTGACTGTCAGGATCGACTTTCTGGTAATGCTTCGCGATGCTGCCGTCCGGTCTGATGATAAACGTCTGCCGTTTTGCGACCTTCATGCCAAACATTCTTGTCTTAACGCCGTAGGCTGTGGAGGCCTCGCCATCAGAATCCGCCAGAAGAGGAAAAGGCAGGCTGTGGTTTTCTGCAAAAGCTTTGTGCGATGCTACGTCGTCCAGGCTGACGCCGAGAATTTGTGCGTTTAGTTCACGGTAAGCAAATATGTTGTCACGAAATTCGCAGGCTTCTGTGGTGCAACCCGGTGTCTCGTCCTTGGGGTAGAAGTACAGAACTACCCACTGGTCGCGGTAGTCTTCCAGGGAGTGTAATTGCCCGTCCTGGTCCGGCAGCTCAAATTCCGGAGCTGGACCGCCAACACTCACCTGATCGTTGGCAATTCCCGCGGTCGTGAACGTCAGCGCAAATACTGCGGCAAACGAGGTAATCAGGGCAATTGAAATAAAACGTTTCATTCGTGTGTCCATATCATCATGGCCGATGGGCAGTATAATACGCCCGCCGGACACTATCTGTAACACTTTGTATGGGTCTTATGACGAATCAGCCTGAAACACATAAAGCGGCCCTGGTGCTACCGGGCGGTGGAGCGCGCGGCGCATTTCAGGTCGGAGTCTTGAAGGCTCTTGCAGAGCTCATGCCACGAGGCAGCGCCAATCCATTCCCAATCGTGAGCGGCACCTCTGCGGGCGCGGTTAATTCAGTCGTACTGGCCTCAAAGTCGCACAATCTGCGCACCGCGGTGGCGGAGCTGGAACACGTATGGGGCAATTTTCGCTGCCACCACGTCTACAAGACCGATCACCTCACGATGTTGAAGAGCAGTCTGCACTGGCTTTCGTCGATCGTGCTGGGTGGCTGGATCGTCGGCACGCCGAAATCATTGCTGAACAATGCGCCGCTACGCGAATTGTTAAGTCGCAATGTGCAGTTCTCAGGCATTCAGGAGGAGATCGATGACGGTCACCTTGGCGCAGTAGCCGTTACGGCGGCAGGCTACGATACGGCGCGCTCCAAGACATTCTTTGAGGGAGCGGCACACCATCATGACTGGGATCGAACGCGCAGGCTTGGCAAACGCACGGATCTCAACCTGGATCATCTGATGGCAAGTATCGCCGTGCCGATGGTGTTCCCACCGCAACTCATCGGTAACGAGTACTACGGCGATGGCGCGATGCGCCAGGCGACGCCTTTAAGTCCGGCAGTGCACCTTGGCGCTGATCGCATTCTTGTTGTCGGCATACGTGACGAGCTGGGCGAAGAGGAGCCCACCAGCCCGGGTGCGCCGCCGAGCTTCGGGCAGATCGCCGGCTACATGCTCGACACCCTGTTCATGGACGGCCTGTATTCAGACCTGGAGCGCATCACGCGTATCAATCAGCTCATTGACGCGGTGCCCGAGGACTCGCGCAGCGAGGCCATTTCCCAGATTCGTCCAATAGACACAATGTTGATTGTGCCGAGTGAAGACTTGCGTGAAATTGCCGAACGGCATCGCAAGGAGCTCCCGTTTGCGATTCGTGCCCTGCTGCGCGGCGTTGGTGGCCGCAACGCCAGTGCCAGCAAACTGTTGAGCTTCCTGCTATTCGAACGAGCCTATACGCGTGAGCTGATTGCGCTGGGCTACAGGGACGCCATGTCAGTCAAAGACGAGCTCATTGAGTTCGCAACCGGGGCACCCGTGCCACGCCTGTTTGCGCCGGAATGGATCAAACGTGATTTGAGTGCGTTTCACCCCGAGGACTGAACGCCTAGAGCAGGAAGATGGCGCCCAGGCCAAGAAACGCGGAATAGCCAACAACGTCAGTCACCGTCGTCAGAACAACACCGCCCGCGAGCGCAGGGTCAACGTTCATTTCCCTGAGTATCAGCGGGATGCTGAAGCCTGCAAGTGCGGCGATGAACAGGTTAATTATCATGGCCGCACCAATAATGCCGCCGATATGCCAAATGCCAAACCACCAGTACGTGGCCAGCGAAACGACGATTGCCCAGCCGATACCGTTAAGGACGCCGACCATCAGCTCCTTGCGCAGAATCCCGGAGGCGTTGTCCTTGTTGATCTGACCGAGCGCTATCGCGCGGGTAATAATGGTTAGCGATTGCGTGCCAGCAACGCCGCCCATGCTGGGTACGACTGGCATCAAGACGGCTAGCAATACAATCTTGTCGACTGTGGTTTGAAACATATCCACAACGGACGCGGCAAGAAATGCGGTGCAAAGGTTAATGCCCAGCCAAACTGCGCGCCGGCCAGCGCTTTTAACGACGGGCGCAAACATGTCGTCTTCTTCGTCGAGACCCGCGGCACTCATGAGTGAGTGCTCGGCCTCATCGCGAATAACGTCCACGACGTCATCAACTGTAATTCGGCCAAGAACACGGAAGTCATCGTCGACGACTGGTGCGGACAGCAAGTCGCGATTCTCGAACTCCCAGACAACCTGGGTAGACGGTGTATGCGCAGGAATCGGCATTATGTCGGTCGACATGACATTGGCGACCATTTCCTCAGGGTCGTTAGTCAGAAGGCGTGACAGGAACAGTGAGCCGATATAACCGTTGTCGCGGCTTACGACGAAAATCGAGTCCGTTCCATCCGGTATTTCGCCGACGAAACGCAGATAGCGCGATACAACTTCGAGAGTTACATCCGGACGTACGGTGACGATGTCGACGTTCATCAGGCCGCCAGCACTTTCCTCGTCATAAGCGAGTACTTGCTGGACGCGTTCCTGGTCCTGCTTGTCCAGAGATTGCAGTACTTCCTGGGTTACTGCCTCCGGCAGGTCGATCAGCAGGTCGGCAAGGTCATCGACCTCCATCCCCTCGGCTGCGGCAACCAGCTCTTCGGTCTGCATGCCCTCGATAAGTCCATCGCGAACTTCGTCCGAGACTTCGACCAGAACATCACCTTCTATGTCTGGATCGACAATTTCCCAAAGCATTGCGCGTTTCTTGCGTGGCAGCGATTCCAGCAAGCGTGCAAGTTCGGAAGGATGAAGACTGCTGACCATGACTCTGGCAGCACGCATGCGGCCGTCGTCCAGCTGCTGGCGCAGCTTCTCAAGGTTGTCCTGATTGTGGTCTCGCGCGTCCATGCTCGCGGAGTTTAGCAGCTTAGTCCGGATGGATACGATGATCCGGCAGGTTGTTGTGGCGTATCAGAACCGGGGCATGGTGTCGGCGCAGCTCGGTTGCGAGTTTTTCGACCATGCACACCGAACGATGCTGTCCACCTGTACAGCCGATCGCGACCGTCAAATAGCCTCGATGTGCGATTTCGAATTGCGGAATCCAGCGATCAAGAAAATTCACAATGTCCTGGTACATTGCGGTGAAGTTGTCGTGTGAGTGCAGAAACTCAACCACTTCTTCGTCCAGGCCTGTCAGTCCGCGTAATTCGACCGACCAGTAAGGGTTTGGGAGGCAGCGTAAATCAAACACAAAATCCGCATCCGCAGGAATACCGTGCTTGAAGCCGAACGATTCAATCAACACCGACAGGGAGTCCGACTGCCGTCGGTCGACGCGCTCGCGGATGACGTCGGCAAGCTCATAAATGCTGGTGGTAGAGGTGTCGATAATCAGATCAGCGTCGTTCTGGATCTCGGTCAGTATTTCGCGCTCTGACGCGATCGCTTTGCGTAGCTCGGAACCGTGTTCTGCGAGCGGGTGCCGGCGGCGAGACTCGCTGTATCGCTTCAGCAGAACATTGTCCGCCGCGTGCAGAAATATGATGTCTGTACGTATGCTATCGTCGCGCAGTGTTGCCAGCAGAGCGGGCAGGTCATGCAGGCTGTCCGAACCGCTGCGCGCATCGACACCGACGGCGAGAAGTTCCGCGGAAGGCCCGTCGCCAGAGCGAATCTCCCGTACTGCTGAATGCAGCAGTGCGACAGGTATGTTGTCGATGCAGTAGTAACCCAGGTCTTCAAGGACTCGCAATGCGACGGTCTTGCCGGACCCGGACAGGCCGGACACGATGATAAGCCGAATTTCGCTGGACATCAGTTTATTGACCCTTTGGTATCCGGGGTCAGGTCCCCTGCGCGGCGCGCTGTTGTTCCGGCAGAATCAGCTCTGAACCATTTAGCAAGGCTTCGTAGAGCTCACGGCTGGTACTCGCGCTTCGCAGTCTCGAGCGCAGGCCTTCGTCGGCCATCACCTGGGTGATCATTTTTATGCTGGCGTAATGGCTGTCATCGAGTTCCTTTGGTACCACCATGCCAAACAACAGATCTACAGGTTCGCCATCGGCAGCGTCGAAGTCGACTGGCTCGGACAGCTTGATCAGGGCAGCGTTGCTGTCGCTAATGCCTGCGAGGCGGCAATGCGGGAATGCAGCGCCTTTATCCAACCCTGTGCACCCCAGTCGTTCCCGTTCGATAAGGCACTCGAACAGTTCTTCACTGGCGATTTCGGGCGTTGAACGAACCAGGAGTTCGCTGAGGATTTCGAGGCAGTGTTTCTTGCTTCGGGCTGTTGCGTTACACAACACGCCGTCAGGTTTAAGTATATCTTCGAGCAACATAGTGGGAGGGCTTCAGTAGCGGTAATCTGTGCGGCCACCCGGGCCGCACAGATAGTGTGCTGCTCAGGCGTACTTGGCTTTTTGTTTGTCTCTGGCGTGGTGATCGACGAGTTTCTCTTTGTACTTGCGAACGCGCCTCTCGAGTTTGTCTACGAGACCGTCAATCGCGGCGTACATGTCCTCTTCGGTGTTTTCGGCGTAGATCGTACCACCATTTACATGCACAGTTGCTTCGGCTTTGTGCCGGAGCTTTTCGACGGTCAGGATACAATGGACGTCAGACACAAGGTCAAAGTGTCGTGCTAACTTTTCTATTTTGGATTCGACATATTCTCTCAGTGAATCCGTGACTTCGACGTGGTGGCCTGAAACATTCAATTGCATAGCTGTCTCCAGTTGTATTTTACGGTCCTTCGGGGATCAGGATAGCAGTCCGCTTGTCCTCCTATAGTCGTGAATCCTACCTACTATTCTCACCGTGTCTCTCGATTCCTGCGATCGCTGGACGACGGTATATTCATAGCCTCACGGTACTTCGCGACCGTCCGTCTCGCAACCGAAATGCCCTCATCCTTCAGTAAACTCGTGATCTTGCTGTCGCTGAGCGGTTTGGCGTCGTTTTCGGCGGCGATAAATTTCCGAATTTTTGCGCGAACTGAGGTTGATGACTGGTCTTCGCCGCTCGCTGAGGACAGGTGACTTGAGAAGAAATACTTGAATTCAAATACACCGCGCGGCGTATGCATGTATTTGTTGGTAGTCACACGCGAAATGGTTGATTCATGCATGCCGATTTCCTCGGCAACGTCCCGCAGTACCAGTGGTTTCATACCTTCGTCGCCATGCTCGAGAAAGCTGCGTTGTCGCGAAACGATACTGGTGGCGACCTTCAGCAAGGTTTCGTTGCGAATTTCAAGGCTGCGAATCAGCCAGCGCGCTTCCTGCAGCTGGGTCTTCAATACCGTGTGCTCGCCACTGCCGCGCAGCAGTTTCGCGTACTGCTGATTGACTGACAGTCGAGGAACGCCCGCAGGACTGATTTCGACCTGCCAGCGATTGTCGATCTTGCGTACGAATACGTCCGGAATTACATACTGTGCTGCCGCCGGGCTGACGGACAAGCCCGGCTTCGGGTTGCAGGCGCGCACCAGCGCAAGTGCCTCATGCAGGCTCTCTTCGGATGTGCGCAGGCCCCTGCGCAGTTCGCCGTAGTCACGACTCGCGACCAGGTCGAGATGGCCGGCGGCGATATCGAGAGCAAGCTGGTAGCCCGGGGTGTCGTCATCAAGCTGCTCGATCTGGCGCATGATGCATTCGGACAGCGTACGGGCTCCTACCCCAACCGGGTCCAGCTGCTGAATACGGCCGAGCGTCTGCTCAACTTCTTCGCTGGTAACAGGCGGCTGCTCGTCGAGGCTCTCCAGAATTTCATCGATTTCGGCTCTGAGATAGCCGTCGTCGTTAATCGAGTCAACGAGGGCTTCGCCGATCAATGCTTCGCGAACTGTGAAGTTCTCGATCTCGAGTTGCCAGTAAAGATGTTCGTGCAGGGATTCGCCGGATTCATCCGCGAACTCTGTAATCGGCCGCCCTTCGCCGTTCCAGCCGCTGTCCTGTATTCGGTCAGAGACACTGGTTTGCCACTGTTCCTCCGCTTTTATGGTCTCGACTTCAGCAGTCGATTCCGCCTCGGTGCGCGGCACATCAGGAAGGTCTTCCATCTCCAACATGATGTTTTCTTCGAGCGCTTCCTGAATCTGGGCATTCAGATCGAGGATCGGCAGCTGCAACAGGCGAATGGCCTGTTGGAGTTGCGGCGTCATCGTGAGTGACTGGCCGAGTTTTAGCTGCAGCGACGGTTTTAGCATGGGCAAAGCATACTTTTGGGGCAGTGCCTGTTATTGCAAGCGAAGATCAGAGTGTGCCCTAAAGTTTAAATTCTTGTCCGAGATATACCTCTCGAACGTGCTGATTTTCGAGAATTTCTTCCGGGGCTCCCGATGCGATCAGGCTGCCATCGCTTAAAATATAGGCGTGGCCGCATATACCGAGCGTTTCCCGGACATTATGGTCAGTGATCAGTACCCCAATGTCGCGTTCGCACAAATGGCGAATAATGCGCTGGATGTCTAAAACAGAAATTGGGTCGACACCGGCAAAGGGCTCGTCCAGCAACACGAACAATGGGTCCGCCGCCAGGGCGCGCGCAATTTCAACGCGGCGCCTCTCGCCACCGGAAAGGCTGATGCCGAGACTCGAACGGACATGGCCGACGTGTAATTCGTCCAGCAACGTTTCGAGCTCCTGCTCTCTGCCAGCACGGTCGAGATCCTTGCGATTCTCCAGAATGGCGAGGATGTTCTGTTCGACTGTGAGTTTTCGAAAAATTGATGCTTCCTGCGGCAAATAACCCAGGCCAAGCTTGGAGCGTTCGTGCATCGGCTTGGCAGTAAGGTCCTGGCCGTCCAGCAGAATGTTACCGCCGTCGGCCGCGACAAGTCCGACGATCATATAAAACGCTGTCGTTTTGCCGGCCCCGTTTGGGCCGAGCAGCCCGACCACTTCACCACTCTTGATTTCGAGTGACAGACTTTTGACAACCTTGCGCAGCTTGTAGCTCTTGGATATGTCCTGAACACTAAGGATACTCATTGATTCCCGGTATCCTCGGTATCCTGCAAATTGTCATCAGGTGCTACGTCTTCCTGGCTGATTTCGCCACTTGCCGGCGTGTATCGAATACGTACACGCTCGCTGTCGTCGCCATTTGAGTCAGCTTCAATCCGTTGCTCGGCTATGTTGTAGAGCAGGAAGTTAGAGGAGATTTCGTTGCCCGCCTCGGTGATGGTGGCTTGTTCTGAAAATTCGATTACACCGGCAGGCACATCGTAGGAGAGTCGACCGGCTTCTGCGTAGGTAGCGTCTTCACTACCCGGTCGGGTGAGACGGAATTTAGCGGGGGAACCCGTTACAGAGGCCCGATTGAGCTGGTTTTCAGCGAACTCCAGATCGGCGGCTTCGCATTCGATCTGTCCTGTCTCTACTTCGATAACAACATTGCCAGAAAACTGCCAGGTACTGTCTGCTGACTCGCGGTTCGTAACGCGACCCTCGTCAGCTTCGATCGAGATAGTACCGCGGGACAATCTTAGGCCCTTGAAGATCAGTGTGGCAGTCTTGCCGTCATAAGACGTAGAGTCTGCGTCGATGCCCCAGGGCAATCGCAAGTCGAGATCCTCGAGCTGCGCTGACGCGAACGCAGGCGCGAGCAGCAACAGTGCGATCAGCCGGACTCGCGGCATTTTTCGGATTCTTCGATTCATTCAGGGAATAATTCTGCCACGTACGTTGGCGCGGAGTTCAATTTTGTCATCGTTTAGTGATGCTAGCATTCCCGTGGCGGTCACGCTTCGCGAACCGAAACGGATTCGGACTCGAGCATCGGTTTCTGCGATAAACCGATCAGGATCCAGCTCCATGTACTGACTGAGAATCTCGGTTTCGTCGCTGGCGTCTGTCGAGTTGTTCACAAATTGTACGTCTCCGCGAAGCGCGATGCGCGGCATGTCCTCACGCAACGTGGCGCGGTCCGCATTGACGGTCCAGGGTACACCGCTGTCGGGTGCATAGCGGATTCTGACGTCCAGGAACTCTATGCGATTGTCGTCCTGTTGTTCCGCGTGCTCTGCCTCGATCTCATACAGCAGGCTGCCATCCTGATCGGTACCGAGGATACGGGCCTGTTTCAGGTAGTAGCCGCGGTGCTCAGGGGTTAGTGGAGGCGTGTCATCGCTCGCGGGTCCGTCCGGGCGCGACAGATACCAGCTACCTAGCGCGGCCGCAAACAGCAGGACAATGAATGTGATTGTGCGTGGACTCATCAGTGTTGATGACCACTGGATGCCAGTACTAGTTCACAAACTTCGCGTACCGCGCCACAGCCTCCTGCCGCGGTGGTTGTGTAGTGGCATTTCTCACGTACTGCTGGAACAGCGTTTGCTACAGCAACCGAGAATCCAACGTGGTGCAGCAGTGGCAAGTCAGGTATGTCGTCGCCGACATAAACACAATCGGCCGCGATAACGTCAAGCTGGTTGGCAATTTCGTCGAGCGCTGCAACCTTGTCCTTGCAGCCCTGGACCACGTGTTGCACACCCAGTTCAGCCATTCGCTTGGCGACGGCACCGGAGGCACGCCCACTAATCACGGCAACATCAATACCGGCCTCCAGAAGTCGGCGAACGCCGTAACCATCCTGTGTATGAAATGACTTCGACTCGATGCCTTCGTCAGACAGGTAGAAGCGCCCGTCAGTGAATACACCATCAATATCGAATGCCACCAGTTTAACGTCGCGAGGTGTGTTCACATCAGTCCCTCCCGAAACAGATCGTGGATGTTCAGTGCACCTATGAGCTTATTGTTTTCATCCGCAACGAGTAGCGAGGTAATTTTGTTCGTCTCAAGAATATGCAGTGCTTCCGCAGCAAGTACATCTGCTTCTATGGTTTTGCAGTTCGCATGCATGACATCACGGATCGAGGTCTTGTGAATGTCCGCACCGCTATCCAGCACGCGGCGTAAGTCGCCGTCTGTAAATATGCCCTGAATGTCGCCGTCGGCGGACACAATTGCTGTCATTCCGAGGCCTTTGTCCGTCATTTCCATGAGGCCATCGCGCAGACTGACTTCGGCCTGTACGGCAGGAACGCGGTCGCCAGCGCGCATCACATCCGAGACACGCAACAGCAAGCGTTTGCCAAGGCTGCCGCTAGGGTGAGAACGGGCGAAGTCTTCGGCCGTAAAGCCACGCGACTGCAGCAGCGCTACGGCGAGCGCGTCTCCCATAGCAAGCGTTGCTGTTGTGCTGGCGGTCGGAGCCAGGTTCAGTGGGCAAGCCTCTTCGTCAACTCGAATATTGAGGTGCACGTCCGCTGTTCGGGCCATGGTTGACTCGGGGTTACCGGTGATCGACAGCAGTTTGGCTCCCATGCGCTTCACAACTGGCAGAATGCGCACCACCTCTTCGGTCTCGCCAGAGTAGGAGATCGCGAGGAGCAGATCCTGGCTGGTAATCATGCCAAGATCGCCGTGGCTGGCTTCGGCAGGATGCATGAAAAAAGCTGGCGTCCCGGTCGATGCAAGCGTCGCGGCAATCTTGTTGCTGACGTGTCCGGATTTGCCCATGCCGGTGACAACAACCCGACCAGGGATATCAAGACATAATTTACACGCGGCGATAAAGTCGTCGTCAAGTCTGTCGCGCAATGTGGCCACAGCGCGCGACTCGATATCGAGCACCTCGCGCGCGAGTGCGAGTAGTTCGTCAGGGTTGGGCTTGTCAGGCAAGGCGGGCCTCCAGCGTTGGATAGCGGCCTATTCTATATGTTTTGCGCTATGACGTAGGAGCCATATGCGATATAGGCGGTAAGCAAGGCGGTGCCCTCGAGACGCGATAGCTTGGCTTTGCCGTCATAGTCATAGGTCATGGCGAACAACACCAGTGTGAAAGCGACCATAACGAATATGTGCAGGGACAAAACGGTGGGCGCCAGCGCCGCTGGCTGAATGGTCGCCGCTACGCCGATTACAGCGAGCAGATTGAAAATATTGGAGCCGACAATATTACCGATAGCCAGGCCGTATTCACCCTTCAACGCACTGACAAGGGATACCGCGAGTTCCGGAAGGCTGGTACCGAACGCCACGATCGTTATGCCTATGACCACTTCGCTGACGCCGAGGTCCTTGGCGATACCAACAGCGCCGCCGACGAGCAATTCAGCACCTATTAGCAGCGTGAGCAAACCAACAACCAGCCAGACAATGGCCATCGTCATCGAGACATCGGATGGAATTTCGGCATCGTAGTCCATCGCGATCGGGTCATTTGCAGCGGAACGCAGGCCAAGCCGAGCCAGCCAGATCATCACGATGACGAGGCCTGTCAGCATGACGACGCCGTCGATACGACTCAGGTAGGTGTCCAGAAACAACGAAACGGTGAGCAGTGACACAGCAAGAAGCGCGGGCATCTCGCGGCGCAGTGTTGCCGATTCAAGCGCTATAGGCCGAATCATGGCGGTGACGCCCAGCACCAGGCCGATATTGACGATATTGGAGCCGATGGCATTGCCGATCGCGAGGCCGGGTTTACCGCCAATTGCCGCGACCGCGGATACCAGTATTTCGGGTGCTGATGTGGCAAAAGCGACGATAGTGAGGCCGATCAACAACGGCGGTACGCCAAGGTTTCGCGCCCCTGAACCTGCACCATGAACGAACCGGTCCGCACCCCAGATCAGGAGTGCAAGGCCGGCAACAATTAGACCAATATCGCCAAGCATAAGACTTCGTGTTGATGTGCCGTTGCCGCCAAATGAGTATTCCCATCGTCCTGCCGGCCAGCACCGGCCGGCTATAATACACAATCATAGCTGCGCGTTGGGAAGCACATTCGAATGCGGTTACACTTCGCGCCCCCACACTGATTGTGCAAGCTGAGCCAGAAAGAGTAAATATGGACCCATTGGAAGTCACCCGCCTCATCGAGGCCGGTTTTGAAGCCGCAACTGTCAACGTCGAGAGCGATGACAACACACATTATGGTGCCTTGGTCGTCGCAACCGAGTTCGAAGGCAAGCGACCGCTCGCCCGTCACCAGCTGGTCTACAAGTGCCTTGGCAGCCTGGTGGGCAATGAGATCCACGCCTTGTCGATTACGGCGCTGACGCCGGCGGAATGGCAGGCCAGGACCAGCGGGGAAGCGGATCGTGGATAAGCTTCTTATCGAGGGTGGTACAACGCTGTCGGGCACCGTGAGTATTTCCGGTGCAAAAAATGCGGCGCTGCCGATTCTGGCAGGGACACTGCTGGCAACCAAACCCGTCGTTGTAAGTAATGTGCCGCATCTCAAAGATGTCACGACAATGCTGTCACTGCTGCAGATGATGGGCGTGCAGGTCACCGTGGACGACCATCTCGTGGTTTCCATTGACGCCAGCAATGTTACCCATCGCGAGGCGCCGTACGAACTGGTCAGAACGATGCGTGCCTCGATTCTGGTGCTGGGTCCATTGCTCGCCCGCTTTGGCGAGGCTGATGTGTCATTGCCTGGTGGCTGCGCAATTGGTGCCCGCCCTGTCAATCTGCATGTCGCAGGATTGCAGGCGATGGGCGCTGACGTCGTCGTCGAGGACGGCTTTATTAAAGCGCGTGCTGAGCGGCTCAAAGGTGCCCACATTGTGTTCGATACGGTAACCGTGACTGGCACTGAAAACTTGCTGATGGCGGCTGTGCTCGCAGACGGCGAAACCGTGCTGGAAAACGCGGCACGCGAGCCTGAGGTTACGGATCTCGCCAATTTTCTGACGAAAATGGGCGCCAGGATTGAAGGTGCTGGCAGCAGCACAATCGTCGTGACAGGCGTCGAGGAACTCAGCGGTGCCGAGTATTCGGTGCTCCCGGACCGCATCGAGACTGGCACCTATCTGGTCGCGGCAGCGATGACGGGTGGCCGTATCAAGGCAATCAATACTGCGCCGGAAACGCTCGAGGCAGTGCTGATCAAACTGCAGGAAGCTGGCGCAAAAATCGAAACCGGCGAGGACTGGATTGACATCGACATGCGCGGGCAGCGTCCGAAATCGATCGATATACGGACAGCGCCGTACCCCGCGTTTCCGACTGATATGCAGGCGCAATTCTGCGCCATGAACGCAATTGCCGAGGGCGTCGGTACTGTTACCGAAACAGTATTTGAGAATCGTTTTCAACATCTGCTGGAAATGCAACGCATGGGTGCGGACATTCAAATCGAAGGTCACACAGCGATTCTGACAGGTACGCCGCAGCTTAATGCTGCGCCGGTGATGGCTACGGATTTGCGCGCTTCAGCTGGGCTGGTGCTCGCCGGGCTTGCGGCTGACGGCGGGACGCTCGTCGATCGCATCTACCATGTTGATCGTGGCTACGAACGAATTGAGGAAAAGTTGGGACAACTGGGTGCCAGAATCAAGCGCGTTGTCTAGCGAGCCCTGCTATTGCGGGTCGTCCGGGCGCTCGACCGCGGTTACCGTGGTTTCGAATCGAACGCCATCTCGCAAAGCGACTACGTCCACCGTATCGCCTGGCCGGGTGCTCGCCGAGATCAATAGCGCCTGGCGTTGCGAGTAGACTGGCTCGCCGTTCATTTCGAGAATTATGTCACCGACCTGCAGTTCAGCCGTTTCTGCAGGCCCGCCCGAATACACGTTGATCAGCAAAATACCGTTGCCGCTTTCAATTCCCGCGGCAAACCGCTCGGAGGACGTCATGTCATCGGGCAACAGACCCATGTAGCCGCGGATAACGCGGCCATTGAGTTTAATCTGGTCCACGACGCCCCGTACCAGGTCCACGGGAATCGCGAAGCCAATTCCCTCGGTACCCGGGTCTTGCGCGAGTACCGCGGTGTTAATGCCGACGAGTTCGCCATTGGTATTGATCAACGCGCCACCGGAATTACCGGCGTTGATCGCTGCGTCGGTCTGGATAAAGTTCTCGAACGTGACCAGGTTTAGCAGCCCTCGTCCTGTCGCGCTGACTATTCCCTGCGTAACAGAGGTTGTCAGGCCGTACGGATTACCGATAGCGAGTACGACGTCGCCAATGCGCAAATCCGTGGAGCTCCCCAGGTTGATGGCCGGGAGTTCGCCCAAATCAACTTTTAACAGCGCCAGATCCGTTTCGGCGTCGACGCCGACTGTCACGGGCTCAGTGATTCGTCCGTCACTGAGTTGCACTCGAATCTCGGCAGCCGTAGCGACAACGTGATAATTCGTTACCAGGTAGCCTTCTGCGTCGATAATCACTGCTGAGGCAAAGCTGGTGTCGACCCGGAACCGGGCTCGCTCCGTATCGGCGGCGGGGTCCTGAACGAGTCGTTTGGTGTAGATGTTGGCGACTGCATCGGAGCTCACATCCACAGCATCCGCGAAACTGGCGGGCTGTCTGGCCACCGCGACCCCCGGCATCAGGTCGGGACGGACGAGCACGACGACGAATGCGACTGCCAAACCGACGACAATCGACTGCAACAGGAAGATCAGAGCTGGCTTGAATCGGGCCAAGCGACGTCCTTTGGGTCCTATTAGTGTCTTTAGTATCTAGCCAATTTCGATTGGCCCCGTGTATAATGCGCCGTGGTTCCGCACTCAGTCCCGGGGCAACCGTCATCCTGACGGCAAACCGAGTCTGCTGCAAATCTATCAGTTTCGAATTAAAGCAAAACGCGCTGTAGAAGAGGCCGTAAAAAGAACGAAGCGATTTTCGCCAGGGCAAGGCAAATCTGATCTGAATAAGTCGGGTTTAATCGCCGTTCAACAAACCTTTTCCAGCCAGGCGTATGGGAGTGCCTGATGACCGAAGACGACCTTGATCGAAATAGGCGTCATTTTTTGACGATTGCAACCGTTGTTACCGGCCTTGCCGGAGCAGGTGCTGCTGCTATTCCGTTCCTTTCCTCATTGAAGCCAAGCGCTCGAGCACAAGCAATGGGTGCGCCCGTAGAGGTACCCATTGGGTCTCTGCAGGTTGGCGAAATGGTGCGGGTGCTGTGGCGAGGCAAGTTGGTTTTTGTGCTTCGCCGCGACGAAGCCATGCTCGCAACATTGCCGGGCATGACCGACAATTTGCGCGATCCGAACTCTGAGGTCGTCGAGCAACAACCTGAGTATGCGATGAACGAATCGCGCTCAGTCAAGCCTGAATACCTGGTCGTCGAAGGTTCATGTACGCATCTTGGCTGTGCGCCGATAGAGGATTTCGAGGTGCGTCCTGCGGAAGGTTGGGGCGGCGGTTTTTTCTGCCCGTGCCATGGTTCGAAATTCGACCTCGCCGGCCGCGTATTCAAGGGGGTTCCCGCGCCAACAAATCTGCGGGTCCCACCTTACCGGTTTGTCAGGGATGACCTGATTCTGATCGGTTTGGACACGGGAGCAGCGTAATGGCCAGAATCGAAGCAGAAGTAGGTACACCCAAAGGCGGATTCATGAAGTGGATCGATGACCGCTTCCCGTTCACGTCGACGATGAAATATCACGTCACGGAATACTACGCCTCGAAGAATTTCAATTTCTGGTACGTATTTGGCGTACTGGCATTCGTGGTGCTGTTTATCCAGCTGTTCACGGGTATTTTCCTGACGATGAACTACAAGCCGGATGCAGCACAGGCGTTCGCGTCGGTTGAGTACATCATGCGTGACGTCGAATGGGGCTGGTTGATTCGCTATATGCATTCAACAGGTGCCTCATTCTTTTTCATCGTTGTGTATCTGCACATGTTCCGCGCGATGTTGTACGGCTCATATAAAAAGCCACGTGAACTTATCTGGATTATCGGCATGCTGATTTTCCTCGTTTTAATGGCGGAGGCGTTTGCAGGCTACTTATTGCCGTGGGGGCAGATGTCCTACTGGGGCGCTCAGGTAATTATTTCGCTGTTTGGTGCTATCCCGGTCGTCGGTGATGCGCTCGTTGAGATAATTCGGGGCGACTATTCGATTTCCGATATCACTCTGAATCGATTCTTCGCACTGCATGTCATCGCGTTGCCATTGGCACTGATCGGGCTTGTCTTCGTGCATATCGTTGCATTGCACGAGGTTGGATCGAATAACCCGGACGGTATCGAGATCAAGGAAAACAAGGATGCCAAAGGCGTGCCGCTTGACGGCATTGCATTCCATCCGTATCACACTTCGAAGGACCTGGTAGCAATCATCATATTCTTGATGATCTTCAGTGCAGTCGTGTTCTTTGCGCCGGAGATGGGTGGCTATTTCCTCGAGCATGCGAACTTCGAGCCTGCAAACCTGACGGCAACTCCGGAGCACATCGCACCGGTTTGGTATTTTACGCCGTTCTACGCAATCTTGAGAGCGGTCCCGGACAAGCTTTGGGGATTCATTCTGTTCGGACTGTCGGTATTGCTGCCAATGTTCTTGCCGTGGCTCGATAAGTCGCGAGTCAAGTCGATTCGCTACCGTGGTCCGATATACAAGAGTGCACTGACTATTTTCGTCATATCGTTCCTGACACTTGGTTGGCTGGGTGTGCAACCTGCGGAAGGAATCTACGTTCGGATGGCGCAGTTTTTCGGTGTTTTGTACTTCGCGTTCTTCCTGTTGATGCCGTATTACACGTCGATAGACAAGACGAAGCCGGTACCGGAAAGGGTGGTCTATAATGGATAAGCTGAATCGATTTGCCAGCGTATTGGCATTGAGTGCCTTTTTCATGTCTCCCACAAGCTTCGCCGCCGGTGGCGGTGCCGCGCTTGAGCCAGCGAAGATTGATCCCGACAACATCAACTCGTTGCAACGTGGTGCCGCAAACTTCATGAACTACTGTTCAGGTTGCCACTCGGCCGAATACGTGCGTTTCAACACGATTGGCAAAGACCTCGAGCTGTCCGAGGAAATGCTGGTTGATAACCTGATGTTCAATGCGGAAAAAACCTTCGAGACGATTCAGTCGGCGATGCCAGCCGAGCAGGCTGCGGTATGGTATGGCAAGGCGCCCCCCGACCTGTCGTTGATGGCGCGGGCAAAAGGTGCTGACTACGTCTATAACTTTCTCAAAGGCTTTTATATTGAGGAAGGGAGCCCGACAGGCGTCAACAACCTGGTTCTCGCGGGTACCAGCATGCCGCACGTTTTGTGGGAATTGCAGGGATACCAAAAAGCGATCTTCGACCACCATGAGAATGCTGACGGCTCGGTAACTACGACGTTTAAAGAGTGGGAGCAGCTCAGCGAAGGCGAGCTTGACACCAAAGACTACGATGAGTTTGTTCGCGATACCGTGAATTTCCTCGCCTACATTGCTGAGCCGATGCGCTCTGACCGTCGCAAACTTGGTGTATGGGTGCTGATGTATCTGCTGTTTTTCCTGATCATCGCACGCATGCTTAAGAAACAAATCTGGAAGGATGTAAAATAATGGCAGTAGTAGCCAACAGGCGTTCAGTAATGACGCTGTTTTCGCGACCGACTGATATTCACAGTCACCGCACTCGGCTGGTACTGGCTGAGAAAAATATCAATATTGAAATCTCCAATGTGGCGGGTCCGGATCTTCCGGAAGACCTCATGGATCTCAATCCCTATCACACTGTGCCGACATTGGTTGACCGCGATCTGACGCTCTATGATTCGCGCGTAATCGTCGAGTATCTCGATGAGCGTTTTCCGCATCCGCCGTTGATGCCGGTCGACCCGGTAACGCGTGCGCAATTTCGTCTGGCGTTGTTCCGCATCGAGAAAGACTGGTACGCGCTGGCCGAGGAAGCGGAGTCCACTCCGGACGGCAAGTTGGGCACCAAGTCTCGTAAGCTGTTGCGCGAGAGCATTCTGCAGAGCACCGAACTGTTCGGTGCGCGACCGTACTTCCTGAGCGAAGAGTTTTCGCTGGTAGATTGCACGATCGCACCACTCATGTGGCGCCTTCCTGTATACGGTATCGACCTCGGCAAGGATGCAGAGCCTATTGAGACCTACATGGAACGTGTTTTTGCGCGTCGCTCGTTTCAGGAAAGTCTGACAGAACTCGAGCAGGAAATGCGACTCTAGCAAGCACAGGTTTTGAGCCGGATACCCGATCAATTCTCCACGACTCACAGTCGAATTGATCGGGTATCCGGCTCAAAATCGATCCCTTGCGAAATACACTATTCGCGTTAAGTTAAGTTCCCGGAAAGCCGCTCAATCAATGTTAAGCTAAGGTCTTTCGGCGACGACAAAAAGTACAAAAAAGTGAATCAACGCAGCCGTTCAAAACGCCCGTACCTGATTCGTGCGATGCACGAGTGGATGGGCGACAACACACATACACCGCATATCGTTGTTGACGCATCTGTCGATGGCGTCAGCGTGCCTGTAGAACACGTAAAAGATGGCAAGATCATCCTGAATATCAGTGAGTCTGCAGCGCATAATCTGAAGCTGACCAACGACGCTGTGAGTTTTCGGGCTCGCTTCGGCGGCGTGCCGTTTGATGTATGGGCACCGATGCAGTCGGTGCTCGGAATCTATGCGCGTGAAACCGGGCAGGGCATGATTTTCTCTCAGGATACGGAAGCTGCGGAGCACGTCGAGCCGCCAGAGCTCCACAATGATCCGATCGAGGAAACCCGGTCACGGCCGCATTTGACGCTCGTCAAATAATCCTTCGGCGTTGGCTGTGTTTGCTTAGCTGTCGCCGAGCAGCGTCGTGTCGATCAGGTCACACAGGCAGTGAATAACGACCAGGTGGACTTCCTGGATACGTGCTGTGCGGTTTGCGGGAACCCTGATCTCGACATCATTGGGTCCAAAGACACCCGCCATGCGGCCACCATCGCGTCCTGTCAGAGCGACGACCTGCATGTCCCGGTCGTGTGCCGCAGCGATTGCACGAATGACGTTCTCGGAATTACCGGACGTTGAAATTCCCAGCAAGACGTCCTGTGACTTGCCGAGCGCACGGACTTGCTTTGAGAAAATCTCTTCGTACGCGTAATCGTTGGAGATTGACGTCAGCGTAGAGCTGTCTGTTGTTAGCGCCATGGCCGGCAATCCAGGACGCTCCCGCTCAAAACGATTCAGGAGTTCAGACGAAAAGTGCTGTGAATCTGCCGCAGACCCACCATTGCCACAGCTCAAAATTTTGGCGTCGTTGAGTAGCGCATTACTCATCAAATGAGCCGCAGCGGCGATGCTGTCGGCGATTTGTTCCGCGGCGGCTTGCTTGGTCGCGATGCTTTCCGCAAAGTGCTCGCGTACGCGGGATACAGGATCCATGACTTCTCCTTAGATGTCCGTGGTCGAATACTAGCAGTTGCTCACAGGGTAGAGCTATCTGGCCGAAACGCGTCCTTAATCCAGTCTGGTCCAGAGTCTTCGAGACCGTCGATCGCGATTACGTCAAAGCGCATTGTATGATTGCTGAATCTCACGTGACGGGTCAGAAACATCGCTGCAGTACGAATGATCTTGCGTTGTTTGTGGTGATCTACAGTGATGCCTGCTGTTGCAAATCGATTCGGTGCGCGGAAACGCACTTCGACAAACACAAGGCAGCTGCTGTCCAGCATGATGAGGTCGATCTCACCACCTCGGCATCGAAAGTTCCTGGCGACGAGTGCCAGGCCGTTTTGCAGCAAGTAGCGGTAGGCGAGCTGCTCAGCTCGATTACCTACCGTTGTTGTGGTGTCGGATCCCATGGCGCTTCATCGGCCGCCTCGGGCAGTATCAGTTCACTGTCGTCGCTGATGTCCTGAATGGGACCGCCAGCGTCTTCCTGCTGCGGCAGCGCGATGACTTCGCCACGCTGAAACTGTGCCCAAGCCAGGCGGCGATGCACACGACCTGTCTGGTCGAGGAACAATGTTCCGGTTGCGCCGTCTATCTCTTCCATGCCTGCGCCGCGCGCGGCGTACAGGTTAGCGATGAGGTTGTATGCGTCGTAACCCATGGCGTGCAAACGTCCGAGGCGACGTTCTTTTGGCCAGTATTCGGCATACAGTTCCGGCAGATAGCGTATCCAGGGCTGCGGATCGATCAGCCAGGGTGTGTCCGCGAACATGATGCCATTCAGGTCCGAGTTCGAGCGGCTGTCCAGCGAGTTAACCGAGGACGTTGAGTAGGCTTGCAGATCGCCGGAATAATGAAACTTGAGCTGTGACTTGAGCAACCGCCCGTGACTGGCGTCGGCAGCGAGAAAGATGAATTCCGCGTCCTGGCGGCGGCGCGGATCCCACTGCAGGGCGCCGCCGAGGTTGGCGCGCATGCGCTGGTAACGTCGCTTGCTTTCACTGATACCCATGAGATTCTCGATTTCATTCGAGAAATCCTGCTTGCCGGGTGTGTAGGTTCGGTAGTCGAGCAACAGGCCGCCACGACCTTCGAATTCGGTTGTGAAACTCTGCAGTACGCGTCTACCCCACGCATTGTTCGGTACAAGGGCAACGGCCCTGGCATAACCGTCGCCGAGCGCGCGTTCGGCGGCCGACGCAGCTTCATCTTCTGGTGCGAGCGGGAATTGATACAGGCCCGGCGGCGCGAGTGTGTCCGCAGGCAGGTTGTTGAGTGTGAGTACCGGTACAGGCACGAGGATGTCATTGGCGAGTTCTGCAACGCTCGATTTCAGTAACGGACCGACAACGAACTCCGCGCCGTCTTCTATCGCGCTTTGATAGGCCGCACCTGCGCCGCCCGCCGCATTCACGTCGTAAATTCGGACAGTCTGCTGGTCATCGAGGGCGCTGGCACTCGAGAAGTAGGCACCCAGGAAGCCGTTCTGAATAGCGCGGCCGTTGGCCGCCGCGCCACCGGATAGCGGTAGCAACAATGCAATATGTCGGGGATAGTCATACATCGCCGGGTCGCTGGCCTGCATCTCACCAAGAATCATGATGGCCGGATGATCGCGGTTCGCTTCGCGCCAGCGTGCAATCCCGTTACTCCAGCCGGGACCTTGCTGACCGGTTGTCGTGGCAAGTGACCCAAGCGTCAGCCACGCGCGCGTCTGCTCGTCCGTTGTAATGGCCGCGGCCTCGCGTAAAACCTGCGGGTTACTGAACAGCAGTCCTTGCCACAATCGATCACGACTTACTTCTATCGCGCGGCGACTATCAAGCCAGGTTTCGCGCTGCGTCATGAGTTCGACCGCTCTGGCCGGGTCCTGTTTCTGTATCCAGGCGTCGGCACGCAGCGCTTCGACACGCAGCCGGTCACGGGTGCTTAGCGGTTGCCGGCTCAGTGGCTCGAGCAGGCCGAGCGCTTCGTCGGCCTCGCCTTTGTACAGCAACATTGCCGCACTGTCGGTGCTCCACAGCGGCTTGAGCGTGTCGGGTAGCGGTAGTGCAACATTTGCGAACTCGATCCGGGCTCTGTTTACATCACCGTCGTCCAGCCACTGTTCGACAGCGAGTAATGACAAACGGCTGCGCTCATCGCCGATTGCATTGCTGGCGAGGTATACGTACTCGGCTGCGGCTTCCTGGTGACGGCCAGCTTCGGCCAGGCGTTCGGCGCGTGTTTCACCCGATCCTGACAGGCCACCCAGCCCCGTGGTTTCGCACGCGCCCAGCAGCAGGCTCGCAGCCAAAACTGCCACAAGGCTTGCCAGTGAACGCAATTTCGCTGCAGGATGTCGATCGGTTCTCATCATTACGTCTAATATTCCACCAGGAAAAGGCCCAACGCCATATGAGCGGCACACTGTTTATTGTTGCAACGCCGATTGGCAATCTTGAAGACCTGACACCGCGAGCGCGCCAGACGCTCGACTCCGTGAGTCTTATTGCAGCCGAGGATACCCGCCACACGGGGCGATTACTATCGCATATTGGCTGCAAAACTCGACTTATGGCTATGCACGATCACAACGAGGCCGAGGCCTTAAGACCCGTAATCAGGATGTTGCAGGACGGCGAATCCGTTGCTCTCGTGAGCGACGCGGGCACTCCTCTGGTCAGTGACCCGGGTTTTCGCCTTGTACGGGCTGCGCATGCCGCGGGCATAGCAGTTTCACCTGTTCCTGGCGCAAGCGCTGTCACTGCAGCGCTTTCGGCGGCCGGGATAGCAACTGACCGTTTTTGCTTTGAAGGATTCGCGCCTGCGAAGCGCGTCGCGCGTCAGCAGTGGTTGGAGCAGCTGGCCACAGAAGCCCGCACGATAGTCTTGTACGAATCGGTGCACCGCATTGTCGACTGCCTTGCCGATATGGTGGATGCGTTTGGCGCCGATCGACGCGCGTTTATTGGCCGGGAAATGACGAAAATGCACGAGCAATGCGTTCAGGGAACGTTGCTGGATCTCTCCGAGCAAGTCGCCAGTGGGGCGATCAAATCCAAGGGCGAGTTTGTCATCGTCGTGTCCGGAAACCCTGTTCAGGAAGCGTCAGCGTGGGATGTGGACGTGCTGTTGCGCGAGCTTGCCCGGCACCTGCCGGCCAAGGAAGCGGCAAGAATCAGTGCGAAACTTAGCGGCGAGAAAAAGAACGCACTCTATGATCGATTGTTGCAGCTAAAGGAGTAGAATCCCGCCCTGAGAAAGTCGGAGTCAGTCAGACAATCGCTGTAGTTCGCTATAGAGGAAAGTCCGGGCTCCTTCGGACAGGGCGCCAGGTAACGCCTGGGGGGCGTGAGCCCATGGAAAGTGCCACAGAAAATATACCGCCTGTATCGGCCTTGGTGCCGTAACAGGTAAGGGTGAAAAGGTGCGGTAAGAGCGCACCGCGCGACTGGTAACAGCTCGCGGCACGGTAAACCCCGCCCGGAGCAAGACCAAATAGGGGAGTAAGCAGGTTCGGCCTGCACCGCCGGTTCCGAGCGGACTCCCGGGTAGGTTGCTTGAGGCCGCTGGTGACAGCGGTCCCAGATGAATGATTGTTCCAGACAGAACCCGGCTTATTGCTGGCTCCGGCTTTCTCACCTTCTATTTCACTTTATTAATCAATGAGTTATACTTTGGTCACGACAATTCGCGACTTTGGCCGCGCGGCTTGCGCAAATTGACCTCCACAGCGGCGCAAAAACGACTTTGTCGCGGTTTTGAGACTCATATCTAAGGCCTTGTCTAAGAAGTACGCGTAAGCATCTGATTTGCTTGGCGCACGGAGTGCCACTTTTCGCCCTTTTTGGGCCACCAGATCGCCCCTAAGTCCCTGTACAACAACAGTTATTCAGTAAACGTTGTTGACCATAATCAGGGCCGACCCTATAGTGTTGAAAAGTGGAAAAAAGTGGGAGGAGATGGGCGTGCAGCCCGGATATCGCGCCAGAAGAGCGATCCCCGGCGAGTCCGATTCACCGTGTTTAGAGGGGCTACAAAAGTATCACTGGACGCCAAAGGGCGTATGGCAATACCGACCCGGTATCGGGAGCGGCTGTCTGCTCGTTGTGATGGCCAGATTATTGTGACTGTGGACAAAGACCACTGCCTCCTCGTTTATCCGCTGCCCGACTGGGAAGAGCTCGAGCGCAAGTTAGTGCGTCTGCCAAGCATGAACAAGGCCGCACGTCGACTGGTACGAATTATGGTCGGTTATGCGACCGAGGTCGACATGGATGGCAGTGGTCGGATCCTGGTCTCCAAAGAGCTGCGTGAATTCGCCAGCCTCGACAGGCAGGGAATGCTGATCGGGCAGGGCAACAAGTTTGAACTATGGGACGAGGCAACCTGGAACGAAAAACGTGACGCGTGGCTATCAGAAGAGGACGACGGCGACATGCCGGCCGACCTCGAATCGATTGCTTTCTAGGATGCGGTTCATGTCATGAGCAGCAACGAGCATGTGCCGGTGCTGTTGGGGCCAGTCCTTGATGGGCTGGATATAAAACAAGACGGCTGTTACGTCGATGGAACGTTCGGTCGCGGTGGTCACAGCGGGGAGATTCTGAAGCACCTTGGAGAAAACGGACGACTGATCGGAATCGATCGTGACCCCGACGCCATTGCTTCAGCACCTTCGCAGTTCACCGATGATCCGCGCTTCGAATTGATCAGGGGTGAAAGTGCAAAACTCGAAACATTCATGGTTGAAAGGGATCTCGCAGGCAAAGTCGATGGATTGCTCTTCGACCTGGGAGTCTCCTCGCCGCAACTGGATGAAGCCCGTCGTGGCTTCAGCTTCCTCCGTGACGGCCCGCTCGATATGCGAATGGACCCGGATTCAGGCGAGTCAGCGAGTGATTGGCTTGCGACTGTGGAACCACAAGAGCTAACAAGGACGCTACGCGTGTACGGCGAGGAAACATTTGCAAAACGGATTTCGGGCGCGATTATTGCGGCGCGCCTGCAGTCTCCGTTGCTGACGACTACGCAGCTCGCCGACGTCGTTGAGGCAGCGGTGCCAGCCAAAGCGCGCGCGCAAAAGAAACACCCCGCTACCAAAACGTTTCAGGCCATTCGGATCGCAATCAACGGAGAGCTTGAACAGCTTGAGGCCGTTCTGCAGCAGTCGATTGACGTTTTGAAACAACGCGGACGACTGTGTGTTATCAGTTTTCACTCGCTCGAAGATCGGATGGTAAAGCGTTTCATGCGTGATGCGTCACGCGAGCCTGAGCAGTACCGTGGCATGCCGAATGTTCCTGTCGAGTTTCAGCCGAAACTGCGCACGGTCGGCAAGGCAGTCGTTGCGACCGCCGAAGAAATCACGATGAACCGCCGCGCACGCAGCGCACGGCTCAGAATTGCGGAGCGAAACTAATGCAGCCGGTTAAGCCTCGTCAATCGTTCCTGCTGGTATTTGTCTTCGCGGCCGTCTGCGTGATGAGTGCTATCGCGCTGGTCTATACGAAACACGATTCGCGAAAACTCTTCGTCGAACTTGAAGCGCTCTCGCATGAGCGTGACGAATTGAATATCGAATGGGGTCAGTTGCAGATTGAACAAAGCACCTGGGCGACCCATGCGCGCATAGAGCGGGTCGCGGCCGAAGACCTGTCATTGTCGCGTCCTGAAACGTCGGACATTTACGTCATTGAGCGGCCATGACACGCGGAGCAGAGACAAAACAACAAACTGCACGGCGTTTCGTAGGCAGAGTGTCGCTGGTAATGGCGGTATTTGCTTTGGTGGCATCGTCGCTTGTGGCCCGGGCCGTTCACTTGCAGGTGTTGGATACCGAGTTTCTCAATCGGCAGGCGGATACCCGCCATTTGCGTACAGAATCCATTTCTGCACATCGTGGCTCCATTCTCGACCGCAATGGCGAGCCACTGGCGATCAGTTCGCCGGTCGACAGCATCTGGGTTAACCCGCAAAAGTTCGCTCCGGCCGTCGACAAGATACCGCACCTGGCACGCGCACTTGATCTGCAGGCCGATCAACTGATTCGTCGCATTACACGCAGCATGGACAAGGAATTTCTTTACCTGAAGCGTCACGTCAGTCCGGAAAGTGCAGCTGTGGTCATGGCGATGGAGTTGCCGGGTGTCAACGTGCAGCGTGAGTATCATCGCTACTACCCGGCCTCCGAGGTGACGGGCCATCTGGTTGGTTTTACCAATATCGACGATGAAGGCCAGGAGGGCCTGGAGCTGGCGGCCAACAACTGGCTGTCTGGCGAACCCGGCGCGAAGCGCGTTTTGAAAGACCGCCTCGGACGCTCGATCGAAAACGTTGCCAGTATTCGTCCACCAAGGCACGGTAAGGAACTGCGCACGAGCATCGACCTGCGCTTGCAGTATCTCGCCTATCGAACCCTGAAGGCGGCGGTAAAGACACATAGCGCGCGATCCGGATCGGTCGTCATTATCGATGTGCAGACCGGCGAAGTGCTGGCCATGGCGAATCAGCCAACATACAACCCTAACGATCGGGCGCAATTCATTGCGGAGCGCTACCGCAATCGCGCCATCACGGACATTTTCGAACCAGGATCCAGCATTAAACCGCTGGTTGTGGCAGCGGCGCTTGAGAGTGGCCAGTACAGCCCGAGCAGCGTTGTTGATACGGCGCCAGGGTCAGTAACTGTTGGCGCGAAGAAGATTGAAGATAGCCGCAATCTTGGTCGTATCAGCCTGACGACTATCCTGGCGCGATCAAGCAACGTCGGTGTCACCAAGGTGGCCATGTCACTGCAACCGGACCAGTTGTGGGGCACGATGGCGCAGTTCGGCCTCGGAGAAATGACAACGAGTGGATTTCCGGGCGAATCCGCAGGCATGTTGACGCACTACAGCAACTGGCGTCCGATTAGCCAGGCGACGATCGCTTACGGCTATGGTGTATCGGTGACGCCACTACAGCTGGCACAGGCGTATGCGGCAATTGGCAATGACGGCGTCATGAATCCCGTATCGCTATTCGCAGTCGAAGATGCTGCGGATGGAGAGCAGGTTATCTCTGTCGACACCGCGAACAATGTTCGGCGAATGCTCGAAGAGGTCGTCAGGCCAGGCGGCACGGGCACCAAAGCGTCTGTCGATGGCTACAAGGTCGCAGGAAAAACCGGTACCGCCTGGAAGTTCGCAAGAGGTGGCTACTCCGAAGACAAATACATATCCATATTCGCCGGGTTCGCGCCAGCGAGTAATCCGCGTCTCGCGACGGTCGTCGTTATCGACGAGCCTGCCGGAGAGCTGTACTACGGCAGTGACGTGGCGGCTCCGGTATTCGCCGACGTCATGTCAGAGTCGCTGCGCTTGCTGGCAATTGCGCCAGACGCGATGCCTGCGAGAGACCCTGGCAGCGTCATGCAGGCCATGGCGGACCAAAAGGCGGTTCAATGAACATGCCGGCAATGCAGATCGACAGCGCCCCGACTCTCGCGACTTTGCTGCAGGGGTTTGCGCGTGCGCCGAGCATCGGGATTTCGGGAGTCGCGAGCGACAGCCGCAAGCTGTGTCGTGGCAACCTGTTTCTGGCGACGCAGGGCATGAATCACCACGGGCTCGATTACCTTGATCAGGCAAAGAACGCGGGCGTGGCGGCGGTTGCGTGGGACTCGAGCAGCGCCAACGCACCAGCCGATATTGGTGTCCCATTGATCGCCGTGGAAAACCTCGCGGCGCACGTTGGTGAGATCGCAAGTCGTTTTTATGGTGCCCCGAGCGAGCAGATGCATGTCGTCGGTGTTACCGGAACCAACGGTAAAACGACAGTTGCATGGCTGATCTCGCAATGCTGGCAACAGCTGCAACATCGTTGTGCCTATCTCGGCACGATCGGCTACGGGGTTGACGAGCTGGAACTTGCAGAGGGCATGACCACGCCTGCGGCAGTCGACTTGCAGGCACGGCTTACGGGTTTTGTTGAGCAGGGCGCGACATATGCGGCGATGGAGGTTTCCTCACACGCATTGACACAACATCGTGTCGACGGCGTACGTTTTAGTGCGGCGTTGTTTACCAACCTGACGCACGACCACCTCGACTATCACGGCGATATGCAGTCTTACTTCGATGCCAAGTCGGAGTTATTCCTCAAGCATGGTCCGGCGACACGCATCATAAGTCTGGATACCGAATTCGGCGCGCAACTTGCAGAACGTTGTGGTGTTGACGCCGTGGCCGTTTCAACGCAGTTTGATCGTGTCGCAAATGGTCGTCCGTACCTGTTTGTACGCTCAGTTGTCGAGACGCCGCGAGGATCGGACGTAACGTTCACCAGCTCATGGGGTGATGGTCGCTTTTCGCTCGCGCTGCCCGGTGACTTCAATGTTGCCAATGCAGCCATCGTTCTGGCGTATTTGCTGACCCAGAATGTGCCGCTTGAGATGGCAAGTGATGTGCTGCAGCTGGTACAGGCTCCACCTGGCCGCATGCAGCGGGTCGATGACTCCGGTGTTTATGTTGACTACGCGCATACACCGGACGCACTTGAGTCTGCTTTGCGAGCGCTGCGGCCGCATACGCGCGGCAAGCTGTGGTGTGTGTTCGGTTGCGGCGGCGACCGCGATATCGCGAAGCGTCCACAGATGGCATTGGTTGCCGAGCGCCTTGCTGATCACGTGATCGTGACCAATGACAACCCGCGCTCGGAACCACCTCAAGAAATCGTGGCGAACATCGTTGCAGGCTTTACCGAAGCCAGTTCGGCTGTCGTCATAGAGGACCGCGCAGCCGCAATCGCGTGGGCGATCGATCAGGCAAACGACTCAGACACCATTCTGGTGGCCGGCAAAGGTCATGAGGACTATCAGGAGATCGGCGCAGAGCGCTTGCCGTTTTCGGATCTTGCGGTCGCGACCGCTGCCTTGCAGGCGAGGGTTGTGCGCAATGACTGACTCCCTCGCCGCGGCTGCAAACAACATGAATGGTGAATTGCACGGCAATGATTGTGCGTTTGCCGGGATCAGTACGGATACTCGTTCGATCAGGTCGGGCGAATTGTTCTTCGCCTTGCAGGGTCCGAACTTTGACGGCCACGAGCACCTCGCGGCTGCGATACAGATGGATGCGGCAGGCGCCGTCGTGAGTCGGGCATGCGACGACGGCATCCCGCAGATAAGAGTCGAAGACACACGCTTGGCGCTTGGCCAGTTCGGCGCCGCCTGGCGTGCCAGCAAGGATGTAACCGTTGTCGGTGTGACGGGCAGCAACGGCAAGACGACGCTCAAGGAAATGATCGCGGGCTGTCTTTCGACTCGTGCTGCGACCCTGGCGACTGAAGGCAATCTGAATAACGACATTGGCATGCCGCTGATGCTCGCCCGGATTGAAGACCAGCACGACTATGCGGTTATTGAGATGGGTGCCAATCATGCGGGTGAAATCGCGTATCTCGTGTCACTGGCCAGCCCGGATGTTGTTGTCATCACCAATGCAGGTGCCGCGCATCTGGAAGGTTTTGGATCGATAGAAGGCGTTGCGAAAGCGAAGGGTGAAATCCTGCAGAACGCCAGGCGCCCGGCAGTAGCTGTGCTGAATGCTGACGACGACTACTTCGACTACTGGTCGACGCTGGTTACCGACGTCCGGATGCTGAGCTTTGGTTTCGGCGCCGGCGCTGATGTCCGCGCAAGCAATATACGCGCGACCGCACATGGGTCGGAATTTGATTTGTCGATTGCCGGTGAAGAAAAAGCGGTTTCGCTGCCGCTTCCGGGAATTCACAACGTTCGTAACGCTTGTGCAGCGGCTGCCGTTGCCACGGCACTTGAGATCGATGCTGATTACATCGCTGGGGCACTGCAAAAAATCGCGCCGGTAGAGGGACGAATTCGCCCGTTGCAAGGGATCAATGATTGCACTTTGTTTGACGATTCTTACAACGCGAATCCGTTATCTGTCGCTGCGGCGGCAGAATTCCTGGCGAGCCTGGAAGGTGACAGCTGGCTGGTCCTTGGTGACATGAAGGAACTCGGAGACGATGCAAAGGAATTGCATCGCGAGGTTGGGGCGTCAGCTCGGGCAAGCGGTATCAGTCGCTTGTTCGCGCTTGGCGACCTTTGCAAACACAGCGTCGCGGGATTTGGACCTGGCGCGTCGTGGTATTCCTCGCTGGATGATTTGCTGCATGACGTGTTGCAGGCCAGCGAGTCAACCAATGTGTTGGTGAAGGGCTCTCGCTCCATGCACATGGAACGCGTCGTAGACGCTCTACGTGCGAGTGACCCTGTGAGGAAGGAGGCCTGACATGCTGCTTTATCTCACCAACTACCTCGCGCAGTATGAATCCGGTTTTAACGTATTCAATTACCTGACGATGCGCGCCATTCTTGGTGCTCTGACGGCACTGGTATTCTCGTTCGTCGTTGGCCCGCGCATGATTAAACGGCTGAGCGTGAATCAGCTGGGTCAGCCGGTTCGAGAAGATGGTCCGGAGACGCACTTGCTCAAGGCGGGCACGCCGACCATGGGCGGTGCGTTGATACTCACGGCTATTTCGGTAGCAACCGTACTGTGGGCTGACCTTGAGAACCATTACGTCTGGATAGTGTTGTTCGTCACTCTGTCTTTCGGTGTTATCGGCTATGTCGATGACTACAAAAAACTCGTATTGCAGGACCCCGCCGGTATCTCGGCGAAGCAAAAACTCTTCTGGCAGTCTAGTGCGGCAATTATTGCCGCCATTGCTCTGTACGTTACGGCGACCAGTGAGGTTCAGACCTCTCTTTTGATTCCGTATTTCAAGGATCTGTCGATCCCGCTTGGCATGTTTCAGGTCGTCGTGACGTACTTTTTTATTGTTGGCTTCAGCAATGCTGTGAACCTCACTGATGGCCTTGACGGGCTCGCGATCATGCCGACAGTTCTGGTCGGCGGGGCACTGGGACTATTCGCGTATGTGACTGGTAACGTAAATTTTTCAGGTTACCTCGGTATCCCTTACGTCGCGGGCACAGGCGAAATCATGGTGTTTTGCGCGGCACTCGCCGGTGCGGGGCTTGGCTTTCTGTGGTTCAACACATACCCGGCGCAAGTATTCATGGGCGACATTGGTGCGCTGGCGCTCGGTGCGGCTCTCGGAGTCGTGGCAGTTGTTGTGCGCCAGGAAATTGTGCTCGCGATCATGGGTGGCGTATTCGTCATGGAAACGCTGTCGGTCATTATCCAGGTCGCATCATTCAAGCTGACGGGCAAGCGCGTGTTTCGCATGGCGCCAATCCACCACCACTTCGAACTGAAAGGTTGGGCGGAGCCGAAAGTGATCGTTCGGTTCTGGATTATTACGGTCATCCTTGTGCTGATCGGCTTGGCGAGTCTGAAGATCCGATGAGCAAAGCGACTACTCAAAAAGATCTCGTCGTTGGCCTTGGTGCGACAGGGCTGTCAATTGCGCGCTATCTGCAGCGCAATGACAGCAACGCAATATTTTTTGATAGTCGTGAAACTCCGCCAGGCGCCGATGAACTGCAGGCGCTGTTGCCAGATAGCGAGTTACTGCCCGGCGATGCGAAGCTGCCGAACAGCGTGGAGCGCGTGATCGCGTCGCCCGGTGTTCCGGATAGCCAGCCAATACTCAGGCAAGCGCTGGACAAGAAGCTCGAAATTGTTTCCGACATCGAATTATTTGCCGATGAGGCTCAAGCGCCGTTTGTCGCGATTACCGGTTCTAACGGTAAGAGTACGGTGACGACACTGCTGTACCACATGTGTATTGCAGATCAACGTGAAGCTCTTGCAGGCGGCAATCTTGGAGAGCCGGCACTCGACCTTCTCGACCGTAGTAAGCCTGACGTTTACGTTCTCGAACTGTCGAGTTTTCAATTGCATCGGACGCAGCACTTGCCGGCAATGGTTGCGGTTCTTCTGAATGTCTCACCAGACCATCTTGACTGGCACACCGATGAAGACGAATACCGGCACGCCAAGTACCGCGTATTCCGCGAGGCAGATGCGGCCGTCGTGAATCGTGCCGACGAAACAGCGGCGGAATATGCCAGCCATTGCGATCGCATTGTCAGCTTCGGTCTCGATCTGCCCGAGGACGGCCAGTACGGAATTCGAGTTGATGACAGTAAACGCTATCTGGCACGCGGTGAGACGCTGCTGCTGGCAATCGACGAGCTGTCGATGTATGGCGTACACAATCAGCTGAACGCATTAGCCGCGCTCGCGGCCGGAGATCTGCTGGGCCTTGATATGACTGCGATGTTGCAGGTTCTGGCAGAATTTCCCGGGCTTCCACATCGCATGCAGTTTGTTGCTCGTATTGCAGCGGTCGACTACATCAATGATTCAAAGGCGACCAATGTAGCCGCGGCCGTGGCCTCAATAGCCTCAGTTGACACGATGCTGGTTCTTGTCGCGGGTGGTGATGGCAAGGGCGGAGACTTCGGTGAGCTCGCGAACGCGCTCGAAGACAAACTGCGCGGTGCCGTACTTATAGGCAAGGATGCGGAAGAAATCGCACATGCACTGGACACAGTAATGCCAGTCCATTTCGCCGAGAACATGACGGCGGCTGTTGGTATGGCGGCTAATTGCGCTGAGTCAGAAGATACAGTCTTGCTCGCACCCGCATGCGCAAGCCTCGATCAGTACGACAACTACATGGCGCGTGGTGAAGCGTTTTGCATGGCAGTGGAGGCATTGAAACGATGACTGCACGCAACGTAACAATGCCATTCCCGGCACGCATGCGAACTGAATTGCAGATCGACCCGGTGCTATTAACCCTGGTTCTGGCTTTGCTGCTTGGCGGCTTTGTCATTCTCGCATCCGCATCGATATCGGTGTCTGATAACCTGACAGGCAACCCGTTCCACTATGTGCAGCGCCAATTGCTCGCGGCGGCAATCGGCACGGTCGCTGGTTTCGTTTGCCTGTTTATTCCAATGCAGGTCTGGCGAAGCCTGGGGCCGGTGATGCTGCTGCTTGGCATTGTGTTGTTGGCTGTCGTGCTACTGCCCGGCGTCGGTCATACAGTTAATGGCAGCACCCGCTGGGTACGTCTTGGTGTCATGAACCTGCAGGTATCCGAGCCGGCGCGGCTCTGTTTCTTGTTATACCTCGCGGGTTATCTTGTTCGACGTAACAAAACCCTGCGCGAAGAATTTACAGGCTTCCTGCGACCGATGATCGTGCTGAGTGTCGCCTGCGTACTGCTGCTCGCCGAGCCGGACTTTGGCGCTGCTGTGGTCCTGTTGTCGACGGCAATGGCAATGATGTTCGTCGCTGGCGCACGCATTCGTGATTTCCTGCTGTTCTTCTTGCTGGCTGTCGTGGCAATGGCAGCGCTGGCTGTGGCGTCTCCGTATCGGATGCAGCGCCTGACGGGTTTCCTTGATCCGTGGGCGGACCCGTTTAACTCGGGGTTTCAGTTGACCCAGTCACTGATCGCTATTGGCCGTGGAGAATGGCTCGGCGTCGGTTTGGGCGAGAGTGTGCAAAAACTTTTCTACCTTCCGGAAGCGCACACGGATTTCGTATTCGCGGTGTACGCGGAGGAATTCGGGTTAATCGGTTCGCTGCTACTGATCGCACTGTTTCTCGCGTTGTTGTGGCGCATTTTCAAACTTGCGATGCGTGCTGCAGATGCCGAGCGCTTTTTCGAGGCATACGTTGCTATTGGTCTTGGTACCTGGCTCGGTATTCAGGCGTTCATCAATATTGGCGTGAACATGGGGCTGCTACCCACCAAAGGTCTTACGTTGCCGCTGATCAGCTACGGTCGCAGCAGCCTGATTATCACGATGATCTGTATATCGCTGCTGCTGCGAATTCATCATGAGCTGGCCGTTGATGCGAAGCCCATCAATCGCAAGCGCAAGCCGCGCAGGAGCAAGGCATGAGTGCGCGGCCGATTCTTGTTATGGCAGGTGGCACGGGTGGGCACGTCTATCCGGCATTGGCGGTGGCGCGTGCGTTGCAGGCCCATTCGCGCGACGTCGTATGGCTCGGCACTCATCGCGGCCTCGAGTCTCGCGTGATTCCTGAGGCAGGCATCGATATGGAATGGATCAGTGTTCAGGGGCTTCGCCGCAGGGGGCTGCTGGCTTTACTGATTGCACCGCTACAAATTGGCTGGGCGCTGATACAAGCGCTTGGCGTTATCTTCCGTCGTCGTCCTGCCGCTGTGCTCGGCATGGGTGGATTCGCGAGTGGTCCTGGTGGTGTCGCCGCCTGGTTAACTCGTCGTCCGCTTGTGATTCATGAGCAGAATGCGGCTGCAGGGCTGACAAATCGTCTTCTGGCGCGTCTTGCCCGGGTTGTGCTGCAAGCCTTCCCGGGCAGTTTTTCTTCTAACGTCGAGGTGGAAACCGTCGGCAATCCGGTGCGCGAGGAAATTGCCGCGATAGTGCCTCCCGGAGAACGCTACACAAATCGTCAGGGTCCGCTACGCCTGCTCGTGCTGGGTGGCAGCCAGGGCGCACTGGCGCTGAATCGCACTGTGCCCGCCGCACTGGCTGAGCTCGATGCTGACGTGCGACCGATAGTTAAACACCAGTGCGGTGAACGCACACTGGACATCGCAAAATCATCCTACGTTGAGCACGGCGTCGATGTAGAGCTGGTGTCCTATATCGAAGACATGGCATCGGTGTATGCATGGGCTGACCTCGTCGTATGCCGCGCCGGTGCGCTGACGGTTGCTGAACTGTGTGCAGCTGGCGTACCTGCGCTGTTCGTACCCTACCCGGCAGCGGTCGACGACCATCAGACCGCCAACGCGGGACCAATGGCTGCGGCGGGCGCGGCACAGATTATTCAGGAGTCGGAACTGACGCCGACGATGCTTGCCGGCTTGTTGCGTGACTGGTTGCAATCACGCGCCGAATTGGCACGCCGCGCGGAGCTGGCACGGTCCCTTGCACGACCGGACGCGCTGTCACGCATAACCGAGCTGTGTCTTGAGCAAGCGGGAGCAACGTCATGATCAGTCGCATGCGCCGCATTCATTGCGTGCACTTCGTCGGTATCGGCGGCTCCGGCATGTCTGGTATTGCGGAGGTAATGCTAAGTCTCGGCTATGCCGTGCAAGGCTCCGACCTGAAAAAGAACAAGCAAACAAAGCGCCTTGAGAAACAGGGCGCTACCGTATTCATCGGCCACGCTTCAGATCACATTCGCGATGCAGATGCTGTTGTTGTCTCCAGCGCGGTCGATGAAACCAATCCCGAAGTTGCCGCCGCACGAGAGCAACTCATGCCCGTTGTGAGTCGTGCAGAAATGCTCGCTGAGCTTATGCGGTTTCGATACTCCATTGCTGTCGCGGGTACACATGGCAAAACCACCACTACCAGCCTGGTGGCCAGTGTTCTTGCAGAAGGAGGGCTTGATCCAACGTTTGTTATTGGCGGGCGCTTGAAGAGCGCTGATGCCAATGCGCGCCTTGGTCAGGGTGACTACCTGGTTGCTGAGGCTGATGAGAGTGATGCGTCGTTCGTGCATCTGAAACCGATGCTCGCGGTGGTCACCAATATCGACGCTGATCACATGTCGACGTACGACGGCGATATCGAAAAACTGAAGGGTGGATTCATAGAGTTTCTGCACAACCTGCCATTCTACGGACTGGCCGTTGTCTGTACCGATGACGCGGGCGTCAACTCTGTGCTCGGCGAAATTGGCCGCTCGGTAACCACGTACGGCACTAACGATGAAGCGGACGTACGGGCTGTCAATATCGAGTTTTCGGAGGCCAGAACGGAATTCGATGTCGTTCGTACTGGCAGCGATGAAACTCTGCATGTGACGTTGCAATTACCGGGCATGCATAACGTTCGCAATGCGCTGGCGGCCATCGCGGTGGCCGATGAAGTACAGATCGGAGCTCAGTCAGTCGTCAAAGCGCTGCAGGAATTCGAAGGCATAGATCGCCGCTTCCAAAAGATGGGCGAAGTCCAGACTGCGACTGGTTCGGTATTACTGGTTGATGACTACGGCCATCACCCGACGGAAATCGCGGCGACATTGTCGGCAGCAAAAAGTGGCTGGCCGGAAAAACGAATCGTACTGGTGTTTCAACCACATCGCTACTCGCGTACGCGTGACCTTATGGACGATTTCGCAAGCGTCCTGTCTGACGCGGACGTACTCGTGCTGCTCGATGTCTACGCGGCAGGTGAGGAGCCGATTGCAGGCGCTGATGGTCGGGCAATGGCTCGAGCGGTCCGCTCTCGTGGCGCTGTTGAGCCGGTGTTTGTTGAGTCGCTCGACGAATTACAGCCAGTTCTGCAGGATTTGCTGGCCGACGGCGACCTGGTATTGACGATGGGCGCGGGCGACATCGGTGCCTATGCGGCTGAACTGCCGCAACTGTTGAGCAGCAGTCCGCCGCTCAAGGTGCACTCATGATGGCTGCCCCGAGAGCGCCTGGCGTGCACGGCGAACTGCGCTACGACGAGCCGATGAGCCGCCACACATCGTGGCAGGCAGGCGGCTCGGCAGACGTATTCTTCATGCCGGCGAGCATCGAAGATCTGGCTGCGTTCCTTGCCAGCCTCGATGCTGACAGCCCTGTCTTCTGGCACGGCGTTGGCAGCAATTTATTGGTGCGCGACGGTGGTATACGCGGCGTTGTCATATCGGCCACGAAAATGCTGCGAGAACTTGAGCGAGTCGAGGAACTGTCGGTGCGCGCCGGTGCGGGTTTACCGTGCACACAGCTATCGCGGCAATGCATCCGTTGGGGCCTGGGTCCTTCCGAGTTCTTCGCCGGGATTCCAGGCACGGTTGGTGGTGCGCTGGCGATGAATGCCGGAGCGCACGGCGGGGAAACCTGGGAGCGGGTTGCTGCGGTTCGGACGATTAATCGCGAAGGGCTTGTTCAAGACCGTACGCCGGCCGACTACGAAGTTGCCTATCGCAGCGTGCAGGGTCCGACTGACGAGTGGTTTCTGGAAGCAACATTCGAATTCGACGCAGATGTTACGCCGAGCATGGAAACGATGAAGGCCATGCTTGAGCGTCGCAAGAGGACACAACCGCTCGGCCTGCCGAGTTGCGGCTCTGTGTTTCGCAACCCGCCCGGCGATCACTCAGCCAGACTGATCGAGGCGGCCGGTTTAAAGGGCTTCCGTATTGGTGGGGCCGAAGTGTCTGACAAACACGCGAATTTCATAATCAATCGTGACAAAGCAAGTGCTGCGGATATCGAAGCGCTAATCGCACACGTACAAAAGACGGTTGCCAAAGAACACGGTGTGAAGCTGGTACATGAAGTACGCATGGTCGGGGAGGCAAGTCATGACTGATTTAGCCACCCGCGACCAGCGCCACGTGATCGTTGATGCCTCTGAGTTCGGCCGTGTTGCAGTGATGCTTGGCGGCGACTCCAGCGAGCGTGAAGTGTCGCTCGATAGCGGCTCCGCGGTGCTGTTTGCGCTGAAGTCAAAGGGGATTGATGCGCACGGCTGGGACCCGGCAGAGAAGTCGATGGTCGAGTTTGCCAATGCGGGCTTCGATCGGGTCTGGATCGCGTTGCACGGTCCGGGCGGTGAGGACGGAGCACTGCAAGGCACTTTGCAGTGGCTGAAGGTTCCGTACACCGGCAGCGGCGTCATGGCATCAGCGATCGCTATGGACAAAGTGCGCAGCAAGCATCTGTTCCGCGCAGCTGGCATTCCGACACCTGAATACGCGGTTGTTACGACTACCGCGGAAGCATCTATTGCAGCCGAGAAACTGGGTTTCCCGCTTATCGTGAAGCCGTCCGGTCAGGGTTCGAGCGTCGGTATGTCGAAAGTTTTTGAACGTGCTGAACTGGATAAAGCTATCGATGTCGCGCTGCAATACGGCGATAACGCGTTGCTTGAGTGCTGCGTTGACGGCGGCGAATTTACCGTGTCTGTCTTGCAGGGCCGCGCATTGCCCAGCATTCGTATCGAAACGCCGCGAGTCTTCTACGACTATCGCGCCAAGTATGAGTCCGAGCGGACTGCGTACGTGTGCCCCGGCACCAGCAGCGATGCAGAAGAATCCTTATACGCCGAGCTGGCTGTGGCCGCTTTTAACGAGTTGGGATGCAGCGGCTGGGGTCGCGTCGACTTCATGACCGGTTCTGATGGGCAACCTTTGGTGCTGGAGGCGAATACCGTTCCCGGTATGACCAGCCATAGCCTTGTTCCAATGGCGGCGAAAAAGGACGGCATGGATTTCGAAGAATTGTGCTGGCGAATTCTGGAAACCAGCTTCGCCTGGGACACGGAAACCGTTGCTCTGGAGGTTGCAGCCAATGGCACGTAAGCAAGCCAGACGTCGTAAGCCTAAACAGGCGCCGCGTTTCACATTGCCAAAGATTCGCGTCGCTCGCATCGTTACGCCGCTGTTGGCAGTGGGTTTCGTATTCGCAACCTATCAGGTCAGCCTGAGAATGCTGGACCGTGAAATTACATCGATCGAAATCAGCGCACCGTTCCAGCGTGTGACGGCCTTGCACATTGAAGAGGCAATCAGCGAAGAAATCGAGGCGGGTTTTGTTGGTGCAAGTCTGGACACGATCCGGGAACAAATAGTTGCGTTGCCGTGGATAGATCAGGCGCGTGTGTCTCGCCGCTGGCCAAGTCGAATTGCGATTTCCGTCACCGAGCAGATTCCCGCAGCTGTCTGGGGTGACAGCGGCTTGTTGAATACGCGCGGCGAGCTGTTCGTCAGCGAACTGCGGCACACACCCGCAGAGTTGCCGAAGCTGAGTGGCCCGGATGCACGTTCGGCAGAAGTCGCTGCGCGCTATCTGAGTGTGCGCGAACAACTGATTCCGGTTGGCCTGGACGTGCGGCGAGTGCATCTCGATGCCCGCGGTTCCTGGGAAATGACATTGCAAAGTGGCATTGAGGTTCGCCTCGGCCGCCGCGATGTTGCCGAGCGTACCGACCTGTTTCTTGACGTCGTGGCCGACATCATTACCGGGCGAGCCGCGGATATTGACTACGTCGACATGCGCTATGGCAACGGCTTTACGATCGGCTGGAAGAGTGGTCTGCAAACACCGGTGAATGAGTCGGAAAAAGAAGATGCAGCAATGTTCGCTGCCAGAGGTAGGGATTGAATGTCCAAGAGGCCTGACAAGAACCTGATCGTTGGACTCGACATCGGTACGTCGAAAGTCGTCGCCATAGTCGGCGAGGTCAACGAGGAAGGCAATATCGAAGTCGTCGGTATTGGCTCGCACCCATCGCGCGGCCTGAAGAAAGGCGTGGTCGTCAATATCGAGTCCACTGTGCATTCCATTCAGCGCGCAGTGGAGGAGGCCGAGCTCATGGCCGGCTGTGATATCCACTCTGTATACACCGGCATTGCCGGCAGCCATGTGCGTAGTCTCAATTCTCACGGCATCGTTGCGATACGCGACTCGGAAGTCAGCCCGAACGATGTCGACCGCGTTATCGACGCTGCGCGTGCCGTCGCCATTCCTGCAGATCAGAAAATCTTGCATATCCTGCCGCAGGAATTTGTCATCGATAATCAGGAGGGTATTCGTGAGCCGGTCGGAATGTCCGGTGTGCGGCTGGAAGCAAAAGTACACATGGTGACCGGCGCCGAGAGTGCGGCACAGAATATCGTCAAGTGCGTGCAGCGTTGCGGACTGGAAGTGGATGACATTGTGCTGGAGCAACTGGCATCCAGTTATTCCGTGCTGACGGATGATGAAAAGGAGCTTGGCTCCTGCATCGTCGATATTGGTGGCGGCACCACGGACATCGCCGTTTTTCTTGGCGGTGCGATCCAGCACACAGCGGTGATTCCAATTGCCGGTGACCAGGTCACTAATGACATCGCCGTGTCGATGCGAACGCCAACCCAATACGCCGAGGAAATTAAGATCAAGTACGCATGCGCGCTTTCACAGCTCGCGAACCCGGACGAAACCATTGAAGTGCCGAGTGTTGGTGAGCGGCCGCCGCGCAGGCTTGCACGGCAAACGCTCGCAGAAATCGTTGAGCCACGTTACGAAGAGTTGTTCGGCCTGGTGCGGGATGAGTTGCGCAGAAGCGGTTTTGAAGAATTGATCGCAGCGGGCGTCGTAATTACGGGCGGCAGCGCAAAGATGGAAGGAGCGGTCGAACTGGCGGAGGAGGTTTTTCATATGCCGGTCCGCCTCGGTGCGCCGCAATACGTCGAAGGTCTCGGCGATGTCATACGAAATCCGATTCATGCCACGGGCGTGGGTCTGTTGTTGTACGGGTTCGAAAATTTGTCTCGTCGTGATCAGCGCAGTACGCCGATCGGCGGCAATCTAGGGGAAGTCTGGGAGCGCATGAAATCGTGGTTCCAGGGCCAGTTTTAGTAGCAGTTTTATTGTTTTAAAAGCGGAGGAACACTCAATGTTTGAACTAATGGATGCGCATAGCTCTAGCGCTGTCATCAAAGTCATCGGTGTCGGTGGCGGCGGTGGTAACGCTGTCGCACACATGGTGGAAACCGGCATCGAAGGTGTCGATTTCATCTGTGCGAATACGGACTCGCAAGCGCTCAAGGGATCGCGCGTGCGGACATCGTTGCAGATTGGCTGCAACATTACGAAAGGACTCGGCGCTGGCGCTGATCCTGATATCGGCCGTCAGGCGGCGATGGAAGATCGTGACCGGATTCTCGAAGTGATCGAGGGTGCGGACATGCTGTTCATCACGGCTGGTATGGGCGGCGGAACAGGCACAGGTGCGGCACCGATCGTGGCGCAGGTTGCCAAGGAACTTGGAATACTGACCGTTGCTGTCGTCACCAAGCCTTTCCAGATGGAAGGCGGCAAACGCATGACAATCGCGGAGAGCGGCATTGGCGAGCTCGGTAAATACGTCGACTCACTGATCACAATCCCGAACGAGAAGCTGTTAACTGTTCTCGGCGGCGAGACAACGCTGCTCGACGCATTTCGCTCTGCCAACCAGGTTCTGCAAGGCGCTGTACAAGGTATTGCCGAGCTGATCACGCGACCGGGTCTGATTAACGTCGACTTTGCCGACGTCAGAACCGTAATGTCGGAAATGGGCATGGCGATGATGGGTTCAGGTACATCGTCTGGTGAGGATCGTGCTCGTGAAGCAGCAGAAGCCGCTGCATCGAGCCCGCTGCTCGAAGACATCAATCTTGCAGGTGCGAACGGCATACTTGTCAACGTAACGGCGGGCATGGATCTTTCGATTGGCGAGTTCCAGGAAGTTGGCAATACCGTTAAGGAATACGCGTCTGACAATGCGACTGTGGTTGTCGGCACGGTGATCGATCCGGAAATGACGGATCGCATTCGCGTAACGGTTGTTGCAACCGGCCTCGGCAAGCAGGCAGCAAACGCCGACTCGCCGATGCGTATTGTGCGCCGGCCGGCTGCACAGGCTGAGCCCAACTACCAGGCGATGGAGAAGCCAACCGTACAGCGGCAACGTGCTGTCGGTGATGGTCTCGACAACGGTCCTGGGCTGCAGGAAGAATTGCTGGATATTCCAGCATTCCTGCGCCGCCAGGCTGACTAGGCCTGGGCCCAGGCCAAGGCCAGCAGTAACCGGGTAGTTTGATGCCCGGGGCAGGTAACTCCGCTTGCCGACCCGGATTAGTCCGGGTCGGCTACCTGACCGACCCCGGGCACAGACACCTCTCAAAACCCTTGATTGCTTTGTTCTAACAGTCTGAATTTAATAGTATTTTGGGTTTTTCTAGGAATTTATGATAGGCTTCGCCGCGACATGCTTCGACAAAGAACCTTAAAAACCACGATTCGCGCCACGGGTGTTGGCCTGCACAGCGGCGAAAAAGTCTACATGACGCTGCGCCCTGCTGCTGAGAACACGGGAATCGTGTTTCATCGTGTCGATCTTGAGGAGCCAGTAGATATTCAGGCGGACCCACGCCTGGTGACAGAGACCATGCTGGGTACGACATTGACTCAGGATGGCATCAAGGTTGCGACCGTTGAACACCTGATGTCTGCGCTGGCGGGTCTGGGTATCGACAATCTGCACGTCGACCTGTCCGCTGCTGAAGTTCCGATCATGGACGGAAGTGCCGGGCCATTCGTATTCCTGCTGCAGTCGGCAGGTATCGAAGAACAAAACGTCGCGAAACGGTTTATTCGCATCAAGAAGACGGTGCGCGTGGAAGAAGAAGACAAGTGGGCCGAGCTCGTGCCATTTGATGGATTCAAAGTTAATTTCGAGGTGTACTTCAATCACCCCGTTTTTAACAAGCTGTCACAGCAAGCGACGATCGATTTTTCCTCCACATCTTTTCTCAAAGAGGTGAGTCGCGCACGCACGTTTTGTTTCCTGCGCGATGTAGAGGCGCTACGCGAACGCAACCTGACGTTGGGCGGCAGCATGGATAACGCCATCGTGCTCGATGACTACCGCATCCTCAACGAGGATGGGTTGCGCTATTCCAATGAGTTTGTCATCCACAAAATTCTTGATGCAATTGGTGATGCGTACCTTCTGGGTCACAGTCTGATCGGCGAACTGCGTGCCTATAAATCGGGACACGATCTGAACAACAAACTGCTGCGTGCAATGCTGGCGGATGAATCAGCGTGGGAGGAAGTGACCTTCGAAGACTCACGCAAAGCGCCTATTTCCTACGCAACGCCAGCCTACGCTTAACCTTGCGAGACCCGCACACGACAGGCACTGGCTGATACGCCAGCGTCCTTCGCTGCGGCCAGCATTGTGTCGGCCTGGTAGCGCAATCTGGACGCCCAGGCGGACGACGCACAGATCACAACCAGCTCGCCGTCTTCCCGCACATTCGCCGCGACCACGGCGGCCCGCTCATCCTCCGGCAGCGAGGCCGCGATCACCTCTGTGAGCTCGCCGAGCCGCTTGGCGCGCTTGATGATGTTCCCTAACTCCCCGTCATTACTGGGATTTAAGAGGTTTTGAAGCTTGTCAGCTGGCATAAAAATGTGACGCAGTTAGCGCTTTTCTCCTGATGTAGGTGACCCCGGTCACCCTTCGCGGGGCCTTGCCTTGTAATGATTTCCGACATTATGCATAGTTTCGCAACGATAAAGGCATACCCGTTGAAAGGCGGGGTCGCAAAACCACCGGTCTAAGGGCGAAATCCTAGGACAGCGGGGCTACCGAAGTGAGCAGGTACAGCAAGTTGAATACAACTCTAATAAGTGAGCGCGGCTCAATAATCCGCGACTTCGGAACTTGCATGACGAATAAGCAAATACTCTTGACGCACTTGAGGCGTACTCGATGAATGTCGTAATTTTTGGCAAGGGGTTCGGAAAACCCCGGCAAGTAAACCTGTCCGGCGTGACTGCCGGTTTAGGTGTTGTTGCTGTTGTCGGCGGCATTATCGGTATTGGATTTCTGGCAGGATCCTGGCACGCAGCGCGTACCGGATCCGGTATTAGCAATTCCGAGTTGGGCGGAATTACCGCGCAGCTGGAATCGCAACGCGATGGTATTGATGCGATTCGCCAGGAAAACGAAGATACACTTGACGCGCTGTCAATCCGCATTGCGCAGATGAACGCGCGCGTCATTCGACTCGACGCTCTGGGCCGTCGCCTGACTGAAATGGCAGAGATCGAAGACGGTGAGTTTGATTTTGATTCGGACCCTGCAGTCGGTGGTCCGGAAGAGCCAATGGCTGCCGGATCGAATGTTGCTGTTCCGGAAGTTCTCGAGGCGATGAGTTCCCTGAATGCGCAGCTGAGTAATCGTGAAGCACAGCTTAATGTGCTTGAAGGCGTACTCATGAATCAGAACCTGAGTGACCGCGTCTATCCTCAGGGTCGACCTGTCAAAGCCGGTTGGCTCTCGTCATACTTCGGGAAGCGCACGGACCCGTTCACGGGCAAACCTGCGAACCACACCGGAATCGACTTCGCGGGCAAGCACGGCGCCGAGATAGTCGCTGTTGCCGATGGCGTGGTGACCTGGTCGTCCGACCGATATGGCTACGGCATAATGGTCGAAATCAATCATGGCAACGGCTATTCAACTCGCTACGCCCACAATTCAGAGAATCTGGTCGCTGTGGGTGATGAAGTACGCAAGGGCCAGGTCGTCGCTCTGATGGGCAAGACAGGGCGCGCCACGGGCCCGAACCTTCATTTTGAAGTGTTGCAAAATGGCCGCCGCGTCAACCCGGTCAAGTTCATACGCGATTCCTCCAAGTAACCCGGCTGTCCCGCAAGAATCACGAGAGTTTTCGGCCCCGGCCGAGGGTCCTTGTGAATGCGAAAAACGCCCATAAATCGCCTGATTAGATAGTTAATGTCGCCGCAAAAGCTATAGAATAGCGGCCTTTGTTTGACCGTATCCTTAGGAGCCTCAGTGGCGAATTTCCTGACCAATATCTTTGGCAGTCGCAATCAGCGCCTGCTGCGTCAGTACTCGAAGACAGTAAAGCATATCAATGGCCTTGAAGAGGGCATTCAGGCGCTCGATGACGCCGCGCTCAAAGGCAAGACCGACGAGTTTCGGCAGCGTTTCGCGGCTGGTGAGACGCTTCACGACCTGCTTCCTGAGGCTTTTGCTGTCGCGCGCGAGGCGTCGCTGCGTACTATGGAGATGCGTCCATTTGATGTGCAGCTGATCGGCGGCATGGTACTGCACGACGGCAATATTGCCGAGATGCGCACCGGTGAGGGCAAGACCCTGATGTCTACGTTGCCTGCCTACCTGAATGCGATCAGCGGCGACGGTGTGCATATCGTCACAGTGAATGAATACCTTGCTGCACGAGACGCCGAGTGGATGCGTCCGATTTATGAGTTCCTGGGGCTGACTGTTGGGGTTTCCAAAAGCGGACAGACTCAGGAAGAGAAGCGCGCGGCGTACCAGAGCGATATTACGTACGCGACGAACAACGAGCTCGGTTTCGATTATTTGCGTGACAATCTGGCGTTCGCGACAGCTGACAAAGTTCAGCGCGAGCTGAATTTCGGCATTGTCGATGAGGTTGACTCGATCCTGATCGATGAGGCTCGTACACCGTTGATCATTTCAGGCCCGGCTGAGTCCAGCACCGATCTGTACACTCAGATCAACAAGCTGATTCCGAAGCTCGCACAGCATGAAGAGACCGACGAGCCAAGCAACTACGATATCCCGGCCAACAAGGTATTACTGAATGGCGAGGAGATGTCACTCGACGATGCAGTAGCGGCAGCAGACGCGGCAGACTCTGATCTTGCGATGGTCGAGCTCGATGCCAAAGTCGCCAGATGCAGGCTTATCGGTCGTGGCGACTACACAGTTGACGAGAAAGCCAAGCAGGCACATGTGACCGAAGAGGGTCACGGCAATGTTGAAGCATTGATGATGAAGTCGGGCCTGCTCGCAGAAGGTGAGAGCCTGTACGATGCCGGCAACATCAAGCTGCTGCATCACCTGAATGCCGCATTGCGTGCGCACTCCATCTATCAAAAAGATGTTGACTACATTATCAACGACGGCGAGGTCGTTATTGTTGATGAATTCACGGGCCGCACAATGCCAGGGCGCCGCTGGGGCGACGGGTTGCATCAGGCAGTTGAAGCGAAAGAAGGCGTTTCGATCAAGCAGGAAAACCAGACGGTTGCCTCGATAACATTCCAAAACTACTTCCGCTTGTACAACAACCTGTCAGGCATGACAGGTACGGCTGATACCGAAGCATTTGAGTTTCAGCAGATCTACGGGCTCGAAGTTGTTGTGATTCCCACGCACAGAGAGATGATCCGCAAGGATCAACCTGATCTCGTCTACCTTGGCGAGAAAGACAAGATTGACGCTATCGTCGAGGACATTGTCGACTGCAGCGAGCGTGGACAGCCTGTCTTGGTCGGCACGACGTCGATTGAAGCCTCCGAGGTGTTGTCGAATTTCCTCAAGGGACAC
The DNA here is from genome assembly GCA_022600955.1 of Gammaproteobacteria bacterium. Lineage (GTDB taxonomy): Bacteria > Pseudomonadota > Gammaproteobacteria > Steroidobacterales > Woeseiaceae > UBA1847. Next base: position 99,023 of record JAHZJK010000023.1, read on the forward strand.
AAGATCAAGCACCAGGTATTGAATGCCAAGCAACACGAGCGTGAAGCACAAATCGTGCAGAATGCAGGCCGTCCAGGGGCTATTACAATCGCGACAAACATGGCCGGCCGCGGAACCGATATCGTACTTGGTGGCAGTCTTGAGGCTGATCTCAACAATGCCGGAGACGGGGCGGACGAAGCTACATTGAAAGCGGATTGGGAACAACGCCACAATGCAGTGCTTGAGGCTGGTGGCCTGCATATTATTGGCACAGAGCGGCATGAGTCTCGTCGTATCGATAATCAGCTCAGAGGGCGGTCCGGTCGTCAGGGTGACCCGGGTTCATCGCGTTTCTATTTGTCGATGGAAGACACGTTGATGCGTATCTTCGGTGATCCAGAGCGCACCAAGAATTTGCTGTCGCGCGCGGGAATGCGTGAAGGTGAGGCAATCGAAAGCAGGTTGCTGACGCGCCAGATTGAGCGAGCGCAACGCAAGGTCGAAGCGCACAACTTCGATATTCGCAAGAATCTGCTTGAGTATGATGACGTCGCGAACGACCAGCGCAAGGTCGTTTACCATCAGCGTTCAGAACTCATGGACGCTGATGAAATCGAAGAATCGGTCGCCGCGATCCGCGACGAGGTTGTCGCCATTACCGCGGAGCAATACATTCCGCCCGGCAGTCTCGAGGAATTGTGGGACGCCGATGGACTCAGCCAGGCACTTGAGTCGGAATACGGTGTACGCGCCGACGTGGCACGTTGGCTGCGCGATGATTCAACGCTGAACGCGGAGTCGATTACCGAAAAATGCATCGAGGAAGCGCAGAAGTTCTACGAGAAGAAGGTCGGCAACATTGGTGGCGACCTGATGCGTGGAGTTGAGAAGCAGGTAATGTTGCGGCAGCTCGATCATCACTGGAAAGAACATCTCGCCGGTATGGATCATTTGCGTCAGGGCATTGGTCTTCGTTCCTATGCACAGAAGAACCCGAAGCAGGAATACAAGCGCGAAGCATTTGAGATGTTTGGCACAATGCTCGAGCAGGTTAAACACGACACCATTAGTATTCTCTCGCGTATTCGAATTCAGGGCGAAGATGATCTCAACGAAATGTCCGAGCAGAAACAATCCCCTGAGCGGATGAAGTTTCAGCACGCTGAGGCACCAGCGCTTGGTGGGCAGCCGCCGCAGCAACCTGGCCAACCGCCCGCGGCTCAGCAAGGCGGCGCAAACCAGCCTTCACCGGTAGAGCAGTTTGTGCGTGATGGCCGCAAAGTGGGACGCAATGAGCCATGCCCGTGCGGCTCCGGCAAGAAATTCAAGCAGTGCCACGGTAAGCTAAACGGCTAGTGTGACAGCATGAATCACTATGATGTCGCAGCCGGTATTCTGTGCGATCCGGACGGTCGAGTCCTGATCGCTGAGCGGCTTGGCGATGGGCCGTTTCATGGCATGTGGGAATTTCCGGGAGGCAAGATTGCCGCGGGAGAGACTGCACCGGAAGCACTGTCGCGCGAACTCGCTGAAGAACTCGGCATCGAGGTTACAGTCTGTTCGTCGTTCATGAATCTGCGGCACGAGTATGACGACCGTATCGTGACGATTGAGTTTTTTATCGTCAGCGACTGGAACAGCGAACCTGTTGGCAGGGAAGGGCAGCAATTACGCTGGGTCCCGAGACGTTCGCTCGACGCGAATCAATTGCTACCCGCAGATGTGCCGGTTGTCGAGGCTCTGCAGCAAAACCATTAGCCGAAATATCCGGCTGCTGACCTGACATTCTGAAACTACGAGATGAGCGTACGACGAGTGTAAGGCACAGGGATGCTGCCGATACGCCAATGCCTTCTCCACGACCAGCGCCGGATCAAGCACTGTGTGTTGTGACGTCTGAAACACATCGGTCGATGTCAGATCAGTTGGCGGAAATAGAACTAGCAGATCGATAACTGAAACGGCGTGTCGTGGCCTGTCTGGACGGCGCGACTCTCAGTCGTCGACCATTCGAGAAACCGCACTGTAAATCGATGTTGGCTACCGCTGATTTCGGGAAACAAATTAGACCCGGGTGCAATGCTGACTCGAAGCAGGCAGCAATTGCTGTCTTTCTGCATACTGTGTTGGTACATGCCGTTGATCGCGACTTTCTCATTTGGCTGTGCGCTTTCGCGAATGAGCCAGAGGACTTCAGTGACCGCGTCGCATAATGGCCTGACGCAATGAATCCACGTTGCCATGTCTTCTTGCCGACGCTGCAGAGGTTGTCGTAACCAGTGACTGTATTCCGGCAGATCAAATTCGCAGGTGCCACCGGGAATGGCACTGCGGTGCTTGATCGCGTTCAGGAAATCACTGTCCTTTAAGGGTTGCAGGAATCCCGTGCCGATCGAGACAATCTCGTCACGGCTACTGGAAAGATTGTGCATTATTGTGTCGAGTCGCCCGCCGTCGACCCCGTGGTGCGCCTGAAACCGCTCCAGCGCAGATATCTGGTGGTCCAGTTCTTTATGCACCTCGCTGCGCACGTCACCACGCGACAAAATCGCCAGAATTTCAAGCAAAGTGGAAATCGTGCTCCTCGTCGCCCAATCCGCGTCGCCGTCACTGTGATAGAGCATCTGCTGGTACAGATATTCGAGGCGCAAAAATGTGCGCATTCGCTCCGACAGGGGCTGCTCGTAGTGTGCGAATTCTATCGCAGAGCCGGCAGCGACTTTTCCAGCAGGTTTGGCCATTGCTCTATTTTGCGCCAGCTGGTGAGGTGAGGCAAATCGCGGCTACGTCGTAGCTGTATTCGATATAGAATCCCCATGGTGAGGCCGGCAACGGGTGTGCGGCGAAAATGGAAATTCATAGCATGTGGCGATTCGAAAAGAACCCGTTCCTGCCAGCTCTCGGTGCCTGGGCAGCACTATTCATAACGGCAGTCTGGGCGTATTTCCCGGGTCTCGCCGGACCTTTCGTTCTCGATGACGTCCTCAATATTGCGACATTGGGCGATTATGGCGGCGTCACCGACTGGAGTACGTTCAAGGCCTTCGTATTCGGCGGAAACTCGGGTCCGACGGGTCGTCCCATCTCGCTACTGACGTTCCTCATTGACGCCAACAACTGGCCCGCGGAGCCGTTTCCGTTCAAGCGCACGAACCTGGTGATACATCTCATGAATGGCGCGCTTGTTGGCGTGCTGGTGTCCCTGATTCTGCGGCTGCTACAGTTCGAGGCGAAACAAGTGCGCTGGCTGGCCTTGTTCGCTGCTGCTGTCTGGGTGCTACACCCGTTCTTGATTTCAACGACTTTGTACGCTGTGCAGCGCATGGCTCAGCTTTCCACGCTGTTCGTCCTTGCCGGACTCTGCCTGTTCGTCTACGGGCGCATGCAATTGCGTTCGAGTCCGCAGAAGTCGTATTTGATCATGACGATCGGCATCGGACTATTCACATTATTGGCCACATTTTCCAAAGAAAACGGAATTCTGCTACCGATGCTGGCGGGCGTAATCGAAATCACTGTCGTCGCGAGCCAGCGGCGGTTTGGTGTTCTGAGTCGCCTGTGGATGTCAGCTTTCCTGCTGCTGCCTGTGCTCGTTGTTTTCGCGTATCTCGGGGTGCGTGTATCACAAACCGGCTTTTTTACGGTCGACCCTCCACAAAACTTCAGTGTATTCGAACGGCTCCTGACAGAAGCCCGCATCCTGATGGACTATTTGCGTCACTGGTTTGTGCCTGATCTTTACACAGCGGGTATTTATCAGGATCACTTTCTAAAGTCGACGGGCTGGTTGTCACCCGTTACGACATTGCTGAGCGTGATTGTCCATGTCGCTGCGATCGGCTGCGCGATTCTGTATAGGCGCAAGCTTCCTCTGCTGTCGCTGGCGGTGTTGTTTTTTTATGCAAGCCACGTTCTCGAGTCTACGGTGTTGCAGCTGGAGTTGTACTATGAACACCGTAACTACCTGGCGACAGTATTTCTGGTTCTGCCAGTGGCAACGGTGCTGTATCAAAAACTTGATCGTCGTGCATTCGCGATAACCGCTATCGTGGTTACAATTATTCTCGCAGGGCTAACGCGCTACTCGGCGACGCTCTGGTCGAGCTATCCTACGATGCTCACTGCAGCGGCGCAAAAAGCACCAACATCTGTACGTGCGCAAACGCGTTATGCGACTTACTTGTTTCAACAGGCGGAGTATCAAACGTCTCTCGAAGTGATCGACCGCGCCATCGATGTTATTCCGGGTGATCATGCGGACTTGCTGGTTAACCGTCTGCACATGCTGTGCCGGTTGAGTATTCTGGACCAGCAGGAGTTCGATAAGGTAGCGCCAACGCTGTCAGGTATGCCCTATCAGCCCGGGTTGTTTCGCCTGTACTACTTGTTCGTGAACGGTGTTGCCAAAGGCAATTGTCCGCGCTTGCCGGTCGAGTCTCTATGGCCAGTGTTTGCTGCCCAACTTGACGTGCCGTTAAACCAGGACCCCAATTCGATGCCGTATTCACAGTTGCACTATCTGCTTGGTTTCGTTGCCGTTGCATCCGGTGAGCCTGTAAGGGCGGTCAGCCAGTTTGACGTGACGCTTAGCGTCGAACCGCGAGCCGATACTGCATTGCGTATTGCGAAGATTTTCGCTGCCAGCAATTTCCACGAAGAAGCACTGGAATTCTCAGGGCAAGCGTTACAGCTGATGGGTTCAGAAGGCCCGGAAGGTGCCGGAATCGGCGTCAGCGAGGCCGAAATTGTCACGTTCAGGAATGCTGTTCAGGAGCAGATCGCCGAGCCGCCAGCTGCTGATAGTACTGATCAAGATTAGAGACTTGCCGCCTGGAGTCGCGTAGCGAGCCACCGTTTCGGATAATATCATCCGCGATCTGCAGCCGTTCTTCACGGCTTGCCTGAGCCGCCAGGATCTTTTGTGCCTGCTCTATGGTTTCCGTATCCCGCGCCAGCAATCGCTGAATCTGCACGTCTTCATCACAATCAACCACCAATACTCGGTCAACAAAGTCGAGCAGCGCAGATCCGACCAATAGCGGTACAACGATAATTTGATAGGAGCCGTCGGCGATGTCCGCCTGCCGTCGCACTTCGTCGCCGATGCGCGGGTGCAGAATAGCCTCAAGATCCAGTCGTGCCTGCTCGTCGTCGAATACGATTTTGCGCAGAGCTTTCCGCATCAACTGGCCGTCCGTGCCAACAATGCCTTCACCGAAGCGATCGCGAATATCCTCCAGTGCCGGCTGTCCCGGTTCAACTACTTCGCGCGATATGATATCGGTGTCGACTATTGCGACGCCAAGATCGGAGAACATGTCAGCGACGGTCGACTTGCCGCTCGCGATTCCGCCGGTGAGGCCGATGCGCAGTGGCGGTTTGTCTGCTTTTTCACTCACCTAGAACATCGCGTCAATGTAAGCGTTCTTGATCGACTCACCCCACATCATCGTTATCCAGCCAGCGGCTGCGAGGTAGGGACCAAATGGGATAGGCACAGTGCGGTCCTTGCCACGAAATACAATCATGGCGATATTGATTGCGGCACCCACAGCGGCGGACATCAGGATAATCATGGGTAGCTGCTGCCAGCCAAGCCAGGCGCCAAGCGCGGCGAGTAACTTGAAGTCTCCGTAGCCCATACCGTCCTTTCCGGTGACGAGCTTGAACGCCCAGAAAACGCTCCAGAGACTCAGGTAACCGGCCATAGCGCCCGCAATGGCGTCGACCGGGGATATGAACAGCATTGTCGCGCCATTCATTGGATGGAACAGGCTCATCGCAAGGCCAAGCCACATTAGTGGCAGGACTATCGAATCGGGAATCAGCTGCGTATCGGCATCTATCATCGCAATCGAGACGAGCGCAAGCGTCAGCACGATGGCCATGATGGCCTCCCACCCCGGTCCAAAGTACCAGGCACAAACCGTGCTCAGGATCGCCGTCATGAACTCGACCAGCGGGTAGCGGGCCGAGATAGATGCGCCACATTTTGCGCACTGACCCTTTAGGAGCAAGTAACTGATCACCGGAATGTTCTGCATGGCGGTGATCATCGTGCCGCAAGACGGACAGCGGGAACGGGGTACGACGAGATCGAATCGACCTTCGGGCAGTTCAGACTCCGGTGGCGTCTTGACAAGTTCGTCAGCCTGTTCGCGCCACTCACGTTCCATCATTATCGGCAGGCGATGAATGACAACGTTCAGGAAGCTGCCGAGCAACAGTGTGAATGCAAACACCACTGCCGTAAACGCGACAGCTGATTCACCTAATAATTCGATCATTCCAGGTCTCCGCTGGTGCCGGAACGCAAAAAAACAAAACGGCGTCCGGAGTGTTCCCCGGACGCCGTCACATTGTATTGCAAACGATCTAAGGTTTCTTAGACGACTGCGCCGAGTTTGAAGATAGGCAGGTACATGGCGACGACAAGTCCGCCAACGAGTACGCCTAGAATGGCCATAATCATTGGCTCCAGCAAACTGGAGAGATTATCCACAGCGTTATCGACATCCTCTTCGTAGAAGTCGGCGACTTTTGCTGACATGTCGTCGAGCGAGCCGGATTCTTCACCGACTGCGATCATCTGGATAACCATATTGGGGAACAGGTCGATATTTTCCATTGCCTGTTGCAGGCGTTGACCCGTTGCAACTTCATCCCGCATTTCCAGCACGCCTTTTTCGTAGACGATGTTGCCCGTCGCACCGGCGACAGACTCAAGTGCTTCTACGAGAGGTACACCTGCCGCGAACATTGTGGACAAGGTACGCGCATAACGAGCGATGGCAGCTTTTTGAATGATTGGCCCAATAATCGGCAGCTTCAACATAGTCCTGTCTAGAAACTGTTGAAACTGTCGTGAGCGTTTCTTGAAATAGATAAATGTCGCGACAGCGCCACCGATAATCAGGCCAATGTAGAGTCCGTTGGATCGCACAAAGAAAGACAGGTCGATAACCATGCGTGTAAAGCTCGGCAAGTCGGCGCCAAAGCCCTGGAACAGGTCCTCAAAAGACGGAATTACGAAGATCAACAGGATGGTCGTAACTACCAGGGCGACAACCAAGACTGCCGCCGGGTAGGTCAGCGCCTTCTTGATCTTCTTCTTGATAGCCTCAGTTTTTTCTTTATAGGTCGCGATCTTGTCGAGCAATGACTCGAGCGCACCGGCTTGCTCGCCCGATTCAACCAGGTTGACAAACAGGTCATCGAAATAGAGTGGGTGCTTCGCAAGAGCTTCAGCGAGTGACGAGCCGCCTTCGACGTCGCCCTTGATCGTCAGAATAAGTTTCTGCATGGCGGCATTTTCGTGGCCGTTGCCAACGATCTCAAACGCTTGTACCAGGGGAATACCTGCGGCCAGCATCGTGGCGAGCTGACGACTGAATATTGCGATATCAGAGGTCTGGATTTTGCCGCCACCAGCAAACAGGCCCTTGCTCTGTTTCTTGATTCTGGTCGGCAGTACACCTTGGCGGCGCAGCTCCGCACGAACCTGCGCCTCATCGTTGGCAAGACTCTTGCCTTTGATTTTCTTGCCGTTTCTGTCGGTTCCTTCCCACAAAAAAGGCGTGTTGCTCATCACTGCTGATTCAGCCATTGTTCTCTTCCGTTAGCTCGGTGCAAACCTACTCAATTGTAACCCGGTTGATCTCGTCAAGGCTGGTAACCCCGTCCTTGACTTTGTTCAATCCGGCCCGTCGCAAATCGATAACCCCCTCTTGCAGGGCCTGGTCTGCGATCTGAATCGCGTTGCCGCCCTCCATTATTATCCGGCCCATTGCCTCGGAAACCTCCATGACCTGGAAGATGCCGAGGCGGCCCTTATACCCGCCATTGCATTGCTTGCAGCCGTTCGGTCCAAACACCGAAACGCCCTTGTCAATTTCTTCCGCTGTGAAGCCTTCTTTCTCAAGGGCTTCGCGCGGAATGTCTTTTGTTTCTTTGCAGTTGTCACACAAACGGCGTGCCAGCCGCTGCGCAATTATCAGGCTCACGGACGTCGCGATGGCATACGGTTTGACGCCCATATCGACCAATCGCGTCAGTGTCTTGGGTGCGTCATTAGTGTGCAGTGTCGACAATACCAGGTGACCGGTTTGGGCGGCCTTGATCGCGATCTCTGCAGTTTCTAGATCACGAATCTCACCGACCATGATGACGTCCGGATCCTGGCGCAGGAACGCTTTGAGTGCCGACGCAAACGTCAGGCCAACCTTCGGGTTGACGTTGACCTGATTAATGCCCGGCAAGTTGATTTCCGCCGGGTCCTCAGCGGTTGAAATGTTGCGATCAACTTCGTTGAGGATGTTGAGACCTGTGTACAGCGAAACGGTTTTACCTGATCCGGTCGGCCCGGTCACAAGGATCATGCCGTATGGTTTGGCGAGGTGTTTCTCATAAAGCTTGCGTTGGGCATCTTCATAGCCGAGCATCTCGATACCAAGCTTGGCGCTGGACGGATCGAGAATACGCAGTACGATTTTTTCGCCGAACAATGTCGGGCAAGTGTTAACTCGAAAGTCGATAGCCCGGTTCTTCGAGAGTCGCATCTTGATGCGGCCATCTTGTGGCACACGCCGTTCGGCGATGTCCATACGTGACATGACTTTGAGTCGCGCGCAGACCTTGTTTGATAGTGCGACTGGCGGCGATGCGACTTGTGACAGCACGCCGTCCAGACGCGTACGGACACGGAAAATTTTCTCATAGGGCTCGAAATGCACATCCGACGCGCCGCGCTTGATCGCGTCGAGCAGTATCTTGTTGACGAAACGCACGACCGGCGCGTCTTCGATGTCGTCACGTTGAACGTCATCCTGTTCGTCTTCCTCGCCCGAAATATCGAGGTTTTCGAGATCAAAATCGTCGTCGTCGAGGCCGGACATACTGGTATCGACGGCTTCAATCGCGGAGGTAATGCGCTCTTCAAGCTTGTCCTGTTCAACGACGACCGGATCGATACGCAGGCTGGTCGCGAACTTGATATCGTCGATCGCTTGCAGGTTGGTCGGGTCAGAGATCGCCAGAAACAGGCGCTGTCCGCGTTTCACCAGCGGTAGTACGCGATGTTTATTGATCAGGTTCTGGTCAACAGCGCGGATGACATCGAGGTCGATCTCGACAGCGTCCAGATCGAGCAGTGGTACACCGAATTCATGGGATGCTGCGACAGCGATCGCGCGTGGATCGGCGATTTCGTCTCGCACCAGGAACGCGATCAGGGGTACTTTTTCCTTCTTGGCCGCCTCAGTCGCTTCCTGCAACTGAACTTCAGAGACTATACCGTCCTGAACAAGCCGCCGGGGCAGGCCTGCGAGGTTCGATTGTGAAGCGGTTGCCGCCATAGGATTCTGTATATTCGCGTTTCTGTCAGCGTTACAGTCTCACTGATCCAAGTGCCCGATTCAACTGGATTTTGTGCGGTCGTTCACAGTTACTGGAATTGATTAAGTAAAACGCCGATATTGGCCGCATTAACAGGCGCAGCTGCGCCGAAATAGGCCTCCGCCGGTTTCTAACGGCAGGATGCCGGCAGATAACGAGTTGGCACAGTCGACGGTGCATAGGCAGTTGTAGTACCGCCGCCCGTCAGCAATGCAGCGGCTGTAGGAGCGGGGGCAGCACCGCAACGCCAAATAACCGAGTTGCCCGATGCATAGGGCGTAAATGAAATCGTGTCACCGAAAATGTCCGCGTGTACGTCACCGCCGAAAGTGACGTCAATGCGGCCATCGACAATATCGACCTGGGCGACATACTTGCCGCTCGTATCCGTGGCCGTCGCTGACATGCCTGATTCAACGCGGCCGGCGGGGGGTTCGCCCGCATTGTTAAAGGCATCCATTATCGGTGTCTTAGCTAATGCGGCCATATTGAGCCCTTCAGCAACCTGCGCCCGTACCGTGTACGTCTGGTAGGCCGAAACGGCAAGCGACGCGAGTATTCCGATGATCGCGACGACAATCATCAACTCAATCAGTGTAAAACCTGTTTGCTGTCTGTTCATGGTGCCCGTCACCCCTAACGATTCGCGCCATACTAGCGCATTACCCACGGTGATAAACCACAAAGTTTTGCGATTGGATTAAAAAAAAGCCCCGGCTGGCCGGGGCTTTTCAACTTCTGTTGTCTAAGCGAAAAGCTCTAGACAGTCGTCCTTACGGACGGCAAGCAGCCGGCAGGTGCTTGTTAGCAATACCACTACCCGCACATGCCCACTCAACACTACCACCACCTGCTGTATCAGGGGTCATCGTCAAGTTACCGGCAGCCAGGATCGTGTGGGCGCTGTTACCGTAGTCAACAACGATCACACCAGCAGTGCCAACTGTTACGCTAACGACATACTTGCCGCTGATAGATGTAGCTGCGGAAAGACCCGCTATCGAGTTGGTGGTCGGGAATGCACCAGTGTCCATCGTGAACTCGGAAACCGCAGCTTTTGCACCGCCCGCCAGGTTCAAACCTTCAGAAACCTGAGCACGGATCGTGTAATCCTGGTAAGCAGGAATAGCGATGGCCGCCAAAATACCGATGATCGCTACAACGATCATAAGTTCGATAAGTGTAAAACCTTGTTGCTTCTTCATCTCTTCGTCTCCATGAATTGAGAGTTTTTCAAAACTAACGGCGAAATCGCCTGTACACGAGATAAAGCAAGCGCCGTGCCAAGTTGATCGATGGGCGTATAAGTGATTGTTTTAAAAGGGGTGACGGCGCCGCATTAACCATAATCGGCGTCTGCGTTGGGTGACAATGCGGGGTGAGATTGTCAGTTTCGTGTCACATAGTGACTATTTTTGTCACTCTATACCCAGTTTCTTGATGCGATAACGCAACTGCCGGAACGTGAGACCCAGAAGCTTCGCCGCGGCAGTCTTGTTATAGCGGGTTTTCTCTAGCGCCTCGACAATCGCCTGCCGTTGTACATCTTCGACCTGGTCTCCCAACTTGCCGGCCAGGGCACCCGGCGCTACCGTCGCGTCAGACGAATCTCGCATCTGCAGGTCGCTGGCCCGGATCGTACCGCCGGCGCACAGCGTCACCGCTCGTTCGAGCATGTTCTCGAGCTCACGGACATTGCCAGGAAACGTATACCTGAGCAGTGCCTCGCGTGCGTCTTCATGCAGGGACGCTGACGTGTCCAGCCGCTGCAGGATGTGCTCTGCCAGCAGCATGACGTCGTCGCCGCGTTCGCGTAGCGCGGGCACACGCAGTTCTATCACGTTGATGCGGTAGTACAGATCTTCCCGAAACTCCCCGTCCGTGACCATCTGCGACAAATTCTGGTGCGTCGCAGAAAGCACGCGTACGTCTATTGATTCTTCCTGGGCTGCGCCGACGGGCCGCACGGTTTTTTCCTGGATCACGCGTAGCAGCTTGACCTGCATGGACAATGGCAGGTCGCCGATCTCGTCGAGAAACAATGTGCCGTCCTGCGCGCACTGGAACAGACCGGCCTTATCGTTTACCGCTCCTGTGAAACTGCCTTTGCGATGGCCGAAGAATTCGCTTTCCATGAGCTCCGACGGTATTGCGCCGCAGTTCACAGGTACAAACGGGCCTTCGCTTCTCGGGCCACTGTCGTGGATCAGGCGAGCAACAAGTTCCTTACCCGTGCCGGATTCCCCCGATATATGTACCGGTGCCTGCGAGCGGGCGACCTTGTCGATCATCTCGCGCAGTTCCTGCATGCGTGGCGAATCTCCAAGCAGCTTGGCTCCCTGCTGGCCAAGCGCATTGATTCGCAGCGCGTTCTCAACGATGTTGCGCAGATTGCCCAGGTCGAGTGGTTTTGAAATGAAATCAAACGCGCCGAGCTTCAGCGCCTGCACAGCCGTTTCTACATTGCCGTGCGCAGTGATGACCGCGACTGGCACGCCCTGGGCATTGCTCTGCATCCATTCAACCAGTTCGAGACCATCGCCGTCGGGCAGGCGCATATCCGTCAGGCAAATGTCGAAGTCATGCTTGGCCAACAGCGCTTTCGCGCTCGCGACGTTTTCGGCCGACTCCGTGCGGACGTCCATGCGTCCGAGCGTGAGTGTGAGGAGTTCGCATATATCCGGTTCATCATCGATGACCAGTGCCAGTGGTTGATTCATTTTTCTTCCTGCGCTTCCCAGCGGTCGGGATCTGCAAATACGATACGGAAGATACTGCCTCCGGCCGGCCGGTCAAGATAAACCAGCGTTGCGCGGTTTAACTCGCACAATTCCCGAGAAATATAAAGTCCGAGCCCGGTGCCGCCGGAGCGGGCCGTAAAGAATGGTTCGAAGATCTTGTCCGCGGTTGCGGCATCAACACCAAGACCGCAATCAAGCACTTCCAGGTATGGGCGTCCCTGGCCGGGCATTCGGCCGCCCTGAATTTCGACCATGATGCCACCCGTCTCACTGGCATACTTCACGGCGTTGTCACACAAATTCCATAAGACCTGCCGCAGGTGACTTCTGTCGATCCGGGCTTCCAGCTCCGCAGGCACATCCCTGATCGTGAACTCGCCTTCCTGCAATTCAAGCGTGCGGGTGAATTCGTCCGCGAATTCGTCAAGCCAGCTTTTTAGCCGCAGCAACTCCGGCCGACTGGATTCACGTCGCGAGAGTTGCAATACGTTGTCGATGATATGGCTGACGCGACCTGAATGCGTTTGAATGATCTCGGTCAGGCGAACGTCATCGTCGGTCAGGCCCTTGGACTCACCCAGCAACTGAGCTGCATGACTCATGGCGCCTACAGGGTTACGAATTTCGTGTGCGATTGAGGCGCTCAAACGCCCCAGTGATGCAAGTTTTGATTGCTGCACGCGTGCATTCATGAGGCTTGCGTCTTCGAGGAAGATCAGGATTGGACCATCGCGCTGGCCCTCGGTGCCGAGCGGCGCGAGATGTGCTGTTACGCGAGCGTTGTCACCCTCGGTTATGAGCGTAAATTCAGGATGGGACGAGACCCCCATGTCCTTGCGCCAGCCCAGCAGGTACGCAGCCAGCGGTTCGAACACCTCGCTGAGCGGTGTTCCGGCGATGCTGTTGCCCGTGCCCAGCAACCCGATAGCGGAACTGTTGATCAGGCGCAGCGCATTGCTCGCATCAACCACGACGATACTCTCGCGCAGGTGCTGCACGATGTACTCGTTCAGTTCCGAGAGGTTCTTGAGGTCGACGCCGAACTGCCTGACCAATGCTTCGCTCGTCTGAATACGTCGTGCGAGCGGCTGCACCATGAGCGACACGATCAGGATTACGCCGCTGAGAATGCCGGCCGCCGGATAATTGGTCAGCCGTGATACACCGAAAAAATGCGTATAAGCCTGCTCGCCGAGGATGACAAATGTCGTCACGACGGCCAGTACCGCTGAAACCGGTCCGGGCAGAATCAGGCTGCCTGCACCGACGAAAATGATGAGTAAGCCGCCGAGCCCGCTGGATATGCCGCCGCTGGCATTCATCAGCAGGGTAATCGCGACGATATCGACGATGAGTTGAGTGACACCCAGGGCCTGTTCCGGCACCCACCTCTGGCGCAATGAAAATGCGGACAGGATCGCAAATACGAGATAGCCGGTGGCCGTAGCTGAGAATAGCGTGGGCCTGATGTCACCAAAGAAACGCGACTCCGAACTGACGGCGAACAACAGCAATAGAGTTACCGCCACGAGCAGTCGAAACGCGTTGAGCGTCGTGAGAACCCGTAGCCCGAGCTCGGGCTCGTCGGTTGCTCTTTGTATCAGTGCATCCCGACTGCCGCGGAAGGTCCGTTTCAGGGGAGCCTCGGTTTGTGCCTGATTCATGGGCGAATTGTAGACTGATTATGGACATGGGTCCCGCAAACATACAAAATACATCGCTGTTTTCGCGTCGACCGCGAAGATCTCTCTCGCCAACAGAAAGACCAATAACTAATGAATCTTCACGAATACCAATCGAAACGATTGTTCGCCGATTACGGCATCACGGTTCCGCGCGGCATCCCCGCAGAAAATTCTGACGATGCCGTCAAAGCGGCGCAGACCCTGGGCGGTGACCTGTGGGTCGTCAAAGCACAGGCTCACACGGGTGGTCGCGGTAAGGCCGGCGGCGTCAAGCTCGCAAAGACACTTGATGAAGTGCGCGAGTTCAGCGATGAAATGCTCGGCATGACGCTCGTGACCTATCAGACGGGCCCGGACGGACTGCCTGTCAACGTTGTCTATATAGAAGAAGGTTCACAGATCGAGCGCGAGTTGTACCTGAGCATGCTGGTTGATCGCGAAGTCAGCCGCATCTCCTTTATTGCGTCTGCGGCCGGCGGTATGGACATCGAGCAGGTCGCGGCGGAAACACCTGAAAAAATCTTCTCGATCGCTGTTGCGCCTGACGCGGGTCTGCAGGACTACCAGGCACGCCAGCTGGCATTTGGCCTCGGCCTCAACAAGAAGCAAATGTTCCAGTTTGGCGATCTCGTGAAGAAGCTCTACCAGTTGTACCTCGATACTGACGCGAGCCTGATCGAAGTTAATCCGTTGATTACCAACACGGATGGCGACGTAATCGCACTGGATGGCAAGATCAACGTGGATGGCAGTGCAATGTTTCGCCAGGCGGCGATTGCAGAGTTGCGGGATCCCAGCCAGGAAGACGATGCGGAGCGCAAAGCGGCGGAACATGATCTCAATTACGTGTCGCTCGACGGCAATATTGCCTGCATGGTAAATGGTGCGGGTCTTGCGATGGCAACGATGGACCTGATCAAACTGCATGGCGGCGACCCGGCGAACTTCCTCGATGTCGGCGGTGGTGCGACCGCTGAGCGCGTTGCGGCTGCATTCAAACTGATCCTGTCAAACGACAAGGTGTCAGCGATACTCGTGAATATTTTCGGCGGAATTGTACGTTGCGACGATATCGCGGCAGGCATTATCAGCGCGGTTAAGGAAGTTGGAGTGAGCGTTCCCGTGGTCGTGCGACTGGAAGGGACCAATGTAGAAAAAGGGCGCGAGCTGCTGGCGAACAGCGGGCTCGATATTATCGCCGCGGACGATCTTACCGACGCTGCCAAGAAAGCGGTTGCCTCGGCAGCCTGACGGACAAAAATTAATGAGCATTTTGGTTAATAAAGAAAGCAAGATTATCTGTCAGGGCATCACTGGCAATCAGGGTTCGTTCCACACGGAACAGTGCATCGAGTATGGCAGCAATGTCGTCGGCGGCGTTACGCCGGGACGCGGCGGCTCGGAGCATCTGGGCGTGCCGGTTTACAACACCATGCGCGAAGCAGTTGCCGATACGGCTGCAGATGTCAGCATGATCTATGTGCCGCCGCCATTCGCAGCGGATGCGATTCTGGAAGCGGCAGACTCCGGTGTCAGCCTGATCGTGTGCATCACCGAAGGCATACCGGTCAATGACATGGTGAAAGTGAAATCTGCTCTGCGCGATCATGATTGTCGCCTGATCGGCCCGAATTGCCCGGGCATTATCACGCCGGAAGAGTGCAAGATCGGCATCATGCCTGGTTTCATTCATCAAAAAGGTCGGATCGGCGTTGTTTCCCGCTCCGGCACGCTCACCTACGAGGCGGTCTATCAGACTACGACTAACGGTCTCGGTCAGAGCACCTGCATCGGCATCGGCGGCGACCCGGTTCGTGGCATGAATTTCATCGACTGCCTCGAGCTGTTCGAGGAAGATGCGGATACAGACGGCATCATCATGGTTGGCGAAATTGGTGGCACTGACGAAGAGGCTGCCGCTGAGTTCATCAAGAGCAATGTGAGCAAGCCTGTTGTGGCATACATCGCCGGTGTCACCGCACCTCCGGGTAAGCGCATGGGCCATGCCGGCGCTATTATTGCTGGCGGCAAAGGTACAGCGGAAGACAAATTCAAGGCGCTGGATGCAGCTGGTGTCGCAACCGTGCGGTCTCCGGCAGAGCTGGGCTCGCGAATGAAGGAAGTTATCGGCGGCTGAGCTTGCGGCGACGCCGGAATCGACGATGGACCAAACAGTCAAAGTCGCGCTGGCGCAGCTTGATCTCACGGTGGGTGCGGTTGCGCACAATGCCGATAAGATCATCGCCAGTGCGAGCCGCGCCCGTGACGAACTGCGTGCGGACCTTGTCGTTTTCCCCGAACTCAGTGTGTGCGGTTACCCACCCGAAGACCTGTTGCTTCACGCAGGCCTGCGCGACGGGGTTGAAAGCGCCGTCCGGAACATCCGTGACAGTGTTTTCGGTATAGCGATTCTCATCGGCTTCCCTGAATACGAGGCTGACGACATCTACAATTCCTGTGCGGTTTTTGAGGATGGCAAAGTCGTTGCACATTACCGCAAGCACCTGTTGCCGAATTACAGCGTATTTGATGAGAAACGCTATTTCACCGAGGGCAAGGATGCGTCGGTCTTCACACTCAAGGGTATCCGCATCGGACTCAATATCTGTGAGGACGTCTGGAGCCCTGCGCCGATAGCTGCGGCTCGAACGGCAGGCGCTGAGTGTGTCATCGCTATCAATGGTTCACCGTATGAGCTGGCGAGCCAGGCGAATCGTGAGGCAGAAGTGCAGCGCCGAATCGGTGAAGCTCGTGTTCCGGTTGTTTACGTCAATATGGTCGGTGGCCAGGACGAGCTGGTATTTGACGGTGGATCATTCGTCATGGCTGCGGACGGCGAAATCGCGTTCCGCGCACCCGCTTTCGACGAAGGTCTGCATTGTGTAGCACTGACTGGCACCGTGAGAGGTGTAGTGCCCGAGGCCGGCCAGATCGCAAATTCGTCGCAAGACGAAGCGCGAATATACAAAGCGCTCGTAACGGGTACGCGCGACTACATTAACAAGCACGGCTTTCCAGGCGTCATCCTGGGACTGTCCGGAGGCATCGACTCGGCACTGGTCGCCACGATAGCCTGCGACGCGATCGGCGCTGACAGGGTGCGCGCCGTAATGATGCCGTTTCGGTATACGTCCAACATGAGCCAGGAGGACGCGGCGCAGCAGGCAGCAGCACTCGGCATTCGCTACGACGTCATTCCGATCGAACCAATGTACGAAGCGACTATCACGCAGCTGCAACCGGTTCTCGGTGACAGCGAACCGGACGCGACCGAGGAGAATATCCAGGCACGTTGCCGTGGTTTGCTGCTCATGGCTATATCCAACAAGACCGGCCGAATGCTGCTGACAACGGGCAACAAGAGTGAGATGGCCGTTGGTTATGCGACTCTCTACGGTGACATGGCCGGGGGTTTTGCGCCGATCAAGGACTGCAGCAAGACGCTGGTTTATCGGTTGGCTCGCTATCGCAATACACTGGGCGACGCCATTCCGGAACGCGTGATTACGCGACCACCGTCCGCTGAATTGCGTCCCGACCAGAAAGACAGTGATTCATTGCCCGATTACGATGTGCTGGACCCGATTCTCGAGGCGTTCATCGAGGAGGACCTGTCAGTCGCCGAAATCACCGCGCGCGGCTACGACAGAGACACGGTTATTCGCATCCTGGGAATGGTCAAGCGCAATGAGTACAAACGACGCCAGGCTCCGCCGGGGGTGCGTATCAGCGGTCGTGCTTTTGGCCGAGACTGGCGATATCCGATTACCTCGGGATATCGCTTTCCTACAGAATCCTGACGAAGCCTCGGACGCTAAGGAAAATTCGACGCCATCACTTTGCGCGCGTCGGCGGCAAGGTCTGCCATACCGAGTGCGTCGTAGGCTTCTATCATGATGCGCAGTGACTCTTCATTAGCCGGCGAACCGTTGTATTCCTCTAACGCCGTCTTGGCGCGATTGGCGGCCGCAACATAGGCACCGCGCCGGAGATAATAGTCAGCAACGTGATTCTCGTATGTCGACATGCGGTTCTTGATTGCAATGATGCGTTGTTCGGCATCGGGTGCATACTCACTGTTCGGGAAACGTTCAACGAGCCGCCGCAACGTTGAATATGCCAGGTCGACGTCTTCAGGCGGTCGGGTCGTAATATCACGCCGGAACCAGCGCTCCAGGATGCCAGGATCGTTTTCGAAAAAAGCCAGAGCCTTGATATAGAGCGCGTAGTCGACCTGTGGATGAATCGGGTTTTCCTGCATGAAGGTGTCGGCGGCATCGATTGCCTGCTCTTTGCTGCCTCGCTGGTAGTAAGCGTGCATCAGTTCGAGCTGAATCTGGCGCGACAGGTCACTGAACGGATAGCGCGCCTGGATAGCTTCAAAAATCTGGATGCCTTTGGCATAGTTTTTGCGCAGGATCGAGGTCTGTGCGAGCTCGTAGGCTTCGCTGAGATCCTGTATCTGAGTGCGTTCTTCAGATTTGCTGGCGCAGGCTGCGATTGCGCAGGCGACGACTGTTATGGTCGTCAGACGCAGGTAGCGATTGGTAAAAATTGTCATTGTCAGGCTGGAGTGCATATTTTCGTCTTTTAGCATGGCCATTTGGCGGCCAGATCGATCAAGGTCGGCGAGTATACCGTAAACTCCGCGATATCTATGAGCATCGAAAAACAAACTTTAGCAGTTCCCGAGGAGCTCGCTGGCCTGAGATTGGACCAAGCGCTGGCGCGGATGTTTCCTGATTATTCGAGAAGCCGACTCAAGGACTGGCTAATCGCCGGTTCAATCGTGGTTGAGGGTGGTCCGAAACGTCCACGCGATGCGGTTTCCGGTGGGGAAATCGTGATCTTCGAGCCGCAGGCTGAAGTTGAAGTGCAAGCCGAGGCTGAGCCAATGTCTCTCGAAATCGTGCACGAGGACGACGACCTGCTGGTCGTGAACAAACCTGCCGGTCTTGTTGTACACCCGGGCGCAGGTAATGCTGCGGGCACCCTGATGAATGGTCTGCTGCACCACGTGCCGGCACTTGAAGAGATTCCGCGGGCCGGAATTATTCATCGACTGGACAAGGATACCAGTGGCCTGCTGCTGGTCGCCAAAACCCTGACGGCACACACGGCGCTGGTGCGTCTGCTTGCCGAGCGAGATATTTCCAGGCACTACCTCGCCGTTTGCACGGGTGTCCTCACAGGGGGCGGTACGATCAACGAGCCCATTGCGCGGCACCCGGTCGATCGAAAACGCATGAGCGTGCAGCAAAGTGGCAAGCACGCCGTGACCCACTACACAGTCAAAGAGCGTTTCCGCGCGTTCACTTATGTTGACGTGAAACTCGAGACTGGCCGCACGCACCAGATTCGAGTGCACTTCGCCCACCGCCGCCATGCGCTGGTCGGAGACCAGACTTATGGCGGTCGACTGGCATTGCCAAAGGCAGCGACGGAGCACCTGATTGTCGCGCTGAGGCGCTTCAAGCGGCAGGCACTGCATGCGACGCGGCTGGCATTTATTCACCCTGTATCCGGGGCGGTGATGGATTTCTGCGTCGCGCCTCCGCAGGACTTTGCGGATCTGCTCATCGTCATGCGCGAAGACCGCGATGCCAGGTAACTGGATAACAGCAGACTGGCCGGCGCCGGCGGGCGTGGTTGCCGGGACGACGACGCGGACAGGCGACTTGGCGGAGCTCGCGCTGGCTGCGACGCCATGCTGGCTGAACCAGGTGCATGGTGCCGAGGTAGTTGCGGCCAGCAACCATGACGCTCCGCCAAGTGCAGACGCGTCAGTCAGTCGTTCACGTGACATGTCCTGCGTGATTCGTACGGCGGACTGCCTGCCTGTGTTGTTGTGTGCTGTAGACGGCAGTTGTATCGCCGCGGCACACGCGGGCTGGCGCGGGCTGGCCGCGGGCGTGATCGAGAACACTGTTGAAAAAATGGCGGCGGCCGATACAGAGGTCATGGCCTGGCTCGGCCCGGCGATTTCGCAGGCCTGTTTCGAGGTGGGTGGCGAGGTACGTGAGGCATTCGTCGGAGTTGATGCGGCTGCGGAGTCCTGTTTTCAGGCCAATGAACGCAGACGATACCAGGCGGACCTGTACGGGCTGGCACGGCAGCGGCTGGCTCGAGCAGGTATTACGAAGGTATTCGGTGGCGGCCTTTGTACCTACTCGGACAGCGAGCGTTTCTTTTCGTATCGCCGCGATGCGGACTGCGGCCGGATGATCAGTTTTATCGCCTTGAAATAGCCGCCGATGCCTCAATTTAAAGGGCAATTCGAGATTTCGCCGTTTTAGGCGCGGGGTATTCCAATGCGAATGGATAAACTGACAAGCAAATTTCAGCTGGCACTCGCTGACGCGCAGTCGCTGGCAGTGGGCCAGGAACATCAGTTCATCGAGCCTGTTCATATCATGGTTGCCCTGCTGGATCAGCAGGGCGGCAGCGTCCGTGGGCTGCTCACAAAAGCAGGCGTAAACGTCAACCTGTTGCGCTCGCAACTGGGCGTCGCTACCGACCGCTTGCCAAAAGTCGAAGGTGCGGGTGGTGACGTGCACATCGGCTCGGATCTGCAGAAGCTCTTCAACCTGACCGACAAGCTCGCACAAGACCGTGGCGACCAGTACATTTCCAGCGAGCTGCTGGTGTTGGCCGTACTGGACGACAAGTCGCCGTTGAAGAACCTCCTAGAGCAATCCGGAGCGGTTCGCGGTGCAGTCGAAAAGGCCATCGATGATTTGCGCGGTGGTCAGCAAGTCGACGATCCGAACGCCGAGGACACACGGCAGGCGCTGGATAAGTACACCATTGATCTGACGGAGCGCGCCGAGCAAGGCAAGCTCGACCCGATAATCGGTCGCGACGATGAAATTCGCCGCACTATTCAGATTCTGCAGCGCCGTACCAAGAACAACCCCGTGCTCATCGGTGAGCCCGGCGTGGGCAAGACCGCGATACTCGAAGGGCTGGCGCAGCGCATTGTGAACAACGAGGTGCCTGAGGGTTTGCGCGGCAAGCGTATTTTGTCGCTCGACATGGGTTCGCTGATCGCGGGCGCAAAATTTCGTGGCGAGTTCGAAGAGCGCCTGAAAGCTGTATTGAATGATCTCGCCAAGCAGGAAGGGCAGATCATCCTGTTCATCGACGAGTTGCACACCATGGTTGGCGCCGGCAAGGCTGAGGGCTCGATGGACGCTGGCAACATGCTGAAACCGGCTCTGGCGCGTGGCGAACTGCATTGTGTCGGGGCCACTACTCTCGACGAATATCGGTCGCACCTTGAGAAAGACGCGGCCCTTGAGCGACGCTTCCAGAAAGTACTCGTCGAAGAGCCGACCGTCGAAGATACGATCGCAATCCTGCGCGGCCTTAAAGAACGCTATGAAGTTCATCATGGCGTTGAGATCACCGATCCGGCGATCGTCGCTGCGGCGACTCTTTCACATCGCTACATCAGTGATCGGCAGCTGCCGGACAAGGCGATCGACCTGATCGACGAGTCGGCATCGCGCATTCGTATTGAAATCGACTCCAAGCCTGAAGAAATGGATCGTCTCGAGCGCCGTATTATTCAGCTCAAAATCGAGCGCGAGGCACTCAAGAAAGAGTCCGACGATGCGTCGGTCAAACGCTTGCAGGACCTGCAAACGCAACTTGGCGATCTTGAACGCGAGTTCGCGGATCTCGAAGAGGTCTGGAAAGCCGAGAAGGCTGCCATGCAGGGCGCGACCCACATCAAGGAAGAGCTGGAACGTGCGAAGCTCGAACTCGAGACAGCTCATCGTGCCAATGACCTGGCGCGCATGTCGGAGCTGCAGTATGGGCGTATTCCGGAACTGGAGAAGCAACTCGATGATGCGATGCAGGTCGACCAAAAGGAAAACACCCTGCTGCGAAACAACGTGACCGAAGAAGAGGTCGCGGAGATTGTCTCGAAATGGACGGGTATCCCGGTCAGCAAGATGCTCGAAGGCGAGAAAGAAAAACTGCTGCAGATGGAATCGGTTGTGCAGCAGCGCGTGGTCGGACAGGAGGAAGGCGTGACCGTAGTGTCCAATGCCATTCGCCGCTCGCGCGCGGGACTGTCTGATCCGAAACGACCGATTGGTTCCTTCCTGTTTCTCGGGCCGACGGGTGTTGGTAAAACAGAGTTGACGAAGGCCCTGGCTAACTTCCTGTTCGATACGGACGATGCCATGGTGCGGCTGGACATGTCCGAGTTCATGGAAAAGCATTCTGTGGCTCGCCTGATCGGCGCGCCGCCGGGCTATGTTGGCTATGAAGAAGGTGGATACCTGACTGAAGCCGTCAGGCGTCGTCCGTATTCAGTCATCCTGCTCGATGAAGTTGAGAAAGCACATCCTGATGTCTTCAACGTTCTGTTGCAGGTCCTGGATGACGGGCGCCTGACCGATGGGCAGGGCAGAACAGTCGATTTCCGCAATACGGTGATTGTCATGACCTCGAACCTGGGCTCCAACCTGATTCAGGAGATGGCGGGCGAGGAGCAATACGATGCCATGAAGAGCGCGTTGATGGATGTTGTCGGTACACACTTCAGGCCAGAGTTCATCAACCGTGTTGACGACGTGGTGGTATTCCATCCGCTTGGCCGTGACCACATTCGCAAGATTGTTGATATCCAGCTTGGCTATTTGCATGAACGACTTGCAGAGCGCGACATTCAGATCAATCTGTCGAATGCCGCTCGTGACAAGCTTGCCGATGCCGGTTTCGACCCGGTTTACGGGGCCAGGCCGCTGAAGCGCGCGATTCAACAGCAGGTCGAAAACCCGTTAGCTCAGGAGATCCTGCAGGGCAAATTCAAACCCGGTGATGTCATTGAAGTGGGTGTCACGGATGAGCGACTTGAATTCAGGAATGCCGCTTGATTCGAGGGGTCGGCGCCTTTTCGACTGTAAGTCGTGGAGAAATGGCGCCGACGCTCAGGACGACCTGCAATTGAGATATACTCGCGCGCCGTACCAGCAAAGATCAGATTAAGAGTAGCCAGAGAAATGCCGATTTACGATTACGCCTGCAAGAGCTGCGAACATACGTTCGATGCGTTGCAGAAAATGAGCGAGCCGAAACTGGTGGATTGCCCTGAGTGCGGCGAGCCGTCCCTGCGCAAACTGATGTCGGCGCCAAAATTTCGCCTGAAAGGCCAGGGCTGGTACGAGACTGACTTCAAGACGGGCGACAAGCGCAATATCGCGGGCGGTTCAGAAAAGAAGAGTGACGCCGGCAAGACGGACACGAAAAAGACTGACAGCAAGAAGACGCCCGACAGCAAAGCGGCCTCGACTTGAAGCGCATACGCCGATATCTGGTGACCGGCATCCTCGTCTGGGCGCCGCTTGCAGTGACATTCGTCTTGCTCAAGATCGCGGTTGGATTCATGGACCGGACGCTGGGCTGGCTGCCGCAAAAGTTCCAGCCGGGAATTCTGCTGCAACAACTCTTCGGCACCGAAAACCCGATCCATATTCCCGGGCTCGGCGTCATCCTCGCTCTGCTGGTCTTGCTGCTCACAGGTGTGCTGGCAGCCAACTTTGTCGGCCGGGCGTTTGTTGGTGGCTGGGAATCGCTGATGGATCGCATACCGGTTGTGCGCGCGATTTACTCTGCGGCCAAGAATTTCGCCGAGATCGTTTTTTCTGACTCGAGTCAGTCGTTCAAAAAAGTGCTTCTCATCGAGTATCCGCGCAGAGGCCTGTACAGTCTCGCGTTCCAGACTTCCTCTGAGCTGGGCGAGGTACAGGGCCGCACTGGCGAAGATGTTGTTTGCTGCTTCGTGCCAACGACGCCAAACCCGACATCGGGACTGATCCTCGTGGTGCCGACCAGGGATATCACCGAACTTGATATGGAAGTGGATGAGGCACTGAAGATGATTATCTCGCTCGGTGTTGTGGTGCCAACATGGAAAGCCGCTCAGACAGGCGAGCTGCCCTTGAAGATGCCCGACGAATAAGCGTTCGCCTGCTTGCTAAGCACCCCTTCAACCCGTACCATTCCGCCTCTTTTTTCACGGGTTTTCCTTTCAAAATGACGATGCGTAGCCATTATTGCGGAGAGATCAACGAATCTCTGAACGGTACCGAGATTGAGGTCTGCGGCTGGGTTCACCGGCGCCGAGATCATGGCGGCGTCATTTTTATCGATCTTCGCGATCGGGAAGGCATTCTGCAGGTCGTTTTCGACCCTGATCGTGCCGAAATTTTTGCGCAGGCTGAGCGAATTCGTTCCGAATTTGTGCTCAAGGTGAAAGGCCTTGTTCGGCCGCGCCCGGAAGGCACCATGAACCCGAACATGCGGACCGGACAGGTCGAAGTGCTGGCGCATGATCTGGAGATTCTGAACAAGTCCGAGACGCCGCCGTTTCATCACGACGAGCAGGCGAACGAAGATATCCGCCTCAGGTATCGCTATCTCGATCTGCGACGGGAAAACATGCTTGGCAACCTGATGCTGCGTCACAAGGTGACGGTTGCGATGCGCAACTTCCTCGACGGCAACGGCTTCGTCGACGTAGAAACTCCGATGCTGACGCGTGCGACACCAGAAGGTGCTCGTGACTACATCGTTCCCAGTCGCACACACCCTGGCAAGTTTTTCGCACTGCCGCAATCGCCACAGATCTTCAAGCAGCTCCTGATGATGTCAGGGCTGGATCGCTACTACCAGATCGTGCGCTGTTTTCGCGATGAAGACCTGCGTGCGGATCGCCAGCCGGAGTTTACTCAGCTCGATATCGAGATGAGCTTCATCGATGAAGAAGACGTCATGGGCACGATGGAGGGCATGGTCAGTCATCTCTTCAAAGAAACGATGGCGATTGATCTGCCGACGCCGTTCCCGCGTATGACCTATGCCGATGCAATGCACCGTTTTGGCTCCGATAAGCCGGATCTCAGAATCGATCTCGAACTTGTCGAGGTTGCTGATCTGATGAGTTCAGTTGAGTTCAAGGTGTTCGCCGGCCCTGCCGCAGATCCGGAAGGACGGGTCGCCGCGCTGTGTGTTCCGGGCGGTGCTGAGATGAGCCGCAAGATTATCGACGACTACACAGCCTACGTTGGCCGCTACGGCGCCAGGGGTCTCGCTTATATCAAGGTCAATGATGTCGCGGCTGGCCGTGACGGATTGCAATCACCGATTCTGAAGTTCCTGCCTGACGAAGCCGTCAACGGCATCATCGAGCGTACGGGCGCAAAAACAGGTGATCTGATTTTCTTTGGCGCGGACAAGGCACGAGTCGTCAATGACGCATTGGGCGCGCTGCGCGTGAAGGTTGGCGAGGACCGCGGTCTGGTGAGCGATTGCTGGGCGCCACTCTGGGTCGTCGATTTCCCGATGTTCGAATGGGATCCGGCAGCGAAACGCTACACCGCATTGCACCATCCGTTTACCGCCCCTTCGATTAACGACGCCGATGCGCTCAGAGCAGACGCCACCAATGCGTTGTCGCGCGCCTACGATATGGTGCTCAACGGCTCAGAGATTGGCGGCGGTTCGATTCGTATCCATGATCAGGACATCCAGGCTGCGGTTTTCGAGTTGCTGGGCATCAGTGAAGAGGAGGCCGAAGAAAAATTTGGCTTCCTGTTAACGGCATTGCAGTACGGTTGCCCGCCGCACGGTGGAATTGCTTTCGGCCTCGACAGAATTATCATGTTGATGGCCGGTGCCGAAAGTATTCGCGATGTGATCGCATTTCCGAAGACACAAACGGCGAGCTGCCCGTTGACCAATGCGCCGGGCGAAGTGTCGGCAGAACAACTTAAAGAAACTGGTATACGGCTGCGGGCCCCGCGCACTGAATAAACCGTCGGAAAACGTCGTTTGCGTGCATGGCTACCTTTCCCATGGCGCTGGAATGTATCTGATCAAGCGCCGCCTGGAACGCGAATACGGAATGCGCGTTTCCCTGTTCAGTTATCCCTCGGTCCGCGGAATGCTCGACGAGAATGCGAGCGCATTGGCTGATTTCATTCGCGAACGACACAATGATTCGGCGAACATCGTCGGGCACAGCCTGGGCGGTGTACTGGCGCTGCGTATGCTTTCAAACTATCCCGGTTTCTTACCCGGGCGCGTCGTTTGCCTCGGTTCGCCTCTGTCGGGATCGAGGGCGGCAAGTTTCCTGAATGAGTACGTCTGGGCCGAAGAGATTATCGGCCGATCGGTCCCCGATGCGCTGATCAATCAGACGGCCAACGACTGGGCGCAGCAAGTCGCTGCAGATCGAGATGTCGGCGTGATCGCTGGCAATGTACCGCTGGGCTTCGGCCGCCTGGTAGCCAACTTTGACGAAGACAATGACGGTACGGTAGGGCTGTCAGAGACCAGGCTCGACGGTGCGGCAGACCACATGGTCATGTCCGTTAGCCACAAAGGCATGCTGGTCTCTTCTGACGTTGCAGATCAGGCGGCCGCGTTCATCAAGCGCGGTACGTTCCTGCGCTAACGGCAAGCCGGGCTGTTAGCCACGCTACTGCAGGTCCTCGGGCAGCAATGGCGACGAAAGCATGGCTTCGAATTTTTTCCAGCGTTCGGCATCGCTGGCATTTCCACGTTCGACGTAGTCTGCAACCAGGTCCATGCCGTGGTTGTAGTTGATGACGTAGCTCCGGTAGGTGTCGAAAAAACGTGTGCGCTGCTCAGCACGCGCCTTCGAACTCAGCGCGTACCGGGTCAGCCAGTCGACGGCCTGTTCCCGAGTCATGTCGCCATTGAGGTAGCCACGTGCCGCTTCGTTGCCCGCGTAATTCAGTTGTTTCTTAAGGCTTTGCAGCTCGTAGTAGAGTGCCGCTTTTTCAGGATCGAGACCGGCGAGCGGAAAGAGCACGTCCTTCTCGTATTGCGCCCTTTCTTCACCCGGGAACGCGAGTTGCACACCGTAGTTGCCGCTGCCCTCAGCCAATACCGATTGCGGACTGAACAGCGGGTACAAGGTGTATTCCAGCCAGCCTTCACCATCGACCAAATTCTTTTCAAGAAGCGCATTGTAGGTGTGATGCCCGGGATAGCCTTCGTGGCAACCTAGGTCGATCGCACGACTGATGAATATGGGCAGGTCTGTATTGACCTGGATCAGGCTAATCGAGTTTCCCTGGTACCAGTTGTAACCACTCCAGGGTTTATCGTTAACGTACTCTACAGAACACGACTCTCCTTCTGGCAGCTCAATGTGTTGGACCGTACGGCGCCGACACTCTTCGATTGCTGCATCAAATACGTCGGCCAGGCGGTCGATTGGTATGGCGAACTGGTTTTCGAAAGCATCGACACGAGCGCTCAGCGGACCCTCTCCGGGCAGAAGTGCATCGATCTCGTTGAGGATTGCATCGAAGTGGGTAGCATCAAAAGTGGGAGCGGTGGTCCCAAACAGCAGGTTTGATTCTTCATCAAACGATACCGTGTCTTCCTGATTGATCGAGATGCGTGCGTCGAGAGAGCGCAAGCGTGCGCGCAAGCCCTGAATACGGTTCTTCTCCAGTGGTTGCTCCGCAGCGATGCCAGCAAGGCTCTTGTCCAGTGCAGCTGCTCGCGCACGAATCTCGTCGAGGCTCAATCCAGCCTGGTCTGCCTGTGTCTTGATATCGCCTGGGCCGAAATAGGCATCGACATGGCCGCCATCGATGTTGCCCATGGAAAGTTCCAGGAACAGGTATTCCCGCACGAGCTCGTCCATATCGGGGCTGCGCTCATTTGCGCAGGCGATCAGGGCCAGCGCCGTGACCAACAGACCCAGTGTTCTTGCTTGCGGCATCGCCGTCTCCTAAAGTTTTTTGAGGCCGTACAACGCGTCGAGCGCTTCGCGTGGCGTCATGGCATCAGGGTCCAGATCCCCGACCGCAGTGCGTACAGCATCATCCTCGACGACCTCCACACTCAGGTCCAGTTGCGCCTGCGGACTTCCCTGGTGCGCTGCCTGTTGAGACTCCAGCGTCCGGAGGTAGGAATTTGCGCGTCGAATCACCTCATTGGGCACGCCTGCGAGCGAGGCCACCTGGAGTCCGTAGCTCTGGTTTGCGGGGCCCGCCCGGACGGAGTGCAAAAACACTAGCTGGCCATCATGCTCAGTCGCATCGAGATGCACGTTTTCGCACGCGGGTAGTTCTTGCGCGAGTGCTGTCAACTCGAAATAGTGAGTCGCGAACAAGGTGAACGCACGTGCTTTTTCACCCATGTGATGGGCCGCAGCCCACGCAAGCGAGAGGCCGTCAAAAGTACTTGTGCCGCGGCCGATTTCATCCATTAGCACGAGGCTCTCGTCGGTCGCATTGTTCAGAATGGTGGCTGTCTCGGTCATCTCGACCATGAACGTCGAACGGCCGCCCGCGAGATCATCGGATGCGCCAATGCGAGTGAAGATTCGATCGACGGGTCCAAGCCTGAGTCGTTCCGCTGGTACATAGCTGCCAACATGGGCAAGTATCACGATAAGCGCCGTTTGCCGCATGTAGGTCGACTTACCACCCATGTTGGGTCCCGTGATGACCAGCAAGCGCTTGTCGGTGCCCAGATCGACATCATTGGCGATAAATGGCGTGTCGATAACCTGTTCCACCACGAGGTGTCGCCCACCTTCAATCTTCACGCAAGCTTCGCGACTGAGCTCCGGCTTTGCCAGGTTCAGCTTCTGCGCGCGTTCGGCGAAACAGACCAGGACATCCAGTTCTGACAATGCGGCGGCACTTAGCTGCAACTCGCCGAGAACAATGTGGAGCTTGTCGATCAGAGCATCGTACAGATGCTTCTCGCGAGCCAATGCACGCTCACGCGCGCCGAGCACTTTGTCCTCGAATTCCTTGAGCTCGGGCGTAATGTAACGCTCGGCCGCCTTAAGCGTTTGCCGCCTGACGTATTCGACAGGTGCCTTGTCAGCCTGCAAACGGCTGATCTCGATGTAGTAGCCGTGCACACGGTTGTAACCGAGTTTTAACGTGGCGATTCCCGTACGTTCACGCTCGCGGCTTTCCAGGTCGACGAGATACTGGTCGGCGTTTTCAGCAATAGCGCGCAGATCGTCGAGTTCGTCGTCATAGCCTGCGGCGATGACGCCACCATCGCGAATCAGCATCGGCGGTGTGTTGATAATGGCACTCTCTAACAAGTGCCTCTGGCTCTTGTGCTCGCCGATTTGTTCGGCCAGTTCAATCAGTAATGGTGATTCGATAGTCGCCAGCTGACGCTGCAGTCCGGGCAAGCGCGACAAGGCTTCACCCAGTTGTCGCAAGTCCCGGGGTCGTGCGGAGCGCAATGCAACGCGTGCCAGGATGCGTTCGATATCGCCGATACCGTTGAGTGTTTCCTGCAATGATTCAGTGACGCCGTCGTTGATGATTGCGTCAAGACTCTGATAACGCGCCTGCAACGTGCTGGTATCGCGCAGCGGTCGCTGCAACCAGCGCCTCAGGAGGCGGCTCCCCATGGCGGTCTGGCATCGATCCATGACACCCGCAAGCGTGTGTTGATGCAGGCCGCTGAGCGATTCCTCGAGTTCGAGGTTGCGACGAGTCGGGCCGTCCATGATGACCGCGTCGTC
Source organism: Gammaproteobacteria bacterium (assembly GCA_022600955.1). Classification (GTDB taxonomy): domain Bacteria; phylum Pseudomonadota; class Gammaproteobacteria; order Steroidobacterales; family Woeseiaceae; genus UBA1847. The sequence continues at coordinate 128,380 of JAHZJK010000023.1, forward strand.
ACGCAGTTCCAGCTTGATTGACTGCAGGTGCGGCAGCGCAGCCTTCTGCGTGTCATTGACGTACTGCAACAGCGCGCCGGCAGCAGCGATGCCTTGCGAGAATGCTTCGCAGCCGAAGCCGCTCAGGTCGCGGGTGCCGAACTGGTTGCATAACAAGCGAGTGGCGCTGTCGATTTCAAAATGCCACGGGGGCCGGCGTGTGACGCGAATTCCATCACCGAATGCCGCTGCAAAGCGCTGCTCTTCGTCGACGATCAGCTCGGCTGGCCGCAAGCGCTCAATCTCGGCGAACAATGCCTCGTCATCGGGCACTTCCGTCAAGCGGAAACGACCCGCAGACAGATCGAGCCAGGCAATACCGGTCGCATCGGGTGCCGCAAAGACCGCCGCAACCAGGTTGTCACGGTGTGTCGCCAGAAGGGCCTCATCGGTCAGTGTGCCCGGCGTGACAATGCGGGTTACCTTGCGCTCTACCGGGCCCTTGCTTGTGGCTGGGTCGCCCACCTGCTCGCAAATCGCGATGGATTCGCCCTTGCGTACCAGTTTGGCGAGATAGCCTTCCACGGCATGATAAGGAACGCCGCACATCGGGATCGCATTGCCGCCCGACTTGCCGCGCGCCGTCAGCGTGATGTCGAGCAGCGACGCAGCGCGTTTCGCGTCGTCATAGAACAGCTCATAGAAGTCGCCCATGCGGTAAAACACCAGCATGTCCGGATAGTCGGCCTTGATGCCCAGGTACTGGCGCATCATCGGGGTGTGCACGGAAGTGACTTCGGTTTTCATATTCTTGTTGTAGGCGCGCGCTCCGCGCGCGATGATTAGACCGTGAAAATACTGCATGTCGAAACCGGACGCCATTTTTTAGGCGGTCCACAACAGGTTGTCTACCTGATCAACGCGTTACGCGAGCGCGGCCATGACAATACGCTCGTGTGTCCGCCCGATTCCGGGATCGACGGTATTGCGCGACAAGCCGGTATCCGCGTACAGAACCTGTTCTGCGCTGGCGACCTGGACCTGCCGTTCGCGTACCGACTCAGCCAGTTCTTGAAAGAGCAGCGACCGGATATCGTACATTGCCATAGCCGTCGCGGTGCGGACATGCTAGGTGGCCTTGCGGCGACGCTGGCGGAGATCCCGGCAGTGGTTTCGCGTCGCGTCGACAATACCGAAATGCGGCTGCTGGCGGCCGTTCGCTACAAACCGTTTCGCAAGATAATCGCAATATCTGAAGCAATCGCCGCCGTTCTGGGAGAACACGGCGTAGAGGATGATCGTATTGAGGTGATTCGTGACACGGTTGACGTCGAGGCGTTTGCAGCCGCACCGGACTGCAGTGCGTTTCGTGCAGAGTTTGGAATTGCCGAAGGCAGTTTCACTATCGCTGCTGCCGGGCAGCTGATTCCACGCAAGGGGCATCGTTTCTTGTTGCAGGCAGCGGCGGACCTCGCGCGCAACCACCCCGCGTTGCGTATCGTGATTTTCGGTGAGGGTTTTCTCAACAATCAGTTGCGCGCCCAGGCGGCGTCGCTGGGACTTGGCGGGGTGGTTCAATTTGCCGGCTTTCGTGACGATTTTGACTCGCTCATCGGCTGTTTTGACTTGTTCGTACATCCGGCACTGGCGGAAGGCATGGGCGTTGTCGCGCTCAAGGCGGCGGCGGCCGGTGTTCCTGTGCTCGCATTCGAGGCTGGCGGACTCAGGGAGGCGGTGGCTGACGGTGAAACCGGCGTGCTCGTGCCTGCCGAGGATGTTGACGCACTCTCAAATGCGATCGCGACCATGATGAACGAGGATGAAACGCGGCGGCGGATGGGTCAGGCAGGGCGAGAACGGATGCAAAAGGACTTTTCAATCGCTACGATGGCCGTCAGGCACGTCGCCCTCTATGAAGCAGTGTTGAATGGCTGATCACAAATCTATCCAAAAGCTGGCTGCAGCAATGGTTGCGGAGCTTGCAGCTGCGAGCAAGGCAGTCGCTACGGCGGAATCATGCACCGGTGGCTGGATTGCGAAAGCCATTACCGACATCGACGGCAGTTCAGCCGTGTTTGGCTATGGTGTCGTGAGCTATGCGAATGGCGCCAAGGAACTGCTTCTTGGTGTACAGAACCAGACCATCGAGGAACACGGCTCTGTCAGCAGGCCGGTCGTAGAGGAGATGGCAAAGGGTTCGCTGCATCTGAGTGGCGCCGATATAGCCGTTGCCGTAAGCGGTGTGGCCGGGCCAAGCGGTGGCACCCAAGAGAAACCCGTAGGCACCGTCTGGTTCGCGTGGGCGGTCCGTGATGGTGCGAATGCGCTGGTCGACTCCGCGATAGAGCATTTTGTCGGTGACCGCGAGTTGATTCGTGAATCAACGGTTGCCCATGCATTGCAGGGCGTTCGCGAGCGTATCGAAGTATGAATACACAACGACTCTTTTTTGGACTCTGGCCCGATGGGCGACAGCGGGAAACCCTGCGCGACCCGATAAACTCAGTCGCAAAATCTGTTGAGGGCCGCCACGTCGACCGTCGTGACTGGCACATCACACTGGCCTACGTCGGTCCGTTTCCAGAGAACCGCATACCCATTTTGCACGAGAAGGCCAGCGAGGTTGAAGTTGAACCGTTTCGCCTGAGTTTCGACCGCATTGAGTTCTGGCCACGTGCCAAAGTCGCCGTGATAACGGCCCCGACCGTGCCACCAGAACTGCAACGACTGGTCGATCAGTTGCAGGCGGCCCTGTCTGCGGTTGGTATTCGCAGCGACGAGAACCGCTTCCGCCCGCATATCACGGTCGTCCGTAACGCGCGCACTTTCGCGCCGGAGCGATTAGCGCGCAGGGCGACGACAGAGTGGTCGAGCTTCGACCTGATCGCGTCCTCAACCGGGCCGGGCAATACCGGCTATGTACCGCTGAAACAAACGCTTTGAGCGCTTTCTTCGAGTTTCTTGGCACTTTGCCTCAAAATTCAGGACGCTGAGGGCTCCCATTGACGGGGCTTTCATGGAATAATACTGTGCATATCCACAGTATCTTCAAATTAACTCAATCGGCGGCAAAATAATGGATGACAATCGCAAAAAAGCACTCGCGCAGGCCCTGGGCCAGATAGAAAAACAGTTCGGCAAAGGCTCTGTCATGCGCCTTGGCGATGGCATTTCGATACGCGATATCGAGGCTGTATCGACAGGATCGATCGGACTGGACGTCGCTCTGGGCATAGGCGGATTGCCGAAAGGGCGTGTTGTAGAGATCTACGGTCCGGAATCCTCAGGTAAGACCACGCTGACACTCCAGGTCATTGCGGAGGCCCAAAAGGTGGGTGGTACGGCTGCGTTTGTCGATGCAGAGCACGCGCTCGATCCGAGTTACGCGGAAAAACTTGGCGTTAATGTCGATGAGCTGCTTGTCTCTCAGCCGGATACCGGAGAGCAGGCTCTGGAGATCACAGACATGCTGGTGCGCTCAGGTGCGGTCGACATCATCGTTGTCGATTCGGTTGCGGCGCTGACGCCAAAAGCCGAAATCGAGGGTGAGATGGGTGACTCACACATGGGTTTGCAGGCACGGTTGATGTCGCAGGCACTCAGGAAGCTTACCGGTAACATCAAACGTTCCAATGCAATGGTCATCTTTATTAACCAGATCCGAATGAAGATTGGCGTCATGTTTGGCAGTCCGGAAACCACGACCGGTGGTAATGCGCTGAAATTCTACTCATCTGTCCGGCTCGACATTCGCCGTATCGGCGCGATCAAGAAGGGCGATGAGGTGATTGGTAACCAGACGCGGGTCAAGGTCGTCAAGAACAAGGTGTCGCCGCCGTTCAAACAGGCAGAGTTCGAGATTCTTTACGGTCAGGGTATTTCGCGTCACGGCGAGATTATCGACCTTGGCGTGTTGCACGGTATCGTCGACAAGGCCGGCTCCTGGTACAGCTATGGCGACGACCGTATCGGCCAGGGCAAAGAAAACGTTCGCGAATTCCTGAAGCAGCATCCTGCGATGGCTGAGGAGATAGAAGGCCGAATTCGCGCGAAATTGTTGCCGGACACGATTGAAGCTGTTGAGGGTGAAGCCGACGACGCAGAGGCAGTCGCAAAAGCCTAGAGGCGTCAGGCAATTGACGGCCGGAGCGTCCTGAGAGGCCAACACTGCAATGGCTCGCTTCGCTGCGCTTTATTTGCTGTGTTGGTCTCTCAGGACGCTCCGGCGTGAACAATCATCCGGTCGTCAGTAGTTCAAACCGATCTGACTAAACTATGAAACGCGTTCACGAAGAAATCACCGATCTGCTCTCCGATGAAGACGATCGCTTCTCCTGCCCGAAGGAGATTCGCAAGAAAGCCATGGACTTCCTGGCGCGGCGTGAATACGGACAACGCGAACTGATCCGCAAGCTCGCGGACAAAGGCTACATGCACGGTCTCGTAGAGTCAGAGATTGAGCGTCTGACTCAAGACGGCCTGCAAAATGACACTCGATTCGCGGAGGCATTCGTTCAGTCGCGGATTGGCCAGGGCAAGGGTCCGGTGCGTATCCGCGTGGACCTCGGCCAGAAAGGAATTCCGGACGGCGTCATTGAGTTCGCGATAGAGGAATCCGGCGCAGACTGGTTCGAGCAGGCAAAGGCGCAGCGACTCAAGAAGTTTGGCTCTGGCCAGCCCGCGGACTTCAAATCGAAGGCCAAACAGATGCGCTTTCTGCAATACCGTGGCTTTGAACAAGAGCATATTCAGGCTGCACTTGGCGATTAACGCTTAATACCCGCGGCCAAACCCCGTACACTAGCGCGGTTGAAATCCACCGCGAATCCCCGATACAACTGCAATGAAAACAATGACCAGCAATGAGCTGCGCGAGGCGTTCCTCGAGTATTTCCGTGACCATGGCCATGAGGTCGTCGCGAGTTCACCCCTGGTGCCGGGCAATGACCCGACACTGCTGTTTACGAATGCTGGCATGGTGCAATTCAAGGACGTGTTTCTTGGCGACGAAAAGCGCGGCTACAATCGCGCAGCGTCATCGCAGCGCTGCGTTCGTGCCGGCGGGAAGCATAATGATCTCGAGAATGTGGGCTACACGGCACGTCATCACACGTTCTTTGAAATGCTTGGCAACTTCAGCTTCGGTGACTACTTCAAACGCGAAGCAATCCAGTACGGCTGGGACTTCCTGACAAAGTCGCTCGGATTACCCGAGGAGCGGTTGTGGGTGACGGTGTTCGAAGACGACGATGAAGCCGCCGATATCTGGCTCAATGAAATGAAGATCGATCCAAATCGTTTTTCGCGACTTGGTGCGAAAGACAATTTTTGGGCAATGGGCGACACGGGTCCGTGCGGACCGTGCAGCGAAATATTCTTTGACCACGGCGAAGCGGTTGCTGGCGGACCGCCGGGTTCGGCAGACGAGGACGGCGATCGTTATGTTGAGATCTGGAACCTGGTCTTCATGCAATTTGACCGTTCGACTGATGGCGAAATGTCGCCGCTGCCGAAACCTTCGGTCGACACGGGCATGGGCCTCGAACGAATTGCTGCGGTCATGCAGGGTGTGCATACCAATTACGACATTGACCTGTTCGCCAATCTCATAGACGCGATCGCAAAGATTCTTGGCGTCGACAACAATGGTTCAAATTCACTCAATGTTATTGCTGACCATATCCGGGCATGCTCATTCCTGATTGTTGACGGTGTCCTGCCAGGCAATGAAGGCAGAGGCTATGTTCTGCGTCGCATCATTCGCCGTGCGATCCGCCACGGCAAAAAGCTTGGCGCGACGGACGCATTTTTTCACAAACTCGTTGCACCCCTTGCTGTAGAAATGGGCCTGGCCTATCCCGAACTTGTCAATGCACAGGCGCATGTCGAAAAAGTATTGGCGAAAGAAGAAGCACGCTTTGCCGAAACGCTCGACCAGGGGATGGAGATTCTTGAAGCGGCGATAGCGGATCTTGACGACAGGCAATTGCCGGGTGACGTCGCTTTCAAGCTCTACGACACCTATGGGTTTCCGCTGGACCTTACGGCCGACATCGCCCGCGAGCGCGGCCTGACTGTCGATTCGGATGGATTCGAGCAGGCCATGGAGCAACAACGCAACCGTGCGCGTGCCGCGAGCAAGTTCGGCGCCGCAGGCAGCGACTCAATAAAGACAGATGCGGAGACTGAGTTTCTCGGCTACGAAGGCACCGAAGGTAGCAGCGAGGTGATTTCTCTGTACAAGGACGGTGATCCGGTCAAGATGCTGACCCAGGGTGAGGAAGGCGCTGTAATTCTGAAGTCGACACCATTCTATGCTGAGAGCGGTGGGCAAATAGGTGACCAGGGAATCCTGGTTGATGATGGCAAACTGTTCCGTGTTGAAGATACGCAGACCAGCGGTAAGGCGAATCTACATTTCGGCACAGTAGAACAAGGAACATTGAGTATCGGCGATGCGCTGGAGGCCGTGGTTGATGCGGACCGCCGACAGGCGATTCGATTGAATCACACCGCGACGCATCTGATGCATGCGGCGTTGCGTGAAGTGTTGGGTACTCACGTGACGCAGAAAGGTTCGTTAGTCGCACCTGAGAAACTGCGATTCGATTTCTCGCACTACGAAAGTGTAACTGAAGAACAGATTCAACAGGTCGAAGATCTTGTGAATGCCGAGATTCGCAAAAACATCGCTGCCGACACCGAGCATATGACGTATGACGATGCCATTGAGTCAGGTGCCATGGCATTGTTTGGCGAGAAGTACGGCGACAAGGTGCGGGTGTTGCGCCTCGGCAAGTTCTCTGTCGAACTCTGTGGCGGTACCCATGTTGAACGTACCGGTGATATTGGCGTGTTCAAAATAACATCTGAAGGCGGCGTCGCCTCGGGCGTGCGCCGTATTGAGGCCGTAACGGGCAAAGGCGCCGTCGACTGGATCGATGCGAACCAGCGTACGTTGCATGTGCTCGCAGGATTGTTGCGTAGCCAACCGGATCAGGCCGCGGCGAAAGTCGAGCAGTTGATCAAGCGAAGCAAGGACCTTGAGAAGGAACTTGCAGCAACCAAGCAGGCGTTGGCGACCGGCCAGGCAACAGACCACGCAAGTGCGGTCCAGGAAGTAGCCGGCATCAAGGTGTTAGCGACGCGTATGGATGGTGCCGATGCAAAGACGCTTCGCGATGCCGTCGATAAGTTCAAAGACAAATTGCAGAACGCAGTAGTGGTTCTTGGATCTGTGAACGGCGACAAAGTGCACCTCGCGGCCGGTGTAACGAAAAACAATACGGCGAAAATTCGTGCGGGTGACCTGATCAAACCGGTTGCCGAGCAAGTGGGTGGCAAGGGCGGCGGTCGTCCGGACTTCGCCCAGGCCGGTGGAACCGATGCTGGCGCGCTGGACCAGGCGCTCGAGTCAGTTTCGGGTTGGGTTGCGGAACAACTCGCTTAGCGAGGCAGTCAAAATCATCTCAAATCCGGGCTGGTCGAGAAATCTTGCCCATATGCGCATCCAGACCGAAAATAAGCTAAGATAACAACGGTTTAAGGAGTAGTAGCGCAAAAGAACGGGGCAGGAGCCCCGCCAGGCAGGAGTAGGAAGTCATGCTGATTCTGACGCGACGAGCGGGCGAGACGGTCATGATCGGGAGCGATGTCACGATCACCGTCCTTGGAGTCAAAGGAAATCAGGTTCGTATTGGGATCAATGCGCCTAAAGACGTAGCCGTTCACCGGGAAGAAATCTTCGAGCGTATTCAGAGCGAAAATTCCGCCGGCGCGGGCGATGAAAATAAGCCGGAATAGCCCTGAAAATCCCTTTATTTATGCAAGAACTGTCAGTACTATGTGCGGCCCTTCGGGGATGCCGGAGAGATGGCTGAGTGGTCGAAAGCGCTCCCCTGCTAAGGGAGTAAGGGCTAATACCCCTTCGAGGGTTCGAATCCCTCTCTCTCCGCCATTACTTATCCAGGCCGCTCAATCCCCAGCCGTTTCATTTTCGATCTGAGCGTGCTGGCGGCAATGCCCATCATTGCGGCCGCGCCATTCTTGCCATCAATTACCCAGCGGCTTTTCTCCAGCACGGAGAGAATATGCAATCGCTGCGCTTCGTGCAGGTCCGTCGTTGTTTGTACCGCTGCGCTTCGATCGAAATCGTCAGATGCGGCTCCGGGCAGACTCACAATCTCTTCAACGTAGTCAACGACTGATCCTGAGGTTGAGATCAACGCCCGTTGCAGAACGCCTTCGAGTTCCCGAATATTTCCAGGCCAGGGTTGCCGCGCCATGTGCTGGATGGTTCTCGCGGAGATAGAGCGGATATCCTTATGCATGCGATTCGCATGCTTGCGCACCAGAAACTCCACCAGCTCCGGAATGTCTTCAGGCCGCTCGCGCAGTGGCGGGAGTTCAATCGGGAACGTGCCGATGCGGTAGAAAAGATCGGCGCGGAACCCGCCGTCGTCGACAGCACGTCGCAGGTCCTTGTTGGTTGCAGCGATTATCCTGACGTCAGATTGAAAGGTTTTCGTGCCACCAAGTCGCTCAAATTCGCCCGATTGCAACACACGTAACAACTTAGCCTGCAGGTCTCCACTTAGCTCGCCAATCTCGTCGAGAAACAGCGTGCCCCCGTCGGCCAGTTCGAAACGCCCCTTGCGACGCTCGTGTGCACCTGTAAATGCACCTTTCTCGTGTCCGAACAGTTCGCTCTCGATAAGGTCTTTCGATAATGCGGCACAGTTGACGCTGATCATCGCGCTGTCTTTGCGACCGCTCAGATCATGGATGGCCTGGGCGATAAGTTCCTTGCCCGTTCCTGTCTCTCCGAGTATCAGCACGGAAACCGAGGTTGGCGCTACTTTTTCAGCGAGATGCAAGGCACGTTTAAGCTTGGGTCCGCTGCCGATGATTTTGTCGAAGCCGTGCGCCGCGCGAATCTCATCGCGCAGGAACAGGTTTTCCTGTTGCAGCTGATCGCGAAGATTCTTGATTTCTACCAAGGCCGTTTCGAGCTCCTGCCGCGATTGCACCTGGCTCGTAACATCACGGTCAATACCGCGAAAGCCTGTCAGGGTTCCGTTGTCGTCGAACGTTGGTTTAGCGTTGCTTTGCAGCGTTCTATAGCTACCGTCCCGGTGTCGAAAGCGCCATTGCACCTGCTCCCAACCGACAGGATTGGATGCTTGCGCGTCAAGCAGATCCCCCACCGTCGCCAAATCATCCGGGTGCATCAGTTCGTCCGGTGCTGACTGTCCCAGCAGTTCGTCGTGCGCGTAGCCGAGAATGGATTCAACTTCCGCGTTTGAGTAAATCATCTTGCGATCCAGGTCCATTTCCCAGATCCAGTCCGATGAGTTCTCGACCAGGTTTCGATAGCGAATTTCACTCTGACGTAGCGCAATCTCCGTCTCTATCCTGATCGTTTCATCCCTGCCAATTGATTGGTATTCAATCAGCTTGCCATCGTCGTCAAAGATGCCTTTGTCCGACCAGCTCAGCCACGCTACCTGACCGGACGGTTTCCTTACTTTGTGTTCTTCGGAATTCGTTGGCGTCTCAGGTGTGATCTGCGCCATGCTTTTTCGTACGAGCTCCATGTCAGTAGATACAACCGACGGTTCGTCCGAAGTGCCAATGATTTCCTCGCGCGGCAATTCGTAGAATTTGCAATACGCGTCATTAACCCAGGTACGGGTCAAGTCTGGAAGCCAGCGGACAATAAGCTCTGACTGGTTCTCAAGCACGTCGCGCAAGCGTGTTTCACTGGACCAAAGCGCATTGAGCATTTGCGTTCGAACATGCGAAATAGCGCACAGTTCTCCGAGTGCCCGGGCTTCTTCGACGACTTCTTCTGACCACACGCGTTCTTGCTTGCTCGCTAACACGAACGCTCCGAATGGCCAGTCCTCAACACTGATAGGTACCAGCAAGACTGCGGTCAGTCCGTCTTTTTCCAGAATCAGGCGACCTGCTGCCAAATCAGGTGGCATGGCGTCCAGGTTGCAAAAACTAATTACCTCGCCTCTCTGCATCATTGAGGAGGCCCATTGGGTCTTGAATCCAGGAATGCCGACTTCATTGGTGCTCGCCCAGGCGCTCACAATCGACATTGCAGACAGGTTTTCGTTGAATTGGCGCAGATCAACCCGGTCGAGTTGATAGTGTTCGCCGATCGTCGCCAACGATTGAAGTACAGCGGCGTTGATGGAACGGAATTTCGTGCGAAGCAGTCGCGATGACACCTTTCCTAGCAGGAGGTCAAAGGAGGCATTGCCCCGCGTCTGTTCCATGCGTCCTCCAAGCCAAGATTATTGCGTGCCGGGTAACGTCTGCAAACAGTATACGCCTGTTTGGCCGGGCCACGATATTTCGCGGATCAACGACATATGGTGGGGTAATTCGACCACATAGGGTATATTCTGTTAAGCTCAAATCATAAGTCACTGTTTTTAAAAGGAGGGCGAAAACGCTCAGGCGTTGCAATCGTTGGCACGAATTCTGCAGTAGAACATAACAACAGTGCCTGACGGACGATCGCAGGATGCGAACGTTTGCACTATCGAAGTAAAGGAATGCAATGAAAATACGTTTGAGGACAAGGCCCGTCGACGTCTTGCTGGTTGTCGGCGACCTTCAGGCAGTCCGCGAAATTCGCCAAACACTGGATGAGGCGCAGGTAACTGGTTGTCTTCATCACATCGGCGATCTGGATGAAGCCCGGGCGTATTTGCGCCGGGAGGAACCATACGAGGACGCGCCGAAGCCGGGCCTGATTATTTATGAGGCGAGTCTTCGCAGAAATGTGGGCATTGACTTGCTGGCTGAGGTCAAAGCAGCACCTGAACTGGCTGATGCTCAGGTGATTGTCTTGGCAGGAATAGCGTCACAAAACAGGTTATTTGAAAAATGCTTTTATTCTTCGGATTCGTACACAGACGAGCCAGTCAGCTTACCGGAACTGGCGCAACTGCTACTTGCAGCGGAATGAGAAACTGCAAAGGACGTTATTGATGGAACGGGCACTGGATCGATTGCTTGTCATGGCTGACGAACAAAGCGTATGCATTTTCCTCAGCCTGGCGGCGGAACGAATGGGCTTTCAGGTTCGTCTGGCCGCAACAATGGAGGCGTTCGCAAATCTGCTGTCGGATTTTAGTCCGACAGCTATCGTGCTCGACCTGAATTTGCCCGGAACGAGCGGCACAGAAGTGTTGCGTGATCTCGCTGACCGAAGCTCTCCTGCACAAATTTTCCTGACCAGCTATGACGGCCCTGAAGTGCTGCAAACAGCAAAGAACCTGGGTGTCCTGCACGGCCTCAGGATGGCGGGTGTATTCCAGAAACCACTGGAATCCGACGACATAGAAAATGCCTTCGGCATGGCAGTTGGGGCGCAGGACGATTCTGCCGAAGCAGCGAATAACTCCGAGACAGATGTGTTTCAGCGCTTCGATCGGGACGAGTTCGAAAAGACCCGGAAAGCGCTGGCCGACGCAGAGGCAGCCTTCACGGCGGCACTGGAAGTCGGGCGCTCGATGTTGGCACCGGAGCCGGCTGCAATTCTGGACAGCGGCCGCTACCGCGCCCACCGTACAGGTAGCTGAGCCCTCGGGCTATTTCGTCAATTACGGCTTTACGTGCCGGATACAGCTCCATATCATGTGCGCTCCCTGAACCTCGAGATGCCGCCAGCCGGCAACGCTTAAGGACACATAACAGTGATCGATACAGATGTCGTCATAGTTGGCGCAGGACCGTGTGGTCTGTTCCAGGTATTCGAACTTGGCCTGCTTGGCCTGAACGCCGAAGTGGTTGACTCCATTCGTCAGCCCGGCGGTCAATGTACTGAGTTGTACCCTGACAAGCCTATCTACGATATTCCAGGCATTCCCGTCTGTACGGGTGACGAGCTGACGGAAAACCTTCTCGAACAGATCAAGCCATTTGGCGCCGGTTTACACCTTGGGGAAGAGGTGTCGGTACTTCGCCCGGACGGTGAGGGTTTTGTTGTCGAGACGGACAAGGGAACGCAGTTTAATGCCAAGGCTGTTGTTATTGCCGCCGGCGTCGGTTCGTTTCAACCGCGTCCGATCCGGGCCAAGGGTATCGAAGAGCTCAATGATGATTGCCTGCATTATCGGGTTCGTGACCCGCAGCAGTTCGCTGGCAAGCGACTGGCGATACTTGGCGGCGGCGACTCGGCACTTGACTGGGTCGTTGAGCTGGCGCCGATCGCAGAGCACATCACGCTGGTGCACCGCCGTGATGAGTACCGCGCTGTCGACGCAACCGTTGCCGCGATGCGGCAACTCGAGTCGGACGGCAAGGTGACGACGGTCGAAAACAGCAAGGCGACCGAGATACACAGCGACAACGGCGCACTAACGGCATTGGACCTTAAGAGCAAAGCTGGTGACGAAGTGCGTGTGGACGCGGATCACATGTTGGTCTTCTTCGGCCTGGCGCCAAAACTGGGTCCAATCGCCGAGTGGGGTCTCGATATCAATCGCAAGACCATCAATGTCGATACCGAGCGTTTTGAAACTTCGACACCGGGCATCTACGCCGTCGGAGACATCAACCACTACCCGGGCAAGAAGAAACTGATCCTGTGTGGTTTTCACGAAGCGGCGTTGGCCGCCTTCGCGATCAAGAGTCGGATCGAACCTGATAAGAAAGTCCACGTGCAATACACCACAACGAGTCCGGTGATGCATGAACGGCTCGGTGTGAACGACGACGAATAAAAAAACCCTGCACGCAGGCAGGGTTTTTCGATTCCAGGGCCGCGCACGACCCCTTGTCTGGACAGAAGTTTTAGTCTGTCACCGTCTGGAACAAGCTTTGTAACGCCGTGATCAATACGGCTGGCGCAAGCAGTGTGACGACATTGGACAATACTGCTGTCACGCTGTCTCCGATATACGGTAGCGCTGCGACGGAACTTGCAGAAAGCATGAGTCCGATTGAGGCGATCAAAAAACGGCTGGCCTCCCGACCTGAGACATTCAAGAAGCCGATAACCAGACCGAGTACTGCGAGTACCCACGCGAACCACGGCTCGGACAAACCGAACGCACCCGCGACCGCGATTATCAGGCCGGCGAGTAAGGCAATACTGCCCATTTTCATTGAACCCATAGATTTTCTCCCTTAGACATTTTTGTAGTTTTTATTTTTTCGTGCCCGATTGTGAATATCGGACAGCTTGGAGCCTAGCGCATCAAAGTAGCGATAACGAAAGGGGTCGGGCGTAAGTTATTGATTTTATTCAATCACAAGCTGCGTGCGGGCGGTTTAGAATGAGTATTCCCGCCGAATCCGCCCAAAAATCGGGCTCATGTTACTTGCCGAGGTTTCCCTGTAACGTTCTACCGTCCCGTACGTCTTTATCTGTGAACGGACGAGAAATCAGATGCGAGCAGTTACAGACGAACAGCTAATAGACTGGGTAGCAAGAGGCGACGCCTCTTGTCTCGGTACGCTGTTTGAGCGGCACAACAAGGCCGTCTACCAGTACTGCCGGCAAATGACGCGTCACAGCGCTCAGGCCGAAGATCTCACGCAGGAAGTCTTCTTGCGCCTGCTGCGCAAGGCGTCCAGTTTCAAAGGACGCGGAACATTCAAAGGCTGGATGTTCAATATCGCCCGCAATATTACGCTCGACCATTTACGCGCGATGCAGCGGCGTGGCGTCGACACCCCCGTTGAGGAAAGCATGGACGGCGTGGTCGAGAATCGCAGCGCCGAGCAGGCGGCCTCCGGAAGCCAGAGTATGGAGGTGCTGCGGACAGCGCTTGGACGGTTGCCGGAAACCGTGCAGGAAATCATCTGGCTTGGCCGCTTTGAGTTCGACTCATACGAAGAACTCGGCCAGGCGCTCGGCTGCAAGTCCGGAACAGCGCGAGTGCGCATGCATCGGGCCATGCAGCAACTCAATGCAGAATTTACATCAATCAATGGAGCACCGATCGATGTCTGACCGAAATCAAAACAACTTGCCGTTTGAAAGTGACGACCGCGCAGAGCAGAAACTGTGGTCGAACCTTCGCGAGCTACCGGAGGAGTCGCCATCAGCGGATTTGCGGCGCGGCTTTTATAAAGCCCTTGATGATGCCAGTAGCGACTCGTTCGTTAACAGGTTTCGTCAATGGCTCGGGTTTGGTAGCAACACGGGGTGGCTGACAGCCGCTGCCTGCACAGTGCTGGGCTTCGGAATCGCGAACGTCTTGCACGACACGTCATCGGCGGATCCGGACCGACTCGCGATGTTGGAGGAAAACGTCCAGCTGCTGAATCGAGAACTTATTCTCGATCGACTCGAAGACCCAAGCGCTGGTACGCGCCTAAAGGGAGTTTTCGATGCGAGTGCGGCAGCAAACACAGACGAACAGATAGTAAGAGCCTTGTTGCAAAGAGCGACTGCAGACCGGGTACCGTCAATTCGTACGGCTGCGATCGATGCGTTGGGACCAAATCTGTCCACCGCCAGCGTGGGTGACGAACTCATGTCTCTATTGGAGAACAGCGATTCGCCGACCGTGCAGCTCGCGCTCGTCGATCTTGTGCTGCGCAATGGCACAGGCCAGCAGCTGCAAAAGCTGCTCGAGTTGGCACACGGCAACAGACTACATCCGGATCTTGTCCGGCATGTCATGAAAGCATTGGGGAGTGAAACAGCATGAAGACGAAACTAACTATTGCAGGCCTGCTGGTCTGCCTCGCACCGACTGTCGCCATTGCCGACGTAAGCGAGAGCCAGGTCTGGACAAAGACGTTCGACGTTTCAACGACGTCGCCACGACTCTCGATCGACAACGTCTGGGGCAACGTACGGGTTCGCGCCGGCACGGAAGGCGAGATCACCGTGACCGCCACCGAGACTCGCTCGGCACCGGACCAGGGCTTGTTCGACCGTAGCAAGGTGTTGCTCGTGCTGGATACATACGCGGACGTCAATGGTGTCTCCATGACCGTTGGCGACAGGGAAAATCGCTGGCGGAACAACGATCATTGCAGCGGTTGTCGACTGGAGTATCAGTTTGACGTTGCTGTTCCCAAGGGCGCGATCGTGGATGTTGCGACTGTTATGGACGGCAAGATTGATGTGTCGGGTGTGTATGGCCGCATTAGTGCGAGCAACGTTAATGGTCCGATAGATGTCCAGGGCATGCAGGACTGCGACTCGGTCGAGAGCATCAACGGTGCAGTTGACCTTGAGTTTGCGACAGCCCCTGGTCAGAACTGCAAGATCGATACCATCAATGGCGATGTCACCGTTTACATGCCATCCGGATCGGGTCTGGATGTAGCGCTCGACATTTTCAACGGCAAAGTCGTGAGCGAATTCGCCACAGACACCTACGCCGTCCCGGCACAGGTCGAGTATGAGCAATCAGACGGCGGACGCCGTTACCGTATCCAGCAGTCTGCCGGCCTTCGTCTCGAAGGTGGCGGACCCACTTTTTCAATTTCGTCGATGAATGGCGATGTACGAATTCAAAAGAACTGAGGAGGACGTTTCCATGAGAACGACCAAGATGAAACTGGCTTTGATTTCTGCACTGATGTGCATGTCCTTTACGGCGATGGCGCAGAGCGAGCCACAAGTAATTACGATCCCGTTGTCGAACCCCGGTGAGCCGGTGTCGCTTGATATCTCTATCATCTCAGCGTACATCGAGGTGATCGGTGAGGATCGCGAAGACGCGGAGTTTGAGGTGCGAGTCGAGAAGGGCAGTCGCAAGATTGTGACGCCGTCCGGTACCAAGGAATTGACGACAGGTGCTTATTCGCTCGAGGTTGATGAGAACGATAATCACATTTCAGTCGACACGGACTGGCGCATGCAAAAGATCAACATTGTCGCCCGTATCCCGCAACGCGCGGACCTGGAGTTGTCGACGACAAACAACGGTGAGATCGTCGTCAGCAATATCACCGGGTCGCTGCAGCTCGAAAATACCAACGGACCCATAACCGCAAGAAACATCCGCGGCTCCGTCATCGCCGAGTCGGTGAATCGGCAGGTGGATGTGAGTTTTGCGAGTATCGATCCGGATAGCGCGATGTCTTTCGAGACTATCAATGGCGACCTGATCCTGGGCTTGCCGGAAGGTGCGGGTGCGCAGTTGCACATTGATACTTCCCGCGGTGAGATCCTCTCAGACTTTGAAGTGGACATTCAGCCCAGTAAACCGATTGTGGAACGCCGCAATGATCGTGGTGGGGTAGAGGTTCGCCTTGAGAGCGTGATTGTTGCCAACGTCAATGGCGGTGGCCCGGCAATCAAACTCAAGACACTGCATGGCGATATTCATATCAAAAAGTCAGGCGATTAACGGAAAAGCTAGAAAGGCCACAAAAACAATAGCTTAGGCGGGGATTCGGGGGCGCTGGCGGCGCCCCCTTTTAATTCACCAAATTCTCATAGCCAAACGGCCAAAGCCTCTTTATAATCGCGGGCCCGCCGGGTGCCTTGCACCTTGCAAAGAACAATGCGCCCGTAGCTCAGCTGGATAGAGTACCTGGCTACGAACCAGGCGGTCGGAGGTTC
>JAHZJK010000024.1 GCA_022600955.1 Gammaproteobacteria bacterium
AAGTGGCGTTGAAGGACGACTACTTCATTGAGAAAAACCTGTACCCTAATGTTGATTTCTACTCAGGCATTATTTATCGCGCGCTAGGCATTCCGACATCGATGTTCACCGTGATGTTTGCGATGGGCCGTTCAGTCGGCTGGACAGCGCACTGGCGAGAGATGATTGCAGATCCGAAAGGTAAAATTGCACGTCCACGGCAGCTCTATACAGGGCCTGCGGCACGCGACTACGTGCCAGTTGAGCAGCGCTAACGACCTAGACGTGCTGCAGTAGCTCCTGCACGCCGTTGGCGTCGAGTCGCTTCATCGGCTTGCCGTCAATCGGCGACATCGGCGCCTGTCGAATACCGTCGACCGGAAATACGGTTGCCTGGATCATTTCATTCTGATGATTGAATTCGAAGCCAGCGTACATTTCCGTCTGGCCGCGACGACTCTTGAGGCGACGTTCGTAAGACCGGAAGCGAATTCCCATGTCGCCAATTTCCATGGCGACCATCTCCGGACTGTCGGCAAAAACGTGCAGGTTTACGGCTGAATTTTCATCGGCTGTGCCGACGAGTACAGGCCCGACCAGCCGCGGCGTAAAGTCGCCAAGCAACTCCATTGCCGATAGGGCGGCTGTGCGCATCAGGCGCAACAGGTCCTGGTGTTCTTCTCGGCCGAAAATCTGCAAATGATCCGCAACAGCCGCTTCAATTTCCGTGTTGCCTGGCAGCGAGCCGCGGCCGTTGAGGCCGAGCCGCTCAGCCGCCTTTTGTTTTGCAACACGATAGTCGCGGACACCCTGAGTAACGATGATTCGCGCTGCTTCCTGCGCGACGACGTGCCGAGCACGCTCGGACTCATTGTTTCGCTTCTTCGCCATCAGCCTAGAACAAAGATTCGTCCTGTTCCTCGGTTTCAGACTCGTCGTCCGGTTTCGGGTCGAGGCCAGCCGCATCATTGAAAGGGTCGGCGATCTCCTCCAGGTGTTCACAGTCCGGCACGTGACCTTCGCGGAACACTTCAAAGCGGGCATTGGACTGTCCTGCTCGGGCAGGGCACCCGGTTGCGCTGTCGATTCGAACGCTGACGATGCCCTCGGGCATTGGCATCTGATGTTCCGGAACGTCTTTCAGCGCAATGCGCGCAAATTCGACCCAGACCGGTAACGCCGTTCTTGATCCTTCCTCGCCAGGGCCAAGTGGCAAGTCGTCGTCGTATCCGACCCACGCAATAGCCGCGATGTCGGCGTTGAAGCCGCCGAACCAGGCATCGCGGCGATCATTTGACGTACCGGTTTTGCCTGACAGATCGGATCGGCCGAGTTCGCGGCGTGCTCGAGCACCCGTGCCGCTGCGCACGACGTCTCGCATCATGTCCTGCACAATAAAAGCGTTCTGTGGCGTGATGACTTGTGGCGCCAGGTTCAGGCCTTCAAACAGCTCAGGTGCAACACTTGCATCGGGTCGGTAGGTATCGATGACGTCCACCATTTCTTCCAGCGACATATCAGCGTTCGTATTGTTCCTGGTCGTCCCGGGGACCAAAGACTCTTCTATGACACATTCATCGCATACGAAAGCCGGCTCCGCACGGTACAGCGGTTCGCCATTGGGCCCGAAGATGGCGTCAATAACATAGGGTTTTACGGCATGCCCGCCATTCGCGAGCGTTGCGTAACCCTGCGCCATGTCCAATGGGGACGCAGCACCAGCACCGAGCGCCAGGGACCCGTTGCGTGGTAATGCAGCATCGCCAAAACCAAACTTCTCGATGTGTCGAACCGCATTGCTAATTCCGGTTTCAAACAACAAGAGCCGGACGGACACCAGGTTCATCGATCGTTTCAGCGCTTCGCGCATGCGTGTCGGACCGTAGAACCGACCGCTGTAGTTGATCGGTCGCCACACGGCCTCAAGCTCTGAAGAGTTGATGACAACGGGCGCATCAAGCACGACGGTTGCAGCGGTATTACCGTGCTCCAGTGCAGCCGAGTAGATGAACGGCTTGAACGATGAGCCGGGCTGGCGATACGCCTGGCGGGCGCGGTTAAATTTGCTAACGGTAAAGTCGAAGCCGCCGGTCAGTGCGCTCACGGCACCATCAAACGGATCGATCGCGACAACAGCGCCCTGTGCTTCCGGAACTTGCGCCAGCGCCCAGTTATCGTCAGCGGTCGGCATGACAAAGACAACGTCGCCGACAGCAACGACCTCGGCAGCAGACTCGGGAGCCGGACCATAGTTTTCCCGATCGATGAACGGATTGGCCCACTTTATCCCCGTCCACGGCAATGTCGACTGCAAACCGTCGCGGAAAACGATAGACGCCGTGTTGTCCTCGTGCACGGCAGTAATCAGGGCCAGCGACAGTCCACCGGGCGCGTACTGATTCAGTGGCTCGAAGGTTTCTTCCGGCCAGTCTTCGACGGGTTGCGACAGTAGCGCTGCATCGAGCTCCATTTGGCGATACGGGCCGCGATAGCCGCGGCGGCGCGTGAACTCGAGCAGCCCGTTTCGCAGCGCGTAGTTGGCCGCCTTCTGCATACGTGAGTCGAGTGAGGTGACGACCTGGTAGCCAGCCGTGTAAGTTTCCTCGCCGTAGCGTCGCAGCATTTCGCTGCGCACCATCTCGGCGATGTTCGGCGCATTCAACTCGATGGCAGCGCCGTGCAATCGCGACTCCATCGGCTGTTCGACGGATTCGTCATGTGTCGCCTGGTCGATGTAGCCGAGATCCAGCATTCGGCTCAACACGTAGCCACGCCGCACAGTGGCGTTTCTCGGGCTTGAAACAGGGTTGTACCGCGATGGCGCAGGTAACACGCCGGCGAGCGTCGCAGCTTCCGCAACATTGATATCGGCCAGGTCCTTATTGAAGAATACCTGTGCTGATGCAGCGACGCCGTACGCGCGTTGACCGAAGAACATTTTGTTGAGGAACAGCGCCATGATCTGTTCCTTCGTAAACTCCTGCTCAATCTTCCAGGCGAGGAAGGCCTCCGTCAGTTTGCGCGCTACAGTCTGCTCGCGGGTCAAAAAGTAATCTCGGGCCAGCTGTTGCGTCAACGTGCTGCCGCCGCCGCCCGATGCGTCGCCGGTCTTGGCGACGCGGACGAGTGCGCGCAGTACACCTCGATAGTCGATGCCCGAGTGTACGAAGAAGCGTTGATCCTCCGCCGCAACGAAAGCATCGACAACGTGAGTCGGGACGTCGTCATACGTAATAGGTATGCGGCGGCGTTCGCCCACTTCACTAATAAGGTGCCCATCGCGGCTAAAAATGCGCAACGGCACCTGCAGCGGGATATCGCGGATCGTTTCAGCCTCCGGGAGGCTTGGCTGCACATAGTAATAAGCGCCAATGACGCCCGCCGTAGCGCCAATTGTGCCGATTACGCCCAATGTGAGGCCCACAATCGCCACTCTGAGCCATCTTCGGCGTCTTATGTGACGTGGTTTCGCTTTTTTTTGCGCTGGATTATGCATAGTTGCTGGCGTTTTCGGCAGAACACCCCTGTTTTAAAGGGCGTTTGTCCACCTTATTAGAGGTTACGGTGATGTCCGGTCGATGCAAGGAATGTGGCTTTTTTGGGGCAATTGCTCGGGAGCGGGCCTAAGGCGGCCGATGATAGTCATTAGTGCCTTGGACCTGCAATAACGAGTCTCACTGGTGAGCGACGACTGGATCACAGAAAGACCTCTTCGGCGGCATTACCATAGGGATGTT
Source organism: Gammaproteobacteria bacterium (assembly GCA_022600955.1). Taxonomy (GTDB): domain Bacteria; phylum Pseudomonadota; class Gammaproteobacteria; order Steroidobacterales; family Woeseiaceae; genus UBA1847. The sequence goes on from JAHZJK010000024.1 coordinate 3,717, forward strand.
CGGATCGTGAACAAAGTCACGTTTTATTTAACATTTTATTGATATATAGTTAAATCGCGTTGCTAAGGTTTGCCTTAGTATTGACTCGCAACTTACCGACTTAGAAGGAAAAATACGTGCTTTTCGGCAATAAATCACAACCATTGCTGGGCCTCGATATAACGACATCGTCGGTCAAACTGATTGAGCTTTCGCAGAGCGGAAAGCGCTATCGGGTCGAGTCCTATTCAGCAGAACCTACCCCCCCAAGTTCGGTGAACGAAAAAGCCATCGTCGATGCGAAAGCAGTCGGTGAGGCGATTCGCCGCGCGGTGAAACGCGCAGGGGCCAAGGCCACGGATGTAGCCGTCGCAATTAGTGGCGATGCTGCAATTACTAAAGTCATTCAAATGCCATCGAGCCTCTCCGCGCGAGATCTCGAGGGGCAGGTCGAAATCCAGGCTGATCAATACATTCCATTTCCAATGGAAGAGGTCAGTTTTGATTACGAGATAATCGGCCCAAACGACAAGGACCCGGAGTTAATGGATGTCCTGCTTGTCGCGACGCGAACTGAGAATGTTGAGCAGCGTCAGGCAGCCGTTGTTGCTGCGGGACTGGAGACGCAAATTGTCGATGTTGAGGCTTTCGCACTTGAGAATGCCTGTCGTCTGCTGAGCCACCAGGTTCCGGACGGCGGTATTGGTCAGTCGGTCGCCGTTGTCGATATCGGCGCGAGCAGCACGACCTTTAGTGTGTTGCAGGACCTCAAAGTAATCTATACGCGTGATTTCAACTTCGGTGGTCAACAACTCACCGAGGAAATCATGCGTACTTACGGACTGTCGATGGAAGATGCCGGTCGCGCCAAGAAACAGGGCGGATTGCCGAGTAACTACCAGCCCGAGGTTCTGGAACCCTTTATTGATGACATGACGCAACAGGTGAGCCGCTCATTGCAGTTCTATCTTGCCTCGGGCGGTGGTCGCGAACAGCCAGACATGATCCTGGTCTGCGGTGGCTGCGCGAACATCCCGGGTATTGCGGACGTCATTTCCAGCCGAGTAGGCATACCAACAGAAGTTGGTGACCCACTTGGTCAGATGAAAATTTCTTCAAAAGCCAAATCACAGGGCGTCAACCGGGATGCAACAGCATTGCTCACGGCCTGCGGTCTCGCACTCAGGAGTTTTGACTGATGCCGAGTATTAATTTACTGCCATGGCGTGAGGCGGAACGTAAACAGCGCCAACGGGATTTCGGAGTCGCCATGGGCGGAGCCGTAGTCGCTGGTATCGCTGTCGTCGTGCTGACCGTGCTCGCGTATTCGCAAATGATCTCCGGACAGGAGGCGCGCAACGATCGACTCGAAGCCGAGATCGCGGAGCTTGAAAAGAGCATTACCGAGATCGACGGTCTTGAGCGGCAGAAGGAACGACTGCTGGCGCGTATGGAGATCATTGAACAGCTGCAAAAGAGTCGCCCGGAAATCGTGCATCTTTTTGACGAGCTGGTTCGCCAATTGCCGGAAGGGGTCTACCTCACCAGCATGAAGCAGACAGGCTCGCGGGTTGAGATTCGCGGTGTCGCACAGTCAAGCACGCGAGTGTCTGCGCTGATGCGCCAGATAGACTCGTCAGAATGGTTGACGGACCCGGAAGTTGAGCGTGTTGAAACCACGCAGGCTGGAACATCACGCCAGTCGCAATTCGTGGTGTACGCAAAGCAAGTGCGTTCAGATGCTGACCTGGAGGATGACGTATGAATGTCCTCGAAGAACTGCAAAGTCTCGACGCTAATGACGTTGGCCGGTGGCCGTTCGTTTTTCGTGCCGCGGTTATCGCGATCGTGTTTGCTCTGGTCGTAGGCCTGGGCATTTACTGGTTCATTGTTCAGGACAAGGCACCTGCATTGCAGCGCGCCGAAGCCGACGAAGTGTCCTTACGTACGACCTTCGAGAACAAACAGCGTAAAGCGGCCAATTACGACGCTTACAAAGCGCAGCTGTCCCAGATTGAACAGTCTTTCGGCACGATGTTGCGCCAGTTGCCCGGCAAAACGGAGATTCCGAGCCTGATCGTTGATATCTCGCAAACAGGGCTTGCAGCGGGTCTGCAGGAAAAACTGTTTGTACCGCAGTCGGAAATTCCGAAAGACTTTTACGCCGAGAAGCCTATTCAGATTCGTCTGTCTGGCGGCTACCACGAGATCGGAAACTTCGTCAGTGGCATTGCGGCTTTACCGCGTATCGTGACATTGCACGACATCACCATTACGCCTGAGTCGCAGGATTCGTATGACCAGCTGAGCATGGAAGTGACTGCCCAGACTTATCGATATCTTGACGAGGAGGCAAACTAATCATGCGTACTTCTCTGACAATCAAACACGTTCTGATTTTGGCGTTAACCAGCTTCGGGCTCAGCGCTTGCGGTCCCGACATGGATGACCTCGATCAGTACATCAATACAATCAAAGCACGGCCAGGTGGTCGGATCGAGGCATTGCCCGAGATCACACCGTATGAAGGCTTTACATACATTGCCGACGCGCAGGGACTGCGCTCTCCGTTTCGTCCCGATACGCCGCAGGCTGGCGGCCCAGGATCTGGCACACGCCCGGACCCGGAGCGCAGCAGGGAGTATCTTGAAAGTTTCCCGCTGGACACGCTTGGCATGGTCGGCACAATGAACATTGGCGAGACAGAATTCGGCCTTGTACAAACTTCGGACGGTTTGATTCACCGTGTCGTTCCTGGAAATTTCATGGGACAAAACGACGGACGAATTACACAAATTTCTGACTCAGAAATTGCCTTGGTAGAAATTATTTCTGACGGAATCGGCGGCTACATCGAAAGAGATGCTGCGGTTAGTCTTTCAGACTGACACCTGAATGGAACTGGGAGTTAAGGGTATGATCCTTAGAAGCAAATCGACAGTCAGCGGACGCGCTAGGGCGCTTAGCTGGGCTGCACTTACACAAGTAGCTTTGCTGCTTTTCTGGGGCGCTTCGGCTAGCGCGCAGGAAGGTAACCGGCTGCAGGACATTCAGGTGCAGACTTTGCCCGGTCAACGGGTCGAGTTGAAGCTCATCATGAGTGACACGGCTCCCGAGCCGCTGGCATTCACGATCGAGAATCCTGCGCGTATCGCGCTGGATCTGCCCGCAACGACATTGGGACTGACATCACGTCGCCGTGACGTCAACCTCGGCCCACTGAATACAGTGCTGACAGCCGAAGCAAATGGTCGCACGCGTGTCGTTCTTAATCTTGGCTCAATGGTTGAGTACCAAACAACCCGCAGCGGCAATACCGTAACGGTAGTGCTTGGCGACGGAGATGACTACAGCGCAGGCACCACCCAGTTTGCCAGCGCGCCAGCATCAGCTCCCCAGTCATACGCGACCGCAGGTAGCCGTTCGATATCCAGCGTTGACTTCCGTCGCACACGCGACGGAGGTGGTCGTGTTGTTGTCAATCTCAGCGATCCTTCGACACCGGTTGATATTCGTCAGGAAGGCGGCCGTGTAGTTGCAGTATTCAAAGACACGAGCTTGCCAGCAGAGCTCATGCGCCGACTCGACGTCATGGATTTCGCAACACCTGTAACGACCGTTGATACGCTGCGTACCAACCTCGATACGCGCATCGTTATTTCGGCTGACGGCAAATATGAGCAACTCGCTTATCAGTCAGACAACGAATTCACAATCGAGATTAATCCGGCGCCGGAATCGTCTGACGCTGAATCAAGCTTGTTCTCGGAGACTAAAGAATACGAAGGACAGCGTCTGACGTTGAACTTCCAGGACATCGAGACGCGCGCCGTACTGCAGCTGCTTGCTGAGACCTCCGGCAAAAACATCGTTGTCTCGGATACCGTGCAGGGCAACGTAACTCTTCGCCTGCGCAACGTGCCGTGGGATCAGGCTCTCGATATCGTAATGACGACCAAAGGTCTGGACATGCGCCAGAATGGCAACGTCATCATGGTTGCGCCGGCTGAAGAAATTGCGGCCCGGGAGACAGCAGACCTTGAGGCACAGCTGGCGATAAGCGAGTTGGAGCCAGTGTATTCCGAGTTCTTGCAGGTCAACTACGCGAAGGCGTCTGACCTGTCCATGCTTATCCTCGGCGACGGCGGTGGCAGCAACGCAATGCTGTCTGATCGTGGCAGCCTGGGTGTCGATGAGCGTACTAATACACTGCTGGTACAGGATACGGCCGAGCGCCTGCAAGACATCCGCCGCATGGTTCGTACGCTTGATATTCCAATCAAACAGGTACTGATCGAGTCACGCATCGTCGTTGTAAACGACGACTTCAGTCGCGACCTCGGTGTTCGTCTGGGTGTAACCGCGTTCAATGAGAGCAACACAGGCGTAACCACGATTAGTGGTACCGGTACCGGTACTGACACAATGATCGGTTCGGTTCTCGACAACCTCGCAGATCCGGCAAACGGCACGATTTACCCAATCGAGCTGCCGACTCTGAACAACCGTTACAACGTAAGCGTTCCAGTTGCAGAAGCAGCAGGACGCTTCTCACTGGCGGTGTTGGAGAATGACTACCTGGTTGATCTTGAGCTGACCGCACTGGAAGCTGAAGGCCGCGGCGAGATTGTTTCAACACCGCGCGTCATTACAGCCAACCAGAGCGAGGCGACGATTAAGCAGGGTGTTGAGATTCCTTACCAGCAATCTGCATCTTCGGGCGCCACGACCATTCAGTTTAAGGAAGCCGTACTGGAGCTCATCGTTACACCGCAAATAACACCGGACAACAACATCATCATGGACCTCAAGGTCAGCAAGGATAATGTTGGTGAGATTATTTCGACGGGTGGCCTTGGCGGTACAGTACCAAGTATTGATACTCGCTCGGTTGAGACCCAGGTGCTGGTTGCCGACGGTCAGACCGTGGTGTTGGGCGGTATCTACGAGACCGAACGCCGCGAAACCGAGACGAAGGTTCCGTTCCTTGGCGACATCCCATTTGCGGGCAAACTGTTCAAGAGTACGAAGCGCACTGACAACAAGGCAGAACTGCTGATTTTTGTCACGCCGCGAATTCTTGAAGAAGGTTCCAGCATTTACTAGAACGCTGGCCGCTGATTAAACTGTAAAGCCAACCTTCGGGTTGGCTTTCTTTTATGCAAGACTCAATACTATGAAGCATCCGCGCAACATCATTCTCATCGGACCCATGGGCGCCGGCAAATCGGCGGTCGGGCGTTCGCTGGCGCGTACGTTGCATCTGACCTTTATCGATAGCGACGATGAGATCGAAGCGCGCACCGGTGTGGATATTCCTTTCATCTTCGAAAAAGAAGGTGAGGAGGGGTTTCGTAAGCGCGAAGCGGTTGTGATCGATGACCTCAGCAAGATGGACGGCATTGTGCTTGCGACCGGCGGCGGCGCTATCGTCGATCCCGACAGTCGCAGTCGCCTGGGTGGGCGCGGCTTTGTTGTGTATCTCTTTACATCGGTCGAGCAGCAGGTTGTGCGTACACAGCGCGGGCGCGAGCGGCCTCTCATAGCGGGTAGCGACCCGCAGGCAACACTGGCGGCACTCCTGGAGCAACGCGACCCGCTGTATCGAGAGATTGCGGATATCGTTGTGGACACTGACGGCCGCAGAGTCAACGCTGTTGCGAATGAGATCGTCGAGCAGATCAGCTAATCTGTGCTGATGAGCACCAATCACACCCTGAAAGTCTCGCTTGGCGAGCGCAGCTACCCAATTACTATCGGCCGGAATTTGCTGCGTGGTGGTTTTGGACTCGCAGATTTCGTTGCGGGACCGGACTGCCTGGTCGTTAGCAATGAGACCGTGGCGCCGCTGTACCTTGATGCATTGCTCGCCAATCTGGCGGGCAAACAATGCACTTCGGTTGCACTGGCTGATGGCGAGGTGCACAAGACCGTTGCGACGATGCACGGTATTCTCGACAAGCTGGTTGAAACCGGCGCCAATCGCGACACGACGTTGATTGCCCTTGGGGGTGGCGTCGTCGGCGATATCACAGGATTCGCTGCCGCATGCTACATGCGTGGCGTCGCTTTTATCCAGGTTCCCACAACCTTGCTGGCGCAGGTTGATTCCTCTGTCGGCGGCAAGACTGGCGTGAATCACCCCGGTGGCAAGAACCTCATTGGCGCATTTCATCAGCCGCAAATTGTGCTTATCGATACCGATACGCTGTCGACTCTGCCAGAACGTGAGCTCAAAGCAGGCCTCGCGGAGGTCATCAAGTACGGCGCCATTTGTGATCTGGGATTTTTTGGCTGGCTGGAGCAGAACATGCAGCTGCTGCTGGACAAAGATCCGGACGCGCTGGCGTTTGCGATCAGACGCTCCTGCGAACTAAAGGCGGAGATTGTTGCTGCCGACGAACGTGAATCAGGGCGGCGGGCGATCCTGAATTTTGGCCACACTTTCGGGCATGCGATCGAGAACTGCCTTGGCTACGGCGAGTGGCTGCACGGTGAGGCAGTAGCGGCGGGCATGCTCATGGCTGCGGAACTCAGCGCGATGGACCGCGAAGATATTAATCGTCTGAGCGCTTTGCTCAACGCGGCAGGCCTTCCTACTGCACCGCCGCCGCTTCGCGCTGAACAATGGATGCAAACCATGGGGCTGGACAAAAAAGTCCAGGCGAAGCAGTTGAGATTTGTCCTGTTGCGCGAGCTCGGTGACGCCTACATTACTGCTGAGTACGACGCGACGCGTCTCGACCAGCTGACGGGTGCCGCAGCCTGATGCAAGGCACGCTGGCCCCCTGCGCAGCCAAAGCGTCGCTTAGTCGCGGCAGAAAATACGCCGAGCCCGCATCGCTGCACCGCAGCGAATACCAGCGAGACCGGGACCGCATTATTCACTCCACTGCGTTTCGTCGTCTCATGTACAAAACACAAGTGTTTGTTAATCACGAAGGTGACTTGTACCGGACGCGCCTGACTCACTCGCTCGAAGTCTCACAGATCGGTCGCACCGTGGCCGTTGCGCTGAACCTCAATGAAGCGCTGACCGAGGCGATTTGCCTTGCGCACGATCTGGGTCATACACCGTTCGGCCATGCTGGCCAGGACACTCTGAATACCTGCATGCGGGAGTTTGGTGGTTTCGAGCACAATCTGCAGTCGCTGCGCGTGGTCGATGAGCTCGAGTCGAAGTACGCGGAGTTCACCGGCCTGAATCTGATGTTCGAGACGCGCGAGGGCATCCTCAAGCACTGCTCGGCGCGCAACGCCCGCGCACTGGGTGATGTAGGCGAACGCTTCCTCACCCGGCAACAGCCCGGTCTTGAGGCGCAACTGGCGAACATTGCCGATGCAATTGCCTACAATAATCACGATGTCGATGACGGCCTTCGCGCGGGTTTGCTGACAATCGAGCAAATGCAGCAGCAAGCGTTGTTCGAAATTCCCTTCCGGGAAGTGAGTGACAAATATCCGCAACTCGACGACCGACGCCTCATCTATGAGGTTATACGCCGCATGGTCGGGACCGTGGTCACCGACCTTATCGAAGAAACGGCACGCCGTATTGAGACGGCAGCGCCGGACTCCATTGACGCAGTTCGCAAGATGCCAAAGCCGCTTGTCTCGATGTCCGACGAAGTCTACGCGCAGCACAAATCGCTCAAGCGCTTTCTTCACAAACACCTCTACAGCCATGAGCAAAAACTCGCAATGACCCACAAAGTGCAGGCGATTGTCGAGGCGCTGTTCCATGCGTACATGAACGACGTAAGCCTGATGCCCGAGGAATTCTCGGCTGTAGCGGAAAACGCCGCTGACGATGTACGAGCGCGCGTCGTTGCGGACTATATCGCCGGAATGACAGATCGCTTCGCGATCTCCGCACACGAAACGATCAAGGGCTGTTAGAATTCGCGGCGCCTGAGCCAAGAACAAAGGACCCGCAGTGAAGCATAAAGCCATCCCTAACCGAGATCGCCTGATTTTCGCCATGGACGTGCCGGACGTCGAGCGCGCGAAACAGCTGGCCGACGAGCTGGGTGACTCAGTGAGATTCTACAAGATTGGGCTTGAGCTCATGATGAGCGGCCAGTACTTCGAACTGCTGGACTGGATGCTTGAGCGTGACAAGAAAGTGTTCTGTGACCTCAAGTTCTTCGATATCCCGGCAACGGTAGGCTCTGCGGTGCGACAGCTTAAGGACCGCGGCGCTTCGTTCGTAACCGTGCACGGCAATCGTTCGATCATGGAGGCAGCAGCAGAGAACAAGGGCGATAGTCTGAAGGTGCTGGGTGTCACTGTACTGACAAGCCTCGATCGCGGCGACCTTGACGACCTGGGTTTCGACTGTGAGCTTGATGCACTGGTTCTGTCGCGGGCACGCCAGGCGCTTGATTCCGGTTGCGACGGCGTTATTTCCTCCGGGCTCGAAATACCGAAACTACGAGAGTTTGTCGACAACAAGTTGCTGGTTATCTCGCCGGGCATTCGGCCTGTGGACAATAAGCCGATGGGTGATCAAAAGCGTGTTGTGACCGTTGAGACCGCGTTTTCCAATGGCGCGGATTACATTGTTGTAGGCCGGCCTATTCGTGACGCTAATAGCCCGCGCGAAATGGCAGAATCCATGCAGGCCTCAATCGAAGCGCAGGTGGGCAGCTAGATGTCAGAGCTCAAGAACGACGTATTCCTGCGCGCATTACTGCGCCAGCCAGTATCGCGAACGCCGGTCTGGATCATGCGTCAGGCTGGCCGTTATCTGCCCGAGTACCGAGAGGTGCGTGCGCAGGCAGGCGATTTCATGAGCGTCTGCCGCAATCCCGAGCTGGCCTGCGAAGTGACGATGCAGCCGCTACGGCGATACGAGCTTGATGCCGCAATTCTGTTCTCCGACATTCTGACAGTGCCGGACGCGATGGGGCTTGGTTTGTATTTCGAGACGGGCGAAGGTCCAAAGTTCGAACGCCCTGTACAAACAGCGGACGCGATTCGCTCGCTGCGTGTTCCGAACGTCGAGAAGCAGCTGGGATACGTGTTTGATGCGGTACGCACCATCCGTCGTGAACTCGACGGCAAGGTGCCGTTGATCGGTTTCGCCGGCAGTCCCTTCACCGTTGGCACCTACATGGTCGAGGGTGGATCGAGCCGCGAATTTCCGACGATCAAGCGCCTGGCGAAAGAGGCACCTGAGGTGCTCGATCACCTGATGGACGTGGTTGCCGAAACCACGACGGAATACCTGAACGCACAGATTGATGCAGGCGCGCAGGCAGTGCAGATTTTTGACACCTGGGGCGCCGCGCTTGAAGCGGATGAGTTCCGGCGCTTTTCGCTGGCGAGCATGCAAAAGATCGTTGAGGGGCTGACGCGAGACAATGACGGACGCAAGGTCCCGGTCATCCTGTTCACAAAAGGTGCGGGCCGCTTGCTGCGGGACCTGGCGCAAGTTGATTGCGATGCGCTTGGGGTGGATTGGACGACCAGCCTCGCCGACGCACGCGGCTATGTGAACGACAAGGTCGCGCTACAGGGCAATCTTGACCCGGCGACATTGCGGGAGAGTCCGGAGGTCATTCGCAAGGGTGTTGCCGATACGCTGGCAAGTTATGGCGATGGGCCAGGCCATGTGTTCAACCTGGGGCATGGCATCACACCGGATATCGACCCGGATCACCTCGGGGCACTGGTTGATGCAGTGCACGAACTCAGTCCGGCGTACCACTCCTAGAGAGCGAGTGGGTTGCCGCCGCGACCAGCAACAGTGAGAGCACAAACAAACCGGTCGCCGCGAACAGCAGCGTATTGAAGCCGTGCCGTTCGACTAAAACGGCGCCCATCACCGGACCAACGAACCAACCCGCGTTCAGCACTACCGTGCCTGCGGATAGCGCACGACCCGTTTCGTCCAGCTCGGATTGCAGGCCCTGAAAATAGGGCATGGTTATCGACATTGCTGATGTAAATAGTGCGATTGAGGCGGCGAATCGCCAAATCGGGGCATCGCCCACAAGTAGCAGAGTCGCGCCGGCAATGAGCATGATGCCGCCGAGCAATGGCAGATTGCGGCCGAAGCGCAACCCGAGGGTGATAGGGACAATGCTCGCAGCAGCGCCGACAAGCATGCCAATAGCCATCGCATTGGCGACGGTCTGGTCGGCAAACTGCATGGCAGAGCCGATCCGTTCGAGGAAGGACCAGATCGATGAGTTGGCAACAAAGTGCAGCAGATACGCGGTCAGGCATAAGGCAACCGGGATGCTGAGCCAGGACATGAACGGACTGCGCTGCCGCGGTGATGACGTTGCAATGTTGTGCCGATCGTTCGGCAATCGCAGGCAGCTCACCAGTACGACGACCCCGAGCAGCATCTGCGCAAGAAAGAAGCCGCGCCAGCCGATTGCTGCGAAAATCGTCGGCATTGCGAACACGCCCAGTCCGGCGACGACGAACTGGATACCAAAGACCAGGGCGAAATAGCGCTCCTTGTTGGCATCGCGTGACAAGAACAAGAGCAGGGCCGCGAGCAATATGCCAGCGCCGATGCCGCGCAGACAGAAAGCGGCGAACATGGTGCCGGGTGACGTGGTGCAGGCGACAAGGATTTCGGCCAGGGCAATCAGTAATACGCTGCTGATCGCGTATGCGCGAAAGCGCAATCGTGCAACGGTCGCCAGCACGAATACATTGCCGACAGAAGCGCCCAGAGTATTGGCAGCAATCGCTTCAGCGGCCTCGCCAAGGCCAAAGTCCAGCTGTTCGACCATGCCGCCGACGAGCGATGGCGCGATCAGAATCGTAAGCAGCGAATACAGGATTGCGCCTATCGCAATGGCCACAGAAGGTGGGCTCCTTTATTGCAGCTATTCGTCGCGCAACGCGCGGCGCAGAATCTTGCCGACGTTTGTCTTCGGCAGGTCCTCGCGAAACTCAATAACTTTCGGTTGTTTATAGCCGGTCAGGTTCTCGCGGCAGTGATCCTTGATGTGCTGCTCTGTAACGCTGTCGTCTTTGCGCACGACGAAAATCTTAACAATCTCGCCTGAACGCTCGTGCGGTAAGCCGATTGCTGCAACCTCGAGAACGCCATCGAGTTCGACCACGATATTCTCGATCTCGTTCGGGTAAACGTTAAAGCCGGAAACCAGGATCATGTCCTTCTTGCGATCTTCGATGTACAGATAGCCGTCATCGTCCATGCGACCAACGTCACCGGTTCGCAGCCAGCCACCCGGTAGCATTGTGGCCGCCGTTTCAGCCGGCCGCTGCCAGTAGCCTTCCATGACCTGCGGCCCTTTAATGCAAATCTCACCAACTTCATTGAGGTCGAGCGGATTGCCGGCATCATCAGCAATCATGACGTCGGTGGAGGGAATCGGCAGACCGATCGTACCGGTGAATTCGTCATCCATTCGGCAGACAATTGCGGCAGGTGAGGTCTCGGTCAGGCCATAGCCCTGCAAGATGGTATTGCCTGTCTTTTCTTTCCACTCGGCCGCGATCGCAGGTTGTACGGCCATGACGCCGCCGATACAGACGCGCAGGTGACTGAAATCGATGTCCTTAAAGCTGGGTGTTGTCATCAGTGCCGCAAACAGCGTATTTACGCCGGTGAACATGTTGAACTTGAACCTGGCGATTTCCTTGGCGAAGCCCTCGAAATCACGTGGATTGGTAATCAACACATTCTGGCCGCCCTGAGCCATGACTGTCAGGCAATTCCCTTGCAACGAGAAGATGTGATACAGCGGTAGCGCCGTAATCGCGATGATTGGATGCACGCCGTCGTAGGCGTCGTCTTGCCACGTAATCGTCTGTTGCACGTTGTAGATCATGTTGCGGTGGCTGAGCATCGCGCCTTTCGAAACACCGGTCGTGCCGCCGGTGTACTGCAGGAAAGCGATATCGGCATAGCCGATGTCGACCTCATCGAGCGACTGGTTCTTGCCCTGATTGAGTGCCTGGCCAAGCTTGATGCTGTCGGGAAGATTGAAAGCCGGTACAGCCTTGCGTACGTATTTCAGTACCGCATTGGTAATCAGGCTCTTGGGCCAGCTCAGCAGGTCTCCAACACCGGTGGTTACGACACTGGTCACGTCGGTTTTGCCGATTACGTTTTCAAGAATGTGCGCAAAGTTCTCAAGAATGACAATGCATTTGGCACCCGAGTCCGAGAGCTGGTGCTCGAGCTCACGCGCGGTGTATAGCGGGTTTACATTGACGACCACGAGCCCGGCCCGAAAAATCCCGCACATGACAACCGGATACTGCAAAATATTGGGCAGCATTATCGCCACGCGCTCGCCGCGGGTCAGCCCCAGCGTTTTCTGCAGATAGCACGCGAACTGCATCGACAGATGGTCGAGTTCAGCGTAGCTGAGCGTTTTGCCCATGTTGGTGTAAGCCGCGTTCTCTGGGTGCTTGTCGAAGGTTTGTTCAAACAGGTCGCGAACGGACTTAAACGGTGGCGTGGGCACCTCTGCAGGTATCCCCGGCTTATATGACTTTAGCCAAACCTTTTCCAAGCTATTCCCCTCTGGTTTTATTTTTTCTTGATTCTATTTCTGTAGTGTAGCGTTAATTATCGGCCAGGCGTTATCCAGCAGGATCGGCTGGGCGTCTGCGTTCGGGTGAATCCTGTCCTCCTGCAGAAGATTGTCGTTCAAAGCGATTCCTTCCATGAAGAACTCAATCCATTTTACGTCCAGATCTGTAGAAACCTGTCGAAACACGTTTTCGAACTGTGCCGAATAGCGAGTGCCGTAGTTGCTCGGTATGCGAATCCCCAACAGCACAACCGCAGCGCCGGAGGCCTTGGCGCGGGTCACGATGGTTTCGAGGTTGGCTTGCATGCGCTTAGGCGGAAACCCGCGTAGCCCATCATTGCCGCCAAGCTCAAGGATAATGAGATCCGGTGCGAACTCACTCAATGCGGCGTCGATACGAGTCGCGCCGCCCTCAGTAGTTTCGCCACTGATACTGGCGTTGACGACCTTATGTTCGTACCCTTGCTCGTGGAGCCGGGTCTGCAACAAACTCGCCCAGGATTGGTCCACTTCTATGCCGTAGCCTGCACTCAGGCTGTCGCCAAAAATCAGAACAGTGGGCTCCTCAGTTGCCGCCGCAGACGCGGCAACTATTAACATCAACAGAGATAAAAATATTCGCATGTCGGATCAGTCGTCTATCAAGGTTTTGGAGGCCCACCAGCTGGGTAAACAGGTTAGCAGTCCCGAAGGGAGTCTGACCATTCTTTCCGCCGTCAGTTTCGACATAATGGCCGGCGAGTCGGTTGCGGTCGTGGGTCCCTCAGGGGCAGGCAAGTCTACCTTGCTGGCACTGCTTGCCGGTCTCGACTTGCCAACAGAGGGCCATGTCGTGCTGAACGGCGCCAATCTCTCGGAGCTCGATGAAGATGGCCGCGCGATTCTGCGTGCCGAGAGTGTTGGCTTCGTGTTTCAGTCCTTTCACCTGGTGCCGTCGCTGAATGCGCTGGAGAACGTCATGCTGCCGCTGGAACTGGCGGGCCACAACGATGCACGGAAAGCCGCGCGCAAGATCATTGAGAAAGTCGGACTGCAGGAGCGCTGGAGCCACTACCCGGCGCAGCTGTCCGGCGGCGAAAAACAGCGCGTAGCGATCGCGCGGGCGTTCGCAACCGAGCCGGCAGTGCTGTTCGCCGATGAACCCACTGGAAACCTGGACAGTCGCACCGGTGAGAACATCATGCAATTGATGTTCGACCTCAATAGGAGCTCTTCAACGACGCTGGTACTGGTCACCCACGACAACAATCTCGCCGCCCGGTGTGATCGGGTCCTGTCGCTGGACGTTGGCAAACTCGTCAGCGACACCGGAGTGGCTGCGTGAGGGCAGTTGTCTACGCATTGCGCAGTTTTGGCCGAGAGCTGCGCTCCGGCGAAGTGCTGGTGTTGCTGGCCGCAGTAGGACTTGCAGTTGCCGCATTGACCGCAGTTGGGTTCCTGACAGACCGAATCGGCAAAGCCGTCGCGCGACAGGCAAACGAAGTACTCGCCGCCGACTTGCGGCTACGCTCGCAGGAAAGAGTGCCGGATGAGTGGAGCGAGCTGGCAGCCGGGTATGGGTTGCAGACCGCCGAAACATTGTCGTTCCCGTCGGTGGTATACGCGGGTGACGAAAGTGCCCTGTCTTCAATCAAGGTGGTCAGTAGCCGTTACCCGTTGCGCGGCGCCGTGCGAGTTTCAGACTCAATGTTCGGTGAGCAACGGACCGTCGACAATATTCCGGCAACGGGTACGGTATGGGCGGACGGAGCGCTGCTCGCACGCGTGGGTGCCGATGTTGGCGATACGCTGGCCATTGGCGATCTCGATCTCACCGTGACCGCCGTACTGACGTATCGGCCGGACCAGTCGATCGGGTTTGCGTCGCTGGCGCCGTCGCTGTTGATGAACATAGACGATATCGATTCGAGTGGCCTGATCGGCGAAGGCAGTCGCGTGAGCTACGCACTGCTGGTTGCCGGTGATGATTCCGCCGTGGCCGGGTTCAATGAAGCAATTGTTGACGAGTTGCCCGATTCAGTGCGCATTCGCAGCCAGGAAGAAAGCGGTGAGCGGGCATACAACGCGGCGGATCGCGCACAACGATTCCTGTCGTTGACGGCCGTGATCAGTTTGCTTCTCAGTGCCGTCGCCGTCGCAATGTCCGCGCGCCGTTTCGCACACAGGCGCATGGATACAGTTGCACTAATGAAGAGTCTCGGCGCAACTCAGGGATTTGTTATTTCGGTTGCGCTTGTACAGCTGGTCTTGCTGGGTGTCCTGGGCGTATTGCTCGGCAGCGTGATCGGTTTCGCCGCTGAACGACTGTTGTCGCTGATTCTTGTCGACCTGATTCAGGGTGATCTGCCGTCGCCCGGATTGCAGCCCGTAATACTGGCTTGCAGCAGCGCCTTCGTATTGTTGTTGGGATTTGCGCTGCCTTCCTTGCTGCAACTGCGAAACACGCCGCCATTGCGCGTGCTGCGTCATGATGCGATGCCACCGGCGCCGTCACGGTTGCTGGTCGCTGGTTTGTCGCTCGCGGCGGTCGCTGCGTTGCTGTACCGCTCGGTCGGTGACGCACGGATGCTGATGATTTTGATTGGCGGAATAATCGTGATTGCTGTGGCGCTGTATCTTGTGGGCCGCGGCATGGTGGCCCTGATAGGCCGGTTCCGTTCCGGTGTCGGCGTTGCCTGGCGCTACGGATTGGCGAACGTCGCAAGACGCGGTCGTGATAGCGCCGTGCAGGTCGTGGCGTTCGGGCTTGGCATTACCGTGTTGCTGTTGTTGACCCTGGTTCGTACCGACCTGCTGGAGGGCTGGCGACAGACCCTCGATGAAGACGCACCCAATCACTTTCTGATTAACGTTCAGCCACAGGAGATCGACTCGGTCGCCGCGCTGTTTGCAGAGAACAATATTGAGTCGCCTGTGTTCACGCCGCTCGTGCGAGCGCGTATGTCGACGATAAACGGTGAGTCCGTGAAGGAGCGCGACTACCCTGCTGAGGATGGGCGCTGGTTCACGAGTCGTGAGCACAACCTCTCCTGGACTGCACAAATGAGTTCCAGCAATGAGCTCGTCGCGGGTGAGTTCTGGGCACCGGACTATACCGGCCAGCCGCTGGTTTCCATCGAGGAAGATGTCGCCCTGGAAACAGGACTGGGGTTGGGCGACGAGTTGATGTTCATTGTCGCGGGGCGCGAGGTGGCGGCCGAGATCACCAGTATCCGTAAAATTAACTGGGACTCATTTCAGCCGAACTTTTTCGTCGTGTTCTCGCCGGGCGCGCTCGATGGGATGCCGACCACGTATATTTCGAGCACGCGCATTCCCGATGACAAAAAGCCCATGCTGGTCACGTTGGCCAGGCAGCACCCGAGCATTTCGGTGATCGACCTCGGGGCGATTCTGGAGCAGGTCAGAGGCATCATCGAGAAAGCGAGCCTGGCCGTGCAGGCTGTGTTCCTGTTCACAATACTCGCCGGCATCGCTGTCTTGTTCGCCGCCGTTCAGTCAACAATTGATGAGCGCCGCTTCGAAAGCGCCATGTTGCGCGCTCTGGGAGCGCGGCGAAGCACGGTATTTGCCGGCGTCATGACCGAGTTCGCGGCACTTGGCACTGCGGCTGGCGTACTTGCGTCGGCGGGGGCATCGGTGCTCGCCTACCTGGTTGCGACACGCTTGTTCGAGCTGCCCTATACGTTCAGCCCGACGCTCTGGGTCGCCGGCGTTACTGCGGGCGTTCTTGTCGTTTGCGTTTCGGGCTACTTTGCAGCTCGCGGTGCCGTCAATGCGCGGCCCGCAGATGTGCTTCGCGGTAGCGGTGCATGAGCAACCTGAAACTGTCCTGCGGTGTTGTGCTTGCGAGAGAAGCCGATCAGGGTTGGCAGACGCTGCTGCTGCGCGCATTCCATCACTGGGATTTTCCGAAGGGCATTCGTGAGGCAGGCGAGGAACCGTTACAGGCGGCATTGCGCGAAGTGGGTGAAGAAACCGGAATAGTTGATCTGGAGTTCGACTGGGGTGAGCGCTTTTTTGAGACGGGCCCCTATAGCAAGGGCAAGGTTGCGCGCTATTACCTTGCGCGCACGCAGCAACAGGACGTTGTCATGGGCATATCACCCGAGACTGGCGAGCCTGAGCACCATGAGTGGCGCTGGGTGAGTTTTGATGACGCCTATGACCTGGGGTCTCCACGTGTAAAACAGATCGTACAGTGGGCGCGGCAGGTGCTGGGCGCCTGAGCCCTTACACCACCCGGTTGCGTCGGTTTCCTTCCAGAAATGCTTCGATGTTGGCGACAAGTTCGTCAATCGCAGCCTGCCGGGCCTCGTTCGTCGCCCAGGCAATGTGTGGCGTCACGATGAGGTTGGGGCTGGTGTAGTCGAGCAACGGGTCTCCTTTGACCGGAGGCTCTTGCGGCAGCACGTCGATCGCAGCAGCGGCGATTTGCCCAGTCTCTAATGCTTCCACCAGCGCCACAGAATCCACCAGGCCGCCGCGCGCGGTATTGATCAGCAATGCGTCCGCTTTCATGCGCCGAAACTCATTGCCGCCGATAAGCCCTTTGGTTGCGTCGTTCAGGGGGCAATGCAGAGAGATTACGTCGGCGCGTTCCAGCAGCTCGGAAAATGCGACCCGGCCATCCGGGACCTCGTCATTGCCCGGGCGAGCAGCGACTAAAACCTGCATGCCAAAGCTCTCGGCAATGCGCGCAACGCCCTTGCCAAGCTCACCCCATCCGACAATGCCGAGAGTCATGGAAGACAATTCGCGTATCGGGTAGGACAACAGGCAAAAATCGTCAGAGCGCTGCCACTCGCCCACCCGTACGGCCTCGCCATAAGCGCGCAGGTTATGCGTCAGGTTTAACAGGCAGGCGAAGACATGTTCAGCGACAGACTGCGTGCAGTAGCCGCGGATATTACATACCGCGACGCCATGACTCCTGGCAGCCTCCAGGTCGATGTTGTCGGTACCCGTCGCCGTCAGGCCGATAAATCGCAAGTCCGGATTCTGAGCCAGCAGTTCATCAGTCAGGCGAAGCTTGTTCGTAAGAACAAATTCAACGTCGCGGATGCGGTCTGCCACCTGCTCGTCATCGGTGACATCGTATACCTGCAATTCCGGGAGGAGCGCGTGCATAGCGGTCATGTCGAGGCCGGGACCCATGGTGGCATAGTCGAGAAACACGGCTTTCATATGGCTATTCGCTGCTTAGTGTCGCAAAGTACCGCAACATGAACGATCAATTCTGGAAACGCAAATCACTGGCGGAGATGTCATCAGACGAGTGGGAGTCTCTGTGTGATGGTTGCGCGCTCTGTTGCATGCACAAGGTCGAGGATGACGAAACCGGCGAGGTGTTCTATACCGATGTTGCCTGTCGCTTGCTGGACCTGAAGAGCTGCCGTTGCAGTGACTACGCAAATCGTACCCGCGAGGTCACGGAGTGTCTGTCGTTGTCACTGGATGAGCCCGAGGCATTTCAGTGGCTGCCAGCGACCTGTGCGTACCGTCGCCTGTCCGAGGGGCGGGGCCTTGCGGCCTGGCACCCGTTGATCAGCGGTGATCCCGAGTCTGTCCATGTCGCCGGAATTTCAATGCGGGATTCAGCCGTTTCGGAGAATGAGACTCTCGAATGGAGCGTGCTGCGCAAACTGGGCGAAACCAGCGACTAGCACAGGTACAATCGCGGCAAATGAAAAGGGGGGCATGTGAGTAACTATCCGACAATTCCGCTGCAGCAATACCGCGAGTATCCGCTCGTTGAGATGCGGCAACGACTCAATGACTTTTATGAAGACATTAACCGCCGGCGTACGGTTCGTGATTTTTCAGATCGCCCCGTCCCGCGTGACCTTATAGAGACGGCGCTGAAGGCGGCGAACACAGCGCCGAGCGGCGCCAACCTGCAGCCCTGGCACTTTGCGGTTGTCAGCGGACCGAAGACCAAGCGCAAGATTCGCGAGGCCGCCGAGGTTGAAGAGCGTGAGTTCTATGAGCACCGTGCGTCAGACGAATGGCTGTCCGCACTCGCACCCCTGGGTACTGACGAGCACAAGCCGTTTCTGGAGACGGCGCCCTACCTGATTGCTGTTTTTCTGCAGAAGTTCGGCGAGCTTGAGGACGGCCGAAAGGTAAAACACTACTACCCGGCGGAATCGACCGGGCTCGCGACGGGCATACTGATCACTGCTCTGCACCAGGCCGGCCTTGCGACATTGACGCATACGCCAAGTCCGATGAAATTCCTGAACGAAATCCTCGGCCGGCCAAAAAGTGAGCGACCATTCCTGCTGCTCGTAACGGGCTACCCTGACGAAAGCGCCCGGGTGCCTGATATCCAGCGAAAGCCTCTTGAGGAGTTTGCGAGCTTTATCGAAGACTAGGGGTGTGCGCTACGGCTCAACGGCGGGCGCCGTGAACTGCAGGAAGCCATCTTCCAGCGCGTCTTCCTGTATCGATTTCTTGTCCACGGTGTAGTTCTGGGTATTGATCCAGGGAGGCCGATTGCCCTGTTTCGGCAGCAGGTGCGATTTTCGGTGGATATAGCCTGACGAAAAACCTTCAATCCAGTCCTTGCCGGCGACGTCCTTGTCGCAGTCCTGCAGGCGCGGCGTGCACTGGCGCGTGCCCGTTTCGGCCATGTGCTTAAGCAGGCGGCACGAATACTCGGCTGTCAGATCTGCCTTGAGCGTCCAGGATGCATTGATGTAACCAAACGTCGAGATCAGGTTGGGCACATCAGAAAACATCATCGCCTTGTACGAGAAGCTCCTGGAAAGGTCGAGTGGGCGCTCGTCTATACTGATCTGCACGTCCCCGAGTACGCAAAGATCCAACCCGGTTGCCATAACGACAACGTCGGCCGAAAGCTCTTCGCCGGAATCGAGACGTATGCCGTCCGGTGTGAATTCGGTGATGGTATCGGTGACAACTGATGCGCGGCCATCGCGGATCGTGTGAAAGAAGTCACCATTGGGGGCGAGGCAAAGACGCTGGTCCCAGGGGCCGTAGCGCGGCGTGAAGTGTTTGTCGAAATCGATATCGGTGTCTTTCCCGATCTCCTTGCGCGCCATCTTTAGCAACGTCTTTTGCATTTTCTGCGGGGCTTTCTTGCTGCGCCAGTAGATCCATCTCTGGAACTGAATATTCTTCCAGCGAGTCGCCGAGTACGCGATCTTGTCTGGCAGCAGCCATTGCAGCAGTCTCGCTATCCAGTCGACATCCGGGACGGCAGCTATGTAGGTGGGTGAGCGCTGCAGCATCACCACGTGCGCGGCTTTCTCAGCCATTGCCGGGAGCAGCGTCACCGCGGTTGCACCCGAGCCGATGATGACAACCTGCTTGTCACTGTAGTCCATGTCGGCAGGCCAGTGTTGTGGATGCACAATTTCGCCACGGAAGTCCTCGCGACCTGCAAACTGCGGTTCATATCCCTGCTCGTAGTTGTAGTAGCCGGAGCACATGGATAAGAAGTTGCAGCGAATCAGTCGGGTGTCGCCCGTGGCTTTGTCCAGGGTCGCGAGGGTCCAGAGCGCGTCCTGGCTCGACCATTTTGCTGAAACGACGGCTTGCTGGTAGCGAATATTACGGTCGATGCCTGCTTCAGATGCTGTCTCTTGAATGTATTTCAGAATAGAGGGACCGTCGGCAATAGCCTTGCCCTCCTTCCATGGCCTGAAGCGGTAGCCAAGCGTGTACATGTCGCTGTCCGAACGTATTCCGGGATAGCGAAACAGGTCCCACGTGCCGCCCATCGACTCCCGTCCCTCAAGTACCAGGTAACTCCTGTCCGGACACTTGTCCTGCAAATGCCAGGCGGCACCGATGCCAGCCAGTCCTGCGCCGACGATGACGACATCAAAATACTCTTCGCTCATGCACGACAGCATCCCACAAATCTACCGGGCAGCGAAGTGTGCGGCGATGCAGTAAGATTGCTGACCGTTTTCCAAAAGCATCAGCCATGACGAATCCAGCAAACAAGACAGTCCTGATTACCGGTGCCGGCGGCGGCTTCGGGCAACAACTGGTGCGTCAGTTTCGCGCGACAGGTGCGAAGCTGATTCTCACGGATGTTACTGACAGTGCTCTTCAAGATGTTATCAGTGCGGCCGGCGATCATCTTGTCGCCTCGGTTGCTGCCGACCTCGCCTCGGAAGAGGGTTGCGATTCGGTTGCAGCGACGTGCAAAGACCATGGTGTGATACCGGATATCCTGGTCAACAACGCAGGCGTTGGTTTTTCCGGGCGCCTGGACAAGGTGCCTCGAGACAAGTGGGAAAGCCTCATGCAACTGAACCTGCTGGCACCGATGCGACTCTGCAACGCGTTTCTACCCGAGATGATCGAACGTGGCAGCGGGCATATCCTGAACGTTTCGTCTCTTGCCGGGTGGGTTGGATCAAGAGGCATGTCCGCCTACTGTGCGTCCAAGTTCGGTCTGCGTGGTTTCGGCATTGCCCTCGCTGCCGATCTCGACCGAACCGGCGTCCAGGTGACCAATATCTACCCGTGTTTCAGCCAGACACCGATTCTCGACTCACCACAGTATGGCGAGGAGAAACCACGCAGCGTTCCCGCCAACCTGATCTCGGATCCCGCCGATGTCGTTGCTCGCATGATAGACGGTGTGCGTCGTAATCGACTGCATGTTTTTCCGGACAAGCATGCGCGTCGAATTCATTACGTTACGCGGTTCGCGCCATGGCTACTGCCAATACTTGATCGTCGCTTGCAGGCCCAGGCGACAAAAGCCGGATCAACTTCGTCCGCATAATGCCGGACGAAGTCAATCTGGCCAGGTCAGGCGTCACTCGGCAGGGGCATCGCCGGCGAGTGCTTCATCCAGCAATTTGATCAGACCGTCGCGATCGTAGCTATACGGTCCCCACTGGTTTAGCTGCACGAGCTCATTGACCTTCGTGCGTATGGTGAATTCCTGCTCGCCCATGTTCGGAACAACGACGTAACGACGCAGCGGCTGGTCATCGAACAATGCATGCATGAAGGCTGTTGAAACTTCATCGGGTTCTTTGAACGACAACTCGCGCGCGGCCGTTTTTTCGTACTGTTCTTTCATCTCCGCTGTCATTTCAGCACCGGCCGCTTTTTCCTGTTCCTGAGCGCGTGCAACGCTGCTGCGGCGGATATTGGACTTGTAGTTGCCCGGTTCGACGACACTCACGTGCACACCCAGCGGCGCCATTTCAGTCGCAAACGAGTCCGTGAACGCTTCGATCCAGTGCTTGCTTCCGGAATACGCGCTGAAACCCGGTATTGACGAGATTGTTCCCGCGATCGATCCGGTCGTCACGATACGACCTTTTGATTCGATAACCAGCGGCGCGAATGCCTGGCTCGTACGGTAAACACCTTCTACATTCACGGCGTAAACAAAAGACTGATCTTCAATCGCCCCTTCGACGACATTGTCGCCACCACCGACACCGGCGTTGTTAACGAGTGCGTACAGTCCTGAGCCATTTTCGCGAATCATCGCGGCTGCCGCATCGACCTGTTCCTGGCTTGTGACATCGAGTTTCACTGCAGTTACGTTGTCGATCGCATTCAGTGCCGCGAGGTCCTTGTCCTTACGTGCGCCGGCGTAGACGTGATAGCCGTTCTCAGCCAGCGTTTCGGCGAGGTTTCGTCCGATGCCTGTGCTTGCGCCCGTGATCAGAATGGATTTCTGCTGGTCGGCGGCGCTGGCCTGGGGAAGCGCCAGGAAAAGCGCGGCAAAAACGAGGGTGAACTGAATAAACCTGTGCATGACATTGACCTTTTTGTTCTTGGTGGGGGCGACACTAGCATATTCGGGTGGGAACCCGGTCTGAATGAGCTGCCTGAGGTATATTTGTGGCTATGAGGTTCGCCAATACCATTAGAGAGGCAACAGTCATCGTTCGTTCTGTTGCCCTGCCGGTACTATTCATTGCAACACTGTCGCCAGCTGCGCACGCAGAGATATTCACGTGTACTGATGAGTTTGGCAATGTGGCGTATCTGCAGACGCCGTGTCCGGAAAAAAAGGCGCAAGAGTCTCCAGCCGCGGATGGCAATGATACCCTTGATGTCGATGAAACCGAGGTTAAGCCTGCGACGGAGTTACCGGTCGAGTTGCGCCCGCCTGAGGTACAGGTTCCGTCATCGCGGCAGCCTGACGAACAGCTGGATGCCTGCAAGAAACGTTTTCGCGACCAGATCGATGCAATCGATCTTGAAATTCGGGCAGATTTTTCGCCGTCAAAAGGCGAAGAGTACAAGGCCAGGCTCAAGGTGCTTACCCGACAACTTCGGGCCTGCGGTCAGAGTTAGCCTGTATTCTGAAGTGCCTGGGCGATGCCGTTTACCGAAGCGAGCAGCGCATTGAACATTTCTTCGTCCTGGCCACCCGATTCGCGCCAGCGTGCGAGCAGGTCCACCTGCATCAGGCTCATCGGGTCGACATACGGGTTGCGCAGCATGATGGCGCGTTGCAGCGTCACATCGCCCTCGAGCAGCGCATCGTGGTCCGAGTACTCGAGGATCAGGTCACGCGTCAGGTCGTATTCGGACTCAATAATCGGGAAGAACTCGTCGTGCAGATCGCCGGCCAGCTTCGAGTACAGCTTCGCGATACCGAGATCTGACTTCGCGAGCACCATTTCGGTGTCGGCGGTCAGTGATCTGAAGAAATACCATTCGCGTACCATTTCTCCAACCGGTTCTTCACCAAACTGATCAAGTGCTTTCTTCAGGCCCGAGCCGATACCGTACCAGCCCGGCAATACAAAGCGTGCTTGCGTCCAGGAAAACACCCACGGAATTGCACGCAGGTCTTCGATACCCGACTGTGCGCGCCGCGACGACGGGCGTGAGCCAATACGCATTCGTTCTATCAGGTCAATCGGCGTTGCATTGCGGAAGTACTCATAGAAGTTGGGTGTCTTGTAGACGAGTTTTCGGTACGCACGACGGCTTTCGGCTGCGATTACATCCATGATGTCGTGCCACTCGGGCTGGTCGTTGCCGCGATGTCTTGGCATCGCCGTCGCGAGTGCGACGGAACCGGTTGTTTGTTCCAGCGTACGCAGTGCAATGCCACGCAAGCCGTATTTTTCATTGATGATCTCGCCTTGCTCGGTTACGCGCAGGCGACCGTTGACGGTTCCGGGTGGGGCGCCAAGAACGGCGGAGTGGGTCTTGCTGCCACCGCGACTGATGGTGCCGCCGCGGCCATGGAACAGTGTCAGCTCGATGTCGTGGGCTTCGGCAGCTTTGACGATAATTTCCTGCGCGTTTTGCAGCGCCCAGCGCGCCGAGGCGAGACCACCGTCCTTGTTGCTGTCCGAATAGCCAATCATCACCATCTGCCGGTCTTTGCGGCGCTTCAGGTGCTCACGATAAAGATCCGTGCTGATCAGGGCTTCAAGGATGTCGGGGCCGTTGTTCAGATCATCAACCGTTTCGAGCAACGGCGTTACGTCGAGCGGTACGTGACCACGCTTGGTGTGCAGCTCGCCCCACTGCGCCAACAGCAACACGGACAGAATATCGTCCGTTCCACGTGTCATGCTGATAATGAAGGGGCCGATGGCGGCAGCGCCGTATTTGCGCCGGCAGAAAGCGATTGCCTGGAAAACGGCTATTGTCTTGCGCGCCTGCGTGCTCAGGTTCATCGGCGCGCTTTCTCGAGATTCGATCGCCTCAACGATGCGTGCCGATCGATCCTCAACCGACATTTCGTCCCAGTCGTCTTCACCCAGGCATTCGCCAACGACGTTGCGGTGGACTTCGGCGTGCTGGCGGACGTCCAGCGTAACCATGTGAAAGCCGAACGTCTTGATGCGGCGCAACAAGCGGGTCACTGAAAACAGACCGGCGTTCGCACCTTTATTCGCTGCCAGGCTGTCAGCGATCAACTGAATATCTTCGATCAGCTGCGAGACTTTTTCGTACGGGAAGATATCGTCGTCGTAGGTTGACTGCAGGCGTTGCTGCACAAGCCGCAGGAATACGCGATAAGGCATGTCCCGGTGTCGTGCGGGCACTGCGTGGTACGCCGTCGGGAATACGCCGCGGTATTCATCCAGCTTGCGGAGCAATGCATCGCTGAACTTGGCGCGCTCCATCGACTGGCTGAGTTTTGCTGCAATCTGTGCACATTCCTTGTAATACAGATCGAGAATCAATGAGCGCTGTCGCGCGAGTGTGGCACGGATAGTCTTGGCATTGACGTTCGGATTGCCATCCATGTCGCCGCCAACCCAGGAACCGAAATGCAGCAGGTTCGGAACCTCTATCGAATTGCCTTCGTCGCCATAGATGCGCGCTATTGCCGAATCAAGGTCTTCATAAAAAGGCGGGATGGCGCGGTACAGAACATCCGTGACGAAAAACAACACGTGCTCAAGCTCGTCCGAGACGGTCATCTGTTCGGATGGGTGTTCGTCAGTTTGCCAGCCGGTCGTCGCGAGCAGTCGAATGTTCTGTAGTGCAGCGTCTTTTTCCTGCGGCGTCATTGTCGGATTCAGGAGATTGACGAGATGCCTGACGATGTTTTGCTCTTTGCGCAGTATCGTCCGCCGTGTTGGTTCTGTTGGATGGGCGGTAAAAATGGGCTCGATCGACAGCGTGTTGATCAGCGCCTGCAGGCGCTCGGCATCGACGCCTGATGCCTTGAGCTTAATGAACGTGTCTTCAAGCCCACCAGGCTGGTAGTGCACGACGTCACGCAGATACTCACGGCGACGGCGAATCCGATGCACTTTCTCAGCGGTGTTCACCATCTGAAAGTAGGTGGAGAAACTGCGGATAACCTCAAGTGCCTGCTGCGGCTCCAGCCCACCCACGAGTTCTGCGAGCTCCTCACCGGGCTTCTCATTGTTTTCGCGTCGCCGGATGGCGCGCAGTCGCGCATTCTCGACAAACTCGAACAGTGCGTCGCCGCTTTGTTCGCGTATCAGGTCGCCCAGCATTGCACCCAGTGTGCGAACGTCGTCGCGCAGTGCCTGATCCTTGTCCTCGAACGTGATGTCCTGACGTCGAGGTGATTTATGAATCCCGTTACTCATCTTATTATTCTTCTTGTTAGACGGTATCGCTAGTCGCGGAAGTTCTCGTACTGCAGTGGCAGGTCGAGGTCGGTTTCCTTGAGCATTGCGATAACACTCTGCAGGTCATCGCGCTTTTTGCCGGTCACCCGTAGCTTTTCACCCTGTATGGCGGCCTGTACCTTGAGCTTGGCATTCTTGATCTGCTTGACGAGTTTGCGTGCCCGGTCCGCGTCGATTCCGCGCCGCAGTACGATACGTTGCCGGGCTTCGTTGCCAGTGGTTTCCGGGTCCTGTTCCTCGAGGCAGGCGACGTCAATGCCGCGCCTGGCAAGTTTCTGGTGCAGGATGTCGAGCATCTGCTTGAGCTGAAAGTCCGATTGCGAAGTCATTGTAATGACGGGGTCGTCGAGCTCATATTTTGAGCCGGTACCCTTGAAATCAAAACGTGTCGTTACTTCACGGTTCGCCTGGTCAACGCCGTTGCGAGCCTCGTGGGAATCGAAGTCACTAACTACATCAAATGAGGGCATCGTTGTGTCCCGCCTGTCCTTCGTTATTGCCTGCTGCGAAAGGTACACCTCAGCATCGTCCGGCGCCAACTTAGCGCGTCATAATGCACAGAAAGCCGCCGACTTGCCGACTAATGCGCGCAGCTGCTCGTCGCGGCGCATAGCACTATGGGTTCATGCTCATCGACTTGCGTCCCAGTTTCGTCAGTTCCCGGTGTCCGCTGCTCGCGCAGGAAGAGGCAGTCGGTTTTCTGCCGTCCGTGCACATGCCAGTGCCCAGGGACTCCGCCTGGGTGCCGATGCAGGTCGACCTGTACGGCTTTCTGTCACACAACGGTGACATCGATCTTCCCGCCCTGGAGCAGGCAGTGGCCAGCGCTGTCGACAACGGCGATGCGCTGCACGACGTCACTGAGTGGCGTGAGCCGCTGATCGAATACGACAGCTGGCTGAATCGTCGCCTCGCCATAGTGATTCGCGGCTGGGGCGATATCGTCGCGGCGCGCGGCGCCGATCCACGTGCGCTAGCGACATTGCGGGACATGGAGCAACTCGCCGAACACGTCTGTCTGTCCGCACACACGCGGTCGATGCAACTGGCGATTTCGGACGAATGGTGCCCGGCGCTCGACGAGGCGGGCGCGGAAGTTCTGCACAAGCGGCAATCTCATGACTGGAATTTGCGCTGGCGAGAGGCTGTCGCTGCAGTGGCCGTTCGTCACCGAAACCTTACGACGATGTCCCCGTGGGACGTATTTCCACGAGGAAAAAGGGCAGATCTGAGCTATCAGGACCTGTTGCCGCTGATGCGTTTCGCGGATTCGCTGTCATTTCAGTGCGATGTTTCGATTAGCCACTGGAATGCTAATGAATTCAAGGGCTTCCGACGCCGCGCCGAGGCGGTTCTGCAGTGTAATAGCGGGGCCGGATTCGTTGCTAAACAGGTATGAACTAGGATACGGTCTATTGCCGCCCATTTGGGTGAAGGATCTTTGAGAGGCACTGTTGCAACCGATCACTCCTGACGCCCACGGACTAGCCGTTCTGGTTCTGACAGCCGTCGCGCTGTTCCTGTTTACGCGCGACAATATTCCGCTTGAGTCATCGTCACTCGCGATCCTTATTCTTCTCGTCGCCGGCTTCCAGCTGGTGCCCTACGAGAAAGCGGGCGAACTTGTGCTGCGCCCGACAGATTTCTTCCTGGGGTTTGGTAACGAGGCGCTCGTCGCGATCTGTGCGCTGATGATGGTCGGCAAAGCGCTGGAAACAACAGGCGCCTTGCAGCCGCTGGCGAATGTCGTCAGTCGCGCGTGGTCGAAGAACCCGGCACTCGCCCTTGTAACAACACTGGTCGCCGGAGCGATCCTGAGTGCGTTCATGAACAACACGCCGATCGTCGTGTTGCTGATGCCGATACTCGTCGGCGCGTCCTTGCGCGCCAAGTTTCCGGTCTCCGGTGTCATGCTGCCCATGGGACTTGCGACGATTGTCGGCGGCATGTCGACAACCATCGGAACATCGACCAACCTGCTGGTCGTTGGTATCTCACGCGATATGGGCATGCACGAGTTCAGCCTGTTTGAGTGGGTGCTGCCGGTCGCGATTGTTGGTGGTGTCGGTTTGCTGTTTCTGTGGTTGGTCGCGCCGTGGCTGCTACCTGACAGGACGCCGCCAATGGCGGACACAACGCCAAGGATCTTTACGGCACAGCTGCACGTGAAGGAGGATGGCTTCGCGGATGGCAAGACCCTCTCCGAGGTGCTCGCCAAAGCGGGCGGGAACCTGCGTATCGACAAGATCCAGCGCACCGAGTCCCTGTTTCTGGCCAAATTGCCGTCAGTTAAAATCCAGGCTGGAGACCGCCTCTTTATCAAGGACTCCCCGGAAAATCTCAAACACTATGAGAGCCTGCTGGGCGCAACGCTTTTCAATATTTCGGACAACGAACACCCAATTGATGAAGAGACGCCGCTGAAAGCGGAAGGCCAGCAACTCGCCGAGGTTGTCGTGACGCGTGGTTCGCCATTGCATTTACGCAGCCTTGCCGCGGCCCGCTTCAGCAATAGCTACGGCTTGCTGCCGCTCGCGCTGCATCGGGCTCGGGCGCAGAGCTCCCAGGTCGCTGGAGATCTGAACCTGATTCGCCTGCGTGCCGGTGATGTGTTGTTGGTGCAGGGTACGAGCGAAGCGATCGCCAACCTCAAGGACAGCGGTAGCATGCTGGTGCTTGATGGCACGACAGACTTGCCACAAACGCATCACGCGAAACGCGCGCTGTTCATTATGGGTGGTGTTGTCCTCGCTGCCGCGCTTGGCATCATGCCGATTGCCGTCAGCGCACTGGTCGGGCTGGGACTGATGATCGCAACAGGCTGCCTCGGCTGGCGGGACGCGACGACGGCGTTGTCCATTCCCGTCATTATGATCATCGTTACGTCGCTGGCGCTGGGCACAGCATTGTTAAAGACCGGTATGGCCGCTTATCTCGCGCTGACATTCGTCAACATGGCATCGGGATTGCCCCCGCCCATGATTCTGAGTGCATTCCTGCTGCTTATGACGATCATGACAAATGTGGTTTCCAACAATGCCGCCGCGGCGATTGGAACGCCGATCGCGATCAGTATTGCGCAGCAATTGGACGTTAGTGCAGAACCCTTCGTTCTGGCCGTGCTGTTTGGCGCCAATATGAGTTTTGCGACGCCCTACGGTTACCAGACGAATTTGCTGGTCATGAGTGCCGGCGGCTACAAATTTGCAGACTTCCTGAGGGTGGGAATCCCGCTGACGCTGATCATGTGGCTCGGCTTTTCGCTTATATTGCCGGTTCTGTATCAGCTGTAACTGAAACGCGGCTTGACGGGGGGTGGCGGCATGGTAATACTCAGCCGCATGAATGCTTCACTCATCAACAACTGGTGGTGGCAGTCCACAGGGGCTGCTCGCTGACTATTAGCTGAGCGAATACATATTCAAAGCCCATCTCTGACAAAACAGGGATGGGCTTTTTTCGTTTTAGGAATGACTTATGCAGGCACCATTCGACATTGCCGCGGATCTGGACACACCGGTCTCCGCGTACCTCAAGCTGGATTCGCTGCGCCCCCGGTTTTTGCTCGAGAGCGTCGAGGGTGGAGAGCGTCTCGCGCGCTATTCGTTCCTAGGCTTTGGCGATGCTGTCGAGGTGCGCATGGATAGCGACGCTTTGACCATTAATGGTCAGCGGGAGTCGCGGCCGAAAAACCAGCAGCAGTACCTGGACGCGCTGCGACGTGCTATCGAGCTGGCACCACGGCCGCAACCCGACGACGGCCTGCCGTTTTCGGGTGGCCTGGTGGGCGTCTCGGGCTATGACGTCGTGCGCCTGTTCGAACGCCTCCCGGAAGACACTCAGAAACAGACCGGCGTTCCCGATGCCGCGTTTGTTGCACCCGTCTCACTGCTGGTATTCGATCACCTGACGCGGCGCGTCGCACTGTTACACGACGGTCCTGAAGCTGAGCGCCAGGTTTTGAGGGATGAAGTGATCAAGCTGTTGCACGGGGCGATCCCGGCGCGGCCCGAGCAGGTTTCCATTTCGCCCGCCGAGGCGAGCCTGACGGAACAGGAATTTTCGGAGCGGGTCGAGGCGTGCAAGGACTACATCGCATCGGGCGACATCTATCAAATTGTTCTGTCTGTATTGTTTCGCGGAAAGACCGACGTGGCTCCATTCGAGGTCTACCGTGCACTGCGCTTGTTGAACCCGTCCCCGTACATGTTCTTCTTCGATTTTGACGATCTGCAGGTGGTCGGCTCTTCGCCGGAGGCGCTCGTCAAACTAAACGGCGCGACGGCATCGTTGCGGCCGATCGCAGGCACGCTGCCCAGAGGTGCGGACGAAGCCGGTGACGTTGCCAACGAAGCAGCGCTGCTGGCGGACCCTAAAGAAGCGGCCGAGCATGTGATGCTGGTCGACCTTGCTCGCAATGATCTTGGACGTGTGGCCAGTGCGGGCAGCGTATTTGTCGATCCGTATCGGGCGATTGAGCGCTACAGTCATGTGATGCACATTGTGAGTGGCGTGCAAGGTGAGCTGCACGCCAGCTTCGATCAATTCGATCTGTTCGCCGCGAGTTTTCCGGCAGGCACACTGGTCGGTGCGCCGAAGGTGCGCGCCATGCAGATCATCGAGGAGATGGAGCAGGTTGGGCGCGGTCTGTATGCCGGGACAGCCGGTTACTTTGGGCTTAGTGGAGACATGGACCAGGCCATTACGATTCGAACGCTGGTGTTCTCCGGTGATGAGTACAGTTTTCAGGCGGGTGCAGGTATCGTTGCCGACTCTGTTCCGGCCAGGGAGTACCAGGAAGTGCTGGCAAAAAGTGCCATCTTGCGACGTGCGCTCGAAATTGCTGAGGAGGGTTTGTAATGCCAGCGTCAACTGACTTCGCACATGTTCGCATGCTGTTGATTGATAACTACGACTCATTCACCTACAACCTTGTGCAGGCGTTTGCGGCGAATGGTGCGAACGTGATGGTCTACCGCAATGACGTGATTACGGTGCAAGAAGGCGTCGCGCTGGAACCGACACATCTTGTGATCTCACCCGGACCGGGACGACCGGAAGGCGCCGGCATTTCGCTGGACATGATCGCTGCGTTTGCCGGCAAGCTTCCGATACTTGGCGTCTGTCTCGGGCACCAGAGTATTGTGCAACAACTCGGTGGCAAAATCGTTCGGGCAGAACGACTGATGCATGGCAAGACATCGCACATCAAGCACGATGGCAAGACTATCTTCGACGGTATTTCACAACCGTTCGAGGTGGGCCGGTACCACTCGCTCTGCGCAGAGCAGGAGACTCTGCCTGATGCACTGGAGGTCACCGCTGAGACTGACCGCGGCGAGATTATGGGCGTACGTCACAGAACGCTGCAGATTGAAGGTGTGCAGTTTCACCCGGAGAGCGTCCTGACACCCGAGGGCGAAACCCTGATGAACAACTTCATGCGCATGGGGACATCATGAGCAAGCAGTACAGCCAGCAGCTGGACAAGCTGCTCAATGGCGAGTCACTCGAAGAGCAACAGGCCTACGAGCTCATGCACGCCCTCGCGGAGGGAGAGTTGCCGGGGGCATTGGCAGGCGCGCTGCTTGCAGGACTTCGTGCGAAAGGTGAAACGGCGGATGAGATACGCGGCTTCGCCACGGCGATGCGAGAGCTCGCTGTGCGTCCGGGTATTCCTGCGGGCGCACCGACGGTCGATACCGTAGGCACAGGCGGCGATGGTTCGGGCAGTCTGAACATTTCCACGGGGACGGGATTGCTGGCAGCGGCCTGCGGCTCGCGCGTTGTCAAACACGGCAATCGATCCGTATCGAGTCGTTCCGGCAGCGCCGACATGCTCGAGTGCCTGGGCATGCCGTTACCGCTGCACGAAGACCGGGCGATCGATTGCCTGCAGGCAACCGGGTTTACGTTTCTGTTCGCGCCGGCATACCATCCGGCGATGAAAGCCGTCATGCCAATTCGTGGTGCGCTTTCGGTGCGTACCGTGTTCAACGTGCTGGGGCCGCTGACCAATCCAGCCGCACCGCCGTTTCAGTTAATCGGGGCGTACAGCAAGGATGCGGCAAAACTCATGGCCGATGCGCTTGCGGGCATGCCGCTGGAAAGGGCCTTCGTTGTGCACGGTGAGCCAGGCTGGGACGAGGCGACGCCGGCGGGCGACTTTTATCTGTTCGACGTTACACCCGGCAACGTGACCGAGACGCTGCGCTCGCCGGAAGATTACGGTCTGCAGCGATGCGCACCCAAAGATCTTGAAGGTGGCGATGCGGACCACAATGCGCAGGAGCTGACTCGCGTGTTCACGGGTGAGGACAAAGGCGCACATCGCGATGCATTGCTGATGGGCACGTCGCTGGTGCTTGAAGTACAGGGCGTGGCGAAGAGTGCAAAAGAAGGCGTCGAACAGGCGGCAGCCGCGATTGATGACGGACGCGCCGCAGCATTCCTGGCCGCAATGCGGGCGCACTTCGAAGACTGATGAGCGATTTCCTGCAAACGATGGCAACGAGCAGTGCAGCGCGAGCGGCAGCTGCGGGTTCGTTCAGCGCGAGCGACTTTGACAAGCCGGTCGTGCCGCTATCGCTGGGAAGCTTTGATGTCATCGCCGAGATCAAAGACCGTTCGCCTGCAGTAGGTGAGCTCAGCGTCGCAGGTGACGACCGCGCCAGCCGTGCGGCGAAGTACGCAGCTGGCGGGGCGGCGGCGGTCTCGGTCCTGACCGAGCCCAGTCGTTTCGACGGAAGCTTGCAACACCTCGCCGACGTTGCCGCGGCCGTTCCTGACACACCGGTCATGCGCAAGGACTTTCTCGTTGAGCCTGTGCAGATACTCGAAGCCCGCAAGGCAGGCGCCAGCGGCGTACTGCTGATTGCGGCCATGCTGTCAGACGACAAATTGCGAACGATGCTGGATTGCGCCTGGGAGTACGGTCTGTTCGTGCTGCTGGAGTCTTTCGACGAAGACGACCTGCGTCGCTCGTCAGCACTGCTCGACGAGAGCGTTGATGCAGACCGCGCGGAGCAGGGACAGTTACTGTTTGGCGTCAACACACGCAACCTGCGCACGCTCGAGGTCGACTCGGACCGATTGCGGAATCTGGCAGCACGACTTCCTCGAGGCCGCTGTGTCGCCGAAAGCGGCTTGCTCGTTCCTGCCGACGCGGAACGCGTTGCCGGCTGGGGCTACACGATGGCACTTGTGGGTACAGCGTTGATGCGCAGCGAAGACCCGGAGTCTCTCGTTGCTGCGATGCGCAAGGCGGGGTCGCGGTGAGCATGTTCGTGAAAATCTGTGGGCTGCGAGAGCAGCAGCACGTTGATGCCGCGCTGGATGCGGGCGCCGACGCACTGGGCTTTGTGTTCGCCAGATCGCCGCGTGAGGTGACGCCGGCGCACGCCGCCGAAGTAAGCGCCCATGTGGATGCCGGCGTCTTGAGAGTGGCTGTCATGCTGCATCCGAGCAACGATGAGTGGCAGGCGGTATTGAACGGCTTCGCGCCGGACGTCCTGCAGACCGATGCAGGGGATTTCGCGAGTCTCGACGTGCCGAATTCAGTCGCTCGCTGGCCGGTCTACCGCGAAGGTGGCCTGGCGCCAGACTACAGCGGCGCGTTTCTTTACGAAGGTGCGCGCAGCGGTCACGGTGAAACAGTGGATTGGTCACGCGCTGCTGCACATGCGGCCGGCGGACGCATGTTACTCGCCGGTGGCCTGACGAGCGGGAACGTTGCTGAGGCAATCGCAACGGTTCGACCGTGGGGCGTTGATGTGTCGAGTGCGGTCGAGTCCGCGCCCGGGGTAAAGGATTCAGCAATGATCGTGGAATTTATCAATGCGGCGAAAGCTGCGGGGAAGCAACTATGAGCACATTGTTTGCGGCGGACGAAGCGAAAGCGCTGCTCGACGCCGCTATCAGGGGTGAAATGCCCGATGACCGCGGCCGCTTCGGCCCGTTTGGCGGTCGATACGTACCCGAAACCCTGGTACCGGCATTCGAACGCCTCGAACAGGGCATGAAAGAGCATCTGCACGAGCCGGGGTTTCAGCAGGAGTTTCAAAGAGAGCTGCGCGAATGGGTGGGCCGGCCCACGGCATTGTCCTTTGCACCGCAGTTAAGCAAGCACTGGGGCGCCGAAGTCTGGATCAAGCGTGAGGATCTCGCTCACACAGGTGCGCACAAAATCAACAATGCGATCGGCCAGGCGTTGCTTGCCAAGCGGCTCGGGGCAAAACGCGTGATTGCAGAGACAGGTGCGGGGCAACACGGCGTTGCCTCTGCGGCGGCGTGCGCGCGGGTTGGTCTGTCCTGCAGTGTTTACATGGGCGCAGTCGACATGCAGCGGCAAGCACCCAATGTGGATCGAATTCGGCGCCTGGGCGCCGAGGTTGTTGCGGTTGAGTCAGGCGACAAGACGCTGCGGGCGGCCATCGACGAAGCGCTGCGTGCATGGGTAACGGATCCCGAAGGCATCTACTACCTGCTTGGGTCGGCTGTGGGCGCGCACCCCTATCCGTATCTTGTCCGCGAGCTGCAATCTGTCATTGGCGTGGAAGCGCGGCAACAGATGATCGACCAGGCGGGTGGATTACCGGATGCAGCTTTTGCCTGCGTCGGCGGAGGCTCGAATGCGATCGGTCTGTTTTACCCGCTGCTCGGCGACGACATCGAACTGATCGGCGTTGAAGCGGGCGGCATAGGCAGCGGGCTGGGCGAAAACGCGGCAACGCTGGCGACGGGAACGCCCGGTGTGTTGCAGGGGTCTTACACGATCATCCTGCAGGACGACGACGGCCAGGTGCAGGAGACCCAGTCTATCTCGGCAGGGCTGGATTATTCCGGCGTGGGACCGGAGCATGCCTTGTTGCAGGCGACCGGTCGCGTTAAGTACATTTCTGCGAAAGACGACGAAGCGCTGGAGGCGCTTGAAGAGCTGTGCGCCGCCGAAGGTATCCTGACAGCACTCGAAACGTCGCACGCGTTTGCTGCAGCAAGTGATTACGCCAGGCGGAACCCGGGTAGCCGGATTCTGGTCGGCAACTCGGGTCGCGGGGACAAAGACATGCCGACCCTGACCCAGTATCCGGCGAGGGTTCGAACATGATGGCACATCAAAAGCTGAGCGCTGCGATCACCGCGGCCAATGACGCCGGTCGCCCGGCACTGATTCCGTTTATTACGGCGGGTTACCCGGATCCCGCAGACTTCATCGAGACGCTCAAGGCCATTGCCGCTGTCGGCGATGCTGTTGAGCTCGGTATTCCATTCTCGGATCCGATGGCAGACGGCATGACGATTCAGCGTTCGAGTTTCGAAGCGCTCAAGAATGGCGTCAGCCTGAAATGGATATTCGAGCAACTCGATTCCGCACAGGGTGAGATCGGGGCACCACTCGTGATGATGTCCTACCTGAACCCGTTGCTCGCCTTCGGATACGACGAATTGGCCGAGCGTTCTCTGGCCGCAGGCGTTTGCGGCTTCATCGTGCCCGATCTTCCATTTGAGGAAAGCGCGGAGATTCGTGCGGCACTGGAAGCAAAGGGGCTGGGACTGATCCAGCTCGTGACGCCGGCGACGCCAACTGATCGGCTGAAAATCTTGTGCGATGCTTCGAGGGGCTTCGTCTATGCGGTAACGATTACCGGTATCACGGGCGGAGACACGGGATTGCCAGCAGACCTGACCGACTATCTTGGCCAGGTCGCTGAAATCTCTGCGCTGCCCGTGTGTGCGGGATTTGGCATACGCAGCGCGGCTGATGTTGCTTCCGTTGGGCAGCATGCTGCGGGTGCAATAGTGGGTTCGGCACTGGTAGAAGTGCTCGAAAAAGGCGATGATCCAAAGTCATACTTGCAGTCACTTTTGGGGACTCGGGATGACAGACAGTCAGGCGGCGCCGGCTAATCTCGCCGAGGTCAACGAACTTCGCCATGCAGGTGAGATAACGGCGTCCCAATACCTGGGCGCGGTACGGCAATGTCGCGATAGCGACTACTGGCATCGCTGGGCCATGCGTGCTCTTCTCGTACTCGGTGCGGTTCATCTTCTCGCCGGCGTTATCTTTTTCTTTGCTTATAACTGGGACGAGCTTTCGTCTTTCAGTAAGTTCGGCCTGCTGCAGTCAGGCCTTGTTCTGTCTTTCGTGGCCGCAATTGTGCTGCGACTCGAAACTGTCTCGGGACAGGGCATGCTAATAGCGTCGTCCGTTTTCACAGGCGTGTTGCTGGCTGTAATCGGGCAGGTCTATCAAACGGGCGCAGACGCCTGGGAGTTATTCGCGGCATGGACAGTGCTGACCCTGCCCTGGGCGCTGGTCTCAAAAAGCAGCGCGCACTGGATGTTCTGGATCGTGATCTGTCTGACCGCTGTGAGTCTTTACGGCGCGCAGGTCATGGTTGCACTCGGTCACCTGGAACCCACGGAACTCGCGATCGTGACAGGCGTATTGCCGATTGTTTTCCTCGCGTGCCGCGAAGCCGCTTTGCGGTTGGGTGCCGAGTGGCTTGACGACGGCTGGTTCCGACGGGGTCTGGTCGTGTTTGCGATGGGTTCGCTGTTCTTTCCCGCCATCGCCTTCGTCTTTAGTAACGACTCGGACTTGCCGGGCTTTGTCGTGTTCCTGCTTGTGACCGCGGCGCTTGCCTATACCTACATGCAGGTGCTGCCGGACTTTTCGATTCTCGCGATTATCACGGCGTTCGTTACGGTGCTTGGTATGGCGATAGGTGGTCGCCTGATACACGAAACGATATCGTTCGATGGCTCGGGCCAACTGGTTGTTGGGCTTTTCCTGCTCGGTGGCTGGTGCGCCGCAATGACGACAGGGGCGGTTCGTTTTCTCAGGTACCTGCATAAAGAAGTGTCGCCGGAGGTGCAGCAATGAGTAACGCTGCCATGCCATGGTACGTGCGCGGTGTTATCGGTATCGGTGCATGGATCACTGCGCTCGTGCTGGTTGCGCTCGGCGGCGCAATCGTTTTTTCCCTGCTCGACCTGAATGATCCCGGCGCCGTGGCGGTCGTCGGAATCGGCTACCTCGCACTCGGTATTTCGTTGCTGCGAAAAGAGCAGAGCGGTGTGTTCGCACAACAGCTCGGTATCGCGACGTCGGCGGCTGGTGCCGCGCTGGTCTCGGGTGGCCTCGCCGCAGAGGCGGAGACGTTCTGGGTCGGCTGCCTTGTCGCGGGATTGCTCACCGTTATAGTCATAGCGTTGTCCAAAGACAAGATTCTGCAGTTCCTGGTCGCCGCATTGACGGCGGGATTTTACGTCGGCGCATTGATCGACCATCGCACTCCGTACTTTATCGACCTGGTGGCACTTGCAACGCCAGTCGGGCTATACCTTTTATTGCGACCAACAGAGCGGGACCTGATGCCCACGGCGGTGGCGCTACTGGGTGTCTTCCCGGTCGTGAGCCTGATGCTGGCGGACAGCTCCAGTGCCTGGTGGGCTCGTGACCTGGAGCAGGGCGGTACGTTCGCTCAGGCACTGCATATTGTCCTGTTCCTGACGCTTGTGTTCTTGCACTGGAGGAACAGCACCGACTCAAAAGTAAAGCTGCAGGTCACTGCGTTTGCTGTGGTTGCAGCGTTGGTGTGCGTGTTGCTGCCTCCGGGCGGTTCTGCCGCGATGCTGATATTGATGCTCGCATTTGTTATCGGATCCCGACCGTTCGCGGTCATCGGTGCCGCATTGCAGGCGCAATTCATCGCGCGCTACTACTACAGCCTCGACATGAACCTGTTCGACAAGTCGTTGTTGCTCATGGCGGTTGGTGCATTGTTGCTGGCGGCATGGTGGGTGGTGCAGCGCGCTGACGCGAGAGGAGAGTCGCGATGATGACATCAAGAGCGTGGCTTGCGCTGGCGGGACTCATCATTGTGCTGGGCGCAACGAACTACACGATCATGCAGCGTCAACAGGTCGTCGACAACGGCCAGCCGATGCTACTCGGACTCCGGCCTGTCGACCCACGGTCCCTGATGCAGGGAGATTACATGGTCTTGCGTTATGCGGAGACGGTGTTTCCGGATCGCGGCGGTCGCAGCGACTTGCCACGCAAGGGCGTTTTCGTGGTCACGCTGGACAGCAATAATGTCGCGACGTTTGCACGCATGCATGACGGCGAGGCGCTTGCGGACAACGAGGCGCTGCTGCAGTACAAGCAGGTTGATGCCCGTGGCAATGTGCGGCTCGGAGCCGAGAGTTTCTTTTTTCAGGAAGGACAGGCGGCACTATTCGATCCCGCCCGTTTCGGTGTTTTGCATGTCGATGACTCGGGCAAGAGTGTCCTGGTTGGACTCGCCGATGAGGGGTGGCAGATGATCAGCGCTCCGGACGCAACAACACCGGAGTAACAGGTGCCGCGTTCTACGGCATGCCGCGAGCCAGCAAGCTGGTGCCCGCTATCTCGGAGCGAAGAATCGCTGATACTTTGTCTGCCTGCATTGGCCGGCTTATCAAAAAGCCCTGCGCGAGGTCACAATTGCAGCTCTTGAGGAATTCGAGTTGCCTGACTGTCTCAACACCCTCGGCGGCAACTTCAATGTCCAGACCCTGCGCCATGGCGATGGCTGCGCGCACGATGCGCTGGTGGCTGTTGTTTTCTTCCACGTCCGCGATCAACGACTGGTCGAGTACAAAGCTGTCGATGAAACCGTTGTCGAGCGACTCGAACGATACGTCGCGTGTTCCAAAGTGGTCCAGCGAAAGTCGCACGCCAAGTTTGCGCAGACGCTTCAATGTCTGCTGCTCTGCAGTGCGCTGGTGAACTGAATGACCGTCGCAAATCTCCAGTTCGATGCAGCCGGGATCGAGCGTTGTGTCATCGAGAGACTTCTTGATAACCTCGGCGATACGCTTGTGCACGAGCTGTTGCGGCGACAGGTTAATTGCGATCGACAGATCGGGTAACTCAAAGCGTTGTTGCCATGACGCGAGCTGCCGGCACGCTGTCGCGATGACCCACTCGCCAGCGGAATGAATCAGGCCGCTGCTCTCAAGGATAGGCAGGAATCGGTCCGGTGGCAGCAAGCCAAAGCGTGGGTGCTGCCAGCGCAACAGGGCTTCAAGGCCAATCAGGCGTCCGGTAGCAAGATCAATGCGCGGCTGGTAGTGCAGGACAAACTCGTTACGCACCAGCGCGTGCCGCAGGCCGACCTCAAGCTCTTCGCGCTGGGCGAGCTTGGTGTTCAGTGCGCTTGAGTAATACTGGAAGCGTCCGCCGCCACGCTTCTTCGCCTCAAACATCGCGATGTCCGCGGCCTTGATCAGGCGTTCGGCAGTTTCGCCGGACTCGGGGTACATGGCGATGCCGATACTGGGCGTTGCGTAGACCTCGCTGTTTCCGACTTCGTATTTTTCCGACAGGACCAGCATGAGTTTCTGTGCGGCAGCCGCTGCGTTGCCGGCCTCACCAAAGTCCTCAAGACAAACGACGAACTCGTCGCCGCCCCAGCGACCCGTAAAGTCACCAATACGAAGGTTGTTCTTCAGTCGCGTTGCTACCTGCCGCAGCAGTTGATCGCCAACGTCGTGGCCGAGCGTGTCGTTGACAGACTTGAAACGGTCGAGGTCGATGAACAGCGCCGCAAGCGGTGCTGATTTGCGCTGGCTGCGACCGACCGCACGAGCGAGCTGTTCGGTGAACAGGCTGCGATTGGCGAGCCCGGTAAGCTCATCAAACTGGGCGCGTCGCTCGAGTTCCGTCGTGCGATGCTGTGCTTCCGTAATATCGCGAAACGTGATCACGCCGCCAACAAGCTCGCGTTTTGCATCAAACAGGCCCTGGCCGTTCAGGCTTAGATAGATATCGGGTTGTTCAGGGGTGCGATAAATAGCGGTCTGGCCGGAAAACTTCTCGCCATTGCGCGCACGCATCAGTGGCAAATCGGCCGAGTTGCGGTAGCTGTCACCGTTTTCATCGATGCAGCAAAAGGTCTGTTCCCATTCGGGGTCGGGCTGCATTCGCGGCCCAAGCCCCAGAATCGAGCGCGCGGCCGGATTGATTTCGAGCACATGCCCGGCATGGTCGACTACAACAACGCCGTCATTAATATTCTTGAGTATCGATAACACTGTGTCATCAGTCGCGGAGAGTTTGGACTGCAGCTTGTTGCGCTGTACGGCGTGGTCGAACGCAGCTTCCTGGTCTTCAACCGTAATATCGTCGACGCAGATATAGCCCTGTGCGCCAGCCTGAATCGCAGATATGCCGCGGTGTTCGTTTTTCTTTTGTGTAATAGCGACCACCGGATACGGTGCGAGGCCATGTATCAGGTCTGCGATGGACTGGCCGGACTCGGTCAGCGCGGGGCCTGCCTCAAGCAGGATCAGATCGACGATATAGGGCGCATCTTCTGGTAACTCGTACGAAGATGAGCGCGTGAGGTAAGTGCAACAGGGAAGGGTTTCCAGCTCACCGAGATAATCTGCGGCAAATTCACCTCGTCCGATATAAAGAATGGAATGTCCGGACATCAGTTTTCCCTAACCGGTACAGCTACTGTCTTCCCCATGGGTGCGAATCATATGTAAACACAGGCGCTTACGCCACTTTTTGGGCTCGAAACTGGCCATTCCCGGGCCATTTTCAAACCATTTGGACAATCAGGGCATCCAAATAACACTAGATACGGAGAAAAGACTGTTGGCAGCGCTTTTGACCGCGGAAACCAGCGACTATAGTCGGGCTATGGCAACCGCAAGCACAAATGCATTCGCAGACGAAGCGACCTGGATTCAGCAGGCGCAACAGAGCGATGCACGTGCGTTCGAAGCACTTTACCGCATGCATATCGACCGGGTTTACGGACTGTGTCTGCGTATGACAGGCAATGTGAGCGAGGCTGAAGATTGTGCGCAGGAAGCATTTATCCAGGCCTGGAACAAGCTGGACAAGTTTCGAGGCGATAGCGCGTTTTCCACCTGGCTGCATCGCATAGCGGTTAACTCGGTGCTTGGCCGGATGCGCAAATCGAAGCGCGAACATGATCGCATCATGGCCGTTGCAGAGGACGCACCACCGCCAATAGAAACAGGCGACACTGGCGACATGCGGGATTTATCGGAGGCTGTAGACCGACTTCCGGAAGGCGCCAGGCACGTATTCGTACTGCACGCCGTTTATGGTTACAGCCACGATGAGGCCGGCAAGATGCTCGGCATCGCGACCGGCACCAGCAAAGCACAGCTGCATCGCGCGAAGAGATTACTGGCGCAGCAATTGAAGCAACAGGGATTTAGAGAATGACCGACTACAACGATGAAAAACTGATGCAGGCAGCGAACGCGCTGGCGACGGATATCGCACCGCGACGAGACCTGTGGCCGGGCGTTGCCGAAGCCATTGCCGTGCCCGCTCGCAGGCGCTGGTCTCCGATGCTGGCGCAGGCGGCAGCGGTCATTATGCTGGTCGGCGCATCATCCGCGGTCACTTATACGGTGATGAAAGACGAGTCGGCTACGGTGGCGACCACAATCGCGACACCGGGAATGGTGTTTGAGCAAGCCTCGTTTGGCAGTCGCTATACATTGGGGCCGGGCTTTCAGGATGCGCGCAATTCACTGGTGTCCGAGCTGGATGTCGAGCTCCAGAAACTCTCAACGGATGATCGTGCCAACATTGAAACGAATCTGCAGCTGATTCACGAGGCGATCTTCGAGATGAATGAAGCGCTTGAGGCAGACCCGGATAACACCTTGCTGCAGGAGCAGCTGTTACGGACTTACCGTGATGAGCTGGCGCTGCTGCGCCGGGTCGGCGGTCTGACGCGTAATGTCATGATGAGAAACGATATCTAGGCGGCGCTGTCCGCTTGGCAGAGAAGTGAGAAAGATGATGAATAAGTATATGACGATGGCTTTGGCC
The DNA here is from genome assembly GCA_022600955.1 of Gammaproteobacteria bacterium. Taxonomy (GTDB): domain Bacteria; phylum Pseudomonadota; class Gammaproteobacteria; order Steroidobacterales; family Woeseiaceae; genus UBA1847. The sequence goes on from JAHZJK010000024.1 coordinate 45,191, forward strand.
ACCCTGGTAAGTCTGCCGGTCATGGCAGACGACATCAACGAGACGATTAATGCAGAAGATGACGGCCATGTTCACGTGTCCAACATCGCCGGCTCGGTCACAGTCACGGGCTGGGACCGGGAGATGGTTTCGGTCACAGGAACCCTGGGTCGCAATGTCGATGAGCTGATCATCGAGCGCCATGGCGACAAGGTCGTAATCAAAGTCAAAGTGCCTCGTCATGGTGGTCGCGGAATTGATAGCGACCTCAATATCAGTGTGCCAAGAGACAGTTCGCTGGATGTTGGCACAGTCAGTGCCGATATCGAGGTTACCGAGGTGACCGGTGAGCAGGGACTGCAGGCTGTCAGCGGTAATATCTCAACAGAATATTTTGGGGAAGATGTTGAAGTCGGCGCGGTGAGCGGCGATGTCGAAGTGTCAGGTAACGGGGCAGACGGTGACGTTAGCGCGAGCACGGTATCCGGCAGTGTGACGGTGTTCAGAGCATCGGGAAGAATCGACGCCGAGTCGGTAAGCGGCAGGGTGACAGTCGATGAGGGCTCGTTCGATCGCGCTGAACTGGGTTCTGTAAATGGCCGGGTAACGTTTGAAGGTGAATTGCAAGATGGCGGCAAGATGGAGGTCGAAACGGTCAACGGCTCGGTCAACATCGACATCACGAATAGAGTTTCCGGCCGCTTTGACATCGATACTTTGAATGGGTCTATTCGCAGCTGTAACGGCCCGAAAGCGCAACGCACCAGCAAATACGGACCGGGCTGGGAGCTGGAGTACGAAATTGGCGACGGCGACAGCCGGGTTGAGGTCTCCACAGTTAACGGCAGCGTTTCGGTCTGCAGTAAGTAGACATACTTCATTCGCATAAGAGGCCGGACTGCGACTGCAGTCCGGTCTTTTTTTTGTCTCAATTTGATACCCTAGGCGGTCTGTTATTGAGGTGGCGCAATGGGCCGATTCGTAAAATATTTTTTCTGGGCTGCTGGCGGCCTGCTGGTCGTCTTCGTGCTGGCTGCAACCGCGCTGTATCTGTTCTTCGATCCCAACGACTTTCGCGAAGATATTTCGGCCGCCGTCAAGAACCAGACGGGTCGCGAGCTGCAGATAGAAGGCGATATCGAACTGGATCTCTTCCCGTGGCTCGCCGTTGAGGTTGGTCAGGTGAGCCTGGGCAATGCGCCGGGTTTTGGTGATGAGCCGATGTTGAGTCTCGAGTCGGCCAGGCTCAGCGTGCGCCTGTTGCCCATTCTGTTGCGTCAGCATATCGAGGTGGGTAGCGCTGATGTCAATGCACTGCGCCTGAACCTGCAAACCAGCGACAGCGGCAACAACTGGGATGACCTGCTCGCGGGCGGCTCGGAATCGAGTGACGCCGGCGGCTCCGAGTCCTCAGGCGGATTGAATGTTGGTGGTATCAACATCATTGATGCCGCGGTGCAGGTTACTGATACGAAGAGTGGCGCAACGTCCGTCTTCGATGCGGTCAACCTGCAGGTGGGCCAGTTGTCCGACGACGGTTCGCCGGTACCGGTTGACGGCAGCCTGAGTTTTGACATTCAGCCAGACGGAATCAAGGGTGATGTATCACTCGACACCGTGATCGCATTCGACGTTGAAAGTGGCAAGTTCCTGATCGACGGCTTGTCTCTGGAAGGGGTTATCGAAGGTATAGCGGCAATTCCATCGAGCGTGAGTGTAACAACCGCAGGTCTCGAAGTTTCGACGCGTGAAAACATGCTCGCGATGCAGCCGGCACAGATTTCTGCGTTCGGTATCGACGTGCATGCGGACGTGGAGCCGTTCTCATATGACGGCAGCATTACGCCAAAGGCTGTCGTCCAGATCGATAGCTTCTCACCGCGCAGCCTCATGACGCTGTTTGATGTCGAGCCACCGCAGACTGCGGACGAAGCCGTGCTGAGCCAGGTGTCGCTGCAAGCGGCAGTGCAATTTACCAGTGCAGCCGTCGATATGACCGAGGTCGTTATGCGGCTCGACGATACGACCTTCAAAGGCTCGTTGTCGGTACCTCGCAGCAGTAGCGGCGCCTATCAGTTCGATCTCAGTGGCGACAGAATTGAGCTGGCACGTTACATGGCACCGGCCGATGAGTCGGCAAGTGGTGGCGCGGCGGACGCTGAAGCGGTCGAGATCCCGGCCGATCTGATTCGGCCATTAAACGCACGTGGCAAACTGCAAATCGCCGAGGCGACGCTGGGCAATATTGAATTCGACGATATTCAGCTTGGGCTTAACGCGCGCAATGGTCGCCTGCGTCTGTTTCCGGCCAGCGCCAGTCTGTTTGGCGGGCGCTACACCGGTGATGTGCAGGTGGACGTATCGGGTTCGACGCCCGCACTGTCGGTCGATGAGAAAATCACTGGCGTCGATCTTGGCAAACTCGCAACGGCAATGTTCGAGCAGCAAAACGTGACGGGCGAAATAAAAGGTTCGTTTCGGCTCTCGGGACGAGGTGCGGACACGGCAGCGTTGCAACGCAGTCTTTCCGGAAGCATGGATTTCGAGTTGACAGACGGTACCTTCGAAGGCACTGATGTCTGGTACGAGCTGCGGCGTGCCCGCGCATTGCTGAAAGGCGAGCCTCCACCCGCAGCCGAACTGCCCGCGAAGACGGATTTCAGCACCGTTCGAGCAACCGGCGTCGTCTCAGGTGGCGTGATGCGAAACGACGATTTCTATGCGGAGCTTCCGTTCATGCGTCTGACCGGCAGGGGCAGCGTCGATCTCGCCGCCGCGAGTGTCGACTATGGACTGACCGCTCGAATACTTGAGCGCCCCGAGTTTCTTCCCGACGCAACGCCCGAAGAACTCGAGGAATTCACGGAGGCCGTTATTCCGGTGAAAATTACCGGTCCGCTGGCGTCACCGAAACTCGCACCCGACGTCGAGGAGCTGTTGAAGCAGCGCGTCGAGGAAGAAGTCAAAGATCTGCTTGAGGACAAGCTGAAGGATTTGTTTGGGCGATGATCAGAGTTGCCGCCATCTGCATCGCGAGCTGGGCCCTGGCCCTGCCTGCAGGTGCGGCCGAGATGTTGAGTATCAAGGTCGATCACGTGGAAGGCAGGTACCTCATGAACTCCGAGGTATGGTTCGATGCGCCTATCGAGAGCGTCTTCGAGGTATTTCGGCGGTGGGATTATTCTGCTGAGTTTTCCAGTGCGATCGTAGAGGCGAAGGATGTCGAACCGGACGAGTTGGGGCGGCCGCAGTTCTACGTACAAAACAAAGGATGCGTTTTGTTCTTCTGCAAGTCATTTGAGCGACGCGGCTATGTTGAGCTGGAACTGAACACGTTCGTGCTTGCGTTTACGGATCCGGAGACAAGTGATTTTCATTTAAGCGATGAACGCTGGGATTTCGAGACGCGTGACGGCGGCACAGTGGTTACTTACGATCTCATGATGACGCCCAAGTTCTGGATCCCGCCCGCTATCGGTCCTTACCTGATCAAGCGCAAGCTGCGTAATGACGGCGGCAATGCGATCGACCGCATAGAGGTTATTGCGCGAGGGCTTTCCGATGACTGATTTTTCGGGTCGACTGCTCGCATGGTTTGACGAGCACGGGCGCAAGGATCTTCCCTGGCAAGAGGACACGACGCCGTACCGGGTCTGGGTTTCCGAGATCATGTTGCAGCAGACGCAGGTGCAGACGGTAGTACCCTATTTCGAGCGCTTCATGATCCGTTTTCCGGATGTCGCGGCACTCGCCGCTGCGGGACAGGATGCCGTTCTGCAGCACTGGTCCGGGCTCGGCTACTACGCACGCGCACGCAATATGCACAAGGCGGCGCAGATTATCCGCAGTGAATTTGGCGGTGAGTTTCCGACTCGATTTGAGGATGTCGTCAGCCTGCCGGGTGTCGGGCGCTCAACGGCTGGCGCCATATTGTCTATTGCGTGCGGACAACGGCACGCCATACTCGATGGCAATGTGAAGCGCGTGCTCGCGAGGCACGGCGCCGTGGAAGGCTGGCCGGGCAAGAGTGACGTTGCGGCGATCCTTTGGGACATGGCGGAGACAAACACGCCCGACGAGCGCGGCGCCGACTATACCCAGGCAATCATGGACCTCGGTGCGACACTGTGTACGCGCAGCAAACCCGATTGCGACCGTTGTCCTGTCGCCGCTGATTGCGAGGCCCGGCTCGCGGACGCGACGGCAGACTACCCGGAACGCAAACCAAGGCAGGTGAAACCGCTCAGGAAGACGACGATGATTCTTGCCAGCGCAGCGGGCAAGGTCTACCTTGTGCGGCGGCCGGAGGCCGGAATCTGGGGAGGGCTCTGGAGCCTGCCCGAGCTCGGCGATACCTCGGTCGACGACTGGTGTGCCGACAAGCTTGCATCGATTCGTCCAAACACCCGCGCGTGGGAGGTGCTGCGGCACAGCTTCAGCCACTACGACCTCGATATCTTGCCGATTGTTGTGCAGCTCGAGTCGGCGCCGAGTAAAGTAGCCGACACCAGCAACGAAACCTGGCATTCGCTGCAAGATGAACTGCCGGGCGGCATCGCGGCGCCCGTGCAACGACTGATAGATCAACTGAAGAGTACGTTAGATGTCACGCACTATTAACTGTGTCATGTTGGGAGAGGGAGCCGAAGGCCTCGACTACCTGCCGTATCCGGGCGACCTCGGCCAGCGAATTTTTGACAACGTGTCGAAAGCGGCGTGGCAACGCTGGCTTGGCCACCAGACCATGCTGATCAATGAGTATCGTCTTACACCGATCGAACCGGATGCACGCCAGTTTCTCGAAACCGAGATGGAGAAGTTTTTCTTCGGCGAAGGTTCGGAGGCACCCAAAGAGTTCGTGCCGCCCAGCGCGTAAGGCCGGCCTTACGCCCGAACCAGGAACTGCACGCTGAACAGTTGTTCCTTGTCCGTCCAGACTTTCTCAACGACGAATCCCGCTTCCGCGGCCATCGCTGCAAAGCCATCCAGTGTGTACTTGTGCGAGTACTCAGTCAGGATCGCCTCGCCGTCTGCGATGTCGAAGGCTTTGTCGCCCACCTCAAAGGTCTGATTCGTCTGGCTGATCAGTTTGATCTCCACGCGGCCTTTGTCCGGATCGTAGTTGGCACTGTGGGCGAACTCGTCGACGTCGAAGTTGGCTCCGTAGTCACAGTTCAGATGTCGCAGCATGTTGAGATTGAACTCGGCCGTGACACCTGCTGAGTCGTTGTACGCGCTCTCTATTACCTCCGGGTCTTTTTGCAGATCGACGCCGATCAACAATGCACCGCCCTTGCCGGCTTCGTGGTGCATGACTCGCAGTAGCTCCATGGCCACGGCGTGTTCGAAGTTGCCGATCGTGGAGCCCGGGAAATACACGACATTGCGCACGGGCATAACCATTGGCCTGGGTAGCTGGAACAGCTTCGTGAAGTCTGCGACGACCGGCAATACATCGATGTGCGGAAATTCGGCGCGGATCTCGTCGGCGGATGTGTGCAGGTGCTCGGCAGAGATGTCGACGGGGACATACGCCGCAAGCTCCGACAGGTGTTCCAGCAAGACGCGGGTCTTGAGGCTTGAGCCGCTGCCGAACTCGATCAGGCTCGCCTGCTTACCCACTTTCTCCGTGATCTCGGCAATGTTGTCGCGCATGATGCCGAGCTCTGTGTTTGTCAGGTAGTACTCCGGCAGGCGCGTGATCGCGTCAAACAACTGTGAGCCACGCTCATCATAAAAGTACTTCGGTGAAATCTGTTTTTGTTTCGCCGACAGGCCATCTACGATTTCAGAAATTTCGGTACTGCTAACTGGCATGATCGTCCTTTGCGAGTCGCACGCCCAGGAACTGCCAGCGGGCGTCCGGGTAAAAGAAGCTGCGGTAAGTCGGTCGAATATGGTCACTCGCTGTTACGCAGGAACCGCCGCGAACCGTCATTTGATTGCACATGAATTTGCCGTTGTACTCACCCAGCGAACCGGCCAGGGGTTTGAAGCCGGGGTAGGGTGCGTAGGGCGACGACGTCCATTCCCAGACATCGCCAAAATACTGCTGGCCGGTGGATGCCATCGGGTGCCAGTGCCGTGATTCCAGAAGATTGCCGTGGCTATTGTGGTTGCGGGCCGCCAGCTCCCATTCAAACTCGGTTGGCAGGCGCGCGCCGGCCCATCGCGCAAATGCGTCGGCCTCATAGTAACTGACGTGACAGACAGGCGCGTTGTCATCGATGTCGCGTTCGCCGCCCAGCGTGAATTCAGAGTCGCGTGACTTGCTCCAGTATAGCGGGCGATTCCATTGTCGTGCGTTGACGACGGCCCAGCCATCGGACAGCCACAGCGCCGCACTCTCGTAACCGCCGTCTTCGATGAAAGCACGGTACTCGGCGTTCGTGACGAGGCGGTTACCGATCTGATGTTCGTGTATCAGTGCGTCATGGCGCGGCGTCTCATTGTCGAAAGCGAAACCTTCACCGTCGGCACCTATCCGATGAATACCCGCGCAGCCGTCCGTAAACGAATACGGCGCCACAGCCTGGCTCGGAACAATCTCGAGTGTCGTGGATACGGGCGGTTTGATCGGGTTGCAGGAAAACACGTGTTTGATATCGGTCAGCAACAATTCCTGGTGTTGCTGCTCGTGTTGCAGTCCGAGCGTAACGACGTGCATCACCTGTTCATCGGCTGCGACTTCCGTCTGCAGCAACTGTTGCATGGCCGTGTCGACGTAGGAGCGATAGTCGAGAACCTGTGTGAGCGTCGGGCGTGACAACAGACCGCGCTGCGGTCGGGCGTGCATTTGGCCGGCCGTGTAGTAATAGGAGTTGAACAGGAAGTGGTACTGATCGTCGAAGCGCGTGTAGTCAGGCAGGTGTGATTCGAGCACGAAGCGCTCGAAAAACCAGGTGACGTGCGCCAGGTGCCACTTGCTGGGGCTCACATCCGGCATCGATTGAACGACGGTGTCCTCGGGCCGCAGCTCACTGATCAGCCTGAGCGAGCATTCCCGAACGCTGCGGTAGCGATCAGACAGTGCGGTAGCGCTGACTTGTGCCAAAGGTATGGCCATCCGGATCCTCAAGGGCTTGCTTGGAAGCGACACGTAGCACCGTACCGCAATCAGTAAGACCGCTCCAGCCCGCAGATTGTTTCACTTCGTGCAGTTTTGTGTCAGTGGAGTGGCAGCTCGGTCTTCTTCTGCACGGTGCGAATGGCAACGCTGGAATTGACACGCGCCACGCCTGGCAAGCGTGTCAATGAGTCTCTGTGCAGGCGCTCAAAATCTGCCATGTCGGACACAACCACCCGGAGCAGGTAATCGAACTCGCCTGTCATGAGGTAGCACTCCATCACCTCGGGAATGTCACGTACGGCATCCTCGAAGGCGGCCAGCTCGCTCTCTTCCTCACGGTGCAGGCCGATGTGCACAAACACGTTGCCCGACAATCCGACCTTGGGCTGGCTGATCAGCGCCGCATAGCGGTCGATCATGCCAGATTCCTCGAGGGCCCGGACCCGTCGCAAGCATGCCGACTCGGACAGGCTGACTGCCGCAGCCAGCTGCACATTGCTGATGCGGCCGTCCTTCTGCAGGGCTTCGAGGATCAATTTGTCGTATCTGTCTATCGCCATAGCAGAAAATTGCTTCAAATTGCCATCAGACGACAGAAACTGCCACAAAGATCGCCTGATGTCACTGGATTTGCAAGCGAATGCCGCGATTGCCGCGCTATTCTGTGGAAAATCACAGGCGATTTAAGGTTCCGGGAGAGAAACCATGAAGATCGGTGTACCAAAAGAAATCAAAACCCTCGAGTTTCGTGTCGGCATGACACCGGCCGGTGTGCACGAGGTCGTGCATGACGGTCACGATGTTGTCGTCGAAACAAACGCCGGCTCGGGCATCGGCGTGACTGATGCCGACTACGAGCAGGCGGGCGCCACAGTCGTTGCGAGCGCGCAGGAAGTCTTCGACGCGGCTGACATGATCGTCAAGGTCAAAGAACCGCAACTCAATGAGTGCGAGATGCTGCGTGACGACCAGGTGTTGTTCACCTACCTGCACCTGGCGGCTGACCCTGCACAGACCGAAGCGCTGGTAAAGTCGGGCACGACAGCGATCGCTTATGAAACGGTTACCGCGAATGATGGCTCGCTGCCGCTGCTGACACCGATGTCAGAAGTTGCCGGGCGCTTGTCGATCCAATGCGGAGCATTTGCGTTGCACAAGGCAAATGGCGGCTGCGGCAAATTGCTCGGTGGTGTGCCGGGTGTACAGCCGGCGAACGTTCTTGTTATCGGCGGTGGCGTCTCTGGCGCCAATGCGGCCGATATGGCGGTTGGCCTTGGTGCGAACGTGACGATTCTCGATCGTTCCTTGCCGCGCTTGCGTGAGCTTGACGATGTCTGGGGCGGGCGCGTGCATACGGTGTATTCAACCGGACACGCAATCAGTGAACTGGCACCGCAGTCAGACCTGATCATTGGTGCGGTATTGATCGCGGGTGCAGCGGCGCCGAAGCTGGTAACGGCAGAGCACATCAAGACTATGCGGGCGGGATCCGTTGTGGTTGATATCTCTATCGACCAGGGCGGTTGTTTCGAAACCAGTCACGCAACGACACACGCTGATCCGACGTACGTGGTCGACGACGTTGTGCACTACTGTGTTGCCAACATGCCCGGTGCCGTGCCACGCACGAGTACTTACGCACTCACCAATGCGACATTGCCGTTTGTGAAGTCGCTTGCCAATCTCGGTTGGAAAGAGGCGTTAACGCGCGATCCGCATCTTGCCAACGGACTCAATGTACACGCAGGCCACGTCAACCATGAGGCTGTTGCACAGGACCTCGGCTACAAATACTTGTCAGCTGCGGATGCTTTGAAAGCTGCCTGACCCTTTATCCCCCTTCAGGAATCAGGCAATTTGAGGCCGGGCTTTTGCCCGGCCTTTTTTATAGCGTCTTCAATACCATCATCTTGTCAATCTGCATATCGCTGATCGTGTGCGGAATCCCGCCGACGCCCAGTCCGGACTGGCGCAACCCTGCAAACGGCATGACATCGTCGCGGAATGCCGAGTGATCGTTAATCATCACTGCGGACGCATCGAGCAGACGATACAGCTCAGTCGCGGTATTGATATCGTCGCAGTAAACGGCCGCCTGGAACGCGACCGGCAGGCTGTTTGCCTGTTCGATGGCGTCGGCAACATGGTCGTAGCCGTAAACGCATACGACGGGCCCGAATATCTCCAGAGAGCTGACCTTGGCATCTGCCGGCGGGTTTAGCAGTACGGTCGGTGCGTAGCAGCTGGCGGAGATTTTTCTTCCGCCGCAAAGCAGCGTTGCACCCGCGGCGACCGCGTCGTCGACCCACCCGGAAACACGCGTAAGCTCGGCGTGGCGAATAAGCGGCCCGACCTGGGTTGCTTCGTCCTCAGGAGCGCCGACGACAAGTTCTTCAGCCTCCGCCGCGAGGCCTTTCGCAAAATCTTCCGCGATTTCGTTCGGTGCGAACACCCGTTGCACGGATACACAAACTTGGCCTGCATGATAAAAGCCGCCCTTGGCCACTGACGCGAGTGCCATGCCGGGATCGAACGGTTCGGCGAGAATAGCCGGAGCGGCGCCGCCGTGTTCCAGTGCGCAGCGCGTACCAGGCGCAAGTTTCGAGCGCAGCATCCAGCCAACTTTGGCGCTGCCAATAAAACTGAAAAACCCGACGCGCGAATCCGTTACAAGTTTTTCCGCAGTTTCAAGATCATTGGCGACCAGCACCTGTGCCCAGCTATCCGGCAGGCCTGCCTCGCGCAGAATCTCGACGAAGCGGATGCATGATAATGGCGTGTCGTCGGCGGGTTTGACGATGACAGGGCAACCGGCCGCGACGGCCGGCCCGACCTGGTGCACGATGAGGTTGAGCGGATGGTTGAAAGCGCTGACGGCGACGACCACGCCAATCGGCTCTTTCTGCGTGAACGCCTTTCGGCCCGTCGTTGCCGGTGTGGTACCGAGTGGTACGACGTAGCCGGCCTCGGCGCGCAGTGATTCGATGCACAAGCGCACGCCGTCAATAGCCCGAATCACCTCCACCCTTGAGTCGACACAGGGCTTTCCGCCTTCGCTCGCGGCCAGCAGGGTGAGCTCATCGACCTCTGATTCCATGATTGCAGCGGCACGAGAGAGGATTTCGATTCGCGCCGGAACGCTCAACCATCCGTCGCGATTGCGAAACAATGCTCGAGCCGCCGTCAGCGCATCTTCGACGTGATCAACATTCGCGGTCGCCACGTGGCCGAGTTCGCGGCCGTCGTACGGCGACGTAACAGTCAGCATGCCGGCTGCCGGTCGATCGCTGGCAAGCATCAGATCGCGCATGTGATCTCACCGAGCTTTTTCGTCAGCAGTGCATTTTCGCGATAGTCGATTGGGATAACGACAAGGCTGGGGCCATCCTCCGCGAGGGCCGCATCCAGCGTGCCTTCGAGATCACGGGCATTGCTAACATAGTGACCTTGCCAGCCGAATGCTGCAGCAAGCCCGTTCCAGTCCGGGTTGCCGAACGCGAGATCCGTATGCCTGCCGTAGTGTGACTCCTGCTTCCAGGCGATCAGGCCGTACTCGTTATCCTCCCAGACCATCGCGACAATGTTGCTGTTAAGCCGCTTCGCCGTCTCCATCTCCTGCACATTCATCAGGAAGCCGGCATCGCCGCAAATGGCCAGGACGCGACGTTCCGGACTAACAATGCTGGCGGCGATCGCACCCGGCAATGCGAAACCCATCGAACAAAAACCGTTTGGTATCAGGCAGGTGTTGGGCTCGTGGCACTGGTAGTGACGCGCAATCCACATCTTGTGTGCACCGACATCCGACAACAGCACGTCCTGCGGTCCCATTACCTGGCGAGCATCCCAGAGTGCTTTCTGCGGACGGATGGAGCCCTCGGTGTCATCGTCCTTGTGCTCTGCAAAGTCTGCCGCCATGTCCGCGCGTACTTTGCGTTGCAGCTCCAGGTCGAAGTTTGGCAGCCCGTGCTCGGCGACCCGTTCATTCAGCATCCACAAGGTGTGTGCGAGGTCGCCGATCAGCTCCGTTTCGGGGTGGTAGTGTTCGTCGATTTCGGCTGGCAAGAAGTCTGCGTGCAGTATTTTTTTGTCTTTGTGACTGTTCCACAGTTGTGGGTGGTATTCGACCATGTCGAACCCAAGCGTGATGACGAGATCGGCGTCGTCGATCGCCTGCGAGACACGGTCTTTGCTGCCCAGCCCCACGGTATACAGACAGTAGTCGGCGTCCATATCGACCGAGCCTTTCGCCATGAAAGTGCTGATCACGCCGATGCCGGTTTTTTCGCAGAGCTCCCTGAGCTGAGCGCTGGCGCGACGCCGTATGCAACCGTTGCCCGCGATGATGATCGGCCGCTGTGCGCTGGTCAGCATTTCGAATGCCTGGTTGACGATCTTGTCGTCGGGCACCGAACGACGGAAGCGGCGCGGCAACATCGGCGTTCCGGATGCTGGCATCGAGGCGATGTCTTCCGGAAGTTCGATATGGACCGCGCCGGGCTTCTCTGTGCGGGCAAGTCGCACGGCCTTGCGAATGATCTCCGGAATCGTCTCCGGATTAAGAATCGTGGTGGCCCACTTTGTCACCGGCTTGAACATGGCGACAACATCCATGATCTGGTGCGACTCCTTGTGCAGCCGGTCGGTTGAGCCTTGTCCGGTCAGCACGAGCATTGGTGCACGATCCATATTGGAATCTGCAACACCCGTAATCAGGTTGGTGGCGCCCGGGCCGAGCGTGCCGAGCGCACCCGCGGGATTGCCCGTGAGCCGGCCGTAAATCTCGGCCATGAACGCAGCGCCCTGCTCGTGGCGCGTCAGGATGAATCGGATCTTCTTCGATTTCTCCAGCGCCATCATGAAGTCAGCATTCTCTTCGCCGGGTACGCCAAAAATATACTCGATCCCTTCCTCTTCCAGGCACTTCACCATCAGATCAGACGCGTTCATATGATTTCCTGTGTGATTTATCGCTTCGTGGTTTTATTTGCTTATGGCTCTTAGGACCGGTGCGCAACCAACAATATTTCGCGCCGTTGTCGAATGCTGACTGCTCGAGACTCAATCACGTCGTCACGAGCGTTCGTAATAATCTGTAACTCGCATGGGTCATCTTGTGTAGCTCAGGTAGCGAGTCAGGGACACCGGTTTGTCGGGCAGTCTCCGTATGCACCCACTAACTAAGGAGACTGCCATGAAATACTGGAAACGAGTAATGCTTCTGCCGATCACGATGTCGATCCTGTTAGCCGCAACTACAGCACAGGCCGAACAGACGCGACCCGCCGCCATTGGTGGTTATAGCCCGGTGTCGTATTTCACTAAGAATACCGCAGAACTCGGCAGTGCCGAGTTTGCCGTCGAGCACGATGGCAGCGTCTATCACCTGACCTCGCAGGAGCAGGTTAGAATTTTTGCTGAACATCCCGACAAGTATCGCCCGCGACATCGTGCCTGCACCTATAGCCTCGCGTACGGCATGGTTTTGCCGCTGGACCCGACCAACTTCAAAATAATCGGCAATACGCTGCTCTTGTTTCACCGCTCCGAAGAAAAGGATGCGTTGCTGGAGTGGAATAGTTCGGAACTGAGCGAGGAAGAGTTGCTGGAGCGGGCGGACGCGAACCTGTTCCTGGTGACTTTTTAGGGCCGAACGCTCTACTCAAAACCGGATCTCCGCGCAGTCTATCGCGAGTAGCAATTCAGTTAGCGCGTTGTAGCTAAGCGGGTTGCGGGCGGTTATGTCATCGATCTTTTGCATGCGTGCGTAAATAGTATTGGGGTGTAGAGTCAGTGCCTTAGCGGTTCTCTGCGCATTCATGTCGGCGTCGGCATAAGCACGCAGAGTTTCTGACAGTGCGCCGCGAGCCCTTGCATCGGCCGCGTTGAACGCGCCAATCCATTCGGGCAAGGTTGAACGCACCTGGTCGGCCGCGGCGCGTACCAGAACGTCGCGAAACGGAATGCCTGAGTAGGATACAACACGATTGCCGACGCTGGCACAGTCCAGCGCGAAACGTGCCTCGCTCAACGCGCGGGGGATGTGCGCCGTTGATGGCTTGTCGGTACTGACGCCGATCAACGCTGCGGTTCCGACTGTGCGCAATGCCGGGTAAACGCGGTCCGCCAACAAGGACTGCGGTGCGGTCCAGCCAGACAGGCGACGCGTTCCCGAGAGGATAAGCATTACCTGGGCGTCGCTGATTCCGATCAGCGCGCGGTAGGGCAGGTTGCGTATGGCGTGACTGAGTGCATCCACCATGCGTTGCGCGCGAGCGGTGTTTTCCATCTCTTTCGGGTCGACGGAGCGTGCAACGGCAACGCAGTACGACTGGCGATGTTCGAGATAGCCTGCGCGACGCAGTAGTTGTGCCGCCCGGCTGTCGGACTCGTCGTAGCCGCGCAGCAATATGTTGAGCAACTCGGAGCGTCGGTCACCTTCTGCCTCGGCGAGGACGCGTGTCTGCAACACGTACTCCGAGGTGATGATGTTGGTGATCTCGCCCGCATACTGATTAACGAAGTCACCGGCGGCGGCAACCACGCGGCGCAATTGCGCGGAATCGTCGGCGGCCTGTGTGGCGGCGTCTCGAATAGCGCTCGCGAAGCCTCGATGGAGCCCCCGATAGGCAGCCAGTTCGGCGTCCAGCGGAAACTTCTGGTTAGCGCGCTGGCGGGCGTGATGACGGACAAAGCTGAACTCGCCGGGCTGCTGTCCGCTGAGCAGTCGGCAGACTTCGCTGGCGTGGTCGTGGAGATGCGCCTTGAGCTCTGGAATGACGTCCGGATTGCCCGATGCCGTGAAGGCCGGCACCTGTTCCAGTATTGATTCCAGAACGGACCGCGTGAGCGCGCTGGCCCGTGCCTCCAGCACGTTGCCGCAATCCGGAATCACGCGCAGCTGGCGCAGACCCTGGAGTGAAGTTGGCAGAGAGCTTGAGGCCATAGATTGTGCATTCTACACAATAGATTCATGCAAAACCGTCATAAATACCCGATGACTGAGAGATCAGATGTGAATAATCTCTACAAACACTCACCAATCCAATATGGAGAAAGACATGTCTAAATACCTGTTTGTTTACCACGGCGGCAGCCACCCGGAGACGGACGATGAAGTAGCGGCGGTTATGGATGCCTGGGGCAGCTGGATGGGCGGCATGGGTGCCGCGGTCATTGACGGCGGCAACCCGGTGGGGATGTCCACGACCGTGAACCCCGATGGGTCGGCAAGCGACGACGGAGGTTCCAATCCGGCAAGTGGCTACGGCATATTCGAGGCAACTGACAAGGACGATGCCATTGCGAAGGCCCGCGGCTGCCCGATTCTTGAGGCTGGCGGAAGCGTGGAACTGGCAGAAATTATCGATATGTAGCCCAGCCAGAGGACCCTCACCCGGACACAACAGGCTTGACCGGGTGCTGTTGCTCAAACCGGCGCGGTATTGGCGATTTAGATCGCATTCTTATACCCAGCCGATTTGAGCAGCAGTTCACAGATTGTCTATCGCACTTCCTTGAGACTGGTTCGTGCCGCGGGACGTGGTGTTAGCGTCGTACGCCGCGGTTTACAACATACGGATTATGTTAAGACCACAAGGAATCGTACGATGTCTAACCTATTGCGCAATGCGTTATTGCTCGTAATTGCCGCTAGTCCATTGCCAGGTGTCGCACAGGATTTATCCGGCGACAACATCCGCAGCCTTGACGGCCAGGTGCAGGAAATCAAATCAGATGTGCTGAGTATCGCCTCTGAACTGAATACGCTTGAAGAGCGCCTGCTGTTTCCGTCACACACCCAGGTCTCATTGTTCGTCTCAATTGCCGAAGACGAAGAGTTTCGTCTGGATGCTGTGCAGCTCGAAATCAACGGTGAGCTTGCGACACATCACATCTACAGTTTCAAAGAACTCGACGCACTGCAGAACGGCGGCGTGCAGAAAATATACACCGGGAATCTGACAACCGGCGATCATCAGCTCAACGTGACGATGATCGGCAAGCTGAAAAACGGCAAAGACTTTAACGAGTCAGGAAGCTTCACGTTCAGCAAGGGCGTCAAGCCAAAGGCGCTCGGTATTACGCTCGCAGGGCCGGGCTTCGGAAGTGACAGGATTCAAGTCGGAGACTGGTAAGCCATGTTTCGGACATCATTTTCGATAGTCGGACTGCTGCTGGCGCTTGCGGCGCCGGTTCAGGCGCAGCAGCTTAATGACCTCTACTATGGAGAGGCTCTCTACCATGCGCGCCAGGGACAGTTTTTCGAAGCGATTGAACGTCTTGATACCGAGGTTTGGCAACACGACCAGATCGACGAGCCGCAACTGGACTCGCTGTACACACATATCAATGATGCTGAATTTTCAATTGGCGACTTCGAGCTTCGCTACCGCATGCATCACCGCGCAGGTCGCGCGATTGCAGCCGTGCTCGAAGGTGCCGTAGACGAGGCCGTTCGCAATGACGCCGCGTACCGACTGGCACGCATTCACTTTCAAAAACAGCAGATGGATGATGCTCTGCTGGCGCTGGATAGAATCGACGGCGACATACCGCATGCGATTCGCGATGACATCGAGTTTCTGCGTGCCAATGTTTACCTGGCGCAAGGCAAGCAACTCGAGTCGGCTGACGTTCTGAAGAAACTGCAGAACTCTGACGAATACGGCGGGTTCGCTTCCTACAATCTGGGTATCGCGTACTTTCAAAACGGCCAGCGGACCGCCGCGCTCGAGCAACTCGATCGCGCCGGGCAAATCAGCACGAGCGATCCTGGCGAACTGGCGATACGCGATAAGTCGAACCTCATCATGGGAACAATCCTCCTCGAGGATGGCGAATACCAGGCCTCGTTGCCCCCATTGAATCGTGTGCGCCTCGATGGGCCGTTTTCGAACCAGGCCTTGCTCAGTGCCGGCTGGGCCAGCATGTCGATAGAAGACTATGAGCGGGCGGTGGTGCCATGGAGCATTCTCGCCGAGCGTGAAGTCACGGACAGCGCCACCCAGGAAGCCATGCTTGCGCTGCCGTATGCCTATGGCAAGTTGAATATTCACGGCCGTGCCGCCATTCACTACGGACGCGCTCTTGATTCATTCGGTGCCGAGATACAGAAGCTCAACACGTCGATAGAAAGTATCCGCGACGGGCATTTTCTCGAGGCGCTCATCCGCGAAGAGATTCGCCAGAACAAGGACTGGGTGATTCGTCTCAGAACAATGCCCGAGTCGCCAGAGACGTTTTACCTGATGGAGTTGCTGGCATCGCATGACTTCCAGACCGGCCTGCAGAACTACCTCGATCTTGCCGACCTGCGCCGCAAACTGACGACCTGGAGCGGTGGTTTCGATTCCTTCGATCAAATGGTCGTCATTCGCCAACAACATTATGAGCCGTTGCTGCCGGACGTCGACGAGAAATTCCGCAAGCTGGACTCGCGCATGCGTTTGCGGGCAGAACAGCACAGGATGCTGATCAAGCGTCGAGACGATATGTTGACAATGCCGCGTCCGGAGTTTCTGGCCACACCGGAAGAGCAGGCGATTCTCGCGCGCATCGAGACGCTCGAAGCGATGGCCGCCCTCAACTTTGACAGCAACGGACCGACCCTGGAACGCCTCGAGCGTCTGAAGGGCATCCTCAGTTACACCTTGCGTACGGAGTACCACGAACGCTTCACCCGCTTCGACCAAAATGTGCGCAGCCTCGATCAGGCGATGGCCATGGTCCAGGATGAGTACGACGAATACGTGCGCAATCGACAGGCGGTGACACACAGCTTTGTAGGCTACGACAAACCGATGAAGCGATTGCGGGCAGACGTGCAGCAATCGGTCGAGAAGATCGACCAGCTCATGGCCCGCCAGGGTCACCTGCTGGAAATACTCGCGATCGAGCAACTGGTCGCCCGTCGTGATCATCTTGAAAACTATGGCGACAAGGCACGCTTCGCGCTGGCCGATAGCTATGATCGGGCCACGCAGGCCCAGGCTAACCTGGACGTGTCCGAATGAGCCGAAATATCTTTCTGTCTGCGTCCATTGCCGTTCTGCTGGCAGGCTGCGGTACCTCGGCGGTTAAAACCGGAACGCTCGCTGAACTCAGCGCGGTCGATGCCGACCTCAATGATGTCTATCTGGATGACAGCCTGGAGCGGGCGGCGCAGAGCTACCGTCGCTATCTTGCTGAAACGTCCGAAAGTGCACGCACACCCGAAGCCATGCGACGTCTTGCCGATCTGCAGATCGAGCAAGCCTACGGGCTGATTGGCGAGGCACCGGCGCGCACGATGGCTGCACCGGAAATTGCGAAGCACGACAGCGACACCGTGGAGACCACGGCGTCCGGCGTTGGCGTCGAACTGTCAGAGTCAGATAAAGACTTCGAAGAGCGGGCATCGCAACGCGACGAGTTCTTCGCATCAGAGGCGGGCGATGACACTGAGCTTCTCGCCGTTGAAGGTGGCTCTGTTCCCTCCGGCCCGCGTGAGGCAATCAAGACTTACAAACAGATTCTCGAGACCTATCCAAACTACGAACGCAACGACAAGGTGCTCTACCAGATGTCGCGCGCGTATGACGAAATCGGTCAGCCCGATGAAGCAATGGACGTGATGAACCGTTTCGTTAGCGAGTACCCGCATTCGAAATACGTCGACGAGGTGCAGTTTCGCCGCGGTGAGTACCACTTCGTCCGGCGCGGTTATCGCGAGGCCGAGGCTGCCTACGACACGGTTATCCGAATGGGCAGTGACTCGTCCTACTATGAGTTGTCGCTCTACAAGATGGGCTGGGCACTCTACAAGCAGCAATTCTACGAAGAGGCGCTGGACCGGTTCGTCGCGTTACTCGATTACCAGAAATCGATTGGCTATGACTTCGATCAACACCAGGATGACAACGAAGAGCACCGCGTAACGGACACGTTCCGCGTTATCAGCCTGAGCTTTTCCAACCTCGGCGAGCCACAGTTCGTCGATGAGTACTTTTCGGAGAAAGGTCATCGCAGCTATGGCGACAAGATCTACAGCAATCTTGCAGAGTTCTACTTCGCGAAGCTGCGTTACGACGATGCGGCCTCGGTGTACCGCTCCTTTATCGAACTGAATGCGTATCACCACAGGTCACCGCACTTCAGTATGCGTGTCGCCGAAATATTCGAAGAGGCCGACTTTCCGCTACTCGTCGTTGAGGCGAAGCAGGAGTTTGCGACTCGCTATGCACTGTCATCGGAATTCTGGAACCGGCATGAGGTCGCAAGCGCGCCTGAGGTTGTCGGTTTTCTTAAAACCAACCTGACAGACCTGGCGGGTCATTATCATGCGCTCTACCAGGAAGAAGCCCTGGCTGCGGACAAAGCACAGAATTTTCACGCCGCACATGACTGGTACCGGCAACTGCTCGGCTCCTTCCCGAATGACGAAGCATCGCCGACCGTTAACTACCGGCTCGCCGATCTGTTGCTGGAGAATGAGGATTTCAGCGGTGCCGCATTCGAATACGAGCGTACCGCGTATCAATACGCCGAGCACGATCAGGCCGCAGCCGCCGGTTATGCCGCCGTATTTGCGTACCGCCAGGAGCTCGAGCGAGCGACCGGCGCGCGCCAGCTTGAAGTGAAGGAAGCGACGGTCGAAAGCTCATTGCGATTCGCGGAAACGTTCACGGCACATGAGCAAGCCCCCGTTGTGCTTGGCGCGGCCGCTGATGATCTCTACGAGATGAAAGACTTCGTGCGTGCGATCGACTCGGCCAGCAAGCTGATCGAACGTTACCCGGACTCGGATCCCGAACTGCGCCGTGGCGGCTGGGCGGTTGTCGCGCATTCGTCGATCGACATTGCGGAGTACCAGGACGCTGAGCACGCGTACGGCAACCTGTTGCAACTGACGCCTGAAGACGATGAGTCTCTGGCCGCGGTTATTGATGGCCTCGCGGCGTCGATCTACAAGCAGGCCGAACAAGCGAACCTGTTGCAGGATTACCGGGCCGCCGCAAATCACTTTCTGCGCATCAAGGAGCTGGCACCAACATCCAGTATTCGAACCGCTGCTGAATATGATGCCGCCGCCGCGCTGATGAACCTGCAGGACTGGACCTCGGCCGCGGATGTCCTGGAGGAGTTCCGGACGACGCATCCCGAGCACGAACTGCACAACGATGCGACCAAGCAACTGGCGCATATCTACCGTGAAGATGGCCAGCTCTCGCGGTCTGCCGCTGAGCATGAGCGTGTCGCACGCGAGTCGGACGATCCCGAACTGCGCCGTGAGGCGCTGCTGGTTGCCGGCAACCTGTATGACGAGGCGAAGGTCGTCGCCGATGCGATCCGCGTCTTTGAACAGTACGTTGAAGAGCATCCGCGACCCATCGACTACGCAATAGAAACGCGCCAGCGCCTGTCCGAGATTTTCAAAGAGCAAGCCGACTACACACGCTACTACGCTCAGTTGAATGCGATTATTGCCGCGGATGGCGAGGCCGGCACTGACCGCAGCGATCGCAGTCGTTTCGTCGCCGCCAACGCCGCGCTGGTTCTTGCCGAGCGCGATTACGAACAGTTCAGAGACATCAGGCTGGTGCAGCCTTTCGAGGCAAGCCTGGCACAAAAACAAGCTCGCATGGATAGCGCATTGATCGCGCTTGAAAAGCTCGTGGACTACGAGGTTGCGGGCGTCACAGCAGCGGCAACGTTTTACATCGCCGAAACGTATCGCGATTTCAGCACGTCATTGATGGAATCAGAACGGCCGGCAGGCCTGTCGGCGGCTGAGAAAGTCGACTATGAACTCGTTATCGAGGAAGAAGCCTGGCCGTTTGAAGAGCGCGCGATCGAAGTTCATGAAGCGAATTTCGAGTTACTCGCGGCGGGTGTCTACAACCCATGGGTGCAAAAGAGCCTGGACGAGCTGGCCGTGATGATGCCGGGTCGATACGCGAAAAACGAGAGCAGTGAAGGCTATCTCGGATCCATCGACCTGTACGCCTATCGCATGCCGGTTGTTCCCGACGTGTCGCTTGACCAGGAGGGCGTCGCGGATAGTGCTGCATCACCGGAAGTCGATGACGAAAGGACAGCCCCCCTGGAAATTGTCACAAGCACCCTGGTGGAAGAATAGATCATGACAAGCATGTTTAAGCAGAAGACATTTTCAGTCCTGTGTCAGTACCTCGTGATGATCGGCGCTACCGTGATCTTTGCCGGTTGTAGCGCTACCGGCCATCCGCAGCGCAAGGTCGCCAATATTGAAGTACAGGAAGCCGTCGGCTTCACGATAACCGAAGAGGTCCGCATCGGGGACCGGGTACGAGGCCAATACTTCGAGGCGTTAAATCACTTGCAGGAAGGCCGGCTCGAGCAAGGCATCGCGATGCTCGAAGAGATTGCCGAAGCCGCACCACTCGTCACGGCACCGAGAATCGATCTCGGTATGGCCTACCGCCAGCAAGGTGACCTGGAGGCAGCGGAGCGCAACCTCTTACAGGCATTGCAGCTGAACGCCAACCACCCGGTTGCACACAATGAGTTGGGAATCGTGTACCGAAAAACCGGGCGATTCGCAGAGGCGAAACAAAGTTACCAAGCCGCAATCGCCGTGTTTCCCGGTTATCACCACGCAAGGCGCAATCTCGCGATCCTTTGTGATCTCTACCTGGCTGATCTCGGCTGCGCGCTTGAGCAGTACGAGGCATACATGACCACCGTACCGGCCGACGCCGAGGCGAGCATGTGGATAGCCGACCTGCGTAATCGCATGAATCAATAGGTGACGTCATGAACAAAGCATTGTATTTGTCAGTGGTTCTGGCCTTCACGACATCGACAGCGATTGCTGAGGATGCCGCTGAGGTAAGCGACGCCGAAGCGGAGCCCGTTGAGGAGGCCGAGGCGCCAGTGGATACCGGCCCCAAAAAGATGTCGGGCATGTCGATCCTGGGTAATGAAGAAACGCCCAAGTCACTCGTGATCGTCCCCTGGAAATCGTCCGAAATGGGCGACGACATAGGCCTTTCGGACTCTCTGGCCGACCGCGCGCAGCCTGTCGACAAAGAGGTTTTTCTCCGCGAGCTCGAATACTACGAGATTCGTTCGGCTGATTGAGTCGAACGTGCGCTGCGTCACGCACTTCACTGCGATGCAAGTCTAATCTGACGTTTGATCGGTCATAAGCCGATGCATTTTGTTAAATGAGGATTTTGTGATGGACTTTTTCTATTCGATTGTCGCCTTCTTCGCAACCGGTGGTGCGTTCATGTATCCGATACTGCTGGTGTTTGCGTTTGGTGTAGCAATAGCGGTGGAACGCTTTGTCACGCTCACCGTGATTACGAACAAGAACCAGGTGGTTTGGAACAAAGTACAACCACTGCTGGATAACGGTGAATTTAACGAAGCTCGTGAGATGACCGGCGGAGACGAATCGACGATCTCGCAGGTACTGAACATGGGCTTGTCTTTACAGGGCGCCGTTCGACGTCGTGAAGATATCGAGATCGCCATGGAGGAGAGCATGATGGAAATCGTGCCGCGCCTCGAAAAACGCACACCGTACGTCGCACTGGCGTCGAGTATCGCTACCTTGCTTGGACTGCTTGGCACCATCATGGGCCTGATCCAGGCATTTACGGCGGTCGCCAATGCGAACCCGGCGGAAAAGGCAGATTTGTTGTCGGCCAGTATTTCTGTCGCGATGAACACGACTGCATTCGGCCTCATGGTGGCCATTCCGTTGCTGATCGTACATGCGATCCTGACCAGCAAGACCGGCGACATTGTCGACAGTCTTGAGATGGCAACGGTTAAAGCACTCAATGTATTTTCCAGAAGGGCTCAGCGCGCCGTTGAGGCCTGAACGAAATGGCCCGGAAGAAACATCACTACAGGCGTCGTAAGGGAAACGACTACGAGATTGATGTCACCACCTTCTTGAATCTCATGGTGGTGCTGGTTCCGTTTCTCCTGATAACCGCCGTGTTTTCGCGCATCACCATCGTGGAGCTGGACTTGCCGAGTAATGCCGGTGCCGCTACCCCGCAGGTCGAGAGCTTCCGCGTGGAGGTCATCGTCAGAGAGGCCGGCATTGAAATCAGCAACGGTACATCGATCATTGCGACGGTGCCGAAGCAGGAAGACGAATACGATTTCGAGGCGCTCTCCGAAATGATGGTTGCGCTGAAGCAGGAGTATCCCGATATCGATACGGCTTCGGTGCTTATGGAGGCCTACATTCCCTACGACTACCTGATTCAGGTCATGGACATTGTTCGTACAGTCGAAGTGCCTACTGACATTGAAGATGAGTACGAGCTGTACGCACTGTTCACCGATATCTCTGTCGGAGAAGCGCCGTGAGAAACTCGCGCCGCATCAAACGCATGGGCCGAAATCGCCTGAAGATTTCGAAAATGAATCTGACCTCGCTGATGGACGTTTTCACGATTCTCGTATTCTTCCTGCTCGTCAACACGGGCTCTGTTGAAGTGCTCGATTCGCCCAAGGAAGTCAGCTTGCCGGAGTCACGGGTAGAGACGAAGCCGCGAGAGACCGTGGTGATATTCATCAGTCCGACCGATGTACTAGTGCAGGGTCAGCTGGTCGCGCATGTTGACGAAATCCTCGCGGACAAAACGAGTGTGCTCGACCCAATCGCCGCGCGCCTTGCGGAGTTAAAGGAAAACGTGATCGGTACCAACACACAAGCCGTCGCAAGCAGCCAGGAAGTGACGATTCTCGCCGACAGGTCAGTACCGTTCGTGGTCATCAAAACGATCATGTCGACGTGTACCGGCGAGGGATACGAGAACGTGTCCCTTGCGGTGACGCAGAAAGGCGGCGCCCAGGTGGCAGCGAACTAGCGCTGCTGGTTTGGAGGTGGAAGCGTGTCCGAAGAAGAACTTCTAAACGAGGAACAGTCGCTCCAGACGGAGTTTGAGCAATCCGAGCAGCAACTGGCGGATCTCGAACGAAATCTGCAGAGCCTCGGCGACGAGCTTGCGGAGCTCGCTGACAAGAGTCATGAGTTCGACTTGCTGCAGCGAATCTGTCGCTCCATGGAGGAACTCGACAATCTGGGCGCCACAGACCTGTTCTGGAGTGGACAGGACGATGCCGAATCACGCGGCGCCAGGCTTTCAAGCGCGTATCAGAAAATCGACGAGCACAATGCCGCTATTGACCGCATCGAGGATCGTCGCAGCGCGCTGTTCGCACAAATAGACGACCAGAATCTGACACTGGATCAACTGCACTACGATCTGGTCGACATAGCCGACCGCCGAGAGGAGCGTGAGGGCGAATGGCTGGTCGAGCGTGACGCCAACGCGATCGCCGCGCACAACCAGGTTATGCCATGGTCACGCGGGAACGAAGAAGATGAGCGTTTTCGCACCTCTCTCTGGTCATCGCTGGCGGCGTCTTTCGTATTTGCTTTGCTGCTCGGTTCCATTGCGATTCCTATCATCGAGCGCGACCGCATTACAGAAGTGCCTGAACGAGTCGCGAGGCTGGTACAGCAGAACAATGAACGACCGCGCAATGAGCGGGAGCCCGAACCCGTTTTCGAGGAGCTTCCTGAGCCCGAACCCGAAGAGCTGGCCGAAACGCTGCCAGACGAAGTCGTACCAGAAACCAGCAGTGAGCCCGCCGTGGCAGACAATGCCAAGGTCGACACCCGCGAGCAGGTGAAATCGAAAGGCATCCTGGCATTCCGCGACAGCTTTGCCAGCAGCGCCAGCTTGCGGCCGACGGCACAACTCGGCTCACAGGCCCGATTCAGCAATGCCGGGTCCGACGCTACCGGCCGGCCGACACGATCGATGGTCACGTCAAATGCACCCGGCTCAAGTGGCGGCATCAACCTCGCCGACATCAGCCGTAATGTCGGCGGTGGCGGTCAGGGTATCGACGGCGTGCAGGTTTCCCGCGTTTCCAGTTCGATCGGAACCGGCGGCAACGGCACCTCGGATCGACCGCGCAGCGGTGGTGTTTCCGCAGGTCGTACGGATGAGGAAATCCAGATCGTTTTCGATCGCTACAAAGCCTCACTGTACCGTCTCTACAATCGAGAGCTTCGCAAGGACCCGACGCTGCGCGGCCAGATAACGCTGAAGTTGACCATTGAGCCCGACGGGTCTGTCTCATTCTGTGTCATGCAGTCTTCCGACATGAATGCGCCCATGCTGGCCCAACAGGTTGTCGAACGAGTCATCGGTTTCGACTTCGGTGCCAAAGAGGACATCGTTGCAGTTACCATAATCTACCCAATCGACTTCCTGCCGGCCGCCTGAACGCGCTACAAGGGCAGTGATTTCATACTCTTTTCAGAGGCTTATTTTCGAACACACAAGGTGTGACGCAGTTCACCCTTTGCGACCAATCTATGCGCCATAGTGAGCCTTAGATTCCGATAAACAGAACGTACACCGGCCCAAAGAGCAGGACGCTCACGGGGCAACGGGATCGCCCTCGAATCAGCAAACTCGAGCGGGCTTTCTCCATTGGCAGAGTTGCTGCCAGCGGTATGACATTAGGGATGATGGCGACGACACACTCACACTTCGCGACGCGTGCCAGTGCAATGAAGAGTTTCATTGTATTCATGGCGATGTCGGTTCTTGCGTCGGCCGCAATCGTGCCGTCCGGAAACGCACTGGCAGCCGAAATCACGTTTGTTTCCGTGGTCGGCGCGTGGCGTGACCCGGTCGACAATGTTCCCGGCGTTCAGCCTGGCGATCCCGTCATCGTAAACGGTGATCCGATCTCGAGCATCAGCTGGGGCACAGCGACGGGCCCGCAAAGTGGCTACGACTTTATCGCAACGCTGCCGCCACCGTTCGACCTGCCGGGCCCCATCCCGTACTTTTCTCTCGGCACGTTTCAACATCGCAACTTCGAGGTCGGTGACCCCTCACTGGTTTCGGCGGAGCTCGACGTGTTACTCGTGCTTGCGATCGACGGCGTACCCACCGGGCCACTGAACTTTACGTTCACGCTGAATCATGAAGAAACCCCGAACAACCTGGATCCTTGTCCCTATCCGACGCCGCCTGGCGAGGGCTGCACGGACCGGGTGACCATCGTCGCCTCGGCGGAGCCGACAACCTTCAACGTTGATGGCGTGGATTACACACTGGAGATGAGCTTCCTGGACAACGGTAGTCCGGTCGATGAGTTCATCACGAGAGAAGGCGATACCGTCAACAGTTCCGGCCTGGTCGGTGAGTTCACATTGCCGCCGGGTCTCACCGTTACGAAAACGGGCCCGGCTACGATGCGACTCGGCGAGTGGGGCAACTTCGTCATCGGGGTGCAAAACGAGAGCGAGTCCGACGCGTACACGGCGACGCTGCTCGACCAGCTTCCGGATGGACCGACCGGCGGCATGTGCGACACGGTGCCGGAAGTACTGAGCGCCCGTGTATTCGCCGCCGATGGTGTTACCGCAATTCCCGGCAAGGGCCCGCTTGCCGAGGGTGCCGATTACACGCTCGCATACAGCGGTGCCACGTGCGAACTGACATTCAACACACTGAGTGCAGCGTCTGTGATCGGTGTGAACGAACGCCTGGTTATTACTTATCGCACGCAACTTGATGCTGACTCACAGGACGGCGTCATACTGACGAACGTCGCCGCCGCGACCGAGTGGTTCAACTCGGACGCCTCGACAAACTACCGGCGTAATCTGACGGACGGCACTGTCGGTGTCGGCGATCATGAAGACGCGCACAGTGTCACGGTCGACCTGCCATCGCTGCTGTTTGAAAAGACAGTCGTGAATGTGACGACAGGCGAAGACCCCGGCACCGTTGCGACGCCCGGCGATACACTGCGATACACATTGCGAGTCGAAAACGCCGGCAATACGCCGCTTGACGTTTTCGAGATTTCCGATGAACTCGACAACCTGAACGCGACGCCAATGTTCGCGGCCGGAACGCTGGTCGTGACGTCGGCCGCCAACGGTATCGACAACTCCGATGCCAACGGTGGTACAGCGGGAACTGGCCTGGTCGATATCAGCGGACTCAGCCTGGGCGGATTGGGCGATTCTGTGTCTATCGAATTCGAGGTGCAGCTCGCATCCGTCATTGCCAATGACAGCATTGTCCTCAACCAGTCAGAGGCAATGTCCAACGGCTATCCGATCGCGCTGAGTGACGATCCGTACGTCAATGGCGTAGCCGACCCGAATGTTGTCGGTGACGAAGATCCTACTGAAATCCTGATTCAGTCTGCACCGGCATTCACGGTTGAGAAAATCTCGACCTATCTCGAGGGCAATCCGAACGTGTTGCTTGCGGGCGAGTCGATGCGTTACACGATCACCGTGCAGAACACGGGCACCGACAACGCGACCGGCGTCAACATCGTCGACCAGATACCCGCTAACACGACCTACGTCGCTGATAGCACGATGTTGAACGGTATTGCCGTGCCTGATGCGGCGAGCTCGGCGCTCGTCGACGGGATCCTCGTGAATGCACCCGAGGATACAACGCCGGGTTACATGAACGCCGGCGTCGCCGACAATGTTGCAACGATTACTTTCGACGTCATGGTCGATCCGGGTGTTCCGGACGGCACCATCATTTCAAACCAGGCGTTCGTCAGCGCGGTCGACCAGGGTGTCGCCGATCAACCATCAGATGATCCGCGAACGGATGTGCCCGACGACCCGACACTGGATGTCGTTGGCAACTTCCCGCTGCTGTTCGCTGCGAAATCCGCAGCTCTGCAGATCGACAATGGCTCCCCGGGTATCGTCGACCCTGACGATACGCTGCGCTACACCATCACGATGTATAACAATGGCAGCGTGCCGGCGACGCTCGTCGAGCTGTTCGACGACGTGCCAACCTACACGAGCTACGTTGCCGACAGCACAACGCTGAATGGCGCGCCGCTTGGCCAGCCGGACGGTGGCGTATTCCCGCTTGCGGCACGCATTGATGTCAGTTCCGCCGATCTGCCGTTGCCGGGGCCCGGTGAGGGCATACTGTCGCCCGGCGAATCGGCCGTCGTGCAGTTCGATCTGCTGGTCGATACCGCGACGCCGCGCGGCAGCCTGATTGTGAACCAGGCCACGGTCTACAGCGCGGAGGTCGCAAACCTCCTGACCGACGGTGATGGCAACCCGGCAACCGGTCCGGAACCGACCGTTGTCGTTGTCGGCGATGCGCAGGCACTGACGATCGTCAAAGAGGTCTCCGTCGTTAACGGTGGGCCGGCGCGGGCCGGAGAAACGCTCGAGTACGTCGTGACCGTGCAAAACGTTGGCCTCGTGCCGGCGTTGTACGTCAGGATCCGCGACGACCTGGATGAGGTAAACCCGAACTACCTGACGTATGTCGATCAGTCAGCAACCCTGAACGGGCTGGCGACCGGCGTCAGCTTTGCCGACCCGGTGATCACGGCTGACTACTTCGCGACCTACGGGGCGCTTGGGCCCGGCGAGACGGTGGTATTGCGTTTTCGCGCCATTATCGATCCGAACCTTGCCGAAGGCACGACTATAGTAAACACCGCGCGCGCGTACTGGGACGACCCGGAACAGCAGGCAGAAGCAACGGTCATGATCGATGTCGGCGCGATGCCGGACGCCGGGATGCTGAGTGGCTATGTCTGGCATGACGCGGATCACGAGAATACTTTCGGCACGCTCGAACGGCCGCTCGAGAGCTGGCTGGTCGAACTGTCGCTGGATGGCGAGCCGGTACGTTCGATGATGACGGATGTCGATGGCTACTACCTGTTCGCGAATGTCATTCCGAACTACGACCCGAACTCGATGTATTCCCTGCGCTTTAGTGCGCCGGGCGCCGTTTCGACAACCGCATTGCTGGGCGCGACAGACTCCGACTTCACGGATGGCCAGCAGGAAATTACCGAGATCGATGTCCAGGAAGGCAGCAATCTGCTTGGGTTGAACATGCCGGTCGACCCGAACGGCGTTGTCTACGACTCAGTCAGCAGGACGCCGGTTCGCGGCGCCATCGTGACCATGGCTGACCCGCGCAATGGCGTTGCACTGCCGAGCGCGTGTTTCGACGACCCGAATCACCAGGGCCAGGTCACTGTAGGCAACGGCTACTACAAGTTCGATATCAATTTCTCCGATGCAGCCTGTCCGAGTGGTCTCAACTACCTGATGCAGGTTGTTGCCCCGGACACGAGCTTTGTACCGGGTGTTTCGGAGCTGATTCCGCCGACCTCGGACGAAACAACGCTGCCGTTCGACGTACCGGCCTGTCCGGGGTCGACGAATGACGCCGTGTCAGGCGTATTGCCAACCTGTGAAGCCCAGGCCTCCGAGTTCGCGCCGCCAACATCGGTTCCTGCGCAAAGCGCCGCGACCGACTACCACCTGTTCCTGCGGCTGAGCTCCGCACAGGTGCCTGGCTCAAGTCAGCTCTTTAACAACCACGTACCGCTGGACCCACGCCTTGACGGGGCGATTGCGATCACCAAGACCACACCGTTGTTAAACGTGACGCGCGGACAGCTTGTGCCTTACGTCATTACTATCAGGAACTCGTTCGGCGAAGAGCTGCAGGACGTCAACGTGATTGACAGCTTCCCGGCTGGCTTCCGTTACATCGAGGGATCTGCGAGATTTGATGACCAGCCGCTTGAACCTACCGTTGTCGGTCGCGACCTGGTCTGGTCTGGCTTTACGCTCGCCATCGACGGGCGTCACACGATCAAACTACTGCTGGCACCGGGTGCTGGCGTCACTGAAGGTGAGTTTGTTAACCGGGCGCAGGCGACCAACGCACTGTTGGGCAGCGCCATATCGGAACAGGCATCAGCGACGGTACGCATCATCCCGGACCCGACATTCGACTGCACCGATGTAACCGGCAAGGTATTCAGCGATAACAATCGCAATGGTTACCAGGACGAAGGCGAAGAGGGCTTGCCTGGTGTGCGCGTGGTGACGGCGAAGGGCCTCGTCGCGAGTACCGATTCCTACGGTCGCTATCACATCACCTGCGCCATCGTTCCGCACGAGAGCCGTGGCAGCAATTTCGTTCTGAAAGTCGACGACCGGACGCTGCCGAGCGGCTTCCGCACATCGACGCGCCCGGTGCAGGTGCAGCGAGCGACCCGCGGTAAAGCGCTGCGCGTCAATTTCGGAGCGTCGATACACCGTGTCGTCGGTCTTGATATCGCAGATGCGGTCTTCGAGCCAAACGACGTGCGCATGCGTCAGCAATGGGAGCCGCGTATATCGCTGCTGCTCGAAGAGTTACAGAAGGCGCCGGCAACACTGCGTCTCTCGTATGTCGCAGATATCGAACCGGAAGCGCTGGTACTGCAACGCCTGGAAAGCCTGAAAACGCAGATCAAGACTGCATGGGAAGCGCAGAACTGTTGTTATGAACTGGTTATAGAGCCGGAGGTTCACTGGCGTCTCGGTGCACCGGCAGACGTACCGCGTGGAGGTGAGCAATGAAATCACTGAACCGCCTGGCTGCACTCTGGCTTCTGCTGCCGTTGACCGCGATGGCGCAGGACGTTGACGAGACGTCGATGGGTGAGGCTGTAGAGCGTCACCTGACAAACGACATCGACTTTACACAGTGGGTGCTCGACCCCAGTCGCCTGGCGACCGAAGCAAGCGATGAAATCGGGACCCGCGAAACACTGGAAGACGGTCTTGAAACCGTGAAGCTCGGCAATGTGGTTGCACCGATTCTTTTCGAGACCGGTGTTGCGCAGATTCCCGAGGGTACGGTCGAGGCACTGGGTGAGATTCTCGACGGTATGAAAGACCGCATGAATGTTCGCCTGCACCTTATCGGGCATGCGGACAACCAGCCGCTGTCGCCGCGTCTCGTGAAGATCTATACAGACAATATGGGCCTGTCGCACGAACGTGCCGGCGAGGTAGCTGAGTACATGCAAACGGCACTAGCATTGCCGCCCGAAGCCGTTACCTATTCATGGCAGGGTGATCTGAGTCCAGTCGCTTCCAACAGCACGTCGTCTGGCAGGGCACAGAACAGGCGCGTTGAGGGTGAGGTCTGGTATGACGAGCGGGTCGATAAGCTTGGGCTCGAAGAGTTCCTCGTTGAACACGAGGTCAAGACGATCAAGGTCTGCCGCATCGAAACGGTTTGTAAACTGCGCTACGTCGACGGGCACTCTAAGCGCGCCCGCGTTCAGAACCTGATCGCGCCGCTGCACTACGGGGCCGAATCTGCGCAGGTTGATGACGACTTCGTCCAGCAGGTGCGTGAGGGTTTCAGCAACCTCGGCAGCAAAGAGAACGTTGTCGTGAAGTTCGTTGGCTACACGGACGGCACACCGCTGGCGGGCCGCACAGAACGTATTTACGGCGACCACACGGGCCTGTCGAAAGCACATGCGCGGCGCGTTGCACTGGCAATACAGGATGAGTTGAAACTACCGACCAGTTCCATCGAAAGCGACGGCCGCGGTGCCGAAAGGCCGATTGCGAGTAACGAGACATCACAGGGACGCGCACTGAATCGCCGCGTCGAAGTCGAATTCTGGTACGACGATCCGCTGCAGGATCTGCCGGACGAACCGCAGATGTGTCCGGGTGACGCGGGCGCCGAGATGGTGACGAGAGTTTATGACCCACCCTGGGGCAGCATTAGCGACCTGAGCTTTGCGGACGGTAAGCCCGTCATTGCGGACGGTTACACGGCATTACTACGGCGCGGCCTGCAGGACGTGGCAGACAAGACCAAACCGCGACTGCGTTTTGTCGGCTACACACGTAACGAGCGCCTTGCGCGCCGCACGGCGGGTGTCTACACAGATGACGTTGGTCTGTCGGCATCACGCGCACGGCGTGCAATGGAACAGATCGCCACGGACATGAACCTCGATCCTGCCGAAACGGAATTCGAAGGGCGCGGCTTCGTGCACTCGGACGACGTTGTTAACGCAGGCTTTGTGCAGGGCGAGACGTCACATGTGTCCGTGCAGGTTGTCTACGACGAGCTTGCGTTGCTGGACGACTACGACGGTGTTGATGTTACGCGCATGACACGTGAGCTGAGCCCGGAGAACGCGCTGGGTCTGAATCTCATGCGGATCACCGTCGATGGTGAACCGATCGACGATCCGAAGCGCAGCTCGGCAGACATCCAACGTTGTACCGACGTAGCCCTCGCGAAAGCGGACATCCAGTTTGGCTTCGACAACCTGCGTTCTGCGCCGCGACTGAGTGTTCTGGCAGAGCCGCAACGCATCGCGGTTGCAGCACTCGATAACGGTGAGATTTACGCGTCGGAAGTGACCTTCCGCATGTACACGAACTACTCGCATTTCGTTGACCGGGCTGAGATTCGCGTCTTCGAAACCGGGCAATCGCTTGAGAGCGAGCCTCTCGATGTCGTTGCCCTGAACGTGGACGGCAGCTCATCGTGGCGGCCGACCTCCGACAGTTTCCGCGCACCGGCCGAAAAGCTGGCGTACGTGCTCAGGGCCTACGGCGAGGACGGCAATTTTGACGAGACGGCGCCGCAAGCACTGCTGATCGACTATGACGAAGAGGTCGCCCTGGAAGAAATCGAACTGGACCATGGGTGGGACGATTCGTCGTACCAGGACGCCATGCTGTTCTCGGCCTACGGTGAGAATACGCTGGGCATGCACAACATCGGCCTGAGCAGTGGCACAGTGAGTGTACGCGGCAGCGGCATCGCAAAAGACCAGGAAGTCTTTGTGGCTGGCCGGCCGATCCCGGTGGACGAAAACGGTGAGTTCATCGCGGAAGAAATTCTGCCGCAGGGGCTGCATACGGTTGAAGTCGCGGTGCTGAATAGCGAAAGACACGGCGAACTGTATCTGCGTGACCTCGAGTTCGAGAACAACGACTGGTTCTACGTAGGTATGGCAGACCTGACGGTGTCAGGTGGCAAGATCAGCGGCCCGATCGACCTGTTGCAGGGTGCGAACTCGGGCAGGGACCCTGACTCTGACCTTGATGCGCGCCTGGCGTTCTACGTGAATGGCAAGTTCGGCGATCACTGGCGTGTAACGGCCAGCGCGGATACGCGTGAGGGTCCGATCGAAGATATCTTTAGCGGCTTTATGGACAAGTCGCCTGACGCGTTCTTCAGGCGCATCGACGAGCAGTACTACTACCCGACATTCGGTGACGACAGCACGGTCGCCGAGATGGCGCCGACGATGGGCAAGTTCTACGTTCGCGTCAGCCAGGACGACACGTTCGGCCAATGGGGCAACTTCAAAGTCGCTTACCTGAACAACGAGCTGGCACACGTCGATCGCGGCATGTACGGCGCAAACGCGCATCACCAGTCCGATGCGACGACTGAGTTCGGCGAACGCAAATACGCCGCGGATGTGTTTGCAGCAGAGCCGGGAACCATTAGTAGCCGGGAAGAATTCCGGGGCACGGGTGGGTCGCTGTATTTCTTGCAACGCCAGGACTTGCTCACGGGCTCGGAACGCGTGCGTATCGAACTGCGTGACAAGGCCTCTGGCATCGTCACCGGTGTTGTAAACCTGACACCGGCGATCGACTACGACATCGACTACCTGCAGGGCCGCGTTGTCCTGACAGATCCTCTGTCTTCAGTCGCGAACGACAACTTGCTGGTGCGCAGCGGATCGGTATCGGGTGACGAGGCGTATCTCGTTGTGCGCTACGAATACAGCCCGGGATTCGGTGACATGGATGCCATGTCGGTGGGCGGCCAGGCGCACTACTGGTTCGGTGAGCATGTGAAGCTCGGCGTGACATCCAACGTGAACGAGCAAGACGGGGAAGACAGCTCTCTGCAGGCGGCTGACCTGACCGTCAGGCTGGCGTCCGAGTCGTGGGTGAAGGTGCAGCAGGCGACCAGCGAAGGGCTGTTGTCGATGCCGTTGTTCTCGACAGATGGCGGTTACGAATTCAACAGCTACGACTCTGCGCAGTTTATCAACGCGAAGGCAGACGCCAGTCGCGCGGATATCAGCATGCGCGCGACGGACATCGTCGACTTCGGTATTGATGCGCGCATGACGCTCTACGTCCAGGAAGTGGATGCGGGATATTCCGCGCCGGGCCTGACGGCACTCACTGATACCCGTAACTATGGCGGAACGTTTAACCTGCCGCTGGCGGATCGATTCAATTTTGGCGCCAAGATTGACTACCGGAACCAGCAGCAGAGCATTGAGACTCGAGCACTCGAATACAATGTGGCCTACAAGCTCGGCGAGCGCTGGGACATCAATCTTGGTTACCGCAAAGACGAGCGCACGGACCAGCAAGTGATCGTGCCGTTTACGCAGGACGAAGGCATTCGAGAAGACGGCGTTCTGCAGGTGGGCTATGACTCGAAGTCTGACTGGAACGTATACGGTTTTGTCCAGGACACGCTGTCAGCAACCGGATCGCGCCAGGAAAACTCACGTGTCGGTATGGGCGGCACGATGCAGTTCTCAGAAAAACTGCAGATTGATGCAGAAGTTTCCAGTGGTGACCTCGGCGAGGGCGGCCGCCTTGGCACGAACTACAGTTACTCGGACACGACCAGCCTGTACCTGAACTACACGCTGGAAAACGAACGTGCTGACAACGGCCTGAACACGGTCCGCGGCAGCCAGGGCAATCTCGTTGCGGGCGTCAAGTCACGTCTGGCCGATAGCGCCAGCGTCTATCTCGAAGAGCGCTACCAGCGTACCGACGCGAGCATGGGTCTGACGCACTCAACCGGTATCAGCCTGTCGCTGCGCGACAAATGGAGCCTCGGTTTCAATACGGACATTGGTACATTGCATGACACCTTCAGCGGCGCTGAGACGGAACGCGTTGCGGGCGGCGTACAACTCGGTTTCTCATCGGGCGACTTGCAGCTCGCCAGTGGCATCGAGTACCGCACGGACGATGTCGAACAGACGGACCTGAGCCGCACCGAACGCTATACCTGGCTGTTCCGCAACAGTCTGAAATACCAGCTGGGGCCGTCGGGTCGCATCATCGGCAGCCTGAATCATTCGGAAAGTGAGAGCTCGCTCGGCACGTTCTACGACGGCGGCTACACGGAAGCGGTAGCCGGTTACGCTTATCGGCCTGTCAGCAACGACCGTGTGAATGCGATGCTCAAGTACACGTACTTCTACAATGTACCGACAACAGACCAGCTCACACTGCAGAACACTGCTGCTGAGTTCATCCAGAAGAGCCACATCGCAGCTGTCGACGTGACCTATGATCTAACGCCGCGCTTTTCAATTGGCGGCAAGTACGCCTACCGTCTTGGCCAAATGAGCCTGGACCGAGAGAATCCGGAATTCTTCGAGAACAATGCGAACCTTTACGTTGTTCGTGGCGACTACCGCTTCCGCGAGAACTGGGAGTTTATGGCCGAGGCCCGCATGCTCGATATGCCTGACCTGGACGACAGTCGCAGTGGCTTCCTGACGACCGTGTCGCGCTACCTCGGTGACCACCTCAAGATCGGTCTTGGCTACAATTTCACCGATTTCTCGGATGACCTGACCGACCTAAGCTATGACAATCAGGGCGTATTCCTGAACGTCACAGGCAGCCTGTAGCAGGCCCCTCCAGCGATCCGGGCTGAGGGCATCGTTCGCATCACTCCAAAGCCACTATTGAATCCTTGACTCAAGCGCCTCTGATCGGTCTAATACCCCGCTCGCTGGCACCCCAGCGAGCCTGTAGGAGGCCGCCCGGCGGCCAATCCCTGAAAGGCCAGGTAGCTCAGTTGGTAGAGCAGCGGACTGAAAATCCGCGTGTCGGTGGTTCGATTCCGCCCCTGGCCACCATTTAACTCCTTGTATTCCTTAGCACTGCTCCGCGCTGTGTCGTTTGGTCGAAACGACGAGTACTGATAGAGCACCGTTTCGCAGACTATTCTGTCGCGATTCTTAGAGATAAGACGCCTATTCCAGCTGAAATCCGAGTGGCGACGCCAACACCAACGAACTATATCTGTAGGATTCGGATTCCTCAGATCCACCAGTGCATTTCCTAACTAGACAATGGTCCTATCCAATATTGAAGCTGTTCACGTGATTCCGGCTGCATGCAACAATTCTTGAATCATCTTGCGTAAGCGAGCGCGAATTAAGGTGATATCTGTTTCGTGCGTAATGTATACGCGGTCATGTGCTGCTGTATCACCAAGCTGCTTTACTTCTATCATTGTCTTTGGCGTGTTTCGACCAAGCGTCAGAGCTTTGTCGGAGCTAGCGTAGTTAATGATCTTTTCCAGTCTATGGAATGTGCGCCCATCTTGAATCTCGTCGTGACGTTTCTGAGATATGTAAATCTCGATTAGCAACGACTCCATCAGACGACGGCACAAGATGGCGCAACCGTCATAGAAACCGGCATCAAAACTCCCGTTAATTTGATGAACCATTTTTTCAAGATAGACGCGGGTTCCAGAAACCCACTCGTTGGGGATTACTGAATCTGACACATCCACTTTCTTGGCATCAAGAAAGCCGCCATATTTTTCATCGAGCTTCTGAAGTTTGCGAAGGTCTACTTGAAAAGTTTTTTCTCGCCTTCCCTTGTTGGTAAAACGGCTCCTCATCAATGCTGAATGCAGTTTCGAGACCTGTGGTTTAGGAAAGCCATCGTCATGCAGATCGTTCGCCAATTCAGACGCTGTTCTCTCATCGAACTCCTGCGTTTGACGGTAGTACCAAAGAAAGGCAATCGCTCGTTCAGCGTGACTCAAATCTAAGGTTGCAATTTTCCTGGCAAACGCCGTACGTGTGGACATGCTAAGACCCGTCTAATACCTTCTTCATATACTGAACGCCGCGACGAGATAGCTTGTACCGAACTGGACGACCCTTCTTTCTTACTTTGTCACCCATTACATACTTTGATGCCGTATTCGAAAGTGTTCGAGAAACGTTCGGGGTTCCAATTGGGATTCCGAGATCAATTGTGGCTCTAGATATATCCCCTGACGTAAGCCCCTCGTGATCGTCCAAGTGTTCGTGGACAATATACAATGGCAGCAGTGTCCGATTTACTAAGCTTGTTCGGTCTAAGATTTGAGTTTCAATAGCCTCTGCTTCATCGCAGTTCTTGATGTGGTTGACGATCTCAGTAAGGTCAATCACGTCGCCCGTCGATTTAGCTGATGTCCCGCCGGAACTTTTCTTAGCTTGCCTCTTCTTCTTGGTGGGCGCAGGTGTACGTTTTTTACCGGCGCTATCGGGGCTACCATAGAATTCTAGGAGTTGACGCACTTCGTCTGCAGTGCCTTCGATTTCGACTGTGGTGCCATTGGGAAGGGTTACGTGTGCCTTTGCCATACTAAGCTCTCCCACTCACTGCATTGATTAGACATCGTAAATCAGGAGGCTGGCCAATGCATTCGTTTTGTGGCCTGCCTTTCCCACTGATCGAGCTTTCAACTTCGGAGCCGCCCTGTTGCGCTAAACTTGTCGTGTGACCTACGAGGAAGCACTAAACATTTACACGGACGGATCAAGTCTCCCACGCCCTAGACGTGGTGGTGTTGGTATTCGCTACATTGTCATAAATGATGCAGGTGACGAGGAGTGGCAAGACGATTGTCCGCCAGGGTACAAGGAGGCCACCAACAACGAGATGGAATTGATGGCGCCGGTCCTAGCGCTGCGCGGGATTCCAGATGAGATGATGACCAGCAATATCGAGCGAATAATCGTATTCACTGATTCCATGTATGTGCGCGATCATCTGTTTCGAGCAACGGTAGTTTGGCCTAACAATGGCTGGTGCAATCGTCACGGCAAACCGATTGAAAACGTGAAGCTCTGGAAGGACCTCGTCCGAGAAGTCAGGAAAGCTCCGAAGCGGGTAAAGTTCAAGTGGGTTAAAGGGCACGGCACGAACAAGCACAACAAGGCGGTTGACAAGCTAGCGAGAGAGTCGGCGAATTGCCCGGTCCTCAACGAGCCACTGACAGTGCAGTCGGTGCGGCGGAAGCTAACCAGTGAAAGCGTCGAGATCGGTGGTGTGAAGATGGACGGGCAGGAGCTGGACATCCGCATTATTACCGACAAGCGGATGAGGGAGCAGAAGCTTTGGCGCTATAAGTACGAGGTGCTGCCGTCCGATAGTACCTTCGCTGGGAAGGTAGATGTTATTTACTCTGAGATCCTGCTGCGTGCGCACCACTCCTATCGGGTCGTCGTTTGCGACAACCAGAACAATCCAAGAATTGTTGAGTTGATTGAGGAGATTGGTCAAGAAAACATCGAGGAATAGCAACCTAGACTCAATTTCGGCAGATATTACCTGAATTAGCTTGCTGTACCGGCAGCGAACTCGCGCCAGAATAATGAATCAAGACTGTCGATCCCTGGGAACTTCTGATATCTTACTGATATCAACTATTCCCAGCGGATAAAGGAAGATTCAGAATGACGAAGGACCTGCTGATACGAGACCTCGACACCGAAGACCTAGACTGGATCGGTCAGTCGATTCCCGTCGGTTCCACTCAGGCTGAATTTCTCCGGGACATTGTCCGTCAGGCAAGGGTAGAGTCTTTTCAGCCTTCACTGTTTGACGCGACATCTAAACCGAAGACGATCCATGGCTACATGCCGTTTAAGTTCATTGACTTGTTTGCTGGCATTGGCGGGTTTCGATCTGCTATGACTGCCCTCGGTGGCGAGTGCGTCTTCACAAGCGAGTGGGATAAATACGCCGTAAAAACTTATCGTGAGTGGTATGGCGATGACGACATCAATACCGAGGACATTCGCGAAGTTGATGCGGCAACAGCTATTCCAGATCACGACATACTATGTGCGGGATTCCCCTGCCAGCCGTTTTCATTGGCAGGTGTTTCCAAAAAGAATTCACTTGGCAGGTTGCACGGATTTGAAGATCTCGATCAGGGAAATCTGTTTTTTGCGATCATGAAGATTGTCGACGCGAAGCGCCCACCTGTTCTCATGCTAGAGAATGTGAAAAACCTAAGGTCACACGACAAAGGCAACACGTGGAAGGTTATTCGCGAATCAATTGAAAGTCGCGGTTACGTCGTTCACGAAAAAGTGATCGATGCGCAAGCATGGGTACCACAGCATCGCGAGCGAATTTTCATCGTCTGTTTCGATTCGAATGTATTCGGGAGCAAAGAGCAAATAGGGTTCGAGTATCCAGAGCCCCCAACCCCAGAAGCGCCGAAGCTCGGTAGCATCCTTCACGCTAGGGCGCCTGATCGCAAATACATGCTTTCCGACAAGCTGTGGAAATATCTTCAGGACTACGCGGCGAAGCATCGTGCAAAAGGAAACGGATTCGGATACAGCCGTTTCGGGAAAGATGACGTTGCGCGAACAATGAGCGCTCGCTATCACAAGGATGGATCTGAGATCCTAATCAAGCAGCGTGGCTGGAAAAACCCTAGGAGGCTGACACCTGAAGAGGCGCTGGGTCTGATGGGGTTTCAAAAACGCTACTCGACGCTGTTTGGTCATGAAGATGGATTTCCGCAAGTAGTATCGGACACGCAAGCCTACCGCCAATTCGGCAACTCGGTTGTTCCACTGGTTGTTGAGGCTGTCGGTTCGAAAGTGGTCGATGCAATGGCGCGCGTATTCTTGCGTACGAACACCGGTTGCTTATTAAAAGGCCGAACAGTAGCGGCGTAGCCGTGGACGTACACGACAAAGAAACCAGGTCCTACAACATGTCGCGGATTAAAGGCCGCGACACCAAGCCAGAAATACTGGTACGACAGGAGTGCCATAGGCAAGGCCTGCGCTTTCGTCTACACAGGAAAGATCTTCCTGGAAAGCCAGATCTTGTATTTTCAAAATACAAGACTGTAATTTTCGTACACGGCTGCTATTGGCACTCGCACGATTGTAAGTACGGGGCAGTCGTTCCAAAAACCAATACGGAGTTCTGGCAAACAAAGCGCTCGGCCACTGTCGACAGAGACGAGCGCAAGTCACTCGAGCTTCAGTACTGCGGCTGGCGTGTACTAGTGTATTGGGAGTGCGAAGTCCGAGACCGCGATGCACTTGCAGAGAGGATCCAGAACGATTTCCTACGGCAAAGTGACTAGCTGAACTTCTCTGTAGAGATGGCTAAGGCACTCGGCGAGCCTTGACGTGTTGATACGCCATTGTGGCCGTACCTTAGCCTCGCCACTGGCGTAAATCGTATGCGCGGGATCGAAATACACTTCACCAGAATGGATCGTTCGCAACAATCGCCAGATATCTGTTCCCTCACAGATGAATACATCAGCGAGGAATCTGTAATCGTGATCATGGCCATCGTCACCTTCGTGCGGACGCCGTTCGCGGGCGACGTAAGCCGCGGATGAATGTTTCTTGTTCCAACTATCGGCGAGCTTCTTGAAGCTCCACCCGGAGATGACCTCTCCAGTTTCAACTTTCCGTATTGAAACTTGGATATCATTGGTATCCGCCGAAAAAGAACCCGCCGCTGCATCATAGCCATCGACAGTCAGTTCGCAGCCAGTTGCGGGGTTCACTCGCCCAGACCGATGGACGCCTGTGAATACGGTTCTTCCATCGTTTGCTTGCCCAGGTCGACCATACTTCGCCATGAAATCTCGAAAAGGATTGTCACCGCCATATCCGGTATCGGCGGTTGGGGTCATGAGCGAAATTTTGCCCTTTGAGTACGTCTTGATCTCGTAGCCATGCTTGTCCGGCGCATGATCAGCATTGGCGGGAACTCCAAGTATCGCCTCAAGAGTGTAGCCACCGCCTTGGTTGCCCCGAAATGGAATCGGCCCGCTTTCGCGTGGCTTCAAGATTATCGATGGATGCCAACCTGCATGATGCGCAGCAGCGAGGTCACTCAGCAGTAATTCCGTTGGACTAGAACCAGCCGCGCCGAGGAAAGTGAGAACGCGTAACGTTGGAAGCGCTCGGAGTTCTGGAAGGTCAGGAAATACACTAACAAGCTCGTCTTCCGCTTCGGTAATTACGAACCCGATAGTTCGGCCGGTATTCGATATTCCTAGCAGCAGAATTCGAACACCGTATTGTGCTTGGTTGTTGCGGCGCAGTGCATCTGGTGGCTCATCGCACCCGCGCATGAATCCAGAGAATCGAATCTCAGGATACTGAAAGTAGTCGATGATTCGCGCGTGCGGCGCGTCGTGAAGACTGCCATTTCTGTCCAGCCATGCCAGATCGATCTGCGCCTCGACCTTCGGCTTACCTTGTGACGACTTCCGTTTCTCTGTGCTCTCGCTTGGCGACCTCGCAACGATGGCTGCCGGGAAAAGGTTAGTCGCGCCATCAAGCCCGCTGCCTAAGTAAATCTGGTTCTTCTCGTTATCTTGTTTCGGCGCCAACTGTTTGACATACAGCTGCGTCACGCCGTGTCGCGCGAAGAGGTCTTGTAACTCATCAACGGATCGAACTCCCACGTCGGGATCATGCCCGAGATATACAGTCCACTCCAGAAAGCGAGAGTCTTACGGTGATCTATTTCACTAGCAAGACGCAACATTCCCGTAGCTTCGAAAGTCGCTGTATGAGGCTACTACCGATGATAGTTGACACATTACGAAAATATGTGAAATAAGATCGCGAAATTAGTCGGCTAAGATATGTAATATATCTAACATATATTGAATATATTTCTCATAAGTGTTAATTTTCCTTCACAAGATTCGCAATGCAGGTATGTTCCATGGCCTCAAAGAGAACAAAATTCGTTCAGCTCGCTGAAAAGCGTGTCAACAACACGCTAAATAATTTGAGACTAATAGGAAATCTCTCAAATTCAGCAAGCTACGAATACACCCAGAAGGATGTCGACAAGATCTTTCGCGCCGTAACGCGAGCAGTGAATGATGCTAGGTCACGCTTTAACTCTACCGGTGGCGGTTCCAGCACTACCTTTCGTCTTGATGAGTCGACGAACCGGGGAGAAGACAAATGAGCGTCCAATGGATTTTTGATCCTGCTCCGCCCAGCGGCAAAAGGCGCGGAGGAAACAGCGCCGAATATGGTTTCGAAGGTCAGATCGACACGTTGGTGCGCGAAGTCGTACAGAATTCCTTGGACGCTCGAATTTCCGACGCCAAACCTGTGGATGTCGTCTTTCGATTAGTTGAGCTGGACGGTGACTATTTTGGCGCATTCATGTCAGCAATCTCATGGGACAGCCTAATCGACAACCTTTTAGCAGTTCCTGACGAACGAGGAGGTCATTCAATCAGAGCGGCAGTTGACCTGCTCGAACAAAACCAAAGCGTGCGGCTACTCGTTGTCGAGGATCGCGGTACCAAAGGACTGAAAGGAGCGGAACAGAGACAGAGCGACACGGAAAAGAATAGCTACTGCGCATTGGTGAGAGACGAACTGTATAGCGACAAGGATGACCCGGATGCCGGAGGAAGCTTCGGCTTGGGGAAATCATTACTCTGGGCGTATTCGTCAATAAAGGTCGTCCTATTCTCGTCCTCTCCCGAAGGGGGGAAAGACGGAGACGCCGGACTTCGGTTTGTGGGTCGGACATCATTGCCTTACCACGAAACTGAAGAAGACGGCCCTGTGACTGGCGATGGGTGGCTCGGTGTAGAAAGAAACTTGGAAACCGGATGGAAACGAGCGGAATCAATTTGGGGGGAATCCGCTAGTCAAATCACAACCGATTGCTCATGTTCGAGGAAAGATGACGACCTTGGGCTGAGCGCGGTAATTGTTGGTCTGTCGGAGCCTGGTGAGCGTGACAGAGAGCCAGAGGAGGTCGCCGATTCCATAGTCGAAGCCGGGCTCGAATCATTCTGGCCCGCAATTGTGAGTGACCAACTAACCATAACAGTACAAATCGAACGAAACGAAGAAGTCCAAAGAAAGTCAGTAGTTGATCCGGAAAATACCGAGCGCTACCGGCCGGCCGTGACCTTGTATAAGGACTTTCATGCCGGCAATGTCGAAGAACAAGAACGGCTCGAAACCGCTGGCGGTCAAGCCATCAGGTGGGTCGACATCGAAATCCCAGAAAGAACGGGGAAGGATCCGCACCCTGCGGAAACTGGTCACGTTCCCGTACTCGTCCGACTGCTGAATGACGATGAAGGTTTTGATGAGATCGCCGATAGGGTCTTTCGATTCAGGCGGCCCGGAATGGTCGTGAGAAAAAGCCAGCAGTCCAATCTTTCAATTACAGCGCGCCCTTACGTTGCGGTTGTCCCAGCTGGGCTCGCCGGCGGAGATACGGAGACATTTAGAAGAATCGAGACCTTTCTGCGAGCGGCCGAGCCGCCTGAACACAACGAATGGACACACAATACGCGCAGCATCAAAGAGTCTTACCAGACATGGGGCTGCAGGAAGAAACTGCAGTCCTTCGACTACGCAGTTATTGAGGCAATTCGGTCTCTAATAGCAAAACCCGAAAAGAAAGGTGGGGAACTGCCGAAAGCAATCATGAGACATCTTAGATTCGGGCATTCAGGCGGTGGGGGTCAACAGCGATTCATTTCGATTACACAGGAACGCGCATCACCAGAAGATGGGTCCTGGAAATTCAGCGCGCGATGTCGCCGAATACGTCCGGAAGACAAGCCGTGGACAATACTGGTGAAATTTCATTACGCGGTCGACGGTGGTGGAAGCGACGACCTGCATGCGATTAAAGAAATCAGCGCGGCTAACGCGTCCAATATTTCGGTCGTAAACGGTGTGGGTTGCCTCGAGATTCCTGCGGACGTGAACAAAGTGGAATTCACGGGGACAACCGATTCAACCAAACTACCCGCTATAGGAACACGCTCCGCGGTCCGTTTGCGGGTTGACGGAAAATCCGGAGTAAAAAACGATGCCTGACGCCACCTTCCTTCCTTACAAAACCGCACCGGATTCCTTAGCAGTCAATATCGTAGGTGTTTCAATCGACGGTGAATCGAAGGATATCGGCGAGATAGTGGACCATTCGGCGTATCAAATTCAGATTAGTGGTGTGGACGATTGGGTCCGTACCGATCTGGAGATCGAAGTGTCGGACCCGAACGCAGAATTGCCACCAGTTCTCAGCCACGAAGAGAGCGTTGACGACGCAATCGATGTCTATGTGACTCTGAAAGGCGGCAAAGGCCGTACACGATCCGGCTTGAAGCTGACGCCCAGTGGAAACAGTGCATGGAGCGGCAACATACAGATTGTGCGCGACAATCAACTTGGCTCGTTGGATCTCGAGGCGGTAGCTGTAAGGCGGACGAGAGGTGAACCGGACATTGGACTGGCAAGCTGGGTCGGTGAGCGGGTCGCATGGTCAAAGCGATGGATGACATACATCGACGACAAGCCGCTGATGCCGGGAGGCGCTATTTCAGGAGAGTGGCGAGATTTCGAGAATGATGACAGCGAGGAATTAAGGCAGCGCAGTGATTGCGCTTGGTATCTCAATCTTTCGGACCCCGATAAGCCCAAACTGTATCTAAACGAGGGAATAGACCGCCTCAAGGGGGCGCTTGAAGCTCCAGCGGTAAGAGGTCGACCTGCAGCAGTTCGAGACGTAATTGCCCAGTCAATTCTTCAATCCGCGCTCATCGCGCTATGTGTCGAGGCAATATCCGGAGCAGATGAACCAAAGGTCGAGGATCTCGACGGCTGGCGCAAGAGCCTACTGGTTGCAATGGGTAAACTGGCAGATGACAGTCAATCACCAGAGCTGGTCGTCGAAGGCTGGCTAGAGGCCTGGCAACAGGACAGCAAGAACGTCATTGCCGGAATAACTACTGCTGTCCAACGTCACCTGGGGATGCCCGCAACCGCAACTCGCTTGGTTAGAGCGATGGAGTCCTAGCTATGTCACACGTCAAGAGGATTAAAGATCACGTCGCACTTGCGTTGGACGTTGAGTTCCTTTCAGCCGATGACCC
Source organism: Gammaproteobacteria bacterium (assembly GCA_022600955.1). Taxonomy (GTDB): domain Bacteria; phylum Pseudomonadota; class Gammaproteobacteria; order Steroidobacterales; family Woeseiaceae; genus UBA1847. Next base: position 89,099 of record JAHZJK010000024.1, read on the forward strand.
TAGTGGCTTGTTAATGCTTGACGCAGAGTCAGATCTTGAGGGCGTAGCAGCAAGAACCGACATCGCGCGGCTCGACAATTTTGTCGCTGAGACAATTAGTAGCCACGAGAGGTATGACACGGCGATGGATAAGAATGTAGCGATCGATCTACATAAGTGTCTTGCCTTGTCGAGACGACAAGCTGCCGATCGGCGGCTCTGGGCTTGGCTGTGTTGCATAAAGTACCCAGAATTTGTCGCGTATAGGTGGAAACCAAGAGTTGCCGGGGAACACGAAGGATTAAGGTCTCCCGCTCGCTTTATTGGGGACAATGTACGAAATACGTTTGCTCGTCTATGGTGGGCGGCGGAACTCACCGTAGTCAACGGCACCGATTATTCTTTAACCGAAGAGTTGCTGGCGCTGGATCGATTTCAGGATGGCTATGAGGCGATGTTTGGACGAGCTTTTTGCCAGTATCCTGATGCACTACGCGCTTTTATCCAAACTGCCGGCCAGAAGCCGCAAAAAGTGATTCGCGAGACGTCAAAAGAGTTCTGCTATCTGATGACAACGCTTGTACTAGAGACGATGACCAGCGAGCAACTATCCGAAGTTCTCGCCGACATCAGCGAAAAAGTCTAACTGCTCTAAGACTAGCATCTCGGGGCAGCTACCGTCTCTCCCATATGCTAAAGGTCAGTCGAGAAAGTCATCGTCTGATACAACACTGGGCGAATGCTTTAGAGGGGGTTACACACATTCAGGTTCGCCTCAAAATCGAATCGTCGCTAACAAACAGGATTCGACAGGAGATAAAATATGTACCAGCCCGCTAAGAAGTACCTAACAGCCGCCGACGCAGCAAGCTACGTTGGCTACACAACCAACACGCTTGCGCAGTACCGTTGCCGCAGGTTAGGTCCCAGCTACATGAAGGCGAGGGGCCGCGTGCTCTATGCAGTCGAAGACTTGGATAACTGGGTAGAGAGTCACGCCAGGATCGAAATTCCATCAGCACAAGCGTAGTTTGAGGGTTGACATCGATTGAGCTGCTTTGCACGATTATGAACAGGCAAATTAAAAGGCCCGACGACCAGACGTCAGGCCTTCAGGAGAACAGAGAACACAGCAGCAACCACACCACATAGCCTCTTAAGCGTCGACTGAGCCTTGCCACACAGTCAACAGAAAATATTGTAGCGCGGTGTTTAAGAGAGATAGAACCATCAAATCATAGGGCAATTAGGCGGGCGTCCATGAAGGGGTCAATACGTACAGGTTCAAGGACCGAGACGAATGACCTCTTATACCAAAGACCATCCAATACCCCTCAAAGCGCTTGCCGCCATCAAGCCGCAATTCAATCCACTCCGGCCACTGTTCAAAGCGGGATGGCCTACAGTTCCGCTGCACAGATCGCACACCGTCAAGACTATGCAAGGCAAAACGATACGCCTTGGCAAAGTGCCACTCGAGTCCAATTGGCCGAGCCGCAGGGCACAAGACGAAGAACAGGCGCGAATCAGCTGCGAAGTGAGTGGCCACAATACTGGCATCGCCCTCGGTCGCAAGATCGGCGACCAGTACCTTTGTGCGTACGACATAGATCAACAAAACCTGCCGAACGGCCTCGACGACTTCCTGAAGCTCGTCCCCGCAATAGCAAAGCAGCTGGATGTCGAGCTCGAAGATCTCGTGATTCACCAGTCCGGTAACGACGGCTTGCATATCTTCTTCCTCTCAAGCGAACCCGACTTGCAGGGCCATATTGAAATCGACGGCATCAAGGTCGAGCTGAAGTCTAAAGGTCAGCAAGTCGTTGCGCCCGGCTCTGTCCATCCCGACAGTGGCCGGCTTTATCAGATCCATCCTGGGTCCGCGAAGCACGAAGAGCTGCCAAGTGCGCCGCAAAGCCTTATCGAGCAATTCAGGAAGCCGTCGTGTACGCACACTGACAATCAGATCATTCCGCCAAGCCGTCTCGGATGGATGGCGGAGCAAATCGCTTTAGCGGTTTACGATGGCATTGATGTTTTTGAGGGATATGACGATTGGATACGGGGCGGCATGGCCTTCCATTCGGCATCAGGCGGCGAGGATTACGGTCTGGAGGCATGGATCGCGTGTTCGCATGAAGGGGAGCACGACCACTGTCTCCATAAGTGGCGCAGCTTTGGCGATGGTGCCGTCACTGAGAAAACGCTGAACCACTATCTTGCGAATGCAGGCGTGAAGCCGAGCGATGCTCCGAAGCTCACCGCTGATGAGGTCGCCGAGTACATCGCGCATGATTTTGCCGACTTATCTGACGATGAGATCGCAGCACCTAAACTCAAAAAGCCAAAGAGGAAGCTCTACAGCCTGAATGAGCTCGTCAATCTGCCGGAACCTGAGTGGCTCGTAGATCACGCGATTCCCAAAAACGGACTGGTTGTCTTGTACGGCCCGCCGAAGTCTGCCAAGACGTTTCTAGCTCTTGATATGGCACTCAGCATGGGCTCTGGGCAGGAGCAGATGCACGGTTTCGCAATGAAACCCGGTCGTGTGCTCTATGTGCTCGCCGAAGGCGGCGCATCGATGATGGGTAATCGTGCTCGCGCATGGATGCAAGTGAAAGCGGTTGACGAAGCCGACCTCCAGGTATTCCCGTTCGGTATTACTCTCTCAAGCCGCAAGTCTGTTGATGAGTTGCTTGATCTGGCTGGTACTATATGGGATCTAGTTGTCGTCGATACATTGGCGCGTTGTATGGATGGCGATGAGAACTCCGCGAAAGATATGGCTCTGGCTATCAAAGGTGGCGATTACATCCGCGAAAAAACCGGTGCTGCCGTTCTGCTCGTTCATCACAGTGGCAAGGATCAGAGCAAGGGATTGAGGGGGTCGACCGCTTTGCTGGGCGCCGTCGATGCAACGATCAAGATGAGGCCACAAGGTACTATGGGCGGGTTCGAGCTGTCGGTGCCAGAGTTGCGTCATGGTGAGCCACCTGAACCGAAGTGGCTCCGTCTCCAATCTACTGGTGATTCCGCTGTGTTGGTCGCAGGGACTGCACCAGAAAAAACAAAGACGGGATCAGCTGCCGAAATTCTCGAATTCATTGCGCGGATGATCGCAGACGGAACCTCACGCAAAGAGGTCGCTGACGAGATCGCAATTCAGTTTGGCTTCACGGACAGGACAGCAAGGCGGCGGATCGTCAATTACATTCCCTCTGGCAAAGAGAACGCAGCCCAATCAGACGGAATGGCAATTTGGCGTGAAGCTGACATCACTTCGAGTAGCCCAAAAGCAGAAGTCTTGCGTGTTCAGACAACGTTCTAGCGAACCACTATTAGCTTGGATCTCCTTCCATAGTTTCTGAATGCCTCTTCTCAGCCATAGCGATTTGGCGAACCATCGAGTAGTGCAGTTCTTTGAATGCTCGCTCAGCTCTGTCTATGTCCATCTCGATCAGACCGTCGTCGTCCGTCGTCGGATTTCCCAACAGACCGAAAATTAAAGTCTCGGCAAGCTCTGGTTCCTCCACGGAGCGATAGCGTTGGATTTCCCATTCGTTCCAAATGTCGTCCGAGTCGTCGAGATGTTCCAATTCACCACGCACCGTTACGACTCTTATGAAACCTAGCTTTAGTGGGCTAACCAAAAGGCACAAAACACCAACATCAAGATTCTCCCTGATCTCTTCTGGGGTCCTTGCGCCTTGGCCGCAATGCGGACAGCCCTTGCCTTCTGCCACTTCATTGGGCACGGTCCGCCACTCATGGCCTTGGCTACATCGGAAGTTCGACTTTCCGTACTTGCTTCGCACGTGGCTCACAAGAACGATACCGCGTCCGATCAGCCGTTTCTTCATCCAAGCGTTATAAGCATAGACGTGATCTGGTTGAGGCTTCGACTTCGGTCGTACCCCAACCTTCCTAGCAGCGCTCAACCCTGCCTGAACTGTTTCCCACGACATCGTCTTGATCTCGACCCTGCTTCTAAATGGGAATAGTGAAAATGGTGTAGCGGCCCAGAATGCCGATTCGGCCAAATATGGATCAGGAACTGCATGATATTCCTTAAGCACCCACGTCTGTCCGGTTTCCTTGACCTCGAGGCCAGCTGCTTTGGTGAAATCGCTGTTGTGTTCGGCTAATCGTTTCTTGGGCTCGCGCGTGGTTATCCCGATCTTGTACAGGTCGGGATCAGACGGATGTTCAAGCACATAAATGTAGCCCGGCTTAATAGAGTTCATATACGCCCATTACTCTATAACGAATCCTCGCAACGGACACATGCGTCTTTATAGAGACGCAATGTCGTGTCCAATTGCATGCCACTCATCGGACAATCAACGGACAATGATTTGTAACGTATTGATTGGAAAGAGCGGACACTGTCCGGCGGCTTGGGTCCAATGTGTCCAATGCATCGGACAGAAGCATCGGACATGACTATCTCCGAGGCAACTCGCGACCGAAGCACTCCCCCCCCTTATTCTGTCCGAAACTGTGCCCAGCACTGTGCTCGTTTGAAGGAAAAACTCCCAGAGGGCTTATGTTCTTTGCCTTCTCAGTAGCCGACACGCGGATTGAGCATTAGGTTGCGTGCCTTCGGTCTCACCTGGCACTCAGTATCGGCTTCGGAGTCTTCGACCCTGATATCCCAGCACAGAGATCAATGAATGCGACCCGGGTGGGCTGGGTATCCCATTGAATCGCATACTAAGACTTGACGGTCAGAGTGCTCGAGAGTACTCTAAGAGGCCTCGCGAGCACTCGGACTGTACATTATGAAGATTGAAATATCGAACCAAACGTTCAAAAGGCTTCAGCAGCATGCTGTGCCACTAAAAGATTCACCGGAGGACGTGATTGTAAAATTACTCAGCTCTTTTGAGACCAGTGGACGGGCGAAGCAAGAAAAGCCCATTCTACTGGACGAGTATCGCCCAGAGAGCATGAGGTCAATTCCACGACGGGTGTCAGGATTTGCTGGCGAGCTATGGGAGCTGGTCATTAAACCGCTCCCAGAAGAATTTTCGCTTCCCGATGTCTACCGCCACCTCGACCCTGTTCGAGAAAGAAGGCCCCACGTCAAGGAGCTCGAAGCATCGGCTAGGGCCGCCCTTCAAACACTCAGAGATGCAGGATACATAGAGTTCATGGACAACCGCGGGCAGTACCGGCGTCTGCAGTAGCCGCCCGTCGTGGTTTGCAGGCTTACACCCTCTGCGCATGGATTCGGGAGACAGTTAACATTTAAGCGAGATATATATGTCCGAATACAAACTTGCACAAGGAATAATAGCGCTCTCGGAGTCCAATACTTGGGATCGGGCCAAACTAGAGTGGTCGCTCGATGATGTCTACGAAGCAGAAGAGCCGGAGACCTGTCTTTGTGGGCATTTTCCGATCATCGAAATATGCGTACTTCGCAATACAAAAAACCAAAACCGCACAATCGTTGGAAACTGTTGCGTAAAGAAATTCATTGGGCTTCCATCGGATAAGATCTTTCAAGCAGTTAAGCGTGTTAGAAAGGACAACACTAAATCGCTAAATGCTGAAGCAATCGAGCATGCACATAAGAAAAAATGGATCAATGACTGGGAGCGGGACTTCTACTTAGACATCATGCGGAAGCGAAAGCTCTCGCTCAGGCAGCAGAACAAGAAGAAACAAATAAACGATAAGTTAGCGAAAAACATGAAGCGCAAAAGCACGTAGCTAGGCGGCACCATCTGTATGTGTATCGTGCCGTATTGTCGCCATTAGATAGAGTACCGCGCGCACGCGGAGGGCGCAGAATCTGCACGGTTTACAGAAAGGAATCTATGAAGCCAGGACTCAGGTGCCGTACTAAAGATCTTCCCGACCTTGCTTCTCGCTACGCCTGCGAAGACATCGAGGTGCTAGGGTTTCGACCGGTCACGCGGCGTCAGGAAACGCAAATTTGGCTACGACAACCGGCGACTCGGTTAGATGTCGTTGGGATACAATAGGGTCCTGCAATTGACCCATAGAGAATATGACCATAGTCGAAGGCAAAGTCGAGACTCTCAAGGAGCTAAATAGGGCCTTGCGCAGGAGCGGAGTATCGAGATTCAACTCGGTAGGTGAACTTACAAAATTTCAACGAGAATTCGAGACCGAGAAAAGTCTACTTCCAGAACGGATAGAGCAAGCCGTAGCGAAAGAGATCCATGACTCGCAAGCTACACTTAATAAGGCGCAGGAGGCTCATAAGGAGTTAAGAAAACAAGTCCGTGCCGATCAAGAACAAAAGATCCTCCAACTAAAAGAAGGAGTGGCGCGGGCTAGAAGGAAGGGCGCTGAGCGTTCTGTGTTCAGGTTCTTCTTCTCGCTCAGAGCCTCTTCGCTTTCCAGAAAAGCAGCCCGCCTGGAACGCAATCTGAAAAAGACCGTTGAGAAAAAGACTTGCGGGTTAAAGAAGACGGTCGCAAGACAAAGCGCCGATGTCGACAATCTGAGAAAGAACAAAGAGTCGCTGACCTCGCAGCGCTACGAACTCTCTCTTCGGGATCTAAACCATACGAAGGAGGTTGTCGATGGCCTTTACACTCTGGTTGCGGGAGCAATAGGCGAGACCTCTGTTGTTCGTGCTTTGCGAGAGTTGTCTGACGACTACTACTTAATCAACGATTTTTCAGTAAAGTTCAATCCGCCCATCTACAACAAGGCGGAAAGTGACAGGATCTACAGCGTCCAGATCGATCACCTTCTGATCGGAAGATCAGGGATATTTCTTCTGGAAACCAAAAACTGGAGCAGGTCTTCGGTACAGAACCTTGACCTGAGGTCGCCGGTTGAGCAGGTAAAGAGAACGGGTTTCGCTCTTTTTGTGATGTTGAATAGCGACGCAGGTGAGAAGAGCCTTAAGCTTGCGCGACATCATTGGGGCGCCAAGAAAATCCCGATTAGAAACGTCATCGTGATGACCAATGAGAAGCCTCGGGAAGAATTCAAGTACGTGAAGGTCCTTTCCCTGAGTGAGCTAGTTGGATATATCGAGTACTTTAATCAGACATTTAGCGACGACGAAGTCAGAATTATTTTCGAGTTTCTCAAGAAAAAGAGTTAGTTGAGCGCAGCGTAGGCGCCGCACCCGCCGTCCTCGCCTCGCGCTCGCGCTGCGTCACAAGAAACGGGCCGATACTGTGCCACGAGCGCTGCTAAAGAACCCAATTAGTGCGTCGAAAGGATTGCCTGCCTTTGTTCTCGATGTTCCGATACGCGGACTACTAATTCGCTGTGCGTAGTTTTGGGGCGTGAGCTTCCGCGCGGTTCCGCAGCGATGGGCCCTGAATCTTCATCGAAACGTCGATTCCCGCACGATCTGGGCTGGCTGGTGAGGCCAGGTAAGCCTTCTGAAGCAAGAATGCGAACAAACATCTCCCGTTCGCGCGCGCACGCGCGTAGGCCGCACAAACCGCACAGTTTGTTCGTGACCAAAATGGCTTACCTAAGCCGTTCCTGCTTGAACCAAATGCGAGACAAGCAGATTTTGTTCAATTCCCGTTGACAGTTCGTTCTGTTTATACCAATCTTTGTTCCAAGTTGTTTCATAGAGAGGAGCAAGACAATGACGAACGTATACGGAACACCTGAGAAGGCTCAAAGAAAGAAACGTTTGTTCCAAATAGGAATGGAGACACTTGAGGCCCACGGGTACAAGATAGAGAGGGTTTCTGGGTCCGGAAAGTCCAGCGTTCGTCGAATAACGAAAGGTGGCGAGAGCAAGATCGTGACTATCCGAACTACTCAAGATCAAGCGATAGCTTTTCCGCGGCTCCAGGACGACAGTGGTTGGAAGACGCTCGACGAAGTTCAAATGGTCATCGCAGTCTCGGTAGACGACAAGAAAGATCCGAAAAACGGGTTGGTCCATTTCTTGGACGGCGATGATATGCGTGACCGATTCAATCGGGCCTACAAGGCTAGAATCGATGCCGGCCGCTCAATCCCCTTGGGGCGAGGGGTATGGTTGGGTCTCTATCGAAATGAAGAAGACGGTGACAACGTTCGCTTTGTTGGCGCAGGTGCTGGATTAGAAAATAAGCCGGTCGCCACCGTTCCCCTAGAACCAATTGATGCTGTCGATTGGGAAGGGAAAAAAGGTCAGGTGGCGGCAAAAGGTCTGACCATTTCGGAAGCCAAGCATCTACTAGCAATCTCCCTAGGTGTCGATGAGGAGAGCATAAAGATCGTTGTCGAAGCATGACGACGCGTCAAATCGAGAAATCGAACTAGAAAAGAGAATATTGATGAGTATCTTCTCCAAAGAAGCTGAAATGCAGGATTGGCTCGCGAAGCAGCTGGAGACCTGCGACGGTCTTGGTGATCTCATAACCAACACTGAATCAATCGACAACTTAGAGCCGAAGACTTTGGAGGAACAGAAAGTTCTTAGCAGTTACAAGGCTTGCCTGTCGGCGCTTTATCTTACAGAGGTGGTCTCCGATAACTCCAATATCTCGCTTAACAAAGGCGACAGCCTAAAACCAGATTTCGTCCTGTACTCGCCCGAGTCAGAAGGGATCGTTATCGTCGAACTAAAAAACATTCCTGGTCCCACACGGCAAGCTGGAACCGAGCTCGGTGCTTATGCAGGAGAGATCAGATCGATAATCCCATTCCTCTCCGAGGGAGACCTGTTTCACGTCATAGTATCTCCATATTGGCCAGCACTGCTTCGGCACTTTGTTTTTCATGAAATATTCTGGCATCAGAAGAATCTTATTTGTCTAGAACCAAAACGTATCGACGGCGATATTCGACTCGCGGTCAAGCCGGTAGAGGAGATCCTCGAAGCCGACACCGCAACGCGAATTAGTGCCGATCATATCGCTGGGTATCAGCTTTGCTTGTATGACAACGAACTCTACGCGGGCGGAAGCAGAGATAGATTGGATGAATTCATGCCGCAGATGAGGTCTGCACTGTCGGTCATGGCAGCAGAGGGTAATAGACAGAAAGGCCACGGTTTCGCTTTTCTTTGGAGGGATCTTTGGGAACAGAGTCTGGCGCCTTACAGTATCTCAATGTTCAACTTCGCTCCGTTTCAGTCGATCGAGCGATTTCTTCATGGCGTCGAAAGTCTCGAGTCGCTGACTGGTATTCAACAACGCTTTATTCGACTTATGCGAGAGAACGACCCCTCTGGGCATGGACAGTCGTTTTCCAGAATTACGAAAGCTGGTATTCGGTTTCTAGACAACGTATGCAGTCCTCGGATGGAAGGATTTATGGACTGGGATCAATTGGCAGAAATAATGCAGAATCGTTGGGATCCAATTGCCTTTCAAGGGTGGGGATCGTTCGGCGATATATACAACGAGCGCCTGATAGAGGAGTACTCATCCGGCGACACAACCGTGGAAATGACTTGCCCCTTGTTAGGCCTACAGGTCGTGAATGAGTTGATTGATGATGATTATGAATTCATCCGTCTAAACTATATAGATTTCGACGGCCAAGATAATCTCGAATGCCTTGACGAAGTCGACGAGGAATTTGATGCCGATTAGAGGGTGGCTCGCGAGGTGCTAGTCTCTTAATCGAAGAGTACGTAAGCCTCGGCCGCAACTAGATTTTCAATAGCCTCGGCGTATTGTCGTACATGCTCGACCAACGCATCCGGATGCGTGTAGACCTGACCGATTCCAGGAACAGCATGCGTCATCAAGAGTCGTTGCTCCATAAACGGCACGCCCGCCTTGATTGCGAGTGTTGTCCAGTTATGGCGGAGTTGATGGGTTCCGTACCCAAACCTGCGGTACCACACTGTGCTCAGCGGCCTTGAAACAGGATTGCCGGGCCATAGCCATTCGCTTGCCGAGGGCGCATCAAGATACCGTTCAAACAAGTGGGCGAGCCTCGGCCCAATCGGTAATGTCGCGCCGTTCTTCATCGTTTTCACGTGTGTTAACCGGATAGTACGCGCCTCTAGATCTATGTCTTGCCGACGCATGGCTCTAATCGATGAGGCTCTAGCGGCGGTCAAGAGTGACATCGTCCATATAGTCCGCCACATCATTTGCAATTCAACGACGTTCTTGGCGAACTCTTCCAGGTCTACTAATTCGGGTTCACGCTTGGGATTTGACGGAATCACCACGAACTGACACGGGTTCTCCTTCATTCCTTCATCCATACGCATAGCGTGCGATAGCGTTAGACGTAGAACCCGGAGCGCACCGCTCGCCATAGTCTTGCCACGTTTCTGCAAGCGCGACTTAAGAGTACGAACGTCATCACGAGTAATGTCGCGGGGGTGAAGGTTGCGGTAGGGATAGAGCGTATTGCGTTTCTTGTTAGTCCAGTGACGCCGATAGTCATCTTCTGTCCGTTCGGCTAGGGAGCGTTCGCAGATGTGATCTTCAATGACATCAATCATCGTCAAATTCTTTGCGTTCTTGGTCTCCGCGTTAGGATCAATACCCGAACGAACTTGGGTCTGAGCTAGTGCCGCTGCCGAACGCGCCTCTTTCAGCGTCATGTCCCCTTGCTTTCCGAGGGTAACCCTAATGGTACGTACGAACCTGCCATTCCTACGAAGGTCAGTTTGATATGCCCAGGTCGTAGGTCCTTTCCTTCCGAGAGCTAGCAGCCCCTTGAAGCGGTCGTCGCGAAGAATCTTACTGGGTTGGAGCTTGGCAGCAGTAGTCTCTGTAAGTTTAGTCATGTGCCTTTCATCTAACGTGGATAGCTGATACAGCGATCAGCACCGTTCTGAAAGGCATATATTGTCGTGATAGCTCCGCTCAAGGAGCCCTCAACTCAAGTGAATACAGCTACTTATGTGATTGGCGGAGCAGCTGAAAATCCGCGTGTTTCGCTAGTTCGTCCAGCTTGGCATTCAGTTCAGCATTCTATTTCGGACGGTTCAACCGAGCAGCGAAGCGACGACAGGCGCGAAACACCCTCGGTGCATTCTTACACAGATCAAAAATGGGGAGAACGAAGTTCAGAAGGTGCTGTACTATTTAAGGCAACCATGAGAGCGAACATTCGATGGATCTGAAGAAGGTTGAAGCCGCTTTTCACCACGCGCTTTCGTTACAGGGTAGTGCGCGTGAAACGTATCTCGAGAGACTGCACAAAGAAGATGCCGACCTTGCCAGCGCGGTCGGCGATCTTGTCAGAAATACGTGCGGCGGTGATGATGCGTTCCTGCGAGCGCCGATAGAAGCCTCTGCGGCGGAGCTGAGCGAAACTGCAGTTGATCCGTGGCTAGGCAGGGAACTAGGCCCTTATCGGATCGTTGAACGGATCGCCGCCGGCGGCATGGGCGCCGTGTTTCTCGCCGAGCGCTCCGATGATCAGTTCGAGCAGCGGGTCGCGATAAAAATCATGACATCGCAGCTGCTGGACGACAATGCGATTGAACGATTCAAGGCCGAGCGACAAATACTCGCAAGCCTGCAGCATCCTTATATCGCGCAGCTTTTGGATGGCGGCACTACGGATGAGGGGTTGCCGTATCTCGTAATGGAACACATCGATGGTTCACCGATCGATATCCACTGCGACGAGCATGCCTTGACGGTACCTGAGCGACTGGCGCTTTTCCGAAAGACGACGCAGGCGATAGACTTCGCCCACCGTAGCCTGATCGTGCACCGAGACATTAAGCCATCGAATATTCTCGTGACCGGCGACGGCACGCCGAAACTACTGGATTTCGGAATAGCAAAACTCCTGGGGCCAACGTCGCGGCAGGTGATGGGGGGGCAAACGCAAGTCGGTCGTCGTGTCCTGACGCTCGAATACGCGAGTCCAGAGCAAGTTCGAGCGGAAAGGGTGACGACGGCGACCGATGTCTATTCGCTGGGTGTTTTGCTGTATCAATTGCTCACAGGTCAGTCGCCCTACGACTTTTCCGACAATAGTGGTGCCAGTATCGAACACCAGATTCTGGATACAGCGCCCGAAAAACCCAGTAGCAAGGTCACCGGTGCCTATAAAACGGCGGACTCTATCGGTCGAACGCGGTCGACGACGCTGAGCAGTTTACGACGGCGTCTTTCGGGCGACGTCGACAACATCGTGCTTATGGCGCTGCAGAAAGATCCCGAGCGACGCTACAAGACAGCCAGTGACTTCTCTGCTGATATTGGCCGTTACCTCAATGACAAACCCGTGCGGGCGCGGGGTGACAACTGGGTCTACAAGGGTCGTAAGTTCGTTGTGCGAAACGCAAAAGCGCTGTCGCTAACCGCACTGGTCCTGGTGGGCGCGGTCGGTCTTGTGAGCTACTACACCTTGCAGCTCGCCGACGAGCGTGACAAAGCAAACCTGGCGGCAGCCGAGTCAGAGCAGGTGGCGGATTTTCTCACGGACCTTTTTGCGAGTTCATCACCGCACGCGGCGAAAGGTCAGGACATAACAGCCATCGACTTGCTGGAGCAAGGCAGTGAACAGATTAATGAGTTGAATGACCAACCGCGGCTACAGGCAGCGCTCAGTCGTATTATGGCCGGTAGCTATACTGCGCTTGGTGACACAGCACGTTCAATTCCGATGTTGCAAAAGGCAATAGACGCACAGGAATTGATGCAACCTCGCGACGAAATTGCGATTGCCTATGCATTGCATGACCTTGCCGAAGCATTTCGGCAGCGCGGGCAGCTGGACGAGGCGGAAGATCGAATGCGCCGTGCACTAACGTACCGCATCAACAATTTCGGGCCAGAGCACGGTTTGGTCGGCTACACCTATGCTCGCCTCGGCGTAATACTGCAGGATGGGCGGAAGTCGGAACAGGCATTGGCGCTGCAACGTCGCGGATTGGAGGTCATGATCGGATACGGGCATGGTGACAACTTCGCCGCAATCGATATTCGCGGCAACATGGGCAACGCGTTGGCGAGCCTCGGGCGTTACGATGAAGCCAGACCGTTGCTGGAAAAGACGGTCGAAATGTCCGAGCGGGTAGAAGGTCAAATGGCACCACGCACGATAATCAGAAGAAGCAATCTCGGTAGAGCGCTGCTGGTTCTTGGCGACTATCAATCGGCCGATGAAATCTTTGCCGATGGCATTGAGCGGGGCGCTGCAGTCTGGCCGGAGAACTACTATGTCATTGCTTCGATGACAGCATTACGTGGCACGGCGCTGCGCAAGATGGGCCGACTGGATGAGTCGCTTCAACAATACGAGCGAGCTGCCGAAATCACACGGTCTCGGGTCGGTGAAGGCGATATCCGGTACGTCGATCGATTGTACGGGTTCGGTCGAATCTATACGGCATTGGAACGACACGACGACGCGGAGCTTGCATACCTGCGTGCAATCGAACTCGCCACCGAATTGCAGGGCGAAAACGGGTATAAGGCAACGCTGACGCGTGTCATGCTTGGCCAACACTACGTCATACGTGGGAGAGCCGAAGCGGCGATAGCGGTCTTGCGTCAAGCCATCAATTCATTGGAGCTGCTCAACGTAAATTACAAGGTCGCGCTTCATCAGGCACTGGGTGAGGCACTTAGCCTTCGCGGGCGTTACGAGGAGGCGGAGACTCTATTGCTGGATGCGTTAGCGACGAAAGAAGCGTCGACTGGATCCTATCCGGAGACGCTGTTGCCCAGTTTGAATGCACTAGAGTCGCACTACCAGCGAACGGGCGACTTAAATGAGTCACAGCGTTACGCCGTGCGAGTGCAAGCGATTACACCCTCGTTAGGGCACTAGTTCTTTGCCAACGCATCTTTGAGCCAGGCTCGGGCCAACCGTAAGTCCCGATCGATCGTACTACTGGACAAGCCAGTTACCGCTTCCATCTCGCGAAACGACAGTCCACCGAAATACTGCAGCTCAATAAGATTGGCTTTTCTCTCATCGAGTGCAGCAAGGCCTTGCAGGGCCTCCTCAAGGTTGAGCAAATCAGCTTCGGCATCTGCGCCGACATTGGCCTCGTCGAGTGTCACCTTCACAGCACCGCCACCGCGTTTCTCGGCGCGCCGCGCGTTGGCGTGATTCACCAGCAAGCGCCGCATCATGCGTGCTGCCAGTGAGTAGAAATGTGCGCGATCTTGCCAATCGACATCAACGTCGATGAGCTTGACGAAAGCCTCGTGAACCAGTGCGGTGGGCTGCAATGTGTGCCCGCTGTTCTCTGAACGGAACAATCGCTTTGCCATTCGCATGAGCTCGTCATAGACGATCGGCGTCAGCGCCGCCTCCGCGTCCTTGTCGCCAGAACTCCACTGATTTAACAGTTGCGTTATTTGGGGCGGCTGAGCCATTTGTCGATACTAGCACCAGTTTTATCGTGATTTTTGGGCAAAACCGCTAGCGCTTCAGGCTCCTCCGGGTGAAGGCATTCGTTCGTGCATTTTCGACTGGTTCTATCGATGTGCATTCGATGTGCGTTCGAACCCACACCAGGAGTAGCAGGCATGCAGGAAATCAGACGTCTTGGCCACAGCGCAAACCGCTGGGCGACAAACACCATGACCATCATTTGCGCCGCCGCATTTACGCTGACGGCAGGCCAGGTGGTCGCAGACTCACCATTCGACGCAACGCCTGACGACAACCTTGCTGTTGCTGCCACCCAGGGTGCGTTAATGGGTACACATGTCGGCGGTACTATTGGCGGAGTTGCAGCGCCGAGCTACGTGGGTACCGGATTCGAAATCGCCGCACTCAGCGCGGACCTCGCACTGAAGAATACGCCGCCTGTGATGGAGTTGCCGAGCGATTTTTCCAAATTCCCGAACGCTGCCGCAACCGGAAGCGTCACTGGCTACCAGTGCATTTACAAATTTGCTGGCACAATCCGCAAAGGCCAAGACATTACGGATGACGGATTTCGCGGTGGTGTTGAGGAAAGCTTTGCCAGCATTTTCTACATTCCGTTTGATCCCCTCGACAAAGTGTATGCCGATCTTGGCACACCCGCGGTATACCATCCGCAGGCTGACGTGCGTGTGCGTGCGATCAACCCTTATCTCGGCGAGTTTGCGTACCGCGACTTTGATGATGAACAGGCGCGCCTGTTGCAGAAGCGGCCTGAGTTTCCGGCCGGTCGCCATACAATTCAATGGGAAGCCAACACGTCCATGAATCTGATCATGGACTTCACACTGCCGTCGTTGTTGATACCGCTGGGAATCGCCGCGGAAACCTATGTGGGTAAGAGAATCGCCAGCTCGACGCGAGCATCGTTCATTGAGAATGCTGTTGGCACGGCTGCCGAGGCGGGTTTGATAGCGGCCGATGTTTCCGGTGCCGCAGCGAAAACGCAGTGGTACGAGGACACGCTGTTTTTTACCGCGGCGAATCGCGGCGCGCAAACGCTCACGGTGTGGGATTCCAGTCGGCCGTATTTTCGCGACGTAGAAACGAACGCGACCAATATTCGACAACAGTCTATTGAGCTTCAGGCAACCGACTTTGGCGGCGTACGCCTTGGCCGTGTCGAAACAGCATTGCGGGAAAAGTTCGAAGCCGTCGATGATTGCGGCGAAGAATTCACGATAAGCACAGATGCGGCTTCTTCACGCCTGTTCACAATCGGTGATGGACCGCACGAGTTGGTTTGGCAGGCGCGAGAGGTCGAGGGCGGACCCTATCATCCGGACATCGCCGAGACATCGACGCAAATTCGCGAAGGCGAAAATTTCGTCACTCTCTTGACGCAGTTGATCCGTGTCGTCGACACGCAGGCGCCTCTGCTATTGGTACCCGACAGCTTTGCTCAGGAACGAACGAGCGCCTGGAATCTTGGCGCAGAATCGTTCCCGCTCGGTCGTCCGCGGATCACGGACTTGGCCGACCCGGCACCCGGCTTCAACAATAATGCGCCAGATATGTTGCAGGTCGGCCCTGCTGGTTCCCGTTACGAAATTCAATGGGAAGCGTTTGACAATCAAGGCAACGTTACCGTCGCACCTCCGGAGGACCCGGATCGCTATACACAGATCGTGACCTTAAAGCCGCCAGGCATCAATCGACCCCCGACAGCGGAAATCACGAGCGCCACGGCGATAGCGTCGACGGCCGTTGAAATTCTTCTTACCGGAACAGATACGGAGGAGCCACGGATTGGTGGCCGTTTCGATCCGCTGGCCTTCGAAATAGAGACATTGCCGCTGGCGGGCCAGTTCGAAGCACCGTTGCTGCCGTTTTTCATAGATGACTTTCGCCTTACTCCGGTTGGAGAACGCGAAGACAACGACGAGATCACGCGGGTGAGCCCACTGAAGCATCTGGCGGATCAATTCCGACTACTTGACGCTGTAGATCGTGGCGCATTTCTTGATCTTGAAATCTGCAATGCACAACCTGGTAGCACGAGTGACACTGAGTTCGGCGGTGTAATACCAGTGGACTTCGTCTATCGACCAAGTTTTGTCTACGTCGATGATCAGAATAACTACTACTTGCGCGATCATTTCTGGGTCTGCGGCGAAGGTACAAACGGCGATTTCGACGCGGAGCCGGTGTTATCAAAATTGCCCCGCCTGTCGAAATGGAGTGATGACGGGGAGATGCTTGCGATGCGACCTCTGTATCCAACGGCGGATCCCGCGCACGACAACAGCAATCTCGATGCGACGTTCTGGCCCAGCGACCGCTTCTCTTTTGAAGAAGGGCGCGTCTGGATCGGACTGGGCAACGAACCATTTATTAATCAGGGTAACGGCGAGCCGGTGGTTCGCGACTACTTTAGCTATGACGACGACCTGGACGGACATCGCTCTCACGGGCGAACGGTACTGGAACCTCCGCTCGCGTCCTTTCTCCTGGGTATCGCAGCCGATACCTCACGCGACTTGGTCTACGAGTTGTATCCGTCGGGGTTGCCGCGTAGCAATACCGTCCGCCGCCGGGATACGTTGCGCGTCAGCCGTTTTCGCGACGACATGCAGGTCGGCGATCCGCGCGAAGAAATCGGCACCTTCTTGTTCGGCAGTCGTGCGGCTATGACGGGAAGAGACGTGAAAGTAGACAGTGAAGGCAATGTTTACATAGTGGATTGGCAGAACCATCGTGTTCACAAGATTGCGCCGACGGTGCTGGATGAGAATGGCGAATGGCAACTTGGCGAATACATCGGTTGGATGGGGCGCTGCAGCCAGAACAACCTGAATGATGATGGCGTGCCATACAGCGCATGCGACGAGGCCAATGAAGTGTCTTATGGCTATGCCTGCGACGATTTGAAGTGCCAGGGCTATGCAGGCGGGGGGCCGTTCCCGCCGCCGCCCGCACTGTCTGGCGATCAGCCGGGACAGTTCGAGACCCCGAACAGTATCGCAATCGGGCCCGGCGATATTCTCTACGTTGCCGATACCGGAAACTCTCGCGTGCAACGATTCGGCCCTGACGGCACTTTCGCTGGCGAGGTGACGTCTGAAGGGACTGGCGTCAATCAAGGTGATGAGCCTGAATTCATCATCGGCAATATGGGGCAACCAGAACAGATCTCGGTGAACGCCACATCTTTCTACGTCATGGAAGAAGATCCGGACAACGGCGATTACTTCGTGCACTCATTCAAGACGACGCCGTTCTACGATATTACGCACGACACTGAGAGTTCGAGTGCAAAGATCAAGTACGTTTCAAACTTCGACTTCTTGCCGCAGGATGTATTTAGCTTCTACGTCGATGACGGCATAGTACGCAGCCCGGCCGCGACAGTTACAGTCGACATTACGCGCGCATTCAATGCGCCTGAACGTCTGCGCGCACAATGCTATCCGGACTTTTCGCTTGATATCGATATTCCCTGCGCACTGGACGAAGATCGATTTATCTACGTTCGCTTGAGCGCCTACGATCCAGATGGCTTCATCAGTACAGGTGGCCAGGACACGCTCAGCTTCAACATTGAGGAAGAGCCCGCTCACGGCGTTTTTCAGTTGATAGCGGATGCGAGTACCGATAACGCGGCTGTCTATCGCTATGTGCCGGAGAAACACTTCAACGGTGTTGATACAGTGCGTTTTAGAGCATTCGACGGCAACGCAAGCTCCGAGGATGATGCCAGCTTACAATTTACGGTGAATCCTTTGCCCGATCCCGTGACGATCGAGTTTGCCGACGATCTGCGGGCCGCGCGAGGCTTTCCGTCGATTATCAGCGCCGAGTTTAGCGATGTCGACGAAGACCCGGACTTGCAGGCGTCGCTGGTCAGCTTCGATTGGGGCGACGGTACGGTCGCAAGCTCCAATGACTGGACGGGCTCTGGACACGAAGACCTAAATGGTCGGGAGATCAGTCCACAGATTGACTACGGTCGTGGCATGGGCGTGCTGATCGGCAGCCACAATTACGGCGGGTCGGCGACCGACCGTTACACCGTTACCGCCATCATGGACTCCGCGCCGGAAGAAGACCTCTGGAGCGTGCAGGTTTCCGCTGACGTTGAGATTGTTGACGTAACAGTTGTCGGTGTGGGTTCGCGGCAGCCACTGGACAATGTTGCACCCGATGTCCCTTTCTCGCTGACGTTGACCGTTGAAAACTTCGCGCCGACCAATTGGTCAGGACTCACTGCGGACAATGTAGAAATTGCCTTCGACGTACCGGCAGGATTGATCGTATCGACGACGACGGACCTGCGTTGTACTGGTACGGATCGAGTTCGGTGTTCACTCGGCAGCTTGGCACCCGACGAAGCGACAGACGTCACGTTGGGTGGTTTAGTAACGTTGCAGGCCGCTCGCTCGCAACCCCACTACGACCTGCTGGTCGATATTGTCGACGCGGGCCCGAAGCTGAGCGATAGCAATACCGCCAACATCAGTATTTCGATTGCCGATAGCGACGCTGACGGCACGATTGATGCCGACGATGCCTATCCCGACGATTCTCGATGGCAGTCAGATACCGATAATGATGGGCTTGCAGATCGCTGGGAGAATGACAATGGCTTCGATCCGATGGTGGCCGATGATACCGGGTCGGACGATGACGGTGATGGATACACGCTGCTCGAGGAGTTCGAAAATGGCAGTTTTCCGAACCTTGCCGAGCGCGAAGCGAGTGTTCGCGGCGAAATACTGGAGTCCCCCGATAACGATGTCGAAGATCTCTTCGGGCTTGCAATGGCAGGTGGTGATCTGAATCAGGATGGCTATGCGGATCTCGTTGTCGGGAGTAGAGCTTATGACACTGACGGCGCCGTCTTCATCGCTTATGGCAGCGATGACGGTATTAACTCAACGTTGCAGACGCTGCGCCCGGATGTAGGTGTTAGTCAGTTCGGACGCACGATTGCCGTTGGCGACTGGGACGACAATGGCTATCCAGATATCGCCATTGCCAGTGGCGATGCGGTGGCGATCCACTTCAACAACGGACAGATTCTACAACTGCGCGATCAAACGCTGACGCTATCATCGACGGGTACGGTAGTGGCGCTACGCCTGCTAAGCGGCGACCTCGACGATGACGGCGTAGACGATCTTATTGTCAATACATTGGACGATGGCAATGTAACGTGGCTGGACATGTATCTGTCGAGCAACGGCGGATTGGATGTTGCGCCCCAGGTGGTCGCACTTTCAGGTGTCAACTATGGAGCTATGACATTGGGTGATGTTGATGGCGATGGATTGACCGATCTGTTGATGGGTGCTGCCAGTAGCGACTTTGTTAGCGGCTATTTGGGTGCCAGTAACGATTGGAGTGCCACATCCGGCCTCCTGGAGTCTTTCACGATATCGGCGCCATTGGGCCAGGACAACTTCGGGTTTTCTATTGCCAGTGGTTTAGATGTTAGCGGCGATGATGTCGACGACCTGGTTGTTGGCTCCGCCAGAAGCGGCGGGTTCGTGAACCTTTACAGCAGCGAAAGTGACTACTGGACTAACAATGGCGCGCCGCCGCAGCAGATAATCTCGGGCGCGCCTTCAGGTACCGGCGATGCGTTCGGTGACCAACTCGGTGCATCGCTTGTCTTAGGGCACCTCGATACAGATGATTTTGCCGACCTGGTCGTCGGTGGCAACCGCGCGGGAGCGACGGATGAGGGACAGATCCGAATTCTGCACGGTAGCGCAGCCGGTTTTGTAGACGAGCAGATCGAAGTTGGGACAAGCGCTTACGATCTGCTCGGTCACTACGTCGTCATTCCCGGTGACATTGATGGGAACGGCATAGACGATGTAGCCGGCGGCGCATCGGATGCCACGACCCCGCAAAACCCGAGTCCGGATGGCGGCTATGTTGAACTGTTCTACCATTCATTCGAGCTGCAAACTGGCGCGCAGGATTCCGACAGCGATGGTGTCGATGACGACGTCGACAACTGCCCTGCCGATGCCAACACGAATCAGTCCGACATCGACAGTGACGACGCCGGCGATGCTTGCGATGTGGATATCGACGGCGACGGTTTCGACAATGCTGCGGACAATTGCCCCCTTGACGCATCTCTCGATCAGACGGACAGCGACAACGATCTCGATGGCGACATTTGCGATTCGGACGATGACAACGACGGCGTCGCCGACATCGACGACGCATTCCCGCTGAATCCCGATTACAGCGCCGACACGGATGGTGATGGTCTTCCCGACGCCTATGAAACCGCAAATGGTCTGGATGCCAATGACGGGTCCGATGCGGCTGGTGACCTCGATGGTGACGGTCGTAGCAATCTCGAGGAGTTTGAGCAGGGCGGAGATATCAGTCGTGATGATGTCGCACCGACACTGGTGGCGCCCGCCAATCTTGTTATCGACGCAACGGGATACCGAACTCCGGTCGAACTGGGTGACGCGGTTGCCAATGACGCATTGGATGGGTCGCTAGACGCGGTAGTTGATGATTCAGGCCCTTATCGACCGGGGCGCTATGTCTTGACGTGGAGCGCCACTGATGCAGCGGGCAACAGCGCGACCGAGACACAGATTGTCGACGTCCTGCCGCTGGCCGACTTTGGCGTGCGCACAGCCGAGGTACCTGAAGGAGAGGCCGTGATGGTCGATGTTGTACTCAATGGCATCGCACCCGAGTACCCGGTGCTTGTAGATCTGACCGTAGCTGGATCGGCGTTGCAAGGCGATGACTACAGTCTTACCGCAACATCGATCCTTATTGCGGACGGTGTTCGAGGTGCTGTCCGAATAGAAACCATCGGCGACGCGATCGCGGACGATCAGGAAGAGATTGTTCTGTCGTTCGCCACAATTCAGGGCGCTGTTGGCGGCGGCATTCGTGAACGCATAATTCGAATCGTGGAAGGAAACATTCTTCCTGTCGTGGATATCGCCGTGATGCAGAACGGCCAGTTGCGCACGGACATCGTGCCCGCCGACGGGGTGGTTCAGCTTGAAGCAATCGTCGATGACCCTAACGACGCCGATACGCATGTGTTCGACTGGAGCGGATCCGACAATGCGCTCGTGCCGTCGGAAGGGTTCATTAGCAATACCTTCACTTTCAATGCGAGCGGGCTGTCGGCAGGTCTGTATCGGGCTGAGGTGGTTGTTGCCGACGACGGTGATCCTGCTCAGCTACAAACGGTTGAGCGTCGGGTGCGTGTTTTGGCAGCGGCGCCGCTACTGGATGTCACAAGCGATACCGATGGTGACGGACGCAGTGACCAGGATGAAGGTTACGGCGACGCGGACCTCGACGGAGTGCCCGATTGGCAAGACGCGAACGACGCAGACCTTTTGCTAACGGCGCGCGTGGGCGAATCAAACTACCTGCAAACAGACTCGGGTCTCTTGCTAACGCTGGGTTCAACGG
The DNA here is from genome assembly GCA_022600955.1 of Gammaproteobacteria bacterium. Lineage (GTDB taxonomy): Bacteria > Pseudomonadota > Gammaproteobacteria > Steroidobacterales > Woeseiaceae > UBA1847. The sequence continues at coordinate 110,804 of JAHZJK010000024.1, forward strand.
CCATGGCGTCAGGGAGCGATGCAACAGTGTCCCTGGCTGAAATAGAGCTTTACGGCAGCAACGGAGGCCCCGCGTTGTTGGCGTCCGATCCGAACTACAGCTACTTGACCAACTCGCTGGACTTCGAAATTAGTCAATTGCCGCAGAACGGAGACAGCGCACGTATCGTATTGCCATTGGGCGGTACGATTCCGGCCAGCGCCAGCTACCGAAAATACTTTGCGGATATTGGCTGGGCGTCATTCGTTGAGGACTCAATCGACAGCATAGCCTCCGCGCCGGGAACGCCAGACTCATGTCCCGCGCCCGGTAATGATCAGTATGTCGCCGGACTGACTGAGGGCGATCGCTGTGTTCAGTTGACTGTTCGCGATGGTGGGCCCAATGATTCCGATGGCGTTGCCAATCGTGTTATCCAAGATCCGGGCGGCGTCGCGATGCAAACGCTGGTCGCGATGGTTTCGCTGCAGCCGCTAAACTTGCCCGATGTGACAGTCAGCGCAGGGAATGCGGACGTCGCAATGCTGAGTTTTCGCCTCAATAGCAATAGCGGCAGCACGCGTCTGGGCTCGATAACACTGCAGGCGTCCGGCAGCGGCAACGATGCGATTGACGTAAAGAACATAACGCTGTGGGCGGACCTTGACGGGAGCGGCAGCGTTACGAGCGGCGACGTTGAGCTTGGTGTTGGACAATACTCTACCGACAACGGATCTCTTGTTCTTACAGCCACGACAGATTTCAGCATTCCGTCGGGCGATAGCGACTATTTGGTGACTTATGACTACTAGTATTAAAACAACGCGCAGCGGTGGTGACTCAGGCTTCCGCGCCCTTATTGCTCTATCAACGGTGATGTTCGTTGCTGCTTGCGGCGGTGGCGGGGGAGGTGAGACCCAGCCGCCATCACCCCCGCCGCCCCCTGCCGCGAAGACTTTCCAGACCTCATTAGATGAGGTGATCGCGATTGATCGCAGCGACGGTTCCACGGTGCAGGTAAGTGGCAGTGGTTTTAGCGGGGCAACGGCGACGATGCCATAGTTGGTGCGAAACAAAGACCGCCCCACAAACGGGGACGGTCCTTGTTCACTCTCTTCAGTGTTTCTTGAAGTACGAAAGTCCAAACGCAGTGTTTACAGTTGTATTCTCGTCTCCCTCGAAGCCTTCGCGCACCGAGTACAAGTCATCGAAGAATCCGACGTCGAGTTGATCGTTCGCGCCGAATATTCCACTTTCGCCAATTCCTGCCAGATTGAACAGGCCGCCGGGTCCCTCATCCATAATATTCTGCTGAGGGTTGAATCCGTCTGTGTGGAAGTTTCCGATGTAGTGGCCAGCCTCATGCGCAATGACATTGCCTAATACCGTGGTGACCAGTTCTTTTTTCGTTACGCCAGGGGCCAGTTCAACATCGTTCAACGAGAACGTGAACTCGCCACTGATACCGGAAGCAGGGGCACTCAGTACATCCAGCAGCACGAGCGCTGTATCGTTAACGGCGTAGTTGCCTGGATCGATAGTCGATGCGATCCCAATCGTATTGATAAAGGACTCCTCGATAGTGCCTGAAACTTCTACGACGCTTATCTCGAACGTCAGTCCAAAGATCGTGAAGCTGCCTTCTTCAATAAATTGGTCGAACCAATCCCAATGCCCGGTTCCGTCGTTTCCAAGTACCACGACGCCGAAGTTCCTGTTCTCACGAGATCTCGCGAGCTCTCTACCCAGGTTGTCGCGTACTTCGTGTGTGATTTTTCTCGTGATTCTGCGCACATCACGATCTCTATTGGGCAGGTCCCAGGCAGGCAGGAAATCCCTGAAGGGCGTGTGATCCGTTATCACGGGAAACCCGAACCATGGTTCTTTGTTGACGGGCCCGCCGTTATAGTCGAGCCAGATCAACTGGATTCGGTTTTTTTCTCGTTCGAATTCCGGCCGATAAACGCCAAGCTCCAGTTCGTACCCGCCGAACGAGCCGCCCAGTGCTATCGCGTATTTGCCGCTTTCCTCTACGATGTAGTCAATCGTAGTGTTGCCATCAATAGGCAGTGGGCTTTCAGAAACCCCAAAGCTGCCAAATCCTGCTACGCCTTTTTCCAGGGATTCAGAAACGTTGAAGATTCCTATGACCGGCGTGCCTTCATTACGGACCGCGGCTCCCAGTACGTCTCCCTTGTCGAGATTGACGGTATAAAAATCGACGTCGCCTTCGCCTGGTGGGAAAACGCGCATCTCGAATTCGTAGCTGCCTTCCGAACCGATCAGTCCAGTGACGGAGCCGCCCTCAGAGTTGAAGGGGTCAGCTGGCTCGAAGGCGCCGAATCCACCAATCGCCATCAGAAAAGACAAATCGTTTGCGCCGACAGTCAAACTAACAAACGTATCGAATCCGTCGCCGCCGTCATCCTGTTGAAAAATGATCGTTCCATCGGGGAGATAGAACGTGACGAACGGATCGAGATCACCAAACGGGTCAGGGGTCCTGACAGCAATATCAAATGTCGTTCCTGCCGGCACGAATACTTCGACAAAATCATAGTCGGAAACCGTACCGGCCATGGGTCCGTCACCGATCACACCGGAAAAGCTGATGCCGTCCGGTCCGCCGACAATGCCGGATGGAAGCGCAAGCGGAATCGCACCATCGTCTTCCACTTGCGCTAATGGCCGAATGTCCAGACTGCCCAGCGAGCCATTAATAATCACCTGATTATTTTCATTGCGACCTGTGCCGAACTGGCGAATTTTTTCAGCATCTGCCTGGACGTCATTCGCGCCCTTCTCGATTTCTTCTTCGGTGTAATCAATAGGTCCGTCAGGAACTGCCGATCTTTGCGTGCTGGAGCGCGCAGCGGCGGCCGATGATCGCGCCTGCGTGGCAGCGCGGGCTTTCATCTTCCTCATCTTTTTCCAATACTCAGCCCTGTAGTCTGCGCCCGGGGGGAGCGTGCTGATCATCGGATCAGGCGACATGGGTTCGGTTGGATAGAGCAACGTTCCCGGTGGCTGTACCTTGTCCGCATAAATCGACGCGTGATCAGGTGTAAATTCTGAATTGCTGAGGGTTTCCTGCGCCTGCGCCGGAATGCTGGCCAGCAACATTGTGACGAGAGTGACAAGAAAAAATGGCTGTGTTTTCGTTCTTTGGAATCCAAAAAGCTCGATCATCATGAGTATCCCCTATTGTAGTGCCGGGCAAACGTGGTGAACGTTCGCCAGAACAACGAGGTTTTCTCTCAGCAAACTCCTGCGTCCTACCGAGGAGTTTCAAACACGCCTTGTTATTTCTATTGTCGGTGTCTTGCTGTACTCAGGTTCGGCGATTGCCCGTCTAATGTGTCAAAACTATATTTGGTCGTTTTCGCCCACAAACAATAGCATTGTCCGCGCGCAAAGGCATGCTCGCGTCCACATAAGCGCGTGGTGAAATGGATCTCAACAACGGTTCTGCTTCCAGCGTCGGCGTCCCAATAGGTCGATATTTGCAGAAAACATAAACGATTAGATGAACGAGCTAATTCTGTTTCTCAAAGATACTGAAAAAAAGATCATTCTTACTTCGATCTACGCTTGCCGTCCGTCAGCCGCTGCCAACGCGCTCCTTGTAACCTTCCGCCGAATGTAGAGCCGCTCCTGGACTAGCGCCGATACACAGCTTTGCCATTCACGAATGTCGCCTCGACTTTGACATCCTTGAGACCGCGCGGATTCATCGTCAACAGGTCGTCGGACAATACGACGAAGTCGGCCAGCTTGCCGACGGTGAGCGAGCCTTTTATCTGTTCCTCGTAACCGGCATACGCGGTGTTCAGCGTATAGGCTCGAATTGCTTCCTCTATTGTCAGGCGTTCATGCGGGAACCAGCCGCCTTCGGGTTGGCCTGACAGTGTCATGCGCGTAACCGCGGCATACAGGCCAAGCATCGGATTCAGGAAGTAACGGGACGCGTTCGTGCCCGGTGAATCCGAGCCAAAGCTGACCACTGCACCTGCGTCCCACAGCCGGCGAAATGCGTAGGCACCGCGCGATCGATCACGGCCGATACGTTCTTCCATCCAGCGCATGTCGTCCGACGTGTGAAAGGGCTGCACCTCGGTGACGATGCCAAGCTCACCGGCCCGATCGATATCTCTATCGGTCATTACCTGTGCGTGTACGAGTCTGAAGCGCCGATCACGCTCACCGTTTTCACCAATGATGCGCTCGAGCATATCGAGAAGGTAGCCGTTCGCTTCGTCGCCGATGGCGTGCACGGTAAGCTGTATGCCATTGGCATCAGCTTGCAAGGCCAGGCGCTCGAGGTTGCTTTGCATCTCCTCCGGATCGCTGGGGCTGCGCAGGAACGGAAACATGATGTCGCGCCAGATTCCGCGGCTGTCGGGGTCATGCGTATACGACTCGTAGAAGCGCGCGGAACTGTTACCCATGATGCCGTCTATCCAGGCCTTGGTCGCACCGAAACGTATCCAGTCGTCGCCGAAACCGACTTTGATGCCGAGATCTGCCATCGATTCCCAGCGATCCAGTGGCGGACGCACGCGCACACGCGCCGTCATCTCCCCTGCATCGCGGAGTTCGCGGTAAATATCGACAAAGGCAGGATCAGACGTAATGTCGCAGTAGCTTGTGACGCCAACGCTCGCCATCTTTCTCCAGGCCTCGCGAGTCTCGGCAATGCGCTGTTCACGTGACGGTTTGGGAATCAGAGCATCGAACAGCGACCGGACGTTATCGCGAACCAGTACCGTCGACTCGACGCTGGCCTCGACCGGGTTGAACAGCGCCCCGGTTGGTTCGCCGTTTTCGTTTCGCGCGACGAGCACCCCAACCGGGTCCGGTGTGCCCTTCTGTATGCCGGCACGTTCGAGGGCGACACTGTTGGCAAGGTAGACCTTACGATCAAATCGGCGCACCAGTACCGGGCGGTCCGTCGTGAAGCTGTCAATCATTGCCCGGTCGGGCAGGAACAGGTTGCCGTAGCCATTGTCGCTGCCGACCTGTCGGCCCGCGGCGGCGACGTCGCCTTCTGCCCAGGTCTCGTACGCTGACCAGTCACCACCAGTGATCCAGGTGCCCGCTGCATATCGGCCATCAACAGCACGGATGCGTTCGACGAAGCCGGACCCATCGGATATGTCGAGCAGGTTAAGCCCGTACAACAGCTGCCCGGTCGACTCGAAGTGCACGTGGTTGTCATAGAAGCCCGGTGTTACAAACGCGCCGTCGAGATCTACGACTTCCGTTTCCGGCCCGATGTAGCGCTCAACATTGGCATTGGAACCGATGTAAACGAATCGCCCGTCCAGTACGGCCAGCGCCTCGGCGCGTGGCATGTTGTCATCAACTGTCCACAGCTTGCCGTTCCTGGCAACCAGGTCCGCTTGCTGTGCCCACGCTGCTGGAAACGCAGCGCAGGCGACTATGGCCAGCAGCGCGCCGAACGGTCTTGTTTTTTTCATATTTTCGCGCCTCAAATGGGGAATCAGTAGCAGCTTAGCCCTCGTCGATCCAACGACTGAAGAAAGGCCTCTCGCCAGGCAGAAACTCCAGGCCGATCTGGTACTGGAATCGTTGTCCGGAAATCATTCTGAGTGGTAGTTTCACCGCCACCGTTTCGCCAGCGATCAATTCTGCAGACTCCGAAATGACAGACTGCGACGATGCGTTGGCACTGTCCCTCACACGAACCAACACCCTGTAAGCTTCTTCGAGCTCCGACGCTCCCAGCGTCAACGAAACCACTACGTGGCCATCAAGCGTTGAAACCGCGCCGGTGAGTTCCGGAATCTCGGCTATCTGCCCTTCATAGCTTCGCATCAATAAGGTGAACCGGCTATTGACCTCACTGAGGTCGCAGCCAATCGCCTGCAAATTGTCGCGCCAGAATGTGACTCCCTGCACGCGTTGTGGCGCGTCAGGTCGTGCCATAGCCTTGAGCGCAGCGCCTGGTGCGTCCTGACCACACACTTCAGCGAGCGTGCTGACCCAGGCTTCGCCGAGGGCATAGATCAGACCTTGATCGAATCGGCTGAGAAATGCGTCGGAATACAGCATATCATCGAAGCGAAGATTCAGGCGCTGCCATGCAAGTGCCGACAGCAGCCGTAGACTGTGGCGCTCGTCGGTGAGTTCCAGCAGTTCGAATGACACCCATTCTGCAAGACCTTCAATAAAGAACAGGGAGGATGCATAGTGATCCGACAGTCGGCGGTCGCTCGCCGCTGCTGCCAGTACGTGGGCAGATTCGTGCACAAAAACGTGCGTGCGAAGATCGTCGTCATACAGCGCGCTCCGCTTCATCCGCAGCTTCTTCCAGCCCGCGATGCCGAGGTGATCGGTGCTGCTGTTGTCCGTCAGGTCAGCCAGAATCCGCTCACTGGTTTCGTAACCCAGCAACTGCATTACCTGTTCCGTATACTGATCCGCCTCAGCCAACAGCACCGCGGCCGCCCCAACATCGGTATCGAAGAACGCAAACTCATAGTGCTGCGTCTCGATACTCTGCAAGGAAGGCTCTTGGACGTCGCCATCATCGTATAGCAGTTGAGGTGCGATCTGTGTAGTCCCGTAGGCGACAATGAAGAGTATTACGACCAGCGCTGAGAGACCCGTTCCGATGCGGGTGCCAACGCGTGACGCTCGGGTGGGCTGCGCACGTTCGCGGCTATCACGGGTCCACCGGTACAGCGCAAGCAGGGTGCAGATCGCCGCTATTGCAGAGTGAACCGTCCAGGTCTTGGCATTCAGCAGAATTTCGGAGCCACGAAACTCCAGGTCGAGCAGTGACATAACATTCAGGTATTGAAATGACGCATCCAGGTAGGCGAGAACCATGGCCGCCGCCCATGCAACGACAAAGCCGAGAATACCAACCAATCGAAAGCTCGCGACTAGCGCGCCATAGCCTAACGCGATAGCGGTCACTCCGGTTAACGCTCCGACTTCCCGCCACCACAAGGGCCAGGAAAACTGACCGATGGTAAGACTGCCAACGCTGAAACTGTTTACCCACAGTGAGGTAAGCTGGCCGAGCAGTATCATGGCGGCCATAGTGGCCATCGCTGTCGTCAGTTTGACGAAAAAGATATGCCAGCGCTTCACCGGCAGACTCCAGAGGAACAGCAGTGTCTGTTGTTTGCCCTCATGCGAAAACATCATGTAGGCCGCTACCATGCCGATCAGAAAATAGAGCCCACCCGCCACCGTCGCGAGGTCGCGATCAAGAAATATCGACAGATCTGACCAAGTCAACGTTTCAGGCGATTGCGCCCAGAACGAATCAAGTAGACCGAGCACTTCCAATACCGCCAGTGCAATGAGCAATGGTATCAGGTGGTGAATTTCCTTCGAGAACAGGGAGCGCAAGCGGGCAAAATTCATGGCATGGTTAACCTTGTGCCGCCCAGGTACAACGGCGCAACGAACTGTGGAAACTTACATTCCATAGCGGCAAACAGCCTGGTTCCCTGACCGTATTCACCGTTCAGGCTGTACGAGAGCGTCGTGCCGTGGTCGTGCTCGCCGGGTGCCGGCCAGTCGATGTCAACCTCCCTAAACCTCGAGCGGGTAACCGGCCGGTCATAGCTCCGGAGCCGTGCGTGCAGGAACGTGCATTTGCTGCCCGTTGGCAAGGGTCGATCCAGCGTCAGCGTGTATTGCACCGAGCGAAGTCCCTGCTCGTCAATATCAGTCTCAATCACCAGCTCAGGTTTCGCGATTGCATCAAGTGTCTCCCGATAGATCGCCGATTCGCCGAGCTCTGCCATGCGGGTTTTCCAAATATCGCCGAAAGTAGCAATGCTCATGCCGGTGGCGCGCATGAATCGCTCAGATAGCGGGTCTCGCCAGTCTATCCACCAGTCGCGAACGTCACGGTAGGTTGGGCGTGCGAACTCCGAACGGACGAATTCCAGCAAAGCCTCAGTGCCAATCTCTTCCTGCAGAATCCGAAACGCGGAATAAGCTATCGTCATCGCGCCCGTATCGCCGTAGATCTCGAACGTCGTCTCCCAATCGCGGAGCAGACCCACCGACAATTCTGCATCACGTGCGACATGCAGCGCTTCAAGCATAATCGGGTCGAACCAGGTATCAGTTGGGGCATCGGTAAGATCGCCATAGGCTGCCCACCAACGAGTGAATCCGTCGAGCAACCAGTGATATGGCTCAAGGTAGAGTCGCTTCTCCTTTCTTTCTGCCACGACGTTGTGGAAAAGATAGGCGCCGAAGAAGAAAACGTCCCATTCCGGTGCCGACTGGAAGTTGCTCCTGATAACGACACCCTCAATTGGATCGGTCATCTCAGTTTCGAAAGTCGAAGCATCCAGTGATGGGTCATAGGTGATACGCAGCATCGTGCCACTGTCCGCGGGCGGCACGACGTCATCGAGCGTGGCGCTGCGCTCAAGTACGTATTGCAGCAGTCGCAGCGCGTCCGGCTCCAGCTCCGGTTCCAGGTAGGCGATCTCAACATTACCGTCGGCCAGTACGTAGGGACTGGAATAGGCAAATGGCTCTGCTTCGGGTTCCGCGCCGAAGTATGAGGCGACACCAAGAGCGGTGATGCCTAGCGCAACGATAAAGCCCTTCGCACGTGAAGTTACAGGCGTCGCCAGCGTTTCCATCAGCGATCCGTCGCGCGATCTCGCCATCCACATGCCCAGCAAAAAAACAGTTCCGCCGAAGGCCACGGTTTCCAGCAGGTGTCGAACTGGAATCGTGGACCGTGAGAAGGCGAACAGTTCCATGTCCATCAACGCCATTGGACCAAATCGGTCCATCTCGAACGAGGTGTACATATTAATCATCGATGCCGCAAAAGCGGCAGCAGCGATCAACGGCACCCGCAGCCGCCCGAGCAACGAGAACGTAAAGATCAGACTCCACAAAGCGAACACGTATGCGCTCATGCGCAAGTACATGAGACCGACAAACCTTGCCGAGATTGGCTCGTTACCTTTCGCCGCTGCCAGGAAGCTTAGCCAGGCAACAGAAAATGCGACCAACAAATAGGCAAATCCAACCCAGTATTTCACCCAGTGGATACTGCTCCGCCGTACCGGCAGTGCCTCAATAAACCGTTGCGTCTGCCCGTAGTACTCGGCGGAGATTATTCGCTGACCCAGAACAAAGGCGATTATGACGAGCACCGGGTTCGCGAAGATGCTGGTAATGCTGAGGTAGCTCAATCCTCCACCGGATACGCCCTGAATCGTCAACAGCAACCACGCGACCAGTGCGGTGAACACCAATACCCACAGCAGCAGCATCAGGTGTTGGCGCAGCTCCTTGGTGGCAAGAGAGCGTATCGAGGCATTCATAGCCGCAAGGGCTTACTTACCATCGCGACAAAGATTTCCTCCAACGACGGTTGCTCTGCTCGCCAGCCATCCGCCACCGGCTGTTCGGCTTCACCTGCGGAATACTGAACCGTCAACTCGCGAAAACCTCGGTCTACTCGGTCGCTCAAGATATCTGTGTTGAGCACGGGAAGCTCATTGGCGGTTTCGGTATTCGGCTCGATTTGAATGAGTCGTTTGACCGATTGCTGCAGGGTTTGCAGAGATCCTTCAAACCGCATCACGCCGTTGTCGAGTATGCCAACCTTGTCGGCGGCCATTTCGACTTCATCGATTAGGTGCGACGAGAACACGGTTGTTCTGTGCGAGCGGACTGCGTCATCTCGAACGATGTCGATAAACTCCCGGCGTGCGACCGCGTCCATCCCGGCAGTCGGTTCGTCGAGCAACAACAACTTGGGTTTTGTCGCCAGCGCCAGACACAGCGCCAGTTTGGTGTGCATGCCACCAGAGAAGCCGAGTATTTTCCGGTCTGTCGGTACTTCCAGCACATGTAGCAAGCGGCGAAATTCGTTTTCGTCCCAGCTCGGATAGAACCCCGATACAAATCGTCCCAGCCGTGGTGCCGTCATCCAGTCGTAAAAGTGCTGTTCCTGGGCGACATAGCCAATCTGCTGGCGTGGCTCAGGATCATTCGGGGCGACTGACTGACCGAAAAGATGGATATCGCCCCCATCTGCCCGCGTTATCCCCATGATGATGCGTAACGCGGTGGACTTTCCGGCGCCATTTCGGCCCAGAAACCCGTAGATCTCTCCTTCCTCGACATTCATCTCAAGGTTTTTGAGAACCGACAGATCGCCATAGCGCTTTTTTATTTGACGAAGCTCAAGCGCGGCTGGTGCCACTGTTGCCATTTCGGCTATTGCCATAGTCTATCCTCTTGCGAGAGCATCCTCGTCGTTGGTCTTCGATCTCAAGTTCGCTTTCCTCGGAGTCTATGAGGAAAGATCACGCTCGTCATGGACTTTTTGATCATTTCAGCAAATGCGCGGACGCCCAGGCGACACTGCTCGCAAAAACAGGCAGGCTATTCCTGGTTAGTCTGACTGAGGCCTTGTTACGACCAACTTCTTGAAAGTACTATCATCGAACAAGCAGGCTGGAGCGCGACCCAATGAAAGACATCCCTGGAATCGATGAAGATGGCAATCCGCAACGTTACAAGTTGCCTGTAATACTCGCGGCCCTCCTGCTGATCGCGGCATGCTCTCCGGAGTCGGGGCGTGAGACGAACCTGGAGTTCGATCGCCTTGCCGCGCTAGCGGCCAACGTCACAATAATCCGCGATGACTTCGGTGTGCCACACATCTATGGCAAGACTGACGCCGACGCAGTGTTTGGTCTCCTGTACGCGCAAGCTGAAGACGACTTCAAACGAATCGAACGCAACTACATCTGGGCAACGGGACGTCTCGCCGAAGTCGACGGTGAAGAGGCTATTTTCAGCGACCTGCGCGCGCGTCTCTACATGACAGAAGACGACGCCAGGTTTGCCTATGAGTCGGCTCCGGACTGGCTCAAGGAACTTTGCGATGCGTTTGCCGACGGGCTCAATTATTACCTCGCAACACATCCCGAGGTGACGCCTGACTTGCTAACGCGTTTCGAACCATGGATGCCGATGTTCTTCTTTGAAGGATCAATCGGCGGGGACATAGAGCAGATTCCGGTCGACGGTATAAAGGCGTTTTACGGTGAGAACAAATCACTTGTTGCCGCGAGTGGGGCACAGGCAGGACACAACGATGAGTGGGAGCCCGTTGGCTCAAACGGTTTCGCAATATCCGGTGAATTGACCGAGTCCGGCAATGCAATGTTGCTGATTAATCCGCACACGTCTTTCTATTTTCGCGGCGAAGTACATGTCGTCAGCGACGAAGGTCTGAATGCTTACGGTGCGGTGACCTGGGGACAGTTTTTTGTCTACCAGGGATTCAATGAAAACACGGGCTGGATGCACACCTCGACGCGTCTCGATTTCATGGATGAATTTGTAGAGGATGTGTTCGAGGAAAACGGACAGTTGTTGTATCGCTACGGCGATGAGACGCGCGCCGTTGACGTGTCGGAAGTAACTCTCAAGTACAAAGACGGCGATACAATGTCGGAGCGAACGTTCCCGATGTTTCACACTCATCATGGTCCGGTTACTCATATGCTCGATGGACAGTGGGTGGCCACTAAGATCAACTGGGATCCCGTGAATGCCTTGCAACAGTCTTACATTCGCACCAAGCAGACCGGCCATGACGGTTTTCGCGAGATGATGGATATACGCACCAACTCGTCGAACAACACTGTGTACGCGGATTCACAGGGAAACATTGCTTACTATCACGGCAACTTCGTGCCGCGACGAGATCCACGATTTGACTACTCGAAGCCGGTCGACGGCACGACACCGGCAACCGATTGGCAGGGCGTACACACTGTCGACGAGATCGTGACGATACTGAACCCTGAGAACGGCTGGATCCAGAATTGCAACTCGACGCCGTTTACAGCGGCCGCCGAGTTCAGTCCAAAGCGTGAGAATTATCCGGAGTATATGGCCCCCGATCCGGAGAACTTCCGCGGTATACATGCGGTGCGAGTATTGACCGACGTTTCGGACCTGACTCTGGACGGACTTATCGAACTCGCCTACGACCCGTACCTGCCAGGCTTTGAGCAGCTCATTCCGGGACTGGTGCAGGCGTTCGACGAGTCAGGTCAGGACTACCCGGAACTGGCCGACGAAATCGATGTGTTGCGCGGCTGGGACTTCAAGGTCTCGGCCGATTCTGTCGCAATGTCGCTGGCGCATTTCTACGCCACCCAGTTTCGCGCGCAGGGCAAGAATCCGGAAGGACTGGGCCGCGCTGATCTCATCACCTATTTTGCAAACAACTCACCTCACGAGGAACGACTGGACATCTTCAGCCAAGCAGTTGCCAAACTCGAAGCCGACTTTGGAACGTCGAACACGGAGTGGGGTGAGATCAATCGTTTCCAGAGAATCAGCGGCGAAATCGAGCACCCCTTTGATGATGATCAACCGAGTCTTCCGGTAGGCATGGCTTCCGGGCGTTGGGGCGCATTGGCCTCATTCGGCGCACGGCGCTATCAAGACACCAAGCGAATTTACGGGTCGTCCGGAAACAGCTTCGTTGCGGCGGTAGAGTTTGGCGATAAAGTTCGGGCAAAGACACTGCTGGCGGGTGGCCAGAGTGGTGACCCCGACTCGCCGCACTTTGACGATCAGGCGCAACGCTACGTCGACCGTGAGTTTAAAGATGTCGCGTATTACAAAGAAGATGTCGAGCACCGCGCTCAGCGCTCGTACCGGCCTGGCGAGACCTGATTTAACAAAGCCTGAAAAGAATAGAAACCTATGCCAAGTTTATTTTGTCGCCTGTCACTTATTGTCGTGTTCGCAATATGCGCAGGCCTCGTTGCCAGTGCTACCAGCGTTGCCGAAACAAATCCAGATGGTCGCCTGTACCAGCCGTCGGATGATGTTCTTGCGGACATACAACAGGCGATTAGTCGTGCTGACGATGGTGATCGACTCGCACTTGTCGTGCTCGGTGCGAACTGGTGCCACGACTCACGAGCGTTAGCGTCACGGCTGCATCAATCGCCGCTGGCTGAATTGATTCAACAACAGTACGAACTGGTTTTCGTTGACGTCGAATATTACGAACTAGACAGAAAGGTGCTGCAGCAATTCGGTGTAGCCCACTACTATGCAACGCCGACAGTGCTTATCGTTGATCCATCGAGTGGGCAGGTCGTCAATAATGAAGATCGCCACCTTTGGGGCAATGCCTATAGCATTGACATGGCCTCGTCTGTTCAATACTTCCAGAAATGGGCGGCGAACGAAATCGCCAAAGAACCTGCGAAGGATTCCAGCCAGCTTCTGCAACTCTACGCGCAGATCGATCGGTTTGAACAACAACTGGCGAAGCGATTAGTCGGCGGCTATGCAGCTGTGGGTCCGATGCTGCAAGCAAGCGTTGAGGGTAATGAGCCGGAGGATTTCGACGCGAGTTGGGATGAGTTACGCGACTTCAGGGCGGCCATTCCGAACGCGACTCGCGACCTGCGAGACGAAGCTCAGCGACGCGTGTCCGATGGGGAACAAGACATCATTTTGCTGTTTTCGGAGTTCCCGCTATTGTCCTGGGAGAAAGAGTAAGCCGGATTCAATCAGATAATTTTTGGCAAAATTTTCTCGCCGCTGGACAATTCAGGTCGATATGAGATGTTTCTTCACCTATCGCAAACCAGATGAATCGATATTCGCATTGGTGCGAGTACGATTGATGCTTCAAAAAAAGTGAATCCCTTATTTGTATGCCCGCGAATCTATCACAGTCTTTTGCCCATTCCTCAGGGTCATCATTACTGTCTGGTGGCTTGACCGAGTAATCCAGAGTTTTCCTAACGACCAGGTTATCCCGATAACTACATAATCCTTGCATGCCGCCAACGAAACCAGGGATCTTCATCGAAATGGCTTCCGCAAATCGAAGAGAATCAGTAATGCGAAACCCACTTGCTGTCTCGAAGCTTGCTTCCAGGGTTTTGCTTTCTACTGTGCTGGTGCACAGAACATAAGCTTCCTGGCCGTTGAGCCCGGCAATCGTATGAGTTCCGTTGGGTGTTTCAATATGAACATTTGCGTGCCCTTCTCGTTGGTCCCCCCGTTGTTCGTCTTTGTGACCTCTGAACGACTTGAATGACGACAGACGGAGTACGCCATCAGAAAAAAACTGATCCACGTATTCTTGGTCAAGATATCGGACCAATGAGGGCGTTCGTATCTCCCATGGCCTCGAAAATTGAGTTGTTATCACGTGCGCAATCACCGTCGGATTTAGTAGTTGGCATCGAAGATGCTGGCCTGGGTTGGTCTAGCTAACGCAACGAGTCAATAGCAGATTCGTTCCTAACAATTGTGCCACAAAGCGGGTGGCGTATTTTCCCGAAAGCCATCTCGGGCGAGGAAGTCAGTTGGCTGGTTGCTGCAAATACTGGGGGTTCCAGTCCGCCCCTGGCCACGCGACATTGGTCGCTACTGTCGGCAGGCGATATCGAACTACCGGCCAGTGTGCTTCCCCGGTATCCTGACTGCGATGAGCAAGCCGAAAATTCTGCTGGCGGGTGCCGGTATCAACGGACTCGTTGCCGCCAACTACTTGCAACGTGCGGGATGCGACGTGACGATGGTTGAACGCGCCGAGCGCGTGGGCGGCGCCTGCGTTTCGGGCGTTACAGCGGTCGACGGCGTGCGTCAGCATTACGCGCTGGGTGCCTCGGTACTCGGTCTCATGCAGGACTTCGTGTTCGAACAAACCGGTCTGTCGAGTCGTCTGCAGGCGTTCGTACCCGAACACCCGAAACTCGTCTTCTTTCCCGGCGACACGGAGCCAACCTGGATTTTCCGCAATCCTGCCGATCTCGATCGCGAACTGGCGAAAAAATGGGGTGAGCGCGGTGAGGTTGAGGCATTTCGTGTCGATGAGGCGAAGGTCATACGTTTCCTGCAGGACGGCTATGTTAATGCGCAGCCACCGACAATAGCCGGTGCGAAATCGGTCCTCGGTGAAACGCTGACAGAATTGTGGGTTACAGGGAGCGCGAAAAACCTCATCGATCACTACTTCACGAGTGAGCGCAGCAAGATGTACATGGCGATGACCGTTACCGAAAGCGGCCCGGTCTCGCTGAGCGACCCGTACTCTGCGTTCACGCTGCCGCTGATGGACTCGGGTTCGATCTTCGGCGGCTACTACGGGTTCATCAAAGGAGGCATCTGGCAAATCACCGAGGAGCTCGGCCGGATCAACGCGGACCTGGGCGTCACAACCCACTTGTCGAGCGAACTTGTCGACGTTGATCCGGGCAGGGGGCGTGCAACGTTCAACCGCGAGGCCAGGGCACACCACGTCGATTTTGACTATCTCGTATTCGGTACGGACCCTCTAACGGCAACTCGTTTACTCGGCAATACCGAGTTGCTCGAAAAAACCGAGAAGCAAAGGTTTCGCGGCAGCAGTGGAAAACTGAACCTGATGTTCCGGCAGCCCGTGCAATGGAAACACGGATCTGAGGCGAGTGATTCAGATGCTGCTTTCCGGTTTATCTTCTCGGTGTCCGGAATTGATGAATACGAGCAGGCGACGCTCAAAGTTATGGACACCGACGTCGACTATGCGCCCGGGTACATGCAGGTCTATTGCGAAGGTGCGGCGATGCGGCAACTCCGACACGATGAGCCCTTTGATCGGCTGGCGGTATTTTTTAAGAATCTGTCGCTTGGCAGGACCGGTGCCGAGTTGACCAGGGTCGAGCAGCAGGTAAAGGACACGTTATTCAAGTACATCCAGAATCCGGAAGATTGTGTCTGGACACGCCTGTTGATGCCCAAAGACTTGCAGGAACTGTTTCTGTTTCCGGGCGGTAACCTTGACCACACGATGGTAACCGGCGGGCAGACTTACTTCGACCGCAACTATGCCGACGATCCGGCGACGAGTTTCTATCGTTTCGGCAGCTTCGAGAATGTGTATCTCTGCGGATCCGGTGCCTACCCCTGCGGCTCGGTCACAGGCACTCCCGGATACATGTGCAGCCAGCAGCTGTTGCGTGATGCCGGACTTGTTCAGTAGCGGCAGTCATCGGCGCGTGAGGTAGCGATACACTGGCCAGGATACGGCGACCATCGCCACTGCGTACAACGCTGTCTCCCGTTCGACGTACGCTTGGAACAAGGTAATAATCGTCCATCCTGTCAGGCACACAATCGTGCTGTAAGGATGACCCCATGCACGGTAGGGACGCTCGCCATCAGGTTCGCGTTTGCGCAGGATGAGAACACCGATAATCATTGCCAGGTAGAGCGGTACAAAAAAGAACACACAAAGCAGTAACAAGAATTCAAATCCACCCACCAGAATCAGACCAACGGAAAGCAGCCAGGTGATCACGACGGCACCCACAGGGTTACCACCCTTGCTGATCTTTCGCGCTCGCTGTGTTGCCAGGCCGTCCGTCGCAAGCGCCTGAAGAATCCGCGGCCCACCCATGTATTCCAGGTTCTGGTGACTCAGCAAGATGAGGATGGCGGCGATAACGACTACGCTCCCCGCGGCCGGGAAGTTAGCCAGTTCAAATGCGCGAGCCATGGCCAGATCGCTATCCGCAAGTGCCGCTAAACTCGTGCTTTTTACGAGTGCGGCATTGAGCAACATATACAATGCGATCACGACAACCACGCCCTTGATACAGGAACGCGCCGCAGCACCGGCGCCACCCTTGATCTCGCCACTGAAATAGGACGCGTAAAGCCATCCGTCGTATGTGAATATGATGGTTGCAATCACCAGGCTCCAGTCGCTGAGCGCATTGTTGCCTGGCACCACGTCCATAACCCCGGCTGGCGGCGATTCGACAAAAAACAGCACCAGTGACATGACAACAATGCCCAGTCCGATCAAAGATGTTGCGGATTCCTGAATCAACGCGCCCAGACGGATTCCGCGCAGCTGTATAGCGGCAAACACGGTTGTCACGACGACAGCAAGCTGCGTGCGCCACTCTGCCGTTTCAGGAAAGAGAATCGCGACAAACTCCATGATAACCACGGCCTTCAGGGCGAGATCAGCAGCGAAGCTCAGCCAGTCAGCCCAGCCGATAACAAAACCGGCGTAAGGGCCATAGGCGCGACGAACGAGTGTGTATGCGCCGCCTGAGCGCGGTGTTGTGCCGAGCAACTCGGCGACGACGGCGGTACTCAATAACACGAACAGACCGCCAACTAACCAGAGTGCGAGATACAGATACGGTTCGGTTACGACCGTGGCAATTTCCCCGGGGCCGCGCAGTATACCGAGGCCGACAACTCCGCCAACGACAACGGCAAGCACGAATCTGGCAGGTAGTGTCTGTGTCAAACCTTGTTCCGTCATAGTGCGGTCGGTGGCTCTGTTGCTTATGACGAGCTTAAGCCACAATGTGCGCCGAACCAAGGCGTATTCGTATCTGCGGACAGGACGAACTCACAGGGTTTGATTGAAAGGACAATCCTGGCGTGTGTAGAGCCTATCCTTCGCAGGCGTTCTTGAATGCTTCTTCAAATACACCGACCCAACCCTGGTCATAGCCGTTGCGCATTGCTTCCGCTTTGTCGCCGAACGCTTCCCAACGAGAATGAGTCAGGTCAATCCTGGTGGTCTTCGAGTCAATCGCGATAAAATTCACGTCCACTTCGCTTGCATTTTCAGCCGGCAAACCGATATGCCAATCGATTGTCAGTTGTGCATGCGGATCGAATCGCGTCACTGAGCCCCAGGTGTGATGAGTATCATCATGGCCAATTTCGTACACTTCGCCGCCCGTTCTAGGCTCTATGACAACTTTCTTGGCAACCTCGCCATCCATGGCTGAAACCGAATTCCTGGCCAATGGCCACCAGGTTGTCACTTCATTTACGAAAACCGTAAACGCATGTTCCTGACCGCACGGCACTTCGATGCTTTTCCTGATTGGACTCAACATTGCAATTATCTCCTGGATCTACGTTCAATTTCGTCGCTATAGGCGGTCAACGTATCGGACCAGAAACTCTCCAGATACTGTCGCAACTCAAGAAGCCCTTCTCGCCTGATAGAATAGAACCGCCGGGTTCCTTTGGGCACGACATCGACGAGGCCTGCATCCTGCAGTACTTTCAAATGCTGCGAAACGGCCGGTCGGCTTACCGGCTGGCGATCGCTTAGCTCGGCCACCGAACGCGGCGCTTCACGCAGAGCCTCAAAAATGCTGCGCCGGGTGCTGTCAGCCATCGCTGTGAATACAAGATCGTAAGTCATGACTTACCGTAAGTGAATACTTACGGATTGTCAACTCCTCGATGGCACGCATCGATCGTTCGATTTACCGAGAACCAGCTAAAGGGCTGATTCTCGCCCTTCGATCGCTACTGAAACAGCGCCGTAATCGTCCGATCACTGGTCATCGTTATCTCACATTGATTGTTTGCCGGTACCACGGTGTCGCACTCATCTGTTGACCAGCCCGCGAAGGTCCCCGGCGCCAGCGGATTAGCGCGTGCGTCAATTACAGTTCCTTCAGGAAGGTTGAACACGTAACACTCATCGCCGTCACAATCATTCTGGTTGGGTAATGTCACAGCGGGTGGCGTAACGGTAACCTGGCCCGAGCCGGTGAGTCGCACAGTCAGTGTATACAACTGCGTGACATCACTGACCGTCACCGTCTGAATCAGCTCATCAAAAGACATACTCGTATCAGTGACGCGCAGGCGAATGTCAGTACTGCCCACACCCGGTGGCGTGTAGGTCACGATTTCGCCACTCGCGTCAAAGACCCCATCGTTTCCGAAGTCCCAGTCCCAGGACGCGATTCCGATATCGTCGCTACTACTGCTGGCATCGAATGTCAGCTCAGTACCGGGCGTTGCAATGCCGGCTGGCGATATCAAAAATGCCGCGGTCGGTGGCGTATCGGATGAGTTGATGGCCTGGACAACGCTTGTCTGCGTATCACTCAAGCCACCATCATCGGTCACGGTCAGGCTCACCGGATAGTCACCCGCCGTCGAGAAGCTGAAAGTGGCAGCTGGGCCCGTCGCATCGGTCATTCCATCGTTGTCGAAGTCCCACTCGTATAGAACGATGCTGCCATCCGGGTCGCTGCTCTGGCCGGCGTCGAACATGATGTTCCGGAAGACCTCAACCGGCGACGCGGGGCTGTAGGTAAATGTCGCAATCGGTGGAAGGTTGTCGGCCGGCGCACTAAATGTTGCCGGACAATACTGATGATCATCCATCGTCAACGACCACGGCAATGCCGTGTTTTGCGAACCGTCGGGATTGCTGCAGTCGCCGTCAAAACCAAGGAAATTGCTCGCCTGCGCGCTGGCATCCAACGTAACGCTGTCACCGGGCATGAACACGTCATCGCAATTCATGCCGCAATCGATTGTTCCCGGCGCGCTATTGATCCGACCACCATTGTCGCTGCTGACGGTCAGAATCGAACAGTTGGCGGAGCCGAGTCCTGGCACGGGGTAGGGCGTCGCTCGACTGGTGTTTGTGCCCAAGTCTCGTCCCAGCCGGCCATCCTCGGCAGCGCCCCACGCCCAGATTGCGCCACAGGTTCCTTCGCGCTGGACAAACAGACCGTGGCCCGCACCTAATGCCACTTCGGTCGGGGTCACCGGAAAGTTGGGCGCGCCCGCCTGGCGTGCAAAGTCGGGCGCGGTCAGGGTGAGCTGACCCTGATCATTATTGCCGGCGACGGAATGATAAATATTGCCGTTGTTATCACGGCGAACAATAATGACAGACTGCGAATAGATGCTGGCAACGACGCCGACAGCATCGAATATGCCTTCTACTGGTTGTACATTGGGCTCCACGAACCCGGGGCCGCTCACGAGAAGCAGGTCGTCGTTACGTCCGAAAAACAGAACGCGGCCGCCACTGGCGACGAGAAACGACATATCCTCACTCGCGGCGATATCAACGGCGGGCCCGTATATTCCCACGCCGTACGACAAGAATTCGGGCAGTCGTATCTCAAAATCATCAGAGCGTACCCCGCCCAGACGTCCGAAGCGGCTCTGGCCCCAGACATACACGGTACCGCTTGAATTCAGCGCCAACGCATGTTCAATGCCCGCAGCGACTTTGACCACGTTATCGACCGGTATGCGTGTTGGTGTATCAATGATGCTCAAGTCCGCGAGGCCCAGAACGCCGCCCTGGTTATTCCCCCAACCGTACAACTCCAAGTCGGTTGTGATAGCAAACGACGCTTCGTAGCCAGCAAAAACATCAAAGGCATTGTCGATTTCCAAAACGATATCGGGATCGCCGCTCGTCCGACCAGGCCCGAGCTGCCCGCTCGTTCGAGAGCCCCAGGAGTAGAGCCGACCGCTGGTGGATACCGCCAGCGAGTGATTGCGTCCGGCAGACAGGTCGCGGATGGGATCGACAATATCGACTGGCACGGGGGCAGAGCTTGCCGTGCTGGTCAAGTCATCAAGCTGGTTAAAGTCGTTATTGCCCCATGCCCACACCCGGCCATCTGATGAGAGAGCGAGGGAATGCGATTCGCCGGCACTAATCCGAAAGGGAGTGGCGGCGGTCGGCATGGTTGATGTTCGAATGCGCTCGATCGGTAGTAACCTGTCAAGTTCGTCGAAGTCTGCGTCGCTGTCGCCGCCTTCTACGCTTACCTCAAACCGAATCGACGACTCGGCAACATCCGCAGCCGGATTCAGCCGAACCCTGTAGAGTTGCGTAACTTCCTTCGTAGCCAGACCGGACAGCCTGGGCCCATCAGTCGATGTCGGGCCATCATCATTTTCGTTGAACTTTTGCAGCTGAACACCGCTGTTTATGCGCTCTGACAATGTCCCGATGATGTTTGTCAACAAAGACTGGTTTGGTGCTGCGAGGATGTACTTGACACTTATCTCGACCCACTCACCGCGCGGCAATGAGAGGCGGTCAATAGTAACGTCACCCGTGTCGGTTCGTTGCTCAAAACCGATCGAGATAATTGAGACTGTCCTGGGGGACTCTGTCGAGGAACCAAAAATAATGTCACATCCGCCGAGTGGCACAAGGACGGCGAGTGTGAGCATAGCTCGGATAGCAACGATTGCTGCTCGACATTGATAGTGACGTGATGATTGCATTGATCCGACTCTCCAGACGACGCGCGCTGCGCTGGTTAATGGCTACGCTGCAACGAAGCCCCTTCAGTCAGTAACGAGCGGGCCCCGGAAAGTGGCTTAAACCATTTTGCGAGCCCCAATCGTTATGTCATGACGAGCGAACTTATCGCCGACTTTTGGAGGAATTCTTGGACGATGCCGGCCATCTGATACGCAGGGGCAGAAACAGCCGCATTGCTGATATGCCATGGAGGCCGCTGCTTGTTATGCTTGAGCACTCTGAAACGGATACTCAGGCAGGTCATCACGCGTTGCGAAATCAGCCACGCAAATTCCCAGGCGTTAGCGACGACAAATCCGATGCGGAGTTGTTTGCGGCATTTCGTGACGAAGGTGACATGGTGGCATTCGAGACGCTGTTCACGCGTCACAAGAATGCGGTCTACCGGTATCTGTGGGCGTTATCCGGCAGCAACGCCATAACCGAGGATGTGTCGCAGTTCTGCTGGTTAAAACTCGTCGAAGATACGGGCGCCTACCGTCCCCGACCCGGTGTTTCACTTCGAAGCTATTTGTACAAGATTGGCCGCAACCGCTACATCGACGAATACCAGCGAAAGCACGTTGAAAAGCTGTCAGACAGCCTGACCGATCAGCCGACACTGGTCGCGTCCGGAGGCAGCGCTTATGAATCGGCGATGCAGGAGGAAACGCAAGACCTGATGCAACGAGCGATCGCCGAATTGCCTTTCGATCAGCGCGAAGTGCTCGCACTGTGGCTGCAGGGATTCAGCATCAAAGAAATGATGGACGAAGTCGACGCGCCCAGAGACACCGTCCTGAGTCGCAAGAAATACGCCTTAAAAAAACTACGCCATGCGCTACCAGCGCTCAGCCCGAGGGCTATCGATGGATAATGACGACGACGACCTGCAACTTCGCGCCGAAGCGAAGCGACATGCACCGCGGCCATCCGCGGCGCACGATGAAGCCGTTCTGAGCGCTGCGAGAGCGAAGGCAAGGCACAAGAAGCCGCGCCGCCCACAACGGCGCTGGCTGATGGCAGGTGTCGGCCTCGCGGCGTCTGTATTCCTCGCCATCGGCCTGCTGCAAACACAATCGACGGTAGTGCCAGACGTTGATCGTTCCGGGGGAGGTGCGGATGCTGCAGCCTGGCCATCCGGGAACGTGGAGTTGTCGTCACAGCCAACCGAGTTTCGCTGGTCGGAACAAGGAGACGACAGTCGCTACCGGCTTCGCCTGCACAATGACGCAGCTGAGTTACTGTGGGAAAGCGACTGGGTGTTGACGGCACAAGTTTCAGTTGACGAAGAAGTTGCGGCGCTGCTGAGTTCCGGTGAGCGCTATTTTTGGATTGTTAACGTTGAAGGAAGTATGTCAAACCCGTCCATGGGACCCTACTGGTTTCGAATCCAATGAACGCACGCACGAAAGCACACGCACTGTTCGCCTGGCTTACATGCCTTTTTCTTGGTTCGGTCAACGCCGCGGATGAGACCGCTCTCGAGCTTGAGGTGACCAGTGCCGGCCAACATTTCATGGCCGAAAAAGCGGGAATCGAACAAGGCGACCGGCTCATCGCCTGGTCGCGGGTCGCGGATGACGCACCTGAGCCGCGGCTGAACTATTTCAACGGCCCGTTCGACATTTACGAACTAGAGCGCGAACAGCATTTGGTCGACCCGATCGTGCTGCATGGCACACGCGCCGGAGAACCCGTCACATTCTTGCCACGCGATGGCCGCTGGCGACTGGGCGTTGCGCCCGTCTGGTCCGACGACGCAATGGTGTCGGTCAATGCGTTCAAAGCCGCAATCGAAGACGGCAGTATTGACGACGGAATTGCCACAGCAACCGCATTGGCTAACCGGCTCGCGACAGACGGACGCGCGCTGGACAGTGCCTGGGTGCGCTATCAGACGGCGGCGCTACTGGGCCGCAAAGCAGAATGGACAGCATCGGTAGATATGTTTCGGCAAGCTATCGAGCAGCTGCCGATCGACGAACAAATGCAGCAACGAAACAAAACGGCAAGAGCACTGCTGCTCTACTATCAGAGCGGCGCGCTACTGCAGCAGGATCGACTTGATGAGGCCAAGGCGAGTTACGAAGAGGCGCTGGCGCTGGAAGAATCGATTTCACCGGACCGCTTTGGTATCGCGGCGAATCTGACCGGCCTGTCAGATATTCCCAGAGTTCGCGGTGACCTGATCGCCGCCGCGCGCCTGCTCGAAAAGGCAATCCGGCAGTTGCAGCGCATAGCACCGGAGTCAATGATCGTCGCCGCAACCGTTAGCAAGCTCGGTTTCATTGCGGTCCAGTCAGGTAGCCTCGAAGAAGCAGAGAGCCATTTTCAACACTCGCTGCGAATCTACACCGAGAAAGATCCCAACGGAGTCGCCGCATCGAGCAATATCAACAACCACGGCATCATTAGCTATATGCGTGGCGATCTTGCCATGGCTGCAGTGATGTTTGAACGTGCGAGACAAGCGAAACTGAGACTGGAGCCGGGTAGCAAGGGCCTGGCGACGGCGATACACAACGTCGGCTTGGTAAACGCCGAACGCGGCAACTACCGTGCAGCCGAATCCTACTATCTGGAGGCGCTTGATCTCCTCGAAGAACTGGTGCCGGGCAGCCTGGAAACAACACAGACACTGAACAACCTGGGTTCCGTCGCGCTGGACCAGGGGGATCTGGCGAAAGCGGAGCACTACCACGGCCGCGCCTATGAGTTACGTCGTGAGTTGGTGCCGAACTCTCCGGACATTGTAGCGTCACTTACAAACCTTGGCAGCGTCGCGCGCTATCGCGGCGACTATGAAACAGCCAATGACCACTTGCTTGAGGCGCTGGCCATTCAGCAACGTATCGCCGTTGGCTCGAAGCAGCACGCAAGAATATTACAAGGTCTGGGAGCTGTTGCCGGCTCGCGCGATGACATTCCAGGGTCTACAGACTACTTTCGCCAGGCACTCGAGCTGTATAAGGAGATTGCGGCAAGCGGACCCGGTGTGGCGGAATCGCATGCTCGATTAGGATTCAACAACTTGAAGCGCAAAGATTTCGTCGCCGCCGCTTCCGAACTCAACCAGGCTGCAGAAATACTCTCGCAAATTGCCCCGGCTACCCACCGCGAGGCGCGCGTTTTGCACGGCCTGGCGCAGGTGTCACGACATCAAGGCGACATGAAAGCTGCAGAGGATATTTTCGAGAAGGCACTGCGTGCGTTGGATTCGCAGCATGCTCGACTGGGTGGCACACAGGAATCCAAAGCCGAATCGCGCGCCAGGCATCGCAGTATCTACCAGGACTATATCGACTTTCTGCTCGAGATCGGTGATGAGGAACGTGCTTTCGAGATCCTGGAACGCTCCCGTTCAAAAGTGCTGTCGGATCTTCTCGTCGAACGCGACCTCGTTTTCAACAATGACCTTCCGGCGGAGCTCGAGCGGGAGCGCCGCATGCTTGCCGTCGCCTATGAAAAGACACAGGCTAATCTCCTGAACGCCAGTGGCGCCGAAAAGATCGCTGCGCTGCGAACTGAACTTGAGGAGGGTCGTCGAAAACAAGATGACGTCCGCCGGCGAGCACGGGAGCACTCTGCGGCATTCGTGGACTTGCAGGAAAACCGCCCGCTCTCGTTACAAGAGATTCGCGCAACGCTGGCGCCGGGCACCGTTGTGCTCTCGTATAATGTTGGCGAGACGGACACTCGGATTTTCGCGCTATCACCGTCCGGCGAGTTAGGTGTAAAAAACCTCAATTTGGGCCGCGATGAAATCGGCAGCAAGGTGCAACGGTTTCGATATCTGATTGATGCAGGACGCTGGGACGAAACACCCGCGACACCGCTCAACGAGCTTGCCGAAGAGCTGTACGCAGATTTGATGGCACCGTTCGATGAGTTCGCAGCCGCCGCGACACGGATCCTGATCGTGCCCGACGGCGCGCTCAATCTGTTGCCATTTGCGGCCCTGCGCCGAGAGGCCGCTTCTGGCGACACCCAGTACGTCGTCGAGTGGAAACCGCTGTTCGTGACAAACTCGCTGAGCGTGCAGGCGCAGCTTCGGGCGAACGGCAAGATCGCGCAGTCAAAGACTCTGGTTGCGTTTGGTGGGGCCGACTACACCAACGCGCGTGCACGACCGACGAGTTCCGCGACCGTCCGTGGTGGCGCCGAGAGCACCGAGCCGCTACCGGATTTGCCCTGGAGCGCCGCAGAGGTTAACAATATCCCGTTTGCCGAGCGAGATCGTGCAACGATCTTCCTCGGTCAGGAGGCCACCGAAGAAAACGCAAAAAGTCTGCCAAGGAGTACAAGCTACCTGCATTTCGCTGCACATACCGTAATCGATGAGCGCAGCCCTCTCGATACGGCCATCGTGCTAACGGTCCCGGACACCGAGAGCCAAACCGAGAACGCCGAAAACGGCTACCTTCAGGCATGGGAAATTTACGAGAGCGTAAGAACGGACGCAGAGTTGGTGACGTTGTCCGGCTGCGAAACGGCGCTTGGATCGGCGTACCCTGGCGAAGGACTTATGGGGCTGACACGCGCTTTTCAGTACGCTGGCGCCTCGTCCGTCGTCGCGTCACTCTGGAACGTCAACGACCGATCATCCAGTCGACTGATGACAGAATTCTATGGCTATCTGGAAGCGGGTGAGTCCAAGGAGGCTGCCCTGCAACTTGCACAGTTGGCCATGGTTAACAGCGGCAACGAAAAAGGCTGGTGGCAAGGCCTCCTGGACCGGCTCTTCGAAAGCGATAGCAAACCCGCAGACGCACACCCCTACCACTGGGCGGCGTTTGTCCTCAATGGCCGCGGCGGCTAGAACGGCCGCGGCCCCTCAAGTCCGACCGACCGCCCGTTACTTGGTCGGGTACTTGCTAGTACAGTTATCAAAGTAAGCGCCGTAAACCGCACCCTTGTTCGTAAAAATTGTACATGACAGGCTGAACTTACCCTTGTTCGCGTCAATCACGCCGGACGGCGCGTTGTAAATCCCGCCGTCGATCGTTCTCAGCAGTGATTGTGCCTGCCCCAAGCTGATCAGGCCGTAGTTGTCGATGCGTGCATTGTCGCTGGTGAATTCGCCATTGATCGTCACGTTGCGCATCGTATCTACAAAGAATCGGCCGCCCGCTTCATTGTAAAACTGGCCGCCGGCATCAATGGTGATTTGGCCGGCGTACAGGCTGACGCGACCTCGGTTGGTGACAAGACCACCAGCTTCGAGTCGCAGCGGGCCTCTGACGAAAATGTCCGCATGCTTGTCGTTTTCGAAATAGCCCTCATGAAGGTCGTTGTTCGCTGTAAAACTTGCGCCATAGTAATTAACGAACTGCGCTCCGGCAAAGCTCACGAAGCGACCGTCGTATTGATTGACAAACACACCGTTGTTATCGACGTGGCCGTCGTTAGTGTTGCTGAACAACCCTGAATTGAAAACGCCTCTCTCAAGACCGGGCTGCCATCCGTTACCCAGCAAGCCATCATTCACATACTCACCGTAATTTCGTATCGCACCCGCCCAGAGTTTTACTTTGGCCCCGCTGGAAATCTGGACCTCGTTGTAATTCTCCAGGTAGGCATGACGAAACTCCAGCAGGGCGCCATTCGACACAGCCAGACGGCCATTGACCCGCAGCGTTGCGTAGTTTTCGATGTTTAATGACACGGCCGAAACCAGTTCCAATATGTCGCCGGCCGGCACGGTATAGCTCCACTTAAGATCGCAATGCCCAACGCGGGGCGGCTGGGTAATCTGGGTCCAGCTACCGCCCATTCCAAGGCAAGCAGACTCCTTGTCCAGCGTTACGGCGAAAGATGGCAACGACAGTAAACACAGAAACAAGGCCGCTACGCCGGCAGTAATAATCTTCCTCATGAGTTTCTCCACAAATGATCCCGCCTGAACAACGACTGGCAAGGCATAAATGGCTTACCAGGCTTCGCGATTCCGGGGAAACTCTATTGTGGACGTACAACGCCCTCTACACGTCAGCGTCGTGCATTCGCTTCGATATGAGGGTCGACGGCGGATCCGCAGCATCATTAGCCGCCACCATCTCCGGCTTCACCTCGGCCGGCACAAAGCAGTGCGTCTGCGCCATCGGCCAATATGCCGTAAATACCGGCAGATCTACGTCACCATTTACAAGCGCACCCGGTTCAACAAACGTCAGCAGATTCGCCAGCAGCTTCGTGCTGCCTTGCGAGTGTCGCCGCACGATGTGTGATGCGGTCAGTTCCCTGGGGTGACCAAGTCCTGCTGCTTCAACCAGTTCCTGCAACGCGAAGAGCGTTTGCTGATGAAATTGGTACACGCGCTCGCCCTTATCCGGTACCACTAACGCGCGCTGTCGCGCCTTGTCCTGCGTCGCGACGCCGGTCGGGCAATGACCCGTATGACAGCTCTGCGCCTGGATGCAGCCGAGGGCAAACATGAATCCTCGTGCGGCATTGCACCAGTCAGCGCCGATCGCGATCATGCGTGCAATATCGAATGCGCTCACGACTTTTCCTGCGCATCCAATCTTCACCTTGTCACGAAGGTTCAAGCCAACCAGAGTGTTGTGAACGAGCAGCAGCCCCTCCTGGACGGGTGCCCCGACATGGTCGCTGAATTCCAGCGGCGCGGCACCGGTACCACCCTCGGCACCATCCACGACGATGAAGTCGGGTGTTATGCCTGTCTCAATCATCGCCTTGGCAATGGCGAACCACTCCCAGGGATGCCCGATACATAGCTTGAATCCGGTCGGCTTGCCGCCGGACAGATCGCGTAACTGCTGTATGAACTCGAGGAGGCCTATCGGCGTGTTGAAGGCGCTGTGACTTGCCGGCGAAAGGCAATCTTCGCCCATTGGAACGCCACGCGCTTCAGCGATCTCCGCTGTGACTTTTTCCCCGGGCAGCACGCCTCCATGTCCGGGTTTGGCGCCCTGGCTCAGCTTCACTTCAATCATCTTGACGGCATCAAGTGCCGCCACGTCGGCGAAGCGGTCAGGGTCGAACTCACCGTCATCGTTGCGACAGCCGAAGTACCCCGAACCGATTTCATAGATAATGTCACCGCCGTGTTGCAGGTGATGGTGACTGATGCCGCCTTCACCCGCATCATGCGCAAAGTTGCCGCGTTTGGCTCCGATATTCAGCGCCTGGATCGCGTTCGCACTCAGCGCACCGAAGCTCATTGCAGATATATTAAAAACGCTCGCGCTGTACGGATTGGCCCGATCTGCGCCGATAACAACACGAAAATCGTGCGAGTCCAGTTGCGTCGGCGTCATCGAGTGATTGATCCACTCGTAACCGATTCTGCTCAGGTCTTGCTGCGTGCCGAAAGGACGTTTGTCCGGTTCTCCCTTGGCGCGCTGGTAGACGAGCGAGCGTTGTTGACGGGAGAATGGTGCGGCCTCGGTATCGCTTTCAAGAAAGTACTGGCGAATCTCCGGCCTGAAAGCCTCGAGCATGAAGCGCATATGGCCGATGATGGGATAGTTTCGTAGTACGGAACGCGGCGCCTGTTGTACGTCTCTCAGCCCAACGAGCGTGAGCAGCACAAACACCATTGCAACCGATCCGCCACTGTCGAAGGTGTACCACCAGAGTCCTGCCGCCGCTGCCGCAAATGCGCAGAAAAGCCAGACTCCGTAGCGAAAAGGAACGTAGTGATCGAGCTTACCCAACCATCGAAACATTGCAGCACTCCAAACCGCGGCCGTGGAATAACGACCGTTCTCACCAGGGAATCGGCCGATCTCACAGAAAGTTGAGTGTGCAGCGGCACTTGTTCGGTCTTCAGGATTCCATTCGATCTCTTTCTTCAACCTGGCCGCCAGCACGGAACAGCGACGGCTCCAGCGCGTGTTTCTTCAGGAGTTTGTAGAACTTCGACCGGTTGCGATCCGCCAGGCGAGCGGCTTGGGAGACATTGCCATGAGTCATCTGCAGCAAGTTACTCAAGTACTCAAGTTCGAATCGATCCCTGGCGGTTGCGAACGGGACGAACTCGTTGGGTCGACCGCGTAGTGCTCTGTCGACCAGGCTCCGGGAAACCAACCGTGTTCGCGACATCACTTTGCACTGCTGCACGACATTCGCCAGTTGACGCACATTGCCAGGCCAGGGTGCGGTCATCAGGCGTTCCATGGCGGAGTTCGAATAACCGCTGGCGACCCCCTCAGAATCGAACTGCACAAGAAAGTGGTTTGCGAGCAAAGGTATGTCTTCGCGCCTCTTCGAGAGTGGCGGTAGCTCCAAAGTAATTACGCTCAAGCGATAAAACAGATCATCTCGAAATTCGCCGCTCGCAACCGACTGCTCGAGGTCACGATGTGTCGCAGTGATTACTCGCACATCGATCGCAACCGGTTCGTCGGCGCCAACCGGTCGTACCGTTTTTTCCTGCAACGCACGCAGCAACTTTGCCTGAAAGCTCAATGGCATGTCACCGACTTCATCCAGGAACAACGTTCCCTTGTTCGCTTGCTGAAACAGACCGCTCCGATCGTGACTGGCTCCGGTGAAAGCGCCTTTGACATGGCCGAACATCTCGCTTTCGAACAGCGCCTCAGGAATCGCCGTGCAGTTGACCGCGACAAACGATTCGTCTGCTCGGCTGCTCGCTGCATGTATTGCTTGTGCCAGCAACTCCTTACCGGTTCCGCTATCGCTCTGTACGATGATGCTGGCGTCACTCGCTGCCGCGAGTTCTGCTTCTCGCAACAGGGCTTCCATCGAGGCGCTTCTGGTGACGATCTTCGAACGCCACTCTCGAGACTGTACCTGCGGCACGCCCGCGGCATCTTTGCTGCTGAACGTCACCGCGTCCTGGATGCAGGCGAGTAACTCGTGGTCGTCCAGTGGCTTTGTCAGGAACGCGAACGCACCGCGTTTCGTAGCGGCTATCGCGTCCGGTATGGTGCCATGGGCAGTAAGTACGACAACCGGCAAAACAGGGTAACGATCCTTTACTTCGGCAAGCAGGCCTAATCCGTCCATGTTCGCCATTTTCAGGTCGGTCAGTACGACATGCGGCTGCAGACGCTCGAGCGTTGCCAACGCAGCCTTCGCGCTGTCAGCTGTCTCGACAGCGTAGCCTGCGCGGTGCAGGCGAATCGTCAACAATTGCAGCAAATCCGCTTCATCATCGACCACAAGCACCTTTATTTGACGGCTCACTGGTCAAGGTCCTCCAACTCCTGCTGGTTGTCAGAGAGATCGGCTTCGATGGCCTTTAGTGCCTCGAGCTGCGATTCCAGGTGCGATGTTTGAGTTTGCAGCTCGGCGATCTCCTCGACCATCGCGAACTCCCGAAGCAGCAGATCACGAACGGGGGCATAGGCGCCGCCGGCATCGATCTCCGCAAGGAGCTCCCGACTCCTATCCATGTCGTGTACCAGCACCTGCGGCCTGCTTAGCAGGTACGCCAGCGCCAATCGACTGCCGTCAGTTGGGTGTTCGCGATGTTGCACCAGCAGTCGGTCTCTCTCGCCCGCAAGCTCAAGGCCAAACAGTGTCTCGATACGGATCAACTGCCGCATCCACTGCTGCAGTTCGATTGCGTCCGGTGCAGGAGCAGGTTCTGTTTCCGCTACGGTAACCGTGCCTGGCGACACCTTGATTACAGCCGGCTCGCTGGCCTCTGCTACCACGGTCTCAGGCACCGTCGTACAAGCGGCATTCAGGCAGAGGAGCGCTGCGAAGATGCTAGGCTTGCGCATAGTGCTTCCCGCTGATGGTCAATCGAAAATGGGCGCCGTCCTTGCACGGCAGCGATTCAATAACGCCGGCGTGTTGCTTGGCGTACTCCTGCGCTATGGCTAAGCCCATGCCGGCGCCGGCAACGACCGTGTCACCCGATCGGGATCCTGTGTAAAACCAGTCGAACAGGTAAGGTGCGTCTTCACTATCGACACCGTCGCCGCTATCGACAACGTCGAGCACGATGCCAGTGTCATTGCCGTTCAGTCCGATATTGATAGTCCCGCCAGCCGGTGTATGTTTGGCGGCATTCGACAACAAATTATCAACGATTACCCGAAGTCGCTTTGCGTTGCCGTCAAACAGTACTGCCGATAGGTCAGAGGTCAGTACAACCTGTCGTGCCGACAGAATGGGATAGTGTTTGTCGGCGACGTCTTGTACAAGCCGGTGAAATTGTATTGTTTCGGTGGGTTGCTCAGGATCGAGGTCGCCATCAGCACCATAGCGTAATAACTGTTCTATCATCTTCTGTAAGCGGACACTGTTGTCCTGCAAGATACGAGCGATCGTGTTTTGCTCTGAATCGACTCCGTCGATGACAAGCAACTCAGCTCCTTCCCGAATGTTTGTTAATGGAGTCTTTAGTTCATGCGACACGTTGCGCAGGAACTGCGCTTTCTGGGCTTCCAGCTCAAGCAGGCGAATCCGCAGCGCATCCAGGCGCAGACCCATCTCCTCGAGGTCACTTGAGCCACTGACGCGTATCGAGTCACTCAACGATCCGCGACCCAGTGAACGAATGCCCTTATCGATCTGGCTCAAGGGTCGGGCAATCAAGGAACCAAAAAGCAGTGCGAGACCGACGGAAAGCGGAATTACCCAGCTTGCCTGGCTCATCAGTAAGCGCTGTAGTCCGTCAGCCTGCTCCGGTAACGAGTTTCCCAGGTCCCGGACGAAGCCGTTGTGAGCCTGCACGACCCGCATTACCGCGTCGCGCAAGTTGGCAAACGCGAGTTCCAGCGCCGTTGAGGTAGCAGTGCCCGAGCCTACTTCCAAAACGACTTGATGCGCCCTTCGTTCAGAGTGCAGGGCTCGTTCCAAAAGAGGTTGCAGATCAGAGTACTCGTTGTTCTCCAGCAGACGATCAAACATCACGCGAACGTCAGCGCGGTGTTCCTCATACAGGTCACGGTACGAATCGTCGGCCAATGCATGGTATTGACGCGCCGTACGTTCGAGTTCGGTAATTCGGTCCGCTAACGCTCGACTCGAGCTTGCGGTTTGCTGCACTGAGACCAGCGCTACTCGGCCCTCCGTCGCGAACGCATCGACCCGGACAATTGCTGTCGCTATCGCACCAATGAGTGGCAGAGCGACGACCACGAAGCCCATCGAGATGATCGGCATCAAGGCTGTTGGTCGAAATCGCCGCATACAGTATCTCCGCTTGGCACCGTCACACAGAATTTGCACGGTAAAAGTGTTGCCTTCTGGTCGCGCCTGACCAACATCGCGTTTGGCCTTGTATGAGACTGTTTTGACCGCTGAATCGCCGTCAAAGTCCCCTCGATTGTGTTGCCGAACAGCAACACTCGTGGGCATCGGAAAAAAGTGCCGAAGTACCGCAACGACCTGTTTTGGCTACACTTATGGAAGTTGGCATCGAAACTGCAATCTTCCTGGTAAGCGCTCGAGTGGCGCGAGAGTTGATTCAAAACCCTACCAAGGAGAACCACCATGATCTCGAAGAAAAACAGTTTGATACCAGCCGCCATTGGCCTGGTCAGTTTCCTGACGTTCGCAGCTCACGCACAACAGTCGGCGCAAACGGGCTACGCTGATGGTCCGGCGTTCGCGGAACTCGACCAGAACGAGGATGGTGTTATCACGGAAGCAGAGGCGCGTGGCACGTCACTTGAGGCGGCGTTTTCAGCCGTCGATGCAAATGGAGACGGTTACATCACGAAAACCGAGTATGAGGAAGCAACCAGGTAACTCCCGCGACGCAAACTGTCTTGTTTTCTCACCACGCGGAGTACGTCGGCAACGGCGTACTCCGTTTTACGAACGCAAATGCGGTGCAGAGTGAGCAATAGCATGATTGACTGGAGCCACGTTAATCGCAAATACTCCACTCATGAACGCAACTCCCAAAAAACTTCTGACCGAAGTCTTCGGCTACCCCGAGTTCAGAGGTGAACAACAAGCAATCATTGCAGCTGCTCTAACGGGTAGCGACTCACTCGTATTGATGCCTACCGGTGGTGGCAAATCATTGTGCTACCAGATACCTGCCATGCTCCGGGAAGGGACCGGGCTGGTCATTTCCCCTTTGATCGCATTGATGCAAGACCAGGTCACGGCGCTTGGCGAACTCGGCATCGAAGCGGCGTTTTTGAATTCCAGCCAGTCGCCCGATGAAAGACAGAGCGTCATGGCACGCCTTCGAGAGGGTGAGTTGCAGCTTTTGTATGTGGCGCCAGAACGCCTGGCGACGGGGCACACCCGATCCTTGCTGAGCGATGTACCTCTTTCAATAATCGCGATCGATGAGGCACACTGCGTATCGCAATGGGGTCACGATTTTCGCCACGATTACCTGACGCTCGGCGAACTCGGCTCCCTGTTCCCCGGCGTACCGAGAATGGCGGTGACAGCGACGGCAACGGACAGGACCCGAAAAGAAATCGTTGCGCGACTGGAGCTTGCCGATCCGGACATCTTTGTGGCGCCATTCGATCGACCGAATATCGCTTATGCGGTTCAGGCGAAGACCGATCCGAAACGACAGCTGTTGAAGTTTCTTCAGGTCCATCGAAACGACGCCGGCATCATCTATTGCCTGTCGCGAAAGAAAACGGAGAGTATCGCAACCTGGTTGTGCCAGCAGGGCTTTGACGCACTGCCTTATCATGCAGGTCTGGCCACAGAGGTGCGGCAAGAAAATCAACGCCGTTTTCTTGCTGAAGACGGGCTAATCATTGTTGCTACCATCGCGTTCGGCATGGGCATCGACAAGCCGGACGTTCGCTTCGTCGTGCATCTCGATCTGCCCAAAAGCATGGAGTCCTACTACCAGGAAACCGGTCGAGCGGGCCGTGACGGCGAAGCGGCGGATGCCTGGATGGTCTATGGCATGCAAGACGTTGTTCGCCTGCGGCAAATGCTCACTGAATCCGACGCCGGTGACGATTTCAAGCGCCATGAAGGTGTGAAACTCGACGCGCTCCTGGGCTGGTGTGAGGGCACGGGTTGCCGGCGCCGGCCATTGCTTGAGTACTTCGGCGACGCCCTGATTGAAGACTGCGGTAACTGTGACGGTTGCCTTGCACCGGCGAGTACCTGGGACGCGACAGAAGCGGCGCGAAAACTCCTCTCAGCCGTCTATCGAACCGAGCAACGTTTCGGCGCGGCGCACCTTGTCGACGTTCTGCTGGGCAAAGAAACGGACAAGATCCGGCAGCACGGGCATGATCGGCTCAGCGTCTTCGGAATCGGAGCAGGGCTTCCCGCGAGCACCTGGCGTTCAGTCGCACGCCAGCTAATCGTCGCGGGCCACTTGCGTTCCGATGCAGAACGATTTGGTGCGCTGGTTCTAACGTCCACCAGCCGTGCTGTTCTCCGAGGCGATACACCCCTGCGTTTTCGTGAAGATCCAAAAGGTCCCGTGGCGACAGCAAGAAGATCCGCTCGAGAGCAGGTCGTCGCTGTAGAAGACCAGGAGCTGTGGGACGCGTTGCGTGCGTGTCGGCAGTCTTTTGCGAACGAGAATGATGTTCCGGCGTACGTCATCTTTCACGACAAGACATTGCACGAGATGTTGAATCATCGCCCGCAGACCGAAGCTGAGTTGCTGGATATCAGCGGTGTAGGCCAGACGAAACTGGATCGTTATGGCGAGGAGTTCCTGTCAGTGCTTCGTGGCTGATCGCGAGCACACTTTTTCAGAAATTCTGTCGCCGCTTCTATCGCCACCAGGAAATCTTCAGACGTATCAAAGTAAGACAAGTCGTGTTTTTCGCATTCGTCTTTGATCATCTTGCTATGAGCGATCATGTTTCCAATATGATCTCTGATGTACTCGTCTGATTCCTTGTTTAGCCAGTCGTTTCCCCCATCGTTATGTTGCTTAACCAGCGCAAGCTTGTTCTCGACGCTGATTGCGGTGTATCCGACAAACACAGCCCTGATCGTGTCAGGGTGTTTTTCCACTAAACCAGCGACCAACTCAGGCAGCATCGCTTCGCCTTCAATCACGTAATCGATGCGATCACCGAGCAAACTGTCGATCATGCCGAGCAAGAAAGACCACATTTTTTCGGCGATTTCGTTTGGCCACAGCAGATGATGAATGCCGTATTCGGGTATCCCGTGATTAAACCCCATCATCAACCAGTCAAGAGACAGGTAAGGAATCCGCCTGTCCGCTAGGAGTTTTTTGGCGATGAGTGTCTTTCCGGACCTGGAGGTTCCACTGACAAGGTATAGCATGTCACCCAGCAACTATTTGAAGATAGAAGATTCTATCGCATCGAGTTTGTTGCTGTGTCAGTGGTTGCGCGGCCGACCGCTAGCTAACGATCAAGTACACCTTTCGGACTGTCTCGACGACCTCAGCCGTGCCTTTCCATCCCTTCGGAAACGTCCAGCTGTCACCGGCCTTGATCTCGGTTACCTGGCCTGACTCGGATGTCAGAATCCAGTGTCCCGTAAGCAAGTGGCAGAACTCAGTGATGTCGAGATCCAGCTGCAATTTGCCGGGTTCACATTCCCAGGTGCCCGCAGTGAGGTTACCTTCCTCAAAGAAGCCCGAGTCGGTCTGTTTGGGAAGGTCACCGATGGGTACGCCAAAAGATTCGCAGTCGATCAGATCTGTGAGTGCTGCGCATTGGTGTTGAACACTAATTTCCGGCATCGACTATCTCCAAACCAGGATGTTGATACGGGCCCGGGTACGGGCTGTCGTATTGTCGATGCCAGCAGGGCCTGCTGGCATCTGCGCCTATAGGGGTCTGAATTCTCGCCTTCGCGAAATTACGACATCGTCACGCGGTAGCCGTTGTGCTTTCGAATGTTCAGTACGCGGTTGTCGTCGAATATCAGGTACTGCCCCTTGATACCGGCGAGGCGGCCCTCAATCTCCGGCTGCTTGTCGAAGCCAACGCTCTTCACTTTTTCCGGGTAGCGGTCAACGGGATACTCGATTGAACAAACGGTGTCGTCGGTGTCGACGTATTGCTGCAAGTCTGCATCAATTGAACTCGTCAACGATGCTTTTGTGGCAACGATGTCTGCGTCGATCACCTCGTTCTTCAACATGCGTTGCCAGTTTGTCCGGTCGGTCAGGTGCGCTTTCATGGCAACCTCAACGAGGCCGGCCGTGTAGCGATTGGGGACGCGAGCAAAAACGATGGCATCAGTGGCACCCTGGTCAATCCAGCGCGTCGGCATCTGTGTGGCCCGCGTGATGCCCACTTTGATCGCGGAGCTCCTCGCCAGGTAGACGATTTGCTCGACCAGGCAGTTTTTCTCGGCCCAAGCCATGTCACGCGCTTCTCCTTCGTGCGCAAGGCAGAGTTCCGGGCGGATGATGCATTCGCTGGCCTCCGGCGCATTCCGAAAGCACGGGTAGCAGAATCCTTGAGCGAACGACTTATTCGTGAGTCGGTCACAGGCAATACAGTTGATTGTGCCGTCGAAACTGAGCTTGATGGTCTCGCCAATCTTCGCGTTCATATCGACCGGAGTGCCATCCAGCATCAGCGTGTATTGGGCGATGTTCTCGAGGCTTGTCTGCATTTTCCGCAGGTTACCGGAAAGGGGTGTATTGGCGGTCATAGGGTTCACTATTTACTTAGTACCGTATAATGATACGCGGTCCATACACTTTCGAGAACAACAATGAGCCAGACACGAGCGCTCCTGCAATCACTCAAGAAATGCCTGCATTCGCGCGGACTGACTTATCGGGACGTGGCCGTTGCGCTGGACATCAGCGAGGCTAGTGTGAAACGCATTTTTTCTGAACAAACGTTCTCTTTGCAGCGGCTCGAGGATGTCTGTCGGTTTCTCGATATGAGCTTTTATGATCTTGCCCGTATGGCGAGGCTTGGTAGCGAAGATGAAATTACCCAGCTCACGCTTGCACAGGAACGGGGACTCGCGAAGGACCCATTGGTGCTGAC
The DNA here is from genome assembly GCA_022600955.1 of Gammaproteobacteria bacterium. Classification (GTDB taxonomy): domain Bacteria; phylum Pseudomonadota; class Gammaproteobacteria; order Steroidobacterales; family Woeseiaceae; genus UBA1847. Next base: position 147,791 of record JAHZJK010000024.1, read on the forward strand.
CTACTTCTATCTGTTGTTGACCGGCCGCACGCCCGGGAAGATCGCGAAAGAGTTTGGTCTGGACGCTCAGCAACAGACGACCATGCTGGTTCGCCTGAGCAGGCTCAAGCTGATAGAACTGCTGCCGAAGAACAACGGACGTTTGCTAACCAGCCGTCGTATCGACTGGCGCCGTGATGGACCGATTCGAAAGCTGTATCAGCGGCAGGTGCAGCAGGCATTCATGGATTCTGACTTCGATAGCGGTAATGAAGTGTTTCGGTTTGACACCGGGGAGCTGTCTGCGGCTTCGGTGAGCGTACTGACCAAGAAGTTTGAGAAACTCTCGCAGGACTTCGATGAGTTTGCAGAACTCGATATCAGCACCCCGGTGGCGAAGAAAAAGGCCTATGGAATGATGGTAAGTTTTCGGCCGTGGACTTTTTGGCAAATACTCGAGAGCACGGCGAACGACATGGGCTTGAATGCCGAGCGAAGTCAGGCGCAATGACGGTGCGATATTTCATCCTGTTTGCGATATGCATTATTTGTGCGGCCGCTTGTACGCCGACGCATAACGTCAAGCCCTTGCCGAACTTCGTAAATTCCGGACTAGAAGCCGGTGATCGGGTCACGATTACAACGCATGACGACCAGGAGCATGAATTCGTTATCACCGAAATTCGCGGCGATGTTCTGCTGGGCGATGACGCGGCGTTCGCACTGCGGGACATTGCATCGATTCAGAAGCATGCCTGGAGGCGCCCCGAATCTCCCTGCGGCGGAGAGAAGCCTCTGGGCTGCTCATTGCCTTTGCTCGTCAGTCTTGCCAGCGAGTTGCACAGTCACTATCGCGAAGAATTCTATGACGCGTGTGCGCAGCACGACTACTGCTATCGTCATGGCTTCGCCAGCTACGGGATCGATAGAAAAAGCTGCGACGATAACTTCTTGCTGGACATGCAAAATTCCTGTCCAGATAAAAAGAGTAGCGGCCTGGGTAAGCTATTCGAGACATTCGATGGATCCATCCAGTCGAGAAGGAGTTGCCTGTCTGTCGCGGACGATTTCTACGCAGCGGTGCGTCGCTACGGTGAGGAGAAGTACACCACGACGACGAGCACCTATTGTGAATACAACGGGCCGCCGCTTGGCGCAGGCCTATCACCCGGCCAGGCGCTGAACTCGAAATAGTCTTGCTTGCAGACATGTGAAGTATCGTATTTCGATACTTTTTCAATTGATATTGAATATTGGATTGAGCGACTTACGCTGTGCTTCTCGATTGCTACAGGAGCACGAACGATGAACACCCGATTTCCATTGATTCTTCTATTTTCGATACTTGCTACAGGTTGTGTCGCAGCACCACTGTTGTCACCCGACGCTGGCCAGGTTCTCGTCACACGCAACGTACCCGCGGAGGACTGCGTTTTCGTTGGCGAAGTGCTCGGTAGCCAGGGAAATTTCTGGACGGCTGAGTTCACCAGCGACGAAGATCTGATTCGCGGTGCCCGCAACCGCATGCGTGACAAGGCATACAATCTTGGCGCGAATTTCGTGCAGATCGAGATGGAGAACCAGAGTCAGAATACGGCAGACGAGTCTCTGGGCGGTGTCTTCAGCTCGGTCATCATCGGCAATGCCTACGCGTGCCCGAAAGTATAGTGGAGAGCTGCAGCATGGTAGCCAGGCGGAGGAACTGCGTTCGCTTGATCGCCACATTTCTGCTCCGGGCCTTCCGTGGCCCGGAGCAGAGGAGAGTTTTTCCTCAATAACGCAATCGGCAATGACTTCGCTCAAATCTCATCGTTGTCGATACCCAGCGCCGCAGCCACGCCTTCGCCATACTGCGGGTCAGCCTTGATGCAATGTCGGATGTGGCGCAGTTGAATGTCACGCGGCGCACCGCCAATAGAGCGCGCGGTGTTTTCGAACAACACCTGTTGCTGTGCATCACTCATCTGTCGAAACAAAACACCGGGTTGGGAAAAGTAATCCTCGTCCTCGCGATGATCCCAATGCGCCGCGGCGCCGGAGAGCTCTAGCGGCGGCTCGCTGAAGTTTGGTTGCTCGGCCCATTCACCCTGGTTGTTCGGCTCATAGCCGAGTGTTCCGCCGTGATTGCCGTCGATGCGCATCGCACCATCGCGATGATAATTGTTCACCGGGCAGCGTGGCGCGTTCACCGGAATCAGGTTGTGATTGACACCCAGGCGGTATCGTTGCGCATCACCGTACGAGAACAGTCGACCTTGCAGCATCTTGTCGGGTGAGAAACTGATCCCCGGCACTACGTTGGCCGGGTTGAACGCCGATTGTTCAACCTCTGCGAAAAAATTCTCCGGGTTACGGTTGAGTTCGAACTCTCCAACCTCGATCAAAGGGTAATCCTCGTGCGGCCAGATCTTGGTGAGGTCAAACGGGTTGTAGGAAACCTTGCTCGCGTCGGCTTCCGGCATGATCTGCACCGACAGGGTCCACTTCGGAAAGTCACCTTTTTCAATGCTGTCGTAAAGATCGCGTTGATGACTTTCACGGTCCTGGCCGATCAAAGCCTCCGACTCTGCGTCGCTCAGATTCTTGATGCCCTGCTGCGTCCGGAAGTGGAACTTGACCCAGCTACGCTCGTTGTCGCTGTTGATAAGGCTGAAGGTATGACTACCGAATCCGTGCATGTGTCGATAGCTCGCCGGAATGCCACGATCGCTCATGACAATAGTTACCTGGTGTAAGGCTTCCGGCAACGAAGTCCAGAAATCCCAGTTGTTCTTGGCGCTGCGCAGGTTTGTTCGCGGGTCGCGTTTCACGGCGTGATTAAGGTCCGGAAATTTCATCGGGTCGCGCAGGAAGAATACGGGCGTGTTATTGCCAACAAGATCCCAGTTTCCCTCCTCGGTATAAAACTTCAATGCAAAGCCGCGAATATCCCGCTCCGCGTCCGCAGCACCGCGTTCGCCGGCGACCGTGGTGAATCGAGCGAACAGATCGGTTTTCTTGCCAACCTCGGAAAATATTTTCGCGCGTGTGTGCTCGGTGATGTCACGAGTCACAGTGAATGTCCCGTAGGCACCGGAGCCCTTGGCGTGCATGCGTCGCTCGGGGATAACTTCCCGATCGAAGTGGGCAAGTTTTTCGAGGAACCACACGTCCTGAAGCAGTTGCGGGCCGCGTGGGCCGGCGGTCATCACGTTCTGGTTGTCGGCGACCGGGCAACCGGCGCTTGTCGTTAGTTTCTTGGTCATATTCGTTAATCCTCGCTGTAGTAATAAGCCAATAAGGGGCTGAAACCGTGCTGTTGTTGACTACAGTGCTGGAACCTCGAATAATCATCCAATGAATAATAATTAACATTATTATCGACTCACTCAATAAGAAATTTCAAAGACAATGAATCCGACGCCCACCATCAAACAGCTCCAGTACCTGGTCGCGTTATCCGACCATCTGAATTTCACGCGAGCGGCAGAAGCGTGCTTTGTAACGCAGTCAACATTGAGTGCGGGTCTGAAGGAGCTGGAGAGGTTACTCGGTGCCCAGCTGCTGGAACGGGACAGGCAAACCGTTTTAATGACGCCGATCGGGACGGAGGTGGCCGAACGAGCGCGCGCGATCGTGACGGCATCGGCGGACCTGACCGAGCACGTCGCCGCGTCAAGAGAGCCGATGACAGGTTTGTTGAGGCTTGGCGTCATTCCGACCATTGCGCCATTCTTGTTGCCGCAATGTCTGCAGCTTCTCCGTGAGCGCTATCCGGAACTGCGCCTCGCTCTGCGAGAGGACCTGACCGCCAGCTTGTTGTCTCGTCTGCAAGACGGACAACTCGACTTTGCGTTGATTGCCCTGCCATTCGACACCGCGAACCTGTTGGTGCAACCTGTTTTCGACGACGACCTGTTCGTCATTGGGCGCAAGGGCGACCCGGCAATGCAGAGAGAAAAGATTGCGGTCACTCAGTCTCTGACCGACCGCATGCTGCTACTCGAAGAAGGTCACTGCTTGCGTGATCACGCTCTGTACGCGTGCAAGACATCAAACCGTAAGTCATCTTCAGGCGTGGAGGCCACCAGCCTGCTGACGCTGGTGCAGATGATCGAATCCGGGCTCGGTGTCGGCCTGATTCCCGAGATGGCTGTTGCGAGCGGGCTTACGGAGAGCCCCAACCTGGTATGCAGACCCACAGCGAAACCATGTCCGAAACGCACGATAGCGCTCGTGGCGCGGCGCTCCACCTCGCGCCTGACGGTCATGCAGAAATTAGCGGACTTGATTCGAATTTGCGCATCTTCTATCCCGATCGTCCATCGCCACGCGGAGTAATCAGAATAGGCGCATACATGATCAGGAAGAACGAATGGGCCGAATACGCGTAACAGTATTGCAAGGCTAAACGACACGTAGGCACTGACGGTTAACGGACAAGCGACAAGGTTGCGCACGGTGTGTCTGCGTGACGCGCTCGCTGTATCGCAAGCTGGAAGTGAACCGAGGCCGTGGTGGCAGGCGCGCGGAAGGGCATCATATCGTTGTGAACTAAAGAGCGGAACATGTGGCCTGTCTGGGCTAAGATGATTTCAGATTCCCCAATGCGAGTGTCATGCATGGCCGCTGCACCAACCGAAGCTCTGGCAAAGAAGATCGAGGCGCATGACACGTCTGTCGTAGCGGAACTTTCAGCACTAGCAGATCGCTGCCTGGTCGACGCCCGAAATCGGACGCTTTTCGACGTCGCGATCCTCTCCGATAATTATGAAGTGATTGCGCTGCTGGCGTCCGACCCGAATGCGTTGGAGTTTGTTGCACCGGTTGACGCTCAGACTAAAGAGCCGATCAAGCATTCCGTCGCAATGAACGGAGTCGCGCGTCCCATCTCAAAGCTGGAGACTTACCTCGAGGACGCGTTTGGGAAGGACCTGGCTTACGCGCGTACTCCATTGCACACGGCATGCCGGGCCGGCAACGCCACCGTTATGGACACACTCCTCGCCGCAGGCGCGAAGGCAAACATCAAGGATGCGATTGGCCTCACCTCGGCGGAGCTTGCTTTCTATGCGCACGGAGAGAAGGGCTTGTGCGATTTTCTAGCAGCTTTTGATCGCAACAGCCAGACCGGCCTCCCCGTGGGCAAGCGCCTCCTAGGAGAGATGTTTCCTGTTCCCGAGACCATGGCGTCGCTGCTTAAAGTCGCAAAGCTGGATGCGGCGGCTCGGCGCCTGCTGTTTTGCTACCACTGCGCGTGGCTGGATATCGATGCTGTGCGCAGCATGCTGGCCGACGGACACGATCCCAACAAAGGCCTGACGACGGCTGCGATCAATCCATTGTGGGAGGCCTGTACGTCGGCGCTGTTGTGGGACGACGCGATACCGGGCGGACTCGAAATGGCATTTCATTACACCAGGCATATGGGTCACCCGGCGGCGAGTGCCGTTTCATTTGACAATGACTTGTTGAATGAAGACGGTTCAAACTTTGGAAAGCTATTTGCCGAAGCTGAGCGCAAGCGAGAGTCGTTGGTGAAGTCAGTCAACAAGATGACCATAGAGTCGGAAGCGGAGCGCGAGATAATCAGGCGGCGCATCGCAATGCTCGACGCTCTGCTTGAGGCCGGTGCGGATGTCGCACTCGCACGCAAGAAGCAGCAACTGGTTACCTTTGGTGACTTGAAGCAGATGAACCTGGGCGACGTAGCGGACCGTCTAAAGCAGCGCGGTGGTGGCGCGGCCAAGGCGCCAAAAAAGCGCAAGCCTGCATCGTCAACGCAATGGGAACTGGCCGGCGAAACTGGACTGAGCACAGAGTACTGGCCAGAGGTTGGTATGAACGGACTGCTTCGACTTATTTTGCACAACGTTTACGGGCCGGTCGACGGCGTCACGCTGTTGGTTGGACTCTCGGTCGACAAGTCGAAGCCGGATGATGAATGGCGCGAACTGAAGCCGGTGACCGAGACTGTGGAGGTCGAGGGCGAGAAAGTGTTGCGGGCCGGGTTAACCGAACCGGTCTATGGCGATTCGCCCTGGGAGGCGATCTATGAGCTTTCGTTAAAAAAGGAGCAAGGCGCCAACGTGTTATGGGTCTGCCTCGAGCACGAAACAGAGGAACGGTTGTGCGGAGAGCTGGACCCCTGGAAGTTTACGAAGGGTTGATGCCCCATGCGGCATCACCAGGCCTACTGACTCCGGGAACTCTTGAGTGCGTCAGCGATCCTCTCTTCGTTCGAGTCGACAATATACTTGCCAACGGCGATCAGGAAGTCTTGTTCCTCTTCTGTGATGTTGTAGGACGTCTTAACTTTTCGCGCCAGCTCGAACGGAGATTCAAGATCCGGGTTGTCAGCCCTGACCTTACTGATTGATGCTTGAGCAGTACCCACGACCGAGTAGTAGTTTTGCAGCTCGTCGAACAACTGTGCCACCTTTGAAGGGTCTTCCTCGTGCAAATCGCCGTCCATGGGTCGATACAAATCATCAAAGCTCAGGTAGATGACGTGGGAGTCCGGCCGTAAGTCGAACGATGCCAACGTTTGCCTCGCCCGCCCCCGGGCACCGTTCAGCGGCATATTCGGCAGCTTCCGATACACGTTGAGAAAGTTCGGTCCACCTTTGCTGCGGGAATACGGCGAGAACTCACCAGGGTATGCGTCGATCACAATCAGGACCTTCTTGAGATCGTCATTGACCCTATTTTCGAGCAAGGATATCGCGGTATGAATACCGAGATTATCGGATACGCCACCGTCAATCAGATGCAGATAAGGATTCCTGGGGGCGTCGTACGATGCGCCAAGTGTCTGGGGGGCGATCAGTGACGGGAAGTTGCCGCTGGCCGTCAGGCCCAGGGACAGTGGCACGTCGTAATAGAAATTTTCATTTTCCAAACCAGTATCGCGCCGGACATACTGCATTCGATGGACGTATTCGTTGATCTCGTAAATCTCTAGAATATCCGGCGTGAATGGAAAGACCGCCCCATTCTCCAGGACCGTTGCGTTTGCAATCCACATAGGCAAACGGATCGACGTGACTGTCGAAGCTTTGGGGAATACTTCGCGCAAAGTCATCTGCCGCTGCCCGTTGAACTCAAGCCAGTTCCCAGCAAGTAATTCGGTAGCGAACGCTTGTTCCAGAACATCACCCCGGTCGAAGTTGGTGAATATGACTTTGGGATTCAGCAAGGCCGATGCAATATTGCCATGGTAGCCACGCTCAAGGTGACGTCGCAGACACGGGTCAGTGGTTTGCTTTGGCCGAGACTCCAGAGTCTGACGATAGAAGTCCAACAATCGTTTGGACTGGCACACTGAGGACAGCTTCTCATCGCGCGTTTGCATCGCCTGCGCGAACGAATACGGCGCCGCCGATTCGGCGGCCAATTTCGCATGGGAATAGAATGAGGAAAAATAAGCCGCCGCAGCCATACCGCCGCCGGACACAGTGGAAAAGTAGTCGACCTCTTGCAACACGTTATTTTCGCCGTCCAGATACGCAACTTTCTCCAGACCCAACAACGCTCCAACACCCAGGTTACCGGCCCGCTGCCCGCCACCTGAAATCGCGACAGCCAGGGCCAACCGGTTGTCGTTGTGGCTGCGAGCCTCGACCGACGCGTACTCGATGAGATTTACGATGGGCGGCTGAAACAGGTGGCCGTTTTGAACTGGATGCCGACTGCTATCCAGATTCCTTGTTGCACACGCCGACAATGCGGTCGTAAATAGCATGCACACAACGAGTCTGAATGGCCGGTCGATTGCGTTTCGTATGATTCCTGTCATGTTGTTGTTTGACCATTTTGCATGAGAGTCGTTATCCGGTCGGCTTATACCTGAATCTTCGCAGGCGTATTGTTCGCGCGCTCAATCCAGAACTCAACGTCCGGCATATCGTAGGTCTTTTGCCAACGTCGATTCTTGGCGTACTCGTTCAGGGTTGCTGTCAGATCGGCCGGATTTGCAACCTTCAGATCGCCGACGGTGGTTATCTTTGCGTCGAACAACAAATTGACATCGTCTATCTCGATGCCCTGCAGACTGGCGATTTCTACGGCTAGCGCCCAGTCGGTCAGAACCTTCAGGCCGGTATCGATGTTCCTGCTGATCGTCGTCCGCTGCTTGATCGTTTCGGCGCGCAGAAGCATGTCTGAAACGGTACTGATTTTCTCCTTCTTTAGCTTTGCGGCATCCGCGGCGCCGATTGTCTTCAATCTGCCAAGGACAGTCGGCGGTGAAATGATCGGCTGCACTTTCTTGACGAAAATATCGTCGTACGCCGCGCCGCTCTGCGTCCTTAAGAACTCTAGCGATCTGTCCTCATCGACATCTCGTTTCTCCAGTGGACTGAGCCAGTAGCTCTTTTCAAGATGCTCCAGACTCGCAGCCAGATTACTGTCACGTGCATTATCTTTACCTCGATTGTGCTCGACGGCGGCCCATTCCGAAAATGCGCAGGCAAGATTGTACTGTGTCCTGGCAAGCGGATGACGGGCTTGCTGCAGCGACGTGATAAACGAACCGCCCATCGAAATAAGGTCTTCGCCGACCTTCACGATTGACCTTCTGCGCTCATCAAGTTCCTCGCTCTTGGCCAATTCTCCTTTGTCAATCACCTCGTTGCCCTTTTCGACTTTGGCAGTGCCGACAGCAATCATCAATCCGCCTCGCATGGCGTCGTTCACCGTTCTCAAGTTTTCCAGGTAGCGACGGAGTTCGCCCCGGAAGTCGTCGACCGTAAGCAACGATAGAAACACCGTGATGTTGCTGAGTATCCTGAGTTCTCTAACGCGTACCTCTATCGCGTCTGTCAACTTTTCGGAGAGCTCCAACGCATTCGCGTTTGCGTCAGTAACGCCCTTCGTATTCTGTCGGTTCTGATGAATGAGCGACGCCAGCTTGTACATCGCAAGGTAGTGCGACTGCTCGTTTGGATACGGGGCGAACGGACTGCGGAACTTTATGAATGGCAGCGCCGACGCTTGAGTGTTGATGCACTGGACCCACAATTGTTCGGCGAAAAGCCAGCGTTTCTCCCGCCGGGCAATTTCCGCGAGGTTTATTTTGGCGATCGACAGGCTCGAGTCTTCTTTCAGGGCTTCGATATAGAGCTCTTTTGCGGCGTCGTAATTCTTGACGCGATCTTCCGTCAGTGCGGCCTGAAACAGGGAATAAGCCCGCCAGGAGCTGGTATCCAAAGCTCGAACCAATTGCCTTTTCTGACGGCCAGGGAACAATGATTGAGCACTCAGCCGAAACAATAGCCAGATCGCTGCATAGTTCGCCAGACGTTCGAAGTCGCCCGATTGATCTACATTCGAACCACTGGCTTTTTCTTTCCTTGCTTTTCCACCGGCTGAAAACTCAGATTCCCAAAGCGTCACGCCGTCGCTTCGACCGCGATGACTGGTGACGAGAATAGTGAGCCCTGCCCCCTTCGTATCGGAATCGAGCAGGTGACCCATCACTGTGAAACTCTTTCTCGGAAGTATTTTTTCGAGTAGCGACGGGAGGAGCTGAATCAACGGGTTTTGCAAGGGCGTCGGTAGCGATTGCGTCACGCTACCGGGCAGCGCAACGCCTTCGAGATTGCCGCTGGCACGGGTGACTGAGCCCGCGTGCCCATGTCCAAGTTCCTTATATGCGGCCTGCATGAGAGCTTTCACATCTGCCCCGGGGCTCTTGGCGATTCCCTTATCGCTGAAATCTTGAAACAAGAGGCTTGGCCTGGCGACAATGTATCGCCACGGTATCCGCAGAATAAACGCGACGATAACGGCGAAGATCAAAATTTCCAGCACCGGCAGCAGATACGTGCGTATCCAGAGTTTGGCAATTCGCCATTCGACGATTCCGCCGCCCTCGAGATACCTGAGGTTTTCGGGCACAGCCATTTCCGGGTTTTTCTGCAGGGCCAGCGTTAGTGCTTTAAGTGCTTCGGAATCCGCACCGAGTTCAGCGAGCCTGTTGACCGATTGTGCGGCGACTTCATGTTTTTTTGCATTGATAAGCTTGATCTGCGCGGTCACCCTTCGGTCGGCCAGCGCTTCGGGCGGCAGGGTTTTTATTGCCGCTAATGCCGCGTCGAACTCGTTAGCACCGAGCAGAATCTCTGCGCTGGCCAATGCAGCTTCGATTTTCTTTTCCGCGTTTGTGGCCGATTGTTCTGCCGCAGCTGCCAATTGTTGCTTCACAGCCGCCGCAAGAACTCGTGCGCTATCGGCTCTGCATAGTTTGACCTTGGGGTCGGCCGACGGCGACCTGATCTCGGATTTCGCCTGCTCGAGCAGGCCGGTATCGATCAATGCATCCAGGTAGGCGCATTCGCTTTGCGCCGTCGCAGTACCTGCAAGACACATCAACAACATTCCCGAGATGCACACTAACGAGGCGCGAGTAGATACTGCTTCGTGCATTCGAAAAATCGTCCGCTCCTTAGCTAGGGCAGGAGTTCGTTGCTTATCGAATTGGTGCGCTGATTTGCAAACGCTGTCGCGGACACGGCAGAGCGCATCTTCGGGCTTGTAATGTTGCGCTTGAAATCCTCGAGGTTGGTATTGGCGGTATCCCAGACTGCGTGCAACTCAGCCGTCTTGCCGGGGTTCGCGCTTAGGCCAACGTCCATCCTGTCGTATTGGGCATGAATTTGAGAGGTTAGGAACAAGGTATGTTCCGCCAACTGAAAGAACACTGTTTGCTCTTCAATCGTTAACAGTCCGTTACTATTCAGATCGTAACAGTGTGCTGTCGCCGTGCTCATTTTGTGTAGTATCGAATCCAGGTCTGCGGACATTTGATGTCTCCCATTCCGTGTTTCAGTTGAATAGCTTTACGATGTTAAGCATCGCCTTGAAGGCGGCTTTAACCTGTTGCTTGTTTTTCTTCGCGATCCGTGCGCGTTGTTCCTTCGTGAGGTTTCCAGCGAAACCCGCCTGCAGAGTCTTGTGGCTTCGAATCAGCCCGCGGAGTCCCGCAGCTAGCGAATCGGGCCTCGATGCGTTGCTCAGTCGTTGTGACTCGGGCTCGTAAATTCCCCGCAGTATGTCTTCACGCTCCTCCTGTGACAGCTCAAGTCGTTCGTCAAGCGGCATCCGATTGTAGGTATTTCGGGTGATCTCGGTTCGGCGACGTGCGAAGTTGTCGGACATCGGCTTGTCGACTTTTTCGTAACTGGACAGGAGGCTTTCCAATGCAACATCTACGGCTGGAGCTTTCGTTGTGACCAGCTTCTTCAATTTGGCAAAATCGGCCTGGTCTTGCTCGGCATTACGGACCAGGTCAATCAGTGTGCCGACAGCACCGAGTTGTTTTTCGAGTTCTTCTTTTGCCTCGTCCTCGGCGGACGTGTCACCCTTGAGCTCGTCGATCTGGTTCTTGAGTTCGTTCAGTCGCGAGTTCAGATCCTTTAGGTCGCTTGCCGTGTCAAATGTTTCATCTTCCAGGATATTGGCCAGCGCCTGCTGATAGTTGGCGACTGTCGCAATGAGCGAAACCATCGTTTGTCGCCTTTGATTCGCCTGCGGAGAAAAGGACGCAGGCCGGATCTTCTTCCATTCTGTACACGCGTCGGCCTCGGATGCCTGACAGTCTCGCCAGAGCAATTTCTCGTCGCTAGTCAGGCATCGACTCTCGTCTGCCTTATAGAGCAATGGGGATTCCGCATTGCAGCTGGGCCGTGCAGCAAGAAATTCGATCATGTAGTCAAATTGCTGCTGACCCAAGTTGTCGTAGTAGTGGCGTGTTGTGGTCAGGGACGCGTCGATGAGCTTGACGACAGCTTCAGAGTCTTCTTTGAGCACCTCGGCCGTGCTGCTGCAACCGGCGAGGCCTGCCAGCAAGACCGGGACGAAGAATGCTTTCATATTTGGAACCATTGCTCTTAGCCTGCGTTGAACGAGAGAGACCAAATGGCATGGTCCCTGCGATCATCCCTGATGCAGGATCGGGTAATGGTGTTATTCGGGCTGCAACTGAATCCCGGGGTCTCTTCTCATTATTTTCGTTGCGTATTGGCCCCCTACCAGCAAATGAAAGACTACACTCAAAAACGAATTTGGTAAATATCGACCAAAAAATGAGCTTTGGAGCAAAACGTAACGTCCTGATTAGGTGGTCAAATTGAGCTGCGACGGATTCGAGCGAGTGCTGATGGCAGGCGGTATTTGCGAGGATTGCTTGGACTGGTGTTGCAAACGCATTCGTTATCCAGTGTTTTCCCGCAAAGATAGCCAACACAGCAGATTCAGCTATATTTAGTATTACAGTCCCAAGTGTGGAGTGGTATCGATGGCGAAAGGATTTGAAAAACTACGACTCAGCGGGCGGGATATGCCGCCACCAGGGCCGGGGCTCGCGGGAATCGACCGTCCGGCCGACACAGGCGAACACTCAAACGAAGACGCAGCGCGCCAGTTTGTCCTGCGTGTCGCCGCGGCCGACGACAGGCCCTTTATTCGTTCAATGGCTGCGGTGGTCGATGAGACACCTGACGCCGCAGCGCCTCAGCTTGTTAAACTCGTAGATCGAACAGAGCCGATCACCTCGACGGCGATGGTGCACTTTCAACAATCGCAGAACGACATACCGGTTTTCGGTTCCAGAGTCGTTGTTGAGCTCGATGACAATCAGGAGACAGTGTCCGCATCGATGGATCTGGCTGCGCTTGACGATGTCGACCTGCTGCCCGGACTTAGCGGTGCGGCGGCACTCAGTATGTTGGCGACAAGCGTTCATGTTGAAGACCTCGGCATGATTCCTGATCCGCAATTGACGATATTGCCGCACCCACACCAGAACGGGCGTCTGTATCTCACCTGGCATTTCCGGGGTGTACCAGCGGAGCCGATACCATCGAGCGAGGATGACTCAGACGAGGTGCACCTCGCTTGCTTCGGAGACGCGGAACCACTGCAGGGCGACTACGATTTTTTTCTCGACGCTCACAATGGCGAAGTGTTGTACTTCTTTCCAAAGTCCGCTCATCTGGACATCCCGACCCGGTGCCAGGGCGAGGATGAGGACGGCGTAAACCAGTCATTCTTCGGCCGGCTCGGCAACCCCGGGTTCGCGATGGAGAACCCGTTTGAAGACGTCAACACCTACGACCTTGGGTTGCAGCCGATAGAAACGACGCCGATCCCGGTGGACACAGTACGTAACGCGACCAGTGACTGGCAGAACAGCAATCCGGCTGCAGTCTCGGCACACGTCAATGCAACCCGCGTGCTGGAATTCCTGTTTCGCATCCTGCGCCGCAACAGCATCGATGATCAGGGCATGGTCCTGCAGAACATTGTGAACTGCGCAAGCAATCAGGCACAAAATCCGCCTGAATGGATTAACGCGGTCTGGTGGCAGGGCCGCATGTGGTATGGGCAGGAAGAGCAGGGCGATGGGAGTTTTGTGAGCCTGTCACGGTATCTCGATATCATCGGCCATGAGTTGTTTCACGGTGTCACTGAGCATACTGCCGGCCTGGTCTATGAAAGCTTGCCTGGTGCCCTGAATGAGTCATTCAGCGATATTTTTGGCGTCATTATTCGCAACTGGCACCTCGCTCCCAATGCAGGTGACGTTGCCACCTGGACATGGGACATTGGTCCTGGCCTTGGGTCTGGCGGCGGGCCAATGCGAAGCATGTCGAATCCGTCAAGCGTGGGACGTTGGCGACGGCCGGATCCGAACGGACCCGGTGATGTCATCGTAAATGGCTATCCGGATCACATGAACCAGCATGTTGTATTGCCGGCAACTCGTCGTTACGACTGGGGTGGTGTGCACATTTTCAGCAACATTCACAATCTGGCTGCACACAATGTGCTAACGACTCGAAAGCCGGACAACAGCGTCGTTTTTTCCCCGGAAGAAGTTGCCATCCTGTACTACCTGGTTCTAACGCGACTCGGCAGCCTTTCAGAGTTCGACGACGCGAGGGCCGAGCTCCTGGTGGTGTCCGATACGGTTTATGCGGGAGACGCCGTGCGCCAACAGGTTGCGCGCTCGGCAATTGAGTCATCTTATGACGCGGTTGGAATTAACTAATCTGACAGCGTTGCTGACAAAACGACGGCCAGGATTTCCCAATTGCGGCTTGTGGGTGTATTTTACCAATAGCGTGTCAGATCGATAAGGAAAAAAACAATGTCGGCCGCTACACGGATTATTACTCAGCTGGTCGAGGAAGCCCGAGACCAGCGCGGCTTCCTGCAGCATTCGCCCGTTCGCACTGGCGTTTGGCGGCGCTTACTTGAGCGCCCGGGCGAAAAGATCAACCTCCTCATGATTCCGCTTCGTTCCACAACAGCCGGCCGCCTTTGTGTCGCGGTCAATGAGGCGATGGAAGGAGCGCGGGGGACAGAGCCGTGCACCTACAATCAGTCCGTCGCTTGTGGCCAATTTACCTTCGACACCCTCGTGATACGTCTGTTGCCCTTATCACGATGGTGGCAACGGAAGATCGAACCGGATATCGATCTCGTTCTGGACCTCGCTGCTTCGGGTTCCAGTCACTCACTATGGAAAAATGTGTGCGAGGACCTGAAGCAGGCGCGCGCCAGCGGCCGGAGCTCCGGACTTTCGCCGGACATGCTTTGGTGTATCAGAATGCTCGGAATCACTCAGCGAGCGCTGTCATCCAAGTCGGCAAATCCACAATGGCCCGGGCCGTCCAGCCAGGTAAAAGCGGCCGCCGAGCTATTCAAGAAAGCGCGCCGGAAACAAATCAAAGGTGCAGGGGAGCAACTGTTCGCGGTCGCGATCAATCGGCCTGCCGTACCTTGCCTCAGGGAGTCCGTACGTACCATCAAGGGCGACGCGTCGCGTGAAGTTTTCGATATTCGCTGCAATCGAATTACCTGGGCGGTTATCGATAGCGGAATTGATCGGCGGCACCCGGCGTTCGGCAATGGAAAAGGCGGTGATCGGATTGTTGAAACGCTCGACTTTACCGAGTTTGGCACCATGCTCTCGCTTGCCTCGTCCGCCAACGACGACGACCACGTCAGCCTGAGGGATACCTACGGCCTAAGTGCTGCCCAGGTGCGGAAGATCAGTCGCTCTATCAGGGCGGGTGATCCGGTTGACTGGGAGATCGTGGCTGCCGCGCTCCGAGTAGACCGGGGAGACGATTATTTTGATGCGCTGGATCCTCACGGAACCCAGGTTGCGGGCATCGTCGGTGGAGCGCCGTGCGAGGAGCAGATCAATGGTCAGACGGTGAGCAGGCCCGGTGGTGTTTGTCCCGATATCAAGCTTCTCGACCTGAGAGTAATTCGCGGTGTGGCCGGCGATGAGAATACCGAATTCTACGTTATCAGCGCACTGCAATACATCGACTATCTGAACCGAAACAAAGATAAGCCTGTCGTGCACGGCATCAACATGAGTCTGTCAATTCCGCATTCTGTAACCGACTACGGTTGTGGCCGCACGCCGATATGCGATGAGTGCGACCGACTGGTATCAAGTGGAGTAGTGGTCGTCGCCGCCGCCGGTAACTATGGGTTCGACAGAGCTGACATTACAGGCCCAGCGAAAACAGGCGGCTACCGAGATATTTCGATTACCGACCCCGGGAACACTGAATCCGTCATCACCGTCGGATCCACTCATCGTAAACACGCTCACCGCTACGGGATCAGTTACTTCTCAAGCCGCGGACCGACCGGTGACGGCCGTGCGAAGCCGGACCTGGTTGCGCCGGGTGAGAGCATCGAATGCCCTAGTCGCAATAACACCTACGAGGCCTGCTCCGGTACGAGTATGTCAGCACCGCACGTCAGCGGTGCCGCGGCGTTGCTCATGGCGCGCCACACAGGACTTATTGGTGAGCCCGGGCACGTCAAAGACGTGCTCTGTGCCAATGCCACAGATCTTAAACGAGCCAGCGAGAGCCAGGGGCGCGGACTTCTGGACGCTCTTCGCGCTCTGCAGGCCTTGTAGGCATCATACGAGGAGGTTCAAAACATGTTCAGTTTCGAAGCGCTCAAAGCCAAGCACGGTGACTCGTTGCTCGTCCATTATGGACCGGAAAACAATCCAAGGATGATCATCATCGACGGTGGGCCTTCGGGCGTCTGGGAGTCGGCGCTCGAACCACGCCTTAACCAGATTTCTCATTTTCGCGATCTTCGACCTGTTCCGGCCAGACTGACGATGGTTAGTCATATCGACAACGACCACATCACCGGCGTGAAAAAGATGGTCGAACACATACGAGACAGCCAGGATCCGGTTGTCGACGTACAGTCAATATGGCACAACTCATTCGACAACCAGATTGGAAACTCTGAGCTGGCAATGTTACAGGCACTGGGAAACACGTCGCCGTCTGTGGCGGCCTCGATGGGCCTGGGTCATTTCGTGAAGAGTATTGCAGCCGGCTTATCCGCGGGCAAAAAACTCCGCCAACTGGTCTCTCAGCTCGGGCTGGTCGTGAACTCTGGCGGACAGCAGGCGGGCTTTATCTCCGAGGGTGACAGTTTCAATGTCGGGCATGGCACGAAATTGACAGTTCTCAATCCTGACCGCGGGCAGCTCACTGGGTTGCAGCTCAAATGGGATAAGGTCGCGAACAAGCTTGGGGGTCTCTCGGACGCGCAGAAGAAGATCGTCCTTGCACGCGTCGCAGAAGATTCTCTCGCCAATATTTCGTCAATTGTTGTACATGTCAAAAAGGCCGGCAAGACGATGCTGTTGACCGGAGACGCACGCGGCGACCACGTCATTAGCGGGCTGAAGGGTGCTAACCTGTTACAGGGCGGCAAGGCTCACGTAAATATTCTCAAGATTCCTCACCATGGCAGTGACCGCAACGTCGATACAGATTTTTTCAAAACCGTGACGGCTGATCACTACATATTCTCCGGTGACCGTGATCCTCAGTTCGGCACAAATCCCGATCGTGCGACCTTCCAGATGGTCGCGGAAGTTCGTGGATCGCAGAAATACACGATGCACTTTACGCACAGCGACAGCACTATTCGACGCTGGATTCGCGAAGACAGGCAGCAGCATCCGAGTCGCAAGTACGAAGCCGAGTTCCCTCGGTCACAGGACTTCGGCATCTGGATCGACCTCGATAACGACGCACTCTGGTTCTGAGGTCGGCTCGAGTCGAAAAAACCCAAGAGGAAATCAGCGAGCGGCGGCCACAGATTGGCGGGCAAGAATGCGAGGCGGAATGGCAGAGAACAAGAAGAACGACATACCGGATCCAGTCAGCGAGATTATCAAGTCGCCACTTGATAGTAACTACACGATGAATCGCAATCGGGTTGTTTACTTAGGCATCGCGTTTGTGGTCCTGGGTTTAACGGGCGGTGTGCTTGACGGCCCGTTTGGGCGCGTCGAACTCAGACCCGAAGTTTGGTTTCTTGCCTCGGTGCTTGGTCTCGCAGCAAGTATTCTGATGATGCTGGAGTTACGGCGTGTGGCCAAAGTCAGCGTGCAATTCTGGAAGCGGAACTGGGAAGCGGAGTACGACCGTTTTCGATTGTACGTTGCCGATGCGCTGCCGGGGTTTCGACAAACGCTGGCGCAGCAGGCACAAGAGCAAAAACTGAATGACTTGAAGAAGGAGCTCGCTGAAGTCGATGAGAATCTCGCCAGACGGACGGGTGGCCAGGCAGACGCTTCCGACCGCTCGGAGCTACATGAGAAAAAATCCCGAATCGATGACTGGATTAACAACCCGGCGAATATTCCAATTGAAGAAAAGAGCCGGTACGCGGATAGCGCATTCTCAAAGACCCTGAATCAGTTCAGTAGCCCGTCCAGCGAAAACTGGGATAAAGGTGACGATGAATTCGGTTACGTTCTGAACGAGAAGAATATTCGTTACGATATCCTGGTCAGGACAGAGGAGCAGTTCGCCAACCACTCAAGACGCTACAAGAAAGCACCCGGACGTGTGTACCTGCCCCTCTGGGGTGTGGCGGCCGCAATTCTCATCGCCTGGTTCGTGTTCGTATTGGGTCAGAGGCCAGTCAAAGAGAGCGCCCCGACACTGGCCCAGATTATTCGGGAAGAGAGCCGCATGTGGCGCACGTCGGAGCTGTTCAATAGCCGGCGTGCAGATGGTGTACTGGTCAACTTTTGGGTGAACAACCGTAACGACGGTATAACGATGGCGTTCCCGGCGTTCGCGAAAGAAGAAGGTACGCTGGACGAGGCATTGGGCAAGCCGATCAGTGAGTTTCTTAAGCCGGTTCTGTCTGACGTCACTGACTGCAATAGCGACACCGAAACGGTAAAACTTCGGATTCGAGCGTTTGCTGACGGTGCGAGTTTTAACACGACGAAGAGCAATGAACAAAACCTCTCGTTGGCGAACAAACGAGCCGAAAGTTTCAGGTCCTGGCTAGGCAACCTGCCGCTCGACAATGGACGCAAGGCTGGCGCTGAGTTTGAGATTGGCGTGCACGAGTGGGGCCCAGAGGATTACCCGGCAATGCGGCGAGCTGCAGGCTACAACGACTCTTTGGCCGGAGCTTATTCGGAGCGGGCCGGGCAATTGAGTCGGCGAGTTGAACTCAAGGTCTCCTATGCGGCGCAGTGTGAATGGGGCAGGGTGTTCGGATCCATGGTGTTGCCGAACTAATAGTTGAGTCACGCTGTGGACCGATCAGCACAATGCCAATCGTCGATCACAGTATCGAGAACCTGAATCGAGAGTTCGTACGGTTTATTCCATGCGTCAGCAGTTGAAAGCTGCGCTCGCGGACGTCGGTCCCTCGTTGGAGAGTTTCATTTCACCTGCAGGCGCCCGGTCATTCCAGGGGCCGGTCGTGGTGCTTACCAATCGGGCGACCATTAGCAGCGCGTGCTGGCGGCCCAGGAAAAGACCCCATTGCGGGGCCTTTTCACCTTGGAGTCTAGGGACAGCTAATGCCACGCGTCAGAACCGAGTCATCACAGCTGACAGATGTGAATCCCACGCCGTCTGTTGTAACGCGAGTGCCGAAACCAAGATCAAAATCGATCTGATTCTGGTCCACGTTCGACGGGTTTGGAGGCACAGAGACTATGTTCAGCGTTCCTGCACCGTGTGCCGAAAGGCCAGCACCATTTTGCGTCAGGTTCAGTCCCCCGACGATCAGGATGCTCGCCCCGTCTTCCAACAACATACCCACACCATTACCCTGCGCGTTGAACTGCGCTGTTGCATGCGGGCTCAAAATTGCACCAGCTGGTGCGAAGAAGCCAAATATTGCGTTGTTCGAAGCGCTAATGATGTTCGCGCCGCTACCGAAGAACTGTGATCCGACAACGCCCAGTTCGGATCCAAGAATACCGATGCCGGCAAAGCCATTGTTGTCGGCATAGATGCTTGAGCCTTGTGCTTCGGGAAAGCTGAATACCTGCAGTCGAGAATCGTTAATGATAGAGACGCCGGAGCCAGCATTGCCGTTCGCGGCCACATTCGCTCCTCGCAACTCGAAAAAGGTTTTGCCATTGACGGCAAGCCCATCTCCGCCATTGTTGCTCGCACTCAGTGACCCTTTCGCAACAACAGTCGAGCCGGTGTAGGCATCCATTCCCCCGGTCGTGTTGTTGTCGAGCACCAAATCAACAATCTCAACATGCGATCGATCAACCGATAAGCCGACCGTGCCGTTGTATTGCATGAGCAGCGCACGCAGTGTGCCTTGCGCCTGGTGGGTCGCCAAGACGCCCTGATCGGACCCATTCGCTACGGAGAATCCAGTCAGCTCGAATCCGCGCGCGCCGTCAATAAGGACAACAGCCTCGCTGGGTGTTTTGCTTCCGTCGATAGTCGCGCCGTTGATACCGACCAGAGTGATGCTGTCAGTCTTTATGACGACAGACTCGTAACATGTACCTCTGAACTTGATCGTGTCATTCGCGCGCGCGCGTCGCAGCGCTTTTGACAATTTCTCGCCGCGGTCGCAGCGAACTCGCCAGGTCCGCCCATGGCCGCGTTTGAAGAAGCCGAACTCCGAGAAACCTTTCAGTTCCTCGCTATTGTTTAATCTATGTTCCCACTCGCCGCTATTGGCCTCAGCGCTTTGCGCATCCTGTGCCAAAACTGTCGCTGCAATCAAAAATGCCACAATCGTGCCAACAACGGTAAGCGCAAATGTTTTTCTTTCTGCCTTGTTCATTGGTGTATCCTCATTCCGTTAGTAAAGAAGCCAAGGCGAACTCGCCCTGACTCACTCAGGGTCTGTTTCGGGGCGGTGATATACCTGCCCGTTCTCGGGAATTTCGCTGGATATTCTCTTCCAGGAGCGAAAACTGACAGACAGCTCAATAACAGCGTTTCGCGTCGGAGAATGGCTCGTCGAGGCCGAGTTGAACCGCTTGTCGATGCCAGGCAAATCGGTCCAGCTTGAGCCGAAGTCAATGGATGTTCTTGTCTATCTGTCCAGGCGACCCGGTACCGTGGTTAGTGCTGACGAAATCATTGATTCCGTCTGGGGCGGGCGCCCCATGGGCGATAATCCGGTGTATAAGTCGGTAGCAAAACTACGCCGGGCACTGGGCGACGATGCGAACAGCCCGACCTATATCGCCACAGTAGCTAAGAAAGGCTATCGGCTCGTCGCCGACGTGGTGGACGAAACGCCCGCTGGCCGGGACACAACTCGCGCCAGGTCGGAAGTGAGCCTGGTGCGCAGATTCTTGCCTGTAGTGGTTGGAATCTTGCTAGGCATCACTGTTGCAGCTGCATTGTTCTGGCGCCCCGATGCACCCCCGCTGGAACTCCAGTCGGTGTCCGGCTTCAGGGGCTCCCACGGTCAGCCGAGCTTCGCGCCAGATGGCCGCAGTATCGCGTTTATCAATACTATCGACGGTGCCGCGCATGTCTGGGTGCTCGGATCGGATCAGTCGGCACCGCGACAACTAACCAGCGGGGAATTCAATGCATCTCGCCCGCGGTGGTCTCCGGATGGCCTGTCGATTCTGTTTACGCGGCAAGGAAGTATTTGGTCAATCCCGGTAGATGGCGACGAAGCCGAAGAAATAATTCGTGACGGGAGCAATCCGAATTGGTCACATGACGGAAAGCGTATCGTCTTCGAACGACACTACGAGGTATGGGTTGCGAGCTCGGATGGTGGGCAACAATCCCGTGTCACAGGTGTGCCGCGAAAGGAGCTTCCACTCGCGCCGCGCTGGCCCGCGTTTTCACCGGACGGCACGGAGATCGTTTTCCTCGACGCCGATTCAACGCCGTTTGCGGACTTGTGGCGCATTTCGCTCGCGGGTGGTGAACCGATACAGGTCACGTTCGACCCGCGCATATCCAGTGCACCCGTCTGGAGTCCGGATGGCAAATCAATCATATATTCGTCGCAGCGCGCTGGAAGTCGGACACTCTGGCAGGTTTCTATAGACAGCGGGACCGCTCGCCCGCTATTGACGGGAAGTGGCGATGACAACTTTCCGGACATTAGCTCGAACGGAAAAAAGCTCGTGTACTCGAATCGCCGCGAGCGATTCGCTATTGTCCGAAGTCATCTGGCTAGCGGGCGACACACGGTGCTGCACGAGTCGAGGCAGCTGCTGATTGGGCCTGAATTGTCACCTGACAGGAACATGATTGCGTTTTTCGGACTCACATCCGATGGCGCCGTTCAATTGTTCAAGATGCCGGTGTCTGGCGGCTCTCCATTGCAGCTCACTTTTGACACGCAGGCAACACATGCCATCCCTCGCTGGTCGGCTGACGGAAAATATCTCTATTTTTACTACACGAAGAACGGTGCGTCGTTTAGCAGAGTGGAGTCAGGAGGCGGCGAAGTCGAAACAATTATTCCGGGTTGGGACTGGAGTGTGACTAACGGCGCCAGTGTGTCGCCGGACAATACACAGGCAGTCTATTCACGACTCACGGGTCAGGCACCAGTGCAAACGCTTGTTCGACAGTTTTCGAGCGGGGAAGACCAGTCCTTTTATGCGACGCTCGAATATCCGAGGTGGTCACAGGATGGGCTGAGCATACTGGGTGCGCGGCACACCGATCAACGCTTCCCAGGTGATATCGCGATCTGCCCTGTCGCGGGTACGCGCTGCAGCATATTGGCTCGCGACGCGCGTGTTCCCATGTGGTCAGCGGACGAGTCTCAAGTGTATTTCGTAAGAGGATTCGGTGATTCTCAGGAACTCTTCGTCGTGCCCAGAAACGGTGACGGTGCCGAAACAAAGCTAATGGACATGGCGCCCCTGATGTCGCTCGGACCGTTCTACGATGTCACATCGGACGGCGACGTTATTTGGGTGCGCTACAAGGAAGAACCCAGCGAAATCTGGTTGACGGAGCTGGCCGGACCGTAGCGAGCTGACCCTGCTTGCTTTGAGCGTCTCGTGACTAAAAGCCTGCAACACCACTCGGGTACGCCACCGCGTCGCCTTCTGTGTGGCCGTGTTCCTCAACGTGGCGGATCGCGTCCTCCATGATCTGCAAGCCTTCGCGAAGCACGGATTCCTGCATATTTAGTGCGGGATACAGGCGAATCGTGTCCTCGCAATCAGAGATTGCCCAGACGCCGTTTTCAAGCATCTTTCCGCGCACGGCGCGTGCCGTCCACCAGTCTTTCTCATTGGCATCCGCAGATTCCGGCTTACCAAAGCTCACACCCAGCAACAAACCGTTGCCACGGGCCTGGCGCACAATGCTGTATTTCTCCCACTCGCGCATGATTCCAGCCGCTATGTTGCCCAGCCTCTTGGCGTGCGCCACGATGTTGTCCCGTTCGAAAATCTGCAGCGTTTTTATCG
Source organism: Gammaproteobacteria bacterium (assembly GCA_022600955.1). GTDB lineage: Bacteria > Pseudomonadota > Gammaproteobacteria > Steroidobacterales > Woeseiaceae > UBA1847. The sequence goes on from JAHZJK010000024.1 coordinate 170,505, forward strand.
CTGCGGCACATCCGGCTGGCATCCCGGCAAACGTTGAGCCGGACTCGAATTCTGTATTGTCACCCATGATGTCGTCGCGCGACGAGATTCCGCACAGCGGCGCAACGCCGCCAGACAGGTTCTTGCCGTACACGAGAATGTCCGGCACGACACCATAGTGCTCGATACCCCACATCTGACCGGTACGACCCAGTCCGGTCAGCACTTCGTCTGCAATCATGAGCCAGTCATTCTTGTCACAGATATCACGAATGCCGCGAAGGAAACGCGTCGACGGAATCCAGTTGCCGCCTTCGGCGAGCCCCGGCTCAACCAGCACGCAGGCGATATTGTCACGTCCCGCAATACAGGAAGGAATGTGGTTGTCGAGGTACCAAAGGCAGTACTCAGAGTACTGCTCCTCACTCATACCGGCCGGAATTCGTTCGCTGTACGGATAGGGCGCTTTGATCACGCCACCACCCCAGCCTTCGAGGTAGGTACCGTAATCTCCATTAATACCACTCATGACTTTCGTGCCAAGGCTCATGCCATGGTAGGACGACCCGAACGTAATGATGTAGCGACGTTTCGTGTGTGTAAGCGCCAGGTGCACAGCCGCTTCAGCTGCCTCGGTCCCGGACACCTCGTAGTTCGTTCGTGGCAACGCCTTGTCGGGCATGATTTCGGCCAGCATTTCGGCCAGGTCGTAGCGCAGAGGGTGGTCATAGTGAAAGCCAAAGCGCCGATTGGCGGCTTCGACAACCTCGAGGATTTCAGGATGGCAATTGCCCAGTGGATTGGTTGCCCAGCCGTTCTGGAAATCAATATAGCGCTTACCGTCCAGGTCCCAGACGAAATCACCTTCCGCCTTGTCGATGACAATCTGCCGCACCGATCGAAAACCACGCCGCCCCGCTCGTTGCAGTTCCGCGTCGAATCTCAAACCGTTTTTGAAAAGCGGAATACCCCGTTCAAGTGCTGCGCGGGTCTTCTTGCCAGGAAAACTGTCATCCATACTGTGCAATCCCGAAGATTCTGTACATACAGTTTGGCACAATACAGTCTGAGAATAGAGCCAATACCAATATATGGACCGCACCGTGATGCAATTTGCGTGACACGCGGTCCGGGTCAGATAGAAACAGCAGTCGGAGTCCGTATGCTTACTCGTATCGTAGCCGTCGTCTCGATCATTCTGGTTTCGCTCGCGCCGCGACTAGCGCTAGCGCAATGGGTCGAAACTTTGGAGGGGCAGCTGCTGGTTCGCGGTGGCTGGCTGTTCGACAGTGTCAGTGATGAGCGTCGTCCGAACACGGGAATTGTCATAAAGGACGGCAAGATCGTGAAGGTTGATGCCGGTCTCCAGGACAGTGTCATCAGCGAGGTCAATGTCGTCGACCTCGATGATTCCGACACGATACTGCCGGGCATGGTCGACTTGCACGCGCACTACAACCTGGATTTGGTCGGCAATGGTCGCGTGGAAGAAGTCGTCAACAACGGCCTGTTGTTCCTGGCGAATGGCGTTACGTCAACGTGGTCCGCTGGCGAGTACTATCCGGAACGCGTAATCGAACAACGTGATCGCATTGATGCTGGCGAGTCCATCGGTCCACGCCTGTTTGCGTCAGGTCCGTACTTCGGCGCGTTTCGCTGCGAGTACAACATCGGCCTGGCGTCGGACGACTGCATCGGTTGGCCCAACGACATCACCGAAAAAGAAATTCGTGATGAAGTGGATGCCTGGGCAGAGCAGGGCGTCGTCAGTCTCAAGATCAAACAGGCGACACCGGGCGAGATGAAGATAATCATCGAGCAAGCCCACAAGCACGGCATGACAACAGCAGCACATCTTGCGAACTACGATTGGGAATACGACGTCGAATTGCGCGACGCGATTCTCATGGGTCTCGATCGCGTTGAGCATCAGCTCACGCTCGGCAGCGGTGGGCCTGAAAGTGCCGAGATGCCGCAGATGATCGACCTGATGCTGGCACATGAGGTTTACTACGACGCCAATTTACAGATGTACGGTGGTATCAATGAACGCCGCAAACACGCGGCGGAGATGTTGTGGACTGATGAGTCCAGGTTCTTCACTCCATATGCACAGAAGCTGCTTGAAGAGCGTGGTGAGCCCGCGCCCGAGTCTGACGAAGCGGAGTTCACACAGCGTGTGCTGGAGTTGAAGTCCTTATACGATGCCGGCGGTGCGCACCTGATGATCATTGGTACGGACGAGCCCGTCTACACCAATCTGCTACCTGGCTTTGCCTATCACCGCGAGCTACTTGCGATGACCTATGCAGGCATACCGCAACCGGCTGTACTGAAAGCAGCCACTATCAACGGTGCCACGGCGCTGGGCATAGACGATCAACTTGGTTCGATTGAGGCGGGCAAGCTGGCAGACCTCGTCGTCGTACAGGGCAATCCACTCGACGACATCAAGGCCGCTCGAAACGTCAGGCTGGTGATCAAGGACGGCGTCGCGTACGACCCGGCCGAACTCCTGCGATCTGCCGAGGGCAAAATTGGTCCTGCAGATGCGAATGATCATGCAAATTGGGAACTCGAGCTTCGACCGCTACGCAATGAGTAGACGCTCGCCGAAATGACCGTTTCAGCTTCCTGATGGCTGCCAGGCCTTTCTTACTTGGCGCGATTGCCAATCGGCAATCGCAGCATCCCGGTAGCCAGAGCCGTGCCGAGCAAAATGACGGTGCAGCCGATCAACATCGGTGTCGTAATGGCTTCATCGATCACAATGGCACCAAGGACCATCGCCGTAATTGGTATCAGGTAGGTTACAGTCACGGCATTGGTTGGCCCTACATTCGCAATCAGTCGAAAGTACAAGATGTAGGCCAGTCCGGTACTTAAAACACCCATCATCACGACGGCCACCCAGGCGTCCATTGATGGAGGGTTCTCGGGCCAGGCGGCGATCGCTACCGGCAACAACAGCAGCGCCGCTGCGACCTGGGTGCCCGCGGCAACAGTCATCGAAGAAATATGAGAGGCTTTCTTACGCGCGAAATTTCCACCGATCCCATACAGCAATGACGCGCCAAGCGCGGCGGTGACGGCGAGACCGGCGCCGCTTCCCGGAGTACTGAGTTTGTCGCCAACCAGCAGGTAAACGCCAACAACGCCGACCATCAAACCGGCGGTGCGGCTGGCGCTCAGTTTTTCGCCGAGCCACAAACGAGCAACGATGGCGGCAAAAATTGGAGCGGTCGAATTCAGGATTCCGGCCGTTCCCGCGGTTAGAAATAGTGCCGCGTACGCGAACAGCAAAAATGGCAGTGCCGTATTGTGTGCACCGAGTATCGCCAGCATTGACCAGTTCGCGGTGACCTCTTTCATATTGCCGCGCATCACGACAATGGGCATTAACACGGCAGCGGCAATCGCGACACGAACTTCCACAAGCGCGAATGCACCGAATTCAGGCGCTGCAATTCGCATGAACAGGAACGAGGCGCCCCAGAGGAAGCCAAGCATTACCAAATCAATATAGTCGCGTGTTTTCAAGATTCGAGCACCATCCTTGTCGAGCGGCAATACTAATCTATTCGTGCCGGTAAATTTGCTATTCAACTTCCGCCGCGTACGCGCTTCGTCTTGCCGGTTCCTTCGACTTGCTTACGTCTTTCCGTGACTTCAGCACGAGCACGTTGCCCGTCAGGACCAGTAAGGTACCTGCAATTGTTGTCGGCACAATCTCGAGTCCTTCAAACAACGCGGACAAGAGCAGCGCGACAACCGGGAACATGACCATCGCGTATCCCGCTTTGTGTGCTCCTATTCGACCCAGCAAAGTCAGGTAAGCTCCGAACGCGACGATCGAACCGAACACGGTCAGGTAAGCCAGTGAAGTGACATACGAAACAGACCACTCAAACGTGAACTCGCGACCGTTGGCAACTGCCACTGCGCCCATGAACAAGGCACCGTAGAACATGCCCCATGCGTTTGATTGCACGACAGGAATATCAGCCTTTTGAATGCTCTGTGAAACCATGTTGCCAAACGAAGCCGACAGGGCGGCGACAAACGCCAGGCAAGAGCCATAGAACACTGCGTCGTCAAACGACAGCTCGCTTATCTGGGGGGCGAACAGCAGATACATGCCGATCACGCCCAGCAGTGCACCTGCGAGAACTTTGCGGCCGGCCTTTACGCCAAAAAAGATTCGCGAGTTGATGATGTTCAGCCAGACCATTGACGAAAACATTATCGCCGCAAGCGCTGACGTTATATAGATCTGCGAGTAGTACGTCAGGATGTAGTTGAGCCCGAACAGCAACAGGCCCAGCAACATGAACGACGCATGGTGCCGCGCTGCAAAACGCAGCGGCAAGCCGCGAGACCAGCTCCAGCAGAACAGCAAACAAGCAGCGGCCGCGTAGCGGTAGACGACAGACACTTCTGGTGCGACCGCGCCGAGCTGAAACTCGATAGCGAAAAACGTCGAGCCCCAGATTAGTACGGTTAGCACGTACAAGGTCGGGTTGTTCATTCGCATCGACGTCGATCCACAGCGTCGAGCGAGTCTTCAAGCATCTCTGCACTCAGGTTCCGATATCGATGCAGTCGCATTGATGGCGCGGCGATTTGATCGAGCAGGCGTCTTACCATGGAGCGGTGACTGACAGGCACGTTGAAGCGCGCAGTGCGGAATTGTCGTTTGTCTTGCTGGCATGTGTGCATGTCGGTCTCCTTTGGTCATATCGAGCTGAAGATTGACTCTACGGAATCGCTGGTGATATAACAGATACAGTTTTTCAAAAATACGACCTATACAGATATGCTGAACATCAACAAGCAAAGCGATACGTTCTTGTACCAGCAAGTAGTTGATTTAATTGCTGAAAATATCAAAACAGGTACACTTTCACCGGGCGACCGATTGCCGTCACTGCGAAAAATGAGCAATTCCGCTGGTGTCAGTATTCCGACTGTCCGCCAGGCCTACATTGAGCTCGAACGGCAGCGGCGGGTCGAATCACGGCCACAGTCCGGCTACTACGTTCGCCATCGCGCCGCGAATCCAATCGTGCGTCCCGCCCGCCCGCTGAGTGTCGATCCCGAACCGCTGCGCTGTCGATCACTGATGGAACGGGTTTACGATGGCATCAACAATCCGGACCTGGTGCCGCTCGGTATCGCCAATCCTTCCATGGCAAAGCCGGCAGCCAAGACACTTCATCGCACAATGAAGCGAGTCATGGCGAGGGCGGAGGATCGCAGTATCGGCTATGCGTCAACATTGGGTGAGGCAGGGCTGCGACGGCAAATCGCCTATCATTATCTCGACACTATCGGTGTGAATGTCGAGCCCGATGAAATCTGTATCACCAACGGTGGCCAGGAGGCACTGCTACTGGCACTGTCTGCTGTCGCATCCCGCGGTGACATCGTCGCTGTCGAAACACCGACTTACCACGGCCTGCTCGAACTAATCGATAGTCTTGGCATGCTGGCCGTCGAAGTAGAGACCTGCCCGGAAGACGGCGTTACATTGTCGGCGCTGGAACAAACGCTGCAAAAGCACGCAGTAAAGGCCTGCATGTTCTCGACAACGCTGGGTAATCCGCTTGGTGTTACGTTGCCGCCTGATGATCGCGTGAAACTCGTGAAGATGCTTGAAAAATACGATGTCGCTATGGTGGAAGACGATGTCTATGGTGACTTGTTGTTCGACGGTACGCGACCAGTTCCTGCGCAGTTTCTCGGCAGCAAAGCCCGCATACTGACGTGCGGATCATTTTCGAAGACCGCGAGTCCCGGCTATCGCATCGGATGGATTGTGTCGCAGAAGGACACGGATGAGGTCGCCCGACTCAAACGCGCTTTCTCGTGTTCCTCAGGATTGTTGCAACAAATGACGCTCTCGGAATTTATGGCATCCGGTGACTACAGTCGACACGTGAAGTCGCTGCGGCCGGTACTGAAACAAAATTCGGAACGCATGCTGGCGGTCGTTGCCGAACACTTTCCGAAATCCACAAGAACATCAAAGCCTGTTGGCGGATCAGTCTTGTGGCTGGAGCTGCCGAAGAATGTCGATGCTGAACAGCTTTTCGACGACGCAATAAAAGCGGGCATCAGCATCGCGCCTGGACATATTTTCTCACCATGCGCCTGCTATCGAAATTTTGTTCGTCTGAGCTACGGCCATCCATGGACGGATAAGACCGAACAGGCAATCAAGTGGCTGGGGCAGCATGTGCAACGCTTGTCGACGCTTACGTCGTAACCCACGACGCGCACAAAACTCTTGGCAGGTACTGCGTGCCTATTGACCCTTTTGCACGGTACGCACGACACCTTCGCGACGTTTGTCAGCGGCGCCATCCAGCCCATCAGGACCAACCACGATAATATGCAGCCCGGAGTTTTCTCCGTCACGCTCCTGCACGTTGTAGCCCTTTTCCTTGAGGTCGGACGCAATGGCCTGCCCCGGATCAACCGAAATCTCAACGCGGACGTTTTCGCCGCGAGCGATGATGTTCGGATGATCAACTGCTTCCTGGGCAGACATGCCCCAGTCCAGAACGCCAACGATGGTCTTCGCAACATAGGCCGGGATGGAGTTGCCTCCCGGAGAACCGGTCACCATCATCAAGTCACCGTTCGCATCAAAAACCATACTGGGCGACATGGACGAGCGTGGCCGGCGACCAGGCGCAACGGCGTTTGCCGGTCGACTGCCATCTGCGGGGACTTCGCGGGCGAAATCAGTCATCTCATTGTTGAGGAGGAAGCCAGAGGCCCAGCGTTGTGAACCGAAAAAGCCTTCGATCGTCGCGGTCATGGATATCGCATTACCATCTGCGTCGATGATTGACAGATGTGTTGTACCCGCTGCTTCCTCCGTCGTGTCCGGACTCCAGCGGTTCGCGGTTGGTTCTCCATGCAGGACCATCACCGGGTCACCGGGTGTTGGCACTGCGGCCGGTGCGATTCGTTCGGTCGCACGATGCCGGATGTATTCCGGGTTCAGGAGGTCGTCAAGCGGGATGTCGATCTCATCGGGATCGCCAAAGTAATGATCGCGGTCCGCGTAAGCGAGTCTTTGTGCGTCAACGAATGCGCTGATCTTGTCCATGGGTCCGGCAGCATCTGCTGACAGGTGGTCGTACAGTGCTGCAATCATGATCTGGGCGCCGCCCGATGACGGTGGTGATGTCGTGCAAATATTCAGGTCGCGGAACGCGCCGCAAATGACGGGTCGTGCAGAGACGGTGTAGGCCTCCATGTCCGCGGCTGTCAGGGTGCCGCCATTCGGCTCTGCCTGTGCCGACGCGGCGATAGATTCCGCCACTTCACCGGTATAGAACGCACTGATGCCTTCGGTAGCGATTCGGGACAGCGTCTCAGCATAGTCCGGATTTTTCAGAAGGTCACCGACCTGCAATGCTTTGCCGCCTGGATAGAAGTACGCAGCAGTATCCGGGTTCTTCGCCAGCCGGCTGCGTTCCTCCATCATCGGCAGGTACTTGGCAAGTCGTGGTGAGACTTCGAAGCCATCCGTCGCAAGCCGAATTGCGGGTGCAAACAGATCTGCCCACGGCAATCTTCCGTGTTGCTCATGCGAGTACTGGTACAGAGCGACGGCACCGGGCACGCCAACTGATTTGCCGCTCTGCCATGCTTCGACAAAACTCATTACTTGTCCGTCACGCATGAACATGTCGACTGTTGCGCCCGCCGCCGCGACCTCACGGCCATCGTAGAAGTCGAGATCTCCGGTTTCGCGTTCGTACACAAGCAGGAATGCCCCGCCACCGAGGCCGGAACTTTGTGGCTCGACCAGGCCGAGTACCGCGTGTGCTGCTATTGCTGCGTCAACGGCGTGTCCGCCTTTTTCAAGCATTTCAGTAGCGGCTGCGACCGCGTGTGGATTGGCGGCGGTCGCCATCGCACCATGTACCCAGCCATCTGTCTGTTCCTGTTCAGTGGCGTCGACGTTGTTGTTTGTCGATTCCTGTGGGTCCTGCGAACAGGCGTAAAGGAGCAGGAGGGCGAGACCAAGAGCAATGCGCTTCATGAAGAGTCCTGTGAGAGCAGCGAACCGAAGGCCGGCCAATATAACTCAAAAACGCCGATTTTTGCTCTTTGTAATGTCCTGAATCTCAGGCGTCATTTTGGGATCGCCTCAGTTCACTGGGCGTGCAACCGTAGTGGCGCTGGAAAGCCCTGCTGAGTGTTCGTGCTGACGCGAAGCCAGTTGCATCTGCAATGTGCTCGAACGGTGTCGCCGTGTACTTAACCAGGCTATGCGCTTTCATGATGCGCCAATCCGAGATGTAGCTCATCGGGGAGACGCCAACCACATCCTGAAAGCGTCGCACCAGGGTTGCTTTGGACATGCCAACACGCTCGCCCAGTGATGTGAGCGACCAGTTGAATTCAGGTTCCTGGTGAATCAACGTGAGAGCACGATAGACACGCCGATCCCGCAATGCTGCAAGAAATCCCGTTGCGCCCTCATTCTCACGCACGAAATGATTCAGGAGTTGTAAGAACAGGACTTCAGTGAGTCGGTCTGCGATGCGGCTGCCACGATCCCGGTTACCTTGCATCTCTATGTCGATCAGGTTGACGACTGACCAGATGGGGCCGTTCGACGCCAGCATAGAAAAATGCATCATCTCCGGCAGTGCATCGAGTATCGGGTGCGATGCGCCCTGATCATAGTGCACCATGCCGCACATGAGCCGATTCGTTATCTCTCCTTCCTGAAAAAGCGGATTTCCCAGCTCACAGGCTTCGCCAGCCTGCGTGCTGGGAATCAGCTCACGGTCCGGCATGTCCGCTATCCAGTGGGAGTTACCGGTCGGCAACATGATGATGTCCGTCTCTTCAGCCTTCACGGGCTGCTGCGCGTCCGAGCCAACGAAACACTCTCCCGACAACATGATGTGGAACCGAGGGATACCCATGTCCGTCAGGGATATACCCCACGGTGCCGCGAGATCCGAGCGAAAGAACACGGAGCCACGAAAGCGCAGGGTCTCAAGGATGTCCCCGAGCACGTCAAAGTTCGGCTCCTGATTGAGTCGCTCAGGCACTCGATTGATTTCCCGGGATACCGGAATACAAGGTGTTGTCTCCTATGATTCGTCGCATCACAAATCGCGCAGCAAGTCGTGCGCTATGAACAAATGGGAGAATCAGAATGTTTAAGAGCATAAGCACATTATCGACAGTTTCCACGGCTGTTGCCGGGCTAATTCTATCAGTCGTTGCGGTGAATGCCGTCGCGGACGAGTATTTCACGATTACCGATGGCCAGCTGGAACGTCCGACCGGGTTTCGCGAATGGGTGTACGTCGGTACGCCAGTTACGCCAAACGACATGAACGACGGCAAGGCTGCTTTTCCAGAGCACCACAATGTTTATATTGATCCGGAGAGCTGGGCTCACTGGAAGAAGACCGGAGAATTTCGTGAAGGCACTATTCTCATGAAAGAGCTGGTCAGCGTTGGAACGAAAGCCGCTGTAAGCGGCAACGGTTACTTCCAGGGCGACTTTATTGGTCTCGAAGCTACGATCAAGAGCAAGAAACATTTTCCGGATGAGCCGGGCAACTGGGCGTACTACAGTTTCTCAACGCCGGACCACAAGACGCTTGCTGCAGAGGCCAAGCCGTTTCCGGCAGCGTCCTGCAATGGCTGTCACGCGGGTGCCGCTGCAGATGACTGGGTGTTCACCCAATACTATCCAGTCCTTCGTGCCGGCAAAGCAGCTGACGAAGACGGGACTGGCGGCAAGCGGACAGACTTGTCTGAGGAGAAGTGATCATGAGCCGAATCCGACAATTAGGAATCGGTGCCGCATCGGCAGTACTGGTACTCGCGGGATTGTCGTTATCCGCAAGCGCTGAAGACGAGGCCTTTTCACCTTACGTCGATGCGCAGGGGAACATCAGTTTCCCGAGCGGGTTTCGTACTTCCATGGTGCACCTCGGGTCCTGGTTCGTGCCGGAAGGAGGTGCGAGCGGCTTCCATGATGTGTACACAGAGAAGGAAAGTGTCGAGGCCTATCGCGCCACCGGCAAGTTTCCCGATGGCGCTACTATCGTCAAGGAACTACGGGCATCCGAAGCGGGTAATTACACCACCGGTACGAACGTTAGCTTCGCAACCGATGGGCTCAAGCAATGGTTCGTAATGATCAAAGACGAGCAAGGGCGTTTTGAAAGTAACCCGATCTGGGGTGATGGCTGGGGTTGGGCTCTTTACAAGCCTGACGACAAAGGAACGAATGTCGCCTCTAACTACGAGAACGATTGTCTCGGCTGTCATGTGCCAGCCAAGGCGGCTGACTGGGTGTATACGGAGGCATATCCAAGCTTGAACAGTAATTAGCGGGAAGCAATTTCAGTGGACCGCTTTGTAAGGAGTAACAGCAATGACGACGACACACGAAAAATTTAGCCAAGAGGATCTGCGATCACGTCTCACAGCAGAGCAGTATCGTGTTACCCAGGAAAAGGGTACCGAACCTGCCTTCTCGGGTGAACATGTCGACTGCAAAGACGATGGCACGTACTCCTGCGTCGTGTGCCAGAGCGCATTGTTTCGTTCCACGACGAAATACGACTCCGGTTCCGGCTGGCCGAGTTTTTGGCTGCCACTGGCCGGAGACAAGGTGCGTACACAGCTGGACGAGAGTCACGGGATGCGCCGTGAGGAAGTTCTGTGTGCCAATTGCGATGCGCACCTCGGTCATGTATTCCCTGACGGACCGAAGCCGAGCGGAAGTCGTTATTGCATCAACTCTGCATCACTGGACTTCGCACCAGCGGATGACGACGACTCCGATCGTGTAGAACGAGCTAGCGGAGGTTCATCATGAACGCGGTTGCGCCAGAATCGCGGCAACGGCGCATTCCGATGCCCGTTCCGGAAAGCCACTTTGTGATTGGAACGAAACTGGAACCACCATTTCCCGCCGGGCTAGAGACTGCCGTATTTGGTATGGGCTGCTTCTGGGGTGTTGAGAAGCGCTTCTGGCAGATCCAGGGCGTCCATACCACGGCCGTCGGTTACGCGGGCGGCAGCCTGGAGCATCCGACTTACAAAGAGGTGTGTAGTGGAGGTACCGGTCATGCGGAGGTCGTACTTGTCGTTTTCGATCCGGATATTGTCAGCTATGAGGAACTGCTGAAGGTTTTCTGGGAAGGGCACAATCCCACGCAGGGTTTTCGGCAAGGCTACGATATAGGTTCACAATATCGCTCGTTTATCATTGCGTCGAGCAATGCACAGCTCATGCAAGCGCAGGCATCGCGAACACGTTATGAAGAGCAGCTGTCACCAGCAGGTCAGGATCGTGTTACGACAGAGATTGCAGGCGCGTCTCCTTTCTACTACGCCGAAGAGAAGCATCAGCAGTACCTGGCCAAATACGAACGCAATTAGTGGGCACTCTTGCCTGAGTGCCCACTTGCTTGTTCATATGTTCAGGCCGACCGCCGCGGATGCAGCCATTGTGGCAGCAGCGACCAGGCATCAAGCGATTCGGTTTCGTCGTACTTGATATCAAGTTGCTCGAATCGCTTGAGTAGATCGCCACTTTCGAAAGCGTCAATTATCTCGGTGCAACCGCCCATGTGATCGCCACCGACAAACACTTGCGGCATTGTTGGTGCCCCGACACGCTCCCCCAGAGCCTGTCGAATTTTCACACCACGTTCGTTGTCCTGATATTCGACTGAATCGATATCGACACTCTTGTAGGCTACCCCGAGCGCATCAAACAGCTTGCGCAGCGTCCAGCAGAATTCACACCACTCTAGTGCAAACATGACAACCGGCTCCGCGGCGACAACGTCATCGATAAATCGGGCTGCGTCCGCGTCGACTTCGATCGGCATTGCCGCCGGTGTTGCAGGTGCCTGAACATCGAAGCGGTAACCTGGGGTCGAAGTCGAAATGGCGATCTCGTCGTCGTTCATGTCTTCATTGATATCCGCAAACAATGGTGTCGACAGGTAGCGTTCGCCGGTATCTGGCAACATTGCGACGATGTTCGCGCCTTGCGGGGCGTTCTTCGCGACTTCGAGTGCTGCGACCAGCGTGGCACCGGACGAGGTGCCGACAAAAATTCCCTCTTGCCGGGCAAGCGCTTGTGACAGCGCCATCGCCTGGTCACCGTTGACGGGTACCACTTCGTCGATCATGCCATCGTCGATAGCTGCCTGCGTCAGGTCCGAGACAAAGTCCGGGCTCCAGCCCTGCATCAGGTGTGGCCGAAAATGCGGGTGGCTGCCCTGCGGTTTGCCCTGGCTGTCTCTCGGTTGAGGAATACCCTTTCCCAGAATCGGTGAGTTGTCTGGCTCTGCAGCAACGATTCGGGTTTCCGGGCTTGCCTCGCGCATCGCGCGCGATACACCGAGCAGCGTTCCGCCGGTACCAAAACCCGATACCCAGGAGTGAATCTGTTCATCTCCAAAGTCCTCAAGGATTTCTTGTGCGGTGGACCAGTAGTGGACATCCGAGTTTGCGCGGTTCTCGAACTGGCGCGTCAGAAACCAGCCGTGTGTTTCAGCAAGCTCCTCGGCCTTTTTCATCATGCCAGTACCCTTCTCTGCGGCAGGTGTCAGCACAACTTTTGCTCCGAGGAAGCGCAGCAGCCTGCGACGCTCGACGCTAAAACTTTCCGCCATCGTTACCACCAGCGGGTAGCCCTTTTGTGCGCAGACCATGGCGAGGCCGATACCCGTGTTGCCGCTGGTAGCCTCAACGATTGTCTGGCCCGGCTGCAGTGTGCCGCGTGCCTCGGCGTCCTCGACCATCGCCAGGGCCATGCGGTCCTTGACTGAGCCCATTGGGTTGAACGCCTCAACCTTGACCCAGACATTGACACCATCTGGCGCGAGCTTGTTTAGTTTTACGAGCGGTGTATTGCCGATCGTCTCCAGAATGCTTGAGTACATCATTGTTGTTTCTCCAGTTATCTAAGCGTTGTCACGCCGCGTCTTTCGCGGGCAGGAATTCGAGTGGTCGCTGGCAGATTGGTCGGCCGACGCTCAATGCGTCCCGCAAGTTTTTATCCAGCGAAAGAAATGCCGCATCTGCCTCACAGCCGAGTCCATCGAGCAATCGGGTCAGAAAACAGCGTCCGGCCACAATCGCCGCGATATCGAAAATGTCCGCGTCATCCAGGTTGTGGTGCATCTTTAGTGAATCGATCTGTCCGCAGGTAACGCGCCTCGGGTCGCGCGCGATCTGCCGCGCATAGCGAACAATGGCGACCTCATCGGCAGGCAATACGCTTTCCTCACGCCCTTCTGCGATAGCGACCACGCTGTCTTCGCCGATGATAAGAGCAAGTTCCTTGCCATGTGCGAGTGAGCAGGCACTGTTCTTCAGCGCGTGGGCGGCAGCGAACGTCACCAGTTCGAAGCGTCGATCATCAGCGGGCCGACGTAGTTCGGCGAGCAGACGGCCCCATCGCGCCAGCACCTCGGGCCGATGACTGAACGTCTTGGCGTAGTTGGGTACGTACCCCCAGAAGTCCTGCTGGCGTTCGTACATTTCACGAACTTCGTTGCATGCGTCGTCAGGGCGTACGGTATTAATGAATGTCATGATGCTTTCCTCAGGGGCATTTTCAGGTAGGCGATAAGGTGCTCGGCAATGTCACGCGCGTCGTCTTCGATGCCGAAAATGAAACTGGATTTGCGGCGTCGTAGCAGCGGCAGACCGAGCGCATACAAGCCAGGTGCATCGACGATGCCGCCGTCGTGACGCAGGCGACCTTTGTGGTCCAGAACCGGCACATCGAGCCAGCCATAATTCGGGCGAAAACCAGTCGCCCAGATAACGCTGCGAATGTTGTTCTTTTCAAAGTTCAGGTTCAGCAGAGGATTGTTATCGACGTTCGTCGGCGGGAAAGCCTCTGCACGCGGTGCGCGTTCGGCATCGGCCGTCTCGTCGATCGTCTTCAGCAAGCGCTGCATCTTGAGGTCCGCGAGTGCACACACGTTGCCGAGCGAACCGGAGAATTGTGCTGTGCCGTCACTCACGCGCATGAGGCGACCAGCGATTTGTGCGCCCTGATCCCGGAGGTAATTCAGGTCGAGCAGCGGTACATTGGCGGACCCCACGAGTTGCGGTGACGGCAACTGGCGGCCGCGAGAAAGATCCTCGATCTCGTCGTAGCGCTGGTCGTGTATCCCGCTCTGTGTCAGCCAATAGAAAATGTCCTTGCCGCGGTACTGACGTGGCAACCGTACGTGCTCGCCTGCAGCCAGCGTTACGTCGCGGCCGTCCTTAAGCAGTTCATCCGCAAGTTGCAGGCCCGTGGCCGACGCGCCGACGATGAGCGCTCCGCCAGCCGGTACGCTTTCAGGGGAGCGATAGTCAAACGCTGTCAGTTGCTTGACACTTGCGGGCAGGTCAGCCGCGACTCGCGGCACTGACGGCGCGTTACAGGCGCCCGTTGCCAGCACAACGGATTGCGCGCGCCAGGTGCCGTGATTGCAGGTCACTAAATAGCGACCGCCTTCGCGGCGCACAGATGTGACTTCGGTTCCGGTGATGACCGGTGCGTCGGACTCCGCCGCATAGTCGTCGAGAAAGCCTATTAGCTCGGCGACCGACATGAAGCCATCCGGGTCATTGCCGTCATACGATCGCCCAGGCAACCGTGTTTGCCAGTTGGGCGTCAGCAAGTGAAGTGAATCCCAGCGTTCATGACGCCATGAGTTTGCAACCTCGCCACGCTCGAGAACGACATGATCGACGCCACGCGCTCGCAGCAGGTGGCTGATCGCAAGGCCGGCATGACCGGCACCGATGACGACAACGTCAACGGCACCAGCCGTGCGGCAGGTTTGGCGAATTTCGTGGCTCACTGGTTGACTCGAACGGTAACGTTGGTCGGGTTAGTGATGATGTCGAATACAGCCGATCGCTTTTGCGATTGCGCAACGATGGCCGCGATGTCGTCTTCAGATGCGTCGGCGTCGATCGCGTAGTTGACAGTAATGCCATTGAAACCGTTGCGAACATCAGAATCGATGCCGAGGATGCCTTGAATATCCATGTCGGCTTCGATCGTTGCAGTTGCTGAGCGCAGCTTGACGCCACGGTTCGCCGCGACAGATGCGATGCCCGCCGTCAGGCAGCCAGCAAGGCCGACAAGAACGAACTCCACAGGCGTCGGGCCGTTGTCCTCGGATGCGAAAATCTCGGGATGATCCGAGTCGAAACAGAATTCACGTACGTGGCGCTGTTCTTCGCCGAGTCCAAAGAATCCATTGATGCGGGACTCTGTATGGGTGCCGCTTTTCCATTCACTCTCGGCACGCCACTTGAAACTTGCGGCCGCAGGCACCTCGGTCAGTGCTGCGCGAGCGCCCAGCAGTGCCTCTACATTTACTCCATTCAAAAGCTCGGTTGTTGTGTCAGTCATTTCAGGTTCTCCTGTTGTTTGCGTTGCTAGAAAGCAGCGTGCTGCTGCCAGGTGCGGTGCATCCTGCCGGGAGTCCGTCGAAATGGCATGACCATCCGCTGACCAAAATGTGACCTTTCTGTTACCTCAATAAAATCAGTTACTTAAGCTGACATGACGGAGCTGTGAGTCTGTCATGACCATCGCTAATGGAGAATTGAGGGCGGCATTGACGGCCGAGCCCGTAGCCGAAGCAGCGTTTGGATTGTCCTGCGTGTTGAGCTTGATCCCGATAACCCGCTGCTCGGTCGCATCATCCATAAGATCCCATGACAGATAAATCAGGTTTTCATCATGCGGTGATGAACGCACCGCCAATACAGTCTGCAGGTGCTATTTCGGCGTCGTCAGCGTTTCGATGCCAGCATTAACCCTGGAGGCGCGTGTAATGAATCGAAAACCAGCAATCTGGACATTCCTGGCTTGTATCGGTCTGTCCGGTAACGCCGTGGCGGGCGAGGTCACTACTGTCTATGTTGGCGCGACCAACGGTGGCGTCACGCTGGACAGCGTCGGCGACATCTACGCCGCGAACTATGGCGATATCAATGCGGTTACGGGTTCTGAATTCGTGTGGAAAATATCGCCAACCGGAGCATTCAATCCGATCATTTTCGCAACCGACATCAATATTGCGTCCGGCAACGATTTCGATTCGCAGGACAACCTGTACCAATCGAACTTTGGCGGCGACTCAATAAGCAGGATTGATCCCAGTGGCATTGTTACCTCGCTGCCCGGTGTCATCGACGGCCCGGTTGGGATCGCTATCGACGATTCGGACAACTTGTTCGTCAATAGTTGCCTTGAAAACCGGATTGTTCAGGTCGACATAAACGGTGCGATATCTACATTCGTCAATTCAGCACAGCTCGATTGTCCTAATGGAATTACGCGCGCGCCGAGTGGTGATTTCTACGCGATCAACTGGCGGGACGGGCGCATTTTTCGAATTACAGCGGCGGGCGCTATCTCGGGTTTCGCGACTATTACGCCGCAGGGAGGCCACGTAACGATTGCGGGCGATCGACTGTACGCGACATCTTTCGGTGCCAATCAAATCTATGGCTTCGAGTTAACTGGCGCGAATGCCGGCAACCTCGTCGTTACGATCGGTACAGGCGCAGCAGGCTCCGCCGACGGTTCCTACTCCGTCGCATCCTTCAACGGGCCGAACGGGATTACAACCGATGCGACCGGCGGGGTTCTCTACGTGACGGACCAGACCGGTGTCCGCAAGATTGAGCTTGAAGACGAAGTCGCGCCACCGCCACCGCCTCCACCACCAACGCCAGCTCCTTCTGGCGGCGGCGGTGGCTCTGTAAGCTGGGCTGCAGCCTTTATGCTGTTGGCAATGTGTCTCACACGACGGCGCGGTAAGCTGTTGCGATGATTCACTCTTACGACCTGGGCAAAACAACGTGACAGCGATCTGTTCTGGAAAACCAAAGCAGGTATTGGTGGGTTTGCTTGCCACCTGTTTGATCGGTTGTGGGGGCGGTGGCTCAACGCCTGCGCCCGGGCCGGTACCAACTCAACCTGGCCCGGCGCCGACACTCGGTACCTCGTTGCCAGGCCCGCGACCGGTCGTTGGGCCACAGACCTACGTAAATTTTGAGTCGGGACAGGTCCGCCCAATTGCCTTGTCTGGTGACGGTTCGAAACTGTTTGCGACGAATACACCGGACGGCAGGCTGGAGATTTTCTCCGTTGGCGCATCGCTGACGCATCTCGCTTCAGTGCCGGTGGGCATTGATCCGGTCGCAGTGGCGGAAGATCCGCTTGGTCGAGTGTGGGTCGTGAACCATTTGTCCGATAGCGTCAGTGTCGTGGACGTCGATGCCGCCACGCCGCATGTAGTACAAACTCTCTGGGTTGGCGATGAGCCTCGGGATATCGTTTTTGCCGGCGCCCAGAGGGAACGCGCATTCATTTCTACTGCGCATCGTGGCCAGAATAGTCCGGTTGACCCCGCTTTCAATACGCCCGGGATCGGCCGCGCTGATGTCTGGGTGTTCGATAGCACGGCGCTAAGCGATACACCGGGCGGGCAGGCGCTGCAGATATTGACGCTCTTCGGCGATCGACCGCGACCGCTCGCGGTATCGTCCGACGGTCTGAGAGTTTTTGCAGGTATTTTCCTGTCCGGCAACCAAACGACATCAATCCCGCCGCGAAGTATTCAGAAAGCAGCGCCCACTACGAGTGCTGACGGCATCGCGCAACCTGACACCGGGATCATCGTGCGATTCAACGGACAAGACTGGGTCGACGAGTTGGGGCAGACGTGGAATCGGAGCGTACCGTTTCAACTCCCCGACTATGACATCTTCGAGATCGATGCGGTTGCGCTGACTGAACAATCACGCTACTCGGGCGTGGGCACGACGCTGTTCAATATCGCGGTGAATCCGGTCGATGACACGCTTTACGTCTCGAACTTGCAGGCACGCAATCACATTCGGTTCTCTGGCCTGGCCACACGCGCGAATACGACGTTGCGGGGCCATGTGGTCGATCAAAGAGTCAGCGTCATTCGCGGCGGGAATGTTCAGCCGAGAATACTCAACAAACACATCGATTATTCGCTGCTCAACGGCTCGCAGCAGGATCGCGACCTGAGTGTTTCTACGCCGCTCGGCATGGATGTTAGCGCCGATGGCACGTTGCTTGCGGTAGCCGCGTTCGGTTCGTCAAAGCTTGTCTTGTACGCGACTGCCGAAGTGCACGACGACTCATTCTCAAACAGTTCTCAAAACCAGATTGAGCTGACGGGTGGCGGTCCGAGTGGTGTGGTTATCGATAACAACAACGACCGGGCATACGTATTGACGCGGTTCGACAACGGAATTTCGACGATCGATTTGTCGACGCGGCAGGAGCTTTCCCATGACCTGATGTTTAATCCGGAGCCAGCGGCGGTCCGGGACGGCCGGGTGTTTCTCTATGACGCAAGATCGACGTCAGGCAATGGCAATGATTCGTGTGCAAGCTGTCACATATTTGGTGATACGGACGGTCTCGCATGGGATGTGGGTGAACCGGATGGTTCGGTATCAGCGATCAGCAATGTCTTTATCAATATTTCACCGCCGGGCAATCCGCAGACTTTTCACCCGATGAAGGGACCAATGGCGACGCAGTCTATGCGCGGGCTACGCGGGCACGGGCCGATGCATTGGCGCGGCGACCGAAGTGGCTCCAGCCGGGTGGCTGGCGAAACGCTTGAGGAAGCTGCGTTTAAAGAGTTCAACGATGCATTCGATGCCTTCGGTGCGTTAGGCAAGAAAATCAGTGACGAGGACATGCAGAAGTTTACCGATTTCGCGATGGGTATTACGTATCCGCCCAACCCGGTGCGTGCGCTTGACAATCAACTCCGAGGAATCGAAATCGATGGCGAGCGCTTGTTCCAACAAGGCATCGTTCGAGTGCAGACGGGGCAGCTCGAGGTATGTGCCCAGTGCCATACACTTGACCCGGCCAATGGCCTTTATGGCACCAAGGGTTTGAGTTCGAACAATTCTCAAACTGGCGAGAAGAACTTTAAGATTCCGCATTTCCGCGACCAGTATCAAAAGGTCGGCATGTTCGGCTTTGGGTTTCAGTCCCCGACAGCAACGGGTCCTCAAATTCGCGGTTTCGCCTTCAATCACAACGGTGCTACGAGTTCGAACTTCATCGTTGCAGACCTTGGTATGCCAGCGGCGGACCTGTTGGCTATACGTGCATTCCTGTACGGTTTTCCAACTGAATCAGCCGCAGTGACGGGCCAGGCGATAACGTTAACATCGAGCAACCTGTCCGCAACGTCGGGCAGGCTCGACCTGCTGATAGACCGGGCGGAGGTTTCCGCACCGATTCCGGAGTGCGACCTGGTAGCACAAGGCGTCGTTAGCGGCGTCGCGAGGAGTTGGTCTTTCGATGGCGCGGGCTTGTTTTCGCCAGACCGGGCAAGCGAAGCAAGCCTGACGCGAGTCGAGCTGGAAGCGCTCTTATCAGCTCAGGCCGACCGCATTACGATCATGTGCGTGCCGTGGGGCTCCGGTCCGCGAATCGCCATTGATCGGGATATGGATGGCGTACTCAATGGCGACGAGACCTGATTTCTAAACGGGCCCATTGTCATCAGGCATTGTTTTCGCCACATATCGGTTGAATCGCTGGTCGCCGTGCAACGCTTTGAACGCAGAGTCACCGGCATCCCACAACGGAAAGCGCCGGCCGGCTGCGGCGGCGTTGTCGAGCCATTGCAGCGCGCTGTCTGCATCACCCTTCAAAGTGAGACACGCGGCTATCACCCAATACTCGTTCCAGTCAGGGTCGCCGACGCTCGCACGTGCGTAATACTCGTCCAGCAAATCATCAACGATTGCCAGACCTTTGCGACCCTGATCCGTCGCCAAAAAAACCTGGGCAACACCGAGTTGCGCGTAGGAGCTTTCCTCGTGCGATTCGATCTCGTAGTTGAACCAGCTCAACGCCTCGTCGTAATTGCCAAGCCTTAGATTGCCATCACCTAAAATGTGCAGACACGCTTTCTGTGCCGGATAGAGACCAAGCACCTGCTCACAGATGGCCAAAGCCGCTTCGGTATTTCCCGCCACCAACTCCAGCGTCGCCAACTGGATGTTTGCGTAACCATCCATTGGTGTGTCGTCGATTACACGCTCGATCCATTTCCTGGCGTTAAACAGATCACCCGTTCGTATGTACAGAAATCCGAGGCGCTTCATTGCACTCGCGTGATCTGGTGCGATTCGCAGTACGGTGAGGTAGTGGTCGGTTGCCCTGCCAAACTCCAAGCGCTGACGGTATATGTCGGCCGAGTTGTAAATCGCATCAACGTTATCCGGCTCCAGCCGAATCGCCGTGGCAAAAGACGCCAGAGCGGCAGAAAAATCACCTCGCGCTCTTTGCACCAGTCCAGATGCAATATGCGACTGCGGCGCATCCGGCGCCAGTCGCAATGCAGTCGTTGCCGCTGTAAAGGCGACGTCGACCTGATCGCCGCCCCAATAAAGCTGCTCCTGACTGATCGCGTTGGCCAGTCCCGCGTGTGCAAGACCCAACCGGGGGTCCAGTCGAATGGCCCTGTCGAACATAGCGATCGCATTCTGATTCGACATGCGCGTTGGCACTTCGAGGTATGCCAGCGCTTTGTAGTAGGTTTGGACCGCCGGAGATTGAGCAATGGCTATTTCGCGGCTTTCCAGATTGCTTCTTTGGCCTGGTAACACCAGTGCAATCAGCACCAGTGACGCGGCTGTCGCCCAGAGCAATGCAGGGTATTTGTTACTTTTTCTTTCGCTTTGTGTAAGCGGTTGCACAAGGAGTCGAAAGCCTACCTTGGGAACGGTCTCTATAATCTTCGGTTTTCGGGGATTGTCACCAAATGCCTGCCGGATCTCGTAAATGCAGCGGGTCAGTGCGGAATCACCGACAAACGACTTGCCCCAGAGTTTATCCAGAAACTCTTCACGTGGGACGACAGTTCCAGGTTGCTCCGCAAGATGGACCAGTACTTTCATCACCTGCGGCTCAAGTCGTGCTACGGTGCTGCCGCGAGACAGCAGTCCGCTGGACACATCTACGAGCCAGCCGTCCAGAAGAAACGTATTGCTGATCATGTTCTGAGCCCTCGTTAAACCTTTGCTGGCCGAATCTGCCAAGCAATAGTAGCGCGCATTTACCTACAACTCACAATGTCTGTCGGGTCGGGTGCGGAAATCAACGCGCTGCATAAGAGCGACCTGATTGCAGGCCGTTCGCATGCGGGTCGGTGTTGTTGAACGTAACAGGTACGGTTCCTACGCCCCCGGTGCCGGGAGGACCGGTAACGACAAAATGCAGATGTGGTTCAGTGCTGTTGCCGGAGTTGCCGCTTAATGCAATTGTGTCGCCGACATCTACGGCCTGCTGTAACGACACCATGGCGCCATTCTGGGCAAGGTGAAAGTAGAGCGCCACCGATCCATCCGCATGGGTTATTCCAACCACGTTTTCCTCGCCCGGCTGGCCGGTATTGTCAGCGAAAGTATCGAGTACTCGCGATACTGTTCCGGCACGTGATGCAATGATCAATGTGCCGATAGGCATCAAGAAGTCGTACGCGTACTGGTCCGGCGTTCCGGTCCGGTGAGATCCATTGGTGCAATTGCCCTGGCTGACAAAGCTGGACGTCCCAGACTCGTATGGGAGTACATAGGGCGAGGTTGATTCAGACGGGTACGGGCCACAGCCCGCGCTGCTCGGTGGCGCTACTTGTCCTGACCCACCGCCGCCGCCACAGCCCAGCAGTATTGTCAGAATGAATATAGACAGGGTCTCTTTCAAATGCAGGCTCGACGACACACAGAATCGATAAAGAAGCATATTGCGGGACAATTTACATTAGGAAAATGTAATGATTTCGTCATGCGGACTCACAATGTCGTCTTGGTCACTGTTTTTCGTATGCGAAGCAGCTTTGCGCGACGGCTATCGGCTCGAATCACCTCGACTTGATATTCTTTCCAGTCGACAACGTCGCCCGGCGTCGGTATTCGCTCGAGTTCTTCGGTGACGAACCCGCCTATCGTGGATGCGGGGGTATCCGGGTCCCAGGGAGCATCGAGTCTGGCGCTCAGCTTTCGCAGGTCAATGTTCGCGCGAACGACGTACGATCCATCGGCGAGCTCATGGAGTTCGCGCATTGGCAGATCGCTCTCATCGAAAATGTCTCCCACGATTTCTTCGAGTACGTCTTCCAGCGTTGCGATGCCTTCCACGGTGCCGTACTCATCGACGATAACCGCCAGGTGACGGCGCCTGTCCTGAAACGTGCGTAACAGCTGTAACAGCGGAATGCTCGGTGGAACGATCAGTGCTTCTTTCGTCAGGCTGTCCCAATCGATGACGTCGTCGTTATTCTGCAAAAGCCAGTACAGCAGGTCTTTCGCAAGAACAACGCCGGATACATCCCTAATGTAACGAGTCGGCGTGAAGGGGAAGCGACTGTGCCTGGCTTGCCGAATGTATTCGATTGCTTCATCACGTTTCATTTCGCCGGATAGGAAGTGCACATTTTCGCGTGGCAGCAGGATGTCATGCGCATCCAGATGCCTGAGTTGTGTCGCCCCGACCACCATTCCTGCTGTATCAACTCCGACGGCTCCCTTGCTGCGACCCAAAGTTGCCAGCAGGCGAATCTCTTCGGCACTGGTTACGGGGGTATTGATGTCGCGCCGGATCGACCGCGAGATTTTCTCGCTCAGCGCAACGAGAGGCCGCAAAACAATTGTGAGCAGGCGAATGCCGTGCGCGACTGGCGATGCCAGTTGTGGGGCGTAACTGACGCCAAGAGTCTTCGGGATAATTTCCGTAAAAAACAGCACGGCGATCGTGAAGACGATCGAGAACAGCCAAAGTGTGCTGGCGTCGAAGACGTTGGAGTAACTTGCGCCGGCGACTGCTGCGCCAATCGTGTGTGCAGCTGTGTTCAGAATCAAGATTGCAGCGATGGGTACATCGAGGTCATCCTTGAAACGAGACAGCAGGTTGCCGGTGTGCTTATCGTTTATTGCGATTACTTCGATTTGCGGTCTTGTTAGTGACAGCAAGACGGACTCGAAGATTGAGCACAGAAAGGATGCGACGAGAACGACACTGACGGCGGTGATGAAGAGCAACATGATATTTCCGAAAAGAGACTCGAGAAAAAAATAGGTGCAGGGAACTAATGTCGGCTAACGAGCCTGTGCTCCGTTGATAGCACCTTCAATCAAATTGAGCGCTGCCTGCCGGCTTGCGCCGGCGGGATCGAGATCAAAAGAGGGCGTTGACGCAATACCGAGTGCAACGGTTTTGGGATTCTCGAACATTAACGATATTGCCGCTGCAAGATCTTTGCTGCTCGGCCCGTCGGCTACGGCCAGGTCATGCCCGGGTACTTCGTCCGGATCAAGGACATCCATGTCAATGTGAACATAGATCGCGTCGACACGATCGGCGAGGTCATTCAATCGCGTCCTCAGGTTGGCGGATAATTCACGAACATCCTGCACTGAAAACTGTTGAACGTTGTGCTCTGCAAATCTTTCCGCCTCGAGAGGGTCCAGATCGCGAACGCCGCCCCATACAATGTGGCTCATTGGTAAGGGCTCCGCTAGTCCAGTCGTCTTGCGGATGTTGTGGAGTGCATGTCCTGCCGCTATCGCCACAGGCATGCCGCCAAGCATTCCGGACAAGGTGGTTTCGGGAATATTGAAATCGCCATGCGCGTCGATAAATATGAGTCCAACTCGTTGTGTATTGCCAGCCGAGTCGTATTTAAGCCCGGATAGCATGCCGAGCAGGTCGTTGCAGTTAGCTTCCAGACCAATAGTAATCAAGCCATCCTGCAGCTCTTCACGGACCGCATTGGCAAAATTCGCGTTGGCCATCGCCATGCGGTGCCACTCGCCGTACTGCTGCTCCTGCTCCGCATTCAGGCGTATGTCCTGGATTGGGCGGACCAGTTCGCCGCCCCATTCAGCGATCAGCCGTTCTAGCCCTGCGGCGTGGATGTAATCGGGATTGGTCGATAGCTCCGGTGAGTTGCGCGCGCCGCTATACGGATTTTTGATGACATCGACTTTGACTTGTGCGTTCGCGCCGGGCGAGAAGCTGGTGCTCAGAATGACAACCAGCAAACAGTGACTGAGTTTCACGATCCAATCCTCCTGCATATCAACGAAGACAAGGCCGGCCGGGTTCCCGTCCATCAACGCCTTGTCGCGAATAGCAACCGCTTCAGCTCAAGACTACGCCAAAAGGTGGATGAATGAGCCAGAATCGTACCATCGTGAGGGCGCTTTTTACGACACGGCACGAAGGAGATTCCGCCTTGATCAGAGCTAATAATGCATCAACGTTATTGATTCGACGCGCTGGCTGTTTCAAGCCGGTGATTGCGGCGATTCTTCCGTCGCTTGTCTCCTGTTCTGCGGCAGACGTCGGTCCTTTCGCAAAGCTGACGGATCCCAGCGGTTGTGTCATCGAGCAGATTACGACGGCGGACTATGACGAGTACCAGGTTCAGGGTGCTTCTACGGATGGAAAGCTCCTGGCCATGACTGCCAGTTTGGAAGGTGCCGCCGAGAACGACACGGTGTACCAAGTCTATGAGATGGATCTGGGAACCGGCGAAAAAACGAATCTCTCGCATATCTTAAAGAATTCAGGACCCTTCTCTCCGGATAACAGATTCATGGTTGTAGCTCAGGCCTCCGACAACGGCAAGACTGACATTTATGAGTACGAGCGAGCTACCGGTGAGTTGAGAGAGGTGGCACCACACGCCAACTGGGACTGGCTTCCAAGCTACTCGCCCGATGGTCGAAACATTGTGTTTAACTCCTACCGTGAGGGTGGACAATCAGATGTTCACCTGTTCGAAAAGGCAACCGGCACATTGACCCGCATTACCGAGCACCCTGGCTACGATGCGCACTCGCAGTTTTCACCGGATGGAAAACGGATTCTCTATCATCGCCAACAAGGAACGCGTGAGAACGGCGGATATATCTTCGATCTGTTTGTACGTGACCTGGACTCCGGAGAGACGACACAGTTGACGGACGGCGAATTTGAGGAAAGCTATGCGGCATGGGCGCCCGATGGCCGCCACATTGTCTACAGTTCCGACGCAGGCGGCGAACACGGAAAGCACAATCTGTATGTTCTGGATACAGGCGACAAGGCATCTATCCGGCTAACCAATGGAGATTGGAAGGATAGTTATGCGTTCTGGAGCCAGGACGGGAAATTCATCTATTTCAACTCAGACAGAGCCGGCGCGACAAACATTTATCGAATGCTCATGGACGCGGCGGAGTGTGTCGGGACGGGGTGATTTGGCGAGCCAAGGGCAATACCGTTGATCTACCGACTTACCCTCTGATGTCCAATCTGCAAATATTACCGGCATCATTCTTCTCGCTCAGCTCCAAGAAAGCGAACGTGTGACGGATTGCTCTTGGGCAGAACACCGAAGCATTCAAGGTGGTGCTTCGAACCAGGCTATTCCATGCCGACTATCTGAACAATTTTGTCTGCCTCGTACCGGTCTAGATCCTCAAGACATTCCGCCTGGTCACCGGTGTAAGTCGTCAAGGTCAGGCAAATCGCTTGTTGTCGGTCGATTACGTAACGCCGGTCATCGCGGCTATCCAGAGCAGTGCGCGGGTCTCGCAGGTAAACGGTCGCCGGCAACATCCAATGCGTGCCGATCGCGCCACTCATTCGCATTGCAGCGGGCATTGGCATGGTCACGATGTCGACATTAGCCCCCGTCAGATTCTCATAGCGAACAACTATGTCGTCGAGCAATGATCTCAGCCAGGTATTGGCGAGCAGAAATTGGGGACGGCCAGAGACCGCTGTTCCAATCCCGCGGTCCGGGCTATAGCCGTAACTCAAAGAACCTGCGTCTGCGACAACAACTCGTATATCGGGATACCGTCTTGACACATCTAACGGCAGATCGCTGAGTGCACTGACTGTGCTGTCCAATGCCAGCAACAGTGACATTATTCCGCGGTTCTCTGTGACGCCACCGTCCGTTACAAAATAGCGCTCTTCAGGTCCCATTCCCGCAACTGTTTCGTATAGCCGAACTTCAGAGTTTGGAAACACCGGTGGAAAATTTGCGTTCAGAGCGGCCGCCTGAGCGAGCGATATGCCGTCGGCTGCGACAACACGATATGGCAGAATCGATGCATCCTCGTAGGCCCGGTTTGCATTCGACGCCTGCCTGTCGAACATTGGAAACTTCGCCACGTCGGCCAGGTTCGTGAATGCTAACCGAGCGCCCGCGGACTCTGTACTTGGTGAATCCGTATCGCCGAACAGTCGGCTACCGACCGGACTGCTGTCTGCGGGATGTCCTGCGACAGTGGTATTCAGAATCAGCCCCAGCCGTCTGACGTCGAGAAGATTCGTTGCCTCGGCAGGCCCACATCCCGCGTCAGCATACTGTTCTGCAAGCGCCTCAGACAAAGCGTGAGCCAGCGTCGTTCTCCGAGCCATACGAGTTTCACCGACCGACTCGACGACTTGCTGAATAAACGAACTCGCCATAGCGTCAGCGAAACAGTTCCAGGCGTTCGACGGGTACGACTCGAGCAGTGACTGATGATGAGCAGCGAAGTAGCCCAGTGAAGCCCCGCCACCCGATACACCGCTAACGAGGGCGACATCATCAATTTCGTCATCAGCAGCAAGTGCACGTAGCACCGCGACAGTATGCATGGCCGCACGTGACCCGCCACCCGACGCAGCAACGAGTACGACATCATCACAGCTGTCAGAGTTGTCGGCGCACTTGTCAGCAATGGTCCTGGCCAGCGAGTACCGCCTGCTGTCGTCAGCAGCAATTAGAGTGCCGACCGCAACCGGTTGCCTGGTAAGTTTATTGTTAGCCTGAAAACCGATAAAGACGACAGCTAATACAATCACGGCGATCGTGCTGTTTATCGTGTTGAAATACAGAGCTGTGCGTCGCCGCAGGTCATCAATTACGCGGTTAGCCGCTTCCCGAGTCGGCGCCTCTGCATCGTCCAGGTCAGTAATCCGTGCACGCAATCGATCAAGGAAATCACCATAGCTGTAGGTATGCCATGCAATGCGCTTCTCTCTTCCGCGATAGTAGTAGCCAACCACCGCGAGGCGGCCAGTGCCGTGCATCTGCAGCCAGCGCGGACTGCTTATTACCGCCGTTAGCCCTTCTTTCCGTGAGCACGGGTAGTCTATGCAGTCTGCCTCTTCAGTTGCGCCCAGCATCGCAAGAAAACGCTTACCAATCTCGCGGTTAATCCAGTACTCAAAAAACCAAAGCGAAGAGTAGCCAAGCAGAACAAGTACTGGGAAGAAGCCGAGTGGGGCGCTGTCAACAATCGTAGTTACATAGCTAAGACCAGCAAATCGCGCCAATCCAATAACGATAACGAGATAAGAAATAGCGGTTGGCCAGCCAACAAAAAATCCGCGCTGTACGAGGTTGAAGATAGTGTTCCAGCGCCTGTTCAGTCGAGACCATGTGTTCAGCAGTAACGCAGCAACAAGACCTGCAAGGAATGAGTGTTTGACCCACGCCGGTGCGGCAATCATAGCTGCAAGACTTGCGGGTAACAGCATAAGACCCGGCTTCCCATAAAGACTGCGAAAAAACGCGTCGACAATATGAGTGTCACTGCGTATGTCATCTTTGCGAGACTGAAACAGTTCGGTGTTATGAAATGCATGCTGCAACGCATTCGCATTTTCACCAGCAGTTGTCGATCGAAACAGTCGCGCCGCCAGGAACCGGGCACCGAGCGCGATCAGCATTAGTGCCAACACACCGAATGTAAACACGTGAAAATACGGCGTGTGCAGGGCTTCACGATCAGCGCCGTCGGCTAACAGATAGACGATCAAAATCTGGGCAAGCGCTGCACCGGCAAAGACCGCGGCGACCAGGTGGACAGGAGATTGTTGCAGAGGGTCACGCCATCGAGAAGCCAACGCCAGAAGCAGTGAGGCCATCGCAAACGCTGCAAACTGAACCATCGCCGGGAGACGGTTTGCGGCCGTATCGGCACATATTCCGCCCTCATACAAAAGAGAGCTTTCCCATGCAGCGAAAATGGCGAACAAGAGCAACGCGAGCGGCATCAGAGTTCCGACGATCATCGCCGATCGGACAACAAAACGGCGCAACCAAAACCGCGAGTCAATCTCGGCATCATCCGGAAAGTTTGCCCACCACGAGATCAGGGTGGGGATTTTTCTGAACAGCCAAAAGAGAAAAAAAGCCAATCCTGATGCCAGTCCAACGAGTACGACTGTTCGGCCAAGCGCGGTGCACAAGCTGCCGAATGTAGGACCAAAAAACAGCAAGGCGAGAGAAAGAATCCCGAGTACTACGGTCGGGTGAAACAAGCGGCGATTTCGGGAAACCGAGTCCAGCGAGTCTGTAATGTGTGGCTGATCATACAGCCGGTTGCTGGTGAAATCAGATTCGCGTGTCAGGCGGTCGAGCTCTCCGGGAATATCCCGAAACAGGGCATCGATCACTTGTTGCCGCAGTTTATGACGTGATCTGCTCATAACGGCACCTTCTTGCTTATCTTTCTTGGGCCAGTTCGACCATTTATGTCATACTAGCTGCAGAAACGCCAAAAAATTGTCGTTCTTGACCCGTTGCTGGCGCTAATCCACCGGGGCGTATAAACGAACAATAATAAATGGAGTTAGCATGCTTAATCGTTCCGCAATCGTGGTCACGCTTCTCACTCTGAGTTTCGCGCACACGGCATCAGCACAAATTTTCATTAACGAGCTGCACTACGACAACACTGGTGGTGATACCGGTGAAGCTGTCGAGGTCGCTGCGGCCGCTGGTACGGATCTGGCGGGGTGCAGGCTGGTTCTCTATAACGGCAGCAACGGATCAACTTACAACACGGTCAATTTGTCCGGTGTCATTGTTGACGAACAGGGCGGCTTCGGCGCGGCGTCATTTTCGATCGCAGGAATCCAGAACGGGTCCCCCGACGGCATTGCGCTGGTCGATGCGACGGATAACGTTATCGACTTCATCAGTTATGAAGGAGCGCTGACTGCGACGAACGGGCCGGCGAGCGGACTGACGAGTATGGACATTGGTGTGACTGAGCCCAGTGACACGGCTGTCGGTGATTCGTTGCAGCTAACCGGGAATGGCTCAACCGCAGCTGAATTCCTCTGGACCGGGCCACAGGCGAGCAATTTTGCTGCGGTCAATGCCGGCCAGACGTTCAATGGCGGAACACCTTTTGACTGTGGTGACACAGGTACGGGTGGTGGCGGCACCGGGAGCGGCGAGATCGTCATCAACGAAGTTGACTACGATCAGTTGAGCTCCGATGCGGCGGAGTTTGTGGAACTCAAAAACGTCAGTGGTGCCGACATTGATCTCGACGGCTACGTCGTCCAATTGATCAACGGCAATGGCGGTTCTGCGTACCAGACATATAACCTGCCGGCCGGCGTATTGGCTGACGGTGACTATTTCGTCTTGTGTGGCGATGCCGCCAATACACCGAACTGCGATCTCGACGTCAGCCCCAACACGAACATGATCCAGAACGGCGCTCCTGACGGCGTCATTCTTCTGAACGGCTCAGACCTGGTCGACGGCGTCAGTTACGAAGGTGACATCGCCGGTGCAGTTGAAGGTAGCGGCGCTGGGCTCGCGGATTCCGGCTCCACTCCGTTCGTTAGTATCTCCCGATCACCTGATGGCAACGATACTGACCAGAACAACGTCGACTTTGCGCTGGTCTGTACAACGCCGGGTACGACCAATGCTGCGAATGCATCCGGTTGTTCCGACCCTAACCCACCTGAATTAGTGTTTGCCGAGATTTTCGAGATACAGGGCTCGGGCAGTGCGACGCCATTCGAAGGCGACACGGTAATTACCGAGGGCAATATCGTAACAGCCGTCGGCCTTGATGGGTTCGCCATGCAAACGCCGTCCTCTCGCAGCGATGGCGACATCAATACATCGGACGGGATTTACGTGTTCACCGGTGATGCTCCCGCTGTCGCGGTCGGGGACCTCGTGAATGTTACGGGAACCGTCGATGAATTCTTCGATTTCACTGAGTTCACATCAGGACCAACGGTTGAAGTCATAGGTTCTGGACTGGAGTTGCCGGCGCCTGTCGTGTTCGACGCGATGACGCCAAGCTCCGACCCGACGTCACCATCCTGTGCCGTCGAGTTCGAGTGCTACGAAGGTATGCTGGTCACGATCGATAACGGCACGGTGACAGGATCCAATCAACGCTTTGGCCCTGATCCACTTGCCGAGGTGCATATTACAGCGGACTCTACGCGCACGTTCCGCGAGCCGGGTATCGAGGTACCGGGTATCGTCGGCTTGCCGGTGTGGGATGGCAATCCTGAAGTATTCGAGCTGGATCCGGACAAACTCGGCCTGCCCAATCAGGAGATTCCAGCCGGTTCCTCGTTCTCGGCAACCGGTGTTATCGGTTATGAGTTTGGCGGCTACGAACTGTGGCCATCATCGTTGACAGTCACTCCCGCACCTCTGCCACATCCTGTGCGGCGAGCGCGCTGGTATGAAACGACTGTTGGAAGTCTCAACATGTTCCGCTTGTTTGACGACATTGACGATGCCCCCGGAGCCAATGCGTTTGGCGAGCCCACCGATGATGACGCATCGATATCGACAGAAGAGTATCAACGTCGCCTGACCAAGCTTGCGAGCTACGTCATAGATAACATGCAGACGCCGGACGTGCTGGGTGTGCAGGAAGTCGAAAGCCTGAAGGTTCTGGAAGATCTGGCGGCTGAGATTAATTCGAGAAACCCAAGAGCCCGGTATCGGGCATTCCTTATCGAAGGCAATGACATTGGCACGATCGATGTCGGATTCCTGGTCCGCAAATGGCGCGTTTTCTTCCCGCGCGTCGAACAGCTCGGCGCGGATGAAACCTACCTGCAACCGATCACCCAGGAGCTGGACCTGTTGCACGATCGTCCGCCATTGGTGCTGCACGGTTGGGTAGGGTTCATGCCGATCAGTGTGATGGTCGTGCACAATCGCTCGCTTGGCGGAATCGATGGTTCTGATGGCGAACGCGTACGGGCCAAGCGCTTCGAACAGGCGCAATCAATTGCACAAAAGGTTCAGGACCTGCAAAGCCAGCGTCGCAGTCGCAACCTCGTCGTGATCGGCGATTTTAATGCGTTCGAATTCAGCGATGGGTACGTCGATGCGCTCGGGCATATTCGTGGTGATTTCGAACCGGCGGATGCACTGATATCCGGAACAGACCTTGTGAATCCGGACCTGATGAACCAGGTGTTCTCATTGCCGGAAGATGAGCGCTACTCGTTCATCTTCCGCGGCAACGCGCAGACGCTGGATCATGCATTGACGAGCGCACCACTCGATAGACGTGTTCTTGGGCTTCAGTTCGCACGCGGAAATGCGGACGCGGCCGTTGATCTCATCAATGACGAGACCACTTTGCTGCGGTCTTCAGATCACGATGGCTTTGTACTCTATGTTTACAAAGGCTGGCTAAGGAGGCACTAGCAGCCCCTTTGACCATCCCCTGCGCTTCGGCAGCGTTTCTCAATAAGCGACAGAGAACCGCTGCCGTACGTGCACGGCCTGTTCTGCTTCGTCAACCAGTGCGACTGCAAAGTCAGCCCTAGACAGGCGGGTCTTGCCGCGCTCGTCTTCGAGGGCTCGGTCACCGCCGACCCGGAAAACTCCGGTGCGAGGTCCGTTCGTGAGGTTTTTCGGTGGGGTAATATAGGTCCACTTGACGTCGTCGACTTTGTGGTAAAACTCGAGCGCGAGTATTTGCCCCAGAATCTCAATCTCTAGTTTCTTGGGTAACAGGATGGTGGGTAGTTTTGCGGCGTAGAGAACACCGGGTTCGACTTCCAGCGATCCCGAGCCACCGACGTGAATCAGTCGTGGAGCGTGATCTCTCTGCAGGGACAGCGCATCAACGAGATTTTCTGCGGCCATGAATTGCAGAGCGCTTCGCGGTGAGCCGGAGCGCCCAATGACACCGCGCACCGATAGAACAACCACATCCTTGCCCATCACCGTTTCGCTGACACTATTTGCGTCGAGGAGGTCTCCTTTGACGATCGACAGGTTGGCATGCCGCGTTTCGACCTGCTCAGGTTTGCGGGATACGGCGGTTACCCGGTGACCCCGATCGAGTGCTTCTTGCACAATGTGCGATCCGACTTCACCGCTTGCACCGTAGACGACAATATCGAGCGCATCGTCGGTGAATCCGACACGTATCGTCAGTAGCAGCGCCACAATCGCAATGACCGTCTGTCGCATCGTTGTACTCCGCTGTTGGGAATGATGTCGCTCACGATAACTCATGAATAACGGCGTTCCCAGCATGGGTGTCGATGCTGCCGACATACGACTGGATGCCTGAATTATCATTCTGGAGCTCTGTAACTTCTTAATATATCCGCACTTTTCTAAATTCTATTCCTAAATGATCAGACAGGACGCGTTTGTCTCCAGCCCAATCTACGCTATGGGCTGAAACCAAGGAGGTACGCACCGTGACTGAGATGACGAATACATATGCCAACCCCAGGATTGACCGGCCTGAAAGCCGTAGTGATGCAAAACATGGCAACGTTTCTGCAGATGCCACGAAAATTGTCTGGGTCGGTTCGATGATCCTGTTCGGTACCATCGGCAGCGCCTTGACCTTCTCGGTCGGCGCGTTAACGCTGTTCCTGATCACGACGGGCATCACGCTGTGCCTCGGACATTCTCTGGGTATGCACCGTCGCTTTATCCACCGTAGCTACCAGTGTCCTCGCTGGCTGGAGTACACCTTTGTGCACCTTGGTACGCTCGTCGGACTAGGCGGTCCGTTCGGAATTCTGCGGACGCATGACCTCAGGGACTGGGCACAACGTCAGTCGGAGTGCCACGACTATTTCTCGCACGATCAGGTGTGGTATCGCGACTTCTGGTGGCAATTGTTCTGCACAATGAGGCTCGACAACCCGCCAGAAATCAGAATCGAATCGCAGATTGCGAACGACCGGGTCTATCAGCTCATGGAAAAGACCTGGATGCTGCAGCAAGCACCCTGGGCACTGCTGTTTTTCCTGGTCGGTGGCTGGAGCTGGGTTTTCTGGGGCATCTGCAGCCGAGTGACTATCTCGCTCTTTGGTCATTGGGCGGTCGGCCATTTCGCTCACAACATCGGGCATCGCGAATGGCATGTAAATGGCGCTGCGGTGCAGGGCTACAACGTGCCGTTCGCCGCGCTTCTGACCATGGGCGAAAGCTGGCACAACAATCATCATGCGTATCCAGGCTCGGCAAAACTCGGACTCGAGCCAGGGCAGTGGGATCCAGGTTGGTGGGTTTTGAAATTCCTGGAAGGCGTTGGCCTGGCAACAGACTTCGTGACGCCTGACGCGCTCGCAGAACGACCGGAACTGGTCAGGATCGTCGAATTGCCCGCTACGCCAGTTCGGGATAGTTGAGACGTCGGTGATCGGCGGCGAGATGCCGGGACAGATCAGTCCCGGACAATCTCGCCGTCGCGATAGCGAATCTCACCGCCGATGATCGTCATGACGATTTCCGTATCCAGAAGTTCGTCATCCGACGCTTCAAGCAAGTTTCGCGACAATACAGTGATGTCTGCAAGTTTACCGGGTGTGATCGATCCTTTGATGTCCTCTTCAAAAGCTGCGATCGCATTGCCCATGGTGTAGGAATACAGCGCGCGTTCACGCGAGTAGGCCTCCTGCGGCTGGAACAGCGAACCGTCTGCCAGCTTGCGTGTTACCGAGCAATGGAAACTGCCAATCGGACTGATCTCATCGACGGGTGGATCGGTTCCGTTCGTGGGCACGAGTCCGGCATCCGCCAGTGTGTTAAAGATATAACCTCGTTCCTGCGTGCGTTCTGGCCCCAGACGGTCTTCGACCCACGGTCCATCCGAACAGGCAAAGATGCCTTGCACTGCCGGGATGACAGCGAGTTCGACTGTGCGTTCTATGTCATCCGGATGAATGACTTGAGCGTGTTCAATTCGCCAGCGAAGGTCTTTCTTATCGGGCCGTCGCGCGAACTCTGCGGCGTAGATGTCGAGGAGTTCGCGATAGGCGCGATCACCAATACCCTGTATAGCCATTTGATAATCGTGTTCGATGGCGAGCCTGGCCGAGGCTTCAATTTCTTCGACGGGCACCACGTTCAGCCCAGAGCTGCGTGGCATATCGGTATACGGTTCAAGCAACCAGCCTCCATGTGTACCGAGCGCACCATCGAGGACCTTTTCGCCAATGGTGCGTACCGTGAGGAAGTTGTTGCCGTGACCGACCATGCGATAGTCATCAAGACGACCGGCCATGTCCGCCGCGTCTTCCTCAAACGCCATGTACAGGCGCACGGGAAGGTTGCCTTCATCGGCCATGGTTTTCAGTAAATCAACTTCGGCGAACGTTGTGCCGAGGTCCTGAAATGATGTGATGCCGTGTCGCAAGGATTCTTCGCCGGCGAGAGTAACCATGCGCCGTAACTCATCTTCTGCGATTCCGGCGGGGCGGCGTCCCTGATGGCCAGAGTACGCAATGCGAAACACGTCCTGTGCTGCCTCTCGCATCATGCCGGTTGGGCGGCCGTTTGCATCGACGACGATTTCGCCGCCCTCCGGCGGTTCGGTTGTCTCGTCCAGTTCAACCAGCACCATAGCGCGCTGGTTGACGAATACACCATGGCCACTCGTGTGGATCAGCATTACGGGGTGATCAGGTGTCGCTGCGCTGAGTGAGTCGTGCACGGGCAGACCCTCGACGAGTACGCTTTCCCGGCTCTCCCATTTGTCCTGATGCCAGCCGCGGCCGATGATCCATTCACCCGGCTCGGTGTCTTTGACCGCATCTGCAACCATGGCGACGATCTCGCCCCAGCTTTTCGCATAACGAAAATCAAGAATCATCAGGCTGCCGCCGAAACTGGTGTAATGCCCATGGCCTTCGATAAAGCCCGGGATCACCATTTGACCGTTGAGATCGACGACTTCGGTCTGCTCGCTCCGATATCGCGCAAGTTCATCAGATGTGCCAACCGCAAGAATACGGTCGCCCGTGATCGCTACGGCTTCGGCTTCAGGCAAACTGTCATCGACAGTGACAACGTCGCCATTGACCAACAGCAAGTCGGCAAGTGGTCCCGCAGGTTCCGGGTCGGCGCCACCGCAGGCAGCGAGCAGGAATAAGGCAGTAATCTGGATCAGGCTGTTGGGTTTCATGGCTTCGATTGTACCGCTATTCTTTCGCGATATTCGCTTCTCGCCGGTCGATCAGTGACTGCAGGCGTTCGGCCTTCTTTTCGTGAGTTTCGATTTCCCGGGTCGCCGCTTCTGATGCCGCCTCGTTGGTCTTGTCGTCGGCGAGCTCCTGGCAAACCTTGATCCGATCCTGCACCTCGGACAACATTTCACGCAATCGTGAAACCGACTCGGCCTCTTCGGCGATATCAAAGATCAACTTGTCGGTAGATCTCTCACTCTCCGGCATAGTCGTGACGTCTTCGTTCTCAGGAATGAATTGTTCCGCCGATTCGAAGGCACGCGTATTCATAAAGCTTGGCGACACGATCTCAATACCCGCGGCATGGAGATTGTCCATTGTCCGGGCCCTTAGCTCGCGACGCTTGTCTATAATGCGATTCACCTCTTTTAGCAATCCGGAGATTTGATAGGTCACCGAAAAATCGCCGAGCTCCCTGATCTGTACGAAAGGCGATTCCAGGCCTGTCTCGGATGCGGCCTGCAATAACAGGCTTTCGATCTGATGACGGGAGACGTCGTAGCCGAGTGATAACTCCACCGACAACAAGGTGCCGGATGTACGCATAACGCGTATCGGATTGGTGACCAGATACATGTTGGGCAAGGTGGTGAGATCGCGTTCCTCGGTCTGTAACTCGGTGTGCAAAAGGTCCATCGTAGTGATGCGACCAAAGTGATCGCCGACAGTGATGTAGTTACCGGGTCGGCAGCTGCCTACAGTCTTCAGCATGATTCCCGCCATGACGTTGCCAACCAGTGTCGTTGATGACAACGCGATCGTGGCGCTGACAATAAGCCCGAACAGGCTCAGAAGCTGACCGCGCAGAGCGGTATCGAGTGGCAGGAAAAGGATCAGCAGCAGCACCGCGAGGACAATGCCACCAAGCTGGATCAACTGGCGTCGAAAGGCGAGATGCGGTTTTCCGTCAAAGTGTTTTACGAGGCGTTGATTGGCAAATCGAGTTAGCAATACGAGTGCAAGTATCGTTATCGAAATTTGCGTTGCGGTTAGTAAATATCCCATCGGTATCCTCTGCGGTTTCATCGAGTATAGACTATCGGGCTTTCGCTCCCGGGGATTGCTGCAACACACGTGACTTCACGTCGCAGCAGCTTGATGCGACACTTGGTCGTCGCTATCTGGATAGTTCGGCCTGAAACGAATGCTCGATTTTCTGTTATTAACCTGTGGAATAGCCGGCCTCTGGTTCGGTTCCGACACCCTTGTTAAGGGTGCAATGTCTCTTGCGGATCGCTATCGGCTCTCGGACGCACTGTTTGGCATGTTGGTTTTGGCTATTGGCACAGATTTGCCTGAGCTGTTCGTTGCTTTCGACGCCTCTGTTCGCAGCCTTGCCGGTGATGACCTCTCGGGAATCGTGATCGGCAGCGCTGTTGGCAGTTCGATCGCGCAGTTTGCGCTGGTGTTTGGCGTTGCTGGCTTCATTGGTTATCCGCCAATGCAACGAAAGTTTTTGCCACGCAATATTGTTTTCTTGATCGGCGGCATCGTCGCTGTATTCATGTTCTCGCTCGACGGGCACATATCTCGCGTAGAGGGCGCGCTGCTCATCATGTCTTATGCTGCATACATTGTGGTATTGATCCTGCGGCGCGTTGAGGTCGATGAGGGCGGCGGCACAGTACGCCACATGCCGACATGGCGAGCATGGCTGTTGCTCGCTTGCGGGCTGGCGATTTTGCTGGTCGCTGCTGAACTGACCGTAGTCTACGCCGCCGAGTTTGCGAAAGAGGTGGGCCTTAGCAACATCGCTGTTTCTGCCATCGTTATCGGCCTGGGCAGTAGCCTGCCGGAGCTGTCGGTATCGTTCGTCGCACTCATGCGGAAACGCGGTGGCCTGTCGGTCGGTAACCTTATCGGCAGTAACGTACTCGACACACTCCTGGTGCCTGGTGTCGCTGCGGTCATATATCCGCTCGTCGTTTCACAGGCGATCCTACTGGTTGACCTGCCGGTGTTGCTGATCTCGTCCGTGCTGGTGTTGGTGTTTCTTTACGTCACTCGCCGAGGTGTGCGCCGGCCGGAAGCGGTGGTCCTGTTGTTGGTCTACTTCAGCTACGCCGCGGTCCGACT
Source organism: Gammaproteobacteria bacterium (assembly GCA_022600955.1). Taxonomy (GTDB): domain Bacteria; phylum Pseudomonadota; class Gammaproteobacteria; order Steroidobacterales; family Woeseiaceae; genus UBA1847. The sequence continues at coordinate 207,946 of JAHZJK010000024.1, forward strand.
CGGCGGGCCTGGATCCTGAAATAGCCGAATCACTCGGCCATAACACGTTCCAGAACGTCCGGGTCGCGCCAACGTCCTTGCCTTAGCCGCAGCGCGTAGACCAGTGCGATAGCAAGAACCAGCGCTACGAATGCGAGCCACGATACTCGAGGGCTGAACTCGAAAACCTGAATAATGAAGAACTGCGCGACGAGCATCGCCCAGTGCAAGCTTACTGAGGCGACCATCAGCCAGCGCGTGTCTCCTGCACCCCGCAGGATTCCGCCGGACACGAGTATTATCGCGTCGGCGATCACGTAGCTGGACAATCCGATCATCATGAATGCCGACAGCTCGCGGATATCCGAAAAATCCCCGGACGGCGGAGCGAATACCTCAACGAGCGGATATCGAAACGTACTGTAGATCAAGGCGAGCAATGCGCCATAGGTCAGGGCGACGGCAAATGCAGCAGTCATGACTTCGTCGACGCGTGCCATATCTCGCGCGCCAACAAACCTGCCTATCATGCTGATGATGCCGACACTCAGTCCGATCATGGGAACAAATGAAAGAATGTCCCAGTTAAACACTACAGCTGCTGCAGCACCCTCGGCGACACCGTAAGACTGAAACATCAGGAGAAACAGATTGAATGCCGCAACATTCAAAAACAGTTCAAGTCCTGACGGAAACCCGAGTCGCCAGAAGCGACGCAGAATTTTGATGTCGACAGAGAATGAACCCAGCACGCTGAATGATTCCCGGTGCTCTCGGGCAAAATAAAACGCAGCGTACAACAACAACGCAACGACCGATGCGGCAACGGTGGAGATACCAGCACCGGCGATCCCGAGGACGGGAAAGCCGAGTTTTCCGAACACCATGACGTAGCTGAGGGGTATGTTGATGACCATCCCTATTACGTCACAAATCATGACCACGTGGGTTCGGCCGATGCCGGCAAAGTAGGAAGACAGACAGACCTTCGCCAGCGAGACCAGGACGCCAGACATCAGGATCAGGTAGTAGGTTCGCTCCAGTTCGACTTGTGCCGCGTCGTGCCCCATGCCGTCGAAAATGCTCGCAACGAGAAACGTAATCAGCGTCAGAAAGGGCGTGCTCATCAGCGTCATGATCATGCCCTGTGTGACCACCTTCGGGCACTTATGGGGCTCGCCGGCGCCCATGTACTGGGCGGCCATCGCGTTTGCATAGGACAGGAGTCCGACAAAGAAACAAAACGAGAAAAATGATGCGACGCCGCCGCCGAGCGCAGCCGCCATGTGCACAGGATCGATCTGCGACATGAAATAGCGGTCGGTAAAAATCATCACCGCGAACGTGCCTTGCGAAACCACCATCGGCAACGCAAGTCGCAGCAGCTCAGCCGTAGTCTTACGGCTGAAATGACGGAGGAATGCCATCATTAGTTCTCAGGGCCCAGTTTCAACAGGCGCCAGTCTACGCACTAGCTGTTTAGAAAGAAATTCAGAATCAAAGTGCTTGTATTGCCAGGTTGCTCCGCTGCAGTGCCGTGATACGATCATGCAACATACTAATAAGAGAGACACAGCATATGCCTGAGATGTCACCGCTTGGTTGGTTTCATACCGCAATGGGAATTATCGCGCTCGTCAGCGGCGGCATGGCACTAATCAAGTTCAAAGAGATTACCCTGCAGTCGCGCTCCGGACAGACTTACCTCGCAAGCACATTGGTGACGGCAGTTACCGCACTGGCAATATTCAAGCATGGCGGGTTCGGACCGGCGCATGCACTTGCGGTCATGACATTGCTTGCTCTGGCCGTCGGCATGCTCGCGTCATTGACTGGCCTGTTTGGCAAATTCTCGCGCTACGTGCGAGCTATCGGCTTCACGTCTACGCTGCTATTTCACTCTATCCCCGCGATTACCGATGCTCTGTTGCGTCTGCCGGTTGATGATCCCTTCTTGGCGTCCTTCGAAGATCCGATCATGCAAAAAGCGCATCTGGCTGTCGTAGTAATTTTTCTTGTCGGGCTTGCGGTGCAGCTTCGCTGGATTCATCAGCAGCGCGACTAGCAGGCGGGCCTCAGCGCCGCCGCAAACCCACCAGCGCGGCATCGAGCAGATCGAAAGGGACACTGAATTTAATGCGGCGAACAAGGGCTGCGCGTATTCTGCGTTTTGAGGCGGTATGGGCGCGGTCATCGAGCTGCTTAAAGTGTTCAGCGCGATTCTCGGCACGTTCAACCAGATCGGCTGGATCGACAAGCTCGTCGAAGAAGCCAGCGTCTAATGCAGATTCGACATCGAAGAACTCGGACAGGTTTACGGCACGCTGGAATGCCGCCGGTGTGAGTCGGTGGTGCAACATTGCCGCTGCGACCCGAGGCATTGTCATGCCGATAGCCACTTCGTTCGCCGCAATCTTGAAGTCGCCGCGGCTGCCGATAATGTAATCAGCCGATAGCATCAAAAAGACACCCATCGCCAGTGAGTGGCCATTGCATGCGACGATCAGCGGGTACGGATAAGCGAGAACCCGGGCCGTCAGGCTGTAGCCAAGCCGCAGCATCCGTATGGCTTTGGCGCCGCCGCGCTTCATTACTTTGAGGTCAAATCCCGCAGAGAAAACTGACTCTCTGCCGGTCAGTATCACTATCGCACGATCTTCTTTTGCTCTGTCGAGTGCGCCATAGATCCCACGAAGGAGCTCTGGAGATAATGCATTTCGCTTGCCGTCGTCGATACGGATCGTGGCGACTCCGTTCTGCAGATTGTACTGAACAGCTTCAGTTGTCATTGCTTGTTTCCCTCACTGATGACCGGACTCAGGGCATCGTGGCCAGACCAGCCGACCAGAACGCCAGGAGACGCCGTACTATAGCTGAGCAAAAGCGCGTGGGGGCACGCCTATTCGAGAAGACTATCCGTTGCGGCCATGATTTGTGCTTGTGCCAATCGAGCTTGTGCGTGTTTTCGCACGTCCGCCCGCCAGGCTTTCGTTTGACGCATAACCTCTGCGGTTGTCGTTGTGCGTGTGTGGCGGCCAACTTCGACTGAGTCAGGAACCCGCAGAACTGCGCCTTCACGAAGCACGTTGATGTTGCCTGCGAAGGCTTGTGGATTCGATTGATAGATCGCGACGATCATCTGGTTAATACTGGCGCCGTCGAGGTGCATGCGAGACGCGATCAATGACAGCGACTCGCCCCGTTTTACAGGACCGTACATCTGTGCAGATCTTGCAGCGTGTGACGGCGGCTTGCTGTCTGACGGCCGCCAGGTATCAGAATGCTGGACAACTTCTGCCGACGCTACTGCCGCAGAGTGGCGGTGCAAATCCTGCGCAGCGGGGATACGCAAGACGGCACCCGCGTGGAGCATGTTGATGTTGTTGCTGAAGGCCTGAGGGTTCGACTGATACAGTGCGATCATCATCTGATCAATGCTCACCCCGTCTTTCCGGTAACGCAGCGCAATGCCAGAAAGAGTCTCGCCGGATTTCACGGCATGTTGCTGGACCGCGCTGGCGTGTGTCCGGGCTCTCTTTTGAGGCGGTCCTGCGACGAACGTGCCGCCGACAGTGACGTGGATTTCGTCCGCACCCACCAGTATGCGAATGCCGCGCTGCTCGATCGACAGTATTTCTGTACCACCAATCAGGTCGCCCTCCTGGAATGGCCTGCCATCTATCAAAGCCGTGCGGCGGGAATCCGAAATGAGCACGCCTTTGAGCCGGTTTCGCTCTGCCGGCCGAATGGCGGGCGTGACTGGATTGGTCGCCAGGGCCGGTTCGCCAGATGCGTTGAAGTCCTGGGCTGCAGTGGACCCAAATATCACGAAACCCAGACAAATCGCCAGCAACAATCGCTTAAACACAGGAATTCTCCTCGTTCCCGGTGGAATTAGACTTAATACACTCAATACATCGGCCAGAATGCTGAGTTTCTTTAGCCTGGGCAGGCCTGTCGGCGTGCCGATTTGCGGCTGGCTGCCGTGCTGTTACTGCACGGCGCGAGGGGAGGCAAAATGTGACCTGCGTCACATTTTCGGCAAAAAAAACCTAAATAATAATAAAATCAATAACTTAAGGCGTGTCAGGGCCAGATATCTCGCTGCTGTACAACCGTCGCTATTCGCTTAATGGCCATAACCAGCGCTGCATCTCGCAAGCTTGCGACGGATTCCCGGCCTGCGGGAGCGCCGTGGCTCCTCGTGTTCAGCGAATTCCACTGCTCAACCGTATGATCCACGGCGCGGACCATGCGTTTTCGAAGGCGGCGCTGCACCTTTTCCAGGTCCCATTTCTGGTTTTCCAGGTTCTGGACCCACTCAAAATAACTGACAACGACGCCACCGCAGTTCGCAACGATGTCAGGTAATACGAAAACACCATTCTGCTGCAAAATCTTGTCCGCAGCCGCTGTCACCGGGCCATTGGCACACTCAACGATGAGCCTGGCTTTGATGTCAGCCGCGTTCTCCGTCCGGATCTGGCATTCGAGTGCAGCCGGAATGAGGATGTCACAGTCGCAGGCAAGTAGCTGTTCGTTGCTGATATCGGTCGCGCCGGCGAATCCGGTAACGCTGCCGGTATCATTCTTGTGCGCCAACACGGCGCCAGGATCCAGGCCATTGTCGCTGCGTATGCCGCCACGTGAGTCACTGACTGCAACAATGCGTGCACCGGCTTCGTCAAACAGGCGTGCCGCAGTTGCGCCGGCATTGCCGAAGCCCTGAACTGCAACGCGAATGCCATCCAGCGTAACGACACCGGGAACAATATCGTGCTTCAGCAATCGTTCCGTGGCGAACAGGCTGCCTTGTGCCGTCGCTTCGTCACGCCCAACCGAGCCGCCGATTTCCAGCGGCTTGCCAGTAACTACAGCAAGATTATTTTGCCCCGGATGCATTTGATCGAACGTGTCGTAAATCCAGGCCATGGTCTGCTGATCTGTGTATACGTCCGGTGCAGGTATATCGGTGTAGGGGCCAATTGAGTCGCCAAGTTCGGCGACAAAACGTCGCGTAATACGCCGCAACTCGCCGCGACTGAGTTCCTTCGGGTTGCATGAAACACCACCCTTGCCACCACCGAACGGTATGTCCGCGACGGCCGTTTTCCACGTCATGATTGCGGCGAGTGCTGAGACCTCGGCCTCGGTTACATCGGGGTGATAACGGATACCGCCTTTGCCGGGACCACGCGCACGATTGTGCAGAACACGAAAACCGTGAAACGTACGTATCGTCCCGTCGTCCATATTGACGGGAAAGCGAACGTGAATAGTGCGTTTCGCAGTGATCAGGTATTCGACAATGCCGGCCTTGATGCTATCGATCCAGGTGAGGGCGTGCTCAAACTGTTGATTGGCGTTGACAAAAAGATCCAGTTCTTCTACAGGCCTGGTGGACGGCTTCATGGCGTGCCTCGCTGAACAGACGGTTTTCTGCGCTGATGATGATGGCACCTCGCGACTGTCAGGGCGCTACGTAGATTCTCGTATCAACGTCGAAAAAGCGCTACGCCGATACAGCTCGCCGCAGTTGTCGTCTTCTGGCAAGCGCTTGAGGCAGGCCGACTGTGCTTTAATGTAGTCCCGGCGCACAACAAGAATAAGTGACTATGGCTGCAAACATGTTGACCGACCCCACATGGTATTCGGTTTTGCCGCCAGTGCTTGCGATTGTGCTGGCAATCTGGAGCAAGCAAGTCATCTTGTCACTGTTCGCCGGCATCTGGGCGGGTTACACAGTGCTAAACCAGTTCAACCCGCTGACTGGACTCGCCAAAAGCCTTGATGGAACGATCAATGTCTTCACTGACGCTGGTGATACCCGGGTCTTGGTATTCACACTACTGATCGGACCATTGATCGCGACGATCGAACATTCGGGCGGCGTGCGTGGTTTTGTACACCACCTTGAAACACGACACTGGGTTCATAATGGTTTTCGGGCGCAGATTCTGGCGTGGATGACCGGGCTGATTATCTTCGTCGAGTCCAGCATCACTTTGCTTGTCGCAGGCTCAGTCAGCCGGCCGCTTTTTGATCGCTACAAAGTATCGAGGGAAAAGCTGGCCTACCTGATTGACGCAACGTCGGCGCCAGTTTGCGTCATGATTCCATTAAACGCATGGGGCGCTTTCATCATCAGCCTGGTCGCGTCGACGGGTGTCGAGAATCCACTGCAGGTGTTCATTGCGGCCATACCGCTCAACCTCTATGCCATAACAGCGATTCTGCTCGCCGGCGTGGTTATCTGGAAGAACATCAACATTGGCCCGATGAAAAAAGCCGAGGAGAGAACCCAGGGCGGTGACGTCCTCTGGCCCGGCGCAGTGCCGCTAGTGGACGTTTCGGCGGAACAACAGATCGATAATGAACAAGCCGTGCCCTCCGCACTGCTCATGGTCTTGCCAATCCTCGCGATGGTTCTGATGATGCCCTTGTCGCTCTACATCACGGGAGACGGCGACATCATAAAGGGCTCCGGCTCAGTGTCAGTGCTCTGGTCGGTCTGCCTCGGAATAGTCGTCGCATGGGTCGCGACGCTACTCACGGGTAACAGCTCAGTTGCAGAGCTCATGCAGGTGTTTATGAAGGGCGCGGGGGACATGCTTCCGATTGCAATCATTCTCCTGCTAGCGCTGGCGCTCGGCGATGTCGCGCAATCGCTTGGCACGGGCATGTATGTGGCGAACGCGGTGAGCGGAAACATTCCGCCGGTGCTGCTTGCGCCGCTGGTTTTCATCTTGTCGGCATTTATCGCGTTCTCGGTGGGTTCAAGCTGGGGCACATTTGCGATCATGATTCCGATCGCGATTCCGATCGCCGTGACACTGGGGATTCCGGTGCCACTGATGCTGGGCGCGGCAATCTCCGGCGCAATTTTCGGGGATCACGCATCTCCGATCAGCGATACAACCGTACTGGCCTCGATGGCGTCTGCCTCCGATCACATTGAACATGTTCGAACCCAGCTACCGTATGCTCTGATCGCGGCCGCCATCGCGGCGACCGGGTTTCTGCTGATCGGGTTGGTGCAGTAGGTTCAGTCTGCCGCCGAATCGCCGGGCGGCTTCAAAAACAGAACCGGAGTTCGACGTTTGTAAGCCTCGTAGTCATCCTGGCCACCCCAGCGCTGATCGGCTTTCTCTTCGAGCAGGTTGACGCCACTAACCCGGGTCAGCAGCAAGTACACGAACACTGGCGAAATCAGTGTCGCATACTGCCAGCCCTTTAGAACCGGCAGCGCAAGCAGCGCTATCCCGCCCCACAAGACTATTTCGCCAAAGTAGTTTGGGTGACGCGACCAGGCCCACAAGCCGCTGCTTATGAACTTTCCGTTGTTTGCCGGATCGTTTTTGAAGTTCGATTTCTGATTGTCGGCAACAACCTCAACAAGCAATCCGATTAACCAGATGCCTGTTCCAATTATTCCTGCAGCTCCGAGTGGCACGCGGGTGTTCCCTGTTATGACGGCCAGTGCGGCGGCAGCTGTAAGCAGAACCCACAGACCCTGCAGTGTCCACGCAAGGAAAAAACGTAACGGCCGATTCTTGATCTCATCAAAGCGGCTGTCGTTACCGCTCTTCAGGATGCGCCGGAACAGGAATGACGCAAGGCGCAACGACCAGAGCATTACCATGGCGGCGACGAGCATGGCCCGCAGGTCGAGATCGCCCGACAAAATGACTGCGACTGACATTGTGGTGATGTAAGTAATACCGCCGACCAGGTCGTAGTAGCGTTCTGTCTGCGTCAGCACAGCCGGTACAAATGCCAGCCAGTTGATTACAAATGCCAATGCGCCACACAAGGCGAATACGGGCAGACCACCAGTCCTGCTGCCGCCATCGCTTCCAGCCCAAGCGATGAATCCACCTATAGCAATGGCGATCGCAATACCGGTGATTATATTCTTGTTACTTCGTTCGGCCATTTCGGCTTCTCCGGGTCGGATTGCTGCCTAACCTGCGCCCGAGAGCAATATTTGCTCTGGTTTCGGCAATAGATTGCGCCATTGCCTGCAGCTGTCCGAGGCCCGGCTTCCCATTCTTACCGTCGAACGCATCGAGCGGCTTAAGGCGTTGGCATAGAGACGCTGGTAGTAAGGCATGTGACCCACATAGAACGGCAAAATTTCTTCCAGGGTTAGATCGGTGTCCAATCTGTCGGAGAACGAATCATAAAATTCCGCGACGGCGTCGGTAACCGGGTTGTTGCCGCCGAGCAACTCTGAAGGCGTGATCGTCCATGTCATATCTTGCTGCAAGGTACACGAGCCAACGAAACTTGCTTTTCGTTCGTCAGACCACTCGTCTGGTCCGATCAGGCTGAGCGACCACTCGAGGTCGATGCAATACAGATAATTGACCACACCAATAGATGGCTTGTATTTGAATCGTGCATTCAGAATCAGCATTGACGTGAACAATTCAGCGAGAACCTGGTGCCCTGGTTTTGCCGTCACTCCGCTTGGTTCGCTGCGATACCAGTCCAGCATGAAGCCGTTTGCCCCCTTGCCGTCGGGGTTTCCGGTGCTCTTCGGAACAGCTCCCAGATCGCGGCGCTGAGATTTTGTCAGTCTTGTTGTCACAACTATCCCAGTCGCGGCCGCAGTCCACTGATTGCGGCGCCCACTATTACCAGTACAAACGAACCGACGTCGAGTTGCAGGGAGCCAATAACGAGATTGGGGATAGGTCCACCGCCATAGCCGAACATGGCCAGCAAAGCGACACCGAGGCACAAAAGCAAGGCACCAATTATCTGCCGGGCGGCAGACGGGCAACGGGTGTCTGTGCTCCGGCCGCCGCGCTCGAACAGCGACAGCGGCAAGGCAAGCGGCACCAGCAGTATCAACAGCATTCCAATCCACGCGGGGCGCCACAACCACCAGGCAGCGCTACCAGGTTCTGCACCGAGACCAATACCACCTGCGAGGTACAGGAGAGCGACAAGAATCACCATCACGGTAATGTGCCAGAGGTATACGGTCATGATCATGCTGTTAACCAGGACAGCTGCGGCCCACAAACGCACGCTCGCCAATGCCCGGTTCATCGGGCCCTCAAGCGCAAGTAACAGACCAAACTGAAAGATTCCGAGCGCAAGCAGTGTCACTTTGGGCGGCAGCGTGTTGCTTAGTCCCTCGTCCGGCGAACCAACCATTGCGAGTGGGTATGGGCCCTTGGACGTCAGCAAGTAAAGGGCGGCGAGTCCAATGCCAGAGTAGATTAGTAGTTGCACAGGTCCACCCAGGCGTTTGTCACGCCAGGCGAAGCCAAGTTGATGAATGGCGAGCCAAACCCAGAGGTAGTTACCGAATCCCAGCCACCTCAGATCAGCGGCAAAGAATGCGTAGTCCGTCAGGACGGCCAAGACAACAAAGAAACTGAAAGAAAGAAATCCGAAGCGCTTCCACAACGTGTAAACGGTGGGCGCGAGAATAACGATGATGATGTAGATGGCAAGAAACCACGTGGGTATTAATGCGGCCTGTGAAGCAAACTGGATCGTTGCTGTTCCCGCGCCGAACACGCGCAGAACCAGTGCAATTGCTGCCCAGGTTATAACCAGCGCCAACAAAGGGACAACCAGGCGGTTTAGTCGTGCGGCCAGCCACTCGGCGTAACCGGTACCCTTGCGCTTTGCACTCTCAAGCGAAACGCCGTTGGAGTAGCCGCCGACAATGAAAAAGATTGGCATCACCTGAAACAGCCAGGTCAACCACTGCGTTTGAGGCTGATCTTTCAGAAGATGACCAAAGCTTACGTCGCCATCGACATAGTAAGCCGTCGCGATCAGCCAGTGGCCGACGATGACGACGAGAATTGAAACGGCGCGTAAAAAATCCACGTAACGATTGCGTTCAGCCGGTGTGAGCTCCGCCATCTTGAGAGCCTGGGACCAGATTTTCATACGCATCTCCGCATTGCCTGAAGTGAGTTTCTTCAGGGCCATACATTATCGCTTATTACGTGTAGAACCAATGACGCAGGTCCCAACCGATCGTACCGGCGTGCAAGACCTGACCGGCCTAGCTCAACATTACCACTTGATCGATGGCGTGATAGGCGGACAGGATGGCACCTTCCTGCCATCCCTGCAGCATACTCAGGTGCTCTCCCGCAAAGACAATATTGGCATCGGGGGTTAGCAGAGTAGCGGGATTGGAAGTGCCCCAGCCGCCCAGTTGGAAGGGCATTTTTCTCCAGGCAATACTAATGCCTCGGGATGCTTCCGCATTGAACTCCGGATGTACGTTGTTCGCCTGCGACTGTATGGAGCCAATACGTTGAGCTGGCGACAGGTTGGCGAAGTTATCGCCAGACACGCCACCGAAAATGTAAGCGCCGAGGATGATGCCATCGGTCTTGCCGAAACCGTAGTTTGGATACCAGATCTGCGTAATCTCCTGGTCGGTCCAGCTGATCCCGCCGTAGATATTGTGGTCCTGCTCCCAAAACCGGCGCGACTGGAAGCCAGCACGTACCGCAGACGTGTAGTTGAAGCCGGCAATCTCGGCCTGGTGCGCAGCAGAAAAGTCATTGGCGATAGACGCAAGAACGGTTGCCGGAATAGTGACAATGCAAAAATCAGTATCGATAGTCGTTGGTGTGCCGAAACGATCGCTATAGACAACTCGCGTACCGCTTGCGGTCTTGCGGATCTCGCTCACTTGCGCTTCGAACACGGTCTCCGCCAGCACCCGGGACTCGAATGCTCGCGCGATCTTGTCCATGCCGCCTGTGGGCTGCAACATTGTGGGCTGCTGCTCAAATCCCTGTGAAAACGAAGCGCGCAGTTCCCAGAACGTATCGGCAATGAGTTCCTGCAACTGCAGCGGTGTCACGCGTTCGCCACGGCGGCGGCTACCGGCGTTCATCTGGCCTGGGAATCCGGCCCGACTGGATCCTGCATAGCCTGAACCTGTGTCCAGATCACCGAATGTACCGAGCATCTGCAGGATGTTGCTTTTGTCGGTTGCTGACAGTTCCTGGTCAAGTGCATTCTGATTGATCGCCGTCGCTAACAGGCGAGCGATATTGCCGCGAGTGTCGGTGAAGATCTGCTTGGCTATCTGCGGCTGGCCCCCAAAGGTACTCGTCGAGTGCATCCACGCACCGTGGTTACTGTTGGTGAAAGTCTCAAGGTCAATGCCAAACTCACGACAATAGCCGAGCAAAAACTCGTGGTGATGTGCAATGCGAGAAGGACCGGCGTTCAGGTACAAGTCATCAGCGACGTCGAACAGACAGGTTTGCGAAGAATCGATTTCATCGATCGTATCGCCACTGCGAATCGTCTTGTTGCGTCCACCGGCGGATGCCTGTGCTTCAAGGATCGTGCAGGTATAGCCCAGCTTGCGCATTTCCCAGGCTGCTGTCATGCCCGAAATTCCCGCACCCAGGATAAGCACCGAACGCCCGCTACCGACATTGGCGGGCCAGTCTCCTGGTCGTGCCTGAGCAATACCGGACGGAGGTGGCGGCGGTGGTGGCGGGGCAGCCGGGACTGACGCTGCAGAGGAAGACCCGCAGGCACTGGCACCTGAGGCGATTCCCATCGCCGCCATGGCTCGCAACATGGCGGAGCCACCAACGGCTTTGCCGATCGATGTCAGGAAATCGCGGCGTGCAATCTTGTTGTTCTGTGCCGTCATGATTCTGCTTTCGTTCGCAGGGTTCAGTATACGACAAGGCTGGTGCGTATTAATTCCCGCTGGAACTTACTCGGTGCCCCATTTCGTTTCCACATTGATTCCGATCGTCTTCAGAAATGCGGTAGGCAGGATGCCTCCGGCAGACACAATCACGAAGTCATTCTTTAGTTTGCCTACTTTTTCACCAACAGCGATGTTGACAGAGTCTTCCTGAATGCTCTTGACGTTTGAGCTGAACAATACGCGGAGCCTTCCATCCGCAACCGCCGCATCGACCTTCTCCCGGTTTTTCAGTTTGGCGCGATTAAATGCGCCTGAACGATAGGATAACGTTACGTTGGTACCCGGTTCGGCGGCGATACTGGTTGCTGCTTCAAGTGCGCTGTCACCGCCACCTACCACGAGCACATGTTGATCGCGATACTGCTCGGCATCTATAAGGCGATAAGCCACTTTTGAAAGTTCTTCGCCAGGAACGCCCAATTGTCGTGGTGAACCACGACGGCCAATCGCGATTAGCACGGTCCGGGCATCGTATGTCGCCTTGTTGGTCTTTACAGTAAAGCCCACCCCGCGAGAGGAAGGCTCGACCGCGTCAACACGTTCGTTGTAGTTCACTTTAATCTGCGTTTGCTGTTCGATGTTTCGCCAATAGTCGATCAAGTCTTCTTTCTGAACTTCCTTGAATTTCATCTTGCCAACGATCGGCAAGTCGGCCGGCTGTGTCATGACGAGTTTTCGCCGCGGAAAGTGAGCCACAGTACCGCCGAGCTCTTCCTGCTCGATGGTTACGTAGCTTAAGCCCGCTTCCTTAGCTGCCAGAGTTGAGGCAAACCCGGCCGGGCCGGCACCGACAATAGCAACATCAGTCTGATTACTGTGACCCTCTTGAATAAGTTTCCCAATTGACCGCATCGCCTGGCGGCCTTGCTCAACAGCGTTTCGTATCAGTCCCATGCCACCCAGCTCCCCGGCTATGAAAACGCCTGGAACGTCAGTTTCGAAATTGGGTTTCACGACCGGAATATCTACGCCACGCCTGGCCGTCCCGAACACCAGTGTTATGGCACCCACCGGGCACGCCGTTTTGCATGCGCCATGACCGATACAGTCTGATGGCCCGACCAGCCGCGCTTTCTTGCCGATCATTCCAAGTACGACATGCGCGTCTTGTTCGGGGCACGCGACAACGCAGGACTTGCAGCCGATACATGTCTGTTGGTTGATCTCCGGGTGCAGGGTCGGTGGCTCCAGCATGCCAGCTTCGGTTGCCGCCTTTAGTGCGGCGAGGCTGTCCCTTTCATGGCGCGCGTGCCGGCGCCAATACCAAATCACGATCAACAGGACCGGCAGCAAATACAGATATGTGAGTGAAATCGCGGGCATAAGGTTGAGTCGAGCGGTGGTGAACTGGCTGAATCATAACCCGGCAAATCGCAGCAAATAGGTCGCGGTTCGCAGTTCGGACGGGCGCCAGTGAGAATGACTATCATTCGCGCGAATTTTGTCGCCAAATTGAGACAGGCTACTAATTTTATTGGCATTTTTTGTGATTTGAGGGAACCCTTTTTGCGCTGGAGGCGTGTATAAATTATGTGCCTGGCTACCTCGCGCCGGCAGGCTCATTTTTGTCGGGCAATTGCGGAGGAAGAATGTCCATCTTGTTCTGGGGAATCGTCGTGGCGATGCTGATCATGGCGATCGGTTTTGTCGCAGTGCCGTTGCGTACCGGAAAGTCGCTGCTAGCCACACCCAAAGTTCTACTGGGTCTGTTTTTTCCGCTGTCGGTAGTAGGGCTGTATGCGTTGATCGGCTCTCCCAACCATATCGGTGCCAGCAAGGCGTCGATCCACACTGTGCCAACTGCCGCTGCGAGCGGCTCATTGGGCACCGTCGAAAGCATGGTCGACGGTTTGGCGGCGCGACTCGCGCAAGAACCGTCTGATGCGGATGGCTGGATACTGCTGGCGCGTTCTTACCAGTATCTGGATCGAGATTCTGACGCTCTGAGCGCCTATGTAAAAGCACAGGCACTGGGAAAATCGGACGCAGACCTGGAGGCTTTAATTCTTGGCAAAGCGACGGCTGAGCAGGTTCAGCCTGTAAGCGAAGGTACATCGTTGCGCGGCCGGGTCGCTCTTTCCCCCGCTGCACTTCAGCAGGTCCAGGCCGGTGACACGCTGTTTATTTTTGCGAAGGAATCTCGCGACGATCGCATGCCTGTCGTTGCTTTGCGTAGAAACGTCAGTGACATGCCCTTCGAATTTTCTCTGACTGACAAGGAGATGATGATTCCAGGTCAACAGCTAAGCGATTTCGGTGAGCTCGTCGTGACCGCAAAAATTTCCCGAACCGGCAACGCGGCGGACAATTCGTTGGGACTCGAAGCCTGGAGTGATCCGGTTTCGCCGTCTGATAAGTCGCGCATAGACCTCATGATCGGTACCCGCAATGAATGAGGCGGTTCTGGATAACGGGTACCCGCGGAGCGGCATGCGCGAACGCGTCTTCGGCACAGCGGAAAACCGGCAGGGCGCCGCATTCTACGGTTATTCAATAACGCTGCTAGCGATTGGTGCTGGCTGGTTACTGCGCGATCACAGATTGATCAATCCGGAAGACGGATTGGGATACTGGCTGGGCATCCTCGGCGGGAGCATGATGCTCGTCTTGCTGTTGTATCCACTGCGCAAGCGCATTCGCGCTCTGCGCTTTCTTGGCCAGACGACGCACTGGTTCAAGGCCCACATGGTCCTCGGTGTACTTGGTCCATTGTTGGTGCTATTCCACAGCAACTTTCAATTGGGCTCTTTCAATAGTCGTGTCGCATTGTATTGCATGCTGCTGGTCGCAGGCAGTGGTGTAATCGGGCGACATATTTACGCTCGTATTCACAGCGGTCTGTATGGCGACAAAACCAGTCTCGAGGCGCTACGACTTCGTCTCGCCGGTTCGCTGGAGCAGAGTTCTGGTATGACCGCTTTCATGCCGAGGTTTTCGGCGCAATTGCAGGCGCTGTCTGAAGAGGTTCAGGGCGACAGCATCACCGGGTCGCTGAGTTTTCGCTCAAGTATTTTCTGGACGGTCAGAAAATACTTCGTATGGTTCTCGCTGTGGTGCACGGCGACTACCGAGATAGCCGAGCGTGCGGCAGGCTCTGAATCTGTCGCGGCAAATGTTGGCAAGCTTAAAAAAGCGTCCTCTGCCTACATAAGAAGTTTCGTTCGCCTGGTGGGGCGCGTCGCTCAGTTCACGCTCTACGAGCGCTTGTTTTCACTCTGGCATGTCGCGCACATGCCGCTATTTTTCATGATGGTCATCTCGGCACTGGTGCACGTGCTCGCCGTGCACATGTACTAGATGACCAGCCGGCGACTAGCACTAGCGGGACTAATAGCAATGCTCACTTGCTCCACAAGTTTTACCGCTGCCGCTCAAACGATTGAGTCGCTGGTCATGCCGGGTGACGTCATCCAGGGTCATGCAGACCTTGAGACGGAATGTGGGTCGTGCCACGAACCATTTAATCGCGCAGGACAGGACAGTCTGTGCCGTGATTGTCACGAAAACATCGGCAACGACATAGCCAGTAGTGAAGGCTTTCACGGAAAGTCGCCTGATGTTGCCGTCGAGACCTGTGCCGCATGCCATACAGATCACGAGGGGCGTAAGGCTGACATAGTCATCCTGGATGAAGCAGGTTTTGATCACCAGCTAACGGACTTTGAGCTCCTCGGCAAACATGGAGAAGCCAGCTGCGATGGCTGTCATGCATCTTCAGAGAAGCACCGCGATGCGCCGGATGTCTGTGTCGACTGTCACCTCGACGATGATGTCCACGAAACATTTCTGGGAGACGCTTGTGCAGATTGCCACAGTCCGCGTGACTGGATTGAGGTCGAGTTCGACCACGACACGACGGGATACCCACTACTCGGCAAGCATACCGAACCAGTCTGTGCCGACTGTCATGCGGATCAGACGCATCAAAATACGCCAACGACGTGCTTCGGCTGTCATGCCGAAGACGATTCACACGACGGAAGAAGCGGGGAGCAGTGCGAGAACTGTCACAACCCGAGTTCGTGGAGTGACACGAGCTTTGACCATAGCAGCAACACCAATTTTCCGCTTGAGCAAAAACACGCGACTCTTTCCTGCACCGATTGCCATAGCGATGACCCGTTCGATGACGTCATGGACATGGCATGCGCCAGCTGCCACCTAGAAGACGACGGCCACGCGGGACATCGAGGCAATGACTGTGGCGCATGTCACGATCCGGGTGAGTGGCTTAAACCGACGTTCAATCACAACTTCGCAACCGACTTCAAACTAAATGGCGCGCATATCGAAGTCGCATGCAACGATTGTCACGCAGCGCCAATCTTCGAAGAGTCGCCGAAAACGGAGTGCGTTTCCTGCCATGTCGAGGACGAGCCGCATGATGGCTTGCTCGGTGAGCGATGCAATGATTGCCACACGGAAACAGCGTGGCTGGACGCGCCGTTCTTCTACCATGACCTGACTGATTTCCCCCTGCTGGGGGAACACGCGAATCTCGAGTGTGACGGCTGCCATCAGACGCAGCTATTCGCTGATACGGATGACACTTGTGTCGATTGCCACCTCGAAGATGACAATCACAACGGTGTTTTTGAAACAGACTGCGAGTCCTGTCACAACCCGGTTGCCTGGGATCTCTGGCTGTTCGATCACAATGTCCAGACCGATTTTGAGCTGCACGGCGCTCATACGGGCGTCGCTTGCGACAGTTGCCATCGAGGACCTATCGCATCGATGCGAAAAACGGCCGATCGATGCGCAGACTGCCATTTGTCTGACGATATTCATGACGGAGAGTTTGGCCCGGACTGTGGTCGTTGCCACAGCGATAACTCGTTCAAGGAAGTGAGGTCACTGCAATGAGAATCTGGCTGATAGCTTTGCTCAGCATCGCGTGTGTCGCGGTTTCTGCAAATGCGGCAGAGGAAAACTTCGATCATTTCAGCACCGGCTTCGCGCTCGACGGTGCGCATGTCAATGTCACCTGTGAGGGATGTCATTCGTCGGCGACGTTTGGATCGACTCAGCCAAACTGCGAAACATGTCACTCACCAGGCGGGATCGTGCGAGCCTCCACGAAGCCTGTTTCACACGTCATGTCCACCGGGCAGTGTGCTGATTGTCATATCACAGCCGCGTGGAGTTCCGTCGCGTTCATGGATCACACAGCCGTCACGGGAAGCTGCAACACCTGTCACAATGGGGTCCAGGCAACAGGCAAATCGCCGACGCACATTGCATCCGGTGAGCAATGCGATGACTGCCACAATACGTCAGCCTGGACACCGGCAGTATTTGATCATTTGAACGTATCGGGTAATTGTGTTTCTTGCCACAATGGCATCGACGCGACAGGCAAGACTCCGACACATGTTCTGACGACAAACGTCTGTGAGGATTGCCACACCACCAGTGCTTTTACGCCGGTTTTCAACGTTGACCATAGCGCCGTGCTGGGTGCATGTGGATCGTGCCACGATGGAGTCGTCGCTACCGGTAAAGATAGCAACCATATTGTCAGTGGCAACAATTGCGATGATTGCCATTCGACTGCAGGTTGGACGCCCGCCAATTTCGATCATGTGAATATCACTGGCAATTGCGTGAGTTGCCACAACGGAACCGACGCGACGGGCAAGAACCCTGCACACGTGCAGACGACGAATGTTTGCGAGGACTGCCACAACTCAGTCAGCTTCCTGCCGGCAGATACCGTCGATCATGCTCAGGTGCTGGGCAGTTGTGGTTCCTGCCACGATGGTGTTACAGCAACCGGAAAGCATCCTGCTCATCTGTCGAGCGGAGATAATTGCGACGACTGTCACACGACTATTGCATGGACGCCAGCCAATTTCGACCATGCGAATATCACTGGCAATTGCGCCAACTGTCACAATGGGACAGACGCGACAGGTAAGAATTTCGCTCACATACAGACGACCGCGGTGTGCGAGGACTGCCATAGCGTAAGTCTGTGGGTGCCGGCGACGATGGTGGATCATGCCCAGGTCATCGGGACCTGCCAGTCGTGCCACAACGGCAATATTGCTACCGGCAAGTCACCCACACATATTACCAGTGGGGACAGTTGTAATGACTGCCATTCGACCACCGCCTGGACTCCGGCAAACTTCGATCATGTCAATATCACGGGCAACTGCGGTAGCTGCCACAACGGTAACGATGCGATCGGCAAGGATGCGAACCATATTCTGACGACAGTTGTTTGCGAAGATTGCCACAATGTCGTTTCGTTTACGCCGGCCGTTACCGTTGATCACGCCCAGGTCATTGGTACCTGTGGGTCTTGTCATGACGGCGCGATAGCAAACGGCAAGACACCGACGCATGTGACCAGTAGTGACAATTGCGACGACTGCCATACGACGGCAGGCTGGGTGCCTGCCAATTTTGATCACATTGGGATCGTTGCTAACTGCGGTAGCTGCCATGACGGCGTTACGGCGACTGGGAAGGCGCCAACTCATATTACCAGCAGTAATGTTTGCGAAGATTGCCATACAACGGTTGCGTGGCTCCCCGCCAACTTCGATCACGCCAGTATTATTGGCAGCTGCATCAACTGTCACAATGGTGTTACGGCTACAGGCAAGAGCCCGACCCATGTTCTGACTACGAACGTCTGCGAAGACTGTCACAATACGAATGTCTGGGTGCCGCCGGACACAGTGGACCATACGCAGGTTCTTGGCAGCTGTGGATCGTGTCACGACGGCATCACGGCTACGGGCAAGCACCCGACACATATTGCGAGTGGCAATAATTGTGATGACTGCCATACAACTGTCGCGTGGCTGCCAGCCAACTACGACCATGCGAATGTCGCCGGCAACTGTGTGGATTGCCACAACGGTACGATAGCGACGGGTAAAAACCTGCAGCATGCACTCACAACAAACAT
This sequence comes from Gammaproteobacteria bacterium, assembly GCA_022600955.1. Taxonomy (GTDB): domain Bacteria; phylum Pseudomonadota; class Gammaproteobacteria; order Steroidobacterales; family Woeseiaceae; genus UBA1847. The sequence goes on from JAHZJK010000024.1 coordinate 226,575, forward strand.
CTGCGAAGACTGTCATACGCCGTCAGCCTGGATACCGGTACTCAACGTAGATCATACCCAGGTTCTTGGTTCTTGCTCTTCTTGCCACAACGGGACAACGGCGATCGGCAAAAATCCGGGCCATTTCGTCACGTCAATGGAGTGCGACAGCTGCCACAACAGCAACGCGTTCGTGCCGGATGATTTTCGCCATTCGACTACACCGTTCGAGCCGCTTGACCATCGTGGCAATCTCGCATGTACGGAGTGCCATCAGAACAATAGTGAAGTTATCGCCTGGCAGTATCCCGCTTTCCAACCGGACTGTGCGGGATGTCACGCGGGTGACTACCGTGCCAACAAGCACGAGGCGCGGAATGGCGGCGATGAAACAGTGAGTGAGAATCGAGATTGCGCCGGTTCCTGTCACCAGAAAAACAGTTTCCATCGTATAAGCGACTCAGACTGGGATCGCTAAACATGCTGCCTGGTTTCTATCGTGTTCTTGTCGTCGTATGGCTCTTGTGCTTCACGGCAAGCGTGAATGCTGCGCCGGGTTTCATTACAGGAACAACCGTCAAAGAAGACGGAGACGTCGCGGTCATCAGCGTTCAATTCGCCTGCAAGGTTGAGTACATCAGTCATCTGCCCGTTAGCCGCGGCAGTCGGCTCAGGGTGCAGATCGATCCGACGACGATATGTACGGGAATTGCGCCATCGCTCGCAAAAACCCGGGAGCAGTACCGGCCGTTGAATGCGGATATCGCGAAGCTTCTGGAGATCGACTACGACGGAGAGTCACCCTCCAATCCGGTATTGGAGTTCGTATTTCGTGATGCGGTTCGCTACGAGGTTTCCTACAGCGGCGGAAAGAATCGGGTGATTGTAAGAGTGCACGTCGGCGACCGCGCATCGACCTCTCCGTCACATACGTCAGGTGCCGCAGGCGTGCGAGTAAGAGCTGAGCCTGAGGAGCTGCGATTTTATGAAATCAATCTGTCTTCCAGTCGTAACGCCCACACCGTATCTGACCGAAATCTTGGGGACGTGTCGCCAGAGCTGAACGTGTTTGAGACCGAGATCGAACTTGCCGGTGTTACCTGGTATCGACTTCGTTTGGGGTCGTTTTCGAGCCTCGACGAAGCACAACAGGCGTTGACCAGGTTGCAGGCAACTCACCCGCACGCCTGGATAGATCGCGTTAAAGAAAAGTCGATAGTTCAGGATGCCGCTGTCGCCGATGACAATACGGCGACAGCCTACTCCACGGCTCCAGGACTGGCGACTGTTGGTCTTGATGAGATTGATGAATTAATGACAGCAGCTCGCGGCGAGATCGTGTCCGGAGAGGTGTCACGGGCGGTACAGCTCTATACAAAGGTTCTGCGCGCGCCTAACCATGACCGGCATGCTGAAGCACAGGAGTTGCTCGGCTTCGCGCGTGAGAAAAACGGCCAGATGGCGCACGCGAAGGCGGAGTATCAACGCTACCTGTCATTGTATCCGGATGGCGAGGCTGCACGGCGAGTGCAACAGCGCCTGGCAGTGCTACTGGCAACCGACAGACGAGCCGCACAACCGCAGCAAGCTGAATCGGGTTTCGATGCAGAGGGATCGACACGCACGGCGCCGAGCATCTGGCGAGTGAACACCTTCTTCTCACAGTACTATCGTCGCGATGCAAATCAGTTGAATGATGAAGAGGAAGTGATCAGTCAATCGGCAATTTACTCCGACATAAACTTCGATGCCAGGCGACGTGGTTCTCGATTCGATTTCAGCAGCCGACTTTCTGCCGGATACAGAAGTGACATGCTCGATGATGCGCAGGGGTCGGGAAATCAGCTTCGAGTATCGTACGCGTATGCCGACCTTTCAGATACTCGTACGGGGCTGCGCGGCCGAATCGGCCGGCAATCGAGGAACACTGGCGGCGTGCTTGGCCGGTTCGACGGTGTGAGTATCGACTACCGGCTTACCGAGCGCGTTCTTTTGAACGCGGTCGCCGGGGAGCCGGTAAATTCTGCGACTGACGGTCTGGAGTCGGAAAGGTCTTTCTATGGCGTAAGTGCAAACTATGGTCCGCTGATCGAAGACCTTGAGATTGGCGTGTTTGCAGTGCAACAGAGCATTGGTGGGGTTGAGGACCGCCAGGCGCTTGGCGCGGAGTTTCGCTATTTCGGCGAGAACAAAAGCCTGTGGGGGCTGATCGACTTTGATACCTCATACAATGAGCTCAGCAGTGCCTATTTGCAGGGTAGCTGGCGCTTCGCGTCGCGACTTACCGTAAGCGCATCGATAGATCAACGTCACAGCCCTTATCTCAGTACCGGGAGCGCGATGATTGGGCAGCCAATCTCGACGTTTGAAGAGTTACTTATTCTCATGACAGAAGAGGAAATCCGTGAATTGAGCGTAGATCGCTCACCGTTGGCGACCTCTGTCACTGCCGGAGTCTCTTACTCGCTAACGCCGCGCCTGCAAATAAATGCAGATATGAATCAGACAACTGTAGATGCGGCGCCGGAGTCGGGGGGCGTTGCCGCTATTCCGGAGTCGACCTACCAATACCTGTCGACGACACTCATTGCCAGCAACTTGTTCAGAGAGGGGGACGTGGCAATGCTGAGCTTGCGCTACTCCGATTCAGATAGTGCGAAGGTCGTTTCCATCAACCTGGATACCCGTTTTCCGATAAGCACCCGGTGGCGGGTCAATCCTCGGCTGCGAATTGACCAGCGAGAGATAATGTCTGACTCGAGTGACGAGTGGCTGTATACACCCGGGATTCGGATCCAGTATCGCCACAGCAGGAAGCTGCGCGTTGAGCTGGAAGCCGGGAGGCAATACGCACAACGCGAGCTGGTGGGTACGGACGCTGATCGCGAATCCTATTTCGTCAATCTCGGCTACCAGGCTTTTTTTCATTGATGGTGCGCAACGCCAGGTTCGCATTGCTGCTCGTTTTCATTGCGGGTTGTGCGACGTCGTCGACGCTGGGTGTGAAGCTCGATCCCAGGACCAGCGCTACGCTGACCTTTAGTCCGACCCCGATGATTCTCTATCGCGATGTTCCCGGTCACGCTGCCTATGCCAGAAATTTCGTCAGTCTTGGGCCGATACAAACAAACCGAAGCGGTAACTACCAGTACTTCATCTGGCTGGGAATCTGGAATACGCATCACAGGTTGTACGAAACTGATGCCCGCGACGGGTTCGACTCGATTATCCTGCTGGTAGACGGTGAGCCATTAGTATTGGATGCGGCAGGTTGGACGCCAGAGACAATAGGTGCGAGTGAGCCCGTGTATGTGCGGCAAGTAGCCTCAGCGCTTGATGCATACTACCAGGTAACAATCGATCAGATTCGCCTCCTGGCGGACGCCGAGGAGGTTTCCCTAAAGACGACCGGATTCTCTTCGCATTCCTTTGAACTCTGGGACAGGCAGAGCGCTGCGCGCGAAGGGCTCAGAGACTTTTTGTCTGCTACCTATTGAACACTTGCTGATCCGGGTTGGCCGAATACTGGCAGACCGGTGGAATCTATTGCTTTACTGCGCTGCTGTTTTCAAGCAGATTGCGGGTAGTCTTCGTAACGTCAGGATCGAGATGTCTACTCAAACAGTGCTCAATCGAATCATGTCGGGCAGCCTCGTGCTTCAAATTGCAATAGGCATAGCAGCCGGTGTCGTGTTGTCTCTTGTTTCGCCTCCTGCCGCAAAGGCATCGATGTTGCTTGGCAGCCTGTTCGTGTCCGCTCTGAAGGCAGTTGCGCCGGTTCTTGTGCTGGTATTGGTTGCCTCCGCGATCGCGAATCGCCGTGCCAGCCATACTGCTCAATTGCGGCCAATTGTTATCATGTATCTTGCCGGTACGTTTGCCGCCGCGCTTTTGGCCGTTAGTGTCAGCATGCTTTTCCCAACGACGTTGGCGCTGCAGGTTTCGGATGTCAGCATTAGTGCGCCGCAGGGCATCACCGAGGTCCTTGGTGGTTTGCTGCAGAAGCTTGTCGACAACCCGGTCAATGCCGTACTGACTGGTAACTATATCGGTATCCTGGTCTGGGGCGTATTGCTGGGCATGTTTCTGCATCATGGGGCCGATTCAACGCGCCGTATGCTTGCCGATACCGCAGATGCCGTGACGCACATTGTCCGGATCGTGATTCGCCTTGCACCGATCGGAATATTCGGTCTGGTCGCGGGTAATCTGGCGGACTCCGGGCTGTCAGTGCTGGGGAGTTACGCACGCATACTGACAGTCTTGCTTGGCTGCATGCTGACGATGGCTTTGCTGATCAATCCATTTCTCGTGTGGATCAAAATGCGCAAGAATCCTTACCCTATTGTGTTCGCCGCACTTCGGGAGAGTGGTGTTACTGCATTTTTTACACGCAGCTCCGCAGCCAACATTCCGGTCAACCTCGCACTCTGTGAACGGCTTGATCTTGAGAAGGATACCTATGCTGTATCGATACCACTCGGCGCGACCATAAACATGGGAGGTGCGGCCATAACGATTACTGTGCTGACGCTGGCGGCGACCCACACCTTGAACATTGGTATCGATTTTCCCACAGCGCTTTTGCTCAGCCTCGTAGCGGCGCTGTCCGCCTGCGGTGCGTCGGGCGTAGCTGGAGGCTCTTTGTTGCTGATACCACTTAGCTGCAGCTTGTTCGGCATTTCCAACGATATCGCGATGCAGGTAGTAGGTGTTGGCTTCGTGATCAGTATCTTGCAGGACTCGGCAGAAACCGCCCTGAACAGTTCGACAGATGTGGTATTCACTGCGGCGGTTGCCAGCAAAAGCTGATGCGCCGGCTGAGGCTATTTGCCGCCACCGCTCTCGCGGTATTTCTTGCAGCATGTCCTGCGGCGCAGAACAAAGACGTGGAAATTGACGAAGTCTGGATAAAGATGCCGGACGGCGTTCGACTCGCGGCCGACCTGTATTGGCCCGCAGGCGCAGACAGGAACGAACGCTATCCCGTTCTGCTTGAGTACCTGCCGTACAGAAAAGACGAGTCGCGCGCACGAAACTTTTCGCTCTATTCGTATTTCCTGCAACATGGCTACGTCATTGCTCGTGTCGATATGCGCGGTACGGGCCGGAGCGAAGGCAAGACTATTCCGTACGAGTATTCAGAAATTGAACTCGACGATGGAGAGCAGGTTATCGACTGGCTCTCCAGCCAGGCCTGGTCAAGCGGCGGAGTCGGAATGTTCGGTATTTCCTGGGGCGGGTTCAATTCAATTCAGATGGCAATGCGAAACCCGCCCGCACTGAAGGCGTTCGTTGCCGTGATGGCGACCGAGTACCTATACCAGGAAGATGTGCATTACATGGACGGCATTATGCATACCGATTCATGGATGATGAGTAATGATCTTTACAATGCGTTGCCAGGGGCACCGGATTTCACGCTCGACGAGGAGTGGATCAAAAATCGCTTCGAGGTTGAACCAAGCGTATACACATACATGCGGCAACAGCGCGATGGCCCGTTTTGGGACCGGGCTTCCGCACGCGGCCAGTACCAGAAAATTCAAGTGCCGGGCTACCACATCGGCGGCTGGTATGACGGTTACCGCAATAGCCTGCCGCGGATGCTGGAGCATGTGGATGCACCGGTGAAAGCGATGATCGGTCCCTGGGACCACTATTTTCCTCACAATGCCTGGCCGGAACCGGTAATCGAATGGCGCCACGAGGCAGTGCGCTGGTTTGATCACTGGCTCAAAGACGAGGACACCGGGATTCTTGAGGAACCTGATTTCGCCGTCTATGTTCGAGACTACTATCCGCCTGACCCCGACTTGAGCAAAGTGCCCGGTCATTGGCGCTGGGAGGATAGCTGGCCTGTAGAGCGAATCGAGCTGCAGGACTGGTTTGCATCGCCGGATCACGGACTTTCCATGCGGGCCGCAGAAAGTGCCACGCACAGTATGCAGTACAAACCATCGATGGGCCTCGAAGGCGGAGGACCAACGATGTGGTGGGGAAGTGTCACTCCGGATCAGCAGCCCATGGACGACCACGGTCTCACGTATGACAGTGAGCCGTTGGACGCACCGTTGGAGATACTGGGTCGACCTGTCGCAAAACTCAACGTTGCCGCAGATGCGACCCGGGCGAACTGGGTAGTACGAATCTCAGACGTAGCGCCCGATGGGCAGGTGACCCTGGTTGCCGGGGCGGGCTTCAACGGAACGCATCGAAACTCCTCGCGGCAGCCCGAAGATGTGATTCCAGGTGAGTATTTTTCTCTCGACATCGACCTGCATTTCACGTCCTGGGTTTTCCCGAAGGACCACCGGATACGGGTTGCGATCAGCAACGCCCGGTGGCCGATGCTTTGGCCGACCCCGTTACCAATGGTATCGAGCATAGCGATAGGCGGCGACAATGGTTTGCGCATGACGTTGCCTGTTGTGCCGACGGGTGAGGAGCGACAGCCCGAATTCCAGCAGCCCGCGCCAGACCCTGTGCTGCCTGGCTTTGCGACGCTGGACGCGGGCAACATTACCGGCTACGCGGCTATTACGACAATCGAGCGAGACGCGGACACGGGTGACGCATTCGGCGTTGCGACCAATTCAGGAGCCACGCAATACCCCTGGGGCATCGAGCGGTTTGAAGAAGAAATCGAGCATCGCACGTCCGATGCGGATCCTGCGAACACCTCAGTAGTAGGACGTTACAAACTGACGGAAGAACTGGAAGACCGCACGCTCGAGTTCGAGCAGACTGTCGAGTTTCGAAGTGACGAAGAAAACTTCTACCTGGCATTCCATCGATGGGTGCTCGTGAACGGTGAACCCTTCGTCGAAAAAAGCTGGGACGAAACCATACCGCGAGACTTCCAGTAGGCCGAGACCAGCAAAACGGAACACGTGGCTCCGGGCTCACTCCAGATAGTTATCTTCCAGGAATTTTGATCGAAAGTTTTGTGGCGGCGACAGAATGTCCGGGCGGCCTTCCGGCGTAAAGTCCATCAGGTTCCAGTAGGGCCACACTGTGTCGACGTGGTTGCCCCGAAGCTCAGTGGCCCAGAAGTGCAGTATTTTGCCATCGTGTTTCCTGAAGACGTTCAGTGTTGGCCATTGCATGTCGTCGTTGTCGCCCTGACAGCGATAGTCTTCCTGGTAAGTGCTGTTGTAACCCGAAAGCAGGTCAATTTGTGACCATCCGCGAGTTTTCGCCCATGCGTTTATCTTCTCGGCAGGAGCCTTGGCAATACCGCAAAAAGCGGCATTCTTGCCAACCTGGAACGCGCTGCGGTCGAAGCCGTCCATCAAGGACGTGCATGAAGGACACGGATTGTCCCAACCGGGCCCGTACATGAAGTTGTAGAGTAGCAGTGTAGGCTTGTCGCCGAACAAGTCTGAAAACCTGACACTCTCGCCGACCTTGCCATCATTGGCTCGTTGAAAAGTATAGTCCTCTTTCAGTTCGCCACCCGGCGGTAGCTCGCGTCGCTTTCTTGCCACGGCCTTAACCTGGTCGACCAGCGCCTGTTCTTCTTGCAGCAATTCATCGCGCGCTCTGCGGTACTCGGGACTTTCATTGGGGTAGCGTATATCTGACATGAGAAAGGACCTCGCCTGACGTGACAATCAACTATACAAGTATAGCCAACACGTGTGGCGTTGCAGTTTCACGGACGCGTGGTACGCGTTAGTAGGCGTCGAAGGTCAGGTATCTATCGAGAAATTGCAGTCGGACCGGGTCTGATTCGCTCTTGCGAACGACCCTCGCGCGGTAGTGCAGCCCGAAGATACCGTCTGAATTAATGCCGATAAACCAGCGCGACCTGCGGGAATCACTGAGCGTGAGAAGGGAGATGTTTCGTATCCGACTAACCTGCGCATAAGGGCTGTTGTCGTGAAACTCAATCTGCAGCATCGACTCGTCGTAGTCAGCCACAGTCGTGTCTTGTGCGGCCAGGGGAGGACTCAGCAACAGCAGGGCGATCACGGACAGGCTCACTTTCGATGTTGCGGGCGCGGTACTGCGTAATCGGGTCATGGATGCACCGGTTCTGACTAACGTTCTGACAGATTGACAGAAGCGCTGCAAAAATACGTTTACCCAGATCACGATTCAGCAGAGGGATTGCATCCTGCCTTATGTAAGCTGGGCGTTACAAGCGGCAGTTATACCGAGCGATCGACGGAGTCGGGTTACCATAATTGACGTGTATACTCGATTTTCGTGGCGCGCAGCTGCGAACACTGCCCGAAGAGTTTCGCGAAAGCTCACATTCTCGTGGCAAGCGATCTGCATTGGTCGTTTAGCTACAAAGGCTCGAAGGAGTAAGAACATTGATCGAAATCATTGATACCGCGAAGGGAATAGTTGCTCGCGTAGTTCTCGGCGCAGCACTCCTGAGCCACATGGTCGCGGGTTTGGCCGATACGCCAATTATTCAGCCAGGCGCGCCAGGTGAGGTAGCACGTGACCTGACCGCGGAACAGGCAATCGAGATTGCAGACACGAGCTATTCGCCCGCAGATGCACAGTTCATGCTGGACATGGTGCCGCATCACCACCAGGCCATGCAGATGGCAGCGCTCGTCGCTGAGCGTACCAATCGGCCAGAACTTATCGACGTTGCGGGGCGTATCAACGCGTCTCAAGGGGACGAGATTGCGTTCATGCAGCAGTGGTTGCGCGATCGTGGGGAGCGAGTACCGAATCCAACCGAGCACGATGCGATGCACACAACGCATGCGATGGCTGGAATGGCGACGCCAGCACAGATGGCAGAGCTGGCCGCATCCGAGGGTACCGCCTTTGACAAACTATTTCTGCAGCTGATGATCACGCATCACGATGGTGCGGTGAAGATGGTTGAAGAACTCCTGGAACAACCGGGATCCGCATACGACCCAGTGTTGTTCGAGTTTACGAACGATATTACCAATGACCAGACAAGCGAAATCGAACGTATGAATGCGCTTCTGGTTAGCTTGTCCTCAGATCCACGTGCTGGCCTCTCGGCAGGACTAAGTGATGCTGGCGAGGCGATATTGAACATGCAGCTCCTTGCTTCTCTGCCGAAGGCAGCGGGCTTTGTTGATCCTCGCAATCCGGCTGGCTTGCCGCCGGAACGGCTTCAAAACGAGGCAGACGAAACAATTGAGGATGAAGAAGAGGCCGAGGATGAGGCAGCCGATGACGATGGGCGTTCCCCGCTTTTGAGCTTCTCGAATACGGATATGGCGTTTGCCGGCGATGTACTGGTGGCTGGCAGTTACCATGGCTTCAACGTGTACCGACTTCTCGACGATGGTATTCCGCAACTATTAAGCTCGATAGTGTGTCCGGGCGGTCAGGGCGACGTTTCCATCGTTGGCGACCTTTTGATCATGTCGGTGGAGCAGACGCGCGGACGTCTCGATTGTGGACTTGAAGGTGTCGTCGAAGACGTCAGTGCTGATCGTTTTCGCGGTCTGCGTATTTTTGATATCAGCGATTTGACACGCCCGGTACAGGTTGGTGCGGTACAAACCTGTCGTGGTTCGCACACGCACTCGGTTGTTTCCGGCCCAGGCAAAGCGCGCAAGATTGTCGTTTACAATTCTGGTACGTCCAGCGTGCGTGAGGAAGACGAACTCGCCGGCTGTATTGACGAATCGCCAGGCGACGATCGCACAGCATTGTTCAGAATCGACGTTATTGAAATTCCTGTCGACGCACCATCACAGGCCCGTATTGTTGACAGCCCGGCAGTGTTTGCCGATCCGGAAACCGGCGCGCTGGGTGGATTGTGGCGTGGCGGTGACCATGGTGATGAAACCCAGGAGACCTACCAAACGGACCAGTGTCACGACATCACTGTGTTCCCCGAATTGAAGATCGCCGCCGGGGCGTGTTCCGGCAACGGCATTCTTTTCGATATCTCCAACCCCAGGAAGCCCAAGCGGATTGACGAAGTCGTCGACGCAGGATTTGCCTACTGGCACTCGGCGACATTCAACAATGATGGCACCAAAGTTATTTTCACAGACGAATGGGGCGGCGGCAGCCGGCCACGCTGTCGTACCTATGATCCGCTGACGTGGGGTGCAGATGCAATCTATGACATTGTCGACGGTTCACTTGAGTATCGAGGGCATTTCAAAATGCCGGCACCTCAGGTTGAGCAGGAAAACTGCGTAGCGCACAACGGTTCTATTGTGCCTGTCCCCGGTCGGGATATTTTCGTGCAGGCCTGGTATCAGGGCGGCATTTCCGTCATTGATTTCACCGATTCTGCCAATCCAATTGAAATTGCGTTTTTCGACCGCGGTCCGATTGATGCTGAGGATTTGGTAACGGGTGGTTTTTGGTCGGCATACTGGTATGGCGGTCGCATTTACGGTACCGAAATTGTTCGTGGCCTGGACGTGCTGGCACTTGTCCCGAGTGAGCACCTGTCGAAAAATGAAATCGCTGCTGCAATGATCGCTGATCAGGATGCGGTGTTTAATCCTCAGCAGCAGTTTCCGGTCAGCTGGCCGGCTGATCCGGTTGTGGCGCGCGCCCTCATCGATCAATTACAACGCAGTAACGCCTTGGCAGCAGGGGTCTCAGGCAATCTTGATGCGGCCCTGAGCGAATCAACGACTGTGCTCAATGCAGGCGATCGAAACAAGCGCCTGGCAGCACGATTGAAGGCGCTGGCGGCATCAGTCAGGAAAGGCAACGGTGGTACATTGATTAAGAGGCGACGCATCGCACTGGCTGAAGCCTTGAATGGCATCGCGATGCGATTGCGATAATCGACTGAACTGATGGGAGATCTTACCCGGGTGAGCGCTCGATACCGTGTCGCTTCATCTTGGATCGCAGCGTGCTCGACGGCAATCCCAAAATAGCCGCCGCGCCACCCGAGCCGGAGATCTTCCAATTGGTCCCTTCCAGCACGCTAATGATGTGATTACGTTCGACGGACGATAGATCGGCGCTGATTACTTCGACCTCGGACCGTGACAAGGAAGGATTTGCGGGTGCTCGAAGCTTCACGGGCAGTTCCAGAATCTTCTTGTCTTCGGCCGAAATCAGGGCGCGTTCAATCACGCTCTCGAGCTCGCGAATATTGCCTGGCCATGTGTGCTCGACAAGCTCTTTGACCATTCTGGCCGAAAGCGCATCAATGTCTTTGCCGAGGCGTCCCGCATGTTTGTGAACAAAGTGCTCAGCCAGCAGCGGTATATCACCCTTGCGCTCTCGCAAGGCGGGCAGAGAGATTGGGAAGTTGCAAATTCTGTAATACAGATCAGCGCGGAATTCTCCACGCGCGATACTCTGCTTCAGGTCTCTGTTAGTCGCTGCGATCAGGCGTACGTCGGCAATCAGGGTTTTCGTTCCGCCGATGCGCTGAAACTCACCTGTCTGCAATACGCGTAGCAGCTTGCCCTGAAGGTCAAGTGGCAGTTCACCGATCTCATCGAGAAACAGCGTGCCAGTGTGCGCCATCTCAAATCGTCCATGCCGTCTTGCCTCTGCTCCAGTAAACGCACCTTTCTCATGTCCGAACAGCTCACTCTCTATCAGGTTCTCTGGCAAGGCCGGACAATTCACGCTGACCATGGGTTTGTCGCTTCGCGCGCTAAGCTTGTGTATGGCACGAGCGATCAGTTCCTTGCCGGTGCCTGTTTCCCCAAGAACAAGCGTCGTCACATCCGTAGGCGCAACTTTTTCTACGGCCATGAGACACTGTCTCAGTCCTGAGTCCTCGCCAACAATCTCGTCGAACCCGTGAGCGAGCTTCACCTTCTCTCGAAGATAGTGATTTTCCTGCTGCAGTTCATTCTTCAGGTGTTCTATCCTGGCCATCTTGTGAGCTCGGGCAATCGCACCGGCCAGGCTTTCCGCCACAAGCCGTAGTTCCGCAATCGTCGAGTCGCTCCAGCTGCGCTTTTCGCCCAGCACCGAGAATGTACCGACACCTTCGATTCTTTCTTCTACCTGTAACGGGAAGACGAGTAAGGATTTCACTCCCCGCTTCCTGAAGATCCTTTCATCGATTGCTGCAGCTTTGGGCAAGTTGTCGATGTCATTGACGACAATTGCACGATTCGCTGTCAGCTCATCAACAACCCACGGAATTTGCGCCCTCTGCAGCCCTGCAGCTGGATTCGAGTTTGGCGCCCGCACCCAATTGTGCGCGGGCCGCATGTTTTCCGGGTCGCCGCTAAACCACCAGAAATTTATTGCATCGAGCTGAAAGCGAGTTCCTATTGACGTCAGGCCATCATTGATCTGCTTTTCGACTTTACTCGGTTGCGCCTGTATCAGTTCCGTGGACAGCGTCGCCAGCAGTTCCTGGAATTCTGCTCGACGGCGGAAACCGTCTTCGGCCTCTTTGCGTTCGGTTATATCGTGCAGGGTCCCGGTCATCCCGAACGGCTTTGCGTTCTCATCAAACGTAGTTTTTCCCTGCTCGTGAACGATTCGAGTCGCACCGTCAGATCGTAAGATTCGATAGTCGACCGAGTATTCTTGCCCCGTACTGATCGCCTTTTGAATCACGTCGTCGACAAATTCCCGGTCAGCAGGATGTACGCGATCGAGATAGTCGCTATAGGCTAGTGGCGCCGTGTCCTGAATTTGGAACAGCCTGTAGATCTGGTCTGACCACCACAGATAATGGGGATGGAAATGCCACTCCCAGTTACCGATATTCGCCATACGCTGCGCATCCGTAAGGCGTCCCTGAATAACGCCTAGCTCCGCAGCGAACTTCAGGTCATCAGCTTGCTGGACGATTCTTGTGTGAATCTTGAAAGCAGTAACGACCAGGCCGATCGATGCCAACAGATAGGCCGCATAGGCCCACCAGGTTCTCCACGGGGCGGGTAACATAGTGAACTCGAAGGTTGCGTCCTGTTCACTCCACACGTCATTGTTGTTTGAGCCCTTGACCCGGAAGACGTAGTCGCCGGCCGGCAAGTTTGTATAGGTGACCTCATGCTTCGTTCCGGCGTCCACCCAGGAACGGTCGATACCTTCCAACTGGTACATGAATCGGTTTTTCTGCGGTGCTGCGTAATCCAGGGCCGAGAATTCAAATCCAATTACGTTTTCATGATGGCCAAGTTGCTTGATGCCTTCGCTTCTCGGAGATTCGTCAAGTTGTTGCATGCTATTCAGGCTGAGGAACTTCGTAATGGCTATCTGCGGTGGTTGACCGCCGCCGGTTACCTGCTCCGGATAAAACGCGTTGAAACCATTGACGCCACCGAAGTACAGTCGACCGTCGCTCGCGCCAAATGAAGCTCCAACATTAAACTCGTCATCCTGTAGTCCGTGGCTCGTATCGAAATTCGTGAACTCCAGTTTGCCAATATCCAGCTTTGATACGCCGCGTCCGGTGCTCAACCAGAGATGACCTTTCCGGTCCCATAGTCCACCTATAATCGTTGCACTTGGAAGGCCGTCCTGAGTAGAGAAACGCTGGAATCGTTCTGTGCCGTACTGTCTGTCTGACAGTTTCCAGCGATTAAGACCGCGTCCTTTCACGCCGATCCAGAAATCCCCAATGGCATCCTCTGTGATCATGTAGATCTCGTCGCCGCTAAGTCCATCGAAGCGATCCGGATCCGCACGGTAGGACGTAAATACGCCTGTGGACGGATCCATTTGATTCAAGCCGCCGCCATACGTGCCGAACCAAAGTTCGCCGAGACTATCTTCGAACATTGTCAGAACGCGGTCATCGCTTAGCGACTTCGGGTCGTCACCGGAATGCTGAAAACGTGAGAATGTCTGCGTATCTCGATCGAATCGGTTCACGCCACCGCCAAACGTACCAATCCACAGAATGTTCCGGCTGTCCTCGAAAATGAACGTAATGCCGTCAGAACTTATGCTCGAACTGTCATCGCTGGCGTGGCGAAAATGCTGGAATGTATTGTTGCTGCTGTCGTAACGATCCAGGCCAGACGATCGTGTGCCAGCCCACACGATTCCCTCGGAGTCTACGAGCAGAGACATGATCAGATCACTGGACAGACTGGACTCGTCGCCGGGCTGGTGCCGGATACGTTGGAAATTGTCACTGTCACGATCCAGTTTGCTTATTCCCCCGCCGTAGCTTCCGACCAGGATGCTACCGTCATGGCTTTCGGCAAAAGCCAGCACCGTATTCTCGCTGAGACTGGCGTCGTCGTTCAGGCTGTTCCGGTAGTGCGCAATGGCTCGACTTGTCTGGTTCCACAAATTCAGTCCGTTGTAAGTCCCGACCCACAAGACCCCGCCGCGATCTTGAAAAATCGATGAAACATTGTTGTGTGAAAGGCTGTATTTGTCGCTCGGATCGTTGCTGTAGTTCTCGAAGCTGCGCGATGTTGGGTTCCAGGCACTGAGTCCGTCACGAGTCGCTATCCAGAGTACTCCGTCACTATCCTGGAAGAAGGAGTTGATGCGGTTGGCGCCAATACTTGACGGATCATCAGGATCATTGAGAAAGTGCTCAAATTCGCCAGTCTCATTGCTGAGCCTGCTCACGCCCTGAGATTCCGTGCCTATCCACAAATCTCGGTTGGCGTCTTCGTAGATGGCGCGGATTAGATTTCCCCTGATAGTGGCGGAATCAGCCGGGTAGTAGCGAAAATTGGTAAACGTTCCAGACTCGACGTCGAGTTTGCTAAGACCGCCGTCTGTGCCGATGAGTAAATCACCATCGCTGGTTTCGAGGATGCTCCAGACATGTGCGCCGGCGAGGCTGGCAGGGTTGTCAGGGTCGTGACCGAAGTGCTCGAATGTCTCGGCGTCCCGATCGAAACGATCGAGTCCCGACCCATCTGTGCCAACCCAGAATTCTCCGCGGCTATCTTCGTAGATTACACGGACCCGGTTGTTCGCTATGGACTGCGGGTTACTGGGGTCATGCAGATAGTTAGTAAATGTTTCGGACGCGCGGTTGAATCGGGAAAGCCCGCCTGCGTCGGTCCCGGCCCACAACGTGCCGGAACTGTCGAGTATCATCGTACGTGTGGACTCATCGGATATAGACAGCGGGTCTTCCGGCTGGTGCACGAACACCTTGAACTCGAAGCCATCGTATCGATTCAGGCCATCCTGAGTTCCGAACCACATGAATCCGTCCTGATCCTGCAGGATTGCATAGACGAATGACTGCGACAGGCCGTCATCACGAGTAAGGTGCTGGAAGCGCAGGCTGCGCGATTCCGATGCGCTTGCTACTGAGGACACGCTGGTGACGACGAGTGCGATCAATCCAATGGAAGTGCACCAATTGTTGCAACGACGCCAAAGGGTACGAAGTAACATGACTCTACTCTTGCCGAACCCAGTCATTGATTGATACCGGTGGCCCGTAACTATCGTTCCAGATCAATCCATCATTCCAGATCAGACCATCGTTCCAGATGAGGCCATCATTCCAGATCAGCCCGTCATTCCAGATCAAGCCGTCGTTCCAGATCAATCCATCATTCCAGATCAGGCCATCGCCCCATACGAAACCATCATCGGGACGGTAATCTCCGTCCCATACAGGTCCGTTGATGCCCGGAACGTAGAAGTCTCCGGCAGTGTCTTGTTTCGCCGGGCCCTGAAAGTGTGCTGTGCCACTAATATCCGCATCAATGTCGAGCCCCAGGTTGGCGCAACTGTAGTGCTCACCGGCCACAGCGGCTTCGGCGTCTACCATGCCGGCACCCTGTTGCAAGACACTGTATGCCGGATTGCCGTTAGCGTCAGTTGCGGTTCGCGCGGTACTGACGAGCTTGCACTTCACGTGGTCGGGGGTGAGCCACGGCTCCGCCTCCAGCAGCAGCGCAACGACGCCACTAACAACTGCGGTCGACTGTGACGTTCCGGACATCGTGTAATAGCTGTCGCCGTCGTGGAATTGAGGATGCTGTCCAGCGACCTTGTGTTGTTGATCCATCATGCCTCTGACGTGTCCACCGGGTGCCACAACATCAGGCTTCACGAACGCTTCAAATGTTGGTCCGGTCGATGAGAATGATGCAAGCGTATCGTCGCTCCAGTCGTCGGGCGTAACATTGTCGCTGAGCGCACCGACCGTGATGATGTAGGGGACGTTCCCAGGCGCACCGATGCTCATCGGAAATGGCCCTGTATTGCCTGCCGACGCAACGACAACAATCCCTTCACGCCACAAGGCCATTACGGCCTGGTTCATAGGATCGTCCCAATAGTATGAGCTTGGCGTCGTGCTGAACGAAAGGTTGAGCACGCGAATATTGTGCCTGTCCTTGTTCGTCATGACCCAGTCCAGGCCCCTGATTACGTCGGCATAGCTACCCCTGCCATCATCATCGAAGGCTTGTACGACCACCAGGTTGGCATTGGGTGCGACCCCATTGAATTCGCTGTCTTTGTACCGGCTGCTGAGCAGGACGCTGGCGACATGGGTACCATGACCGTTTTTGTCGCTGTTCGTCTTGCCTGCCGATTCTTTGTCTTTCATCGCATCATATTGTGCAACCAGCCGGTCCTGCCCATTGCCATCGAACTCGAGGTAGTTCGAGCGGCCGGATTGCGCCCAGATGCCAGTGTCGAGAACAGCGATACCGACGCCTTGCCCTGTGAGGCCTTCCCAATGCAGTGCATCGGCACCAACCAGGCTTGAAACGTAAGTGCGCTTGGCCTCGACATCGCTGTCGCCACTCCACTGCATGGAGGGCGGTCGCGGAAAGTCGATTAAGCATCCCTCGAAGAAGCCGATATTCATTTCGTATGAGCCTTGCTCATCGTCAATGTCGTCAAACCCAAACATAAGAGTTTTCTCTGTACCGGCCGGGATTCTGAGTCGGCTGTCCGTCGCGTAAGCCGGGTGTGCGCTCAGACTTGCGCTGACTCCTTCAATTTCCCCGTAGAAAATCGTGGTTTCGCCGAAATCGATTTGCTCGAGCTCATCGTTCGAGGCTGGCCACAACATCATAATTGATGACAGATGCACGTCGCCGCTGCCCGTATTGGAGATTGTCCAGTAAACCTCTTCATCATCAAAATCGAGCTCTGCTGACGCGCTCAAAACACAGGACCCGGAGCTGACTGAATCGACTGAAACGCCGCGATCTTCATAAATGCGGCGTACATCGGGGATAGCCCTGAGACTCTCAACCTGCTTCACGCTGAGCATTGCGCCAACCGAATTCACGATGCCCAGCTCGTGGGTGACTTCAGCACCAACTGTCGCAACCAGGGTCCTGGCCCGCTCAACGTCGCCGGCCTGTACTATGTAGCTCCTCGTGTTTTCATCGACTTGCGTAGTCGTGGTAGTGGCCACGATTGACAGGGCGGCGACGAGCAAAATACCCAGGCAGGAAAAAGCGACGAAACGGTTCCGCATACTAATGCTCCAATTGAAAACGACGGTCGCAGCTGCGCCGAAGAGACTGATTCTTATTTTTTGGCGTCAAGGAGACTGTGCTCGACCGGACGGCGAACGGGTGTTTTAGTCTCATGTCACTCTTGTGATTCAGATCCGTGAACCCGAGCGTTTTTGTTGGCGAAAGCTTAGCAAATCGGCCTATTGCTTATCCGAAAAACTTTTCCATTCGTGCCATAAATGTTCCCGCACTACCATTCGTGGCGAGTGCGGCGATTTTTTTTGCGGTGAATACAAACATCCTCTACAGCGGTTTTGTTCTACGATAGAAATCGACAAACCACCCACAAGCGCTCAGGAAGGGACGGCAGTACATTGAGAGACTCGTTGATGGCTCTGGCCACGGATGCCGCAGGCAGCTTTCGTGACTTGTTGCCAATTGTCGTCGTTATTGCCGTATTTCAACTGTTCGTGTTTGACGCGCCAGTTGAAGGATTCGTGTCACTTGCGATTGGTGCTGTGCTGGTGGTCGCGGGACTGACGTTTTTCATTTTCGGACTGCGGCTCGCACTGTTTCCTGTCGGTGAAGGGCTGGCCTACTCGCTCGCCGGAAAGGGTAGTGTTTTCTGGCTTGTGATATTCGCGTTCCTGCTGGGTTTCGGCACAACGATCGCAGAACCCGCCTTGATCGCGATCGCGGCTGAAGCGGCGCAGGTTGCCGCTGACGCTGATGCCATATCCTCGACCCAGGCCGCCCAGGAGCGATACGCGCTAAGCCTCCGAATTACAGTAGCTCTGGCTGTTGGCATCGCGCTCGTCATCGGTGTGATGCGCATTCTCGCCAACTGGTCGTTGCCACTGATGATCATAGCCGGGTATTGCCTGGTCGTGCTGATGACGAGTTTTTCGCCGAAGGAAATAATCGGTATTGCCTACGACTCGGGTGGTGTAACAACCTCGACCGTAACCGTGCCATTGGTTGCCGCGCTTGGGGTTGGTCTGGCGAGCTCCTTGAAAGGGCGTAACCCGATGACCGACGGTTTCGGCTTGATCGCCTTTGCGTCTCTCGTGCCGATCATCTTCGTGCTTGCTTTTGGAATCATTGTGCAATGACGCTGCTTTCCGAAAGCTTCAGCTTTATAATCAACAGTGCGATCGACGTTCTGCCAATCATCGTATTCCTGTTTCTGTTTCAGAGATTGGTCATCGGCGAGCCTCTGGCGAACGGCAGGCGTATACTGGTTGGATTTGTTTTCGTTGTGGTGGGTCTGGGCCTGTTTCTTGTCGGCCTCGAGAAGACCTTGTTTCCCCTCGGCCGATTGATGGCCGCACAGCTGACGGACCCCGCGTTCCTGTATGAGACAGCAGGGAAGGCCGTTTCCGACCTATCCTGGGATGACTACTACTGGGTCTATCTTTTTGCGGCTGCGATTGGCTTCAGTACGACTCTCGCGGAACCGGCACTGATAGCGGTATCAATGAAGGCCAATGAAGTTTCGGGTGGCGCGATCGGCGTGTGGGGCCTGCGAGTTGCAGTCGCTATCGGAGTAGGGGCCGGTGTGAGCCTCGGCTGCTTTCGCATAATTTCCGGAATGCCGCTGCACTACTTTATCGCAGCCGGATACCTGGTCGTGATCCTGCAGACGATCGTCGCCCCGAAACTCATCGTGCCGCTCGCCTACGACTCGGGTGGCGTAACGACATCTACGGTAACCGTGCCGCTGATTACAGCATTGGGCCTTGGTTTGTCTGAAGCCATCCCGGGACGCAGCGCATTGCTTGACGGGTTCGGCCTGGTCGCATTCGCGAGCCTGTTTCCGATTATTTCGGTGCTGGCTTACGGACAGCTGGCGGAATTGAGAGAACGAGTGTCGGCGCCGCAGTGGCGCTCACAAGAATTTGAAGAGGAAGAGAGAGATGCACTTTAAACTTATCGTTGCCTTCGTCGAAGACAACAAAACCGACGTCATCATGGAAGCGGCGCGAGACGCAGGCGCAACCGGCTGTACGGTCATAAACAATGCGCGAGGCGAGGGCATCAAGGAGAACAAGACATTCTTTGGGTTGTCACTTTCTTCGCAAAGAGACGTTATCTTGTTACTGGTTGAACAGCACCTTAGCCGCAACATACTTGAGCACATCGGAGAGGTTGGCGAGTTCGATGCAAAGCCGGGTACCGGTATTGCCGTGATGATCGATGTCGAGGACGCTGTTGGCGTGATACACCAGAGTGCCGAGTTAGGTGAGATTGTGGAGGAAAATCTATGAGCGTACAGAGCTGGGGCCAAGTGCGAGATTGCATGCGCAAGGAAGTGACCGAAGTTGACGGCACGCTTGACGTATTGTCCGCGCTAAAAACAATGAAGAAGGTCGGTGCAACGAGTCTCATTGTAAAGCGTCGGGATGAGCAGGATGAGTACGGCCTGCTACTCTTCTCCGATATCGCAAAGAAGGTTATTGCAAAGAATCGTGCGCCGGAGCGGGTGAGTGTCTACGAGGTGATGGCAAAGCCAGTATTGACAGTTCGTCCCGAAATGGAGATTCGTTACTGCGCGCGCTTGTTTGAAAACTTCAACATCAGTCACGCACCCGTTGTCGAGAACGGAGAGATAGTCGGCCTTGTCAGTTTTTACCTGCTGGTGCTGCATAGCGTTCTGCCCGATCTCGAGTAGACGCGTGTGGCAGTTGATTCAAGCGTCGTCCAAGTCTGCGTTCCAGCTAAACACGTCCTCAAGGCCGACGTCGAACAGGCGCGCGATTCTAAAAGCACTTTCCAGTGAAGGCGAGTAACGGCCTTGCTCAATGGCGATCACCGTCTGCCGCGTTACACCGATGGCCTCTCCAAGCTGCGCCTGGGTCATCGCGCCATGCTGATCGCGCAGTTCACGAACGCGATTGCCGATTGGTGGTCGTTTGGCCACCGCTACACGGCTACGCGGTACAAAAACACGCGAGCCGCATACTCGGATAACTGGCCGATCATCAGGCTGGCGAAAACGCCGTAAAAGAGGGCGTTGCCACTGTATGAAACCAGGTACATTCCCAGGGACAGAATGACACCGAAGCCAAAGACATAGCCGGCGAAGTTGCCCGCCCGGGCGAATATCATGCGCTCTCTCTCATCCAGCGATGCGTTGGCCTCTTTCGGTGCGAAAACTGCGATTGCGACGTGTCCGATGATCGCGAGCGCGATGAGTATCAATGTGTACACGACAACGGCTCCGATCGTCGGCGGTGCCAGCTGGTTGATCTCAGCCGACATGGCTGAAACCGTAACGAAATAGAATGCACCGCCCAGTGCCAGCGCCAACGACATTATCCAGGCCGATTTTTCCTGAAATGACATAGCCCACATCCTCATGTCAAAAATTATTAACATTGAGGATAGGCGATAGTCAGCA
This sequence comes from Gammaproteobacteria bacterium, assembly GCA_022600955.1. Lineage (GTDB taxonomy): Bacteria > Pseudomonadota > Gammaproteobacteria > Steroidobacterales > Woeseiaceae > UBA1847. The sequence continues at coordinate 247,269 of JAHZJK010000024.1, forward strand.
AGATGTCAAAAATCTTTTACAGAGCTTTGCCGGTGATCTCGAAGTATTCGTTCCATTTCTGTTCAGCGGTATCCCCGAATAGCACGTCGCAGGCTTCGCGCAAGCCTTCTGACTTGATCAGCGAATCGCGTCTGACGACCAGGCTGATCTTCGAGCGTCTACGCAGAAAGTCCTCGAGTTTCGTGATCATCTCCCTGCGTCCTGTTTGCTCGATCTCGCACCGCAGGTACTCGGCATTCTCTATCATGCACTCCGCATTGCGTGGGTCTTTGCGGATCGACTCAAGCATTTCAAACGCTGCTGAACCGTATCGCCGCCACAAGCGTTCCGACAGCGGCTCGCAAGAACATGGATTGGTCATTTCATCAAGACCCATACGCGCGGCTTGAAAAAAGAACTTGTTGCGAATCTCTTCGATCGCTTCTCCATACCAGCGATGACCCTTGTGAGGCAGGTCGATGCCCATTTTCTCAACTTCCTCGGCGACTTCCTCGCCGATATTGAGGCAGTCAGTGATTTTCCCGCCGAAGATGCTGACATGTGAATGATTCCGATCCGCTTCCACGGTATGGCTGCGGGACAAGGAGACCCAGTCCGTCGTGCTGTCAGAGCCGGTTACCGCGAGTGGCCGAACGCCACAGCGTTCAGCAATAATGTCGGCACGTGTCAGAGGCTTGTCCAGTTTGAGCATCTCATTGGCATTCTTGAGAATGAAGTCGCGGTCCTCGTTAGTAACCTCCACATACGGATCAGGTTCGCGCGTATCTGTTGTGCCTATACAGGTCTTTGGCCCCATCGGTATGACGAAAAACAGACGGCCATCACTCGCAAAAAAAGCCAGGATGCGATTCGTCTCGGTTACTCGATCGACAACCAGGTGTACGCCCTTCGAGAATACATGACGATAGTCTGTCGCTTCGTCAGATGCCTGGTTGTAGAGATCAACTTCAGGGCCGCAGGCATTAACGAGCACTTTGGCGCGAATGTTGATTGCTTCGCCGTTTATGCCGTCTGTGGCGGACACGCGCCAACTGCCGTCCACGCGCTCAGCCTTTTGCGACTCAACGTAGTTGGCCGCAACAGTTCCGAAATCCAGCGATCCCCGAACGAAGCCGAACACGAATCGGGCGTCGTTATCATGTAAGTAACAATCCGAATATTCGATTGCGGCGCGAGCATCGCTGGTTTCGACCTTGGGCTCGCGCTTTGCGAGGCGTCGCTTACTGAGGTAGATCGGTGGGCGAGTCTGGAATCGCCCCATCACCCAGTAGAGCAGCGATCCAAGGTAAATAAACAGCGGTGGAAATCGAAAACCTCGTTCAATCGTCGTCAGGAATCGAATCTCCTTGACCGTCGACGGATAGCTGTTCGCGAGGTGATTGCGACTCCTGCACAAATTCCATACCAGCGGGAACTCCCAGGTTTCGAGGTACTTGATGCCTCCCCACGCAAGATTCGAGGACTGTGAACTCGTGGAAGACGCGAAATCTCCCTTGTCAATCAACGCCACTTTTGCGCCTTGTGCCGATAGCGCTGCCGCCGACACCGCTCCGTTAATGCCGCCACCGACGATACAGACATCGAAATTTTTCTTGCGTAACTTCTTGATATTGGTTTCGCGGAGACTGGCTGACATTTAGCTCGCTCGGTTGGGTATTTCGACGCGCAAATGCGTCCGGTATCAGTAGCTAATTATCGCATCGAAACGCATCGCGCAAGCAATTAGTTGAACAATCTGTCGCATTCCTTGTGGTGCTGTGAGTTTGCGTTTGCCAGCTGCTTTCGCGTAGCGTGGCCACGGTTCACGTTCCCGCAACACGAACGGCATGCGCTTTCGAGCGCTCGACACGGAGACAATAATGGCAGCCGAAAACTTGTTCGTTACGCTGACAAGCTGTGCTTTCTTCATGGCGATAGTCGCGTGGGTCTCTTACCAAAAAACCAAGGGTGAGGTCGATACTAAAGACGGGTACTTTCTTGCGGGCCGTGGTCTTACAGGCGTCTTTATCGCCGGATCAATGTTGCTCACCAATCTTTCCGCGGAACAGCTTATCGGCCTGAATGGTTCTGCCTACGGGTTTAATCTAAGTAGTATGGCGTGGGAGGTGACCGCGGCTTTCGCAACCATCTGCATGGCGCTGATTTTCCTGCCTCGTTACCTGGCGGGCGCATTTACAACATTGCCGGAGTTTCTGAAGAGTCGTTTTGACGACGACGTGCGACGCATGTCTGTGGTCCTGTTCATGGTTGGCTACGGCTTGGTGACTATCCCGTCAGTCTTGTACTCGGGTTCGATCGCAGTTCTGCAACTGTTCGATGTTCCAGGTCTCTTGAACGTCACATACGGACAAGGTCTCGTAATCACGATAGTCTCAATCGGCTGCGTCGGTGCTGTCTACGCGGTTTTTGGCGGCCTGAAGGCAGTTGCCGTTTCCGACACCCTGAACGGCGTCGGCCTGCTGATTGTTGGTGTGCTTGTGCCGGTTCTCGGTCTGGCAGCACTCGGAGACGGTAGCGTCATGCAGGGCCTTCAGACTATTACGAGTACAGAAACACACAAGCTGAATGCGATCGGCGGACCAGAGGATCCGACACCTTTCGGAACGATTTTCACGGGTATGATTTTCGCCAACCTTTTCTATTGGTGTACCAACCAGTATGTGATTCAGCGAACGCTTGGCGCACAAAACCTGGCTGAAGGGCAGAAGGGCGTGTTGTTCTCCGGCTTCTTCAAAATCATGGTGCCATTCATGATGATGATTCCAGGGATCATCGCCTACCATTTGTATGGCGAAGGTCTCGCTTCGATCGATCTGGCCTACCCGCGGCTGATTCGCGATGTACTGCCATTGTACTTTTCGGGCTTTTTTCTGGCAGTGCTTCTTGGTGCAGTGTTCAGTTCATTTAACTCATTGCTCAACAGTGCTGCCACGCTGTTTTGCCTGGACGTTTACGCACCGCTGAAAAAGCAAATGCCCAGTGACGCCGAGATGGTCAGGGTGGCGAAGATTGCGAGCATTGTCATAGCGCTGTTCTCGTTCCTCGTCGCGCCGCTGCTCCAGTTTGCTCCTGAGGGATTGTGGCAGATCATCCGCATCTTCACTGGCTTCTACAACATACCGGTCGTTGTGATTGTCATCGTTGGGCTGTTCACGCATCGCGTGCCAGCGATAGGGGCGAAAATTGTCATCGTCTTTCACGTGCTGGTCTACGGACTCGCGAAATTCGTATTTGATGACGTTGTGACGATGCACTTTCTACATCTCTACGCCGTGTTATTCATCATTGAGGTTGGAATCATGTTGTTGGCGGGTTACCTGCGGCCAATGGCAGTCGCCTGGACCTATGAGAAGCGCGATCTTGTCGACCTAACGCCCTGGCGCTACGCCGTTCCCGCAGCAATGACGCTGCTTTCAGCCGTCGTCTTTCTGTATCTGCTGTTCTCGCCAGTAGGTCTTGTAAACGGCTTAAGTAAGCTGTTTTGGCCGCTCGTCAGCGCACTCCTGGCCGCTAACATCTTATTCTGGTGGCGCTATCTGCGGAGTCACTCAAAGCTCGCCTGATGCCGTTGGCTCTTGCATGAACAAAAAGCATTCAAAAATACAAACGTTTGCATTTTGTGGTTTCGAAGAGTAAAAATAGGCTCAGACCAATTCGAAAGGAGCTAACGATGCGTCCACTCAGGGGGGTGACGCTTGCGATGCTCATCGCAGGCGTAGTGCAGTTTGGTATGGCGGCACCGGCTAATGCCCAGTCCGTTATTGAAGAAATCGTAGTCACAGCGCAGAAGCGCGAAGAAAACATCACTGACGTTCCGCTGGCGGTGTCAGTACTGGGACAACAGCAGATCGAAGGCTCATTTTCCAACAACATGGAAGATATCCAGGCCCTTGTTCCGTCTGTCAGTTTTCGTACAGGCAATACCACCCGCAACAGTGCTCTGACGATACGCGGCATAGGCACAATCTCGTTTAGCGTGGCGGCAGAGCCCAGCGTGTCGACAGTTGTTGACAATGTCGTTCTTGGCCGATCAGGCCAGGCATTCGGCGATCTCTACGACCTCGAGCGCGTCGAAGTACTGCGCGGACCACAGGGAACGCTATTCGGCAAGAACGCATCTGCAGGTGTAGTCAACATTACCACTCGGCGCCCGGGCGAGGAGCTTGAAGGCTATGTCAGTGGTACGTTCTATCAGGACAACGAATACCAGTTTCGCGCGCGTGTATCGGGCCCATTGACCGACGACCTGCGCGGCAGCGTGACTGTGTTGAGCAGTGAGTTCGATGGTTACATCACAAATGTATTCAACGAGGAAACGATCAACGGCTACGACAAGCAAGGTATTCGCGCCATGCTCGAGTACGATGTCTCCGACGAAACAGAAGTGCTGTTTATCTTTGAGGACTATGAAGCGGACAACAACTGTTGCGTTGATCTTGAGGCGCGACCAAGTGGGCGCAATCCTGCCTCGGATGCGGCGCCATCGGGTACCGGACTAGATCTGGACCAACGGCTTGCCGATCATGATTTCGAAACTCGGACACTCGACGCGAGCACAGCGATGTCTGTACAGATCGAAACAGCGTGGGGTGATCACACGCTGACCTCGATAACCGCGCAACGCACCTGGGATAACACCGAGTTTCGCGAAGGTGATTTCACATCAATCGCCGGTGATAGCGACCAGCCAGTATTCGGCGTTCCGTTCCAGTTGCACGATGTCGGCCCTCAAGAGTGGCGTCAATTTTCCCAAGAACTGCGGATAGCTTCTCCTACCGGCGAAGCCTTCGAATACCAGGTTGGCCTGTTTTACTGGAACATCGACTCTGAGCGAAACTTCACACGCGACGCGAGCTGCCAGAACAACAACGGTCAGCTAGATCTTGCGATCGCGAATCACCTTAACCAAACGCTCGGCTTGCCGAATACGCCGACAGATGTAGCGAACTACATTGCAGCCAACAATATTACCTGCAATGCGAACGACATCGTCGCGGCAACCGGCTACATGAAGACGGAATTCGACAACTTCGCCGTATTCGGCCAGGGCAGTTATGACATCAGTGAGACGTTCCGTTTGCTATTCGGACTGCGATACACGAACGATGAAGTTTCTTTCAGCCAGAATCGCCGAAACCTGGATGTATTCGGCCGCCGAGGTGTCGGTGTTCGACCACGGTTCTCAGAAAACGGCAGCAACCAGACGGACACAGATCTGTTCGGCAGTACCGACGAATCGAACGTGTCGGGCAAGATTGGGTTGCAGTGGGATGTCAACGATCTGGTAATGGCATACGCGACTTACAGCACAGGCTACAAGGGCCCAGCCTATAATGTCTTCTACAACATGGATGACGATGACGTAGAGCCGATCAAGGAAGAAACGTCTTCGAACATCGAGTTGGGCCTCAAGTACGCACCTTCATGGGGCTTGTTTAGCCTGGCCGTCTATAACACTCAAATCGATGACTTCCAGGCGAACAATTTCGATCCATCCAGTGGCACGACGGAGACCGGCTTTACGACGGGTGGCGACGTAGAAACGCAAGGTGTTGAGCTCGATTTCATATGGGCTGCGTCAGACCAATTGACGTTTAGCGGCGGTTTCGCGTTCTCAGACTCTTACGCGAAAATCTCGGGCGAGCCCGCGTTGCCGTTCGCCCCGGACACAAAGATCACCTTTGCCGGACTTTACGAAATGCCATTGTCAAACGGTGCAAGCATCAGGATAAACGGGAATTACGTTTTCACCGACGAAAAGCTCTCTGGCAATATTGGCACGGAAGGTATCCTTAATCCGGAGGTTCTGCTGCCCGATTACAGTATATTGAACGGCAGTATTGGCTACCATAGCGAAGATGATCGACTGAGCGTTTCGCTTATCGGAAAAAACCTGACAGACGAGTCGTATGCAACGACCTATTCAGGTGATGGATTCCGCTACCAGATTCCGCGAGATGCAAGTCGTTATTTCGGACTCAACTTTCGGGTTAACTACTAGCAGTGTTACGGCGGGTGCTCCTCGGGGCGCCCGTCGATTCCCTGACGATCAATCGTGGCGGCGGAATTTTCGCCTGTTGCGGCTTCTTTCCTTCCCCAAGGCTGTAAAGGTAGCGAACACTCTGCTGCCCCAGTTCGTACATCGGCCAGGCAACGGTTGTGAGTGCAGGCTCGATGCAACCCGCCATTTGAATATTGTCATGCCCCGCAACGGAAATGTCGTCAGGTACGGCGATTCCGCGTTGGCGTAGTGCGTGAATCAGCGCAATAGCGTTCACATCGTTATGCGCGTAGATAGCTGTTGGCAGTTCATCCAGTGCGCTCAGTTGTGCGGCAATTTTCTCGGTGCTATCGAAGCTGCCGTCAAAGGAAAAAATCAGTTCGGGCTCGTATGGAGCTCCAATTGATTCGAGGGCCTGTCGGTAGGCGAACATTTTCGGCTCACGGCCGGGTGGGGCGGGGCCACGCACGAAGCCAATGCGCCGATGTCCCAGCTCAAGCAGGTGATTCATTATCAATTCACTGGCACCCACGGTATCGCAGTTAACCGTGTGTTCTGTATCGTCACTATTGACGTGCACGATCGGCGCTGCGGCATGCAGGTCATCGTAGTATTGCTGCGGACAGCGTGCCATCGGCACGAGTAAGCCGTCGACCTTCAGTTCCAGGAACAGATTCACGGCACCTCTCTCCACGGCTTCCACGCCACCCGTGTCGCTGATCAGAACCCGCAGGTCATGCTTTGCCGCTTCGTCTTCGACACCCCGCGCGAGATCGGCGAAGAACGGATTGGTCATATCCGGAATGACGACACCCACGAGGCCGCTGCTGCGATTCACGAGAGTTCGAGCCGCCATGTTTGGGACGTAGCCCATATCCGCCGCAAGCGCTGAAATCTTATTGCGCGTCGCCTCGCGAACGCGGTCGCTTCCCTGCAGAGCGCGAGTCACAGTCGATGGATCAACTGCTGCTGCTTTCGCGATGTCCTTGATCGTAACCCGGCGAGTTTGCCAGCTAGGCTTTGCCATTGATGATTCCGTCGTGCTTGCCGAATTTGTTCAAGCTTACCCGAAACGCATCGAATAGGAATACAAACGTTTGTATTTATGCTGGTGGCGGCGTAATATTGCTGTATTCTTAGCGTGTTGACCGAACAATAATAATGACAAGTCGAAATAAACCACGTCTACGCTACTTCGAAGAGGCATCGGGTCAGCGACATATAACGCCTGACGATCGCTACCTGTATTCTCGCGACGCTGCCACTCACCGTGCCGTTGTAATAGGGACCGGGACCATCGGCCAGGAGCATATGCGTGTGGCGTCGATGCTCGGAAGGGTCGACATCCTCGGAATTTACGATGAATCAGACAAAAGCATGGACGTGGCTGCCGAGGAGTTTGCTACGTACTCAGCGGCGCCCTTGCGACGCTATGAAGATGTGGGTAACGCGTGCAGTGACCCGGATGCCGATGTGCTGTTTATCTGTACACCCAATTTCTCTCATATCGATATTCTCGAATTGGCAGTCAAGTCCGGAAAGCCGATCTTTCTTGAGAAACCGATGGCCACAACACTCACAGATGCGAAGCGCATTGTTGAGTTGTCGCAGGCCTATCCAGCGTTCATCCAGGTAGGTCTTCAATATCGATACAAAGCGCCGTATGTAGAAGCGCGCCATGAAGTGCTGCAGCGAGAGACGCTCGGGAATATCAAGACACTCAGCATGAGCGAGTACCGGCCGCCGTTTCTCGACAAGGTTAAGCAGTGGAACAAATTTGAGAAATTCAGTGGTGGCACGCTGGTCGAAAAGTGCTGCCATTATTTTGACTTGCTGAACTTGTTCGCCGGGTCAGAACCGGAACGTGTCTATGCATCGGGACGTCAGGCCGTTAACTTTACGGCCTTTGAAAGGGACGGCGAGTTCGCCGATATTGACGATTGCGCGATGGTTGTAATTGATTACAAAAACGGCATTCATGCGAGTTTCACTCTCAATATGTTCTGCCCCAATTTCTACGAAGAGCTCGTAATCTGCGGGGCGGATGGACGGCTAGTCGCAAGCGAGAGTTTTGATTTTCAGCGCTGCGATAATGCCCGATCGAAAGTCTCCATCGAGCACGGAGAACTTCATGCGTCGCGTGAAACTGAAGTCAGTTATACGAATACGATTGAACAAAGTGGTCATCACGGTGCAACTTACTTTGAGCACGTAGCGCTCGCAGATCAGCTCGATGGCAAGTCAGCCGATTCGGCAACACCCCTGGAAGGTTTGTGGTCGATGGTGGTCGCCAGCGCCGCGCAGGAGTCTGCCAGGGTCGGACAGTCGATCTTGGTCGACGATTTCATAAGGGCCAATGAGCTGGATACGGTTCTGGGCCGCCGGGAAACATAGATGACGACAATCAAAGTAGGTGACGGCGCAATGCCATCAGTAGGCATTGGCACCTGGAAAATTGACCGCGAAGCGACACCACAGGCTATCGTTGACGCGATCAGTGCCGGATACCGGCACATTGACAGTGCCGCCGACTACGGAAATGAAGTTGAGACCGGTCAGGGCATACGGCAATCTGTATCGTCGGGCCTCTGCGAACGAAGCGATTTATGGGTGACATCGAAGCTATGGAATACCTATCACCGCAAGGAACATGTCCGCGCCGCTTGTGAGCGATCGCTTGGCGACCTTGGCCTGGAATATCTTGACCTGTATCTGATTCACTTCCCTATAGCGACTCAATTCGTTCCGTTCGAAGATCGATACCCGCCTGAATGGGTTTTTGACCCAGACGCGGACGAGCCATCAATGCAATTCGATGCGGTGCCGCTGGCTGAGACCTGGGCCGCAATGGAGGATCTGGTGACAGCCGGTCTCGTACGCCAGATTGGCGTGTGTAATTACAATTCAGCACTGCTGATGGACCTCATGGCTTACTGCAAAATCAAGCCAGCCATGCTGCAAATCGAATCGCATCCGTTTCTGACCCAGGAAAAACTGATTCGGCTAGCGAACCAACAGGGTATTGCGGTCACGGCATTTTCACCGCTGGGCGCGCTATCGTACGTGTCGATAGACATGGCGACACAAGAAGACACAGTTCTTGGCGCCGATCCGGTGGTGGCGGCGGCGAAACGAGTAAGTCGTACCCCTGCGCAGGTGGTGCTGCGGTGGGGTATCCAGCGCGGTACCTCGGTAATCCCCAAGACCACACGGCCCGAGCGACTCGCAGAAAACATCTCGCTGTTCGATTTCGAACTAACGGAAGCCGAAATGACATCGATATCAGCGTTGAATCAGAATCACCGGTTCAACGACCCCGGTGTGTTTTGCGAGCAAGCGTTCGGGACTTTCTGTCCTATCTACGACTAGCGGAAGTTGCCATGAGCAAACCAATAATTGAAACAGTTAGTGTTGCAGACCAGCAGGATCACGGAGCAGTGTTCCCGCTCGCATACGCGCTCCAAACCAAGCAAAGCACACTAAGTGACATGCATGAATGGATTCAGAGTCGGCGCGATCAGTTGCTCGAACAACTCGCGCAACACGGCGCGATCCTGTTTCGCGGTTTTCCGATCAAAGATGCCGAGGACTTTGATTCGGTCATTCGCACTTTTCGTCTCGACAGTTTCACGTACCAGGAATCGTTATCGAACGCAGTTCGAGTGAACCGGACTGAACTCGTCTTCACCGCGAATGAGGCGCCGCCGGAGGTATCGATATTCCTGCATCACGAAATGGCACAAACGCCATTGTTTCCGTCGCGGCTATTTTTTTGTTGCGAGACGGCGCCAGAGAGCGACGGTGAGACTCCTATCTGTCGTTCTGATGTATTGCTGGATCGATTGCAGGAACGAGAGCCCGATTTTGTAGCTGCCTGTGAGAACCTTGGAGTGCGTTATTCTAATGTCATGCCGGCTCAGGACGATCCGGAATCAGGCCAGGGGCGAAGCTGGAAAAGCACGCTGGACGCTGCCGATACCGCTGAGGCAGAGATGCGTCTCGACAAGCTTGGATATGCCTACGAATGGTTGCCGGACAATACGCTACGCGTAACAACACCGGTTCTTCCGGCAATTCGGACACTGGTAGGCGGACGTCGCGTGTTCTTCAATCAGTTGATCGCCGCATTCCGTGGCTGGCAGGACGTTCGCAATGACCCACGCAAATCGATCTGTTTTGGCGATGACTCGGAAATTCCAACGGACAGTATGAATGTTGCGATAGAGCTTGCTGACGAACTGTCGTTCAATCTTGCCTGGCAGGACGGCGATGTCGCACTGATTGATAACTACCTGGTGATGCACGGCCGTCGACCGTTCAAAGGCAAGCGCCGCGTACTGGCATCGCTGGTTGCGGACGACGGCAGCCGCCTCGCTGCATAGAGCCAGGTCGGCGTTCTCAGAGCTGCCGTGTCAGGTAACCGCCGACAGATTGCAGCGGCGCCTCTTGGCCCGCTCGTGAAACCCACGCGACGATCGCCCTGTCGGATGCTTCGATCCGGATGTCGGGCATTTTGAGTTTCGCCTCGAAACCGGCCGCCGCACGCTGCATATCAACAGACTCAACACCCAGCGCGACGAAATCGTGGCGCAGCGTCCTGCCCTTGTTCTCGCCGGCCCGAACGCGTGATTCGAGATTCATCCCGAGGACCGCGACATGGACAGTCAATCTCTCCTGCATCGTCGCGGCGGGCGTGTAACGCACGGTAAGCTCGTCCCCGGACACACGCAGCTGCAGTACGCCGGAATCTGCCGCGAGTTCGTAGTTAGACTCATTGTTTCTCCAGCCTACCCATTCTGTTCCATCAAGGAACAGCCCTGGCGTGTAGACGAAACGCGCTCCGCCCTGGTCTATATATCGTCGTTGCCGGTGCGAAAAACTCGCCTGTGCAAAGCGATCTTTCCAGCCGATGTAGTCCCAGTAATCGACATGAAACGCGATTGGTGTGAAATCTTTCCAGAGGCGATCGTCATCGGTGAGTCCGGCCAGCCACTTGTCGGCTGGAGGGCAGCTACTGCAGCCTTCCGATGTATAGAGTTCGATCAGGGCGACGCGGGATGACCCGCTGTTCAACACCAGGTCGCCGTTGTTGCCTGTCGCCGCGACCGGCAAGGACATTAGTAACGTGAGGCCAAAAAGCATTCGGAACATGCGCATCAAGCTTGCCCTGGTAAACAAATCCTGCTTACCAAGACCGGCAATCGATCTCGAATGTTACAAGGACTGGTTAGTGCCCGACGTTGCCCGATCTATCTCATCCAGCATCTGATTGGACAAGATGACGAATGCGACAAGGCTCGCGTCCGCGGCAATGCGTTCTTCGATCAGAAGGTCGAGCACTTCTCGTTGAACATTCAGTACCTGCTGCTTCTGTATTTGGCTACCTGAATCAGCAGCAGTTTTCATCGTTTCGCGAATATCGATCAGACGTTGATAGAAAACGTCAATACGGTCTTTTCTAACTTGCAGTCGATTTCGATACAGCGCGAATACGCCACTGAATGCCGCGAGCCCAATGGTCAGATATAGCGCGATAACGTCGACATTTCGCTCGACAAAGCCAGGCCGATCTCGGTCGCGAAAACGGCGCGTTCCTGGGTGCAGCGGTAGCATCAACTCAGTTGCATCTAGGTCTTCCTGCAGTTCGCCGGTCACCAGGGGGTAGCTTTTCGAAATCTCCTGAGCATTTGTGAACAAGGCGCTCGCGATGTCAAAAGCGAGTTGTTCGTCGAAACCCTCATGCGCGATCAGGACGGTACGAGTCGACAACGTCACGACCGCCGTCTCCGCAATGCCCGGGTACACGCCCTTCGGCAACAGGAAAGGGCGTAAATGATGATGCCTCAGAGCGACAGCATCTGCGACAGATCCACCGTCAATATCATTGGGAGATGCAAAGTTGAATAGTCGGTAGTCCTCGAGAAAATTGACGTTTTCCTGCGACAGCAGACCCCCGAGGATGAAATACACATCCGGGCTAACAGTCCAGGGGTTATCAAGTACCTCAATATTGTCAGCTGACAGGCCGAAGTCCTCGGCAAGGTCCAGCAGGAGTTGATGTGCGGTACCGCCGATCGGGCCGGCATATACGCTTGTGCCATCAATAAGTGCCACAAAGTCGCCAGCTACTGCGGGTTGCCTGTGCAACACATGAAGAACGCTGGGGTATAGCGGACTCAAGGTCATAATTTGCGGCAGCGGATGGTCTGGCTCCTCAACAATTGCGAGATCGAGGTCTCCGTCGAGCACTGCGCGCATGGCTGCGGCCGGGTCGGAAGCGAATTGCAAGTCGAGAATGATGCCCTGAGTGTTGAGCGTGTCGCGAACAGAGTCGGCAATCGCCGGCGCGGGCTCCTCGCTCGAGCGTCCGAGCGTGAGCGAATGTTGTTCTGGCGCGCATGCCGCGGCAAGCAGGATCACACCCGGCAGTAAGAGCCTTCTCGGGCGATCTGACGTCACCGCAATTCTGAAAGTTCAGCAAAATTGTCGTCAGCCTGCCGACGAAATCCGGATGAGTCGGAATTCCACAAGACACGACCATTGGTGAACCCGGTTACTTCAAAAAGATACAGTCGATCGTCTTCCAGCTTGAAATTGGTGTACTCAGGACAAGTAACTCTGCCGAGCGCGAGTGTAATCGCACAGAAGCCGGAATAGGCAGGCAAATAGTAGTCTGGTCTTTCGAGGAACTGAAGTCGACGCTCGTCGCTGGCAAACCAGTATGTTCTCCCAGCGTGGGCGGCAGAAAACTGGCTATCACCCATGACCGGCCCGTCAGGATCTCGATAGCTAACGACATCGTATCCACCAAGCGAAACGCCATCCGGCGAGCACATCGACCAATCGACAGCCGTACCAATTTCTACACCGGATTGACTCTTGACCATCATCGGAGCGTCGTCTTGCGCAAGAGCGCCCACCGCAGACAGGAGTGAAGTCAGTGCGATCAAACCTTGATAGATACGTTGCCTGTTCATAGTGTGTCCGATAGTTCAGAAGATTAGGACCCGGCACAAACCGGGAATATTGCAAGCTCAGCCAATTTGAACGCATGTTAGCGCACCGTGTGATCTGGCGCTTGTGCGATACTGTGCGACTCCCTGATTCATTAGGAAATTGAATGGCTGAGTTTCAAGTCCGAAAAGACGCATTTACCGAGAGTCGCATCGTCGAAGGCATCAATGAGCCGCCTGTTGGCGATGGTGAGCTGCGGCTGGCTGTCGAGCGCTTCGGGTTCTCCGCCAACAACATTACTTATGCGGCCGTTGGCCACCGGATCGGGTACTGGCAGTTTTTTCCGGCTAGTGGCAACGACGTTGACAACTGGGGCGTGATTCCGGTTTGGGGCTTCGGTGTGGTTACTGAGTCGAATTCGCAAGAAGTGCAGGTCGGCGAGCGCGTATTCGGTTATTTTCCGCCAGCAAATTCGCTGGTTGTTCGGCCGACTCACGTTGCAGCCGCGACGTTTGTAGATGGCTCTGAGCATCGAGCCAGTCTGCCAGCGGGTTACAACACCTATCGTCGTGTCGAGGGCGAGGCCAACTACAACCCAGACCTCGACGATCAGCGCATGTTACTCTGGCCATTGTTGATTACGTCTTTTTGTCTCTGGGATTCGCTACAGCAGAAATCCTGGTACGACGCACAGCAGATCATAATTGTAAGCGCTTCCAGCAAGACGGCTATTGGGCTGGCATACGCGAACCATGCTGATCCGGCCGCCCCGAATTCGGTCGGACTAACCTCGCAGCGGAACCTGGACTTTGTCAGCAACCTGCCACCCTACGATTCCGCAGTCTCCTATGATGATCTGTCGAGTATTGATAGCAGTATCCCCGCCGTTATCGTTGACATGGCAGGCAATGCCGAGGTGCTCGGAAGGCTTTATTCGCATCTCGGTGACAACATGAAATATTGCATCAACGTCGGACTGACGCACTGGGAAGAAACAGAGGCCACCGACGTCAACTTGCGAGAGCGAAGTGAGTTCTTTTTCGCACCCGATCATATCGGGGGGCGCATCAAGGACTGGGGCGCTGCCGGGTTTGCGCAGCGAACCTCCAGTTACATTGCAGATACTACGCAAAGCTGTGCTGAGTGGCTGCAGATCACACCACTGGCAGGACTGCAGGGGCTGTCGGATGTATACCAGGAAGTCTGTGACGGCAAGGTAGCACCAGATGACGGATTGATTGTCGTGTTATAGCGTCTTCCGCTGGTCCGATTCTCTTTTGCTTAGTGGATCTTGCCGGAAAGCATTGCAATGACGTTGGTTTCAGAGCCATCAAACTCACACGCGTCGTAAGTAACGTATTCACCGTCCTTGGGGTAAACAACGCAATTGCGGCCAGCTGCTTTCGCGTAGTAGAGAGCTTCATCTGTCGAGCGCAACAACACATCACTGCCGATCGGGGTTTTCGGCACGGTTGAGACCACGCCGACACTGATACTGACATACTCATGGCCGGAGCCCGGGTGTGGTATCCGCAGGTCCAGCACGGCCTTGCGCATGCGTTCCGCGACGATGAGCGCCTCATGAATATTTGCATCACCAAGAATTGCGGCAAACTCCTCTCCACCATAGCGTGCCACCAGATCGAGCGGCCGACTGGCGCAGTCGTGCAACGCTTGCGCGACTCTGGTGAGACAGTTGTCACCTTGCTGGTGACCGAGCGCATCGTTGTAGATTTTGAAAAAGTCGATATCCATCAGAATCGTCGCAATGGGCTTGCGATTTCTGAGTGCACTGCGCCACATACGCAATTGAAACGCATCAAACTCTCTTCGATTCGGGATTCCGGTCAAGGCATCGCTTTTGCTGAGGTCATGCAACTGCTTATTGGCTTCTTCGAGGTCGGCAGTGCGGTCCGCGACCTCCGCTTCTTTGGTGGCTACGGCCCTGGTCAATTCGCGGCGCAGTTCTTCGCCCGCCTCAATCGAACGTCTCAGTCGTTTGTGCGCACGGCGCAGGTTCGCGGCACGCCTGCGAAAGTGGGCAAACAAGGGGCGGAACTCGCGCGGCGTTGATGCGGGTGTGAGGATGTTTTCCCCATCGCCATCCGCGTTGAAATGATCGATTGCATGACTCATCTCATTGACTGCGCGACTGACGCGAACCACGATTGAGCCTGCGGCTAGCAGTGACAAAATTATCGCAAACGCAACCAGGGCGGCACTGACGCCGTAATCGCTACGCATCTGTGCCGCTATCCTGTCGACATCTATGCTGACGAAAACGCGCCAGTCATTCTCTGTCCGTCTGGATACGCCCAGCAGTCGATGCTGATCGCCGTCCGCCTCAATCGTATAGTCGAAACTGCTGCCATCCGATGCCATGCGCGCGGCGGCGGCGACAGGGCTGGCCAGGACGGATTCCATTTCAGCGGGACCATCGTCGGAAGACGAGAATATGACCTGACCGTCCTGATCGACCATGACAACATTGGTGTCCTCGAGGTAAGGCCGGTCCTGTTGCAGGCGGCGAAATATGCCGAGATTAACCGAGCCCTCAATGACTCCTATGGGCTGGTCGTGCTGGTTGCGCAGCGGCGCGCTAATGCCGACGATGGCATCGCTGCCGAGCGCGCGGCCACGAAATATCTCCGAGATAAACGGTTCGCCGGTCTGCATGGGTACGCGGAAATAGGAGCGGTCGCTGACACTCGTCGTGCCGTTTCTTGCTATGGATGTCAAAAACCCGCCCATGTTTGACGTAGCGGCGATCACGGCACCGTTTTCGTCGGTCGCGAGCATTGTCAGAAAGCTTTCGTAGGTGGCGTGATTCAGCATTAAAACACGCGTCAGAGACTCAGCGTCGAAATTTCCCGCCTCACTTGCTGTGGATGCGGCAGTCGTCACGCCAGCGACATACATATCGAGTACATGATTGACCTCACGGACAATCCCTTCTGCGTTTCTTTCGAGGCGGTCTGACATGCGATCGTAGCGCTGGTGCGCCGAGCGCTCTGCGAGAAACAGGCCAAGAGCCATCGTTGGCACGACGGCGATCACGACAAAAGAGACAATCAAGCCTGTGCGAAGAGAACCCCGATTCAGGAATCTTTGCCCAAATCGCGTGGAACGCGACAGGACAAATTGAAGGACCGCAAGACCGAGGAAACAGCCAAGAACGACTGCCGTCGCAACGCCCACCCACTCATGCAAGGCGAACAGGGTATCTGATGAGAAGAAAGTATCTGACATACCGATCCAAAGTTATTGCTTTGGTATCGGCCGTGCGGCGGCGTTCTTTAGATTCTTGCGTTGTTCCGACGAGCGTCGTGTTTTGAGCGACCAACGGTAACGAACTGATAAACGGCCTGTTTTGCCGGATGGCCGACATTCCAATAGGGGACTCCGATCCCTAGGATTAAAAGCGTTACAGGAACAGACGGAGGCATGATTATGTCAACCGAGAAAACAGGACAGATCAACAGCGCTCAGGCGAAGCTCACGAAGAATCCTGATGTCGTTGCTGCGCAGGAGAAGCAGCAGCCCGCCATCGAGAGAATCAAGGTCAACGCTTTGCGTATCGATGAGTCTTTCGACGGCGATCACGACCCATACAACAGCACCGGTCAGCATCTTGCTGACAGGATTCGGGACAGGTACGGCAGCGATTAGCACGAGTTGTGCGGTGAAACAGATTCTGTTTTGCGTCGCGTTACTCGTCCGGCAGGTTCTGAAGCAAGAAGCGCTTCACGTTCTCACCCATGACCTTGCGGATTTCTTCCTCAGCGAAGCCTGCATCAAGCATAGTCTGAGTCAGGATGGCGAGCTCGCTTGTATCAAACCGGACGGCGACGGAACCGTCGTAGTCTGAGCCCAACGCGACATGGTCGATACCGAGCAAATCTACGGCATACCGAATCGACCTTACAACGCCCGCTGGCGTGTCATCGCAGATCGCGCCGTTCCAGTAACCGATTCCAATCAGCCCTCCTTTGGCGGCGAACTCTCGCATCAGTTCGTCGTCGAGATTGCGGGCAGAATCGCAGGCGCCTTTGACGCCGCCATGCGAAAGAATGGTCGGGGCGCTCGACAGGTCGAGAACGTCGCTGACCATTTGCGGCGACGCGTGAGCAATGTCGATGATCACGCCAAGCTCGTTGGCGCGTTGAACGACGTCGCGACCAAACCCGGTCAGTCCCGCACCAGTGATGCCATGCAGTGAACCGCCGAGCTCATTGTCGAAGAAGTGTGTAAGACCGGCAATGCGCAACCCATCTTGATAAAGCCGGTCAAGATTCTCTACGTTACCTTCCAGCGGGTGCGCTCCCTCAATCAGGTAGACGCTCGCAACGACGGTTTCACCGGCATCCCGTCGCGCGACGAAATCGAGCATCTCGCTCTTGCTAGTGATGATCTCAATTTCATTGTCCGCCGCAAGATCGTGCAGTTTCTCAAGCTGATATGCGGCCCGCTCATAAAGACTGTCCCAGGTGCGCAGCGGCCAAAGAGAGGCAATTGCCAGCATAGTGATGTTGTCGGAGTCAGCACGGTTGCGGTCGTAGTTTTGTCCCTTTGGACTCTTGGTCACCGCACTCATTACCTGCACCGCGACATTGCCCTGACGAAGGCGCGGCAGATCGACGTGACCGATCTCGGAGCGTTTCCGCAGATCGCGTTTCCAGAGCAGTGAGTCAGAATGGAGGTCGGCGACAAACAAGGAATCGTGCAGTTGCTGCGCTTGCGGACTAATGGTGTAGGTATCGTGGGACAGGTTGACGTTCATCGACGACTCAACCTGCCCCGGCAACACCCACTGAAGAATGGCGAAACCCAGAAGCAGGGCTACCCCTAATCCAACGAGTAGCCGCTTCACAAGTTTCACTATCAGGTGCTCGAAGCGTCCGTAATGCTCTGGATCGACGCGTCAAGCGTTGCATCGAATTCTTCGCTCGATTGTTGAGCGGACAAGCCTTCGGATAGCGCGCGCGAAAAACTTGCGACCATGCCATGCTGGCGAGACAGTCGGTCATTGGCTTCCTGACGGCTATAGCCACCTGACAGTGCAACAACGCGAGCGACATTTGGATGAGCGACGAAGTCTGAATACAGGCCGTCCGACTCCGGGAGGGTCAGCTTCAGCATGACAATTTCGTCAGCGTTCAGACGGTTCAGTTCATCCATGATAGCGGCGTGAAGAATGTCCTCAGCAGCAGCCTTGTCCGGGCAGTGAATATCGACCTCAGGCTCAATAATTGGCACAAGACCTGCGGCACAGATCTGGCGACCAATTTCAAACTGTTGCTTCACGACGGCGGATATTCCCTGCGCGTTCGCCTGTTTTATGACTGAACGCATTTTCGTGCCGAACACACCATTGGCTTTAGCCTTGGTCAGAAGGTCGTCGAGCGTGGGCATCGGGTTCATGACCTGTGCACCGTTTTCCTCATCTGCGAGACCTTTGTCGACCTTCAAAAACGGTACGACATTCTCAACCTGCCATAAATGTGTGGCGGTCGGCTGGCCATTAATCTCGCGATCCATGGTGTTTTCAAACAGGATCGCGCCGAGGATACGGTCGCCGTTAAACGCGGGACTCGTAATGATACGCGAGCGCATGGCGTGCACAACATCGAACATCTCGTCGTCGCTGGACCACGCATCTGGCGTAACGCCATACAGGCCAAGGGCTTTCGGTGTGCTGCCACCGCTCTGATCGAGGGCGGCGATAAATCCGGTCTGGGTTTTGATTTTCTCTAGTTGTTGGTCAAAGCTGCTCACTGTCGGGTTCATCTCTGCTGCTGGAATGGAGCGCAAATTGTACAGCAAAACCCCAGCTTTTTTCCGCGCAGCGCTTGAATTGGGGTACGTACAACACGCAGCGAAGGATAACGGCTGCTACGGCTTTCAGATTTGCTGGCTAGGGCAGTCTGCAGCCAGGATCGACAGGGTCAGGCCGTGTCCAGGCGGGCTTATCGGAATCGAGAAACTCCTCGGCGCGCAGTGTTCCGCCGCGCTCAGCCAGCCAATCGATGAAGACATCGCGCGTCAGTGGCTGCCTGTCGTCAATCGGGAAGCCTTGCTCCGGTATCACGTCGTCCAGTATTCCATCGCCGCCGAAAGCGATGTAGTCGTTTACGACAACCCTGATGTTGTCCGTGTCATGGACAATGGTGCCGCCTTGCAGTTGCATGAGTACGTGCATCGCATTGTTGTCGCAACTCACTGTGACGCGCATGCCGTGAAAGCCGATACTCCGCGGCCCGCGGCGCGCGCTCTTCGCGATCACCTTGCGCAACTCTTCGCCAGTGAGCTCAAGAATCACAGCACGATTCTCGAATGGTGACAAGGCGTAAACACTGCCGAAGGTCAGTTCGCCAGAGGGCAGGCTTGAGCGGAGTCCGCCTGCCACATTGTGAATCGCTACATCGACCGGTAGTGACTCGTACAAGGCTTGCGTAAAAAGATTACCGAGCGCCGATTCGGGATTTCCCGCAAGTGTAAACGGCGTTTCGAGACGAACACCCACAGACTCGTTTTTCTGCGCGCCGGCAACATCAAGCGCGGCATTCGCAATAGCAAGAACCCGCTCATCGGGTACTACGTTTTGGCCTTCATACACATCGCCGGGTGTTGCGAGACGAGGTGCATGCACTTGCCGTGAAAGACGTTTGCCATTCTGTGCCGATAGAACGAAATCAACCCGCCCGAACGCACGGGTACTTGAGTAGCTTGACGATATAGAGATGCCATTGACGATGTGCGCCAGGCCCTCGTGCTTATGCCCCGCAAAAATATGATCCACGAGACCCGTTGGCAGTTCCCTGGCGACCCTGAAAATCTCGCCGGACTGATCACACGATGAGAGATCCAGAGGATCAGCAAATTCCTCGCATTCGGCACCTGCATGTGATGTCACGATGACCAGGCTGGCACCGGCAGCTCGCAATGCTTCAGCTTCGTGTTCAATAGTGGCGGCGAGCGGCGCAACCCGCAGACCTGGTGTATTCGCCGCGATAGTAGTCTTGAGTGCCATAGACGTCATCACGCCTATAACGCCAATCCTGAATCCAGAAACTTCGAGCATTACCGATGGACGAACGTTGGGCCAGTCAACCGGTTGGCCTGTTTCCATTCGATAAGATTGGCCGCGAGAAGTGGAAAATCTGCCTCTGAGGCGCGGGCCTTCAAAGCGCCACGAGGATCGTCTGTTTCCGACTCAGGGATGGGCGCAGGTCCGGCAGGCCCAAAATCAAATTCGTGATTACCAATAGCTGCAGCCGCTACGCCCATGGCGTTATACGCATCTACTACCGCGGCACCCTCGTTCAGGTTAGATTCGATCGTTCCCTGCCACATGTCGCCGGCGTCGATAAGGAGCACTGCGCCATCTGCCGCGCGTACCTCCCGCAAGGCGTCAACGTATCCTGAGATAGTTGTGAGTCCGGCTTTGTCGGCATCGGGGAGAAGCTGTCCGTGCACATCGTTGAGGCCGATCAACGAAATAACCAGCGTTTCGTCGGACCGTTGGTCCGGCGTCGTGCAGCCCACCAACAGGCAAGCAAAAAAGAATAAGGGCAGGGTACGAGTCATTGAGTAGGACTATACCCTGCCTTGAGCTGTTTCTGGCTACTCGTAACGCAGCGCCCGGATGGGATTCGCTCTCGCGATACGGATGGCGTGTCCGGCGATCGTCGCCCACGCCAATAGTACCGAGACCAGGCCGGCGATTAGCAGAATGGCAAATCGCGAATTGATTCTGTCGGCGAAAAAGTCCAGGTAGATTTGCGAACTGAAATAGGCAAGCGGCAAAGCAACCAACAATGCCCAAAGCACCGGGCGGGAAAACTGCCAGACTAGCAGACGCGCGATCTGTGCTGAGCTTGCGCCGAGTACTTTGCGAACACCAATCTCCTTGGTGCGCAATGCGGCCATGAAAGCGGCGAGCCCGAACAGACCGATCAGTGCGAGTGACAATGCGATAAACGCGAATCCTGCGAGCGCCATATTCATGAAGCGCAGGATGTCATAAACATCATTAAATACTTCGTCGAGAAAGCGGCCTTGAATCGGATAGTTGGGTATCACATCGTTCCAGACGCCTTCTATAGCATCTACCGTGTCCATTATGTTGCCACCCTTGATTCGAATGGAACCAATGCGCAGGCCAGCGGGAACATATTCGTAGAACCATGCTTTCTCCTGATTGAACAGGCCCACTATGTTTTGCGTCGGGACGACGCCAACTATCACGAATTCTCGTAGTGTCGACTCGGGGTCCAGCGTGTAGAAACTTTGGTTGATCGCCGCAGTGGCGCTCGCATATCCCAGTATCGGCAGTGCCAGCTCGTTGACCAGAACGTTAAGCACCTCCGACTCCTCTGTTCGGATGTCGTTGGTCATGTCGCGACTTAGCGGTCGGCCTGTGAGGACCGGAATGTCGTAAACTCTGAGAAAGTCGGGGGACATGTCGAGCCGCATTAGCGAGAACTCGGCAGCTTCATCCCCGGGAGTAGGAGTGAAGGTGCTGTTGCTGTTATTCTGCTCGTACGGCACCTGCGAAGAGAATGCCACGACATCAACGTTAGGCAGCGCTTCGAGTTCAACTTTTAGTGTGTCGAGGTTCTCCTCGATTCCCTCGACCCGCAGGCGGTCAATCGTATAGATTTCAGAGCGGGGAAACTCGTAGCTGGATTCCTTGATGCGCTCATTCTGCATGTAAACAATACTTACGGTTGCCAGCATGAACGCGGATATTGCAAATTGCACACCGATCATGAAGGAGCGCATCTTTGCACCCTTCTTGCCTTTCCTGGCAATGTCACGAAGCGCCTCGATTGGGCTTGTCTTGGTGATCAGCCAGGCGGGATAAAGACCCGCGAACAGTCCGACAAGGATGGTTGTGGCCAGAAGCCACGGTAAGGTGCTCGCGTAGTTCAGGGATAGAATCTTGCTGGAGGCGTTGTTGAACAGCGGGATAATGATTTCCAATGCGGCGATCGCGATGATCATCGCAATCGTGGCAATAACCAGGCTCTCGATAAGAAACTGAGTGAGTAATTGTGTCTGCGTTGCACCCATTGTCTTGCGCATGCCGACCTCACGTGTGCGTCCAAGTGATTGCGCAGTGGCAAGATTGGTGTAATTGACGCACGCGATAACGAGAATCAGGAAACTCAGAAGCTGCACAGCGTCGATAACAGGAATTCCGATAAGATCCCATATAGCGGTATTCGCGCCGGAAATTGCGCTCACGGTGAAGCCAGAAATAACCTCAGTCTGGTCTTCGGGAACGAGTCGATCATAGAGGCTGTTCATTTGCCCTTGCAGCCAGTCCCTGTCAAAGCGCTCGTCGAGGAGCAAGTAGGTCATATTGCCCAATGAAAGGTTGTTCCAGTTGCCCTCGAGATCCCATTCACGCATCTTGTTGAGTGCAGTAATTGGTACAAGAAAACCCAGGTCCTCATCTTGTACCAGGCTGGAACTAAAGTGCGAATTCAGTGGCACCTGCTTGATAATGGCAGCGACGTGGTAGTCGAACTCGTTGTCAAAAGTCACAACTTCACCAAGAACGTTTGTATGGCCGAAGTACTTGATAGCGACGTCGTCAGTAATCAATATTCCCGACGGGTCGTCGAGTGCTGTTTCATTACCGTGTATGTATTCGAAGTCAAATATTCGCAGGATATCCGGGTCTGCAAAGCGGATGCCCTCGTAGAAGCTTTCCGACCCCATCGACAGTAAAAACTCTCGTAAGACAGTTCGTGCGACGCGCTCAACGTCTTCGAGTTCTGCCTCTACGATTGGCCCGACAGTGGTAAAGGTCGCATCCATGCGTTCAAAGCCAACATTGAGCTCTGGCGCCGCAATAGAGCCGATTGTGTAGATTCGATCGGCGTTCTGAAAAAACAGATCATGCGACTCTTCGTACTTGATCAGCAGGCTACCGAAGACGAAGATTGTGAGTCCGAGTGCAAGCCCGGAGATATTGATCACCGCGAAACCTTTGTTCTTGCGCAGGTTACGCAGCGCGATAATGACATTGTTCAAGAACATTGTTTTTTCCCGTCGAGATATTGCCTAAGCAGCGCGTGTATTTTCGGTCACGACGTGACCGTCGAACAGGTTCACTGTGCGGTGGGCGTAGTCAGCATGCGCCGGCGAGTGCGTGACCATAACTATAGTGGTGCCTTCTTTGTTCAGTGATCGGAGCAGTTCCATCACTTCCTGGCCGTGGACCGAGTCAAGGTTTCCTGTCGGCTCATCCGCAAGTATCAATGGTTGATCACCAACTACCGCGCGTGCCACAGCAACGCGTTGTTGCTGTCCGCCGGATAGTTGCCCGGGCATATGCTTTGCGCGGTGCGCGATTCCCATGCGATCCATCACCTTGGCGACACGCTGCTTGCGCTCTGATGCAGGCATGTCGTGATAGAGCAGGGCAAGTTCAATATTCTCGGCGACATTGAGTTCGTCGATCAGATTGAAACTCTGAAAAATGAAACCGATATTCTGCTTGCGAATCTTGCTGCGTTGAGCTTCAGAATAGGGTGCGACGTCCTCGTCAAAGAAAAAGTACTCACCTTCGGATGGGTTGTCGAGCATGCCAACAATGTTCAACAAAGTAGACTTGCCGCATCCCGACGGTCCCATGATTGCGACGAAATCACCTTGTTCGATTTCAAGGTTCACGCCGTTGAGTGCAACGGTTTCGACTTCGTCGGTTCTATAGATTTTGTACATATTGTGTAGCTTGAGCATTGCTTTAGTCCTCTTGGTGCAAGGCTATTCGCTATCAAGCGAAAGCCGGTCCATGTTTGTATAGCTGGTGTACGGTGAGGTAATAACCTTTTCGCCGGGTTCGAGGCCGTCGAGCACCTCGATAAAATCGACGTTACGTCTGCCGAGCCGCACCGTGCGCCGTATTGCTTCGCTGCCATCCGGCGAAACAACGAAAATCCAGTTGCCTCCCGTGTCCTGATAGAACGAGCCATTTGGGATACGAATTACTTCTTCCGGGTCGCCAAGTGTCAGTCGGATTTGCATCGTTTGACCGCGGCGCAGTCCTGCAGGCTGCTCTGCAAGGGTCATGTCAACTTCGAATTGGCCGCCGTTGACCTGCGGGTATATCTTGGAAATTTCGAGTCGAATATCTCGTCCGTTGTGATCCGCAACAGCGACCTGTTGAAGGTCAACGCGGCCAAGATAGAACTCGTCGATCTTTACGTTCAACTTGTAGCCGTCCGGGTCATCGATCTGCCCAAGGCGACCTCCACGCACGATAGATTGACCGATTTCAATATCGAAACCGGAGAGCTTTCCAGGTAGTGGTGCGCGTACGCTCAGGTCATCGATGTTCTTGCGAGCGAAACCGAGTCCAGCTTGTAGTTGTGCACCTGCATCGCGTAATTGAGAAAGTTGTTGTTGTTGCATGCGGGTACCCGTCGCCTGACTCTCGAGAGTCACATTCCGCCGCGCTACGTAGTAGTTCAGTTCATCGCGAAGGTCGTCCAGCTCAGACTGCGATACCAGATTGCGAGTTGCCAGGTCTTCCTGGCGATCGAGTGCTCGTCTCAGTCGGGTAATCTGGTAGTCGATCTCGACCAGATTCCGTTTGTGTGACAAGCGGTTCTGCTCGAGTTGTAACTCAATAGTGCGCATGTTATTGAGCTGCTCGGTAACAGCAGCTTCGCGTCCAAGAACTTCGAGTTGCAAATTGGTATTCGAAAGGACTGCGATTGCGTCGCCGGCTTCTACCTGCGCGCCGTCCTCGACCAGAATCTGCTCGACTCGGCCACCTTCTATCGCATCCAGGTACACGGTGCTGCGTGGCACGAGCTGACCACGGGCCGGAATGATGTCCTCAAATGTGCCGACGGTTACTGCGTCAACGCCAATGCGTTGCGAGTCAATGCTAAGAGATCGTCCTCCGCTTACGGTACTGATGAACCACCAGCCGAAAGCGATGACAAGTAACACGGCTGCTGCATAGCTGGCCTTTTTCGTCCATGGAGTCTCCCTGACCACCTTGCGGTCCATGCTCTGGCCCGAGACTCCCATGCCAGGTGTTGGCGTTGCGCCCTTGAGCTTTCGTATTTTGTCCATACACGCATACATAGCAAGTCGCATGCCAAGTTATAACTGTTTGTTTTAAAACAGTTTTGAGGTTTAAGGTGTGGCGAAACTGTACGTTATCGAACACTAAGTGTACGATTCCGGACAGTCTCGGGAGCACTGCACTGGACAAGACAGGCACCATTTTGATCGTCGATGACGATGAAGACATCCTGACTGCGGGACGATTGCTGCTGCGCCGAGCTTTCGCCACCGTCGAAACGTCCAACAACCCGGAGCAGATTCCGGACTTTCTTGCCAGCCGTACTTTTGACGCGGTCCTTCTTGATATGAACTTCGGCCCAGGGGAATCTTCGGGAACTCAGGGCATGCAGTGGCTGCAGCACATTCTGAAGATCGACCCACAGATGGTGGTCGTGATGATCACGGCACACGGCAGCATGAGCACGGCGGTCGAAGCGATGAAGCTCGGCGCGACTGACTTCGTTGCCAAGCCCTGGCGCAACGAGAAAGTTATCGCCACGGTGTCGGCAGCCGTGAAACTAGGCCGTAGCCGCAGAGAATCTGCAATCCTGAAACAGGCAAATCAGGTATTGCTGAAAGAAACCGCTACACGAGATAGCAAGATCGTCGGCGATTCAGAAGAGATGCAAGCGGTGTTTTCTATCGTAGAGCGCGCGGCACCCACTGATGCGAACGTCTTGATTCTCGGTGAGAATGGAACCGGAAAGGAGCTGCTAGCCAGAGAACTGCATCAGCAATCGCACCGCGCTGGAAACGGCTTTCTCACCATAGATATGGGATCGCTAAGCGAGTCTTTGTTCGAGTCCGAACTCTTTGGGCATACAAAGGGTGCGTTTACTGATGCCAGCGAAGACCGGATGGGCCGTTTGCAGGCAGCCAACGGCGGCACCATTTTTCTCGATGAAGTTGGTAATTTGCCGCTGCATTTGCAAGTAAAACTGTTGCGTGTTCTTGAAGAACGCAGCGTGACGCCGGTGGGTACAAACGAGTCTGTTCCGATCGACGTGCGGGTAATTTCCGCTACTAATGTCGCTCCAAAGCAACTAAAAGACGCGGCTCACTTTCGACAGGACCTGTTGTTCCGGCTGAACACAGTTGAGCTCACGGTGCCTCCATTGCGAGACAGGAAGTCCGACATTCTTCCCATTGCAAAGCACTATGCCGGCATTTACTCGCGCAAATACGGCGGAAAAATACGGCGCTATTCGGAGGCCGCAGAGACTGCGCTTATGGCATACGACTGGCCGGGTAATGTTCGCGCACTGCGACATGCTGTAGAGCGCTCAATTATCCTCGCGGAAGGAGAAACGATTGAGCCCTGTGACTTGCAGCTCGACTACACTGACTTGCCAGTTAATGTCGACAGTGTCGCGGCCGCGCCTGCGATGCTGAATCTGGATCACCTGGAGAAAGAGACTGTCCAGAAAGCGCTGCGCAAACATGGTTTCAATATTTCACGCGCCGCAGCTGAACTCGGATTGACCCGGGCGTCGCTTTATCGGCGTATGGAAAAGCATGATCTTTAGACAATTCACGCTGCTGCTGATCGTGCGGTTGACGCTTGTCGGCTTTGCAATGGCGGTGTTGGTGTGGCTTGCTCTGCGGCCCGGTTATCACAGTGCTATGTTAATCAGCGGCACGATCCTGTTATTGCTCTCTGCCGAGCTCTGGCGATTTGTCAGTCGGACCAACCGCGAGGTCGTGAGGTTCCTGGGCGCGGCCCGTTACGCTGACTACTCACAGCGTTTCGACTTCTCAAATGACGGGGCGGGATTCCGCGCACTTGGTGAGGCGTTCACCGACATCATTGGTCGAATGCGCGAGCGGCGCGCCGATCAGGAGCTCGAAGTTCGCCGGCTACGGGCGCTGATCGAGCATATCCCGGTGCCACTGCTGACGTTGCATAGCGATGAGGCCATATCATTGCAGAACAATGCATCGCGACGCTTGTTCGGTGCAGAGCATGTCACACGACTGCGAGACCTTCGAAAGTTTGGAACCAGCTTCGCCGACGCAGTTTCCAGTGCAGTTCCAGGCGAAAGGCGACTGGTTACTTTCGCCGTTGAGGGAATCGAATACCACCTGACGCTCGCAACAACAGAAATCATTATCGCGGGACAGAGTGAACGCCTGGTGTCGCTTCAGGATATTCAGTCGGAGCTGGACGCGACTCAGGCGGAAGCCTGGGAAGATCTTGTGCGAGTACTGACACACGAGATAATGAACTCGATAACCCCGGTGACGTCTTTGGCAATGACCGCTTCGGACGTTGTCGACGACGTGCTACGAAAACAGAAGCTGGGCGACCCGCTTGACGAAGACCTTGAAGACTTGCGGGATGCGGTAACAACGGTTGCGCGACGATCAAAGAGCCTTACACAGTTCGTTGACAGCTACCGGCAGATATCGCGACTCGCGCCGCCAGAAAAGAAGCGCGTTCACCTGGGTGATCTGTTCGCGAGCGCAGCACAGCTCGCGAAGTCTGAGTGGCCGGAGACCGACCTGGAGGTCGATGTTGTCGTTACACCGTCAGAGCTCGACGTCTTTGCTGATCGTGACTTGCTGGAGCCGGTACTCCTGAACTTGCTGCGCAACGCGTGGCAGAGTACGCGGCAAATTGACAGACCAATGATAAGCTTGAGTGGGCGCCTGAATCGTCGCAATAACGTCGTTATCGAAATAGCGGATAATGGACCAGGAGTACCTGACTCGATTGCCAAGAAAATTTTCGTACCGTTCTTCACAACGAAGGAGGGCGGGTCCGGAGTTGGACTGGCGCTTGCTCGACAGGTCATGATCGCTCATGGAGGCTTCATTCGCCTGAGCCGAAACGACTCAGGCGGGGCGACATTCAGTCTTACATTCTAGGCTGGCCGCCGCTAATCAGACTATCCAGATAGTCGTATGCCTGATCGGAATCAGACTGAGCAATGCCGAACAAGGCCGCTTCGCGCATGTGCTTGTCGAGTTCTCTCATTTCAACGAATTGCCGAAACCACAGATAGCTCTCGCTGGCTGCGACAAGGCCGTGGTCGGTCACTTCGCCTTTTGGTGGTCGGATGCAGTCACCGTCGTGGGTACGAATCCGTGTCGGTCTGCCGTCTTGCAGACGAACATAGACAGTCGTCTCATGCTTGTTGTCGATCTGCCAGCGGTGCCAGCCCGAGGCACTATTTCCCGGGAGGTCGGCCGCGGCGACACCGCCGCACAAAAGCAAGGCGGCAAACAGGAGGGTGCGCATCAGAGTCCACCATCCAGAGCAGCATCGACCAGCTGCCATACTTCATCACTCCCCATCATGACGAGATACTCCAGCAGCTCTTTCTTCTCGGCGGGGCTATCCGACGCGCGGTACAACTCAATTACGCCAGTGTCATGCCCGGAAATCAGCATGCCGTCCAGTGCGGCTTCCCGAATTCTCTCAGATTGCGCATCTTTATAGATTTGCACGAGTGTGGTACCAACGTCGTCGCCACCAACGATACCCATTGCCTCGATCGCTTCTGCCTGCAATTCAGGCTTACTGCTGTCCTGTGCAATGTTTTTCAATGCATCAAGATCACCCGAAATTGCGTAAGCATCTATCAGTTCCTCTGAAGCTCCGACCCGACTGCTAAGTTCGCGAAGTTCTTCACGCGCGCCCATCGCACCAAGCATGTCGACAGCCTCTTCAAAATCGTCACCTTCAGCGGTCACGGCGATATCGAAAATGGCCTGCTTGTCATCGGCGATCAGGTAAGCCTCCAGTACTGCCTCACGCGTCTCGCTGCCGCCAGATGCGTAAATCTCTCGCAGTCCCTCGAGGCTTGTGTCATTGCCGCCGATACCGATCATGCGTATGGCTTCTGCCTGCAGCTCGCCATTTGCCTCGGTTGCGAAACGCATCAGCGTTGCCTGTGCCTCCGGCTTGTCGATCTGGCTCAAAACGAACAGGGCTTTTTCCTTGGCGTCAGCGCTATGGTCGCCTGCGAGCACTTTGTTGACGAGCGGCAGGGCACGTTCAGGCGGAGCGGAAATTAACGCCTCAATAGCGGCCATTTTCAGCTCTTCGGCTGCGTTGTCCTGTGCAGCGGCATTCGATGCTAGCAGCAGTGCAGTAATCAAGATGGTAAGTTTTGCCAGAGATTTCATGTCAGTCCTTCAATCAGGTTGTTTGTGAATCATCTGATGACTCACGGGCTAACTTCGTTAGCATTACTTTCAGTTCAAAAGAGAGCTGCTCTCGCAAGGCAGCAGCATCTGCCGGTGCGATATCGTCGGCGGCGAGGCGCAATAATATAGGCTCGAAGGCGCGCAATACGCGTGCAAGTCTGGGTGCGTTGCCGTTCTCCGCAGCGGCTTCGTACAGGCGATTTTGCTCAACAATGTCGAGCACCATTGTTGTTACGTCAGTGTCTTCATTGACGTCGACCAGCATTTGCTGGCTTTCTCGCAAGTGGTAGTGAAGCCCGCGCGCCAATGCTACAGGCACCGCTTTCGGTGGTTCCGCAACACCGTTGTTTTCGGTTGCGACAGTGTGTCCTGGGGGCAGGTCGAGCACCTTTGGCTTGTCCCACTGATAACCTATACCGACGCCCAGTGCGAGTGCCGCTGTGACGGCCATGCCAAACAGGAAAGACACGGGATGCCAGCCCGCCCTGGGTGCTGCTTCACGGCCACGCTCCAATGCAGCCGCCTCGTCAATTGACGCATGCCACTGTTGTACCAGATGCGCTGGTGCCTTGTGTGTCTCGGCGCGGTGTGCCGCGACAAGTTCGTCGATATTCTCAGTCATAATTCTCTACCTTCATGTGGTGCATGCTGATGCGCAACTTCTTTACCGCACGATGCACAGCCTGTTTAACCTGACCTTCGTTAAGGCCCAGCTCTTCGGCAATTTCGCGTGCCCGCCATTGTTCCAGGTGTTTCAGGACAAAGCAGACGCGCTCTACTTCTGTCAGGCGGGCCAGCGCCTGGGCAAGATCGCATTCCAGCTCGTGTTCTTCCCAGGCCTGGTGAGGCGTTACGTCGTCGCTTTCATAGTCTGCCTCGAACGCTGAGAACATTCCGGGCTTGCTCTTGCGGATCAGGTTCAGCGCGGCGTTGATTGCGATACGGTGAATCCAGGTATCGAGCCTTGCGGTCTGCTCAAACTGGTGGCGCTTGTTCCAGGCATTGAGCAAGGCGTCCTGGACAGCATCCGCGGCCAGATCCGGGTTACGGGTAATTTTCAGGCACGCCGAATACCAGCGGTCCGACCGGGTCGATATCGCCTCGTGAAAATCCGCTTGCGTCGGCATTCCACCGGAATTCATTGCTGCCACCATTAGAGCTTGGATGCAAAGCTGGCAGAAAAGGTTAGCAAAGAAAACGGCCCCGTAGTTTCCTGACGGGGCCGTTGGAGAAGTTCACGCCGGCCATGATTGACGTAAACCTGTTGCTTTCAGCTGTGTTTAAGGCTCAGAAGCGATACCCCAGCGTAATCCCGGCAACCAGCGGGTTGATCTTGGCCTTGGTTACCACGACACCATCCAGCTTGGCGTCCGACTCGATCTGCATGTAGCGAACTTCGGCATTCACGAACCAGTTGTCATTGATATCGAGGTCGGCCCCCAGCTGTGCGGCCAGTCCGAACGAGCCATCCAGCTCCAGCTTGGAGCCCGCCAGCGGCCCTTCAGCCTTTTCATCGAAGAACAGGGTGTAGTTGAGTCCAGCGCCAACATATGGGTGGAAACTGCCGTCGATTGAAAAGTGATACTGCAAACTGAATGTCGGTGGCAGGTGTTTCGTCTCACCGATCGCTGTACCGTCTATCAGGTTGATGTCATGTGAAAACGGCGTTGCTGCGAGGACTTCGATCGCCCAGTTCGGCGAGTAGAAATAGGTAAAGTCGAAACCAAGTGCGACACCGTCGTCGACGCGAACGAGATCGCCATTATTGGATTCAGGATTGACGGTGTAAGGCCCGGCGCGGAACGACCAGTCACCCTGTTCCGCTGCTGAGGCAATGTTTGTAAGTGCGAGTAGACCTGCAGCTACCCATAACGCGGTTTTCATTTCTTGCTCCATATTTGTTGCAGTAATTAGGAGCAAAGATGTTAACGAGGAACGCCGAACTGGACTTGATCTGGATCAATTTGGGGGCGTGAGTAATGACTAGTTTTGTTGGTATTTACCGCAGCTGGTATCACCTGACAATTCACAGAGAGCTGCTATATCGTCGATGACGATACGTCGTCGCCGAGTGGTAAGCAGCCCATCTTTCGACAGTTTCGTCAGTGTTCGGGTGACGGTTTCGTGGGCGAGGTTCAGAAAGCTGCCAATCTCCGCTCGAGTCATTGGCAAAGTGAATCTGCGGGCATCTGCGCCTCGTGCAGAGCGCTTGTCGCTGATCTCAAGCAGAAACGCCGCGACGCGACGCTCTGCACGCAGGTTCTCCGTAACAAGCCAGCGATGGTGTCGTGCGCAGTCGTTACTCAGTATCTTCATAAGTTGCCGCTGCATCGCAGGTACATTTGCGGCAATGCGGTCAAAATCCGCCATTGTGATACGACAAACCGTCACATCTGTTAGAGCCATGGCGCTGACTTCGTGTCTGCCTTTGTGTAGAGCCTCAAGTCCGAGCGTGTCGCCGTCCATGTGGAAAGCAACGATACGTTCCTCGCCGCGACGGTTCTGCGCATACTGCTTGGTGTAGCCGGACTTGATGGCAAAGAAGCAACTAAAATTGTCGCCCGCCCTATAAAGGAGTTCGCCGCCGCGAATAACGGAGTGCTGACTGACCTTGCTTACCAGTTGCAGGCGCTCTTCTGGCGGTAGCGCTGAGCAAAGGCAGACGCCGCCCAGCTGACAAACGCCGCAGGCTGT
The DNA here is from genome assembly GCA_022600955.1 of Gammaproteobacteria bacterium. Lineage (GTDB taxonomy): Bacteria > Pseudomonadota > Gammaproteobacteria > Steroidobacterales > Woeseiaceae > UBA1847. The sequence goes on from JAHZJK010000024.1 coordinate 279,163, forward strand.
CGGTACCGGCTCGTTGGTTGGCAAAGTGTTTCCTCGATCAAGCAGAGCCGTCGCCCCTGGTCAAAGCAGGGCCAACGCTACCTGTGCCTAAAGCGATCTGCTATTTCGGAAATCACGCATAGTGGCTCACACGGTTTGTCCGGCCGCATTGCCGGAGGCCCAGGCCCATTGAAAGTTGAAGCCACCCAGATGTCCGGTCACGTCGACCACTTCCCCGATGAAATAGAGGCCGGGTTGCAAGCGGCTCTCCATCGTTTGCGATGATAACTGGTCTGTATCGACACCGCCCAAAGTCACTTCGGCAGTGCGATAACCTTCCGTTGCCGCAGGTTTCATCGACCAGGCGCTGAGGCTGTCCGCCAATGCTCGCAATTTCTGGTCCGGAATCTCACCCAGCGGCAGGTTCGAAATCGCGGGCCACAGCAGATCCTGAAGTTCTGCTACCAGCGCCCGCGGTAGAAATTCGCTTAAGACACTGCGCAACAAGGCTTTGGGTTTGCGCAGCTTGCTCTCTCCGAGGATGTCGGCGGGATATTGTCCCGGGAACAGGTCGACAGCAATTGATTCGCCAGGCAGCCAGTAATTTGAAGCCTGCAACATCGCAGGACCACTCAGGCCGCGATGTGTGAACAGAATGCCTTCCGTAAACGTCTTTCCACCGGCGGTCACTGCAGCAATGCAGCTCACGCCGGAAACTCGTTCGCTCAATTGTTGCAGTGCGCCCGTTAACGTAAAAGGAACAAGTCCTGCGCGCAACTCGACTACGATGTGGCCAAATTGTCGGGCGATTCGGTGACCGAAATCAGATGCGCCCATTTTGGGGATGCTCAAGCCACCGCTCGCGATGACCAGCGATTCGGCGGAAAAACGTCCCTTGCTGCAATTGACTTTGAAGTGCTCTGCAAAAGCTACTCGGGTGTCAGCGCAATCGGTGAGTATCTCTACATTCGCCTGATCACATTCCGCACGTAACATTGCGACAATATCTTTCGAAGAACGGTCGCAAAACAGCTGCCCGAGAGTCTTTTCGTGATATGGGATCGAGTGCCTCTCGACCATCGCAATGAAGTCCCACTGGGTATAACGGCTCAGTGCCGATTTGCAGAAATGCGGATTCGACGAAAGGAATCGGCCAGGTTCGCAATGCAGGTTCGTGAAATTGCAGCGCCCGCCACCGGACATGAGTATTTTCTTGCCAATCCGGTTGGAGCTTTCTAGAACGATGACCTTGCGTCCTCGCCTGCCCGCTGCAATTGCGCACATCAGGCCCGCGGCGCCACCACCTATTATGACAACATCGGCATCGATCATACTGGAAGGATAACAGCGTGGACTAGACTCTTACGACAGCGTTGTCTGCCTGTTCGTCGAGCATGCGCATTCGCTCAAGCAATGTGAGCTGGGACTTTTCTTCGGTGTAGATGATTTTTGTCGACGTATCGCCGCTTTTTTGCAGAGCCTTGATAAAACGGTGCAGGTGATCCATGTCGATAGCGATGACATCGAGGCATAAAAGCCCGTCACCGGCGATGACCGAAATTGTAAGAACCTCGGGTTGTACGCGCAGCGTTTTGCGCAGCGACTCGGCGGTCTGGCTCGGGATGCTGATCTCGACGGCCGCTCGTACCCCGAAACCCAGTGACTCGTAGCAAAGGACTTCCGCATCGTCTTTGAGTACTTGTGCACGTTTAAGCGCAGTAATGCGGCGCGAAACAGCGGTTCGCGATAAATGAACCATCGACGCAAGTTCGACTGTCGTCAGCCTGGTGTTGGTTGCGAGTGCAGATAGTATCGCGATGTCGTACTTGTCCAGACCTGCATTTCTTTGATTGGTACTCACAGTTCTCCCCCGGCGCAAAAACGCAACTGCATATTCTGTGACAGTTGTGCTGATCGCAAGGTTCATACTTTTTAGCGAATAATTAACGTTCAGTTGAAACTAATTAACGTATGAAAAACTCCGCACGTTTCGTTCGTGTTTGTTTTTTTCAACGCACGATTTGTAACAACCCTTTTCGAGTTTGCGGTGTCTTAGTTTAGGTAGATCATTCTTTTTTCCATTTTGCTTGGCGCATTGATATTCCGGGGAGTAATAAGATGCAAGGTGAGTTGAGACAGGTTGCGGATTTGGCGTTGTTCGCAAAGATCGTCCAGACAGGTGGTATTTCGCGTTGTGCGGCAGATCTCGGCATGGAGCGTACAACCATTAGCCGTCGTCTCGGTACGCTGGAGAAAACGCTCGGAGTGAAGCTGCTCGATCGGTCGCCGAAGCATATTTCGGTTACTGACGCCGGACGGCGCTGCCTCGAACAGTGTGAGCAGTTGCTTGAGTCTGCGCGAAACGCACAGTCACTTGCGACGATCGGTTCCATTATTGCCAGTGCGACACCGATAGTCGTCGGCGCGCCACCCGATATTATCGATCGATATCTCGAGCCTCAATTGTCGTTGTTTGAAAGTGAAAACCCTGGTATCAGCATTGAGCGCCGGCCCCTGTCGCTGTGGACAGAAGAGGCGATCGACTCGGTTGATCTGGGCGTAACTCTGGCGCCCGTGGCGATTACTGGTGGCTGGACCAACACCATTGCATATGTGAGGCAGTCTGTATTTGCCAGCAAGGACTATGCGGAAAACCACGCCCCGATCCTGACCCCATTCGATCTTGACGCTCACGACTGCATCGTCGAGCGCAGTAATAGTGACAAGCATGCATGGCGTTTCGACCGCGGCGGCGATACTACAACGGTTAGCATCAATTCCCGGCATGTTGTGTCAAGTCTGCTCGAGGCACGTGAAGCAACGCTGGCGGGCCTTGGAATATGTCTGTTGCCGCAATACCTGTGCGAACCGTACCTGCGGTCAGGGCATCTTGTGGACCTGATGCCGGATACCGACTCAAGCGGACGAGAGGTGGTGGTTATTAGCCCGCGCCAGAGGCAACGCAAATCCGGCACCGCTGCGCTGAGGTTGCATCTCGAGGCGGCGTTTAAGAAAGAAACTATCTAGCGAATTTGCGGCAACACCAGTTAGCGCAATTTGGTGTTGCCGCGACACCACACGTAGCAGGCACGCAATGCGTTAAAAACGCCGTTGTCTTTTTGCTTCGTTAGATAGTGACCGCGGCCATTGAACTTTCCCTTATGTTTTTCCCGCTTATCGTTGCAGCGCGATGTAATTGCAACGCATCAAAAGCGCCGATGCAAAAATGCCACGTAAACCTTATTGGGTCATATTCACAACACTTTTCCCGGATGCTCATATCCACGCATGAGCCATGCCGCCGTGGCGTGGTGTTCTTTCTATTTCTTTAAAGCGGGGAAACAACTATGAGTAGACCCAAGTGGTTATCCAGTCGATCCTGGATGCTTGCGAGCTGTCTGGCACTCGTCATTCCTGGCGGTGTTTCTGCACAGGCGCCAGCTGACGGAGTCGCACTGGAAGAGGTCGTCGTAACGGGTTCACGAATCAAACGTGGCGACAGTTCCAGTATTAGTCCTATCTCGGTACTTACCGAGCAGGATATTGCCGTGTCGGGCAACCTGACATTGGAAAACTTTATCCAGGATTTGCCAGCCGTGAACGGTGGTGACTTCGGTGCCGGTGTTAACAACGGTAATCCGGGCATTGCATCCGTTTCTTTGCGTGGTCTCGGTCCTAACCGTACCCTGGCGCTTGTCAACGGAAAACGATTCGCATCTGCTTCAGTAAATGGTTTCGTCGACCTCAACATGATTCCGACGGCAATTGTAGAGCGGGTCGAGGTCTTGCGTGACGGCGCGTCAACTGTCTACGGCTCTGACGCGATCGCCGGTGTTGTCAATATCATCACGAAAAAGGATTTCGAAGGTGTTGATGTGCAATTCGGCTACGACATCACGGATGAGAGTGATGGCGAAATGATTAACGGATCAGTCGTATTCGGAAACTCATTCGAGAGAGGCAACTTCGTAGTTGGTGCACAGGTTAACAAGCGCGAAGAAATTCGCCAGGGTGACAGAGCGTTCGCTGCGTGCCCGTTCTTTGACGACGGCACCAACCTGATTTGTGGTGGCAGCCCGACAACGACACCGGCTTCTTTCACGCCGCTGGTAGACGGGGACCCTAGCCAGGGTGGACTCCTGACTGAAGCTCAGGTTTTGGACGCAGGTGGGTTTACACGGGACTTTGACGCAGCTACTGATGCGTTCAATTTCGCTGCACTCAGCTACCTGACCACTCCTCAGGATGTTTTCAGTGCCTACGCGGCAGCAAACTACGAGTTGATGGAAGCGCCAGTTTTGGGTGCGATCAATGCAAGCCTGGAAATGAATTTCTCGAATCGGGAATCAGATCAGCTGCTTGCTCCTGTCGGTACTTTCGGCGGTTGGATTACTTCCCAAGAGCATCCAGATAACCCGTTCGGCGATGCACTGTGTGCGAGTAATCCTGACTGTACGACACCGCAGGACGTAGCGACGTCCCGTCGACTAACCGAATCTGGTGGTCGTCGATTTACGCAGGATGTCAACGCCTGGCGTATAGGAACAGGTCTTGACGGTCAGTTTGAGAATGGCTGGACATGGGATGTGAACTACACTCTTGCCAAATGGGAAGACGGTCGGCGAAATGAAGGTCGACCGAATCGCCCGAACATTGAAAACATGATGGATCCGACCCTGTGCGCTGCCGCGACGAACGGTTGCCCAGGCGTTTTCAATCCGTTCATCGCTGATAGTATGACCGACGCTCAGGTGGCCTATGGTTTCGTTGGTGTAAACACCAAGAACGAATCCACACTGAACGTGTTCCAACTGAACTTCTCCGGCGATATGGGTGGATTCGAAATGCCAGGCGGCGAAATCGGTTGGGCATTCGGCTATGAAAATCGCCGCGAGGAAGCCGCATCCAAGCCGGATGGTGGTGCAGCGATTGGTGCCATTGCGTTTACGCCGGGCAACGTCACGGGCGGTAAGTACCAGGTCGATGAGGTATATGGTGAGTTTGTACTTCCGATTCTGTCTGGCGCACCTATGGCTGAGTTGCTATCACTTGAAGCATCGGCCCGCTGGACCGACGTCGATTTCCTGAATGACTCCGACACGGTATTCAAGGTCGCAGCAGAATGGGCTCCGATTGCAGATATCCGCATCCGCGGTACGTTCTCCGAAGGATTCCGTGCGCCGAACATCAGCGAGCTGTTCCTCGGTCAACAACAATCAGCGGAGCAGTACACCGATCCTTGCCGGAACTATGGCACGGCGGGTACGGATGCCAACACGGTCGCAAACTGCCAGGCAGACGGGTTGGCGCCGGATTTCAATCTGGCAACATTCCAGGCAACAACGCTGCAGGGTGGTAACCCGGATCTCGTGCCAGAGACTTCTGAGTCGCTGACATTCGGTGTTGTTTTGACGCCGAGTTTCGCTGACAACCTGGTTGTCTCTATCGACTACTTCGACATTGAGATTGAAGATGCGGTCGGTACGGCGCCAACATCGGAAGTTGTTTCAGCTTGTTATGCAAGCCCGAACTTTTCTGATCCGTTGTGTGCGTTTATCGTCGGCCCGGCCTTCCCGGGTATTGATGAAACGCCGTCGCCAGCTGCACCGACTCGCCGTAACTCCAATCGGCAGATCTCGGGAGTCCTCCAGACAAACGCGAACCTGGCTACCTACAAAACCAGTGGTATCGACTTCCAGGTCGACTATGGCTTCGAGACCGGGCTGGGACTTATCGACTTGCGCGTCTCCGGCACCCACCTCAGCGAATACGACTACCTGCCGTTTGTCGGCGGGCAATTGATTGAGCTGTCTGGTTTCTTCGGTGGAGATCCCGCGTTTGGTAACTCAGCTACATTCGCTGAGTGGCAGGTAAACTACGGCGTCACATTGACCCGTGACGACTGGGGCGCTAACTTGACGGCGCGATACATGAGTGAAACGGACGACATTGACGCTGCTCCTGCAAATCTGTCAAACGTCGCCGATGCGATCACGTATTTCGATATCCAGGGTTACTACAACTGGAACGACGTCACGTTTACCGCAGGTATTCGTAACCTGACTGACGAAGATCCACCATATGTCACCTCTTACGATGACATGAACACGCTGCAGTTCAGCTACGATACCCAAGGTCGCTACATCTACGGAAGGGCGTCAGTAAGTTTCTAAGAAAGATACATTTTCGATGTTTAACGAGACCTCCAGGGGAAACCCTGGAGGTTTTCTTGGATGTAATATGAAGAAATCACCATTGCCGCTGTTGTTCTTGTTTGCCCAGCCCGCGTTAGCAGTTGATGATGCGCTGAGCCAGTGTCGACAAATATCGGAAACCCTGGAACGGGTCGCTTGCTATGATAGTTTCGTCGATGCGCGTCATACGACGGAGTCGGGCAATAGCACAGAATCGAGTAAACCGTCGGCGCCCGATGCCCAGTCCTTGTTCGGTACGCCCGATGCCGAGGCCAAGCGCATCGTTTCTGCCTCTCTGGAAATCGAACAGATAGAGCAGATTGAAGCGACAATCACCGATGTTCGAAAGTCACGAACCAGAAAGCTAACTGTAACTCTCGACAATGGGCAGGTCTGGCGACAGCTAGACAGCCAGCCTATGCGTCTCGAAAGTGGTGAAGCTGTCGTTGTCCGGAAAGCCAGTCTCGGTTCATACCAGATGGAGAAAAAGTCTGGCGGTCGCCGAATCAGAGTCAAGCGCGCTAATTAGCGAAGACTCGATTCAAGCGCTTTCAGCTTGCTCTCGTATCCCGAGATCAACTGCGCTTTCTGCGCGGTGTCTCTTGCCTGTTCGTAGTCTCTCGCGGCCAACTCGTAGTCATTAATTGCATAATGAACAAGGCCTCGCAGGGAGTAAAACTGATGCTCATCTGATTTTAGTTTTACCGCGTTCGCCAAAAAGGACAGCGCGTCCTCATGCTCTTTATCGCGGTAGGCAGCTCGTGCCTTGTAATAGTAGTAATATGGATTCCGGTCTCTGTAGTACGCGACTTTCCTGGAGTAGTATCTGGACTCGTCTTCGCGCCCCAGAAAAAGCAGGAGACTCGCCAGGTTCGTCAGCGCCGACTTGTTGGAAGGTTGGATTGCTAGCGCCTGGTGGTACGCTTTTTCTGCAGTTTCGTAGTGTTTGTTGCGGGAGTACAGTGCGCCGAGATTCACCCAGAGTCCGGCAATGCCCGGATCCGTCTCAATTCCCTTTTTTAGATATCGAAACGCCATTTTCGAATCGCCTGCCTGCATCGATTCGACAGCTACATTGCTGTAGTACAACGCAATCGCATAATCGTCAGACACTCTCTTTGTATCGTAATTACCGTTGTATTCAGCAGTATTGAAGTCTACGACGTACCGGCCTACGTGATTAATGTCTCGCCGAACACCCTTGACCAGTACATTAATATGATTGTTCAGAATAATCATGTCGCCATCGGCTCGAAAACTGGGTGGGATATCCACCATTTGGAACGTCAAATCCAGATCTGCCTCTCGAGCCAGCGCCGCAAACAGGATTGAGAAAGAAAGGCAGTTGCCCCGCCGATTTTCAAAAGTCTCGATCGCCGAATAGGTGAGGTTTGGGTCGTAGTCCAAGTTCAGCAACCCATCGTCGATCATGCCGCGAATCAGTTTTCGTAGTCTTGATCGCGCCTGCGGATCGCCGTGAACTCTGGAGGCAACGTAGTCACGCATTTCATCATTCAACGTCAGGATTTCGTCTGAGTGGATATCAGCGACATCCACGATTTCGCCGAACAGCACCTGCCCGGATAGCAATTCAACGCTGTAGTCGGGAGCAGGAACCCCGAAAGGCGCACACGCAGCCAGCCAGGTACAAGCGATCAAGAGTATGTGAGTGAATTTCATAGAGGCATTCTTGCAACGGTTGATAACGAAGATCCCTGATTTCGGTGGCTAAGCGGGAGTACATATATTGAGACAAGCAAAACAAGTTGCAAATTCCGCCTCGTTTTCATTCGTTGGCGCACAGCCCGTGCGTTCTTGGGCGAAAGCTTGACTCTCGGAACGCCGAATGGACACTGAGTAAGGCAACGAATTTCGGGGCGCACAATGCGACTTAGGTTCGAAAACTATCTGGCAGTTCTCCTGGCGTTATTCGCGTTCACCAACGCGCACGGCCAGACCGTCTATTCATTCGATACGGCCGAAGATTTTTTTGCACCGGCTGACAGTTGGCCGGCCTGGCAAGAGACGCTGGATCAACATGATTCTGAACGCCAGTCAATTTACGAATGCCTGAATAATGCAGCAGCCTGTGCTTCACGGCTGAAGAGCCTTCGGCATGTGTTGCTCAAAGGCGCAGACCTTACGGCGGAACAACAGGTACGCCTCGTGAATCGCTATATCAACAGGCAGCGCTACAAAGAAGACCGAGTGAGTTCGCGGTCCCAGGCTGGCAATCAATGGACGACTCTGACCCGGTTTCTGCAGGATGGTGGCGACTGCGAGGACTTCGCGGTCGCGAAGTATTTTGTCTTACGAGAATTTGGCGTTGACGCTGAGAACATGCGCATCGTCATAGGAAGAGAACCGCAGCGTGCTACCCATCACGCAATGCTCGCAATCAGATTTGACGACAGCGTCTGGTTACTTGAGAACGACAATACGATACGACGAAATGGCTACCAGGATATCGATAGCTTCGTCTATGCGATCAATGAGCAGGGGATCTGGGACCACGAAAGAGGGGATTAGATAACAGAAGAGGAAATGAAGATGAAAAAGCTATTACTAGTGTGTGTGTTCGGGGGTGTTTTTTCGTCGGCGGCTATAGCGGCGGACCCTTACGAAAGATGGCTAACGATGCAGAGCCAGCGCGGAACAGAGATCGAGTTCATCCGCGTTGCCAGTGAGAAGCCGCTGGCTGCAAGCGAAGAGACGGATGCGGAGGTTGCAAGCATCTTGAAGGAGATTGAGGCGATCGAGGAAGAGGATCGAGCCAGCGAGGCAAGCGAAGATTCCTCATAAGTAACACTCGAAGTATCTGGCGTTAGGAGAGGGCCGCAGCGCGGCCCTCTTTTTTATTGGAGATCACTGGTATGCTTTGCGCCTGCTAATTTCTCCACTAGGCGGTAACAATGAACCTTGATACGAATCTCGCAGTGCTGTTCTCCTTGTTGCTCGCTTCTCCTGCCAGTCATGCGGTAGAAGAAGAGGCTGAGGGCTGGGACGTGAACTCGATACCGGGCGAATCCCGGGAAGTCACAATAGACACGACGTCCGGCTCGTGGATGAGCCTCGACGTTAGTCCGGACGGAAAGACGATTGCGTTCGACCTGCTTGGTGACATCTATGTTTTACCCGTTGAAGGAGGCAATGCACGCGCAATCAATAGCGGTTTGTCATGGTCCATGCAGCCGCGTTTCTCACCGGATGGCAGCGAGATCGCGTTTACGAGCGATGCTGGCGGCGGTGACAATATCTGGATCATGAGCGTCGATGGCAGCAATGCGCGCCAGCTTACGGAGGAGAGTTTTCGCCTCTTGAACAACCCGTACTGGTCGCCGGATGGTGACTACATCGCAGCGCGCAAACATTTCACAACGTCGCGTTCGCTCGGCACCGGAGAAATCTGGCTCTATCACCGCAATGGTGGTGGTGGTGTTGCCGTGGTTGAAAAACCCAGCGAAGCACATCAAAAAGAGCTAGGTGAGCCGGCATTTTCTCCAGACGGCCGCTATATCTACTACACACTCGATCAGACACCTGGGTCGACGTTTATCTATGCCCAGGACTCTAATGGCGAAGTTTTTGCGATTCGGCGCCACGATCTGGAAACGGGCGAAAATGAGTTGTTCGTCTCAGGTGCCGGCGGTTCTGTGCGACCAACGCCCTCGCCGGATGGCAAATACCTGGCTTTCGTGCGACGTATTCGCAATGAGAGTGCGCTGTTCGTCAAAGACCTGACGAGTGGTGCCGAATATCCGGTTTACGAGGGCCTTGACCGCGACCTGCAGGAGGTCTGGGCTGTACACGGCGTTTATCCGAATATGGACTGGTTGCCGGATTCGAGTGCCGTTGTATTCTGGTCCGGAGGTGGCATCAAGCGCGTTACGATCGCAGACAAATCTGTTGTGGACATAGAATTCAAGGTTAGCGATACACGCACCGTGTACACGGCGCCACGAGCAAAGCGGCAGGTCGCACCAGCATCATTCGACACCACGATGGTGCGAAATACGGAAACGTCTCCGGATGGCACGAAGGTCGTTTTCGAAAGCGCGGGACTCTTGTATGTAAAGAGCCTGCCTGATGGTGAGCCGCGCCGGCTGACACGCGACGCCGCAGATCATTTTGAATACGACCCAAGCTGGTCGCGCGATGGCAAGAGTATCGTTTTCGTCACCTGGGACGATCAGGAACTCGCTCACGTGCACCGTGTTCGTGCAGCAGGTGGTCGAAGCGAGCGATTGACGACGGTGCCGGGTCACTATCACGCGCCGAGATACTCACCGAACGGCAAGACTATCGTTTTTGAAGCGGGCGGCGGTGGCTACCTGACGTCGCCGGACTGGGCGATGCAAAACGGCGTATTCGCTCTCTCAGGCAATGGCGGTGACGCGCGGCTGCTAACGAAGGATGGTAGCAATCCGCACTTTGGCGCTCGCGATGACAGACTCTACGTAACGCGCCGCGGTGAGGGCGGTCGCGCACTTGTGAGTGTCGACATGAACGGCCTGAATCCCAGAACACACGCAGTCGGCGAGCACCTCACGCGCTACGAAGTTGCGCCCGACGACAAGCACTTCGCGTTTCGGCAGAACTACCATATCTATGCGTTGCCGCTGCCTCCGGGTGGCAATCCGCTATCGATATCGACCAGCGTTGCGAGCGTCAACATGACACGCGTGAGTGGCGACGGCGGCAACTATCCGCACTGGAGTAATGCGGGTAATACGCTGGCCTGGAGTCTTGGGCCGACACTGTTTAAGGCCGACGTTGACGCGATGTTCGTCGTTAGTGCGGACGGTGAGGACGCAGGGTACGAAGCACCTGACATCGGCGTATCAATGTCGATGCAGTTACAGGCAGACGTGCCATCTTCGCTGGTTGCATTGACAGGTGCCCGTATCGTTACGATGGCGGATGACGCTGGTGGGGTCATCGAGGACGGTGTGATTGTCATTGACGGTAATCGTATTCGTGCAGTTGGCGCAGCGGCTGATATAGCGACTCCCGAAGGCGCCCGGACCGTAGATCTGTCTGGCAAGACCATAATTCCAGGGCTTATTGACGCGCATGCACATGGAGCGGCGGGCGTAGGGATGATTCCGGAGCAGAACTGGTCGGCGTACGCGACTCTCGCTTTCGGTGTGACCACAATTCACGATCCGTCGAATGATGCTACGGAAATATTCTCGGCAGCAGAAATGCAACGAACGGGCCAGATTCTTGCGCCGCGTATTTTCTCGACTGGCGATATTGTTTACGGCGCCCGCTCCACCTATTTCGCCGATATCAATTCTGTTGATGAGGCACGCGAGCACATTCGACGTTTGAAAGCGCAGGGCGCGGTTAGCATCAAAAATTACAACCAGCCCCGCCGCGAGCAACGCCAGCAGGTAACGACCGCTGCCCGAGAAGAAGGCATGCTGGTCGTGTCGGAGGGCGGTTCGCTATTCCATATGGACTTGTCGATGGTTGCGGACGGCAACAGCGCGATTGAACACAATCTACCCCAGTCGATGCTGTACGACGATGTGTTGCAGTTCTGGAGCCAGACGAACGTCGCCTATACGCCTACTCTTGGCGTTACCTATGGTGGCTTGCGAGGCGAGGATTATTGGTATCAGTCGAGCGACGTCTGGACGCATCCCATTCTGTCGAACTTCGTTCCGCCGCACATATTGCAGCCTCGCTCAGTGCGACGGCAGCTGGCGCCCGAAGGCGACTATTACCATGACGTGAGTGCGGCCACGGCAAAACTGCTGGCCGATCGGGGCGTCATGGTCAGTATCGGCGCACATGGCCAGCGCGAAGGACTCGCGAGTCACTGGGAAATGTGGAGTTTCGCACAAGGCGGTATGGGCGCCATTGAGGTACTGCGCACAGCAACAACAGCACCGGCCCAGGCACTCGGGTTTGATGACGACATCGGCTCAATTGAAGTTGGCAAACTGGCAGACCTCGTCGTAATCGATGCGAATATCGTGGAAGACATCTTTCAGTCCGACAAGGTCAGCATGGTCATGCTCAACGGGCGGCTATATGACGCCGCCACGTTGAATGAAACCGTGACCGGAGACAGGCAAACCAAACCGTTCTACTGGCAGTAATCAGCGCCGCCGGCTTGTCAGTCGCGATAAGCCGGCGGTTGTCCCGAATCCGATTTCAGGTAGCGGTCACGTAGCAGTGTTTGCCTGCTTTGCATCGGTATTGCCTTGCCGTTAATGAACACCTGGTCCGGGTAGTTCGTCAGCTCCAGCGGGTCCGCAGACCAAATGACGATATCAGCGGCCTTGCCAGGTTCGATGCTGCCCGCGATGTCAGCCACGCCGTAGATTTCCGCGGGCGTCAGTGTTATCGCGCGCAGCGCAAGATCCCATGCCAGGCCGTCAGCGACTGCATTGCCAGCGGACTGTGTGATGTTGCGTGCGTTATGGGTCGCGCTTTGACCGTCCGTCAATGCGAAGCGGACGCCGGCTTCGGCCAGGACCACAGCTGCGCCACGGCGTGCGTTGAGACGGTCAAAATCTCCCGGCAAATTGTAAGTGGCGGCAACCAGGACGGAAATGTCCGCCGCGGCCAGTTCATCGGCAAGCATCCATGCTTCTGTTCCACCATTGATAATTGCGCGCAGGCCGTATTCTTTGCAGAGTGCGATCAGCACTTCGATATCGCTGGCCCGGTCCAGTGCGACGAGCATGGGCACAGTACCTGACAAGACTCCCTGTAACGCCTCAAGATCGGCGACGCTGTGCTCGTATTCGCGCCGCAGGCCGCGTTCGAAATCGCCCTTGTGATTTCGGTAGTCGCGAGCCTCGTCCAACGCATTGCGCAGCGTTAGCCAGGCACCGGCGCGACTGCCACCCGCCAGACCGCTGCCACGTTCACCGAGTGTAACGACCATCGCTGCACGGCGCTGGTCAATGACGCCATCGTCACCGAGGTTGACGATAGCCGCCTGGCCGGAAAGCACATGGCCCACCGCGCCAAAATCGTCCGCGCCTCCAGGCGCCGGCGCTATCAGTGCACGTGTAACACCTTCAATACGATTGATGGCGATTAGTGTCGAGCGCGGGTTGTAGGCATCAGCAACATCAAAGCCTGCTGTGAACAGTTCGCCACGTTGCAGCGCGTCGGCGGGACCGGCAGAACTACTGACCTCTACAAGACCCAGTCTGCCGAACGGACTGAACAGGCCCGGCGTTATGATCTTGCCGGTAGCGTCCAGTACGACGGCGCCATCGGGTGCGCTGACGTCGCTGCCGACGGCGATAATCTTATCGTCACGTATGACAATAGTCGCATTCATAAGGGTGCCCTGCGGCCCGACGGTATGCACTTTCGCACCGACGATTGCAGTTGTCTCGGCAAAGGCGCTGAAGGTCAGAGCCAGTGTGGCAATACCAATAAACAGGCGCTTCATTTTGCACCTCCTGTTGCTGTCGTCGTACCAACACTAAAGTCTGTCACGGGATTCACGGCGGTGTTGCCGCGTTCAAACGCCAAAGCGCCGTCGATGTAGACACGTTCCGCTTTGCTGTAGACGCTGAATGGATTGTCACTCCAGACGACGACATCCGCCATTTTGCCAGCCTCCAGCGTGCCGGTCATTTCGGCAATTCCGAGAGACTTGGCGGCGTTGCTCGTGATCCAGCGAATTGCTCGTTCCGGCGCAATATCGATTCCAACACGGGCTGCAGACCCCATGATCTTGGCCGACTCCTGGTTCAGGCGCTGAATACCAAGATCATCGTCGGAATGGATGACCGCACAGGCACCAGCCTTGTCTATGAGTGCAGCGTTTTCGCGAATTCCGTCATACGCCTCCATCTTGAATCCCCACCAGTCAGCCCATACGGCTGCACAAGTGTCTGCCTCGGCAAGCAGGTCTGCGATCTTGTAGGCTTCAACGGCGTGATGAAAGGTGCCGACCTTGTAACCGAACTCTTTTGCAATATCGAGCATCACGGACATCTCGTCGCCACGATAACAGTGGTTGTGAACGAGAATTTCGCCATCCAGAACGCCGGCGAGTGTTTCCAGCCGCAAATCGCGAGTCGGAGCTTCGCCCTGGCCGTCGTCAGCTGCTGCCAGCTTGTCACGATACTCCGCGGCCTCGATCCAGGCCGTGCGGTAACCGGCAACGTTCCCCATACGTGTTCCCGGTGCCTGCCCGCGGCCGCCGTATACGCGTTTCGGGTTTTCGCCGCAGGCCATCTTCAGGCCATACGGTGCGCCGGGAAACTTCATTTCCATGACGTTTCGGCCAGGCACGTTCTTGAGTGTGACACTGCGTCCGCCAATCAGATTGGCTGATCCCGGCAGAATTTGCAGCGAGGTCACACCGCCCGCGAGCGCCGTCACGAAACCCGGGTCGTGTGGCCAGACGCTATGCTCCGCCCACACCTGCGCAGTAACTGGCGCGGTTGCTTCATTGCCGTCCGAGTGAGATGCGGTGCCGGGCGACGGGTACACACCAAGATGTGAATGAACATCGATGATTCCCGGAGTAATCCACATGCCGGATACATCGATCACAGCGGCCTCACCGGCATCGAGTTCCGCTCCGACGGAAACAATTTTGCCGTCAGCGAGTAGTACGTCGGCATTGTCGACTCGCTCGCCCGTTCCCGTCAGAACGGTGGCGTTGCGAAGCAGTGTACTCGTCGACGACAGTGGTACATAGCGACTCGCATATGGGGCCATGCCCGAATCGTCGTCATCACTACTATCGCTGCACGCTGTGATAAACACGGCCGAAGTCGCCAATGCGACAATAAATTTATTCACGCTGAATTCCCCTCAGGAAGAGCTTTATTGGTTCTTGTGGGGCCTATAATACAGCAGGTACGAGATGTGGGGATCTGAATGAAGGAATTCGCGTTAGGGCGCTGGACCATGCTGCCGCTGTTGACACTGTTGATAGCCGGCTGCTCCACGGAAACGGGCCCGGCTGAGCCGACGATGACACGCCACGTGCTGCAGCATGACGGGCTGGAAAGAGAGTATTTCGTGTTCCTGCCGTCCGCTTACGACGGCCAGAAAGAGTTTCCCGTTGCACTTTTTCTACATGGCTACGGTGGTTCGGCAACCGGTACCGAGGCCGAGGTAACGCAGGGTCTGAACTTCTATGCTGAGAAATTCGGATACGTTCTGATCTATCCGCAAGGCACCTGGTTCATGGCCGGCGACACTGCGGCGAGCCGTTGGGAGGCGACCTCCTGGAACCACATATCGGATGCATTCGACACGGGTCCGGACGGACCAATTTGTGCGCATGACGAAAACCCGGTCGAGTGTCCGCCAGAGTGTGGTACGTGCGGCAAGTGTGGGTGGACTTCGTGCCACGACGACATCGGATTCCTGCGGCAGCTTGTCGCGAGGATAACGGGCGATCTCAGTGTCGACAATCGCAGTGTGTTCGTTTCAGGGTTCAGCAATGGCGCAATGATGACTCATCGCATTGCTTGCGAGGCGTCCGAATTGTTCGCTGCGGCCGCACTCGTTGGAGGCCGTGTCGAGCGAGGCTTTGAATGCACGCCGCAAAATCGTATACCGCTGCTGCAGATGAACGGCGGCGCTGATGAAACCGTGCCCAGTGACGGACGGGTAAGTGACGATGGCTACTATTTTGCAAGCACTGTCGCTGTGACTGAACGTTGGAATGACGGCGAATCGTGCGGGATTAAACTGCAGGACTGGAGCTCAGCAACTATAGAGGCCACAACGGCGCAGTGCACGATCGCCTGTGGCGATACGACGCACCCGTCAATCGACTGTTTGTGGCCGGAGGGCAATCACCGCTGGCCCGGGACCCCCGGCTTTCGCGGCAGCAACGGCTATTGCGTCAGTGAGTTGCAGGCTGACAGCATGCCGGAACAGTCGATATGTATTGACCCTGATCCATCCGCGGATACATGGGGGTCCAGCCTGTTGTTCGAGTTTTTTGACGCTCACAGGGGGAGCTGAGATGCACTTTATTTTCATTGTGATCGGCGCATTCATCGGTGCCTGGCTGGGGGATGTCGGCGATGAAGTGCTTGGCACATTGGCGGGAATCCTGATCGCTTCATTGCTCTTCAGGCTGTCGCGCGCGGCCTCACGTATTGATCAGCTGCAAGAACAGGTCGACCGACTATGGCAGCGCGACATCTCCGCCATGCCGCGCGCCGCCCAGGAGAGTACAGCCTCCAGGCCCGTGTCACTCTACGAGCCCGAGCCAGCGGAGCCTGAGGATTCGCCGGCGGCCGCATCAACAACCGCAACGACGGCTGCAACACCGACGCCTGCCTCCGACCTGACGCGGGCCAAATTCGTGCCGCGCCCCGCGGAACAACCGGAAACCGTCGTTCACGAACGAAAACCCGAAACATCACCAGCTGCGAGCCCGTTGTCGCATACCGTCGACGTCGCGAAACGTTGGCTGACGACCGGCAACGTGCCTGTGAAAGTGGGTATTGTTCTTTCATTTTTCGGTGTCGCTTTTCTTCTCAAGTACGCCGTAGAGAATTCCGTTCTCGAAATCCCCATAAGTGTTCGCTACCTCGGCGTTGCGGCTTTCGCCGCCGTTCTGCTCGGTATCGGCTGGCGCATGCGTGGTAAGCAAAAAGTCTATGCTCTGAGCTTGCAGGGTGGTGGCATCGGTGTCTTGTTCCTGACGGTATTTGCTGCGTTCAACATACACGGCTTGTTGTCGCCGTCGCTCGCGTTCGGAATTTTGATCCTGGTCACAGTTGCTGCTGGCATGCTTGCCATCAAGCAGGAGTCACGTGCGCTCGCAATACTGGGTACGACCGGTGGATTCCTCGCACCATTGCTGGTGTCCACGGGCAGCGGGAATCATGTCGCACTATTCAGCTATTACCTGTTGCTCAACTGCGCGGTGCTGGGTGTTGCCTGGCATCGTGCGTGGCGTGAGCTAAACATTATCGGTTTCGTGTTTACGTTCGGCGTTGGCACCTTGTGGGGGTTTCAATATTACGTGCCCGAGAAGTTTGCGACGACCGAACCGTTCCTGGTGCTGCACTTCCTGTTCTATACGGCGATCGCCGTTCTGTTCGCGTTTCGCCAGCGCCCGCAACTGCGTGGCTACGTTGACGGTTCCCTCGTTTTCGGCACGCCGACGATTGCTTTCGCGCTACAGACTCAGCTGCTGGGCGACAGCGAGTACGGTCTTGCTTACAGCGCCGTGGCCGTTGCTGCCTTTTACGCGCTGATCGCATTGTGGTTAAAGCGTACGCAGGAAAAAAACTTCGACTTGCTGTCGCAGTCTTTTGTCGCGCTCAGTGTTGCGTTTGCGACGATTGCCGTGCCGCTCGCACTTGATGACCGCTGGACCGCGATCGCATGGGCGCTTGAAGGCTGTGCCCTGGTCTGGATTGGCGTTCGCCAGAGTGGCACGATGGCCAGGGTCACGGGAGCTATACTTGCGTTCGTTTCCGGTGTGATTTTCGTCAACTACGGATGGGATGACGGTCTTGGTATTGCTGTTCTGAATGGCAATTATCTTGGAGCCGCGCTTATCGCCGCAGCGTCGCTGGTTTCCGCACGTCTGTTCGCAAGCAGGACAGACGAGTTTGAGTGGCACCGCGCTTTTTCGGTTGCTTTGCTCGCATGGGGTCTGGTCTGGTGGTTCGGGGCCGGTTTTGCGGAAAGCTTCGATCGCGTGTCCGGCGGTGAGGCGTTTCACGTGTTCTTCCTGTTTTTTAATGTCAGCTTTGCGGCCATCGCCTGGTTCGCTCGCCGCGACCATTGGACGGCACTGTCCCGATCAACCCTGCTGATGCTGCCGTTGCTCGCGCCATTTGCTGTTTATTATCTTGCCGAAAAAGACCATTTCTTTGACGGCTTGGGTGCCGTTGCCTGGGCAACCGCGATACCACTACACGCGTGGATTCTGTACACCTTCGCTGGTGAGAAAAGCCGCGCTGAGATGCTCTGGCACACTGCGGGCGTTGTGTTCTTCGTACCGTTGCTTGCCTACGAGCTGTTCTGGCAGCTGGATCGGGTTGTGCTGAATGATGTCTGGTCGGCGTCTGCGGCACTACTGGTGCTGGCTGCCGCGGTGTTTTTTCTGCTACGTAATCGCGCTGCATCCTACTGGCCGTTTAAGCCCCACTCTGACGCGTACTACCTGGGCGCGCTAGCCCTGGCAGCAGGGTATTTGCTATTGCTTGTCCTGGCTTGTATCGACGAACCGGGTAACCCGTCGCCGCTCCCTTACATTCCGGTCCTGAACCCGTTCGATGTTCTTTCTCTGCTGGCGCTGGGCTTGTTGTGGATGATGAAAAGCGATTCGAGTGAGCGCTGGCCACTGGCACTCTGGGGTGGCAGCGCGTTCGTCCTGGCGACACTTGCGTTGTTGCGTGCCGTGCATCACTGGGCGGGTGTGGGCTGGAGTGCTGACGCCATGATGAATTCCGTAACGGCGCAAACGTCGCTGACTATCTTCTGGGCGGCACTCGGGCTCGGCGGCATGCTGCTGGGTGCGAGGCGGGAAAACCGCAGTATCTGGATGCTTGGCGTCGGGTTGATGGTGATCGTTGTCGCCAAAATGGCAGTCGTCGATCTCGGCAGCACGGGTACTGTGCAACGCATAGTGTCATTCCTTGGTGTCGGTATCATGTTGCTGATCGTCGGTTACTTCGCGCCGGTGCCGCCACGAGGCGAGGAGGGCGAAGAAAACACTGTCGCAGACTAAACGCGTTTGCGACCGCTCGGTTACAGCGTGCGGACAACAAGTGCGACGACGCGCTCGGATACTTGATAAAAATCAAAGGTGCTGACGACGCAGTCATCCATACTGCCAGAAGGAGAAAATCGGGGGATAACATGATCGGCGTCGATGACCGCCTGGTCACACCAGCGACAATGAAGTGGGTCAGGATTGGCCTGCTGGCAGGGCTGGCGACGATTCCAACCACCATTCTGCTGTACTACGTGCTTGGGCTCGCTATTGATGCCGCTTTTGCAGGCAGCAACCTGCTGCGTAACTGGATGCTGCTCTTTGCTGGACTGGTACTGCTCAAGGCGGCGCTCGCCTGGATCTTCCGTACCGGCCAGTTTCGGGCGTCGAGCGAGGCCAAGCTCAATGTTCGCGACCAGATCTACAAGCAAGTCGTCAAACTCGGCCCTGGTTTGCTCGGTAAGCGGCGCACGGGTGAGATCGCCAACACCGCAACCGAGGGTGTCGAGTATCTCGACTACTATTTCAGTGTCTACTTTGTGCAGATATGGGTCGCAATTGCGATTCCGGTGTTTCTTGTCATTGCGATCTTTTCGATCGACTGGGTCGTCGGCCTGTGGATGCTTGCAGGCGTCCCGCTGACACCACTGTTCGTCGGCAGCTCTGCGCGTGGATTTCGCCGCATTTCAAAAGCCAATGAAGAGGTAAAAAATCGCAACGCGTCTGCCTATCTCGACTCCATCCAGGGCATGGCCACGCTAAAAATGTTCAACCAGGGCCTGCGACGCGGCCAACAGATGGAGGCGGACAACGAAAAGCAGCGTAAGACGACAATGAAACTCCTGCTGGTCGCGCAGGCGCAGTTTATTCTCCTGGAACTTGGTTTCGCATTGTTCTCAACGGCCGTGGCGATGGGGGTTTCCCTATATCGTTACAGCGGCGGTTACATGACACCGGGTGAGGTCGTCGCAGTAGTGTTCATGAGTCTTGAATTCAGTCGTACACTGCTCCTGATAGGCGAATTCTTCTTTGCCGGCGCGCTGGGTCGCGAAGTGGCGGCTGAAGTGGTGAAGTTTCTTGACGAAGAGGCGCCCGTGACCAGCGCTGAGGGTGAACGCCCCGACACACCTGCAGGGCAGGCCGCCGAGATCGAATTTCGCAGTGTGACCTTTACCTACCCGGGCGCGAATGATGCCGCGATCAAGAATCTGAGCTTGACGTTGCGACCGAATGAGACAGTCGCACTGATCGGTAAAAGTGGTTCCGGAAAGACCACGGTCACAAACCTGTTACTACGCACTCTTGACCCGCAAGCAGGCCACATTTATTTCGATGGTGTTCAGGATGAGAAGTTGTCGCTCGAGTGGATTCGCGAGCAGATTGCTTTGGTCCCGCAAGATCCGTTTCTGTTCTATGGCACCGTCGCAGATAATTTGAGAATCGCCCGTGACGATGCGAGCGACGCGGAACTGCTAGCCGCACTGAAAGACGCTGAATTACTGGATTTCGTTGAGTCGAATCCAGCGGGGCTCGACACGATGGTCGGCGACCAGGGGATGGCGCTGAGTGGCGGCCAGGCACAACGGCTGGCGATTGCCCGGGCAATCCTGAAAGACGCACCTGTCGTTATTCTGGATGAGCCAACGTCACAGATCGATGTCGAAACGGAGGCGCTGCTGAACAAGGCGCTGCAACGTTTGACCGAGAATAAAACGGTGCTGCTTATCGCACATCGATTAAGCACCATTGAGCAGGCCGACAGGATACTGGTCATGCACAACGGTGAGCTTTCTGAGTCCGGAACGCGGGAACAGCTACTTGCCAGCGGCGGGATTTACGCCAGCATGATCAGTACGAAGCAGGCGATTGAGCGGCAGGAGGCGAAGCATGCAGAGTAACGCCCAAATCATTCGCCGCCTGTTGACGTTCATGGCACCGTTTAACACGATAATGGTGAGCTCGCTGGTGGCGCGCGTGATCAAGTTTTGTGGCCAGGCCGCCGTGCTGGGAGTAGCCGCCGCGAGCGTCGGTATCTATGTGAACGCAGCCGTACCTGGCGTCGTCAATTGGGACATTATCTGGGGACAGGTTGGCTGGATCGCATTGTTTGGCACGATTGTCGGGTTCGCGTCTTACATCGAAAACTACACAGGTCACTACGTCGCATTCAAGATCCTTGCCGCATTTCGCGATAACTTCTATTACTCAATGTTGCCGCTGGCGCCGGCCCGCACCGCTAAGCTGCAGTCTGGCGATGCCGTCAGCCGAGTTATGACCGACTGCGAGCGTATCGAGCCGTTCTACGCGCATACGATCGCTCCGGCAATCGCTGCGATTTTCGTGCCTGCGATCTTGTTAGCCTGGTGTTGGCGGGTTGACCCGGAGCTGGTCTATGCCCTGGCGCCGTTTTACATCGCGAACACCTTACTATTGCCATGGTTGGTGAGTCGTCTCGGTGGGGACGGCGTCGAGTATCGAAACCAGATCGGCCAGGTCAATGCCTTCGTTGCAGACAGCATTCAGGGCGTGCGTGACACCGTAGCATTCGGCTATGAAGGCCGTCGTGCGCAGCAGCTGTTCGATATCGGTGCGTCGATGCAGGAGGGGCAAGACAAACTCTATGGTGCTGATGCATGGCAGAGGGCGCTGGCTGAAATCTTCATAACGGTCGGTATTCTCGCGTCTGCCTGGATCGGTATAGAACTGGCACTGGCTGACAAGATTGACGCTCTTGTGCAGTTGCCAGCCGTCGTTGCAGTGAACATCGTGGGTTTTTATCTTTCGGTAGGCCTCGCGAATAATTACACGGACTTCCGGGTGTCGATCATCGCCGCACGCAGGCTGTTCGCAATGATGGACGCAAAGCCAGCTGTCGAAGAGACTGCAGCGGGGCCAGTTGCCGGCTGCATCACGCCGACAATCAAATTTGATGATGTGCGATTTGAATATGACGCAGATGATGCCGAGTGGAGCCGTGGCAAGACTATCTTTGATGGTTTCACCCTGAGCATCGATACAGGCAAACACGTCGCGCTGGTCGGACCGAGCGGAACCGGCAAATCGACAGTCGTTAATCTGTTGCTGCGGCAATGGGATCCACAACAGGGCACGATCAGCCTGGGCGGCAAGCGCCTGACAGAGTTTCCACTCGCCGATTTGCAGCGCATGTTCGCGGTGGTCTCGCAACGCAGTTTTATCTTCAACGATACCGTGAGGGAGAACATTCGCATGGGCCGCTGGGAGGCCTCAGACGCGGAGATTGAGGCAGCAGCTGCGGAAGCCGGACTTGCCGATTGGCTCGCATCAACGCCCGAAGGACTTGATACTGACGCTGGCGAGCGTGGCAGCAAAATATCAGGCGGTCAGCGGCAGCGTGTCGCAATAGCCCGTGCGGTTCTTAAAAACGCACCGGTCGTTCTTCTCGACGAGGCGACTTCCAGCCTCGATATTGAAACTGAACAAGGTGTGATGCGGTCGCTGCGAAAATTGTGCGCTGGCCGAACGACGTTGACGATTGCACACCGGTTGGCGACGATCGTTAATAGTGACGAGATACTGGTGATGTTGCAGGGCAAGATCGCCGAGCGTGGCACACACGCCGAGCTGATGGACCGCGGTGGATGGTATGCGAAGATGTTCGCACTGCAACAGGATGAAGTGGACGTTACACTGACGGTCAAACAAGAATAATGGGCAACTACCTTGAATCTTTCTATTAGCGAGCTCGACGCATTACGAATTGTGCTGGACCCAGTCGGTCAGGCAGGCGTCGTTATTGCTCTGATGGTCGTGATGTTTGGCGTTGCGCTTGGACTGAAGGTCGGTGACTTTCGGGTTCTGTTGCGCCAGCCAGGCGTATTTCTAGGTGGTGTGTTTGCGCAGCTGCTGTTGTTGCCGCTGGTTACATTCGGCCTGATACTGGTACTTCAGCCGCCGGCCTCGATCGCACTCGGTATGATCGTGGTTGCCTGTTGCCCGGGAGGTGCGATCTCAAACCTGCTGACACATATATCGCGAGGCGAGTTGGCTGTGTCCGTTGCTCTGACCGCTACATCCAGCTTGCTGGCGGCACTATTGATGCCCGCGCTGACTGTTTTCTGGTCACAGGCATACGAACCGACCGCGATACTGCTGCGTTCACTTGAGGTTGATCCGTTATTGTTTATTGGGCAAACGACGCTGCTTCTGGCAATACCACTCGCGGCGGGCATGACGGTTGCCGCGCGCTACCCGGTCGTGGCCTTTGCCCTGCGTCGAAAAACGACACTCGCGGGTGGCGTGGTGCTGGCGGCGACTATTATCTACGGCATCGCGTATTTTTTTCCTGTCCTGTGGCCGGCCGCCGGACTACTGCTGGGGGTTACTGTCTTGCAGAATAGTGCCGCGTTCGCGACCGGTGCTATGACCGGGTGGCTCGTGTCCCGTGACAGCGCCGTGCGCCGCGCTTTGACCTTCGAGATCGGCATTCAGAATTCGGGACTGGCGTTGATAATTTTATTGTCACAGTTGCAGGGCGTGGGCGGGGCTGCCGCGATTGCTGCGGTGTGGGGGGTTTGGCATATCGTCGCCGGGAGTACGCTGGCGATGGGTTTCAACATTCTGGATGGACGCAGACATGAAAGACGAAAAGCGCTCAAGGTTTGATCCGTACCGACCGCCGCTGGTTGGTATTCTCGTTATGTTGTTGTTGATTTTCGAGAAGTTTCTCGCACATACATACACCGTAATCACTATCTACGTGTTGCCGGCACCCTGGAAGTTTTGGGTACCGGGCGTGCTTGGTGCGCTCGGTATATTCATGATCATTCGCGGGCTGCGCCAGGACGAAGTAAAAGGAACGTTGCTCGGCTACAGTGGTGCGGCGCTTGTCTGGATGTCGTGGTTTGAAAACGGCCTGCCGCAGCTGGCGCGCTACAGCGAGATCAAGACATTCCTGCCGACCGAAGGGAACCGGATGGCGGGATTGCTGGGTGAACATGTGATTCTGCAGGCGAGCGGCGTTTTCTGCCTCGTGGCACTGTTTTTCATCATGTTGAACAAAGACGTTCGTTGCCGAATGCTGCTGTGGTTGCGTCGCCGCCTTGGATTAGCCACGGCCGTTGGCGTTCCTGCACCCGGTAGTCGTCCGAACGTCGCGCGCGTCGCGGCGATTGAGTACTTTTTCGTCACATGGTTCATGTACGTTCTTATGTTGCTTATCGTCGATCCGCGCATCAACGGTCTGTATCACCCGGTAACATACGCACTTTCTGTTGCGATTGGCTTGTGGGGTATCTACTTGCTCTACAAGCTCACACAACAGCGTGAAGTGGGATTTACCATACGCTACGGAATCGGGGCAGTTGGTGTCGCCTGGTACATCCCGGAAATACTGGCGCTATACGAAAAGCTATACGAGTTCTACCTGTACGCTGACAAACACCCGATCGCGATACTGGCTGTGCTGGTTATCTTCGTGTTCATCTTCGTGGTGCTCTGGCGGACACCAGTAGATAAAGAGTCGGGCAGAGCACTCATACGCTAACGAGGGGGCGAGATAGTGAACATCACTCGGGCTGACCAGTCGCATGTAACGGGCGTTGCGCGGCTATTCGATCTCTACCGGCAATTCTATGAGTGCGATGCAGACTTGCCACTGGCGACGCGCTACATCAGTGAGCGGATTGAGAATGACGAGTCTGTTATCTTCGTTGCTACTGTCGGGGATACGACACAGGGTTTTGTACAGTTATACCCGTCATTCTGCTCCGTCGAAGCCATCAGGATTCTGGTTCTGTACGACCTGTTCGTCGACGTGGCAGGTCGCAATAAGGGAATCGGTGCGCGGTTGATGAATCGTGCGACGGAATACGCGCGAGAATCAGGTGCAGTACGCCTTGACCTGTTGACCGAGAAAAGCAATCACGCAGGTCAGCATTTGTATGAAAAGCTTGGCTACAAGATTGTTAACGAGGAATTTCTGGCGTACTCGCTGTACGCTTAAGCATGGCTAAAACTCTTCGAGCAGTCGACCCTTACCAATAATCTTGTCGTCAATTCCCGATGCGCGCAAGGCATGCCATATACAGGCTATGTTTATCGGGATGAGCGGCTTCTGTAGCCAGTGCTCCATGGTCGGAAAAATGTCGACCGTTGACAGGTTGGTACCGCATTGAATAATCGCATCGACATCATCACCGTCAATTTCGCGAACTGCGTCCATAACCATTGGAATAGTCGTTTCTGCGATAGCGGTTGCTGATGGTCTGGCCAGTCCCTTGATTGCCTTAACCTCGAAGCCAATATCGTTGAAAAAGCGGACGACGTTGTCATCGCCAACCTGAGGGTAGGGTGTAATTACAGCAATTCTTCTGGCACCGAACTTGTGCAATGCATCACGTGCGGCAGCTGCACCGGTTGTCAATCCGAGGTCTCCGATTTGCTCTGTTATGCCGGCTTCAAAGGCATGGTTGCCCTCAAGTCCGCCCCAAAACGTCTCAGCAGACATACCGAGCATCAGATGGCTGATCTCTGCACTGAGCACGTTGCGAATGGACAATGGCAGCTCGTCTCGCAGGGCGTCCAGGAAACGCTCGAAGACCGTATTGAAATCATCGCCTGAGCGTTCCGATTCGCCGGCCCAGTTGGCGATCTGAATCCAGAATCGAGAAGGGTGCCAGGTCAGGCCTTCCAGCGAAAATTTTTGCAGATCATATTCGACTCCGGTATTGGTCGAGGGAATCAGCACGCCGATGCGTGCCCGCTTTACGATCTGGTAGTTGTCCATCAAAACTCTTCACGCTCCCTGTGAGAAAAGCCAGGCTCGCGGCGGGGAGAACACCGCGAGCCTGGTTTGCCACTACTCTCCGAAAGAATAGCGGAATCGCATACCCGCTGTGCGTGGCGTCGGCAAATACAGGCTTACTGCCTGCGGGACGCTTTGACCGTCGGGCAGCAAGGCATAGTCAACGTTGCCCAGGCCGGACTTGACCTTGTCATCATTCGACAGATTCGTGACGTAGAAGGTCAGCTCCCAATTGTCGCGCGCAAGGCCTGCAAACAGGTCCAGCTCGGTGTACTGAGGCAGCCACGCGAGGTTGCCCTCTCCAACGAAACGCTCCGAGTTGTACACCGCCAGCAGTTCGACGTAGCCGCTCATGCCGGAGTCGAAGTTAGCATCCATGCGTAGCGACGCAGTTGCCGCGTCTTCCGGCGTCAGTGGTGGGATTTTCCCGGAGAAGTCAGCTTCATTGTTTCCAGCTTTGACACGGTTGAACGCGTTTGGAGTACCACCAGCCTGAGCAAGAATGTCTGTCAGGTTGAAGCTCGTGAACTCGGCATCCGTATGCGTGTAGGAAATACGCGCCGACAGTCCTTCAAGAAACGCCGAATTCCAGGTCAGATCAACTTCATAACCCTTGATCTCCGTCTCACCGGCGTTAATAACCGTGGTTTGCAGCAGTCCGGTTGTCGGGCTGATGAACTGGTACGGAACCTGTTGGTCGGTGTAGTCGTAGAAGAATGCAGCTGCATTCAATCGAATAGATCGATCACGCAAGGTTGACTTGAAACCGAACTCATACGTGTCGAGTTTTTCCGAGGTGTATTCGCCCGTTGTTACATCACCGTTGGCATCGGTCGTGCTGATACCGCCTGGCTTGAACGCCTGCGAGTAGTAACCGTACATCAGCATGTCATCGCTAAGTGACCAGTCGAAGGTGACCTTCGGTACAAACTCGTCTTCTTCGACAGAGTTGTAAGTCATTTCACCGGGACCGAACATGAAGCCCCACCATGGGTCCTGACCGAACTGCGAAAAGAATCCGATGTCAGCTGCGCCGCCCGCATAGTCAATTACTTCATCGAGGTAGCGGCCTTCCAGTGAGACGACAAAGTTGTCGGTGACATTGATCGAGACCAGCCCTGCGATCGATGAGTGCTTCGTTTCTCGGTGCAATGGTACGTAAGGCGTATTGCCCGGCCCGGTGGCCAGAGACGTTACCCGAGGTACACATCCTGCAACGCCAGGATAGATCAGGTCGCAAAAGTTGTTCACAAACGGTGGCGCGATAGGTTGTTGCAGATAGTTGAACGGTGCTCCCGGCGTGTCGTTGAGCAGGTTCAGTACCAACGCCGGGTCGCCACCTTCACGTAGCCACCATTCGTCGTCGAACTGAGAATCCATTGTCTCGGTCCAGTGCAGCAGACTCAGCTTCCAGTCGATGCGATCGGTGTTTCCGGACAGGCGCAGCTCGTGGTTCCACTGCGAAGTATCAATCCGTTGCTCGGACATCGCCGACAAACCGTACTGCGAGAATGGGAATGGTCCAAACGGCACGGCGACAATCGGGTTATTGCTCTTGTCAAAGTCCTCCTGCACGTGTGCCTTGCTGTCCGCGTATCCCAGGATGTATCGAAACTCCATGCCGTTGTCGAAGTCCACGTCAATATCGTAGTGAAAACGCGAAATGTCGATGTCGGAACCAAGGAAGTCTCGCCCGGTTCGTGGGTCTGGTGACAGGTCGATGTCGGCTTCTGTCGCGTGCAATTGTCCCGTGACCAGCGCACGACAGGTGGGCCCAAGTCCGAATGAGTCGTAATTTGGCTGCAGGCGATCAATGCCGTTGCAAGTGGCTGGGAACATATGCGGAAATGACGTCGCAGCATCCGTGACCGTGCCCGTGCCGAGGAAGTTGACGGCCGGGTCGAATTGCGGTGTCAGCGCCTGAATAAATGCTTCAGCGCGCGGGGTAGCCTGGTAGTTACTACGTTCGTAACGGAAGTACGTGTCGATGCTGTCATTGAACTGGTACGTCAACGCGATGGCGCCGCCAATCGTCTCCGAACTTCCCAGGAACTGGCCGGTGTTCGGATTGCGGTAATCGCCTTTTTGATCGTCTTTCATGAACGACACGCGAGCGCCCATCTTGTCATCGATGACAGGCCCGGACAGGCTGAATCCAAATTCAGACGATGAGTCCTCGTCGTATCCAACCGTTACGTGGCCCTCGAATTCGTCGCCAGGCTTCTTGGTGACATAGTTGATGGCGCCCGTAAACGCAGATCGACCATACAGTGCGTTCTGCGGACCCTTAATAACCTCAACACGCTCGACATCGAGCAACGCGAGATTGGCTGTTATGCCGCCACCGGCAACCGTTAGTGCTTCGCTGGAAACATCGACGAAGTCAACCAGGATACCGACGTTCGGGCGCCCGCGCAGCGCGTTAGCGCCACGAATAACGGGTCGAGTATCCATTGGCAGAACGCCCTGATCATAGGTTAGCGACGGCGTGTAGCGCGCCAGGGTACTAACCGTGTCGATCGATAGCTGTTGCAGCCGTGCTTCCGTAAACACGTCAACTGCAATAGGCACTTCCTGAAGCGACTCGTCGCGCTTTCGTGCGCTGACGACAATCTCCTCAAGAGCAAGCGAATTGCCGCTGTCGTTCTGGGCAAAACTGGCCGCAGTCGGCAGTGCAGAACACACTGCAGCAGCCATGGCCAGTACAAGCTTTATTTCAGATTTCATTTTTACCTCTCCCCTTTTGTCCAGTCATTGCTGACTGGACGACGTGAGCCGCTTGCGCGACCCGTTATTGGCAGTAGTGGCACTTCGCCACCACTGCGTCATCTAGTGCTCTTCGAACAATCGTCCGAAGTTGTCGTATCGATCATTAACACCGCAGCTGCGAAGCGCATGCCACGCAGTTGCTACGTTGATAGGTAAGGCGGGCTTGCCCAACCACTTTTCTATGGTCGGAAATATGCCGCTCGTGGACAGATTGGTTCCCACCTGCACAATGGCATCAATGTTGTCGCCGTCAACTTGCCGTACCAGGTCTGCAACCTGGTGCTCGGGCACAAGCGCAATGGCGTCCGTTGTGTTTTCGCAGCGCAGACCAACAAGGTTTTTTACGTTGTAACCGGAATCCTCGAAAAAAAGTCGCACGTTCTGGTCGCCGATTGGCTGGTAAGGCGTGATGATGCCGAGGTTCTTGCCACCGTCCCCGTCAACGCCAAGCGCGTTCAGCGCAGCGATAACCGCATTGGCTCCGGTAGTCAGCCCCGTTTCATGGCCCACCTGTTCATGAATACGATCGACAAAACCATCGTTGCCTTCTATGCCGCCCCAGAAAGTCTCCGCCGACATTCCCATCATCACGTGATCAGGCTTGCACGTCATGAGGCTCTGAATAGATGCGCCGATAGTTTCACGCAGTAATTCCAGAAACCGCAGGAAGTTCTTGTCGTCGCTGAGATCGGTGTGTTCGATATAGAAACGTGTGGTATGCCAGGTGACCCCGCGAGGCAGAATGCGCTGGCAATCGTATTCGACAGATGTGTTCGTCGAAGGAACCACAACACCGATCTTGGCGCGATGGCCAATGTAGTTATCCTGGTGACCGTTCGTCAGTTGTTCGCGGTCGCGATTGCGTGACAAATCGATTGGTCCGAAAGCACTCGTCATATTTCTCTCCCGGTCGTCCTCATGCAGCAGCCTGACTGTCTCTAAGACAATTGATCATGGCTCTTTCAAGCAAAAACTCGCGAGCAGCCATCGGATCAGCGGCTGTTCTCATTAGCATCTTCTGCCGTTTCTTCTGAATGTCAGGGTCAGTTGATTCCATCAGTTTCTTATTCTGAATCGTGTGTTCCTGAACAAAGCGCACGGCGACGTCTTTTCGCTGCCGGTCGTAATGTGCCAGCGCATCGTGATAGTCGGCGCCTTCGTTGTATATCGCATCGAATTTTTCGCCGAGACAAAATGCATCGTGCAACCCGCCGTTCATACCCATTCCGCCGAGCGGGTTGTTGATATGGCAGGCGTCGCCAATCATGGCCATACGTCCGCTCGTGTAGGTTTCTGCAACGCGCTGGTTTACGGCGTAGAGGCTACGATGCTTAATGTCGTAGTCGCCATCCAGGTCGTACAGGTGATGCAGGCGCTCCTGGATAAACTGCTCTGACAACAATAGCTGCTCGTCCGCGTCGGTCTCCGGTGTCGTTGGGAACAGCACGCGCCAGTGCTTGTCGGTTCGCAACACGACGCACCATTCTTCCGGATCCGCAACATAGTTGACGTAAGAGAAGTCATCAAAGACTTGCTCAAATGGAAATGAGGTGCTGACGACCAGGAATTTCTCATCGTAGGTGAAGCCCAGAAAATCGATGCCGGCAGATTTTCGAACATTGCTGCGAGCACCCTCAGCACCGACAACAAATGCGCCGTCCAGCTGCATCTCCTCGCCGTCGTTGAGTACTTCAACCTGCACGCAATCGCCTGACTCGTGGTAGCCGGTAACCTCGTGTCCGAAACGGACATCGACGCCATCACAGGATTGCAACCGTTCACAGGTAAGGCGCGTGAGTTCGTACTGTTCGAGTTGCAAGCGGAATGGAAACCCGGTTTCATCCGCGATGAGCTGCATGTCAAAGGTTGCGGTTTCACCGCTGCGACGGTCGCGATACTGATAGCGAGGCGCTTTCAATCCTCTCGCCAGCATGTTCTCGACGATCCAGGGGTCAAGCTCTGCCAAGAGGTCCAGCGATGCCGGGTGAAAAGTCGATGCGCGCAGGTCAACCGGCAAAGCGAGTTGTTTCTCCAGCAAAACCACCGGTATGTCTTTTTTCGCCAGGCAGAGAGCCAGCGTAGAGCCGCTGGGTCCTGCGCCGGCAATGACAACGGGCAGACGGTCAGCAGTCACTGTGCTGCCTCCCGGGGAAAGAAGTTTCGCAGTAAATCGGCAACTTCCGCACTGTGCGTTTCGCAAACATAGGTCTTCGCACCATCGATTGTGCGCGTAATGGCGTTCCCCATTAGCCCGGCCGCCGCGTCCAGTTGCTCAAACATCGGGTCGCCTGTTCCGGCAAACAGCAGCGCCGGGGCCTCGCAGGCTTTAAGAGATGTTGCGAAGTCCTGCGCAATAACGGCTGCATAGGCTTGCGAGTAGCGCTCACCGAGTTGCAAGCCAAACAATGTCTCGCGCAGTGCCAGCTCCAATGGTAGTTCGCCATCCTTGTTGCGCATGCGTTGCCACATACGTTGTACGTGCTCGCCGTTTTCGCTCAATGGGAAGGTCTGTGCCGCAGCAGGCAGCGAAAGTTTTTGTTCCTCGGTGAGCAATGTCGGGCCGGACATGGCGATTGCGGTAACGATGCGAGGTCGTATTGCGGCGATCTCCGCTGCGATAGAGGCGCCAGTGTGATGGCCAAAAAGACAACATGCATCGAGACCCAGCTCGTCAAAGAACTCCAGCATTGCATCTGCGAAATCCGTGATGCTGGAGTCACCGGGTAGCGGATCACTCATACCCATGCCCGGAATATCCGGTGCAAGCAGTCGGAAGTCGGTGGCTAGCAGCTGCATTAGCTGCTCGAACATCGCCGAATTACTTGGCGTCTGGTGCAGCAGCACGACCACTGGCTTGTTCGTCGTGCCAGCGAAGCGATAGTGCATCTGGCCAAATGACACCGGTACATAGCCACGACCCGCATTCATTGAGCACCGCCAAGTTCGATGCTGACCCACTTGAGCTCAGAAAACTCGAGTGTTGAGTAGTGGCCGCCGCTCTTCCCGAGACCTGACATGCCCAGACCACCAATTGGTGCCAGCGCATTGCTCTGAAACGAGTGCATACCGATGTGCACTGAACCAGCTCGGATTTGACGCGCGGCGCGAAAAGCCCACTTGACGTTGCTGGTCAGGACCGCCGCAGAGAGGCCAAAGTCGCTGTCGTTCGCAATAGAGATTGCGTCGTCAAGGTCGACCGCCGCCACGAGGGATGCTATAGGGCCGAAGCTTTCATCGCGCCACAATGTCGAATCTCGCGGCGGTTCAACGACGATCGTTGGTTCATACACAAGGCCTTGTCTGACTTTGCCACCAGTCAACAATGTCGCACCTCGCTCGAGGGCATCTTGCTGGTGCTGCTGAATCTTGGCCAATGCATTGCGGCTGATTACCGGTCCGTATACACATGCCGGATCCAGTTGATCGCCTATTGGCAAGGACTCAAGGCAGGATTTGAGTTCTGCTGAAAAGTCATCATAGACAGGCGCCTCAACAATCATTCTCGAGTTCGCCATGCAAATCTGGCCAGCATGAGCAAACATGCCTTCTGCGGCGATGCGTGCTGCCTCTCGCGGATCGGCGTCGCGCAGCACGAGTACGGCACTCTTGCCTCCCAGCTCGAGCTGCACTCGCCGCATACGCTGCATGGCGGCACTACCGACGGCAACACCTGTTGCGGTAGACCCCGTTAGTGCTACGCAGTCGATGTCAGTGTGTGATACCAATGGCTCACCACAGTCCTGTGGAAAGCCGGTGACCACATTGACGGTGCCATCCGGAATGCCAGCTTCCTTGAGGATGCTGGCATAGGTCATCGCGGTAAGCGGTGTCTCTTCAGATGGCTTGATGACGACACTGTTGCCGGCAGCCAATGGAAACGCAGACATCTTCACGGTAAGTGACAGCGGTGCGTTGTACGGCGCGATAACAGCAACAACGCCTATTGCCTCGCGAAATACCATCGATACACGGTCGTTGCGATCGTTCGGAAAGGTGTCGCCGTACAAGCGACGCGCTTCACCTGCCGCAGTCCGGAGCAGGTCGACGGAGTAAGCGATTTCGCCGCGTGCCTTGCTGATCGTCGAACCACTCTCCTGCATTAGCGTTTGCAAAATGCGTTGCTCGCCCTGCGCGGCAATAATATCCGCGGCTCTGAGCAAGGCCGCCTCTCGCTGTGCTGGGGACATTGTTTGCCAGCGCGCAAAGCCGATACGTGCCGCTGTGACGGCCTTGTCTACATCATTCACGGTCGCAGTTGCTGCGTGACCGATAACTTCTTCGGTCGCCGGCGAGAATACTTCGAAGCATGCATTGCCCGTTGCGGCAACCATGTTGCCGTCGATGAAGAGACCGTTGTTGATGAGCGCAGTCACAATTCTTAGTCCGGCACCCCTTGTGGAACGCCTATCACACGCGAGCCACGAAAGAACTCGAAAGTCTCGCGCGTGCCTTCTTCCCCAAGTCCGCTTAGCTTCCACGCCGGCCGCGGCGCACTCGGGTGCGGGCTAAAGAGCGTGACTGAGTTGACCTTGGCCATTCCGGTATCCAGCTGGCGGGCGACCGTGTATGCCTGTTCTCGCGGGCCGAAAACATAGGCGGCGAGGCCAAAAGGCGCCTGGTTGGCAAGTGTTACCGCATCATTAATATTCGTATAGCTGTGCACCGTCGCAACCGGACCGAAGACTTCCTCCAGCGCATCCTGAGGGGCTATCCCCTTGACCAGCGCAGGTGCGACAAACCATCCGTCGAGGTCGGGCAATCGCGTGCTCTGCAGCACCTCGCCGCCCATTTTCCGATACGCATCGATGGCGTCGACGACGTGAGCTCTGTGTTGTTCGTGTACCAGCGGGCCGAGTTGCGTTGCCGAATCCAATGAGCTGCCTGCATTCAATTGCGCGAGTTTGTGCAACGT
Source organism: Gammaproteobacteria bacterium (assembly GCA_022600955.1). Taxonomy (GTDB): domain Bacteria; phylum Pseudomonadota; class Gammaproteobacteria; order Steroidobacterales; family Woeseiaceae; genus UBA1847. The sequence goes on from JAHZJK010000024.1 coordinate 312,486, forward strand.
CGCGTCGAGTACTTCGTCGAGCATCGACTCATGCACAATGAGTCGACCCAGCGCGCGGCACCACTGGCCATTTAATGTTGTGAGGGAGGTCATGATGCCGTCCACGACGGCATCGAGGTCGGCGCCGGGGAGTACGATCAGCGGGTTGTTCCCGCCGAGCTCAAGCTGCGCGGGCTTGATCTGGTTTGCACATGCTGCAGCAACAGCCCGGCCTGCCTGCAAACCGCCGGTAAACGAAACAGCTGCGATACGTGGGTCACCGACAATGGCGGCACCGGTCATACCGTCGCCATGCAGCAACTGGAATACGCCAGTCGGAAGTCCGAGCTGGCTAATCGCAGCGGCAATGAGTTGCCCGGACAGCGGTGCCCATTCGGACGGCTTGAAGACAACCGGGCAGCCAGCCGCCAGGGCGCTGGCGAGTTTATGGCATGCGATTCCAGATGGTGCATTCCATGGTCCGACTATTGCCGCCGGGCCCAGAGGCAAGCGTTCCACAACAAAGTTTGTCTCGCTGCGAACTTGAGTGGCTTCGGCGGCAAGCTCCGCGGCCGCGCGAAAAGCTGCGCCGCACACGCGCCCAATAGTGCGCGTATGTGTGATGGGGACGCCTGTCAGGCGCGCATCTACCTCCGCCATATCGTCCACAATCTCTTCGAGGGCAGCTGCAATGGCGTTGAGCTTCGCCGCTCTTTGTTCCCCGGTGAGATTGCGCCAGGTTGCGTCTCGATGAGCCTGGTCGGCGGCGGTGATTGCGGCATCTATCTGTTGCGGCGTGGATCCAAGCTGCTTGAATAGTGGTTCACCGGTGTTGCTGTCACATACCGTACGTGTGAGTTCAACGGCCGGCGCCTGCCAGCTACCTGCAATGTAGTTCTGCAGCGTTGTTTCTCCATCCCGGAGACAGACTTCAGCTGGTCTTGACACCGAATTGCGCCTGTTCGTCTTCGCTAATTTCGATTTGCGCCGCCATCAGGCGACCGCGTTCGGCCGGAAAAGCCTGCACCAGTGACATTGCCATCTCGCGTAAAGTGCGGGCATACGGCTGCGAGTTACTGGTGCCCGACGTTCCGGCACACTTAAGCGCATTGACCGCTACGCGAAAACCGTGTTCTGCAACCTGGCCCTTACAAAGTCGCCAGCGTTGTACGACTTTCTGTTTGTCTAGCAGAGGGGGTTCACTTGTTTCAAGTTCCAGCTGGCGCCGGAGCCATAGCATCGCCGATTCGAGATCAACGAGCATTTCGCCGATCAGCTGCTGGTGCATGGGCGATGTTCCAAGTGGGCGACCCGTATCGGCAAATGTTTTATCGTTGAGCATCGCGATTGTGGTGTTGTACACAGACCAGGCTGCACCGGCATAGACCGCCAGGCTGGCAAGTTGATTGCCGACGAATGAGCCGCGACTCATCTGCATGCAGCGAATGAATGCCCCGGGAACGGCGAGCGCGTCTTCATCAGCAACGAAAACCTTCTCGAGCACCAGGCCGTGTGTCGCTGTACCGCGCATGCCCAGCGCATCCCACTTTTCCCTCTCGCTTACGCCGCTGGCATCACGATCGACAAAAAACGTGCACAAGCCGCTCGCGTCCTTATGGCCAGCCAGGTTCGCCGTTATCAGGTAACGGTCAGCAACGCCTGTCGCACAGCCAAAAGACTTTATGCCGGACACCTGAAAACCGCCATCGACAGGCGTTGCCTCAGTGTTAATCGTTATAGCGGCACTCTCCGACTTAACGGATTCGCTGGCGAAATTCGCAAGCCACTTGCTGTCGCGGCCCATCGTATACAAGACTTTTTCGGCGAAGCGCTCGACCTGTGGTGCCTCATCTGAATTGAAAAGACCCGCCTCCAGCGCCTCCAGTGCAAGCATGCCGCGCGAAGCTGCACTGCAATGAAAAAAGTAGGCAAGGGCGGTGGACGGGCATGCAGAACCCATTGCGAACGTTGTTGCCGCCAAATCGCGCAAACCGCCGCCGAGTCCACCATAGGCTTGCGGAATGATCAGACCGAGCAGGCCGGCTTCTGAAAGCGTTGCGACATGCTCCACACAGAACTCGCCGCCGCGGTCGACCTCGGTTGCGCGGTCGCGCAATTGAGGTAATACCGCTTCTACACGAGCGGCGCGTTCGAGTTCAGCAGCGCTCATGCGCTCGACGAGGTTTTCGCCAGTCAGTGCCATGCAATCCCCCTGTACAGGAAGATTAAATGTGCCTTTCGACCTCTGTCTCAGCTATGACATTTGTCAATCTGTCTGCAGCATTGCTTGCAATATCTGCCAGGGGCGTGACGCAAGCAAATGGGTATTTCTGGAGCACTCCTTGTTGCTGGCGGCGGCTGGATGAATCTCCGCGGCGAGCAGCTCTCCATCACTTTCTGCGCGAAACACAACTGGCGCGCTCAGCAATCCGTCAAAAGGCCGCTCATGCCATTCGGCCATTATCGTGAAATCTTTTTGCAGCGACGCTATGACGGACCCACGTACGCCTGGGGCTGCGGATGCCAGCACGATGTTTACACGGTTTTCCGCTGATCGCTCAACAACACCTGTGCGGCCCTCCCAGTCTTCCTGCAATTGCGCTGGAACCATGACGGTACTGACGCTCTGCAGCGCTGCCAGTCGCACTGTTTCCGGATAGGCGATGTCGTCGCCGCTGAGTACGGCGATGCGCCCATACTGTGTGTCGGCGACTTCAATGCGCGCCGCTTTGTCAGCCGCGTGAATGGACTCCTGGGTAAGCAGTACGCCGCCCGAGTCCAGTAGCTGCACTTGTTCGCCACATGCCGTTCCAGCTGCAACGAGCACATTCGCGGGGATGCGGAGTTGTGTTGCGTCCAGTCCAGCCGCAAGACACACGAGCTTCGCGCCGGCAGCTATCGCGGCATCGAAGTCGTCCAGGGTGGCTATCGCCGCTGCTGCCACGTCAGACGGCGCGTGAATCTCGATCGTTTGTTCCGCGGGATTCTCGCCCAGGTCGGAATAGAAAGAAGGGCGTCGCGAAGCGAAAATGTCGCTGCCATTCGGACGCGATTTATCGTTGGCAACCGCGGGCTGAATGTCAGCAAAAATAATTTCCTCTCCCTTGCCGGCCAGGGCAAGTACCGATCCATCGGGCGCTACAATCTGGCTGTCACCCGCGCCGTCGAGAAAATGTGGCGGGATGCTGGTTGCTGCACTGACAGGCGCGACCAGATCCTCCGGGATCAGTGGTCCGACCTTGTTTGCCGCTACGACCCAGACCTTGTTCTCGGCCGCACGTACCGGAATATGCAGGGAGCCTTCGTCGAGTGCGAATGAGTTGAGGCTGTTGCACAGGACCTCGGCACCGCGCAGCGCGAGGCAGCGCGGGGTTTCATTGATGACGCCATCCATGCACGAATACATGGCAAGGCGTCCAAGCGGTGTCGCGATTACAGGGCCTGCCTCAGTTGCCGGATCCAGAAAGTCGTTCTCGTGTCCGATCAGGACCTGCTTGTTCGTTGTACCAAGAATGCTGCCGTCCGGCGCCATCATGATACTGGTGCCGGTGACACGGTTTGCGGCTCGCCGTAGCGTGCAATTGATCACAACGTGCGCGGATATATCGCGCACCGCGGCGGCGATCTGCCGCAGAAACTCGCCGTCAAAATCGACCGAGACCCGATAGCAATGCTCAGCGTCGTCATACCACGAACAATGATTCGCGAACTCGGGCAATACCAACAGGTCAGGCTTGTTTTTACCTGCCTCCCGGATTACACGCAGGCACGTTTCCAGGTTCTTGTGAACGTCATTGCCGACGTGAAATTGCGCCGCGGATACTCGAATTGTGCGATTCATAGGGGTTTGCTTTATTGGAAAAGAGTTGTACTAATAGGCTATCAATATGTCATTTGGGTCGCGCTCGCAAGCCCTGCACCAACATGGAAAACTACACACTAAGCCTGGCGCTGTTCGACTATCTGCCTGTAATTGCAGCGGGTTTCGGTCTCTACCTGATCTGCAAATATTGTGGCTCACTCGTCGCATACAGTGGCGTCTGGATTGTATTGATTCCCGCGATCGCGCTGACCGGCGGTGTGCTGAAGGCGAGCTGGAAGCTTCTGTACGCGCTGAATGGCAGCAATATCGGCTGGATGTCTGACCAGCTGTTTTTCTTCCTGGCAACGGCGTACGTGATGATGGCGGCGCTGATACTTCGCTCGCTTCGGGCGTACGGAACAGGCGTCACTCTGAATCGCAACTGGTGGCTGGCGCCGCTGGCGCTGGCTGGCATTATTGTTGCCGCCGCGTTCTATTTGTATTTCGGTGTCGCTTCGCGCAGCTGGTCCATCTTGCTGTTGGCAACTCTGTCGATTGCGAACCTGTTGTTTCTTGTGGGCTTGATCAGACATGCTGCGCTGCGCGCGCGCTGGCTGGCCGTTGCAGCATTCTCAGGAAACCTGGTATTGAGCTACCTGCTGGTCTGGCTGGCGCGGCAGCCGCAAACCCCTGAATTGCAGTGGATTGAAGAGTTTCTGAACCTGGGCAACAACAGTTTGCTGGCGGTCGGCGCCTGGTTGTTGTTGGCCGCAAACAATGTACAAACGTCCGTGGCAGCCGCCGCGGTCCAACGGGATGACGTATGACGAATAGTGCCACACCGGCGAAACGCATTATCGGCCTGTCCGTTATGCAGAGCGTTACCACCGGCAATCTGTTTAGCTATTACATGGCTTGTCTGGTTGCGATCATGCTGGCGACTTTTCTCCCGCAGTCGCAAGCGTTCCTGTTAACCGAGTATCTGAGGATTCCGGAGAGCGAGCAGGGCGTCGTTAGTGGCAATCTGAATTTCTGGGGCGAGATGGTGATCATTGCCACGGTCGGACTATTCGGTGCGTTGTCGGATCGTCTTGGGCGACGGGTAGTCATGGCCTTCGGTTTTCTGGTCATGGGCATCGCTTTCTACTTTTATCCGCGCGCAACTGACTTGAATGAGCTTCTGCTGTACCGGCTGATCTACTCGGCCGGAATCGCGGCGGTCAGCTGCATGATCGTCACCGTCATAGCGGACTACGTACGCGATGTCAGCCGTGGCAAAGCGAGTGGTTTCCTCGGTGTGATGAATGGCCTTGGCGCAATGATTGCTGCATTCGTACTGATCAAACTGCCCGCACGTTTCATTGCGAACGGAATGTCACCTCTTGACGCTGGAATAACGACTTTCAATATCGTCATGGTCGTTGCGTTGGCCACCGCAATAATGATGTGGTTTGGCCTGCAGAAGCGCCCTCCCGAGACTCATGAAGATCGCCCGGGGATTGCGCAAATGATCATCGAGGGTGTCAAAGCCGCAAGAGACCCGGGGATCGCACTTGCCTATGGTGCGTCGTTTGTTGCACGTGGCAATCTCGCTGTTGTTGGCACCTTTCTCGCTTTGTGGCTCACGACGCATGGCACCACGGAACTGGGAATGTCCGCTGCGGACGCATTGTCAAAAGCAGGCATGATTATCGGAATTTCTTACATGGCCGCTTTCGCCGGTGCGCCTTTGTTTGGTCTCTTGACTGACAGGATGAGCCGCACCGGTGCGTTGATGATTACGTTGGCGACGGCGTTTCTTGGCTATGGCGGTACGTTCTTCGTCACGGACCCGTTCGGTGGTGTGATGATCTTTTTCATGATCCTGGTGGGACTTAGCGAAGTTGGCTGCATCATTACCAGCGGCGTACTTATTGCCCAGCAATCGCCGGCGCGGATTCGTGGTTCGGTCATCGGTATATTTAATCTCACCGGCGCCATCGGAATTCTGGTAGCGAGCAAGGTTGGCGGCTATTTGTTCGACAACTGGCGTGCTGCCGGGCCTTTCGTGTTTTTCGGTTGTGTTGCGCTCATCGTGTTGGCCTGGGCACTGCTCGTGCAGCGACGTGTAAAACCCCTGGATCCGGGCGCCGGAAAAGACCACGCGCTTGAGGGCCAGGCCGCCGAAGCCGCGGATTACAGCTAGGCGCCAGGAATATGCGCGAACAGATCTCGTTTGTTGAACCCGGCGGTTAGAAACCGTTTGAATGCCTTAAAACTTGTAAGCCAGACAACTCTGGCGCCACTCTTGTTGGTGCTGAGAATTCCATCCGCGAGAAACGGCGTAACGGTCTCAACTGTATCGCCGAGTATGTTCAGGATCTTTTTGGATTTCTGCCATTCTTCAGACTCGAGATCATAGTCACCGACTAACAGGTCCGTTACTACCATGCCGGGAGAGAGCGTGCAGACCTGTACGTTGCTGCCTTTAATCTCCTTTTGCAGTGCCTTGATAAGGTAGGTCACGGCACTCTTGGTGCAGCCGTAGGCTGCCATCCCCGGCGCGGTCTGGCCGCCGCTGCCGAAGCCTTCCATGTTCCAGATCTGGCCACCGTCCTGCTTGCGCATGCCCGCAAGTGCCACCTTGTTCGCCAGCAACATTCCGGTCAGATTGGTTTGTACGATAGCCTCGATGTCGGTTTCGGCCTGCTCCCACAGCGGTGCGCGCTTAATGCTGATTCCTGCATTGTTGATCCAGACATCGACACGGCCGAAATGGCCTGTTGCTACATCCCATAGCGCCTGCAGGCTGTGCAGGGAGGTGACTTCACATACAGTGCCTGCAATCCTCTCTTCGCCAAATTGTGTTGCAAGAGTTGCGACCTGAGTATCGACTTGAGATTGTGAGCGTCCTGTTATGATGACGCGGCAGTCACGCTTGAGAAACTCGAGCGACAGGCCATGGCCAATACCTCGGGTACTTCCAGTAATTACGACGTTTTTCATGACGACCTCTGAGTAAACTATGTCCGATACTTCAATTTCATTTCCGTCCGGCTCTGTTGCGGACAGCCTGATGCAGCTACGCGGTGTCTGGCACGATCGGGTTGAGTTGTTCGAACTGAACGGCCAGCCGCTTGCTGATGACCCCAAAGCAGGCAGTCCGGGTGAAAGCCCGTTCGAAAACCTGGTCTACATTGATTTTGACGGCAGCACTCTGCAGCTGACAAATGTGCATCTGCACGGCCGCAACAACACTGCCAAAACGTTTACAGGCCACATGCGCGACGAGCTCCTCGTCTTCGATTCGCTCGGCCCGGGTGCCTATGAGAATGTTGGCGTTTCTGGCGGACCTGGTGTGATTACGTTTACAACGCGTACACTTTCGGCCGCAACCGATGTCTATTTCGAGCCGGACTTCATCATCATTACCGGAGCGGGTCGCCGTACCCGGCACACGGTCCTGTATAGAGACGGCATCCCGATTCGTACTTTGACCGCTCGAGGCGAGCGCATTGCGGCATGTGGCGACAGACGGCACGAACTCGACCCACGTGGCAAAGTCGGTCCCGTTCACGGGGAAGCGTTTCAGTCGAGTATCTGGGCGCACCTGGTTTAGGTCGTCAGGCAGACTTCTTGTGTCCAGCGACGGCGCTTTTCCTGGCGGGCACCAACGGTACCGTGTCGATAATCCACGACATGTCTTCACTGCGGCGTGCGGGACTGGGGATGTTCAGTACTTTTACACCTTTCGCCTTGTTGGCCTCGGCGACATCGATCTTCCAGCCACGCTCTTCAATGCACTTGCGGCGCGCAGCGCGGAAAGTACGCATGAACTTGTCATCTGTAACTGACATTTCGTTCGCCAGCGCGTCGGGCAAATAGTTTGGCGCCGCAGCCTCAACAATCGTGGCATCTTCTTCAAGAATACGGTTCAGACGTTTCAGTGAGCCAGCATCGAAAATTCTGAACTTCAGGAAACTGCGAAACTGCAACGCAAAGGTCCGCGTTGTATGCTCGTCAACCGGCGTGTTCGCGTCGAACATGACGATCGCCATCGATTTGTTTATGTCGATGCGAATCCGGGCAACCATGCCGGGCAAATACCAACAGGGGTGCGTGTTGGTCGGCTGACCCTCCTTGCGCATGCGTTTGCGGTACCAGTTTTCCTTAAACTTGGGCGGGTACTGCATGTTCTTGGAGCGCCCCCACCACTCACCGGAGTCAACTTCCAGGATGTGGTTCTCCTGCGCAGATTCCGGTTTGCCAAACATCGGGTGGACAAACGATGCGTGCGCGATATCGATACCGTTCTCAACGACGCGGGCTGCCTCTGCCTTCCAGGTGAATTCAGACGACAACATGCGCCACGCGGCATCACCAAACTCGTCACAGGGTGGAATAGGAAAGCGTTCTTCTTCCGGAAGGTCGCCGAGAAAGACCCAGATCATGCCGTAACGCTCTTCTACCGGGTATGAGTCGATACGGGCGCGTTTCGGCGCCTTGAAGTCGTCCCCTTCGGACGGTACATAGGCGACTTTGCCGTCACCCGAGTAACGCCAGCCGTGGTACGGGCAAACGACGCAGTTGTCCTTGGTCCAGCCGCCTCCGAGCGATCCTCCGCGGTGCAGGCAAACATCACTCAGGCAGTGCGCTTTTCCCTCGGTATCGCGGAACAGGACAAAGTTTTGCCCAAGCATTTTGACGCGAACGGGTTCGTTGCCAACCGATTTGGACCATTCGGCGACGTACCAGAGATTGATTAACACGGTATTGCTCCCCTTACCGGCGGTATCTGACGGTTATTCCTGAGTCGCTGGAAACTCTACCGGAGACACAAAAAAAGCCTTATGACAATTATCAAAGCTGGCCGAATTGGCGCTGGTTATGCTTTCAAGCATAGTAGCAGTTTGCCGTAATTGCCGGGCATTCGTAAAAGCTCTAACTTGTAACAACTTGTATGCATGGGGAATCGCAATGTCTGGAATCACGCAGTCTATCGAAGAGATGGTCGAGGCTAATCCTAACGTCGATAATCAGGAGAACTTCGACGCACTTTGGGGTTTGCTGGGCGAAATGCTGGACAAGGTCAAAGAGCGATTCGACATCACGATGGATCCATGCAGTGAAAAACTGCAGCCTTATGTTGGGCTGCCTGATACGGGTGCCCATGGCTATATTGGTGCCTGGTCGGGTGATGGCATTGACTGGCTGATCCATTCCTGGACAGGCAATCCGAAAGCCAGTTTTACAAACATGCATCTCACGATCAGTCTTGGGCCGCACATTGACGTACCGCATTTCGGTTTTGCGCTCGGGACGGTACCCGATATCTTCTGGTACATGGATTATGTGCCGCGTTGCGACATGCTGACCAATCCGGAATATGCCGAAAAGTATTACTACGGTGAGGCTAACCAGCAGTTCATTGATATGGACCGAAACCCGGCATTTACACCGTTCGTAAGCCGCGAGTTCTACACGCGACTGGCGCAAACACCCAACAGTATTTGTGTTGGTGCTCCGTTCAGCCCGGAAAACATCGAGACGGTACGAACGATGGCGTTTCGACAGCTTGATCGCTGGTTCGAGTGGATTGACGCAGCGGAACCGGTAGCCGACGGTGAGCGAGCCGCGCTGGCGGAGCGCGACGAACTGGTGCGCCGCACGATCTGCGAGCGGGATCCGGCCAATGTTGTAGTCGACAATTTGTTCGGTGAAGAACTCGGGCGCTACCTTGTGAAAACGCTGTGGGGTGGAACCCGCACATTGCCGCGACCCGCTTAGCCCGTCAGATGACTTCCCCGGCTGGCAAGCGCACCGCAAGGGCGCTGTATCGTGTTTGTGAAATTCCGGATGCAGTCGCGCCGTATGATCGGGCGACGCTCAAGATTTTCTACCCGGCGGCGGCCGATGATGGTGAGGAAATGCTCAACTCTGGCCTCGTGCCGGCCGATCCCAGCGCCGCGCCGTACCCCGTCGTACTAATGATGCCCGGCATAAACGTTGCTCCGGAATCGTACGCGTGGCTTGCTCGGGAGCTGGCGCTGCTGGGCAAGGTAGTTGTGCTCTACAGCATGATTGCCGAGGAGATGCCGGGCTACATCAGTCTTACGCCAGGTCTGGATTTGACCGCGATTACGCCGCAGACATACGCGACTCGACCATCCTCGACAGCCATAGCCGCAATAGTTGCGGCGCTGCGCAAAGAGAATGATGCTGGTGTTCTCGCCGGGCTGGTCGACATTGAAAACATCACACTGGCCGGACATTCCGCGGGCGGATCTGTGGCGATGTATAACGCGAATCCAGAGTGGTTTCCGGAAGTACGCGGCGTGATCGCCTACGCCGCTCATGCCGCAGCATCGACGGTACTCGGGTTCGAGGAGAACTCAGTGTTGCCGCTGTGCGATGAGCTGCCGCTGCTGTTGATCGGTGGAACGGAAGATGGAGTGATTGCCAGCAGTGCACACCGCTATGGTGATGCTGGCGAAGTGCAGCCGGACCGGCTGCAACAGACTTTCAATGAAAGCCGGCAGTCCGAGCGTGGTGACAGCTTCCTGATAATGATCGAAGGAGCGAATCACTTCTCAATCGCGTGGCCGCTGGATGAGTCGTCCGGACGGCACTTTCTCGACAACGATGAACGTGGCGACAATGCCGAACTACGTGAGCTGCTACTCGAACTGTTCGAGGCTTTTATCAACAATCACACCAACGTACAGGCATACTCGCAGCACCCGCTCGTGAGCAGGTTTCGATGCCGCTAGTGGCATCAGGCAGAATCGCGAACAACTGTTACAGGAGCCCGCAATGGCGGAGAAAACACCCAGCAAGTTTCAGCAAGCCATAACCGGTACATGGCACGGCCTGCCGTCTGTGTTCGAGGTTGATGGTACGCATGTGGGATTTAACAAGGTCGATCGTGAGAGCAAGTTTGAAGACGGCGTGACGACCTATTACATGCGGACTCATTTTCAGAATGTCGGACCGTTGCGATATCGCTTCGACATGGGCAGTGAGCAAATGGCGTTTGGTGTTATCGACTCAGACCAGAATCGCGTGTACTGCGGTCCCGACTTCATGGGATCCGGGCGCCCGTACGGGATGCTGGTTGACTCTAACTACTATTCGCCCGGGTGGAATACCGATCTGCGTACGCTGAATCTCGTGCTACCGGAGCGGCAAATCCAGGTCTACTCGTCAGAGTTGTACGAAGGGCCTGTGATGGCCGCGGTCTTCAACGGCATCTATATCGTAACGCAGGACCATGAGACGAATCCGGCTACGCAACAACGCGTCGATGATTTCATTGAGTCAGAACGCCGCAATGCGAAAAAGCCATTTACTCTTCCCGTCAAGGTCTCCGGGCAGTGGACCGGCGTGCTGGAAACCTACAATGGTGACCAGGAACTGCTGGGGACAACTGACGTGCAGATCACGTACACGCCGCTGACGTTGCTTAGCGCACGTATGGATGTGACGATGAGCGGTGTTATCAACCGTCAGTTTTCGTATCAACGTTCGCACAATGGCGCGGTGCACAAGTTCGAAGGACCTGATGTCTGGGGAAATGGACGTAGCTACGGACGGTACTTGTTCAGTACTCAGCATTTTTACGGCGAACCACAGAAGATTCGTGCGCGCGATACGATTATCGATGATAATTACGCTCTCTGTGCCGTTTGGCAGTTCTTTGAAGGAAATAAGGAAACGTTTACCTGCTTCGGCGTCATGGATTGGGCGCCCGGGGATACGGTTCTGGAAGCACGATATGCCGGTTAACGAAATAGATTTGAACGAGTACCGCCGGGCGCTGAGCTGTTTCGCCACGGGCGTTGCCGTTGTTACGGCGCTGGACGCGGATGGTCAGAAATTTGGCATGACAATATCCAGTTTCAATTCCGTGTCACTGGATCCGCCGCTGGTGTTGTGGAGCATTGCTGAAGACGCAAACAGCTACGACAGATTCATTGCAGCGGAGCACTTCGCGGTGAATGTTCTGGCCATGCACCAGAAAGATCTATCGAGCCGTTTTGCGCAAAAAGGCACTGACAAATTTGAAGGCCTGGAATGCCGTGATGGCATTGAGGGCGTGCCAATACTGCCGGAGTATGCGGCGTGCTTTGAGTGCAGCACGGAGCATCGCTACGATGGTGGCGACCACAAGATCATTGTCGGGCGCGTGCAGCGATTCGAAGACCGCGAAAACGACCCGTTGATATTCTATCGGGGCCGTTTTCTTCGCAAGGGTGGGCCCTATCCGGACGGCAGCATCTAGATTTTCGTCAGATTGACCGGAATTGACAGTGCTTCTGCACCAACACTTACAGCCGCGTCCTTGAATTTTGGTGGACCGAACTTGCCTTTGGCGTCATTGCTGACTCCAGTCGGCTCTTTCGGTATGCCGATGAAATTGGATTTCATTTTACCGTTCATGTCGAGGTCATGGTAAACGTGGATAGCGTAGTCGCCCGGTGGCAAGTCCATGCAGACCACTGCCATACCATCCGCATGCTGGTCAGTGAGTTCAATAGACTTGCTGCTAAACGGCTTTTTCAGCCAGGCCTTTTTGCTGGCATAGGCTGTTACGACCACTTGACCATCGGTGTTGCTGATATTTGCGATTTCGATCGTCAGGGTTGTATCCGCGAATGCGTTGCCGGCGAGCAGCATTGCGAGAAGAGCCAGTTTTCTTGTCATGCCTTTGCTTCCTGTATCGCTAGTCACCCGTGACGCTGCCCAGTCTGGAGACAACCTCCGGTTCTACCAGCTTTATGGTCTGACTGCTTTCAATCTCTATAATTCCGTCGTTTCTTAGGCGCCGTATCGCCCGGCTGACGGTTTCCATCGTTAGTCCGAGATAATCGGCGATGTCCTGACGCGTCATTGGCAGCTCTACCGTGTGCTCATCGGGACCCACATCGCGATTGCGAATCTCCTGCAGTAAATAGCAAACGCGCTCGTGGGCCTTTTTCTGACCAAGCGCGAACACCTGGTCGATAGCATGCGAAAAAACACCACCACCGATACGATTAACGTTCGACTTGAGGGCTGGCGATGCGTCTGAAAATCGCATGAATTCCCGCATCGAGAACTCGCGTACCGTGGCCTGCGTCAGGCTTTGCACGGAGTATTCGAAAAAGTCGTTGTGTGTCAGCCCTACAAAGTCCCCAGGATACGAGAAGCCAAGAATCTGCCGCCGCCCAGCGGCCGAGGAGCGCTCTATCATGATGACGCCTTTTTCCAGAACGTAAACACCGCGAGCTTCTGAATACTGATCGAACAGATAGCTGTGCGGTTCCAGGGTGCGCAAAACCGACGCTTGCTCAAGCTTGCGAACAGTTTCGCTGTCGACGCCGGCAATAAGCCGATTGTAGTATTTTGCCAGTGCCATGGAAGGATGCCTCTGCAATAGACTCTATCTCTGAGTGGACACGGTTGCACGCAATAAATTGCAGAATGTGACGATGGGTATTTGCCGAATTCCGCAGATTCCAGCGGTCGAATACCTGATAGCATTCGTGCTTGCCGGATAGGCCAGATTTTTCATGAGAGCGTGTCGACAGCTATGAAACTAGAGCTCTTTTTTGCAGCCATAGCGTTGATTCATGCGATGTTGCTGCTATGGACATTGCGGACGCGCGCAGATACAGCGGAGTGGTTGGTTCGAACTCTCCTGCTTGCTCTGATGTACGACAATATTGTGTTGGCGTTCGGCACCCGGGAGTTTGATCAGGCGTGGTACTACAGCGCAAGCTGGTTGCGCTACGGCATGCATGTCCTGGTGTTGCCGCCGCTTGTTATAGCGGCTCTGCAACTGGCGAACCGCTCCGGAGTCCTGTGGGCAAATCGGCGGCTTGTGATTATGGCGTCGTTGTTATTCGTTGCGGCCGGACTGGCTATCGGGATTGTCACGGAACTCTTGGGGCTGGAGCTCGTGCGGGAGACACTCTTTGGCCACGTGCGATTCGTGTCGGCAGATTCGATGCCACCGATCGCAACGATTCTGACGAATATCGTCGTATTGATCATCGCCGCCTGCATCTGGCGGATAGCAGCCTGGCCCTGGTTGTTTCTGGGCGCGCTCACGATCTTTCTCGTGAATGGCGTGTCAGCTGGAATGCCATGGAGTATCGTGAGCGGCAATCTTGCCGAGGTCTTGTTTGCCGCAGGCTGGGTCCTTACGTTGCAGCGCTTCAAACCCGTGGCCGATTAACCGGGGCTGATTGATTTTTGTCATTTTAGTGAGCGCGCAATTTTGCTCAACTCGTACCCTACATTCTAATCCGGAGCCACCATGGATACGCTTGCCAGCCAGATCAGCCACAAGACCCTGGATCGCATTACCAGTCATCTGGGGCTCACCGAAGTCACTGGCAAAGACGGTGGCGCATTCCTGCCCCTGACTGCAGCGGCATTTGGCAATATACCTGCCGGCAGTTTCCGACTTTGGGATGGCGGCAACAAATTGCTCAAACTGGTATACACCGGCATTGCGGTTGAGGCTATTGGCCTCGATTCTCATATGATCTTCGCATTCACGAAACCGGAATCAAAAGTTCCGACGTTTACACTGGATTCTGTGTACACGCGAATGCCGCCCGATACGGACCCGAACTTTCCCGATGGCGGCGACATGTATGCGTTTCACCTCGACCTGGTACCGGCTTGCGACCTCGGTGTCAATGAAGCCTATATGCAGCGTTGTTATCGACCGCTGACCGAATGTCAGGCCGGTGTACTTGATGCGGACGGCGTCTTCGCGGCACAGTTGTCGCCAATGCAGAGAGCGATAATGTCTCCCTGGATGCTGGCGCAACGCACGACAACCGAGGCCTACGAACAACAGATTTTTCCTGCGGCGGGGCTGTATACAGATCACTGGCTGGGATTGCTGGACGAAGGTCTCGATGCAATGCCGATCAACGGCGACTACGGCGCAGAACGAAATGCGGCAAATCGCAAGTTGATTTTCAACCGAGAGATTGACCCTGTCTGGAACAAGATTGACATGATGCTCGGCGCAGATGTGTCGAACTTCATGATCGATGTGCTACGTAGTCAGCAAGTAGAAGATGAGGCTACCGTCTAATCACCCGCTTCGTCCGGCCAGTCAGGATCGCGAATGCTCCTGTGCACGGCAATTCCCCAGAGGCAAACTACCAGGTTAAGTGCGCCGAATACCACGAATGGCGATGACGGGCCAACATTGTCAAACAGCATTCCGCCGCCCTTCGTTGCGATCAGGATTCCTACCGCGCCGGCAACACCGAAGAAGCCCATGATCGCGCCGCGGTGTTGTGGTTCTGCCTGCTGTCCCACCAAAGCCTGGCTGCTGACAAACGCGCTTATTTCTGCGACGCCCATCAGAAACAGCAAAAATTTGACCCATGGCAGCGTCGGATCGTCGACGAAAAATATGCTCATGTACACAGCTGCCGCAAGCCCGCTTGCAACTGGCACGGCAGCGGCGCGGCTGATTTTGTCGGCAAGTATCCCCATGAGTATTGAGCCAATCAGGGCGCCGGAGACAACGGCGAGAATGGCCGGCATCAGTAAGGATGCGAGCGCTTCGCTGGGCGTCATGCCCTGATGCTGCATGCCGTATTGCACCAGCCACAGGCCAAGGAAAGCGCCGGTCACCGCAAGGTCACCACGGGATATAAACGCAGCGCCATACGACAGGGCGATGCCCTTGTCGCGGGACGCCCTGGCTCCGTCGATCAGGATACGGGCAATTGACTCGCGCGCCGCAGCTGCCGCTTGCGTTGCACGTGGCGCCAGCCCGATGAACGCGATGATGGCGGCCGAAACTCCCAGCAGCGCTGCGACCGCGAACGTGGCCTGTTGTGCTTCCAGCTCGGAGTAACCCCTGGCGACAAATTGCGCTGGCAAAGCGCTAAGAAACGGTGGAATAAACGCGCCGAGCGTCGCAATGAAACCCTGTACACCGTTTGCCTTGCCGCGTGTCTTGTTGGTGGAGTAGTCCGCAATGACTGTAACCATCATGCCGAGCATGGCGGCACTTCCAATGGCGATAATTATTCGATAGCCGACCAGCTCAGCGATCGAGTCTGCAGTCGGATAGAGCGCGAAGCCCAAAGAGGTCGTCAAGAGACCAAATATGTAGACGGATTTGCGACCGACCTTGTCCGAAATGGCGCCGATCAGACCGAGTAGCACGATGAACAATACTTCCTGCATCGCCGCAAGATTGCCCGTCAGGTTGCCCTGTTCGGCGAATGGGACCCCCATGACCTGCAGCACCCCGGGTTGCAGCGTTGCGAGCGAGCCTGCGTAAGCCGATGCAATCAGGACGGCATAGAAATAGGCCCACAAGTGAGTCCTTGAAATGCCTCGGGCGAGTTCGATGCCGAGAATTCGTCTGCCAGTCATTGCTTAGCCTCGCGCCCGTGACATCTGCTCGCGCCCCATACGAATATCGACCATCGTGTCGACCATACCTTCACCAAAGACCTGTACCGCGAGCTTGTTCATGGGATCTCGTGTGTAGCCCATCTCTCGAATCTTGTGATCGCGCGCGCGCAACGCAGACCGTGCACCCTCAGCCACCGGGGCCGCGTCATCGAGCCAGCCCAGCCAGCGCGAGACCTTTTCGTCTACGTACTGTTCAAGAATATCGATGTTGCTGTCATTCAGCTCCCCCATCAAGCTTTGCGTGACGGGATTCGTCAGTGCGCGCATATAGTTGCCATGACTAACGGACCATTGAAAATTCTCGTCGCCCCTTAGTCGCAGGTACCATTGATTGACGTCATCTCCGTAGTATCGATCCAGGTAGTCTGTATCCTGCATGAGATCCCTGCGAGGCGTGTAGTCCGCATAGAAGAACAGTCGCGGAATTGTTCCAAAAACGATTACGAGGTGCGGCACATCAGTTTCCTGGCCAAGAAATGCCGTCGCATTCATATCCAGGATTGAAGCCTTGCGGTTGCCAAGCCAGGAATTCACAAGCCACTCCATGCCGGGACCCGACCATGCCTTCATCGATCCCTCCCACTCGCCATTCGGTGAGGTGTAGTAGTCGCGGTCTTTTGTATTCGACTCACGTTGCAGGTCCGGGAAGCGTGTTGCGATACGATTCTTGACGCCGGAGAGAATGCTCCAGCAACGCTCCCAATAACGGCTGACGTCGACGTCGGGATTCTCTGCGAGAAACTGATCGATGGTCTTGGTGTCTGTGTGCTTTGCCATTGCAGCTCCTATAAGCCGAATCGGCCGAATTGGTCCGCGCGCGTCCGTACACGTGCTTTCAGCATGCGCCAGGCAATCTTCCCGCCCGTGAGCCAGCGAATCTTTGCGCCATTTTTTTTGAACGCGAGCATCTCGTCGACAAGAAATGGCGATACCGTTTCGACCTGATCGACCAGGTTATTAATCATTTTTCGGGATTTCCGGAAGCTGTCTGGATCCTGTCTGGCTTCACGGACGACGGCTCCTGTAACGATCATGCCTGGCCTGACTCGGCCGACAATGACACCAGTACCACGCAGTTCTTTCGCCAGAGCGGTCGAAAAATAATCGAGGCCGCGCTTGGTTGTTCCGTAGACCGCGATTCCGGGGAAGTACTCGCCGTCGCTGCCTCCGCCCAATATATTGAAAATCTTGCCGTGCCCCTGCGAGGTCATACCCTGTGCGGCGACAATGCTGCCAAAAATTGTGCCCGGCATGTTGATCCCCAGCATTGCATCAATCTGCTCGGGTGGTGTATCAACGATGGACCATGTGGTGCGCGCCAGGCCTG
This sequence comes from Gammaproteobacteria bacterium, assembly GCA_022600955.1. GTDB lineage: Bacteria > Pseudomonadota > Gammaproteobacteria > Steroidobacterales > Woeseiaceae > UBA1847. Next base: position 330,014 of record JAHZJK010000024.1, read on the forward strand.
CATTGTTGACCCAGATGTCGACGCCACCAAATGTCTCAGCAGCCGTATCCCATAAGCTTTGCAATTGCTGTCGGTCGCTGACATCGCAGACTTTTCCGACAACTGTTCCGGGCAGCGTACCGATCTTTCGAAGCGCCGCGTCAACTGTTTCCTGGGTACGACCGCAGACTACGACGTTGTGGCCACGTTGCGCGAACTCCGTTGCGAGCCCGCGACCGATACCTTTAGTGCTGCCGGTAATGACAACACTCTTCATTGCTTGTGCGAGGCCCACCGCTCTACGACCTGCGTATTGGGGTCCTCGTATTCTGTCCGGTAACCTGTTGCATACAACTTGTCTGCTGAGATACGACGTTGTGGCATTTTTACGTGATCGAGGAATTCAAGACGCGGCATCCCTTCGTCGTCGCAAATGGCATTGAACACCTGCTCGTTTGTATAGGGGATACGCTCATTGCTGCAGACGTTATAAATGCCGCGCAGATCCTGGCTGATTACGTGCTCAATAGATCTTACGACGTCGAGGTAGTGGATACAGTACAAAGGTGCGGAAGCACTGAAGATCGCTTTACCGCCCATGTATTCGTGACACATGCGTACGCGATCCGGATAGCTCATGTCGCCGGGCGCGCCATACATGTCTGGTAATCGCAACACACAGCCGTGTCGCGCTGTGAGCGTTGCCTTTTCCGCGAGCTGGTAATACCTGGATGACGGTTCTTCGTGGTTCGACGTAGGTGTTTCCTCGGAGATCGCATCATCTGCCTGCTTGCCATCGCCATACACCGAGAATGAAGAGGCGAAGATTACCCGGTCGCTGACCGCTGCTGCGTTGCTGCAAGTATTTACAAGGACCTGTCGGTAGCTTTCCTCGCGCTCTTCAACAGTGGCACTTTTCTTCGCATCTGGTGCGACCGTGACGACGATTGCGTCACAGCCCGCGGCTGCCTCAATGATCTTGTCTTGCTCGTGCCCATACAGTACATCGACGCGATCAACGTAATCCCTGAGTCCGCCGACTTTCGCCTGGGTTGTTGTTGTCCCGATGACCTGGTGCCCACTGCCTCGCAGTCGTTCTGCAAGTGTCCGGCCGATATTACCGAGACCGATTATTAGTATTCTCATATAAGGCATAGTATTGATGGTATCAGTTGGTACCTTTGACATTTGTCAATGTGGAGCGGGCATGTCTGTTCGGCAAGCGCTTGAAAGCTATATCCTCGGTCTTCAGCATATTGGTTATATCGTAGATGATCTGGACGTCTCGGTGGCGCAATGGCAGCGCCTGTACGGGCTAAACGCACGTTGTGTCCGGCGAGAACCGGAGGACCCTGGCGAGGATGTGGCGACACGATTCGCGTTCATACGCATTGGGGAGTCGGAGTTTGAGCTGATTGAGCCGGTGTCGCCGGAGTTTCGCGAGACCCTCCTGGCAAGTCCGGCAGCGGGCGGTGGTCTCAATCACATTGCCTGGCGGGTTTCTGACATAGTGGCCTGCGCGGCGACTCTGGCCGAGATCGGCGTACGCCCTGGTTATGTGACGCCGCAGGGTATTGTGAGCTTTGGCAATCGCAAGCTGCTCTATCTTGAACCGACAGACTGCGACGGGCACCTGGTAGAGCTAATACAGATTGACAGCTAGTGGGCGTGTTTGATGCCGAATATCCCGACGTGGATCAGGGAACCGGAAACAAACGCCTGCAGTAGCGCTATCGAGCGAGCCTCGGCAATTTGCAGCGCTGCTTCGCCGACGAAGTAGCCAATCGATGTTGCAACTATGATCGCTGCGAAAACGCCGACTGCAGCCGCTGTGCCGAGATTGGGTTTGACTGACCACCAAATCGCCATTCCAACAGGAATGCGGTGCAGGATAATGGCGTGTGCCAGGCTCGAGCCACTGGCCGGGAGTAATGCAATGCCGTCGATGATGGCGTGCAGCAACAAACCAAGTGCAGCGAGAACGACGATCAGGAGATGCGCGGTGTCTGCCGCCGTGCGAAACAGGTGTTCCAGAACCACAGGGAACGCGATTCCAAGTACAGCGACTATGATTGCGAGACTGCCCGCATGCTCATAGGCATCGGGGATGATGTGCACAAAAACGATAACACCAATCGCCAGCACGATCAGAGCATTGAAGATGCGTTGCGCGATGCGGTTCGTTTGCCCGGCGACATAGATCAGCGGGCCAAGCAGCAAAGCAAAGATGCTCAGGATAAGTGTCATTAAATCTGTGTACTGTGGTAAGAATAGACGCATGATTGTGCATCGTGCCACGATATTTTTCCTGACTATTTGTGCGGCATTGCTGTTGCTGCAGCAGAATGCCAGTGCGCACGGTGGTGTTGTCGAGGAGGATGATCTTTGCGTGATCAAGGTCAACTACCTGAGTGCGCACTTTAAGATCTATCAACCGGAAATCAGCGGCCACAAGCAATACTGTGAAGATCTCCCTGTGGCGGCGGAAAGTCTGTTCGTTATGGAGTATCAGCACAACTCGCTGTCGATGATGCCTATCGACTTTCGAATTATTCGTGACGTGACAGGTAAGGGTCGTTTCGCCAGAATGGAAGACATTGAGCTTATCGACGACATTGAGGCGGTTACCGTTTTCTATCGGCCGGCAGCGCTGGAGCCGGCGGTCTATACGGTGATGCATGAGTTTGAAGAGGAGGGAGATTTTGTCGGCATTGTTTCAGCTACTCACCCCGATACCGGTAAAGTCTACGCAGCAGTTTTTCCGTTCGAGGTTGGTTTTACCGGGTTCGGTTACTGGCCCTTCATCGTCGCACTGCTGGTTTTCATACAGTTTCAGTTTCTGCTCATGAGTGGACGCCTAAAACGCTGGTTTGGTGGCGCCGCGACTGCTTCGTTGTTGGGCGTACTGCTGTTTCCCCTGGGTGCCAGCGCTGCTGATCTGCAGGTTAGTTGGACGATTCCTGACGGTGAGCCACAAATCAACCGTATTCAAAGCTGGGTCCTGCATATTGAAACGGCCGCAGGTGACGCAGTTGAAGGTGCAACCGTCGAGGTTACGGGAGGAATGCCGGAACACAATCATGGTTTGCCAACGCGCCCGCGAATAAGTGAAGAGATTGGTGGCGGCGACTACCGGCTAAGTGGCATGCGCTTTCACATGGCTGGCTACTGGGAGATCAAAGTCACGGTCACTACTGACAACGACCGTTCCGTCGTAATCATCCCTTTACAATTGTGACTCCCGTCCGTCGCTACGCGCTCAATGGGGCGGCCGTTGTCGTGGCTTTGGCCACATTCTGGCTTTGGCTACCAAAATCGCCCCCCGCGTGGACCGCCGCGGAAGTCGCGGTGTTGCAGTCAATGTCGCTGTCCGCTTTGCCCGATCTGCCGCCGGACCCCAGCAATGCCGTCGCGGACAACCCGGCAGCCGCGGCTTTTGGCAGGTTGTTGTTCCATGACCCGCGCCTCAGCGCAGATGGCACAGTTGCGTGTGTCACTTGCCACGTACCCGAGCTTCGCTTTACAGATGGCCTGCAGAAAGGTCAGGCCATTGGCACGTCGAAACGTAATACGCCGAGTATCGTCGGCGCAGCGTACAGTCCGTGGCTCTATTGGGACGGACGTCGTGACAGTCAGTGGGCACAGGCCCTGTCGCCTCTTGAGGATCCCGACGAGCATGGCAGCAGCAGGCAGGAGATTGTTGCTATCGTACTTGGCGATGACGGCTACCGATCGTTATACGAGTCACTATTCGGCAATGAGCATACTGATATCAACCGCGCTTTCTCGAACCTCGGCAAAGCCATAGCAGCTTTCGAACGCACCGTGTTGCCCTCAGTGTCCCGCTTTGACGATTACGTGGCAGCTGTGGTGTCGGGTGACGCAGAACAACAGTCTATCTATAGCGATGATGAGGTATGGGGTCTACGCTTGTTCAGCGGCGAAGCGAATTGCATTCAATGTCACAACGGCCCGCTGCTGACAAACAACGAGTTCCACAATACGGGCGTAATTAATTTTTCCGGCGAAGTACCCGACAAAGGCCGTCTCGATGGCGTATTGATGGCCTTCGCGGATGAATTCAATTGTCGTAGTCACTATAGCGACGATGCATTGAGACGTTGTGACGAGCTCGAGTATGCGCGTACCGGACTGGAGCTGTTGGGTACTGTGCGCACTCCGTCGCTACGCAATCTTGGTGGCACGGCGCCGTTTATGCACAAAGGGCAACTGGCGACACTGCGAGATGTGCTGGTGCACTATAACGACGCGCCTGACGCAATGATTGGTCACAATGAGTCCAAGCCACTTGGCCTGAGTAAACGCGAGTTACGGCAACTCGAGGCTTTTCTGCATACCCTGGACGCGCCTCCGCGCTAGCGGCGCAGTCAGTTCTAACGTCGGCGCCTGTTCTGCTGCCGCCTGCGCGCATTAGCGAGAATACCGAATACGACGAACAGGCCGAGTAGCGGCAGGCCAATGCTCCCGCCACCACCGGAGCCCGATCGCCAACTGGTCTCCGCGCGCTCGCCATTTTCCACGGCATCTTTGAACGTGACCAGTTCTCGTTCGAGGTTCTCGATCATGTCGCCGGTTGCTGCATCGAAGCTCCCGGTCTGCAGGTGCCTAAGATCGCGCGCATTGTCGACAAGCGTCGTGTTTTCCTGCTGCCTGTGTATTCCCGGGGCACGGAACAGAAGCTTCGCTGTTTCGGCATCAAACACCGCGGTGTCGATCATCGTCTGGACTTCGTTGCTATTGCCTTTCACAAACATCGTGCCAACGATAGTCCAGTAGAGCAGGGCGCTGTCCCGCTCGCCCGAATACGACACCTGATCGTATGACACCAGAGCGACGACATCGAGGTCGTAAAGCGACGCAACCTGCTGCATGCCTCGAGTGCCGCTGGTGGAACGCAAATATGTCTCCGGAATCGTATCAATAGTCTGTACGTAGGGCTTGTCACGAAATTGGCTGGCGACTTTGTCGAGCAACGCCTGTTTGTCCGTCTCCGATATGTCCCGATAGCTGTTGCTGGGCACAAATGCGATGCCAACACGCAAAGGTAATTCCAGGTGCGGCATACGCCCGTCAGCTTTCGGAGGCAGCGTTCCGTCTGGATACAAAAAGTCGACCAGGCTGCTGGATGCGCCCTGGCGGAATTGTTCCTGACCGCCCAGAAACATGCTGCAGCCTGCCAACAGCGGCAATAGCGTCATCGCGAGGATTAGTTTGCGCATGGTTTCGTGCTCCTGTGTAATGACGTCAGCTTTGGCTTCAGGAGCGTAATTTGCAACGAAATTCGCAGAAGTATCGTTGAGTTAACCAATTAGTATTAAAAAATGATACGTTATGTGTGTCCTGACGGGAGGCGGCTATGGCACAGGCGCAAACGCTTGTTAATGAACTCAAGAAGGCCCTGCGAGAAAGCGGCATTACCTATGCCGATGTTGCCGTTCACCTGCAGCTCAGCGAGGCCAGTGTGAAGCGCCTGTTCAGTCGGCAGACATTCTCGCTCGAGCGTATGGAACGCACACTCGAACTGCTACGCATGGATTTCCACGATCTGGTTGAGCGCGTAAATTCGCGCCGCGAGTATGTGAGTCAGCTTACGCCTGAGCAAGAGGAGGCACTGGTTGGTGACACGGTGCTGCTCGTGATCACCTTTCTGGTTTTGAATCGTTGGCGCTATGACGAGATCAGGACTGTCTATGATTTCGAAGAGAACCTGATTCAACAGAAACTGATCCGACTCGATCGTCTGCGCATGATTGAGTTGTTACCCTTTAATCGCTACCGCCTGCTGACGGCGAGAAATTTTACGTGGCGGCGCAATGGGCCCGTGCAGAACTTTTTCGCAACGCGAGTGCAGACAGAGTTTTTCGATAGCGCCTTTGATCAGCCAGAAGATGAACTACGCTTCGTTGGCGGCATGTTGTCGGAGGGCAGTATTACCCGTATGCATGAGGCGATTGATCGTTTGAGTCAGTACTTTGATGAACTGGTCGAAAAAGATTCGCGGCTGCCTATGAAGCAGCGCATAGGTTGCAGTGGCGTTTTCGCAATTCGCCCTTTGCAGTTTTCGATGTTTTCGCAGTACCAGACAGGCGGTGATCCACAGGGAGAGTAGTCAGTCTGGCGTATTGCTAGCGGCGCGACGGCCAGCTCTGTTTCATGATTCCGAACAATAGTAGCGTCACGATACCGGTGGCTATGCTGACAGGTACATTGCCATCAATTACCAGCAGCATCAGCGAAACCAGGAATGTGCTGGCTATGACGGTCGCGCCGATAAACCGAGTCGTTTTCACGACCAGCAAGATGCCGCCCAGCAGCTGAGCCACACCGAATGTAATGAGCATTGGATCGGAGAAGCCAAAGCGGCCGAAAAACTCAAGGTCCTGGGGCATCAGCAGAATTTTGGTGATTCCGGACAGCGTGGCCAATAACGCTACAACTGCCAGCAGAATGACATAGGCGATCTTCATCTAGTTGCTATGCCGCGTCGAACCTGGCCTTGTTTTCTGCCATCCATTTTTCCATATCTTCCTGGGTGTGGCTGGAATTACTCATTACGTCGGCGTGCGCCTCCATGTAATGAGGTCTGAGAGCGGTCATCCACTCCTCGAATGTTTCGCCGTCCGCGGTTACATCACACAGGTCGCAGCTAACTGTTTTCATCGTCGTTCTCTCGTCAGTTCTGTAGTGTTGGCAATCAGTCTAGCACCTGTCAGTCAACAAATCGTCGCGCAGGTCTCGCAGTATTTTCCGTGTCATTTACTGCGCGTCTCTCCGGGCCTGGTAAACAGGTCCAGGCCCTCGAGCTCGGGTGGTCGATGTTCTTTTTCGTCGGCTACGCTCGTGTCTACATGAATCCCTATGCTGTGGTCAGCGCCGATATACTTGTGCAGTATCGCCCGCCCCATATCAGTCAGGAACAGCCAGACAGGCGGGAGAGCAAGATTGGTCGTGCGCCCTTGCCAAAAAGATGAGTGAGGTTCGTAATGCTGGCTGTCGCTATCGGCGTCTCCCAAGTGCATCACCGTCGTTACGTTATCCAGCGTCACGCGAAACACAATGTTCTCTACGTGGGCATGACGTTCGGGCCATCCGCTGTGTGCAACCCGAACAGCCTCGATTTGTAAGCCCTTCATCGTCAGTTGTGCAGCGGCACTGTCGCGCTCAAGCGCAATGCCATGGAGCCGGCTGGACAGTGTCGTATCCGGTTGCTCCTGCAGCGCTAACAAAGCGGTGATTGCCTGTTGCGGCCCGAATAGCTCCACTGTTGGCCAGGCTCGCAGAAAACTCATCACCACGGCCGGGTCAAAGTGGTCGCCGTGGTGATGGCTGATGAATACCGCATCGATGCCGTCCCAGGGAGGCTCGCCCTTGAATAGTGCCGCTTCCGTTGCGACTGGCACGCGGTCGTAAATTCCGTAGTCACTTCGAAAAAACGGATCGAAAAGTATTTTCGTGTCACCGCGAGAAACCATGACGCCGGCATTGGCCAGGTAGTGCGCGCGCCACGAAGGTTGGTCGTCTGCAAAGGACGGCATTGCGAAAAGTGCGAGCATCGTCAGTGCGAGAAGTTGAGTTGGCGTGTTGTGCATCGTTCGCATCCTTTTATGTGCCTGGCTGTAAAATACCGACACCGGCTTTCTGCAGGAAAGCATCGATTGCCGCTGCGGTGTGTTCTGGTGCTTCTTCCATTGTCAGATGGCCAACATCCTCGAAGATCTCTAACTCGGAATTTGGGATCATCTCGTCGAACGTAATTGCATCTCCGGGCAGAGTAACCTGATCTTCTGCGCCCCACAGGATCAGTGTCGGCAAAGTCAGTTCGTTTAGTCGCAGCGCAAAGTGCGGCTCGCGGTCAACGACCGCCCTCAATCCGGCTGCACGTCGGTTGCCCGGATAGCGTAGCAATTCCCAGTAGCGATCGACCATCTCGTCCGTCACGTGGGCATCGTTGGCTACGTTGTCCAGCAAGGACCTCTCGAATACGGATCGTGGTGTGATGTGCTGAGCCAGGGACCGGCCAACTGGATTGCGCATGATACGGGCGCCGAGATACAGCCGTGGTTTCTCGGCATCCGGAGGCGGTGGTGCACCTGATGAGTTGATCAGAATGAGGGCGTTTGTCTTATTCGGTTGCGCCAACGCATAACGCCAGGCAACCCAGCCGCCCATGGAGTTTCCGGCGAGCGCGAATTCATCGACCCCGGTCGCTTCGATTACCGCTGATGTTGCTTCAGACATACCTGTCGCAGAATAGTCATCCTGCGGATGCGGGCCGGTAAGTCCATGGCCAGGTTGGTCATAGGATATGAGGCGATACCGGTCCTTGAGTAATTCAACCAGGGGTTCGAATGTTTGCAGAGATGCGTTCGAACCGTGAATCAGAATAATTGCAGGACATTCCCCGCACCCCTGATCACGATAATGAACTGACATACCACTCGGAGTCTCAGCCACTCTGAGGTCAGGCCCGCCGTACTTGATGCGCATTGCCGCTGCGTCACTATCCGGGGTCTTGAATACGAAAAACATAACCGCAAGCGATGCTGCTACGAATCCCAGCAATAGTGCGACCTTTTTCATCTTAGCTCTCCGTTGTATAGATCGTTGTCAGTTGAGGTAAAAGACGTAAGAGACCGGCGACCCCGCATGCGGATAAGTCCGTATCTGGTGAGTAATAACGTTTGTGATATCGTAACTATTCTTACCTATTTTCGTTTCATATTGTGGAATAAATAATGAGTGCGGTCATGAATGAGGACACGCGATCAATCGACGATTTGATTGCCAGTCAGAAACCCGGCTATTCACTCGATCAGCGCTTTTATACTGATCCAGCGATCTATGAGCTCGAACTCGAAAAAATAGTCAATCGCAACTGGATACTTGCCGGTCATGTATCTCAGCTTGCCGAGCCTGGTGATTTCAAAGTACTGAATGTCGGCCGGGAGTCGGCGATTATCGTGCGAGGACAGGACGGCAATCTGAAAGGGTTTGCGAACGTATGCCGGCATCGCGGCTCGCTTGTGTGCCTTGAGTCCGAGGGTCATGCTGACAAGTTCCAGTGCCCCTACCACGGCTGGATGTACGATATTGATGGCAACCTGATTGCGGCGCGCAATATGCCGGATGATTTTGACATGCAATCGCATAGCCTCAACCCGGTTTCGGTCGACGAAGTCCATGGTCTTGTATTCGTTTGCTTTACAGACCAGCCATTGTCGCTTGAGGGATGCAAACGGGACCTCGAAGAGCCAATGGCCATGTTTGACTTTCCCAATCTCAAGGTCGCCGCGCAGAAAAGCTATGAGATACCGGCAAACTGGAAACTCTCGATCGAAAACTACCAGGAGTGCTATCACTGCGCGACGGCGCACCCAGAGTATGCGTTGATGCACACGCTAATGCTTGATCGGGACAAACGCGAACGCGTGCAAGGCACGATGCTCGAACGCATGCAAGCTTGCGGTGTGAAGGACCTGTACGTCGACTTCATAGACACAGCAGCGCGTCCTGGCGAGATTGGCTACGGTTACAGCAGGACAGCACTATTCAACAAGTACAAGACCGGCAGTGAAGGCGGAGTTCCGGTTGCGCCATTGCTCGGCAAGTTTTCCGACTACGATGGCGGCGCATCAGACTTTTCTTTCGGTGCGTTTTCGTTTCTGCTTGCCTACAGTGATCACGTGGTTGCTTACGTATTCACGCCGATCGATCACAATCGCTCTAACTGTGAAATCTTCTGGATGGTACGTGGGGATGCAGAAGAGGGTAAAGACTATGATGTCGAAAAACTCACCTGGCTCTGGGATGTTACGACGCATGCCGACAAGCGCATCATCGTTAACAACTCCAAGGGCGTTCACTCCCGTTACTACCAGCCCGGGCCTTTTTCGGGCATGGAGCGGGCGGAACGGGTCTACATCGAGTGGATATTGCAGGAGTTACAGCGGCCCTGATCGTCAGATGCTGAGAAAACCTAGGGCCGTGCGCTGCGGCGCATGATCAGCCACGCGAGTGCTACGCCAGTGCTGACCGCGACAATGATCAGTGTCGCAAGTGCATTGATGTCAGGCGATACGCCGAGTTTTACTTTCGAGAAGATATACATCGGCAAAGTTGTGCTGCCTGGCCCCGATACAAAGCTTGCAATCACCAGGTCATCAAGCGAAAGCGTGAACGATAGCAGCCAGCCGGCCACCATTGCCGGCGCAATTAGCGGTAGCGTAATGTCGAATACCACGCGCAACGGTTTACCACCGAGATCCATCGCCGCTTCCTCAAGAGACTCGTCCATGCCGAGCAAGCGCGATTGCACGATGATAGCGACGTAGGCCATTGAGAAAGTGGTGTGCGCGATAGTGATGGTTGAGAAGCCGCGTTGCCCTGGCCAGCCCGTAAACTGTTGCAGGGTTACGAACAGCAGCAGGAGCGACAGTCCGGTGATCACTTCAGGCATCACCATCGGCGATGAGATCATTCCCGAGAACAGCGTACGGCCTTTGAAGCGGCCGAAGCGCGCCAACGCCAGCCCGGCCATCGTCCCGAACAGGGTTGCCGCGGTGGCTGATGTCACTGCAACCTTCAAGCTCAGTAGTGCCGCATCGAGTATCAGGTCGTTCTGCAGCAGCTCACCGTACCAGCGCGTCGAAAAGCCACCCCATATAGTGGCGATTGACGAGTCATTAAATGAATACAGAACGACCAGCAACAGCGGCAAGTAGAGAAACGCGTAACCAAACGCAAGTGTCGAGATAATGAAGCGCGACTTGCTGCTCATGCGCTACTGTCCTGGTCGCTTGCCTGGTAACGCTGTAGCAACACGATCGGAACGACCAGCAATAACAGCAACACGATCGCCACTGCGGATGCCAGCGGCCAATCCCGATTGACGAAGAATTCATCAAACAGGACGCGGCCAATGAGCAATGATTCAGGCCCGCCGAGCAGGTACGGGATAACGTATTCGCCCATCGCCGGGATGAACACCAACAGGCAGCCCGCTATGACACCAGGTCTTGCGAGTGGCCAGGTAATATCCCAGAACGCTCGTGTTCTCGACGCACCAAGGTCTTGTGCAGCCTCAACGAGGTCGAGATCCATGCGTTCGAGGGTGGCGTAGAGCGGCAATACCATAAACGGCAGGTAGGTGTACACGAGGCCGATGAATACCGCGAAATCGGTGTACATCATTTGAATCGGTTGTTCGATGAGGCCCGCCCACATCAGGAAGTTGTTGATGACGCCGTAATTGTTCATCAGTCCCATCCAGGCATACACGCGCAACAGAAAGGAGATCCAGAAGGGCAGCACTATCAGCAACAAGAGCAGGCCACGTGTTGCAGGCTGCGTCCGCGCAATCCCGTAGGCCATTGGGAAACCCAGGCTTAGGCAGAGAACGGTCGCCATGGCTGCCATCAATACAGAGCGCAGGTATGTGATCGCGTATAACTTGTCGGTTAACAGAAACCTGAAGTTGTCTGCGGTAATGGAGAGATGACCCGTTGCGTCGAATGTCGGTGTGAACGGTGGTTGTGCGATTACCGGGTCCGCGAGGCTGATTTTCAAAATGATGGCGAAGGGTGCGAGAAAAAACACCAGCAACCACAAGTACGGCGCGGCCAGCGCAAAGCGCCGCCACAACTCGTCTTTACTGTTGTGCGTCGTAGCCATCAGTCCATCAGAATCACGGCGCTGCGCGGCCGCCAGGATAACCATACGGGTTCGTCCCATTCGAGGAATCGGGTGACGGACCTGCGACGATTCTGCGAGCTCGCCTGTACGATCTTGCCGGTTTCGAGACGGATGCGGTACAAGGAGCGATTGCCAAGATAGCCGAGGTCGTCAACCACTCCTGCGACACAAGTATCTTCGTCGTTGCTCGGCTTGTCTTTGCTGAGAAATATCTTCTCGGGCCGTACGGCCACCTCAACCTGTTGTCCTACCTCGAATAGCTGCTTGCCGAGCGCTGTGATCGCGGTACCCGTTTCGTCCGAGTACAACTCTATACGGTCATCGAGCATGCGGGTGACAACGGCTTCGAACGTGTTGATAGTGCCGATGAAATCGGCGACAAAGCGATTGTCCGGGAATTCATAAATCTCTTTCGGTGTGCCGACCTGCTGGAAGCGGCCCTTGTCCATAACTGCGATGCGACTCGATAGCGTCATGGCCTCTTCCTGATCGTGCGTTACCACGACGAAGGTGATGCCGAGCTCGTCCTGGATGTTCATCAGTTCGAACTGCGTTCTTTCCCGCAATTTCTTATCGAGTGCTGCAAGCGGTTCGTCGAGAAGTAAGACCTTTGGTCGCTTAATCAATGCGCGCGCGAGCGCAACGCGCTGGCGTTGCCCACCCGACAGTTGATCAGGCTTCCTGGTTTTGAAGTCTTCAAGCTGCACGAGTGCGAGCATTTCGTCGACGCGCTTGTTGATCTTCGCCTTGGCGATACCCTCTTTTTGCAGTCCGTAGGCGATATTCCGGGCAACGTTCATGTGCGGGAAGATCGCGTAAGACTGGAACATCATGTTTACAGGCCGGTCGTACGGCGCCTGATGCGTTACATCATTACCATCGATCTCAATCTTGCCTGAACTCGGAATTTCGAAGCCCGCGAGCATCCGCAGCAAGGTTGTCTTGCCGCAGCCGGAGCCGCCGAGTATCGAGAATAGTTCGCCTTTGCCGATATCGAGGTGAACATCGTCAACGGCAACGAAATCGCCAAAATGCTTGCTGACGCCGCGGATTTTTATGAAATCCTTCATAGCCCGCTCTTGACGCGAGCGAAGGCCCGAGTGCGAACGCGCTCTTGCTTCGGAACCGCAGAAATAACGGGATAGACACGCTCCCAGGTCTCGTCATCGGGAAATATCGCGGTGTCGTTCAGGATTTCTGCATCAATGAACTCCCACGCAGCACGGTTGGCCGTTGCGTAATTGACAGTATTGGTGGTCTCGGCTGCTATATCGGCGCGCAGCATGAAATCGATAAACCGATAGGCATTGTCGGTGTGCGGTGCGTCGCTTGGAATATAAATGCCGTCGACCCACAAACCCGATCCCTCCCGGGGCGCGGTATAGCGCAGCTCAATGTCCAGCCCGGCTTCACGGGCACGTGTTGCGGCTGTCGCGTAGTCACCTGACCAGCTCATTGCGACACAGACCTCACGATTCGGGAGGTCAGAGAGCATCTTGGTATTGCTGAAGTACCGCACGTGTGGTCGCGCCCTGGAGAGTTGTTCTTCTGCGGCGAACAAACTTTCGTCATCCACTGCCTGCGGGTCCCTGCCGAGGTAGGCGAGAGCCATTGGGAAAAGATCAGTGGAGCCGTCGAGAAGACTGACGCCGCAGTCGGACAGCTTCGCGATGACTTCGGGGTCAAAAAGCACGTCGGCACTGTCCATGGGGTGATTGGGCAGGCGCTCACGCACCATCTCTACGTTCCATGCGTAGCCTGTAGTACCCCAGTGATAGGGAATATTGTAGTCAGCAACGACATCGTACACGCTGATTCGGTCCAGCATTTTCTCATCAAGATTGCCGTAGTTGCTGAAGCGTTGTTTGTCGAGTTTCTGGAACACGCCAATCGGAACCAGCCGTGTGGCGAACTGGTTGCTATGAAATACGACATCGTAGCCGCTACTGCCAGCCAGCAGCTTGACGTCGACGACTTCGGACGAGTCATAGGTATCGTAGTTAACTTTGATTCCGGTCTCGGCCTCGAATCGCTCGACTGCACCGGGTGCGATGTAATCGGCCCAATTGTAAACGTTGACGGTATTGCTGTCGTTTCCAGCCTGAAACTCGGCATCCTGTGAGCACGCTCCAGCCACAACCAACAAAGCCAATGGGCTGATGCATTTCAGGCTATTCAGGGTCACATTCCATCCAGGCCGCGCTTCAGTAGCGATCGAGCGATTATAAGCCGCTGAATCTCACTTGTACCTTCCCAAATTCTATCGACTCGTAGCTCCCGGAAAAATCTTTCAGCGACGTTTTCACGCATGTAGCCTCGACCACCGAAAATCTGCACGGCTCGATCGGCGACCCGGTTCGCCATTTCCGAGACATACAGTTTCACCATCGAGCATCGGCTGTGCTGGGTTTTGAGGTGATCATTGCGATCCCAGGATCGCGCCGCGTCGTAGGTCATCAGGCGTGCCGCGTACAGTTCGGTGGCGCTGTCCGCGAGCATGAACTGGATCGCCTGTTTCTCCGATAATGGCAGACCATCGACGATGCGCTCATTCGCAAACGCCATCGCGTCCTCGATGAGTCTCGCAGCTGCACCGCAGCTGCGCGCACCAATCATCAGTCTTTCATGTCGAAACCAGCTTCGCGTATATGCCATACCATCGCCGGGTTGGCCGACACGCTGCGCCGCGGATACACGCACATCGGTGAACAGGTAAGTGGGGTGATGCGCTGCGTAACTGTGACTGAATTTGGGTGTAGCCGTAATTTCGATACCCGGAGTTCCCTGGTCAATCAGGAACAGCGCGTCTTCCTCTTCGCCGCTGACTCTTGCCTGAAACCAGAAAAAGTCGGCGAAATTGGCGCTGGTTACGTACCATTTTTCGCCATTGAGAATGTAATCATCGCCATCTTTTGTCGCCGTTGCATCGAGCCCGGCGACATCAGATCCTGGTCCGGCTTCGGTTATTGCATAGCAGTCCTTTTTTTCGCCACGCATCATCGGCAACACGTATCGTTCTATCTGCTGCTCGCTGCAGCCATCAAACATCCATTCCTGCGGTTCAGAAAAACACCACGACAAAGCATTGGTCGTGCGACCCAATTGCTCCCAGATCGCAACCTGGGCCTCCATGGAAAGCTCGCGACCGCCATGTTTCCGCGGCACATCAATCTCTGTGAAGCCGAGCTCTATCGCGCGCTGCTTGTTGCGTTTGGTGATCTCGTCCGGTAGCACGCCATCATTCAGTTCTGCTTCGACCTCGTGCGGTTGCAAATACTCGTCCGCATACGCGCGTGCAATGGCCTGCCAATGTTCTGCATCGTTGCTCATTTCTATTTTCACAGTTTTCTCACAGGGAAAAATGTTTGGGGAAAATGCTGTGCAAGTACTCATCGATAGCACGCATCGCCGCTTGCCTGTCGAAAGATCGGGGACTAATCAGACAGGACAACCACAGGCCATTCGTCATCGACGTCAGCATCATCGCAACACCTTCGGGCGTGGTATTCTGATAGCCACCGTCCTCGATGAGCTCGGCGCAAAGTCGTGCAACAACTTCATCGTAGTATTCGTCGGATTTTTCGCAGATTTTTCGATACGCCGGGCGCGACTTGACTTCACCCCAGAAGGCGAACCACACCGCAACTTTGCGACGGTCACAAATCGAAGGCCGCAAATCGAGCTCCATCAACGCGTGGAGTTTCTCGACAGCTGACGGTCCCGATTTTTCCAGTGCCTTGTCAAACTGCGTTCGATACTCATCGGACAGGTAACGCAGTGTTTCGTTGAGCAAGTTGTCTTTGCTTTGAAAGTGTAGATTGACGATGCCCTGCGACAGGCCGGCTGCGCCGGCGACGTCACCGATCGAGGTGCTGCCCATACCATTGCGGGCGATACATTTCATTGTTGCATCAATGAGTTGCTGTCTGCGCAGCTCCCGCGTGGCCGTGCGTTTGGAGATTCTTGCTGTGGCCGTCATTCCGGAATCATGCCATAATATGAATGAATACTCATTCATTTTCCTTGCTAAGCCTGGTGGAGGCCTGCATGCGCAGCCTGTCTCGTTCGAACACTCATTTTCAGAAAGCCAGAAAACGCCTGCCCCTGGGTGTGTCGTCCAACTTCCGTTACTGGGGAGACGACAAGACAATCTACATTGAGCGAGGAAAGGGCGGTCGCATCTGGGATGTTGATGAGAATGAGTACATCGACTACCGGCTCGGCTATGGCCCCGTCATCCTCGGTTACGCGGACGAGCGCGTTGATACGGCGGCGCGGGAAGGAATGGGTGTAGGCGGTGTCTTTGCGCTGTCAACAGAACAGGAATACGAGGTAGCAAGCCGCATTAGTAAAATGGTGCCGGCTGCAGAACTCGTACGGTTCTCGAATTCCGGCACAGAAGCGGTTATGGCCGCACTGCGAATTGCGCGAGCGTTTACGGGCAAAGAAGCGCACGTGGTTATGGAGGGTGGCTATCACGGCGTTTTCAGTGAAGTGATGTGGTACACGGAGGTTGAGGAATGGACACCGGGTGATGCGCCGCCGGCGGTGATGCCGTATGGGGACGGTGTGCCCGTTGTTACAAAAAAGCTGTTTCACACTGTGCCAATGAACGATGCGAACGCGCTTGAAGACCTGTTCAAGGCGAAACACAAGGAAATCGGCGCATTCCTGATAGAGCCCATCATGGGCAACTGCTGCGGAATAAAGGCCGATGCCAAATACATGGCCGACGTGCGCGAGCTTTGCGATCGCTACGGTGTCCTGCTCATCGTGGACGAGGTGAAAACCGGTTTTCGCGTTGCGAAAGGCGGTGTCCAGGAATTGTTTGGCATCAAAGCTGACATATGCACATTCGCGAAGGCGATCGGCAATGGCTATCCGTTGTCGGTCGTCGCGGGACGCGAAGATATCATGCGCCATGTCGAGGACGGTGTCGTTCATGGCGGTACCTTCACGGCGCACTCGGTTTCATTGGCTGCCGCTGCGAAGACGCTTGAAATTCTGGATGAGACGACAGCCCTGGCTGATATCGAGAAGTTTGGACTGGACCTGCAAAAAGGCTTGAGTCGCATTCTCAATGCGCGTGATATCGCCCACAGTTTTACCGGTCATCCAGCATTGATGGGACTGTTCTTTGACGAACAGCCGCCGAGCAACTACCGCGAGTGGGTCCATTCGAATTACGATTTTTATGACGCACTTGCACCAGAGCTGCATGAGCAGGGAATTCTGATAGAGCCGGACTCAAGGGAGCCATGGTTCTTGTGTGAAGCACACACGGTCGGGTGCCTGGACGAAACACTGGACAAATTTGAGCGTGCGGTGGACATTACGCTGCAGCGGCGAGAACAAAACAAGAAGGTGGCCGGAGGCCCGATACACCCATGAAAACCTATGACGCGATCATTGTCGGGGCCGGACACAATGGCCTGACTACAGCCGCCTTCCTGGCGAAAGCAGGCCTCGATGTTGTCTGTGTGGAGAAAAACGACTATATCGGCGGTGCTACCGTCAGTCGCAACCTCTACAAAGACTGGTGGTATTCCAATTGCTCTTACGTATGCAGCCTGTTGCGCCCGGAGATCTACCGAGACCTGGAGCTGCACAAGCATGGCCTGCAAGTGACGCCGTACGGTGGTTCAGTCACGTTCATGGAGAATGGCGACTACTTTGGGTCGTACCATGACCATGAAGTTGCCTACCGCGAAATGTCACGGTTCTCGCGGCACGACGCAGATGCGTACAAGACCTATTCCGCGGACACGATGCGGCAATGTCGTTTTATTCGTGACTTCCTGCTCAGCACTGCCCCGGACCCGACATCATTCAAACCGCGCGATCTAAAAGAACTGGCGCGAATCGGCGGCAAATTCATGGGTATGGGCGAAGACCGGATGAACGAAACAATTCGTTTCTGGACCATGAGTGTCGCCGAGTACCTTGACGAGTATTTCGAAACCGACGTCATCAAGGCTTCATTGTCCGGCAGTGGCATCATCGGGACCGCGCTTGGCATTCATTCGCCCGGAACGGCCTATGTTCTATTGCATCACTATATGGGTGATGTCGACGGCAACGTTGGCTCCTGGGGGTTTGCTCGAGGTGGTACTGGCGCAGTCTCAAAGGCGATAGCGGGCGCTTTCCAGGCGGCCGGAGGTGAGTTGCGCACTGAGGCTGGTGTCGACAAGTTCATCGTCAGGAATGGTAAGGCAGCTGGCGTTGCGCTCGATAACGGCGAAGAAATCAAAGCCAATGTTGTCGTTTCGGCTATGGACGTCAAGCGCACTTTCCTCAACTGCATGGACAAGAGCGATCTGCCCGAAAAATTTCACCGCCGTGTGGAAAATTTCAAGATTCGCGGATCGTCCGGAAAGATCAACATAGCACTGGATGGCATGCCGACTTTTTCAGCGCTGCCGGAAGGCAGTTCGCTGTATAGCAGTGATATGCACTTCATCGACTCGATGGAACGCATGGAGCGCGCATACGATGACTGGAAGGATGGCACCTGGTCCAAGGACCCATACATAGATTTGACGATCCCGACGGTCAGTGATCCGACGATGGCGCCACCCGGAAAACATTTCATGAGCTGTTTCGTGCAGTACTGTCCACACAAAATTGAGGGGCGTGACTGGACCAGCGAAGAGAAAGACGGGTTCAGGGATTCTGTATTTGACCAGATCGCCCAGTACAGCCCGGACTTTAAGGATCTCGTCCTGCATGCAGAAGTCCGAACTCCCGAAGACATCGAGAATGAGATCGGCATTACCGAAGGCAATATCTTCCACGGTGAGCTGACAATGGACCAGCTGTTGTTTAACCGCCCGGTGCCTGGGTACGCACAGTACCGTAGTCCTGTCGACGGCTTGTATATGTGTGGATCAAGCAACCACCCGGGCGGTGGCATTATGGCGGCCCCTGGGGCAAACGCTGCGCGCGAGATTCTTTCCGATCTCAGACGGCCCAACACTGTACCGGAGAATTTTGGCGATGACTGACAAATACGATGCAATAGTAGTGGGTGCCGGCCACAACGGTATGGTGTGTTCCGCGTTGCTCGCGAAAGCAGGCAAGAAAGTGCTGGTGCTCGAAGCAAACGACCAGGTGGGCGGCGCTGCGGTAACGCGCGAATTCGCCGACGGATACTCGGTATCGGCGTGCGCGCATCTGTTGTACCAATTGCAGCCGGAAGTGCGCAAGGAACTCAAGCTCTCGCCGCAAATGGCCAGCGAAGACATGACGACGATCGCATTGGCAGAAGACGGCAATCACTTGCGGATCCATGGCGACAATGTCGAAGGTGCAACGGAATCGGATGCTGAGCAATACCGTCGCTTCCGCAAACGCATGACACGGTTTTCGGATCTGCTCCGCAAGTATTTCAACAAGACGCCGCCGAGGCTCGGGTCCAAAGCATTCACCGATCTGCTGACGTTGGGTCAGTTGGGGCTGGATGTTCGCATGCTCGGCAAAGAAGAGATGCAGGAATTCTTGCGGCTCATCGGTATGAATATCCACGACGAGGTGACAGAGCGTTTCGAGCATCCACTGCTAAGAGGTGCGATTAGTCTCGATGCCGTACTCGGGACGCATCTCGGTCCCCGCTCGCCCAATACGATCATGACGTACCTGTATCGTCAGGCCGGCGACCACGGCCGCACCGCGACGCCCAGCGGCGGCATGGGCAGTATTAGTGAAGAACTGGGACACGTCGCTCGAGGCGCAGGCGCGACGATCCGTACCGGCATGCCGGTGAAGCGCATTATCATTGAGAACGGCCGCGCGACCGGAGTTGAAACCGAGTCGGGGGAGCGCTTCAACAGCTTCACAGTGATATCAAACGCGGATCCGAAACGAACGATGATGCAACTGGTCGGTGCGAAACACATCGAGACAGGGTTCACGAAGCGCATCCATCATCTGCGCGCGAAAGGCAACGCTGCGAAACTTCACCTGGCGCTGGACGGGCTGCCAACGATTGCAGGCTTTTCCAGGAAGGATTATGCAGAACGCATCGTTATTGCAAGCGATGAGCACTACGTTGAGCGCGCTTTCAATCCGGCCAAATACGGCGAGAGCTCGCCATTGCCGGTACTGGAAATCACCTTCCCGAGTTTTCGCGATACGTCACTCGCCCCAACGGGCAAGCACGTGATGTCAGCCGTCGTGCAGTACGCTCCGTATGAGCGCAAAGGCGGATGGAATGAGGCTGCGAAAACAGAATTCATGCAGGCAATCATGCAGACGCTCGCAAACTACATGCCGGACATTGAGCAACGAGTGACGGCGAGTGAATTGTTGACGCCAGCCGATATCGAAAGCGAGTTTCATATTAGCGGTGGCCACTGGCACCATGGCGAACTGACACTCGATCAGTTTCTGTTCGTACGGCCTGTCAATGGTGCGGCTCAATACCGCATGCCGATTGATGGTGTTTACCTTTGTGGCGCGGGCGCTCATCCGGGCGGTGGCATAAGCGGTGCTGCTGGCCGCAACGCGGCGCGAGCCATCCTGAACCGGGAGAAAGCAGCATGAATGCACGAGCCCCCGTTCATCAGGGACGCCTGAAGTCGCCGTTCTATCCCCGACTGGAACAGCTGGACTTTGTAAATGAATGGCACGAGTGGAAAGGCTACTCAAGCGCGGACTCGTTGTACTGCGAGGAAATGGAATATTTCGCAATTCGGAATTCCACCGCGGTTTTTGATCTGACACCGATGACCAAGTACCTGATCAAAGGACCGGATGCGCTCGATTACCTGAATCGACTCGTAACGCGCGACATGGCGAAGATCAGGCCTGGCCGAGTCGCCTATGCTGTGTGGTGTGACGATCAGGGCCACGTAATCGACGATGGCACGATCTTTCATCTGCGGGAGGGGGAGTATCGGCTGTGTTCGCAAGAACGCCACTTTGCGCACCTCCTCGCATCAGCTATCGGTTTTGACGTTACGATTACACACGAGACCGAGGATGTTGCGGCGCTTGCAGTGCAGGGACCTACGTCGTTCAGCGTGCTGGACAGCATGGGGCTCGACGGCCTTGACCAGCTGAAGCCCTTTGGTCTCATGCATTTCGATTTTCAGGGTGTCGAATTGATGGTCTCGAGAACGGGTTTCACAGCAGATCTCGGCTACGAACTCTGGATCGACCCTCGTAAGGCAATTGAATTGTGGGACGCATTGTTCGATGCCGGCAAGCTGCATGGGATTCGCGCGATTGGCACGCATGCATTGGAACAGGCGCGTATTGAAGCTGGCTTCCTTGCCGCGTATATGGAATTCCTGCCGGCCGATGAGACCATTCGAACGGGCCGCTCACGTTCCCCGCTGGAACTCGGACTGGATTGGCTGGTTGACTTCAAGAAGCCCAACTTCAATGGTCGTCGCGCGCTTGCCGAGGAAAAACGCAGTGGTTCAACCTGGCGCCTCGTCAAGCTTGATATCGAAGGCAACAAGCCAGCGCACAACTCCTACATCTACTCAAATGCCAAGGCAAAAGGCGGCGAAATCGGCTTCATTACGTCAGCGACATGGTCACCGGTCTGCAAGCAGAACATTGCCTTGGGTACCGTACGCGTTCCGCACGGCCAGCCGGATAGCAACGTCTGGGTCGAAATCTATTACCAACGCGAAATGCACTGGAATCGGATGATGGCGAAAGCGACCGTAGTCGATAAACCATTCTGGTGGCCCGCCCGTCGGGGCGCGACGCCTCCTGGGCCGTACTAGGCGAGCGCTCGTCGTGAAAAAGCATCGGCTCGATCCGTTATTGCGACCGAAGTCTGTCGCCGTATTCGGAGCGTCCGAACGCGCTGATTCGGTCGGCGAGTGGACCCTCAAGAATCTCGCCAAAGGCGGTTTTAAGGGACGAGTCTATCCTGTTAATCCTCGCTATGAGGAGTTGCAGGGACACCGCTGTTTCCCGTCGCTCGCAGAGCTGCCCGAGGTCCCGGACTGCGTGTTGTTTGCAGTCGGTGATCATCGCCTCGAGGCGGCTCTCGATGAGGCAGTAGCGGCGGGTATTCCGGCCGCAGTCATCCAGTCCACCCTGGTCGTCGACGCAGATACCGAACCTTTTCTGAAAGACCGCCTGCAGACGAAAATCAGGGATGCCGGTATGCTCGTGTGTGGCGCGAATGGCATGGGCTACTACAATGTTCGTGACGGCGTCTGGACTTGTGGCTTTGACAGTGCTGATCACACTGCGCCGGGCAACGTGTCTCTCATCAGTCATTCCGGTTCGGGAATGTCAGGAATCATCGATTGTGAGGAACGACTGCGCGTGAATCTTGCTGTTTCGGCCGGCAATGAACTCAGCGTAACGATGGATGAGTATCTCGACTTCGTGCTCGACCTTCCGGAGACGCGTGTTGTCGGTTTGTTCGTGGAAACCGCACGCAATCCGGCGGGGTTTCGCGCCGCATTGAAGAAAGCTGCACAACGTCGGATTCCTGTCGTTGCCCTCAAGGTCGGGCGCACCGAAGAATCGGCGCGGCTGACAGTGTCTCATTCAGGTGCCATGGCGGGCGATGATGCAACATACGAGGCGTTGTTTGATCGATACGGTGTGCAGCGGGTTCGCGATCAGCACGAATTCGCCACGTTGCTCATCATGTTTGCGGAGCTTCATCCCGTCGGCGCGGGTGGGCTGGTTACGTTGCACGATTCGGGTGGTGAGCGGCAACTACTGGTTGATCTTGCGGATGACGCGAACGTGCCGCTAACCGTTCTTGCCGATCAAACCGCAGAGCAACTGAGTGATGTTCTCGACCCGGAGCTGCCAGCCGTAAACCCGCTGGATGCCTGGAGTCGGGGTGGTCCAAATGCATCCGAACAAATGCTTCGCGGTCTGACGCTGATGTTGCAGGATGAAGGGGCGGCGTTAGGCGCTGTCATCCACGATCGTGCGCCGTATGGGAAAGTGTACCCGAGCTACATTACGCGGATGCAGAAAGCGCGTGCCGAGTCTGGAAAACCTGTAGCACTTGTGTCGGCAACACAGGGTAGCGGTCATGACGTCGCGGCGATCACGAGTACGCATGCCGGTTTTCCGGTACTCGACGGCGTTGCGCCATTTCTGCGGGGCGCTAAAGCATTGTTTGACTATCGCGACTTTCTGTTACGCGAGCACTGGCAGGCGTCCGCGGTCAGCGACGACATGGTCGCGACATGGCAAGCGAGACTGCGGTCAGGCAGGACCCTTAGTGAACTTGAGTCGATTCGCTTGTTCCGGGACTTTGGTATCAGCACTCCGCAGGTAATAGCAGCCAGTGATGCGGAATCCGTTGTCGCAGCGGCGACCCTGGTGGGCTACCCGGTCGTGCTGAAAACCGCCAAGCCCGGATTACTGCACAAGTCTGACCAGGCAGGTGTCATTGTTGGCATTGGCGATGAGCAGCAGCTAAGGCAGATGTACAGTCTGATGTGCAGTCGTCTCGGCGACGATGTTCTGGTAGCGCCGGTGATTCCGGCTGGAATTGAGATGCTGCTTGGCGTTAAACGCGACCCGCAATTTGGTCCTGTCGTACTGATCGGGTTCGGTGGCGTTCTGGCGGAGACGCTGGGCGATGTACAATTCGCGCTGCCGCCATTCAATGCGGCGCACGCGAAGCGTTGTGTTGATCGCCTGAAGTTACGTCCAATGCTGGACGGACTGCGCGGTGCAGCGGCCGTCGATGTCGCCTCTTTTTGCGAGTTGGCGGAACGCTTCTCGATTCTTGCGGCCGCACTCAGAGACGTGATCAGTGAGGTGGATATTAATCCGGTGATTGTTAACGAGGACGGCGCAGTAGCCGTTGACGGACTTGTTGCCGGTCGTGACAGACGGGAGGATCGAAGTGCAGACGCTTGAGGTGTATCAGTCTCTCTGGGGCATGCAATTGCGTCATCCCGTAACGCCGGAGCGCAGCGATGATGTCTCTTTTGCGATGGTCGCGGAGGCTGGATTCGATGGCATCTGTATTGATCCTGCGGTCGCCGAAATACCACAAAACGAGGCACTGCAATGCCTGTTTGATCAACACGGTCTCGGCTGCATGGTAAATGCTTTTCCCGATACCCCGGACGATATGCACGCGTTGCTGGAGTTTGCTACACGTATGGACGCTTGCATGGTCAACGTCATTTCGGGAGTCATGCCGATAAAACCCGAGGACGCGGTGCCAATTGTTCGCCGCTGGATCGACGAGGCGGCGGACCGTGGTATGCCGCTACTGTTCGAAACCCATCGGGATGGTTTGCTAAATGACCTGTACTTCACTTTGCAGCTGATGGAACTCGTACCCGAGATGCGTCTTTGCGCGGATCTGTCACACTTTGTTGTCGACCGGGAGTTTCGCTCTCCGGTCCCGGCACGCGATCAGGCCTACATCAGTACAGTCCTCAGCAGATCAGATTGTTTCCAGGGGCGCATCGCCAATCGCGAACAAGTGCAGATACAGATCAATTTCCCGCAGCATCAGGAATGGGTCGAGATCTTCAAAGCCTGGTGGCGAGAGGGTATAAGTGCCTGGAAGCGGCGTAATGCCGATGATGCCACTCTCATATTCCTGTGCGAGCTTGGCCCGCCACCGTATGCGATTACAGACGCGTATCGCAATGAATTGTCCGATCGCTGGCAGGAGTCTCTGCAAATCCGCGATTGGGTGCGCGAAATCTGGGACGATCTGGAGTCCACAGAGCGTTGATTTACAAGCAGTAACGCCGCCTGGCGCGCGTAGTATTGAATTTCGTCCATTTTCATTGTACCCTTTTTACCGCTGGTACAAATGGAACAATAGCAATTATGGAAATCGAAGTTGATTTCAATATAACCGAGCCCGTTTTTGCTCAGCTGATACGGCAGATCAAGGACGCAGTTTCAGCCGCGCTGCTCAGGCCCGGTGATCCGTTGCCACCAATTCGGCAACTGGCTGCGGACCTTGAGCTAAACACCAAGACAGTCGCGAAAGCGTACCGCCTGCTGGAGAGAGATTCAGTCGTACAGACGCAAGGCTATCGAGGCACCTTTATTCACCCTGATGCTGAAGCGAACAGTGCGATAGACCTCAACGTCTGGCTCGGTGACCAGCTTCGGGACAAACTCGCTGAGCTCAGAACATCCGGCGCAACCGACTCTGAAATACGCGTCGCATTTAACAACGCCATGAATGAACGAGGCCTGCCCCGCAAATCAGGCGTACGGCGTGAGGGCCATCAATGACCACGAGTGCAAAGTCTCGATTCGTGGAACGACTGCAGCAGCCAAAACCGGTATTGCTTGACGGTGGACTTGCAACGCAACTTGAATCGCAAGGCTGCGATCTCGACAACAACCTGTGGTCTGCGGCATTGCTGAGTGAAAACCCAGAGGAGATACTGACGGCACATGACGCATATCTTGTGGCGGGTGCCGAAGTTTTGGCGACTGCAAGCTACCAGGCGAGCACAGCGGGTTTCCGGCAATACGGAATAGGGACCAGGGATGCCGACAGACTCATGCGGTTGTCCGTGGATCTCGCCGTCGCTGCATCTCAAAAGAACGCGTCTGAAGCGCTGGTAGCAGCGAGTCTCGGGCCCTATGGCGCAATGCTGCATGATGGCTCCGAATATCACGGCAACTATGGAGTTGGTGCGACCGCAGTACGTAACTATCACGCGCCAAGGATCGCACTCTTCGACGCGACTGCGGCGGATGTACTCGCGTTTGAGACGATCCCGTCTCGCGGCGAGGCGCAAGTGCTTGCGGATTTGCTGCGAGATGTGCAGACGCCCGCCTGGATTAGTTTTTCGTGCAAGGATGAGTCACACATCAGTGACGGCACGCCGTTGCGCGACGTCGCAAGCCTGTTTTCTCAGCATCCGACCGTCAAAGCAGTTGGAATCAACTGTACTGCACCACAGTTCGCGCCTCGTCTTGTAGAAACTATCCGAAAATCTGCACCCGACAAATATGCGATGGCGTATCCAAACTCGGGTGAATCCTACAACGCTGACAGCAACAGCTGGTCGGGCACCGTTACCCCGCTGGATTGTGCGGCAGCGGCGCGTGAATGGATTGCCGCAGGTGCACACGTTATTGGTGGATGCTGTCGAATGGGGCCAGGGCACATTCGCGCAATGTGCGCCGTACTCAACTAAACGCGTTGTCGACTATGCCCGGGATTTCGCTGGGAGTCTTGGCGATCGAGGCAGCGCCGGCTTGTTCGAGTTCTGCAACGCTGCCATAGCCATACGAGACGCCCACCGGATGCATTCCGGTGGCGGCCGCACCTATGAGGTCGTGTTTGCGATCGCCGATCATGATACGAGCAGGAGCAGGCGGATTTTTCGCAATCGCGTACCTGAGCAGATCAGCCTTGTTTGACCGCGTACCGTCTAGCTCGCATCCAAACACTCGATCAAAGTATGGCGCCAGGCCGAAGTGCTCCACGATCCGGCCAGCCGCGATGCGTGGCTTGCTGGTCGCAACGAAGAGTGAATGTCCGGCGCTCTTTACCTCGGCAAGCACGTCAAGAATGCCGTCATACGGAACATTCTCCTGCCAGCCGATCTCATCGAAACGTTCCCGGTACAAGTCCACTGCACTCAACGTGAGCGCCTCACCGACGATCTTGGGAAATGTTTCGTACAACGGCGGCCCCATGCAATTGTGCAAAAACTCATCTCCCGGGTGCGCAAAACCGAGGCGTTCCAACGCATAGATGATGCAGCGGCTGATACCCTCGTAAGGATCAGTCAGAGTTCCGTCGAGGTCGAAATAGACATGGCCAGGCATTCACCCAGCATAACAAGAAGTCGCAGCCTCAGGCCCGCTCGAGTCAGTCGAGTCGATATCCGACGCCATAGATAGATCGAATCCAGTCGTCCTCGCCGGTTGCGTCGATAAGCTTGCGGCGCAGGTTCTTGACGTGCGAGTCAACAGTCCTGTCGCTCACTATTCGACCGTCAACATAGATTTTGTCTATGAGCTGATCTCGCGAGTGGACCCGGTCCTGCTTTTGGGCCAGAAGCGCCAGCAAGCGGAACTCAACCGGCGTCAGGTCAAGCGGTTTGCCGGCGACGAATACGGCAAAGCTGTCCTCGCTGATCTGCAAATCGCGATAGTTTTCTGCGGGTGAGACGAGCTGCTGCTTTATTCGCCGCAACACAGCATTCACCCGAGCGACAACTTCACGCGCGCTAAAGGGCTTACAGATATAGTCGTCCGCCCCAAGTTCCAGACCGAGCAGGCGATCTATTTCTTCGACGCGAGCTGTGCAGATAATCACAGGAATGTCCGCGAAGGCACGGATTTCACGACAGATGGACAATCCGTCTTTACCTGGCAGCATAATATCGAGCAGCAGCAGGTCAGGCGCGTTTTCGCGCACCCAGGAAACGACCTTGTCGCCGTCAGCGATCCAATGCGTGGCGTACCCGGATTGATGCAGGTAGTCACTCAGCAACGCGGCAATCTTTTCTTCGTCTTCAACAATGAGAATTCGTGGTTCAGACATCAGGATGCTCCAATGTGCGGCAGACTCACCACGATAGAGAGGCCGCCGAGCGGCGACGATGATGCCGAAATGCTGCCGTCATGCGCGGCAACGATCGCTTCGCAAATCGATAAGCCGAGGCCGGAGCCGCCCGTTTCGCGATTTCGTGACGCGTCGACCCGAAACAAGCGGTCGAACAACTTGGGCAAATCTGCTTCCGGTACGGCGGGTGCCGAGTCCGACAGCGTCAGGATCGCATTGCTGCCGTCCACTGTCATTGCCAGGCTGAGTGTGCCGTCAGCGTCGGTGTAACGGATGGAGTTCTCTATCAAATTGTTAAGAAGCTGTACCAGGCGGGATTCATCACCGCTGATCCGGATTTCACGATCAGGTAGCTGAACATCAAGGCCGAGACCGGCATCGTGGATTCGCGCCCGGTTAGTCTCCAGCGTTTCCCTGACAATTGCAGTGAGGTTAACAGGCTTGAGCTGGCAGCTTAGTCCACCCTCATCAGACGTTGTCAATACATGCAGATCGGTGACCAATTTGCTCAGGCGCTGAACTTCCGCCTGCAGGGAACGACGCGTAGCCTCATCAAAAACACGAATACCATCTTCGATGGCCTGCAGTTCGCCGCTAAGAATCGAGAGTGGCGTTCGCAGCTCGTGCGCGATGTCCGCTACCCACTGTCGCCGCAGCGTCTGACCACGTTCCAGCGACCTTGCAAGTTGATTGAAATCGCCCGCCAGGTCGCCAAGCTCGTCGTCGCGCCGAATATCGATCCGGGACTCGAAGTCGCCATCGCTAAGCGACCGGGCGCCAGTCGTTAACGCGCGTATTGGGCGCACGATTTGCCGCGTAATCAACGCAGCAATCACAGCGGCAAGTATCAGTGTGGCAATAGCGATGAATAACACTGATCGCGTCTGCTGGGCGGCAAAGTGTACGTCAACTTCTTTACTGAGCCGTGTCTGGTTAAGAATGACGAGTTCGCCGACCAGCATAGTATCGACGACGACCGGGAGGGTGCGAATGTCGCCACTCTTCGGGCTGTACCCGGCGACAAGATCGCCGTTTGCGTCCAGTAGCGACAGCCGCGACCGCAGGTCCAGCTCGTCGGGTGGTGGGCCCTCACCAAACCGTGGTGGTGGATGGGCACCGCGCTCACCCCGTGGTGGTGGTTTGCGGGGTCCGCCAGCGGGTGGGCGCAAAGCCTCGTCCCAACGCCGTTTGCTCTGCCCAAGCAACTGCCAGGAGCCGTCGACCTCGTAAGTCGCCTGTAGCACCTCGACTATCGATGCGAGGCGGCGGTCTTCCTGTTCAGAGAGGTAGTCGACAAAGCTTTGCTGAAAGCTCAATCGCGTAGCAACCGAGTACAGACCAATGATAATCAGGCTCGTTGCCGTTAATGCAGCAAAGAGCCGCTTGCCAATAGTCCAGCGCATAGCGGCACTTTAGCAAGCAAATGGGCGCAACGCCGTTCGAGCCAGTGATAACTCCACATTTTCTCCTCATTTCCTTGTCATCCGTGCAGAGGGTTGCTGCGTAAAGTAATAGTCGTAATCAAGAAAGGGATGATCATGAATTACAAGCAAACCAGTTCAGTTGTGCTTTCGCTGCTTCTGTTGCAGGGCTGTAGCGGAGGCGAAGACCAGGGATTGTCGGGCACTGAACAGCCACCGGTCACGACGCCACCGCCAGTGCAGGTCAGTGAAATCGATACCAGCTTGCGGGCGTTGATCGTAGAGCATGGGCTGACAGGTGACCCGAGCAGTGGTCGAACATTGCCCTCGATATCCGACCCTCTCGCGCAGCTCGGCATGCAGTTGTTCTATACCAAGGCACTCGGGGGCGAGTTTGATGCGGCATGTGTTTCATGCCATCACCCGGTGTTAGGTGGCACTGATGGCTTGTCGCTGCCATTCGGAGTGGGCGCAATCGATCCGGACATGCTCGGGGTTGGTCGGGGCGATGCATCGGGCATTCCCAACGTACCGCGAAATTCACCGACGACCTTCAATGTGGGACTGTGGGACAGCGGCCTTTTCTGGGACTCAAGAGTTGAGAGCCTGGGGAAGGAGGCAGGAGCGAATGGCGCGGCCTCCGGAATCAGCACACCGGATTCCGGCAACAATGTGATCGACACGCTCGCTGGCGACAATCTGGCCGTGGCGCAGGCGCGTTTCCCGGTTACATCGGCGGAAGAAATGCGTGGCGCGCTGGACGCAGGTGAAACGAATTCGGTGTTGCGTGCACATCTAGCGACCCGACTAGCCTCAACTGCCTGGCTCGAAGAGTTTCAGATCGCGTTTTCGAGTTCGGCACCGGCGGATCAGTTAGTAACGTTCGAGAATATCGTTGCCGCGCTTGGCGCCTATGAGCGATCACAATTGTTCGTCGATAATCCATGGCGTGAGTATGTACAAGGTGACAACAACTCGATCTCCGAAGCGGCAAAACGCGGCGCGATCCTGTTCTTTACACCTGCCGATCAACAGGGTGGTGGCTGCGTGCAATGCCATTCCGGCGACTTGTTCAGTGACGAAGGT
Organism: Gammaproteobacteria bacterium; assembly: GCA_022600955.1. Taxonomy (GTDB): domain Bacteria; phylum Pseudomonadota; class Gammaproteobacteria; order Steroidobacterales; family Woeseiaceae; genus UBA1847. The sequence goes on from JAHZJK010000024.1 coordinate 359,717, forward strand.
CACCACGCGATCGGGGCGCCGCAGTTCGGCCCGGGTAAAGGTAATCCCGACGATCATGACTTTGGACGCGAAAATGTGAGCGGTAATTCGGTAGAGCGATTTCGTTTCCGCACGCCGTCTTTGCTAAACATTACGGCAACCGGTCCCTACATGCATTCGGGCGCTTACATTTCGTTGCAGGAAGTGCTGCGCCACTACAATAACCCGAACAATACGGTTGACGACTTCTTTGATGATGGTGGCTGGTGCACGTTGCCGCAGTTCGCGGACATAGCGAATTGCGCTGCGCTCTATCCGACGGCACAGCAGAACAGCAACGCTGCATTGCAGAAAGTGGCGACCGAACGGAATCAGAATGATCCGGCCGCTCTCCCTAACGTGAATCTCAACAATAATGAGCGCAGTGACATTGTGTCGTTCCTGCAGACCTTAACGGATCCGTGCGTCGAGGACCGGGCTTGTCTTTCGCCCTGGATTCCAGCTTCGGCAGATGCGGTTGACGAACACCAGCTGAACGCAATCGATATCAACGGTAACGAATTATGAAGCAAGAATGGCGTGCGCGGCATTGTATCCCGGTGCACCCGTGACTCCCCCGCCTGGATGGGTCCCGGCACCGCATAACCACACTCCCCCCAGTGGTGTGCGGTACTGGGCCCACTCGGGCAACGGGCGCATGCAAAACATTTGCTCAAGGGATATGTCGCCGTGGAATATATTGCCTTCGGTAATACCGAAAGTCGCTTCGAGGTCGGGCGGTGTGATTACTCGACGAGCGATCACGGACGCCGGCATATTTGGCGCAAATTCTCCAATCAGGGCAGCGACGCGGTCGCCCAGGACCTCACGCTGCAGATCCCAGGTGCTGTTGCGAAGCTGGTAGGGCAGATACTGGACGAAGCAGGTCAGCATGTGCCGACCGGACGGTGCCAGCGTGTCGTCGACATTGGAGGCGAGCACACAATCCACCCAGAGCCGATCCGGCAAGTCGCCGCGATGACACGCATTGTAATTATCCTCGGCCTCTTGCAACGTCGGTATCAGAGTGAACAACGAACGCTGTGATTTGCTGCGGTCGTCGGGCATGCCGTTGAGCAGCGGTTCTTCGCTGAGCACGAAGTTCACCTTGCCTGCGGGGCCATTCATGCGGATTTCTGCAACAGACTTGCGAAAGCCCTCGTCGAGTGCGCTTGCGTCGACAAGTCCGAGAAACGTGCGTTTGGGATCGGCATTCGAGACCACGATTCCTGCATCAAGAGAGGTACCGTCCTCGAGTGTTACGCCGGTGCCGCGCCCATTGGCGACGTTGATACCGGAAACCGGCGCGTTGCAACGAATCTCCACACCAAGATCCTCACAGGCAGACTTCATTGCCTGGGTTATTGCTCCCATGCCGCCGATGACATGTCCCTGCCAGGCTTGCTGCTCGCCATCGCCGCCGCTGAGAAGGTGAAACAGCAATCCCATTGCCGTACCGGGCTGATAAGGACCGCCGTGCTTGCCATACAGGCTGTTGGACAGTATCAGTCGCTTGAGTTTGTCGGACTCGAAGCGCTTGTCGAGAAACTCCCCCAGCGAGCCGGTCAAAAAACGCATCAATCCCGCGACTTCGTCGTCGTTCATGCCGCCAAAGCGTCGGTAGAGTTTCCACGCCTGCGCCCACTTGGTCATGCCTTTCGCGTAGAGGTCGGGCGGCGACTCGAGAAAGAAGGGCTGCAAATAGGCCGCGAGTCTTTTCAGTTCCTCTTCCGCAGCAAAGAAGCTATCGATGTCATTGGGTGCGACACGAGTCAGCTCCGCCCGCATACGGTTCTCGTCGGACCACCAGCCTACGACGTCGGCATCAGCAAACGCGGCCTGGACACCGGGGTCGCAGGCGACCATGCGCAAACCGTAGTCGGCGAGCTTGAGATCCTTGATGATGGTCGGCCGCAACATGCTGGCGATGTACGAGGCCGTAGAAACGCGGCATCCGGGCGCGAGTTTTGCGTCGACCTCTTCGGTGACAGCGCAGCCACCGACTACGCTGCGGCGCTCGAGCATAAGGACTTTCTTGCCCGCTTTTGCCAGGTAGGCGGCGGCTGTCAGTCCGTTGTGGCCTGCGCCAATGACAATGACATCGTATTGCATGTTTCGGTGCTTCGCGGTTGAATGGTGACAGCATATGGGGAGTTCGAAAATACAACAACTAGAGAAAACTCTGCCGGGCTCGCAGTATCTTGATGCGGATCACTTCCGTCTTGAGCGTGATGCCATCTTTCATCGCGAGTGGTTTTGCGTTGGTCGTCGCGAGGGACTGGACCGCAAAGGCCATTATCGCGCTGTCAATGTCCTCGGTGAAAGCCTGCTACTTGTCTGCGACGAAGATGGCACGCTACGGGGTTTCAATAATGTGTGTCGCCATCGCGGTGCTGAGCTTGTTCGCGCGGATGGTGAAGCCGAACAGTGCGGGTCGTTCAAGGCGGGTATCCGTTGCCCGTATCACTCCTGGAATTATCACCTGAGTGGTGAGCTGCACAGTACACCGCACATTAATATCGATAAAACCGACAAGGGACTGCACCAGGTCGATGTCGATACCTGGGGTGGCTATGTCTTTGTACGAGTCATCGCGGGCAAACAGTCGCTTGCCGATATGCTCGGCGGAATACCTGCGCGGGTCATACGCTACCCGCTGCAGCAACTACGGGTTGGACATCGCATCGACTATACGGTTGCGGCCAATTGGAAGGTGATACTTGAAAATTACAACGAGTGTTACCACTGCGCCGGTGTGCATCCCGAGCTTTGCAAAGTAGTACCTGCTTTTCGCCAGGGTGGAGGCACCGGGCTTGACTGGGATCGTGGCATTGAGCAGCGAGAGGGCACCAATACTTTTACCTTGACCGGAACAAGCAATCGCGCGCCGTTCGCTGAGCTCAATGATGACGAACGGGTGCGTCACAAGGGTGAACTGGCGTATCCGAACCTGATGCTGAGTCTGTCTATGGACCATGTTGCCTCGTTTACATTGTGGCCTCGGACACCCGGTCGCACCGACATCATCTGCGAATTTCTGTTCCACCCCGAAGAGATGGCAAGAAGTGATTTCGACGCAAGCGATGCCGTTGAATTCTGGGACCTGGTGAACAGGCAGGACTGGGATATCTGCGCCAGCGTGCAGCGTGGCATGGGTTCGCGGGTTTTCGAAGCCGGCTACTACGGTCCAATGGAAGACCTGAGCCTGGACATTCGCAACTACGTACGCAGCAAGCTGCAGCGTCGCTAAGGGTTGGCGAACACGCAACAACTTGTCACACTCCTGCGACCAATCTGTTTGAGCTGAGCAAGCCCGCCGTGCACGAGACCGATAGCGATTCGCCAAAAGCGTCATTTGACCGCGCCACCACGTTTTTGCGGGCTGGCGACGCGGTGCTTGCAGAACGCATCTGTCGGCAAGCGCTCAACGCGCATCCACGCGACGTCAATCTGCTGTGTTTGCTGGGAGCGACTCTCATAAAGCAGGAAAAGGCGTCGGATGCGGAGAACACATTGTCTCGTGCTGCGCGCATCGCCGCAGATTTCTCCCGGGCACATGAGGGCCTTGCCGAGGCACTTATCATGCAGGGCAAGTTGCCGGAAGCGCTGCACTCGCTAAAACGCGCGGCCGAACTCGAGCCAGGTAGCTCATCGATCCGGATGAAGAAGGCGCAGGTGTTGACGGCGTTGGGACGAGACGATGAAGCCACGAACGAGTTCGAGGAATCTTTCAAACTTACGCCGCACCGTGCAGAACTCGTTCGGGGACTCGGGTTGCAGCGCATGGGCAACATCAAGGAAGCCGAGAAGATCTACCGCGATGTTCTGCTGAAGGACCCGGCCAATGTTGACGCGTTGCGCTTACTGGCAGGCGTTGCAATGCGCGCCAAGCAATGGGGTGATGCTGAAGCCTTGCTTGAAAAGGCGCTCGACATCGCACCCGACTTTTTCCAGGGGTGGATGGATCTTGGGCTTGCACGCCAGGAACAGGACAAAATGGAGTCGGCCCTGGAGGCATTCAAGCGTGTTACGCAGCTTGAGCCCAACAAGCCTAATGGTTTTGCAGCCGCAGGCACAACCAGCGCGATGGCCGGTTGGCACGAAGACTCGATCAGCTGGTTTGAAGAAGCGATCGAGAAAGATCCCGGGCATCCAGGTGCGCTGTCGGGACTTGGCCATGTATTCAAGACAGTGGGTCGACAAGAGGACGCGATCGATAGTTATCGTCGTTGTGTGCGACACAACCCGGACCACGGTGAGTCCTGGTGGAGTCTCGCGAATCTCCAGACGTTTCGTTTTGATGATGAGGATGTGGCGATCATGGAGCAGCAGCTGGAGTTGCCAGATCTGCACGATGAAATGAGAGCGAATTTCGAGTTTGCGCTGGGCAAGGCGTATGAGGACCGCAAGGACTATGACAGGGCATTCATGCACTACGAAGCAGGCAACGCCAATCGCCGCCAGCGGGAAAACTATGACCCGGTGCAAACGGTCGATGTGCACGACCAGTTCATCAACACGTTTACGTCCGAATTTCTGGCCTCGAAGAGTAGCGCAGGCGATGACAGCAATGCGCCGATACTGATAGTCGGGTTGCCACGTTCCGGTTCCACACTAATTGAGCAAATTCTGGCGAGCCATCCGCAGGTCGAAGGAACTCATGAATTGCCGGACCTCGGGCGTGTTGCCCGTATGATCGGTACGCAACGTGATGACCAGAAGTCCTACCCATCTGTAATTTCACATCTCGATGATCATGAATTCGCGGAGCTCGGGCGCGACTATCTGCAACGGACAACGAAGTATCGGCTTGAAGGTCTGCCGCGTTTCACTGACAAGCTGCCGAACAACTTTGTGCATGTTGGTTTTCTGCATCTGATCTTGCCGAACGCAAAGATTATCAATGCCAGGCGGCACCCACTCGATAGTTGCCTGGGCAGTTTCAAACAGCTTTTTGCCCGTGGCCAGCCGTTTACCTACGACCAGTTCGAGCTTGGCGAGTTCTACATGCAATATCAGCAACTGATGGATCACTGGCATGCAGTGTTGCCGGGCAAGGTGCTGGATGTTCAATACGAGAACGTTGTCGATGACCTGGAGACCGAGGTAAGGCGCATTCTGGAATACTGCGACTTGCCCTGGGACGATGCCTGCCTGCGGTTCTGGGAGACTGATCGTGCCGTGAAGACGGCCAGCTCCGAACAGGTCCGCAAGCCGATCTACGCGAGTTCGAAACACCTTTGGCGCAATTACGAATCGCACCTGCAGCCGTTGATAGAGGTTTTGGAGCCTTTGTTAGCCGAGCTGCCGCTGGAATGGCGACCGGATTCTACAGGACGCTAGCTAAGCCGCTCACCCACCTCGTCCGGTGGCATGTAGTCAAAAATAAATGAGATGCGATCTTCGTTGCCGCTGTTCATTACGCTGTGCGTTTTTTGATTGTTGATTTCGTACGCTTCGCCTGGCTGCATGCGAAAAGGCTTGCCGTCGATCATGAATCGCACACGATTGTTAGTTGTAATCGGAACATGAATGCGGTGGCTGCGCCGAAACGTTGCGTGGCTGTCAAAATGCGGGTTGATACGGCCGCCTGCCAGTAGTTTTGCCGCCATGGCGCGGATGATGATGCCACCCGGCGGATAGTGACGCTCGATAAGGTCGTGCATGACCGGTATCGCGCTTGGCGAGAGACTGTCCCAGCCATCCTCTTTGCTGACCGCAAGCTTGTCCATCGAACCGTCACAAAAGACCAGCACGACAGATTGAGTCTGCTTGTGCACCTCATAGTCATTCTGCCGGCTCTGGTTGTTAAGCCAGGCGCTGCTATCAAGTTTCAGGATCGCATTGCTCAGGTCGCCAGCGTCGACTGGACCGAGCGATTTCATGGCTTCGTCAATGTTCATAGGCAGGGAAACATAGCAAAACGACCCCGCGTTGCAAAATAGCTACCAATTGTGGTTTTCGGCGCCGTTATGCCGTTCTGGTTGTTGTGCCGCGGCAAAAAATGGTAGTAGACTGATTATAAGTCATGTCCGCAAAGACATTGACCAAGAGCCAACAAAAAAACCGGGGGGTTGATGCATGGCTGCGATCACAGAAGACAACGGGGTTCCTGTAAAGAGTGCGCTCGCCGCCGCAGTAGGAATGGCGGTTGCTGGCTATGCTGACGACGTGCAGGCACAGGGTGACGGTGCCAGTTCCGGTGGTATCGAGGAAATTACGGTTACAGCCAGAAAGCGTGAGGAGAGCCTGCAAGATATCTCCGGTAGCGTACAGGCTTTGACGGGTGCAGACCTGCAGCGGCAGGGCCTCGTCAACCTCGAAGACACGATTCGCATGCTGCCCAGCGTCAACCACATTGGTGGCACGGCAGGTGCAAACAAAATTATTTTCCGGGGTGTATCGGATAATCCGGGTGCGTTTATCGCCGCGTCCTCGGCAGCGTTGTACATTGACGAGCAACCGCTGACGCAGTTCTCTATCAATCCCGAGCCGCGCATGATCGACATAGAGCGCGTTGAGTCGCTGGCGGGCCCGCAGGGCACGCTGTACGGCGATAGTTCTCAGTCGGGCACATTGCGTATCATCACAAACAAGCCGGACCCAACCGGGTTCGAGGCTCGCAGTGACTTCATGGTTCGCGCTGGCGAAGACTCGTCCGAAAGTTATGAGGTAAGCGGCATGTTGAACATGCCTTTGGCGGAAGACAAATTCGCTGTTCGCCTGGTCGGCTTTTCGGCGACCGATGGTGGCTTTATCGACAACGTCCTGGGCGTCTCTCCGATGCAGGGTACGAAAGACAACTCGGATGCGGTCGGCGAGGACATTAACGAAGTTAAGCACGTCGGCGGTCGACTGTCTGCCAAGTGGTTTATCAACGATGACTGGTCGTTGATGACCAGCTTCATTTCGCAGCAGACCAAGTCCGGTGCGCGCAACGATTTCAATCCCGAAGTTGGCGATCTGAAAACGGTAAAATTCTACCGCGACACGCGCGACGACAGCTGGACCCAGGGCGCGTTGACGCTTGAAGGCAAGATTGGTGAGCTGGACCTGATCTCGATCACGAGCTATTTCGATCGAAGAATTGACTATGTCTTTGACCGCACCGCGTATTCAGCCTACTTCAATTACAATTTTTGCCCCGTGTATGCGACCTATTGCTGGTCCGGCACGACGCAAGCTAACCAGGATACGGTAGGCTTCAACACGCTGAAGCAGAATAACGAGCGGTTTACGCAGGAATTTCGCTTGTCACAATCTGCTGACAACTACCGCTGGGTACTCGGTGCCTTCTACGAAGACAAGGCTGAGAAATGGGAGTATCGGGCGGTGACGCCGGAGTTCCTGGACTCACTGGCGTATTACTACTGGACGAATATCTACGCACCGTCCGGAGTGGATCCATCCTGGTGGCTGTCCGTCGATGACACGGAGTGGGATCAGTGGGCTGTGTTCGGCAACTTTACTTACGACTTTACGGAACAGTTTTCTGCAGAGGTCGGCTTTCGCTATTTTGATCAGACGAGCGATCGTACCTACTTCGTCGATAAACCATTCATTATCGCGCCCGGCGTCTGGCCAGACTTTGCGCGGCCGAAGGGCGGTAATGACGATTTCGTGCCGAAGTTCACGCTGACTTACCGGCTGGACGACGAGAAGCTCGTCTACGCGCTCTATTCTGAAGGCTTTCGTGCCGGCGGCGGTAATCGTAACAGGACCCCGTTCACAGTATTTCCGGCAGCGTTTGAGCCAGATCTCCTGAAGAATTTCGAGTTTGGTGCGAAGACGCGCTGGCTTGACGGGAAGCTGCAGGTCAATGCCACTGCGTACTTTGGCAAGTGGGAGAGCTACCAGATCGAGGTTGTCGACCCAAGTAATCGGGTTTGCGGTCCCGGCGAGGTTCCTGATGTTGATCTTTGCGGTCAGCCATTCCAGGTTGTAGTCGCCAATGTGGGTGACGCCGATCAGACGGGCGTCGAACTTGAAGTCCGCGCTGCGCCGAATGACCGCGTTGATTTTGGTTTGAATTTTGGCTGGGTTGAGGCGGAAACGGCACAGGACTTTACGGTCACGACGCTCGTACCGAAAGGCACGCAGTTGCCAAACGTGCCTGAAATAAAGTTCAACACCTATCTGCAGTACACCTGGCCGGTCGCTAATGGCGATGCTGACATGTATGTTCGTGGCCAGTACAGCTGGCAGGACGAGTCCAGGAACCAGCTCGAAAACTTCGATCATGATCCCGGAACCACCGGTGCTGCGACATTCATCCAACCGTCCTACGGCATTGCAGACCTGCGCATCGGGCTGAGCAATGAGAGCTGGTCACTGGAAGGGTTTGCGAGCAATCTGTTCGACGAGCGCGCGGTTATTTATGACGATCCGTTCTTCTTCGACACATTCTTCGGCCAGCGCCGGCAGACGACCAATCGTCCAAGAGAGTTTGGCGTGCGTTTCTCGTACACGTGGAACTAGTCAACACGACAGAGCAGCAAAAAGGGCAGCTTCGGCTGCCTTTTTTATTCCGCATCAATCGGTACCAGGTAACCATTCTCAAGCAGCGTTCTGGTTGTCTCAAGCAGCTCGCGTGACAGCTCAGTTGCGTCATCACCGTTTCGTGGCAACAGCAGCTCGATACACGCCTGGACATCTCGCGTACCGTCATGCAGCTCGACGTAGGCTGCAACCTCTTCGCCGCCCAAAAACCTGCGCTGGCTGCGCAGCAGCGATGCGTCGCGAAGCGCTTCGTCATCGCAGAGCTGCAGAAAGTCAATTGCCGCAATGCCATTGCTGATTATCTGACCATCCAGCTTGAGGTCGTCCTCGACAATGTCGAAAACCTTCATCCAGTTATCGCCGCTGCGCCGGCGCAACGTCAGCAAGCCGGGATGGATGGCCTTCACGCCATGCTCGCGGAGGTAGTCGAGCCAGAGCGCAGTGTCGCTCGCCAGTGCGACGTCGCCGACGATATCGGTGCTACGTTGACGCACATATTCCGCGGCGGGCAACGGCGTACTGTGGACGATCCACGCGTCGCAATCACGAATCCAGGAGGCAACCCGCGTGCTCCAGTGTTCATCGCCGAATTCGACCCACTCTGCGAGCATTTGCAGGTGGCCGCCTTCGACAAGGTAGACGGCCGATTCACGCACCAGCAGATGGCAAAAATCGTCCAGCAGCATTTCATTGTCGCGATAAACAAACGTGCTGCCGGGGGCGACAACAAAAGGCGGGTTGCTGATGATCCAGTCAAATTGCTCGCCACGCACGGGATCAAACAGGCTGCCGGTCCGCGCATCGATATTAGGCAGCTCATTGAGCAAGGCATTGAGGCGCGTGTAGTGAATCGCTGCATCGCTGACGTCTGTAGCGACGACTTCAGCACTGATCTTTGCGGCGCAAACAGCATGCAGTCCACATCCGCAACCCAGGTCCAGAGTACGTGAGGCGGGTTTCGCCAGCATCATGCGACGCAGGAAATTGCCCGAATGTGTGCTCGCGGGCAACACGAACTCGGCAGCGGCTGCAGTACCGAGAATGTAGAACGCATCTGAGGCAAACAACATGTCATCGATTGCGACGATGACGATACTTGCTCGTGTCTTCCCGGCCACAGTCTCAAGCAACCCTAACTGCACCAGCAGTTCGCCCATAGCCGCTGGAACGAGTTCCTCGACAATCGCGGAGTCGACTTGCTTACCCATCAAGAACAGACGCGCGAGCAGGTTCTCGAGATTAATCTCTCGCGTTGCGTCAAGCATCGCCTGTTCGTCGTCACGCGTGGGCGGCGACGATCTGCCAAAGCGCTCGCGAAGCGCGGACGCGGCGTAGCCATTCGTATGCAGAAAAGTTCGAATGTCCTGAGCTTCGCTGGCGCTGGGTAGTTGACGCATCATGGTTCACAGTTTAGCCGACGCAAGCTGCGTCAGCATTGTGATTTGACAGCCGCCGGTGCGAGTCGCGACACTGTCTGCTTCACAGGCATGAAGTCCGGTTAATTGAATACCTTTAGAAATGCAATGCGGCAAAAGGACTTTGTCGTTACCGCTGAATTGCCATTACGCGCTGATACCAACGTCACTGAGCTGCGTACTACGGTCGATGGGCTGCTAGCGATGGTGGACGCATTGCAAATTTCTGACGATCGCGGTGCCGATGGCCACATGTCGAGTCTTGCTGCAGCGAACATCGTCATGCAGCAGGGTGGTGATGCTGTTGTGCACATCAGTTGTCGTGATCGCAACCGGCTCGCATTGCAGGCGGAGCTTCTCGGTGCTGCCGCGATGGGTATCACGTCATTGCTGCTGGAACGCGGCGAGAAATTCCCTGTCAGCAGCGAGAAACGTCCCAAGGGTGTGTTCGAGATTAATGCGAAGCAGCTCATGAAGCTTGCTCACCTGATCGGCAAGGAGCACGACCTCGTCTCTCCTCCCGGGTGGTTTCTGGGCTCCAATATCGTTGCGTTTGCTCCGGACGACGACTGGCAGCCGAGCCGTATCAGCAGCAAAATTGAAGCAGGCGCCAGTTTTTTCCTGACGCAGCCTTGCCTGCAGCCTGAGGTCGTCAGAAAGTACATGGCTCGCCTGGTCGGCCTCCATTTGCCGCACCGAGCCTCTGTGCTTGTCAACGTACCTTTACTGCAAGGAGCCAGCGACGTACGTCGTGTCAACGAGGTCTATGCCGGCTCGCCTGTCAGTGAGCAGGCGCCAGGTGACCTGGCCTTGCTGAGCGATCCTGCGCGCGCCGGGGTTGATGCGTTCTGTAACATGGTTCGGGCTGTGCGCGACATTCCCGGTATCGCTGGCATCAATGTGTGGCATCAGGGTAGTGCTGAGAGCGTCGTAGCGGCATTGCAGCAGGCGGGCATTTCCGCGCAGGACTAGGCAGCAGATACTGGAACTGCATAAGGCCAGACCTCGAGCCCGTGAATCGCGTTCCGAATGTCCATAGAGAAATTGACAGAGAAAACTGTTTCGCCACTGATCAGATCGAATACTGTCACCGTTGACGGTGAAGAGCCCGCCGCGACGAGCCGCTCGTTGATGACACAAAGACCGCGACCGAACCCCTGTCGCGCAAGTTTCGAATCGTCAATTCCGGCCTGGTCCAGCTCTGCCTCTGCGTAGGTTGGAAAAGCGAAACGACGCTCGTCCCCATTCCTTTCAACCATTCTCAGGTAGTTCGCTGCGGTGTCATTGAAGATAACACCTGATGGCGTGAGCCGGGCGTTGTGTATGCCTTCGGGAAGGTCTACCTGTTGCTGCAGGGTTGCGTCCGGGCTCAGGCCAACGATGCCCTGAGTCCGGAGGCCTGCAAATGACAGGCCATCGGTCGATACATCGACGCTATTGATATGGTGTTGATTGCGTGCAGGGGGACCAACATCGGTTCTCGGGTCAAACTTGTGTGCATGCCACCGACCGTCGAGCTTGGCTGCGTGCAGTCCCCACAGGAACTCGCCCGAAGGTAAATCAAACATCAGGACACTGTCGAATCCGGTGCTCGTCAGATACAACTTGTTGTCGTAGACCACGATTTCATGACAATGCTTCAGGTAGGCATTGCGATAGGAGCGCAATGGTTTGAACTGCTGGTCATAGACGAACAGTTCGTCACTGGCCGCAATGTAGACTTCCTCATTCCAGAACGCGATGCCACGGAGCCCGCGGTCCCAGCCGCGACCGGCCCAGTCGATGTCTGCGGTATTCCAATCGATCATCTGTTGTACAGATTGTGTTGCAGAATCGAGGATGTAGACGCCGCCGTGACTCTGGCCCTGCGCGCTGCCACGCACGACAGATGTCGCGATCAGTGGCGGAATGTCAGATACTGTTTGCACGGGCGGTACGGTATAGGAATAAAAAAGCGCGGGCAATAAGCATGAGCGTGAACGAAAAAGAAATTGTCGCTTCGACCTGGAAGCGGTCATTGCAGGCACCAGACTCCCTGCCTGATAGTGCGGACGTCGTCATTATTGGCGGTGGCATTGTGGGCGTTTCGACGGCGTGGTTTCTTGCGAAACAGGGCGTTGATGTCGTGCTTTGCGAGAAAGGGCATATCGCCGGCGAGCAATCCGGGCGCAACTGGGGCTGGGTGCGCATCCAGGGGCGCGATACTCGGGAGATTCCAATGATGCAGGAGAGTCTGCGAATCTGGGAGGGCCTGCAGGAAGAGATCGGAGAAGACGTCGGCTTTACTCGCGGTGGCTGCCTGTTTACCGCGAACTCAGACAAAGAACTGTCAGCGCTGGCGGACTGGCTGGAGATTGCCGCAGACTACGGTATAGATTCGCGCATGCTTGACGCGACCGAGCTCGTCGAACAGGTGCAGGCGGCTGGCGCCAGATGGAAAGGTGCGCTTTATACGCAAAGTGATGGCAGGGCTGAACCGCACAAAGCGGCGCCGGCAATCGCCCGCGCAGCCATGCAGGCGGGGGCGACCGTGCTTACGGCATGCGCTGTCCGGGGTGTTGAAACATCTGCGGGCAAATTGTCCGCTGTTGTTACTGAACACGGCGTGATCAGGACATCCACTGTGCTGTGTGCGGCGGGAGCGTGGACATCAATGTTTTGCCGCGCACTGGGAATCGACGTGCCGCAGCTGCGGGTTCGAGGCACTGTTGCGCGCACTGCGCCGGCGGCAAGCGTCATGAATGGCAACATGTTTGATGAAAAACTGGGTATCCGGCGCCGTCAGGATGGTGGCTACACGCTGGCACATGGTTCGGTACTGGAGCATCCGGTTACGCCATCGTCGTTTCGCTATTTTCGCAAGTTCCTGCCGGCGCTGATGCAGGAGCTCAAGATTGTGAAACTCGACTTCGGTCGTGAGTTTGCAAAAGAGTGGTCGACACCAAAAAACTGGCGGCTTGATGCGCCATCGCCATTCGAGGAAACTCGTGTATTGAATCCGGAACCGACGCCTTCCGTGCTCAAGGGCATTCGCGAGAATGTCGACATGCTGTTTCCGGCATTGCGAGATACACCTATTGTTGAAAGCTGGGCAGGCATGATTGAGTCATCGCCGGACGTGGTTCCTGTCATTGATGCAGTAGAACGATTGCCTGGATTTCACATCGCGACAGGTTTTAGCGGCCATGGCTTTGGTATCGGGCCGGGGGCGGGCAAGGCGATTGCCGGCCTGATAACCGGCACGCATACGGGTATCGATCTTTCTGCATTACGACTGAGCCGGTTCTTTGACGGCACTCCAATCCGGCCACAGTCATCTATCTGAGGACCTTATGAAGAAACTAATTACAATTCTGGCACTGTCTGTCCTGTTTGCCGGCTGCGGCAATGAGCGCCCCGCGGCGGCGGAGCAGGAGACACCGGTCGAATTGGTGAGAAAGGACGGCAGCTATGCCACGGTGGCGCTCGAAAAAGAGACGGTCGTGGTGAAGGTCGTGCAAAACGGTGTCAAAAATCTGCAGGATTTTGACGACGTCGAGGAAGGACTTGCATTCAATCTCGAGCAGATGGTGTCTTGGGTGGAGCGGGCATGCAACGAGGGCGGTAAACCTGACTTTGTATTGTTCAACGAGTTTCCCCTGACCGGCTATTCGACCGGCACGCGAGATGAAAAACTGAAGTTTACGCTGACAATTCCGGGCGTTGAGACGGACCGCCTGGGTGAAGCTGCAAAAGAGTGTGATACGTACATCATATTCGGCAGCTACGCGCGTGACGAGGAATGGCCCGGGCATATCCTGAGTATCAATACAGTCATAGATCGCCAGGGCAATGTCGCCAAGAAATTCTGGAAGAGTCGCAATGTAAAGCGCCTGGGACCGGAGCATGAAATTCCGACTACGACGGTCGAGAGTGTGCACACGAGGTTTCGCGAGCGCTACGGTATCGAGGAAGAGTTCCCGGTTCTGCGAACAGAGTATGGCAATATTGCGGTGAGTACTGTGCAACTTGATCCGATGGTGTTCGCCGCATTTTCGATGCGCGGTGTCGAGATAATGTTCCGTACATCGACGCTGTTCTCAACGCTCGATGTAAGAGCGGCCGCGATGTACAACAACTTTTATTCAGCCATGTCGAACATCACGTTTCCGCCCGACGGCCCCTGGGCTGAATACGGTGGCGGCTCGCTCATCGTCGACCCGAAAGGAACGATCCTGGTACAGGATGAGACGAACAACGAGAGTATTATCGAAGCACAAATACCGATTGCCGAGTTTCGCAAGAATCGCACGATTCCGAGATTTCCGATGGCTGTTGTTGCCCCGGTCTTCGAGCAGTTTCAACAGGAATCGCCGCTTGATCATATGGACATTCCGATCGGTGAGCTGCCACAGACCCGTGAAGCCATGAAAGAACTTATCGACCGCAACAGTCGCTGGCTACAATGACCACAGGCGCGGGATATCCGGATAGTTACTACGCCGCGACCGCCTCAGGTAATCGGGCGTTCGCACCCCTGGATGATGTCATTCGCGCCGACGTGTGTGTGATTGGTGGCGGTTTCACCGGTCTCTCTGCGGCACTGAACCTGGCCGAGCAGGGACTGGACGTCGTGTTGCTGGAAGCTGAGCGTATCGGCTTCGGGGCATCGGGCCGTTGCGGTGGCCTGATTGGTTCCGGGCAACGTCAGGATGTGCTCGAGACCGAGGAGCAGTTTGGACTGCAGCGCTCTCGCGAATTGTGGGATTTTGCCGAGCTGGCGAAGCGGGAAATCCGTGAGCGCATAGAAGAACACAACATCCCGTGCGACCTGCAGCGTGGGCAGCTGGTCGGAATTCACAAGAAGGGCTATCTCGGGTGGGCAGAAGAACTTTCGGATGCGCTGGCCGCGCGCTATGACTACCCGTTTTCGTCGGCACTCAGTGCTGAGGAGACACGCAGCAAGGTCGACACAGCAGACTTTCTTGAAGGCTGGTACGACTCGGAGGCGTTGACAATACACCCGCTGAACTATGCTTTAGGGCTGGCACAGGCAGCAGCGGCTGCCGGCGTGCGTATCTTCGAGAACTCGCGCGTTACCGACTATAGCCGTGCGGAACCTGCGATTGTGTCAACAGAGAAGGGCGCTGTTGCAGCGAATTTCATTGTACTTGCGTGCAATGGATATCTTGAAGACCTGGAGCCGCGGGTCGCCGGCAAAATCATGCCCATCAATAATTTCATGATCGCAACAGAACCGCTCGGGAAGCAGCGTGCAAACGATCTGATTAGCGGGCGCTTCGGGATTCATGACACACGTTTCGTGGTGAACTATTTTCGCCTGTCCGAGGATGGCCGTCTTCTGTTCGGAGGCGGTGAAAACTATCGGCGCGGCTTTCCTGGTGATATCGCGAACTTCGTTCGCCCTTATATGCTGCAGCTGTTTCCACAGCTGAAAGACGTTGCTATCGATTATTCGTGGGGCGGCACCCTGTCAGTCACAGTGAACCGCCTGCCTCACGTTGGTCGTCTGCAGCCTAACGTCTATTTTGGGCAAGGGTATTCCGGTCATGGCATATCGACTGCCAGTTTCGCCGGCAAGCTTATAGCGGAAGCTATTGGCGGCCAGGCGAAGCGCTTTGATGTGTTCGCTGACCTGCCCATTCATACGTTTCCGGGAGGTACGTTGTTACGTTACCCGGGTATGGTGCTCGGCATGCTGTACTACACAATCAAGGACCGACTCTGACATGACAGGACTGTTGCTACGCTGTGCCCTGGTTGCATCGATTCTGCTGTTCGCGGGACCGCTACGGGCGGATGAAGCGCCACGCACTGGTTATTTCAAAATTTCGACAACGCCACAGGAGCTGCTTGGAGAGCGTGGTGCAGAGGCTGTGTCGTCGTTGTTCGAAGCTGATCAGGCACTATCGTGGCAGTTGTATGTGCCACCGGCCTATGATCCGGAGAAGCCTGCAGGCGCCATGGTGTTCGTTGGTTTCGGTGATTGGGGTGGCGGCAAAAAGGCCTGGAACCGGGTTCTCGAAGAAAACAATCTCATATGGATCGGGCCACTTAATGCGGGCGACGATGTGCCGGTCAATGAACGTATGGTCAAGGCCATGCTTGCGCAGGCCGTGCTCGAGCAAACATACAAGATCGACATGGAGCGTTTCTATCTGTTCGGTTATTCCGGTGGCGCTCATATCGCGGCGATTCTCGCGACGACCAAACCAGAACTCTACAAAGGCGCGGTGTACCTTGGTGAGGCATTGCGCTGGACAGAGCCGCCGTCGAAGATCGAGCTGCTACGAAAAAACCGCTTTGTGTTTATGACGGGCGGTCGAGACAAAGACCGTAAAGACATTCAGAAGACGGCCGAGGTTTATCGAGCCGCCGGCGTCGATGCTGTCGAATTCGTGTCGATTCCGAACATCGATCGAAAAATGCCGGGGCCGGGTTACTTCGAGGCAGCTGTGGAGTTTCTCGATTCGCGCAAACCTTCGGACTGAGACAACACATATTGCCGAATCATGTCCGCTTCTTTGAGGCTGATCTCGAAGCGAGGCATTCCGGCTTGAATACGAGCTCCGCCAACGACAATCCCATTCCACATATCGTGTATCTTCGCCGTCGAATAACGTAAATCCGGCACAGAGCCGCCGTAACGCGCCACGGCATTCTTGCCGTGACAGCCGCTACACAAGGAATGAAAGTATTCCTTGCCGGTCTTGATCGTGTCTGCACTCGCGTCCAGTTGCGGCTGCTCTGGCAAACTGCGCGTATCCGACAGGATCTGTGGCATAAGCGCGTCGCCCTGCAAAGTAAACGCCATCAGTCGAGTCGGACCGACGACATCCTCTCCTGCATGCATCTCGGGATAAGCAAACTGAATGCCACCGCCACCGCCAACCGGGATGACGACGTGCTGTTCGCCGTCAATCGAGTAGCTGGCCGGCGCAGCCGTGATCGTAGAGCCGGTCTTTACGGACCAGAGCCGCTCGCCGGAATCAGCGGCATAGGCGGCGAACGTGCCGAACGCATCCCCCTGAAAAACCAGGTTGCCAGCACTCGTCATTACACCGCCGTTGAAAGGAAGCGTGTGCGCAACGCTCCAGCGCGCGGCGCCTGCCTTCGGGTCCCACGCAATCAGTTTGCCCGGCTTGAAAATTTTGCCATCAACTTCAGTGCGCAGCTCCAGCGTGTCATTGAAGTCGCCGTGACCGTCATCTACCGTTACGCTGGGTACGTCAATGACCGGGATATAGACGAGTTCGAGCTGCGGGTGAAACGCCATCGGATTCCAGCTATGTGAACCCCACATGTTCGGCCAGACGTCCCCTTTTTCACCTGGATTGTTCCAGTACTCTCCGTCAGGGTCATAGACGGGTCTGCCAGTCTCAAGGTTAATGTGAGTAGCCCAGTTAACTTTCGCGTACTTCTTCGCATCGATGAGTTCACCGGTCAGGCGGTCGAGTACGTAGTGAAAACCGTTCTTGGGCGCGGTCAACAAGACCTTGCGGTCTTCGCCGGCCAAACGCAGATCCGCCAGTACGATATTCATCGTTGCGTTGTATTCCCAGCTGTCTTCCGTAACAGTCTGGTAGTGCCAGGCGTAGTCTCCCGTACTGGCGTCAACCGCAACAATAGACGATGTGAATAAACTGTCGCCGCCGTCCGGACTGCGGTCCTTGTGCAGATAGGGAAGGGCACCGCCGGTGCCGAAGTACAGCAGACCGGACTCAGGGTCGTAGGTCATTTCGTTCCAGTTGCTGCCGCCACCGCCGAATTTTTCCAACGCATCACCAGACCAGGTTGCGGCTGCCATCTTCATTGCATCCGTCGTGTTCTCGGCGGGGTTATCGCTGGGTACAATGTAGAAGCGCCACTGCAGTTCGCCGTCGTCAGCCGCATAGGCAGAAACATAGCCGCGGTTTTTCTCGCCCGACTCAGATCCGGCATTGCCAACAAACACCATATCGGCGCCGACGTATGGCGAATCTGATATTGCGTAGCCCTGCGCCGGGTCGCAGGTTTTTATCGTCCAGATAACGTCGCCAGAAGCAGCGTCAAGTGCGATCAGCCTGCAGTCTGCAGTTGTTGCGAATACCTTTCCCTGCCACACGGCGACACCACGGTTGACGCGGCCTATCCAGGACATCCCGGGGTCGTCGCCGAGATGAGCCCGAACATCGGGATCGTAGCGCCACAATTCTTTGCCATTGCTTGCGTCGATCGCGAAGACTAATGACCATGCGCCGGACAAGTAGACGACGCCGTCAATAACGATCGGTGTAGCGGAAATTCCATCCGGAACCGGTAGTTCCGTAGACCAGGCGAGGCCAAGGTCGGCAACTGTACGGTCATTGATGTCGTTCAGAGGGCTGAAATGTTCACCGCGAAAATTTCCGCCTTTGAGAAACCAGTTCGTACCGCCTGGCGCTTCACTAAGGACACGCTGCTCGTCGACATCGCCTGCAGTTGCAGCGAGGCCAGTGAACGAGGCCAGAAAAGCGAGTAGAAGTTGTAAATCCAAGCGTTTCATATGGTGAATGCCGCGTCGCCTCGAGTGTGCTTATTGTGGATTAAACCGTGTTGCAAGGCTAATCTGTGCAACAGGTTTCAGGGGAGAACAAAATGAACAAGTTCGCTTTTCTGTTTATCGCGGCGTTGCTGTCTGGCAGCGTGACAGCAGGTGACGCAGTTCATCCGGCAAAAGTTTCTACGGACGATGTTGCAGGAGCAATCTTCGAACGCCCGGATATGATCAGGCACACGACTGATGGCAATACGACACTCGATGTTACTACCCTGCTTTCCAGTGACGGCAAGTTTGCATCCGGTATGTACAAATCGGGCGCCGTAAGGAGTGATATTAACGAACCCTATGGCGTCGATGAGTTCATGTACTTTGTTGAGGGTAGCGTCACGCTGACCTCATCAGACGGTACAGTCCAGGTTATCAATGCGGGAGAAGCCGTGACTATCCCCAAGGAATGGACCGGTATCTGGGAGACACAGGGCTATACGAAGTTCTGGGTAATCTATTCAGAGGATGGATCCGCTCTTGAGTAGCTGGAAACTGTTGGCCGTACTCGCGTGCGCACTGCTCGCGGGCTGTGGCTCAGAGCCAGGCGCCGACTTCGTCATAAGCAACGCCAGAGTTTATACCGTTGCAGAAGCCAGTCCCTGGGCAGAAGCTGTCGCCGTGCGCGGCAATGAGATCGTGTATGTTGGCGACAATGCGGGTGCTGAGGCGTTGATTGGCGACAACACGACAGTACGCGATCTGGACGGACAACTGCTGCTGCCGGGGTTTATCGATTCTCACTCTCATCCGATCAGTGGCGGTGCCTATGCAACTGCGTTGTCACTTGATACGTTCGGCGGCGTCGATTCCTGGCTAGATGCGATCGAGGACTTTGCAGCGGCCAACCCGGATGACCCGGTGTTGTTCGGCTACGGCTTCCTGGCCAGCGCATTCGGTCCCATCGGCCCGCTGGCCAGCCAGATTGATGCCATCGTACCCGATCGGCCAGTGCTCATAATGGATGAGGGTTTCCATGCAGCGTGGGCGAATACTGCGGCATTGAATGCGCTGAATATCACACAGGATACGC
Source organism: Gammaproteobacteria bacterium (assembly GCA_022600955.1). Classification (GTDB taxonomy): domain Bacteria; phylum Pseudomonadota; class Gammaproteobacteria; order Steroidobacterales; family Woeseiaceae; genus UBA1847. The sequence continues at coordinate 379,248 of JAHZJK010000024.1, forward strand.
GCGATCCGGCACCCGGTTTCAGTTACTACAAGCGCAACGAGGATGGTGAAGCAACAGGTTATCTTCTTGAGGGAACCGCGGGCATGGCAATGGCAGAGCTCGATGTCATAACCGAGGACGTGGTCGTTGAAGGCGCCGGTATCATCTTCGATATCATGAACGGCTACGGGGTTACTGCGGCATTCGATGCAGGCCTGATTGCCGATGCTGACATGGCCGCTGCGGTATTGCGGCGAGTTGAAGCCGCCGGAGACATGACTATTCGCATAGTCGGTTCATATCGTCCGGGCGGGCCAGAAGGTGTCGCGAGCGCTGTAGACGAAACGCTCGAGTGGGGCGACAGACTGAAAGGCGAGCGCTACCACTATCGTGTTCTAAAGATAATGGACGACGGTACCGTCGAGGGCCGAACTGCGGCCATGTTCGAGGACTACCAGGGCGAACCCGGCAACAGCGGCGAGACCGTCTACTCACAGGCAGAAATGACATCGATGGTGGTTGCGGCCGCTGACAAAGCACTCGACGTTCATATTCACGCACTTGGTGAACGGGCCATCCATGAGGCACTCAACTCAATCGAGGTTGCACAAGAGTTGTTCCCCGACAGTGACACGCGCTACGCGATCTGCCACATCCAGGTAATAACGGATGAGGATCTGCCAAGATTTGCGGAGCTTGGGGTTATCGGACAAGGCACGCCGTTGTGGGCTGCCTACGATACCTACGGCAAGCAATTTGTCAGTGACGATCAGTTCAGCCGATTCTGGCGGTTCAAAAGCCTCGAAGATTCTGGTGCACGGCTGACATTCGGTAGTGATTTCCCGGCCAGCGGTGCCGGTACGCTTGGCCTGTCTCCCGTTATCCAGATTGAGATCGGACACACCCGGCAGGATCCCGGTGATCCCGACTCGCCGGTGCAGCCGCGCGAATCGGAACGACTGTCTGTTGAGTCGCTTGTGAAAGGCTTTACGATTGACGCCGCGTACCAGATGCACATGGACAATGAAATCGGTTCAATTGAGGTTGGCAAGAAAGCCGACCTTGTCGCACTCGACCAGGACATATTCGCAATGGACGCGTACCAGATTCACAAGACCAATGTACTGTTCACGATGATGGACGGGGATATTGTTTACACAAAGGAAGCGGAGTGAGCGTAAATCTGGCGGTCGTTACAGGCGGCGGGCATGGTATCGGTCGAGCATTGTGCCGACGCCTGGCTAAAGACGATGTCAAAGTCGTCGTCGCTGACATTGATGGCGAGGCTGCTGCCGTCGTTGCCGCCGAAATTGATGGCATACCGTGGCAACTTGACGTAAGCGATGAGGCAGCGGTCGTCGCTCTTGTTGATGAGGTCGAGTCACAACATGGTGCTATCGACATGTTCATTTCGAACGCAGGAGTCGGTTTCGGGGATGGTGACAGTGGTGCCGTGTCAAAAGAAGGTGGCATGAACCCGATCGATGACCGTTGGGAAACAAGCTGGAACGTCAATGTCATGGCGCAGGTCTATGCGGCCCGCGCTGTAATTCCCAGGATGCGCGCACGGGGTGCGGGGTATATTGTGAATACGGCGTCTGCGGCCGGCTTGCTGAGCCAAATCGGCGATGCGGCATACTCGGCGACGAAGCATGCGTCGGTGGGATTCACTGAGTCACTCGCTATAGATTATGGCGACGACGGCATCAAGGTTTCGGTCGTTTGTCCGCAAGCAGTTGCAACGCGCATGATTGGTATTGAGGATGATTCCGATTCAATGGAGGGTGGCTTCAAGGGAAATGACTTCGACGGAATCATGAGTGCCGACGACGTTGCGAATATCGTCATCGAAGCTGCGCTGGATGGCCGATTCCTTATTCTTACGCACCCACAGGTTAGCAACTACATACAGCGCAAGACCGGTGACTATGATCGCTGGATTGGTGGCATGCGCAAGTTCAGGCGCTCGCTTCAAAAATAATCGTCGATCGCTGGCCAGAGCGGCAGTAGGCAAGTACCAGGCCTTCGCTCGCATCAAATGCTTGCCGGTGCGCTGCGACATCTTCAGGTGGAATCGGCATCACAGATACCGGTATGTGATGGAATGAGATTCCTGCTGCATCACATGCGGTTTTGATATCTGCCGCCAATGGCTGGTTCGGTTCCTCGCAATCGGGGCGATTGCATATGATCGTCGTAAAGTCTGCGGCGGCGAATGACGCGACATCTTCCGCAGAAATTTGCGGTGCGACAGCGTAATTGTCCGAAATCATCATCACGTCCATTTTGTTCGTCCTTGTCTTGTTAGAGTCCCAGCGCTGCGGGCACTGATCGCGCGAGTATGTAGAGCCCCATGACGATCAGGAAGTAGCCAAAGCCCAACTTGAGTTTATCCTGCGGCAAGCGTTTCGCAATCCTGCTGCCGGCAAAACTACCCGCTATGCCAAGCGAAGTCACAACTCCCAGTGTTTGCCAATCGAGAGCCAGCGACTGTTGCTCCAGAACATCGAGATACTTGATGAAACCGCTGAACGACTTGAGTGCGATTATGACAAGGCTGGTCGCGACTGCCTGGTGCATTGTCAGTCCGCCAAGCAGCACCAGTGCGGGTACGATGAGGAATCCACCGCCAACGCCAACCAGTCCTGTGATGATCCCGACAACAAGTCCGTCCGCTGCTATTTTCCACACTGCGCGCGGCACGCTGCTCGCTTTTTCAAGGTTTGGTGGCCTGAGCATCAGCCACGAGGCCAGCAGCATGACAACCGCAAAGAGCGCGAGTTGCGTAATACCTGGGACGAAGGCAGCGAGTAGTGCGCCAAAATAGGTTCCGAGCATGCCGGGCAAGCCAAATACCAGGACGCTGCGCCATTGAATCAGTCCGGTTCGAATAAACTGCAGACTGCCGGCTAGTGCGATACTACCCACGATAAACAAAGATCCCGCTATCGCGATTTTTTCATCCTGGCCGACCAGGTAGACGAGTACCGGCACCGTTAGAATGGAGCCACCCGAGCCGAGCAGCCCAAGGCTGATGCCGATTGCTATCGCACCTGGAATGGCGAGTAGGGATGTCATTTGAGACTAGACGGCGTCGAGTGGGATTTTCAGGTAACGAATTTTGTTGTCCTCAGGCTCAGGCAGCCTGCCCGCTCTTACATTGACCTGGATCGACGGGAGTATCAGCTTCGGCATCCCCAGTTTTGCGTCGCGGGATTCGCGCATTCTTACAAACTCCTGTTCGCCGACACCCTGGTTAATGTGGATATTGCTCTGGCGCTGTTCCGCGACCGTGGTTTCCCAGGCGTAGTCGTCACGGCCCGGCGCCTTGTAGTCGTGGCACATGAACAGGCGGGTATCTTCAGGCAGATCTAGTATTTTCTGGATGGATGCGTACAGAGTCGATGCACTTCCGCCCGGAAAATCCGTTCGCGCGGTGCCAAAGTCGGGCATGAATAAGGTATCGCCTACAAAAGCGCTGTTGCCGATCCGATACGTAACACAGGCGGGCGTGTGACCTGGTGTAGCAATAACCTGCGCGCCAATGCTGCCGACAGAGAATGATTCGCCGTCGCTCAAAAGCTGATCAAACTGGCTTCCATCGACCTGCAAGTCGCGCAGGTTGAAGACGTCCTTGAAGGTGCCTTGTACCGAAGTAACATCACGACCAATAGCCGTTCGCCCTCCGAGTCTTTCCTGCAGGTAGGGCGCACCGCTCAGGTGATCCGCATGCACATGTGTTTCGAGTATCCAGTCGATGTGCAACTCCGAGTCTTTGACGAAACTGATGACCGCATCCGCTGATGTTGTCGAAGTCCGTCCAGAGGCGGGGTCAAAATCGAGAACCGGGTCGATGATGGCAGCCTGTTTCGTATCAGGGTCACTAACGACATAGGACACAGTAAATGTGGCCTCATCGAAGAATGCTTGTACCGCCGGATTGCTCATATCAATGTCTCAGAGTTCAATAATATTTGTATATTCTAATAATCTAATATAACATTGTCAATCATGATTACTAATGACTACATGATGGCCGCTCTTGGCGGCGCCTTGATCGGGATTTCTGCCGTTTTGCTGCTGTGGCTAAACGGTCGCATTGCAGGCATCAGCGGCATCATAAACGGTGCTTTTTCACGTACGGCAGGAGAGGCTGGCTGGAGGATCGCGTTTATTGTTGGGCTACTGGCAGGTGGCCTGTTATTCCAGTTGTTCGCGGATCAGCCATTGATTACGCGTAGCAACTATCCATTACCGCTGACCATTGGCGCAGGCCTGCTGGTAGGGTTCGGTACGCGCATGGGTAGTGGCTGTACCAGCGGGCACGGAATATGTGGCATCAGTCGCTTGTCGCCGCGTTCGATCGTTGCAACGATGTTGTTCGTTGGCGTCGGTATGTTGGTTGCGACAACGCTACAGGGGTTCCTGAAATGAGCGTTGCCAAACCACTCACGAGCCTGCTCGCTGGCATCATATTCGGACTCGGGCTTGCCATCTCAGGTCTGGCCAACCCAGACAAGGTTCTGCAATTCCTGACACTGAACAGCGACTGGAGCCCTGCACTCTTGTTCACTATGGGCGCCGGAATCGTTGTGACGTTTTTCGGTTACAAGTGGGTATTGCAGAGAGGGCCGGTACTGGCAGAAGCGTTTTCGCTGCCCACAAATACACGACTCGATCCACAGTTGCTCACAGGTGCCGGCATTTTCGGCATCGGTTGGGGGCTTGCGGGCTTTTGCCCCGGTCCAGCGCTTGTCGGACTTACGAGCGGCATGATAGAGCCCGTAATCTTTGTTATCGCGCTGATCGCTGGTTCGCAACTGCGCAAGATCACAGCGTGAAGTCCGACTCTGACATTGCGACGATGCAGGCTGCAGCAGGTCGCGCCAGCGCGATGATGAAAACACTCGGTCATTCCGGGCGCCTCATGATTCTGTGCAATCTCGCCGAAGGAGAACGCGCAGTCGGTGAACTCGCGGACGATCTTGGCATGTCCCAATCGGCGTTGTCACAACACTTGATGCGCATGCGCAGCGAAGGCCTGGTAGAAACCCGCCGTGAGGCGCAGACGGTATTCTACCGACTCACGGAGGGCGAAGTGCGGCAAGTGATACAGTCGCTCTACACTATTTTCTGCCCGAGCTAATTATAGGACAACAAATGACGCCTCAAGACGTGACCGCAGTACTCGGCTGGAGCATGGTGCTCAATTTCACAGTGTTCCTGATCTGGGTTCTTGCCATGACAACAATGCCGAATCTCACCTACCGGACCCAGGCTCTCGTATCATCGATAAGCCGCGACGATTACGAAAAAATCATGTATCGACTGCTGGGCCAGTACAAACTTGCGTTGCTGCTGACACATGTGGGGCCGTACGTCGCCTTGCGCATAGTCTTCAGCTGACAATCGCGTCGCGGATTTCATCGATCTGCGGTTTTAACCTGGGCTGCTGTTTGCCCAGGCAATGTTTGTCGCGCGGGCAGTTTGAGCTGCGCTGACAAATAATAGTCGCTTCCTTTTTCGCGCCCTCGGCGATCCAGCCGATATTGAGTATCTTGCCGATACTTTCCAGCTGCTCCCTGGCTTCAGTTGGAATAGCAGCAGAACCACCGCCACGATTGCAGCTTGCCTCGATCATATCGATCGTTTTCATTGCATCGATATTCTGTGCCGCCAATGCGGGTGCCAGGTCAACGCCGGCGCACAGGACGTGTGGATTGCCGGCCGCATCCTTACTGCGGATGGACTGGCAGCAATAAAGACGCTTGTCGTCACCGCTGCGCAGGACGGAAATCTGTGATGACGGCTTCGTCGAGCGCGTGTTGAGCATTCGAAACACAGCCCAGTGCTGGCACGGGTCGGAGACCAGCCGCATATTGCCCCAAGGCAAAGGGATGCCATTACCGCGATACACGGCGCGAAGATGGCCGGGCGGATAAGCATCGAAATAGTGCCAGTGTGGATACGGCGAAACGCTCGACATGCGGCGCATGACGAGCGTCTTGGTCAGATCGAGTTTGTCACCTGTATCAATCGCGTATGAGTGCTTCGCAAGGAACTGCCGAAATGGCGTCTTTGGTGCAAGCAGCGCCGCAGCAAAATAGCTGCACTCGAAATCCCGCCACGCAAACAGCACGTCCTTGGCATCAAGGTTGGGCGAGTTCGTGTCATGCCGCCGACCGGTAACACGACCGCCGGACACCTGCGGTGCCCTTGCGCCGTCACCATCGTGCAGCACTTTGTGCGCTATGTGATTTGCGAGATCGTATTTCAGTCTTGCAGGCGTGCTTTCAAGCGATCGGTTCAGGTAGACGGTACCGGGAGCGTCATAGAACGATCGCACCAATGTATTCAATGGTGTATCAGTATCGCCGCGATCCTTGAAAGAGTTCTTGTCGAACCACTTGATCGTCAGACCCAGGCGCTTTGCGATATCCAGAACATCCTCGACATGCAGCGGAAACTGCTTGCCGCCAACGCTCTCAGCGGCTCGTTCGATATCCGGGAAGCGATTCTGGTTAGCTTCCTGGTGGGCGCGGATGAGAAGGTGGGCGAACTGCCGTCCCGTGGTTCCGGTTTGTGCAAGCAGTTCCGGAATCACCAGTTGCATCGAGCTCTCGGAAAAAAGAAAGCCGGGTTCAAGTGGCATGCCATGCACGGCAGCTTTTGGCGCTGTGTCGATCGATTCATCTTCCATCGACTCGTCAAAAAACCAGCTGGTTTCTTTCTGAAAAATCTCGGCAATGATCTCCAGCAGCCGCTCCGATGGTACCCGCTTGCCGTTTTCTATCATCGACAGGTAGGACACGGACGGGCCTGCTTCGGCGTCGATCTGAACGCAGCGAACAGACAGGTCTTCGAGTGTGAGCCGGTTGCGTTTTCTCAGACTCTTTATCTTGGTGCCAAGAAAATGCGCCTTGCGCTTCAGACCGTGTTGCATAACAGGAACTCCGCGATATGTGAAACTAACAGTGTGAAATTTTTTCTGTAAAAATTTATACCATAGATTAGTAGTATAGCCCGCAAAGCAACCCATATGACATTCTTGCCGACCGTAAATTACGTCACGGCAGAAGCGATTTGGGTCGTGCCGCGAAGGCCGAGGGTATGTATGCTTGGCTCCGGGCACAGATACTGGTCCGCGTCCCATACCTACAAGCAAACAATGGCTGTTAAACCATGTCGAATGATGAACCTTGTCCCACCGGGACTCTGCAAATTGCTCCTGTCTTCCGTGAGTTCGTCGAAACGGAGTTGCTGCCCGCGATTGGCTATGACGTCGCAACGTTCTGGAGCGGTGTCGAGTCGATTATTGAAGACCTGACCCCCGTCAATCGTGAGCTGCTCAAGATACGCGATGACTTGCAGACGAAGATCGATGCCTGGCACAAATCGCATGCGAACGAGGAATTGAACGACGCGGGCTATGTCGAGTTCCTGCACAGTATCGGCTATTTGAAAGCGGCCGATACGTTCACAGAAATCGAAACAGCGAATGTGGACGCCGAAATTGCTGAAGTTGCAGGCGCACAGCTGGTTGTTCCGGTCAGTAATGCACGCTTTGCGATTAACGCGGCGAATGCTCGCTGGGGCAGTCTTTACGATGCGCTGTATGGCACGGATGTAATACCTGAGAACGATGGACGAGATCGTGGCAGTGGCTACAATCCGCTGCGTGGTGCTGCTGTTATCAGCTACGCCACGGAGTTTCTCGACCGCGCACTCCCGCTGGACGGAATCAGTCACGGCGATGTTAACTCCTATGGTCTTGACCATTCCGGCGATGCAGTAAATCTCGTTGCGGCACAGGCCGGGGGCGCTGCCGTTACGTTGCAAGATCCAGGGCAGTTCGTCGGTTATAGCGGTTCCGAGGACAAGTGCAGTTACCTGTTTCGTAATAATGGTCTGCATATCGAGCTGCAAATCGACCCGCAACACGTCATAGGCAAGGAGGCGACAGCGAATCTTGCTGACGTCGTTCTGGAGGCGGCGATCACAACGATTCAGGACTGCGAAGACTCTGTTGCGGCCGTCGATGCTGATGACAAGGTTGGCGTTTATCGAAACTGGCTCGGCCTCATGCAGGGGTCTTTGACGGCAGAGTTTTCGAAAGCGGGCAAAACCTTGACGCGCAAACTTGCGACCGATCGCACGTACACGGCGGCGAACGGCGATGACCTGACTCTGACGGGTCGCAGTTTGTTGTTGGTGCGCAATGTCGGGCACCTGATGTCGACGGATGCAATTATTACTTCTGACGGCAAAGAGGTGTTCGAAGGCATCCTGGACGCAATCGTTACTACGGCATGTGCGATGACAGACCGCAGGCGCGACGACTACCAGCCCAACAGCCGCGAAGGCAGCATCTATATCGTAAAACCGAAGATGCATGGCCCCTATGAGGTTGCGTTCACAGACACCTTGTTCGGTCGCGTAGAGGCATTGTTCGACTTGCAGCCGAACACGATAAAAGTGGGCATTATGGATGAGGAGCGCCGCACGACCGCGAACCTGCCGGCCTGTATTGCAGCTGCAAAACATCGGGTCGCTTTTATCAATACCGGTTTTCTGGATCGCACGGGCGATGAGATTCATACCAGCATGCACGCCGGTGCTGTATTGCCAAAAGAGGCGATCAAGCTGCAGCCCTGGATCCTGGCCTACGAAAACTGGAATGTTGATGTGGGTATTCGCTGCGGTTTGCCAGGCAAGGCACAAATCGGCAAGGGCATGTGGCCGAAACCAGACGAGATGCTGCAGATGATGGATAGCAAACAGGCCCACCTAGAGGCTGGTGCTAACTGCGCCTGGGTGCCGTCGCCAACTGCGGCCACATTGCATGCCATGCACTATCATGCTGTGGACGTTCGCAGCGTCCAGCGCGAGATTGCCGGGCGCGAGATAGCGAGCATCGAGGATATCCTGACACCGCCGCTTGGCAATGACATGCAGAGCCTTCCTGCGGAGCAGATTCAGGCCGAACTCAATAACAATGCACAAGGTATTCTCGGTTACGTGGTGCGCTGGATCGATCAGGGCGTTGGTTGTTCCAAAGTACCGGACATAGAGGATGTGGGCCTGATGGAAGACCGGGCAACGCTGCGCATCTCGAGCCAGCACATAGCGAACTGGCTGTTGCACGGCATTACGACCCGGGAGCAGGTACTGGAGACATTCAAGCGCATGGCTGAGGTCGTCGACAATCAGAATGACGGTGATGCATCATACGAGCGTATGAGTAATGACTACGATAACAGTATCGCTTTCAGAGCTGCGTGCGCGTTGGTGTTCGAAGGTTGCGAGCAGCCTTCCGGCTATACTGAGCCACTATTGCATCAGTACCGTCGGCAGAAGAAAGCGCAGCAAGCGGTGTAGCATTCGCGGTGTTGCGACTTCTCTGTGTGTTGTTTCTGTTGCCGGCGATTGCGAGTGCTGCCGAACCACTGACTGTGGCGGTCGCAAGCAACTTTCTGTCCGCGGCTGAAGAGCTGGGTGACGAGTTTGCTGCTGTAACCGGCACTGCTGTCCGCTTGAGCTCAGGGTCGACCGGGAAACTGTATGCGCAGATTCAGAACGGCGCGCCCTATGATGTGTTCCTGGCAGCGGATGTTGCGCGGCCACGAAAGCTGGAAGAAGAGGGGCTTGCGTTACGCGATTCCCGTTTTACCTACGCGCGCGGTACGCTGGTGTTATGGTCGGCTACCCCGCAACCCAGTGAAAGTGATTGCGTCGAGGTATTTGCGAGTGGGCAATACCGTCACCTTGCGATCGCCAACCCACAGATCGCACCCTACGGCCGGGCGGCAAAACAGTACCTTACTGCTGCGGGTCACTGGAGCAATGCGGCTGGCCGGCTGGTGCTAGGCGAGAATATTTCACAGACCCTGCAGTTTGTTGTAACCCGCAATGCGACTTTCGGTCTGGTTGCGTTATCCCAGGTAAAGGGAGACAGAGGTCAACAGGCGACCTGCTTCTGGCCAATACCTGCGGATCTGTACTCGGCTATCAATCAACAGGCGATAATCCTGCAGCGAAGCAGGCAGCCGAAGAACGCGCGGGCGTTTCTTGAATTCTTGCGTAGCAAGCGAGCGACCGAGATTCTTGTCAGCCGCGGCTACACGGTGCCGTAACGTGGATGCAGTGGCCGATAGCGCGTTGTCCTTTGGGCCGTTATGGCTGTCTGTTCAATTGGCCGCGTTTTCTACGTTGATCCTTATAGTTTGCGGCGCGCCACTCGCCTGGTGGCTTGCGCGCAGCTGCTCGCGCTGGCAGCCCGTGGTGCAGGCGGTCGTTGCGATGCCGATTGTCTTGCCACCAACCGTGCTGGGGTTCTATCTCTTGATACTGCTCGGACCGGGCGGGACCGTGGGCGGCTGGTGGCTGCAACTCACCGGCGACACGCTGACGTTTTCGTTCGCCGGGTTAGTCATAGCGTCATGTGTCTACAGTTTGCCATTCGCCATACAGCCCATGCAGAACGCCTTTGAGTCGTTGCCCGCGAAGAACCTCGAGGCAGCCTGGACGCTGGGTGCGACAAAGCTTGACGCCTTTTTCTCAGTGGCGGTGCCATTGTCCGTTCGAGGTTTTCTGGGCGCAGCCGTATTGAGCTTTGCCCATACACTCGGCGAGTTCGGTGTCGTACTGATGGTTGGAGGCAATATTCCGGGAGAGACGCGTGTTATCAGTATTGCTATCTATGACCACGTAGAGACGCTCAATTACGCTGCGGCGCACCAACTGTCGCTTGTGCTGATAGCTTTCGCGTTCATCGTCCTGTTCAGCATGTTTGTTGTGAATCGCCGGTGGCAATCTCGATGAGTCAACTACAACTCAGGCATACATTGCAGCAGGACAGTTTCTCGTTGTCGGTGGACGTCTCGATTCCGGCGACCGGGGTGACCGGCGTGTTTGGCGAATCGGGATCGGGGAAGACGACATTGTTGCGCTGCGTTGCAGGCCTGGAGTCCTCGGAGTCACCCGACGATCGAGCGATTCACGAACGTCGAATCGGCTACGTTTTTCAGGAACCACAATTGTTCGAACACCTGACGGTTCGGAAAAACATCGAGTATGGGCTCAAGAGGTGCGCAGCGGCGACATCGGCGCCGGACGAGATCATTCAACTGCTCGACATAGAAGCGCTGATGCATCGAATGCCAGCGTCGCTGTCCGGCGGCGAGGCGCAACGCGTGTCTATCGCACGAGTGCTGTGCCAATCGCCGCAACTCATTCTGATGGACGAACCCCTCTCCGCGCTCGACCAGCGACGTAAAGATGATGTGTTGCCGTATCTTGACCGATTGCGCGCTGAGCTGTCGATACCAATGCTTTATGTCAGTCACAGCATCGACGAAATCTGCCGGCTCTGCGACCACCTGTTGATTCTCCAGGCTGGTCGTATCGTAGCGGAAGGCGAATTGCACACTGTGCTGGGCAGGCTTGATTTACCGCAACTGGGCGGCGCCAATTCCGGCGTCGCGCTCGACGCGAAGAGAGTCCGATACGATGCAGAGTTTGATCTCAGCACAGTCGCGATTTCAGGCGGCGAACTATTCCTTCCTGGAGACGTTGGCCGCGATACGATTCGCCTGCGCATACGAGCGAGTGATGTCAGTTTGACCCGGGAGCTTCCCTCGGCAAGTTCCATATTGAACATCCTGCCGGCGAAAATTGTGGAAATCGTGCCCGAAAGTGTTGCAACGGCGCTGGTGAAGGTAAGTGTCCGACAGGACTCACTAATATCTCGCGTTACCAATCGCTCAGTCCGGCAACTCAATCTTGCTGTTGGCGACGAGCTGTTTGCGCAGGTGAAATCGGCCACTGTCAGGTACTGATTCAGCGTCGCTCGTTTGGCCTGCAGCCCAGTCGTGACGCGCCCTGAGATGTCCGGACAGAAAATTGATCAGTCATATCATAATTGCGTCTGGCGTGTTCAGCATGAAAGTAATGTGCGCCACGTCAACTAATTGACGCCGTGCCACAGGCAAAATGTTTTTCCCCAAGCTAATCGTGCACCGCAGCCGATGAACTCGCAGGTTTTCTACATAATTGTCGCCATGATGTTTGCCAGCGCGACCCTGTCGATTATATTTTTTATCGCTTGGAAAACTATGGGTGAAAAGCCCCATGCGCTGAGTTGGTCACTGGGGTTTCTGGGGGCTACCTGCCAGTGGTTCCTCAATCTCATATCCGGCGTATTTCCCAGCCACGAGGCCTACTGGTTGACGGTGAATGCCTTCGCATTGATTCTGATAACGCTCGGGATACGCGGTCATTGCCAGCGAACAGACTGTCAGCGACTGCCTGAAAACCTCTGGCCGTTTGCGGCGCTGGTCTATGCTGCCATCGTCTGGACCACGGTCGTAGACCCGCATACCGGGTTCAGGATGGCGCTGGTGCCCGCCGCCGCAGCCGGGACATTGTTTCTGTCGGCACTCATGATTATTCGCCACCGCGAAGCATCGCGTCCGGCAGAATGGGCGGCCGCATCAGCGATGGTCGTGTTTGGACTGACGCAGGGAATCGCCGCGGGCATGGCAGTGCTGCAAGGTCCGGTTGGAGATGAGGCGTATCTGAGTCTGTACGTGCACTACAATTTTCTGACGCTGCCTGCCGGCTATATGGCGATGGGTATGTTCGTTATCTTCATGTTGGCGTCGGATATTTCAGAGCAGATGAAAGAAATCGCGGTGCGCGATGAGTTGACCGGGTTGTTGAACCGTCGTGGATTCAATGATCAAGCGGCCGCGGCATTCGCACAGGCACGCAGGTCCGACTTACCCGTGTCCGTGGTCATGGCCGATATTGATCGCTTCAAGTTCATCAACGACGAGTATGGGCATGCGACCGGCGATACTGCGCTCGAGCATTTTGCCAACGTGCTCAATAGTGGTCGACGGGCCAATGATATTCTGGCACGTGTGGGTGGTGAGGAGTTCGCGCTCATCGTTCCGGGCACGGAGCTGCGCGCGGCGATGCAAATTGCGAATGAGTTGCGAGCGAAAATTGACTCACAGCCGATGCTGCTGGATGGTGAGAATTTGCCAATGACTGCGAGCTTCGGTGTCGCGACGATATCGGCAAAAGACTCCTGCATGTCGGACATCATCGTGCGTGCGGATCGTGCACTGTATCGTTCAAAACGTGCAGGCAGAAATCAGGTCGATCTGGAGTCATCTCAAATGCTGCGTGCGACTGACGGTAGCCTGAAACCCGTAACGATCTGATCGAACCGGTGTAAGATAGCCGCCGCGTGCTCAAATGCGGTGGCGATGTGTCTGCAGACGACAAACTGGTTGGCGTGATAGGCGGTATGGGTCCGGAAGCAACGGTCGACTTCATGTCGAGCGTGCTTGCTAATACACCCGCGACAACCGACCAGGATCACATCCGCATGCTGGTCGCACACGATCCGGTTATTCCGAGTCGCCAGAGCGCGATTCGGGGAGAGGGTGAAAACCCCGGTCCGGTAATGGCGGCGATTGCGGCAAAGCTGGAACAGTCCGGTGCAGATTTCATTGTTATGCCCTGCAATCTTGCACATGCGTGGCAGGACGACATCGTTGCGGCGATAACGATACCGTTCGTCAGTATCATCGATGTGTCGGTATCGTCCGCGCTGCAACGTAGCGGCCCGGACAGTCCGGTTGGCCTGATGACGACGCCTGGCTGTTTCGCGGCGGGCTTGTATCAACAGGCGCTGGCGGAAGTTGCTCGGCCTGTCATTCAGCAAACTCCGGATGAGCTGGGCGAGGCTATGCAATGGGTCGGCCGGATCAAGGCCGGCGACAAGTCAGAAGAGGTGGTAAGCGGGCTTCGCGCGCTGGCTGATGCCCTGATCGCTCGCGGCGCCAGGGTGTTGATCGCGGCCTGTACAGAGTTTCCGCTGGTGCTTAATGAATCGATGTTCGATGTGGCGTTCGTATCCTCCACCGACGAGCTCGCCAAACTGACGGTTGCGTCGGCCAGGGCTGAACGCGATGACTAGAATATTCAGGATATCCTATGCAAATTGATGCTTTTCCACGTGTCGCTCTCGCGCACCTGCCGACTCCGCTGGAACACATGCCCAGACTGACCGAACACCTGGGCGGACCGGACATCTTCGTGAAGAGAGACGACTGCACGGGATTGGCCACGGGCGGCAACAAGACGCGAAAACTCGAGTTCTCGATGGGCGAGGCCATGAGTCGTGGTGCGGACACGATCATCACCGTCGGCGCCATTCAGTCGAATCATGTACGGCAAACGGCAGCCGCAGCCTGCAAGCTCGAGATGGCGTGTGAGGTATTGCTCGAACATCGCGTCGGCCATCCCAGTGAGACGTATACAAGCTCGGGCAATGTATTGCTCGACAGGATTTTCGCCGCCAACCTGCGGGAGTACCCGGGTGGCACCAATTTCGATGCCGCGATGGCGATGGTCGCAGACGAGGTATCGGCCAACGGTGGCACGCCATATATTGTTCCGGGCGGTGCTTCGAATAGTGTTGGTGCGCTGGGATATGTCGGCTGTGGCATCGAGCTACTGCAGCAGTTCAACGAGCAAGGACTCGCGATCGACCATCTGGTGACGGCGACTGGCAGCGCCGGCACGCATGCCGGACTGGCTGTCGGCATCCGCGGCAGTGGCAGCGATCTGCCGATTCTCGGCTTCGGTGTTAACGCAGCGCAGGATGTGCAGGAGGAACGCGTCTACAGCTTAGCGAGCGAAACAGCCGAGCTCGTCGACGCGCCTGGCTGTGTGCGCCGTGAAGATATTGTCGCGGACTGCAACTACATCGGATCGGGTTATGGCGTGCCGACGGCGGCGATGAATGAAGCCGTTCTTATGTTGGCGCGCCTAGAAGGTCTTTTGTTTGATCCGGTATACAGTGGCAAGGCGCTGGCCGGGATGATTGACTACGTTCGCCAGGGTCGCTTCGAAAAAGGGCAGAAGATCGTTTTCCTGCATACAGGCGGGTCGGCCGGCCTGTTCGCTTACGCCGATACTTTGCGGCTGTAATTTGCATGGCTCGCTATGTCGTCCTGCTGCGTGGCATCAACGTTGGTGGTCATAACAAGTTGCCAATGCAGGCGTTGCGCGATCTGCTTGAAACGCTGGGTTGCAGCAATGTCACAAGCTATATACAGAGCGGTAACGCCGTGTTTGATTTTGACGGCGAAGCAAACGGTCTCGACCTGCAGATCGCAACGTCGATTGAGCATGGTTTCGGGTTTCGGCCGACAGTTTTGGTGTTACGCGGAGAAGTGTTCGCTCAAATCGCTGCTGCCAACCCGTTCAAGAACGAGCCAGTCGAGGCGAATTCGTTGCACGTTTCTTTTCTTATTGAGCGAGCCAGTGCTCCGGATCATGATCGCTTGCGGTCGCTGGCTGCCGATACTGAGCGCTATGCGTTGACCGAAAATGCGTTCTATTTACTCGCCCCCGATGGCCTAGCGCGCTCGAAGATTGCGGCAAATGCGGATCGTTGCCTGGGCGTGGAAGTAACGGCTCGAAATTGGCGAACGGTGTGCAAGCTTGTTGAGATGCTTGCCCTGTAATGCCAAAACGTGATCATGGTTGTGGTGTTGCGTTAATTGACCAATCGTAATCTGCGAACGTGATCTCGTATGATTCGGCCGCACGTAGATCGGCCGCGAGTGCTTCGTCCGCATAGCGCAACACATAGTCGAACAATCCACCTGAGGATGATACGCCGGCATTGTGCAGCTCATTCAGGAAGTCCTTTTCATACCATTTGAATATAGTCGAAAGTCGAATGCTGCGATTGTCGTGGTCAACCTTAATGTTCCTGCTGTCGTTAATGAACTCGGTCGTTGCGGAACTTAGAAGGTCCTCGAGCGCTTCTCCGGTCGGCAATTCCGGCCTGGCAATCGGGCAGCTCTCGCTGGCGCAGTTGAGGACAAAGTGTATGCGCGCGTCTCGGTAGCGTGCGCGAATCTTCCTGTTCTCTACGGCCAGCAAGCTCAGGAATTCACCACCGAATTGAAATCGCAGCTGGTAGAAGAAGCCAAGTCCTGTCACTGCTTCAATGGGCGCCTTGACGTCGGTGACGCTGTCGAGTGGCCAGTGCTCGAGGACAGCGCGGATGACATATGCGTTATAGCCGTACATCCAGTAGGCGAGTTCGTCATTGCGACTGGGGAAGCGCAGCGGAGTGTTGTCCGGGCTGAAGCGGGCGACAGCGGCCAGGTAGCGTTCAAGCACGGTTACAGATTCCGTGGACCGCTGCCAGCGATCATAGTCGACCTGTCCATCAGCCGTAACGTAGCTCTGCAGGAGCGCCTCGAAACTGTCGTGCGAGAAACCCTGTTCCGGAAAATCAGACGGAATATCCGCCTCGATCAGGAATCGGCGCGGCCGGTTGGACCATAGTAAAACAGCTGCAATGAACACCAGCGCCAGGGCTATGTACAGGAATATTCTCGCCATAAGACAGGGGACCGGTCCGCACTGCGCAGTATTACGGCAGCAACAAAATTAGATTGGTGGGCTGAGACGTGGGTATGATTGGCGAATGACAGCAATGATTTCTATTTCGGGACTGAACAAACACTATGCCGGTGGTTTTCAGGCCCTCAAAGATGTTGACCTCGAGATTCAGCGCGGCGAGATATTTGCGTTGCTCGGGCCGAATGGCGCGGGCAAGACGACCTTGATCAATATCGTCTGCGGAATCGTCAATGGCACCTCGGGCGAGGTGCTCGTCGACGGCCACAATATCGATGGCGACTATCGGGTAACACGTTCCAGGATCGGATTGGTACCACAGGAACTGCCGACCGAGTCTTTCGAGACGGTCTGGAACACCTGTCGCTTCAGTCGTGGCCTGTTTGGCAAACCACCCGGGCCGCAACAGATCGAGAAGGTGCTGCGATCCTTATCGCTGTGGGACAAGAAGGACACGCCGTGCATGGAGTTGTCGGGCGGCATGAAACGCCGCGTTCTGATCGCCAAGGCACTCGCACATGAGCCGGAGGTGCTGTTCCTCGACGAGCCAACGGCGGGGGTTGACGTTGAGCTACGGCAGGATATGTGGAATGTCGTGGCTGCGCTGCGCGACGAGGGCGCGACGGTGATTCTGACGACGCATTACATCGAGGAGGCCGAGCAACTGGCCGACCGCGTTGGTGTGATTAACAACGGTGAGATAATCCTTACCGAGGACAAGACCAGGCTGATGCATGAGCTCGGGAAGAAAGAGCTTGTATTGCACCTTTCAGAGACCCTCGCTGCGATTCCGGCATCGCTCAGCGACTTTTCGCTGGAGCTTGGTAACAGTGGCCGCGATCTCACCTACAGCTACGATACCAAGCAGGAAAGCACTGGCATTACTGCATTGCTAAAAGAGTTACAGGCGGCAGGCCTGCATTTCAATGACCTGCAAACGTCGCAGAGTTCCCTGGAGGATATTTTCGTGGACCTGGTAAACAGAGACTAATGAATTTTCACGCAATCAAAGCGATCTATCGCTACGAAATGGCACGGATGTTCCGTACTGCCGTACAGAGTATCGTTGCACCGGTGCTGTCGACGTCGTTGTACTTCGTGATTTTTGGTTCTGCCATCGGCTCGCGAATCACCGAGATTGACGGCGTGAGTTATGGCTCATTCATTGTGCCGGGTCTGATCATGTTGTCGATCATGACCGAGAGTATTTCGAATTCATCTTTCGCGATCTATTTTCCAAAATTTACAGGTACGATTTTTGAGGTGCTATCGGCACCGGTATCCTATGGCGAAGTCATACTGGGTTACGTCGGCGCGGCGGCGACCAAGTCGGTCATCATTGGCGCAATTATTCTCGCGACGGCCAGTCTGTTCGTCGATATTCAAATTGCACACCCGTTCGTGATGATCACGTTCTTGCTGCTGACGTGTATTTCGTTTTGCCTGTTCGGTTTCATTCTCGGCATCTGGGCGACAGGATGGGAGAAGCTGACCATCGTGCCGATTCTGATCATCATGCCGCTAACGTTTCTCGGCGGCACATTTTACTCGATCAGCATGTTACCGCCCGCGTGGCAGACAATCAGCCTGTTCAACCCGGTGGTTTACCTGATTAGTGGCTTTCGCTGGAGCTTCTACGAAAACGCAGATGTGGCCGTCGGGCTCAGTCTGGGCATTACCGTCGGATTCCTGCTGGCGTGTCTGCTGGTGGTCCGCTGGATATTCAAGACGGGCTACCGCTTGCGAAGCTAGAGTTTGTTCGGCTCCAGAATATCCTGCATGGACTCTTTACTCTGACAGGTACACTTGTGAATCTTGCCCATACGCTCCACGCAAACCAGGGTCGCGCCCATGCTGCAGACAGGGTCTTTCGGCGGTGGTTGGCCAACACATGCGGTCAGCTGCAGTATGGCGAGAAGTGTGGCCAGACTGAGGCAAGAGCGAACTAATGCGGCTTTCACCATCGATACTCTCCTGAGTTCAGTATACTCCTGCGACACACAACTGGAGCTGCCTTATTAAAACCCCGCGAATCCTGATGATGTTGGCACTCGTTGTCGCCGGCGAACTGGTTTTTGGGCTCGCATTCAATGTCCCACGGTTTTTTAGACCCACGATGCTGGAGGTGTTCAATATTTCGAACACGCAGCTCGGTGACATGTTCGCGGTCTATGGCATCGCTGCAATGTTGTCGTATTTTCCCGGAGGCGCGACTGCCGATCATTTTTCGGCGCGGTCGCTGATGACCGTATCTCTCGTTGCTACTGCGGTCGGCGGCCTGTATATGCTGACGATTCCAGGCCCGATGCAGATGGCATTGCTATACGGGTATTGGGGTGTATCGACGATCATTCTGTTCTGGGGCGCACTGATACGCGCGACGCGCGATTGGGGTGGCACGTCGACGCAAGGTACTGCTTTCGGCATTCTTGAAGGCGGGCGTGGCCTCGTGGCAGCATCGGTAGCGGCCGTTGCAGTCAGTTTGCTGGCGTTTTATATGCCGGACGATGCGAACTTGGCGACCGATGAGGAGCGGCTCGCCGGTTTCCGGGCTGTCGTCGTTTTCTACTCGTTGCTGACCTTGCTGACTGCGGCTTTCGTCTGGATTTCAATAGCGCCAGATGAACGCAATGAAGGCGCGTCTTTCAGGCCGTTGGCCGGGATGGGGCTTGTTATCGGTCGCCCGGTTGTATGGATCACAGCCGCGATTATTATTTGCGCCTACTGCGGCTACAAGGGCCTCGACAATTATTCGCTGTATGCCGTACAGGTACTCGGAATGGACGAAGTGCAGGGTGCTCGACTGGCATCTTTTGGCGCATGGACCCGACCGATTGCTGCCGTAATTGCGGGACTGATCGCTGATCGCTTTAACGCTACGCGATCGTTGCTGGCGATGTTCGTGGTGTTGTCGGTGTCATACGGAGTCTGGTCTACACTAACGCCGGATGGCGCGGGTCTGAGCCTTATCTATATCAACTTCTTCCTTACCTATATATTTGTCTACGCATTGCGCGGTATCTATTTCGCACTGCTTGAGGAGAATCGGACACCACTTCACCACACCGGTGCAGCGGTCGGGCTGATCTCCCTGATCGGGTACACGCCTGATATATTCTTTGCGCCGATCGGTGGCCGTATTCTCGACGCCAATCCTGGCATTGTGGGCCATCAGAACTACCTGTTCTTTCTGGCCAGCATTGCCGTCTGCGGCATGCTGACTGTGGCCTTGCTATTGTGGTTGGGGCGCAACGGCGTGGCAAAACTCTGGCAAGTGACGAAATAAAATCGAGCCTGTTGAGGTCCATAGACGTATATGAACAAGAAGTCGACAATCACAGAACAGCTGCGCCGCAACAGCGTTGCTCTAATCAGTCTGGCGATAGCGATAACCAGCCTTGGGTACAATACCTGGCGCAATGAGGCGAGCGAGCACAATCGCAATCAGCGTCTTGTGACTATCGAGTTGTTGCTGATGCTCGGAGACTTGCAGCAGATCACGATGGATTGCCATTACGGTTTGTCCGAGGAAAAAGACGCATTACTTCGCGCCGGATGGGCGAAGGTCCTGACCATTCGCGATATTTCGCAAGTGGCGTCTGGAGGGGTTCCTGTTATGGCCGATTCGCTCTACACCGTCTGGAACGCCGACCGAGAGGCTCTGGGTGATGATGTAAATGCCAAGGACAGGATTATCACGGCATTGGAAAATGTTCGCGCCAGTACGCACGAAGTCTTGCGCGGCCTGGACTAAATCGATAATTTCAGCAGACAGCAAACAGCATTGGGGATAAACATGAGACTAGCTATCGCGGTATTGGCGGCACTGGCACTGGCACTGGCTGCCTGCCAGCCGGCAAATGAATCAACAGACACGACAACGACGGAAGTGGTGGAGAGTGGTGTCGATTCTGGCAACAACACACGTCTCATGGATATTCTTACTGCCCAGCCCGAGGAGGCCCAGGCTCGTTACCAATACCGGCACCCGCAGGAAACGATCGAGTTCTTTGGCATCGAGCCGGGCATGACAGTTGTTGAAGGCCTTCCCGGTGGCGGCTATTACACCAAGATCCTGCTGCCTTACCTGGGCGCCGATGGCCGAGTAATTGGTGCGGACTACGCACTCGATATGTACCGCTTGTTCCCATTCGGCACGGACGAATTTATTGCGAAAAAAGAAACCTGGACGACCGACTTTGTCACGGACGCTGCGGAGTGGGCGGGTGAAGACGGTGCGTCAGCGACTGGATTCCATTTCGGATCCATGCCGGATGACCTGGCTGGCACCGCCGACGCGGTCTTTTTCACGCGCGTGTTGCACAACCTGGCGCGCTTCGAGTCCGAGGGGGATTTTCTGTCGATCGCGCTTGAGAATGCTTTCAAACTACTAAAGCCGGGTGGCACTTTCGGTGTCGTGCAGCATCAAGCCCGTGACGAAATGCCGGACTCGTTTGCTGACGGTAGTCATGGCTACTTGAAGAAGGCGTTTGTTATTGCCGCCATCGAGCAAGCAGGATTCGAGTTCGTCGCGGAGAGTCCGGTCAATGAGAATCCGGCAGATCAACCTGCTGAGGACGACATCGTCTGGCGTTTGCCGCCGTCGTTGGCTACCAGTCGTGACAACCCGGAGCTCCTTGCGGAGTTGACTGCAGTCGGCGAGTCAAACCGCATGACGCTTAAATTTCGCAAACCTGAATAGTCAGTTCGTCAGGTCGAGGCCGATAATTACGGGATCGTGATCGGAGGCTCGGTACGGCACGTTGGCATCAAACAGCGTGGCGTCCCGGCCATTCTCCAGGTTGTAGTCGAGTAGCTGTGGTTCATCCGCATTGATGTGCCACTCAGTGACGCCCGCAACCTGGTTGACGAGGCTGGCAGACACCAGGGCATGATCCAGTGCACCTGCCTGCCCGTCAAAAACGAATGAATACGGTGTGGCCTGACTGTCGAGCAAATTGGAGAGGCCCGCGTTGCGCATCGCGACGAGCGGGTCTTCCATCAGGTAGGCGTTCAGGTCACCTATGACCAGGTAGTCATGGTCACCACTGCCGGTCGGGTCTGTTGCAACCCAGTCAGCCAGTGCAGCGGCTGCGTTTGTTCTGGTTTGATTGCAATTTCCCTGGCCATCGCTCGTATTAGGGTCACCATCGTTGTCACACGAAGAGCCTTTCGATTTGAAGTGATTGACGACGACTGAAAACACTGCGCCCGACGAAATAATCTCAAACGCCTGTGCAAGGGCCGGACGATTACGACTCTCGGCGAATCTCGGATCCACACTTGAATCCAGTATTGCGAACGCCCCTGCCAGTCGCACCGCCCCGGTGTTGTAGATGAAGCCGGTTTTGATTGCGTCGTCGTTGATCGTACCCGTATTGACGAATGCGTAATCATTCGCGCCGATCTTTGAATTCAAAGCATCGACCAGCATAACGATCGACTCCGCAGCATTGTTCTCAAGTTCAATCAGACCGATGATCTGCGCATCCATCATTTCGAGTGCTGTAACGGTTTTCGCCAGTTGCCTCGCCAGTTCCTCGGCGCTGTCTGCGCCACGGCAGTTGTCGTTCCCCTGCGGGCCGCAGATCGCCTGGCCGGTATCAACCGCTGAAAAGAAATTCAGCACGTTGAAGCTCGCAACACGTGTACTGCCAGCGATGCCGGGTGCCGGGGGTCTTGGGTTGTCGTCGTCGAATACAGGTGCCTCGCGCGGCATGATCCGCCAGGTTTCGATGCCACTGCCGCCGCTACCCTTTGCATAACGAAGGTTTCCGGTAGCTGCCGTTATCGAGTCGCCCGTTCGGATCGAATAGCCGGCCGATGAACCAGCCGCAAGATGAAGGATGTTGGCAGGGTTGGATGAGCGCAGGCCGTCATCGAGTACGATTTGTCGTGCTGCGATCGCCTCTTTGTGTGCGGCGTATGCTGCAGCATCGGGTGCATTGCTATTCGTGTACTGTAGCAGCCGCCCATTTGCGCTCAAGCCAGCCTCGCCAAACTGTTCGAGGAAGCGCAGGTTCGTGACAGTGAGTTTTTGCGGGAACCTGACCAGCATTCCCTCAAACTGTTCTAGCTCGGCAACCGGGTCGCCGTCTGCGTTCAGAACAACAGCGGGGCTTGGGAGATTCACGTCGGTCGGTGGTACCGAGCCACTTCCTGTTCTGGTCACAGAAGTAGGTGCAATCTGTGTCTCACCAAAAAATTCACTGACAACTCCGGAAACTTCGACGCGGTCGCCAACATCGACATTCCGGGTGGCTGAGTTGCCGTCAAAAATGAAAATGCCTTCTGACGTTGCCGGATCATTGTCAGCAATTTCCTGTTGCAGATAAAAGCCGCCGAGATTGCGCGCAGGATCTGCATCGTTGTCCTGAAAGTCACCCGTGACGACACCAACTACCGTAACGGACTGTCCTTCGAACGGACTGGTATTGCCGCTGCCCTGCACCGTGGAAATCGGCGTTACGCCTGACGGCGGTGGCGGAGCAGGGGTGACAGGCGTTGAGCTGCCGCCACCACTGCTACACGCGACAATTGCAAAAGCCGTAAACAAGAGTGTGAGAATCTTCATGAGGGCATATTAGCCCATGTCGAATAACAGAATCTCGACATCTGTGGTTGCCGCAATGCTCACATGTGTTTCGTCGCTTATTTGCATCCCGTCGCCGTCATTGACGTGTTCGCCGTTGACAGTGGCCTCGCCCTGCACAATATGCACAAACACTTTATGCCCCGGTGCAATCGAATGCTTCAGCTCAGTACCCTGCTCGATAACGCTCGCGAACAGGTCGACATGCTGGTGCACGGTCACGGAGCCATCGCGACCATCGCGCGATGCAACCAGGCGTAAACGGTTCAGTTTGTCCTCGCGCGAGAACGCCGTTTGTTCGTAGCCCGGTTCCAGGCCGTCTTGCTCCGGAAATATCCAGATCTGTAACAAGTGCAGTTCAGTGTCTGGCGAGTGATTGAACTCGCTGTGTCGAACGCCGGTTCCGGCGGTCATGCGCTGAACTTCGCCAGCGTTGATGACGGTTCCGTTGCCCATGCTGTCTTTGTGTTCGATCGCGCCCGAGATCGGGTACGTGACGATTTCCATGTCTCGATGCGGGTGAGTGCCAAATCCCCTGCCGGGTGCGATTCGATCTTCGTTGATGACGCGTAACGGACCGAAACTGACGCGCTCCGGATTCTGGTACTCAGCAAATGAGAAAGTATGCTTGGCTTTGAGCCAGCCGTGATCCGCGCTTCCACGCGTATCGGCTTTGATGATTTCAATCATGTCTGTCTCCTCAGGCTGCTCTGGATCCAAGATGAATCAGTTCCGCGATCTTCGCGCGAGCGTTGTCCATTGACTCTTCCGCGCTGCTGTTAAGTCGGTCTGCGGCGATGATTTCGATATCGGTAATACCCACAAAGTTCAGGGCGTGACGAAGATACGGTGTTGCAAAATCGACCGGGCTTCCAACCGGGACACCGCCTGTCGCAACAATCAGGTAAGCCTTCTTGCCTTCAAGCAGGCCAACCGGGCCATTCTCTGTGTACTGAAAGGTCAGCCTGGCACGCGCGATCATGTCGACCCACGCTTTCAGAGTTGCCGGGATCGAAAAATTATAGATTGGTGCACCGAACACGAGTACGTCGGCAACTTGCAGTTCGCTGACCAGGGTGTCGGAGTAGGCGAGCGCCTCACGATGCTGCTCGGTGCGCAGCTCGTCAGGCGTGAAATTCGCGGTAATCCAGGCGTCATTGACGAAGGGCACGCCCAGGCTAACGTCGCGAGCAACGACGTCAACGGACTCGTGCCGGTCTTCAAGTGCGGCGATCAGGTCCGCGCTCAGCTGGCGCGAGGCTGAATCGTCTTTGCGCCCGCTGGCGCTGATCTGCAATACGTTCAATTTCTGCTTCGGCATGTCTTTCTCCAGTGTGTTGCCTGTCAGAGTGCAGTTTCGCTGTTGATTGAATAGGGATAAAGATGGCAATTCGCATTATATTGTTTCAAAATACGCAACAATATGGACAAATTCGAGGATATTCAGGCATTTGTAGCCGTCGTCGAGGCGGGTAGCTTTACCGCAGCTGCAGAACGGCTCGGGGCCGCCAAGTCCGCTGTCAGCCGCCGGGTTTCGGCGCTCGAGGAGCGCCTTGGCGTGCAATTGCTGCGCAGGACGACGCGGGTGCTGAACCTGACGCAAACCGGGCGCAGCTTTTTCGAGCACAGCACCCGCATTCTGGCGGATCTCGAAGAGGCTGAGGCCGCCGTGCAACAGGAGCACGGCGAACTCCGTGGCCGCCTGCGCGTCGCCCTGCCGTTGTCGTTCGGTGTTCGTCACATGTGCGGACCGATCGCGGCATTTTCGAAACTGCACCCGAAAGTGCAGTTCGACCTCGATCTCAATGACCGCCAGGTTGACCTTATCGAGGAAAACGTGGACGTCGCGGTTCGTATCGGGCACCTGCAAGATTCGTCACTCATAGCGCGACGTCTTTTTGATGTCCGCGCAGTCGTGTGTGCGTCCCCACACTATCTGAACATGCATGGCGCGGTGCAGACACCGGACGATCTTCAGGCACACGAATGCCTGGTCTATACCAACCGCAGCGACCCCGAGCGCTGGGACTACGAAGACAAGGAAGGTCAGCGACACACCGTGAAGGTGAATGTCGTTATGCGGGCAAGCAGCGGAGACTTTCTCACGAATGCGGCGGCACACGGCCTTGGCATAGTGATTCAACCAACATTCATCGCCGCGGACGCGATACGCCGCGGTAACCTGGTGCCGATCCTGACCGACTATACGTTCGCAATATCACCGGCGTACGCCGTGTATCCGCCTACCCGGCACCTGTCCTACCGCGTGCGGGCTTTCATTGACTTTCTGGCTCAAAAGTTCGCCGGAACGCCGCAATGGGAGCGAGATTGCGAAAGACCCGCAGTCTGAAACATCCGGAAACATTGGAAGACAGTTTCGACACCATTACGTAATAAGTGCCCTGTATCGTCGGTCTCCTGAATACAAGTATCGTACACACGACTCCCCTAAATCGGCACATGGACGTGCCGTACCTAATATCGTCCCAGTACTCCTGTGATCGTAGCGAATCTAAGGTATTGCGACAGTGGTTGCGGCCAGACTATAGTCTCAAGTATCAGATGGCGGGAATCATCTGCTATCAGGTAGAGATTTTATGCGAAAAACAGTACTAAGCCTTATCGTTATTCTTGCGTGTGGCAGCGCGGCTGCAGCTGATACGCTGAAAGAGTTTCGCGGCAGCGGCAATATGACTACGGCTATCTTTACGGTTGAGTCTCCCTGGCTGCTGGACTGGCGGCTCGATGCCGACTTTGAAAGCATGGTGGCGCTCGATGTAACTCTGGTTGAAGCGCATACAGGACGGCATGTGGGCCGGGTGCTGCATACCAAGCGTATAGGCAATGGACTGAAGCTTTTCGAAGAGGGCGGCCAGTACCAGTTGCGGATCAGCTCGACGCTCGCACGCTGGTCATTCAAGGTGCAGCAAATCAAGCCAGAAGAGGCCCGCCTCTACACGCCCCGTGGTGAGGATTGACACCGGCGAGTCAAGCGCTCGTTAATGTGCGATGATTCCAGCCGTGAGTCGTCTCGGAAGCAAGAAAGGCACGGCGGTCGTCAGTACCGCCGCAGTTATCGTCATCATCTACGGTATGCAGATGGCGAAAGTCCTGCTGGTGCCTTTCCTGATCGCGGCGTTCCTGGCGATGATCACTGTACGTCCAATGTTGTGGTTGCAGAGCAAGCGTGTGCCGAGTTTCCTCGCAGCGCTAATGATTGTGACGATGATCATGCTGATTCTCGCCGTCGTCGGTACCATTCTTGGCAGCTCGATTGCGGAGTTTACGGCGGCACTGCCGGGCTACCAGGCGCGCCTGGATACGATTGTTGACGGGGCGATACAGTTTGTCCTGAAATACCTCAACACCGATGATTCCGTCCAGAATCTCGGGGACATGATCGACCCCGGCTGGGCAATGGGACAGGTTGCGACCATTCTGAACAGTCTCAAGGACGTTCTGACCAACACTTTTCTGATCATATTTACGATGATCTTTATTCTCCTCGAGGCATCCAGCGTGGGCGTGAAGGTACAAGCCGCGTTCGGTCGCAGCGCAGATTCGTTGCAGGGGCCGCGAGAGTTTCTGCAGAATCTCGGGCGTTATCTTGGCATCAAGACAGTTGTCAGTATCGCGACTGGGATTTGTGCAGGGCTGGTAACCTGGTCAATTGGCGTCGATTTCCCTCTGTTGTGGGCGATGCTCGCATTCCTCCTCAACTATGTGCCAACGATTGGCTCAATTATCGCCGCTGTACCACCGGTACTTCTTGCCCTGGTGCAATTGGGACCCGGTGAGGCCGGAGCAACGGCGATCGGCTTCGCCGCGATCAATGTGGCTTTCGGCAACTTTATTGAGCCACGCCTGCTTGGCTACGGCGTAGGCATTTCGCCCCTGGTTGTATTCGTCGGCTTGCTATTCTGGGGATGGGTGTTTGGCCCGGTCGGCATGTTGCTGTCAGTGCCGCTTACGATGACCTTGAAACTCGCGCTCGAGAGCGATGAGCGCACCCGCTGGATCGCAATCCTGATCGGCTCCGAGCGCGACGCCCAGCACGCCCTGAAGAACGCTCCGGAGCCAGTTGCATCAGATTGATCAGGCGACGTCGGCGTCGTCGAAGTCGGTCTCGGTTGGCTCCAGCTCTTCGAGCTGTTCCAGTAAATTGATAGCAACTGCGACGAAGTCCGTGTCCGTGATAATGCCGGCAAGTTCACCATCGTTTGTAACGGGCAGGCAACCAATCTGATGACGTTCCAGGAAAAGTGCCGCCTGTCGGAGACTGGCGCGACGGTCAACTGTCGCAACGTCTTCCACCATAACGTCGCTAACGCTAATGTCGTTGGCATGAATGCGGCTCTTGTCGTCACGCAAGAATGAGTCAGTCGCGGCCAGTACGTTTGTCAATGTAACGAGGCCCGCGAGCTTGCCGTCAATCGTGACTGGCAAGTGATGTATTCCATTGTCATGCATCAGCGAGCGCGCCTCAGCCAGAGTGGCGTCCGGCGGCACAGTGATCAGGCTGGTGCTCATGATTTCGTCAATACTGAACATGCTTCTGTCCTTCTTTTTGCCCTGAATTCAGTCTAGCTAATCGGGCCTCGAGGACTATTGCGAGAAACACCTATTCAAATGGGCAGTTGCGTACCGGACTTAAAAGTCTCCATGACAAACGTCGAGCTCACGTCAGCGAAATCCACTTCCCGAATCAGTCGCTTGTAAACTTCGTCGTAGTGACGCATATCGTGAGCGACAATTCGCAACATGTAGTCAATGTCGCCGCTGGTGCGATGGAATTCGAGAATCTCGGGGATCGATGTCACCGAGCGCTCGAATTTGGAGAACCACTCGTCGCTGTGCTGGTTTGTCCGCACCATGGCGAAAACTGTCAGGCCAAAACCCATCGCCTCGGCGTCAAGTACTGACACGCGTTCCTGGATAACGCCCTTTTTCTCGAGCTCCCGAACCCGGCGCCAGACCGCGGTCTTGGACATTGCACAGCGCTCAGCCAGCTCATTCATGGACATTGCCGCATTGGCCTGAAGGATTCGGAGGATTTTTAGATCTTTTTGGTCCATTCGTTTCGAAAAACTCAATAATGCGTAACATATAGTCCTATATTGTGAATATTTAGTCAATATTACGCAACATTGGTTCGCCTCTGCCGATAAATAATAGGCAAACGTTCGGGAGGATCGTTAATGTCACTGAAAGCCAGGTTTACAGAGCATCCGGCCACAGTCGGGGAGACTTACGGAGAGCATTTTGTCACCGCCAGCGGTTTTAGCTGGTCGCTCTTCAAGGCCGCGTTTTGTTGCGCAGTGCATGCGGTACTGCCGTTCGCGTTCGAAAAAACCGGCAGCGAGTGCATTACGGGTCTGTACGACCGCAT
The DNA here is from genome assembly GCA_022600955.1 of Gammaproteobacteria bacterium. Taxonomy (GTDB): domain Bacteria; phylum Pseudomonadota; class Gammaproteobacteria; order Steroidobacterales; family Woeseiaceae; genus UBA1847. The sequence continues at coordinate 407,663 of JAHZJK010000024.1, forward strand.
GGTAACGAATCGCAGTCGATTGGAAGCCGCCAAAACTGAATCCTCTGGCGAGACCGCCGTCGTCTGACGCTGCTCGGCGAATCCTGAACAATACGTATTCCGCGGCGCTCGGAAGGTGGTATAGACTGAATCACCTTCTTGCCAGGCGGTCCGATACGTCATGAAAAAGCCAATGTTGTTGCTGACGCTGCTGCTCTGTTCTGCGAACGGGTTGGCGGATGATGATGCGCGTGGCATCGTGCGTGCGGCAATAGATCATTGGCGCGGACTCTCCTCCTATACCGAAATGACGATGGTCATTCACCGCCCCGACTGGGAACGCACAATGACAATGCGTGCCTGGACGCAGGGCCAAGACCAGTCCCTGGTGCGCATCATCGAGCCCAGAAAGGACCGCGGCAATGGCACGCTGATCGATGACAACAACATGTGGTCTTACTCGCCGAAAGTGAATCGCGTCATCAAGGTGCCGTCGTCGATGATGAATCAGAGTTGGATGGGCTCAGACTTTTCCAACAAGGATATCGCCAAAGTAGACGACATCGTCGACGAGTACGAGCACACACTGCTGAGTACCGAGGTCGTCGATGGCGAAACTGTATACGAGGTTCAGTCGGTACCCAATGAAGATGCGGCAGTCGTCTGGGGCAAAGAGGTCATGCTGATCAGTGAAAACCACATTGTGCTCGAGCACGATTTTTATGATCAGGATGGCGAACTTGTGCAACAACTGAGAACACTCGAGGTGGCTGAGATGGGCGGCCGGGTAGTCGCGAAACGGCAACGCATGAATGATGTGGCAACGCCCGACGAGTGGACCGAAGTTAAGGTCAATAGCGTTGATTACGAAGTACAAATTGCTGACAACATGTTCACGTTGTCAAACCTGAGAAATCCACGAGACTAAGACTTGAGTATTGTCCTCCGACTCGCTTGGCGCAATCTGTGGAGGCAGCCTCGCCGTACCTGGCTGACGACCGGTGCAATGGTGTTCTCCAACGTGCTGTTGGTGTTCATGATGTCATTCCAGTTCGGCATGTATGACCTGATGATCGAGAACACGCTCAAAATTTTTACGGGTCATGTGCAGGTGCAGGCCCCAGGCTATCTTGACGACAAAAAAATGCGGCAAACAGTTGCCGATATCGTGCCGCTGGCTGATTCGCTGCGAACCGGCCTGAAATCAAACAAGGTTGCAGCACGCGGAATCACGTTTGCGCTGGCGTCAAGTGAAGAGCGCAGCTACGGAATCATGATCTATGGCGTGGAACCAGGGTTTGAGCCCGAAGTTTCGACGGTCCCGGGGCTAATTATTGAAGGTGAATATTTCTCAGGGATCGCGGCAGCGGAAATCGTCGTCGGCAGCGTCCTCGCGAGAAATCTGAAAGTCGGACTGGGTGACGAGATCACATTGCTCGGTAGCGGTGTTGATGGGTCTTTTGCCGCAGCGGTCGCCACAGTAAAGGGAATTTTTGAAAGCGGCGTAGTCGACCTCGACCGAAACATCGCCGAGATTCCGCTGCAGTTCTTTGACGATACATTCTATATGCAGGGCGCAGGACACCAGATCAGTATTTTCGCTGCGGATCTAAACGATGTCGGCGACCTGCAGATTGATGTGCAGAAAATGCTGCCTGCCGGCAGCAACCTGGTTGTGCCGGACTGGAACCTTTTGCAGCCCGGCGTGCGGCAGGCGATCCAGGCCGACATGAGCAGTGCTTTCTTCATGTATTTCGTGCTCGTCATACTGGTGTCGTTCAGTGTTCTGAATACGCAGCTGATGTCGGTTCTGGAACGGACCCATGAGTTTGGCATCGTGATGGCACTCGGGCTCCGCCCGGGGCGGCTTGGCAGGCTCGTACTGATCGAAACAGCGCTAATGGGTCTTATGGGCATGCTGCTGGGCATGCTGGCGGGCGCAGTAGTGACACTGTGGGTGGCACAAGTTGGCTTCTCGATTCCGGGCATGGATGAGATGGCCGTTCAATTCAATTTGCCCGCCACTATGCATCCGTCACTCACCTTGTTTTCGCTGACCACAGGACCGGCGGTCGTCTTTGTATTCACGATCCTTGCAGCCTGCTATCCAGCGCTGCGCATGCACTGGCAAAAACCTGTCGAAGCGATGAGGGCGGTCTGATGTTGCGCGTGTTGTTCATGCTCGCCTGGCGCAATCTGTGGCGCAATCATCGACGTACATTCATCATGTTGGCCGCAATCGGTACCGGTGTATGGGCGATGATATTCATGACTGCGCTGACGCGTGGCATGGTCGACCAAATGATTAGTGACGGCATCAAGGAAATGCCGGGGCACGTACAGATGCACAACCCGGAGTTCCGAGATGATCCCAGCGTCAACAATCTGATCGCCCTGGATGATGCAGAGCTGGCGGCGCGCTTCGAAGACGCTGAATTCAAAGCCTGGGCAAGCCGGGTGCGGGTACCCGCAATAGTAACCAGCGAGCGTGACTCTCGCGGCGTCACGCTGCTGGGTATCGATCCGGTCTCTGAGCGTGAAATGTCGTTCGTCAATTACGATGACGTTGCGGGCCGCTTTCTGGAAAGCAGTGACGACAAGGGAATTGTCATTGGCGAGAAGCTGGCCGAAATCCTGGAGACGGAGATCGGCAAGCGCATTGTCATCATGAGCCAGGATCCGGACAACGAAATCGCGGACCGGGGCTTGCGAGTAGTAGGGCTGTTTACGGCGAGCACCAGCGCTACGGAAGAGACCTATGTCTTTATGGGCAAGAAAACCGCGCAGAAGATGTTAGGCATTGAAGGTGCTACGACCGAAGTGGTGTTTCTGGGTGATGACTATAGAAACGTTGATCCGTTGTACGATGCTGTGGTCGGCAAAGTTGATGGCAATGTCGAAATCAGTCGCTGGTACGACGTCAATACCTACCTCGGTACGATGATGGGTGTCATGGATGGCTTTGTGCTTATCTGGGTGATCGTAATATTTCTCGCGCTATCGTTCGGCCTGGTCAATACCCTGGTGATGGCCGTGTTTGAACGTATCCGCGAGATCGGGCTGATGCTGGCGCTGGGCATGAAGCCGGGCAGTATCCTCGGGCAGATCGTTATCGAGTCAATGTTGTTGCTTGCCATCGGCCTGACTATCGGCAACGTTCTGGCAGTCATAACAATATTGCCGCTGCAAAACGGCATAGATATTTCTATCGTGGCAGACGGTATGGAAATGATGGGGGCTGCGAGCATGTTGTATCCGGCCTTATACGCAAACGACATGATTCTTGCGAATGCAGTGGTTCTTATTCTCGGATTTCTAGCAAGTCTTTCACCTGCGTGGCGTGCATCGCGTTATGAGCCGGTGGAAGCCATTTCAAAGGTCTAACAATGACGGCAGTAAGTTGTATCGACTTGTGCAAAACCTATCGGCAGGGTGATCAGGACATCAAGGCGCTGGACCATGTCAGCATCGACATACAAGAGGGCGGCTTTGTTTGCCTGTCGGCCCCGTCCGGGGGCGGTAAGACGACGCTTCTGAATGCGATTGGTGGCCTCGACATCCCGGACAGCGGTCAGGTCATTGTCGCAGGCACGCGGATCGACAACATGAGCAAAGGCGATCTTGCTGACCTGCGTCTGCGTCAAATCGGATTCGTTTTTCAGGCCTACAATCTGATTCCGGTGCTGACTGCACAGGAGAATGTGGAGTTCGTCATGCAGGTGCAGGGCATGGCGGCGAATAAACGTCGCGACAGATCCTTCGCGATTTTGAAGGAGGTCGGCCTGGAAGGACTGGAAGGTCGCAGGCCTGCGGAGATGTCGGGTGGCCAGCAACAACGCGTTGCTGTAGCTCGAGCGATCGCATCGCGACCTGCACTGGTCCTGGCGGATGAACCGACAGCCAACCTGGACTCGAAAACGGCGGGCGAGCTTATGGAGCTGTTCAAGATGCTCAATGAACTTCATGGCACAACGTTCGTTATCGCGACGCACGACCAGCGTGTCATGACCTTTGCCAAGCGTCTTATCCGCATGCTGGACGGGCAAATCGTTGAAGATATCGACCAGCGCGCTGCATAGGCTACTGTTGCTGGCGATTCTGCTGCCTGCACTCACGGTCGCAGACGAAGCAGAAACCGAAATCGGCGGTCACGCGAAACTGCGCCTCATCGCGCAGAGTTTTTCGTCAGATAGTGTGTTTTCGGACCTGGTGGGGAGTACTGCTGTCGACGCTGAAGCCGATCTGCGGCTGAACCTGCAAACTCGCAAAAATGGCTTTACATTCGTGGCCGAGTATCAGTTGGCGTTCCTGAAAAGTGAACTGCTGCGCGTGCCCAACGATGATCGCCGGATGTTGGATCTTACTGCCACCATCGATGAGTCGGGCGATACCGCGATCGTGCATCGACTGGATCGCTTATGGGCTGGGTACACCGGCGAAAAGGCGGTAGTGCGATTCGGACGACAGGCCCTGTCGTGGGGCAATGGCTTGTTCTATGCGCCAATGGATCTTGTCAATCCGTTTAACCCGGCCGCCGTGGATACAGAGTACAAAGCCGGTGATGACATGTTGTACTTGCAGTACCTGCAGGACAGTGGCGCCGATTTGCAGGGTGCGTACGTCCTGCGGCGCAGCCTGCCAGGCGGTGATGTTGAGCATGCGAGTACAACCACAGCTCTCAAGTATCACGGCTTTGCCGGAAACGCAGAATTTGACCTGTTGGTCGCTGAACACTATGCGGATACGGTGGTTGGCGTTGGGTTCAGTCGCGGCATTGGCGGCGCTCAGTGGGGCGCCGACCTGGTCGTCACCGATACCGATCTTGATACCTATTTCCAGTTTGTCACGAATATCAGTTACTCGTGGATGGCGGGCGGCCGCAATATGAGTGGCATCCTGGAGTACCACTACAATGGCTTTGGTCAGCGAAACGGCATGTATGACCCGGTATCGCTGGTGGCAAATCCTGACCTGTCAACGCGTCAGCTTCGCGGCGAGTCTTTTGCTCTGGGGCAACACTACATTGCAGGTTCAGTGCTGATAGAAGTCACGCCGCTCTGGACGGTAACGCCGACGGTATTGAGCAATCTCGAAGATCCGAGTGCACTGCTGCAACTCGTTACTAACTACAGTGTATCGGACAACGCGACTCTGCTTGGCAGCCTGAACTTGCCGATCGGGCCTGACGGCTCTGAGTTTGGCGGCGTCGATACGGGAATACCTGGTCGTTTTCTTTCTCAGGATGTCGGACTATTCGTGCAGTTCGCCTGGTATTTCTAGTCACCGGGCAGGCTGCTTAGCAAGCGCCGGAATGCCGCTTCTACCTCGAGCTCGAACACCGGGTCCTTGATGTGCAGATATTGCTCAATGTCGACCTTGGTTTCCTTGTCATCGAGCATCTCGTCGACACGCTTGAAGAGGTCACTTTCTTCCCACTGCATATGATTTCGCAGGCGTTGCACGTAGTTTTCGCAGTCCGCAACAAAGTGTTCACGACGTACTGCCGCGCCGGCAACAATGGCTTCGACGTCGTCGCGCAGCCGGCCGCCAAGTACGGCGATATCGCGATGGTCTTGTGGTACATCGTCCAGGCCGGCAGCGAGGTCCGGCCGTTGCGCTTTTAGTTCCGCATAGACGACATCTTCTTTGGGGTGATGCACGGCGTCAGGGTAGATCGTCATGTAACGCATGATTTCGTCGACCAGCTCGAAATCAGGGTCATCGCCATCTCGGGCTGCGCTTACTGTATTGGCCAGGACGTCGAGAACAATCGCCATATTACGATGGTCTTCGCGTAGTTCACTGAGTAACTGTCGTGTGTCTGAGGACATGACAACAGCGTGCCGCAGTTGCCGCAAACACTCTATTGTGAGTTTCCCCTATGAATTCGCATATCGCAGCCGCAAAAAAAACGGCTTCACTCGCGTGAAGCCGTCTTGTTCAGTCGATTGAGACCGGCGTCAGCAAGTGCTAGAAGAATTTCCTCGCCATGCTGAGTATGTCGCCCAAACCGCTACTTTGCTGTCCAGCCGATGTTTTCTTGTTCATCGCACCCATCGCGAGTGTTGCCAGCAATGGCAGCGCTTTCTTTACCAGGCCAGCGTCGATACCGGTTTCTTTTTCGGCATCGGCGGCGACCTGGCGGCTGACGTCCTTGCTGCCGAAAATATGGCCAAGAATCTTGTTGCCGTCGCTGCGGGTGTCTGCAGAGCCCATCAGGTCGGGTCGATCGATGTAGCGATCATGTCCGCCTGACTCAAGTGCGCGTTTGAGGCTCGACAGGCCATCAGCACTGCCCGTGCCTTTGGTCAGTCCTTTCATCAACGATGGGGCCAGCGCAGAAATAAGCTTGCCGGTGTCATCGGAGCCGAGGCCGACCGCGCTGGCCAGCTGGCCTATACTGTCGTTGCCGCCTGCGGATTTGAGAATATCCATTAAGTCCATGTTGATTTTTCCTTAGTCCATCGGGATGCGGATTTTCTGGCCCGGGTAGATCTTGTTCGGGTCTGAAATAATCTCGCTGTTAGCTTCAAAAATTTTCATGTACTTGGAGGCGCTGCCATAGAACTTCTTGGCAATGCCGCCGAGTGTATCGCCACTGACGATCTCGTAAATTTCGGCCTTTTCTTCGGGCTCTTCGGGTTTCGGCTCAGGCGCACGCAGATCGTCGGCTACGACTTTTTCGACACCCTGGATATTGCCCGCAATCAATATAGCCTGGTCGCGCAAGGCGGGTGTGGAACAATCGCCGCAAATGGTTGCTACACCGTCGTCAAACTCAACTTCCAGGTTGCTGAGCCCGTGTGTTTTGACCTCGAGGTGCTGCTTGATGTTATCTGCCGCTTCCGAGTCGGTATTGAATACCTGGCGACCGACGTCTTTTACAAAATCGAATAATCCCATTTCTGTCTCCATCTGTTTTAGTTCTTCCGGCGTTGCCGGTGCTGCTGAAGCGTATTGACGCCGGACGTGACCTTTTAGTCACATGATCGGTCTGTATACTTCTAGTTATTGCTTCAACGGGATAGCCTAATGCGTAACACCAATTTTTGCCTGATTATTTTATTGTTATTTCTGACCGCTTGCTCAGTTAATCCGGTCACAGGCAAACGCGAGCTCGTCATGGTCTCAAGTGCCCAGGAAATATCGATGGGCAAGCAGAATTACGCGCCCATGCAGCAGTCACAGGGCGGAAAATACGATGTAGACCCTCAGCTCACATCGTATGTTCAGCGCGTTGGCAATGAGGTTGCGGCCCAAAGTGGCGTTAGTCTGCCGTACGAATTTGTTGTCCTGAACAATTCCGTACCCAACGCATGGGCCTTGCCGGGCGGCAAAATTGCGATTAACCGGGGTCTGCTGGTCGAGCTCGAGTCAGAAGCGGAACTTGCCGCGGTGCTGGGCCACGAGGCGGTCCACGCTGCTGCCCGCCATACAGCAAAGCAAATGACCCGCGGGAACCTGATGCAAGGTCTCGTTGTGGCAACGGCCGTGGCGACGAGTGACAGCGACTACGGCAACATGGCGATCGGCGGCGCGACACTTCTCGCGCAATTGGGGCTTAGCAAGTACGGGCGAAACGCAGAGCTTGAGTCGGACTATTACGGCATGCAATACATGTCCAAGGCCGGTTACGACCCACAGGGGGCCGTGCAACTACAGGAAACCTTCGTACGTCTTTCCGAGGGGCGTCGCTCCGATTTCATCAGCGGCCTTTTCGCGAGCCACCCGCCGTCCGTGGACCGGGTCAGGGCGAATCGGCAGACTGCGGCGGCCCTGCCGGCTGGCGGTCAGCGCGGTCATGAGGAGTATCAGCAGGCTATTCGCAAAACCATGCAGAACATGCCAGCGTATGAGGCTTACGACGAGGGTCGTAAAGCGCTGTCGGAAAAAAAGGTAGATGAAGCACTCAGCCTCGCGAACAAGGCACTGAACCTGTACAACGACGAGGCGCACTTTCACGCACTGCGTGGTGACATTCGCCTGGTCGCTGACAAATACGACATGGCAATCACTAACTACAATCGCGCTATCAATCGGCGGGATGACTTCTTCTATTATCATTTGCAGCGCGGGCTTGCGCGCAAAGAGCTCGGACAAACGGATGCGGCGATTGTTGACCTCAACAAGAGCCTGGAATTCATGCCGACCGCATCGGCACATTACGCGCTGGCAGGAATTGCGGAGCAACGTGGAGATACTGCTGCAGCGATCGGACACTACAAGGTTGTTGCGAGGACAAGCAGCAGTTATTCGAAAGCAGCGACAGTCGCGTTGGCGAAGCTGGACTTACCCAGCAACCCCGGCGCCTATATTCCGCGTGCCTGTGCTCCCGATGCGAACGGCAATCTCGTGGTGTCCGTGCGCAATGACACCGGTGTGCAGGTCTCCAGCGTCGTGGTGGCAGTAAGCTATACGGACAGTAGCGGTCGCAGCGCTCTGAAACGACACGCGATTCGTGGTCAGATTCCGCCGGGCCAGATAGCCAGCGTAAATACCGGCCTTGGTCCATACACCGCCGGCGGAAATTGCCCGGTAGAAGTTGTGTCAGCTCGCGTCGCCGAGTAGATCCCGCAATAGCAGCCGCAGGTAGTCAGGCCGGCGATGGAAACGTCAGTTACAATGGCGTGTCGATTCGTGACTAATGCGGAGTCCAGTCCTTGAGCAAATTGCGCTACACAATTCCAAACAGCTTCACGGCGTTGAGCCTGTTGCTCGGTGTCGCATCGATCATGACGGCGCAACTGGGCGACCTCGAACTGGCCGCCTGGCTTATCGTGTGGTGTGGCCTGCTGGACGTCATGGATGGCCTGTCTGCTCGTCTGTTGAAAGCGACCTCTGATTTCGGCGCCGAGTTTGACTCGATGGCAGATCTCGTTTCGTTTGGCGTAGCGCCCGCTGTGCTGGTGTTGCATGCCGGCCTTGAGGTCGGCCAGATCGAATACGAAAGCCCGCAATTTTATGTGCTGTTTGCCGCCGTCGCAGTATTTGTCCTCGCTGGTGCCATGCGACTTGCTCGTTTCAATCTCGTTTCGGAGCAGCCCAGCGGAGGCTGGTTTGCCGGAGTGCCTATTACGGCCGCCGGTGGTGGCCTGGTGTCCTCTTTCATCCTCGTTTTGATCTATCACGGTGATATCGCCGCGTCTTTGCCGCTACACCTGCATTTGCCAGTGCTGATGTTCGTACTCACGCTGCTGATGATTTCGCGACTGCGATTCCCGAAGGCTGTGAAGCGAAACAGCCTGTTCATAAACATTTCGCAGGGAATCATTATTGCGGGTGTGTATTACTGCGGCATAACGCGCTCGTTTCCTGAGTACTTGCTGGGCGTCGGCGTTTTCATGCTGATAGCGGGTATTATTGCCGGCCGGATTACGCGTCCGGACTAGGAATTCTTCTACTCTTGCTGCGAGCCGGGGGCCAAGCATGTCCGCAACCACTGACCTTCTGAAGCGGCGCGAAGCGCTGTTGGGACCGGCTTATCGCCTGTTCTATGAACAGCCTGTGCATCTCGTTCGTGGTGAGGGCGTGCATCTGTACGATGCAGATGGCCATCAATACCTCGACATGTACAACAATGTGCCGCACGTCGGGCATTGTCATCCGCGCGTCGTGGCGGCATTGACAGAGCAAATCGCTACGCTGAATACGCACACCCGCTATTTGCATCACACCGTGATCGACTACGCCGAAAGACTGACAGGCAAGCTGCCAGAGGAACTCGATACTGCGATGTTCACGTGTACCGGTACCGAGGCAAACGAACTCGCGCTGCGGATTGCGCGAACGGTAACGGGTGGTACCGGTATCGTTGTCGTGGATCATGCCTATCATGGCAACTCGCAGGCAATTGCTGAAATCTCACCGTGCGGAGACATGACTGCGGAGCTGCCCGAGTTCGTCAAGGTCGCGTCGATTCCGAACACCTATAGCGGTGAATACCGGGGTGCTGACGCGGCAGGACTTTACGCTCGTTCAATCGCTGCCGCGGTCGAAGATCTGCACGCAGCGGGCATACAGCTGGCTGCGGTCGTGCTGGACACGATTGTTTCCGGACCGGGCGTCGTTGAGCCGCCCGATGGTTACCTGGCCGAGGTGGCGAAGATCGCACGATCCGCGGGCGGTCTGTTCATTGCGGATGAAGTGCAGCCAGGATTTGGCCGAACCGGACGACATTTTTGGGGCTTTGAAAGCGATAGTTTCATTCCCGATATCGTGACGATGGGCAAACCCATGGGCAACGGCCATCCGATGGCTGCCGTTGTGACGCGCGCAGACATTCTAAAGTCGTTCGCGAAAGACGTTCGGTACTTCAACACGTTTGGTGGCAATCCGGTTTCCTGTGCGGCTGGCATGGCGGTGCTGGATGTACTTGAAGACGAAGACCTGCAGGCAAACGCATTGCGCCAGGGCGAATACCTCAAGGCAGGGTTGATGGCGCTTGCGGACGAGTTTGAGATCCTGGGTGACATTCGTGGGCACGGCTTGTTCCTGGCGGTTGAGCTGGTGGCGGACCGGAATTCGCGGGCGCCTGCAACAGAGTCGACTGAGAGGCTCGTAAACGACCTGAAGACGCGCCGGGTGCTGACCGGGTCAATAGGGCCGTACAGTAATATTCTGAAGTTCCGGCCACCGATGGTGTTTTCACAGCGAGACGGTGACCGCTTCCTCGATGTTTTTGCGGCCGCATTGGCAAATCTGAACAGCTAAGGCTTATAGTAACGGCCTGCAATTTCAGGGGTCCAGTATGTTCGGTCGCATTTTCGCGGCGCTCGCCAGCGTCGTTCTCATCCTTCCTTCATCCAGCGTCGCCAGTGACATCGACCTGCAGAGCTACCAGCATATTGATGGTTTCGTTGACTTGTACTGGGACGCAGGCAGCGGCCGATTACTGATGCGGCTCGACGCGCTCGATACACCCTTTATTTACCAGGCATCATTACCACGAGGCGTTGGCTCCAACGACATCGGGCTGGATCGTGGTCAGCTTGGGGATACCAAGGTCGTACGTTTTCTGCAAAGTGGGCCAAAGGTACTGCTGCTGGAAGACAATCTCGCGTACCGGGCTGACAGCGACAATCAGGATGAGCGAGATGCGATTCGTGACAGTTTCGCGAGCTCGGTAATCTGGGGCTTCGTGGACCTGGATCCTGCCAACGATTCAGTGGTCGTCGACGCTACTGAGTTTTTCGTGCGGGATGCGCATGGTGTCAGCGGGGTACTCAGCGACCGGGCAGAGGGCGCCTATGCCGTAGATGCGAGTCGTTCGGCAGTATTCATGGAGCGGACACGTGGTTTCCCCGACAATACTGAGGTTGAAGCGATTGTGACGTTTACGGGCGTACCGACCGGACAATTTCTGCCGAGCGTGACGCCAGACGCAGAAACTTTCAGCGTGCACATACACCATTCTTTTATTCGGTTGCCCGACAACAACTATGAACCGTTGCCATACGACCCGCGTGCCGGCGTTATAGGGCTAAGCTATGACAGCAGCGGATTCTCCAACTACGCGACACCGATCGGCGAAAATATCGCAGTCGATTACGGGCGACGTCACAGGCTGAAGAAGAAGGACCCGACGGCTGAGTTCAGCGAAGCTGTAGAGCCCATTATTTACTACCTGGATCGAGGTGCTCCTGAGCCGGTGCGCTCAGCGTTGCTCGAAGGCGCGAGCTGGTGGAACCAGGCGTACGAGGCAGCCGGCTACAAGGATGCATTCCAGGTAAAAATGCTGCCGGAAGATGCGGACCCGATGGACGTTCGCTACAACGTCATTCAGTGGGTACATCGATCCACACGCGGCTGGTCCTACGGCTCTTCGATTCTTGACCCACGCACAGGAGAAATACTGAAAGGTCATGTCACGCTGGGTTCCCTGCGCGTTCGGCAGGACTACCTGATCGCCGAAGGTCTGCTGGCACCGTACGCGGATGGCGCTGTGCCCGACGACATGCTGGAGATGTCGCTTGCGCGAATACGACAGCTTTCTGCACACGAGGTTGGACATACCATCGGCTTCGAGCACAACTTCGCCGCGAGCACGCAAGACCGCTCTTCGGTTATGGACTACCCGGTACCACTGATCAGGATCAGAGATGACGGCTCTTTTGACCTCAGTGAGGCATATGGAGACGGGATCGGAAGCTGGGACATCCGCACAGTATTGTATGCCTACCAGGATTTCCCGCCCGGCGTCGATGCGAACGCGGAGCGCGCGCGTATCGTTGCCGAGACGATCGCAGCTGGATTCAAGTATGTGGCCGATACAGATGCACGCTCGGCATCGACAGCACACCCGGACGGCAATTTGTGGGACAACGGTAAGGACGCTCTCGAAGAACTCGCTCATCTGCGACGTGTGCGTGGATTGGCGCTGGAGAACTTCTCGGAGCGCACGATTCGGCCCGGACGACCGCTGGCGCAGATTGAGGAGGTATTGGTGCCCGTCTACCTGTTACACCGTTTTCAGATCGAAGCGGTCGGGAAGCTGATTGGCGGGCAATATTTTGACTACAATTTGCGCGGCGACGGTCAACCGCTACCAACGAAGGTTGCAGCCGAACGTCAGGTTGCGGCAATAGACGCTTTACTGGCGACGCTGGACCCTGCATTCCTGCGCTTATCTGATGAGTTGCTTGCCAGTATTCCTCCGCGGGTCCCGAACAACCCGAAGTCGAGAGAGACCTTTCGCGCTGCGACCGGCGTTACTTTCGACGGCCTCGCGCCTGCCGCAAGTTCTGTCGCATTGACGCTGAATGTCCTGCTTGAGCCACGACGTGCTGCGCGTATGGTGCGAGGCGATGCACCAGGATTTGCAAGCGTAACGACCGGCCTCATGGATTCGAGCTGGTATGCCCGCCAGGCGGGTGGCATGACCGGGCTTATTCAGCGCCAAACCAACATGCAGGTCCTGTACGGGCTGCTAGGGCTTGCGTACGACGCCAGCGCGGACAACGAGGTGCGGGCACTTGCGCTGGAAACTGTCCGGGAGCTGGAAAACTGGTTGTCACGGCAGTCGAGCAGGGAAATCGCATGGCGCGCACACTATGCGTTTGCCAGGTCGGAGATCGAACGTCTGCGGCACGACCCAACGCAGATTGAGTCACTCACGCCCCTGACGATTCCGCCCGGTTCGCCGATCGGTTCTTTCGCCCCCGACACGCTCCAGTAAGAGGCCGCCCAATGTCCACGACAGTCACAGTGCTCATCGTCTATCTCGGCATACTCGCCGCGCTCGCCCTGTGGAGCCGCCGTGAGACGCACTCGTTGTCTGGCTACTACCTGGCGGGCAAGAAACTGCCGTATTGGGTTGTAGCATTCAGTACCAATGCCACCGGGGAAAGTGGCTGGTTGTTGCTGGGCCTGTCAGGTATGGGCTATGCGGTTGGCATGCAGGCCTATTGGGTCGTCGTTGGCGAAGTAATCGGCATCTTCGCGTCCTGGTGGCTCATTTCAAGACGCCTGAAAAAACTTTCTGACGATACAGACTCTATTACGGTGCCCGACGTGCTTGCGGCGAAGTTTGAGGACAAGTGGCACCTGATTCGCGGCATCGCGGTCGCGATTATTCTTGTCATGGTAACCACCTATGTGACAGCGCAGATGGTTGCGACCGGCAAGGCCTTCAGCGGTTACCTCAATATGGACTACAGGACCGGTGTGATTGTCGGCTCCGTATTTATCATTGGCTATACTTTCATCGGCGGCTACAAGGCAGTCTCATATACGGATGTTGTGCAGGGTGTGCTGATGTTGCTGGGTTTGATCGCCGTACCCGCTGCAGCGGTGTACGCATCCGGTGGCTGGGGCGAAATGCAAAACAATCTTGCATTGCAGAGTCCTGCACTGGTCGATATGTTTGCGGTGTCCGGCAACGCCAGACCCTTGTGGATAGCGATAGCGAGTTTCGTTGCAATCGGTTTACCGCTCATGGGCGTACCTCAGCTATTGGTACGATTCATGTCTGCCCGCGACGATACCGAGATCAAGAAGGCGCGCATTGTTTCCGTGGTTGTACTGTTTGTATTTACAGCGGGTGCAGTGACCGCGGGGGTCGCGGGACGCGCTCTGTTCCCGGGGCTGGATGATGCCGAGACGATTTTTCCGGTTCTATCCAATCAACTGTTTCCGGAAATTATCTCCGGTCTGCTGTTGGTCGTAGTGTTGTCAGCGATCATGTCAACAGTCGACTCCCTGCTATTGCTCGCGTCGTCCTCCGTGGTGCGCGACACCTACCAGAAGATAATTGGCACCGGTAAAAGTGACGAAACACTGTCCAACTACGGCAAGTACGTCACTGTCGTAATCGGGATCATCGCGGTGGTGCTTGGCATTCAGGAGCCGCGTGTCATTTTTGATTTTGTCCTGGCTTCCTGGTCGGGCCTCGGTTCTGCGTTTGGTCCGGTAATGGTCGGAATTCTTCACTACAGGCGCATCACCTGGATGGGCGTCGTGGCGGGCATGCTGGGCGGCTTTCTTGCCAGCGTCGTCTGGTTGACCTGGTTCAAGGCGGACTACTTTGGCCTGTACGAGGCGATTCCTGGCTTCCTGGCTGGCGCAGTACTGACTTACGGGGTGAGCTGGCTCACCAGCAGAAAAAATTGATACCAAAATGTAACCAATTGCGGCGCATCCCCCTATAAGAGGTTAAGACATTCACTTCTGGGGTTTTTTGATGCGAAAGATGAAATTGATACTGCTTGGCGTATTGCTGGTTCTTCCGGCACTCGGTGTGGCAGCTGCGGACATTCCGGGTGCGGCCACGTGGTACCTGCACGTCGACCTGCATCGTATGAAGTCGGAGCAAGCCAGCATGGGCGTCTATGACTGGTTGAGCACCGAGGTGCTTGACGGCGTTAAGGAAGATGCGGGCATTGACCTTGAAAAAGAGATACGGCGTCTGACCGCATTTTCGCTGCCGGGTCAGGGACCGGTCATTGTTGTTGATGGTGACATTAGCCAGGACAGCAAAGACAAGATCATGGCGCTAATCATGGCGGAGGGTGACATCAAACCGCACAAGGCGTCAGGGAAGTCCTACTACCACTTTTCCGACGACGACTATGATGCGGACAGCCTGTCGATTGATAGCGGCACTGTCGACTTGCAGTTTGATCTGGATGACGAAGCATGGATCAGCACCGACATCAAAGACAAAATTTTGATCACCGCGAGTGAATCCCAGATGCAGGGACTGCTGAAAAACAAAGGCAGGGTTCCCGGCAGCAATGGCCATAAAGGCGCACTTGTTGTATTGACCGCTGAGAAGACGATTCTGCAGGCAGGCATGAATTCCGATGTCATGAGTAACGGCGACAGTGATGGTGGTTGGGAATCCAACATCCTGCGCAACACCGAACAGGTCGCTTTCCTGGTGGCTGCCGCCGCGGACAAGTTGGCGATTGAAGCGAAACTTACTACTACCGATGCCGAGATGGCGGACTCATTGGCAAGCGTGGTCCGTGGCCTGATCAGCCTGCTGTCATTCAGTGATGAGCTGGAAGCGGATGCGGCCGAGCTGTTGCGCAGCACTCGAGTGCGAGCTGATGGCAATAGTCTGAGTATCTCGCTGGCTGTCGATTCGGACCTGGTCGTTACGACGCTAAGTGAGTAATGAGCTACAGCTGATTGATGCGGCGAAAGCGGGGTCCGCGGATGCTTTTGCGGATCTCGTGCGCAGTTACCGGGAGCGATTACTACGCTTTCTGCTAACACGATGTGCCAGCTATGCCGACGCGGAGGACGCGCTACAGGATACACTGATCAATGCGTATCGCTATCTGCACTCCTACGACCCGCGATGGCGTTTCAGTACCTGGCTGTACCGAATTGCAATCCGCAACGCGCAAAGGATCCGTTCTGTAAACGTCATTGAGCTCGGTGAGCTGGCTGATGAAGAAAGTGATCCGCTGCTGCACTGCATTGCCGCCTCTGAGTCAGAAAACCTGTGGGTGAGTGCACGGCGCCTGCTCAACGACGATGTGTTCGCGGCACTCTGGTTGCGCTATGCCGAAGACATGTCTGTTAACGATATTTGCAAAGCGCTGGATCGTTCGGCGTCCTGGACCAAAGTGAATCTTATGCGAGCTCGCAAGGTACTGGATACCGAGATGAACCGGCAAAGAAACGAGGGTGAAGCCTATGGATAAGCTGGCCGAACAACTGCGCCGCGACGCGCAGAATATTGAGGTGAACGTCTCTGACGAACTGGATCGACGAATTCAGGCATCGGTGCGCGCTGCGGGAATACCGCGGCCTGCGGAGCAGCCGCCTGCGGCCCCCAGACAACGGGCTGCCGGGTTCTGGTGGGCCAGCAGCCTGACCGGCGTTGCGGCCGCGGCAATGGTCATCATCATCCTGAACTCTCGGTCGCAGCAGGACCATATTGTCCCTGCAGTGGTTGAAACGTCGCCTGTGACGCCTTCGATGAGTGTGCCTGTTATCGACTGGAAGACGGAGTCTGCGATGCTAACCAGCCCTCTGAAGCAGGAACTCGAGGATCTGCAATCCGACATAAGAAAGGCCGAGCAGAAGGTTAAGGACGATATAGGCCTTTGACTTGTGGAAAAAAACAACTGATTCCAGTATCTTCGGGTGAGGGGTCAGTTCGCCGGTATCTGCATTTAACCGAAAGACGAGATACCACAGCAAAACAACGCAATGGGGATTGCGGCAAACAGCCAAGACGCGAACTGAATAAAATTAAGAAAAACCGGTAGCGTTCAATACAACTGCCGGGCGATATATCGCAACAACCTGATAAGGATGCTTGAAGTATGCCTTTTGCTGTTGTCTTGATTCTGCTCGTCGTCGGCTCAATTCTTTTTCACCTGCTAAGTCCCTGGACATTCACCGAGTTGGCTTCCAACTGGGGAATGGTGGACTTTACGGTCGACATCACTCTCTATGTCACGGGCTTTGTTTTCGTTGCCGTGAACTTGTTTATGGCGTACTGCGTCATCAAGTTTCGCTACAAGAAAAACGCGCGTGCAACCTATGAACCCGAAAACAAGAAACTCGAGGCCTGGTTAACAGGACTCACGGCTGTTGGTGTGGCTGCAATGCTTACGCCAGGGCTATTCGTTTGGGCAAAATTTGTCGACGTGCCGGAGGAGGCACATGTCGTTGAGGCAGTGGGGCAGCAGTGGCACTGGACGTTCCGCTACCCTGGCGAAGACGGTCGGCTGGGCGAGGTCGACAACGAGAGGGTCTCTGCGAAGAACCCGTTCGGCATAGACCCGGAAGACCCGAATGGTCAGGACGATGTGGTGGTGTACAGCCCGGAGGCGCATATCCCCATCGACCAGCCCGTCAAATTCCTGTTGCGCTCTAAAGACGTTCTGCATGATTTCGCCGTTGCGCAGTTTCGCGTGAAGATGGATCTCGTGCCTGGCATGGATACGTTCCTGTGGTTGACGCCAACCAGGAACGGCCGCTTTGAGATCTTGTGCGAAGAGCTTTGTGGCATCGGGCATCACACGATGCGTGGCGCGGTGATCGTTGAGGACCAAAGCGATTTTGACGCATGGCTGGATCGTCAGCCGACGTTCGCGGAGCAGACCAGCCGAGCGCCCGGCAATGCCGCCATAGGTGCAGCACAGTACACCGTTTGTGCAGCTTGCCACGGATCTGAGGGGCAGGGGGACGAGGCAGTGAATGGTCCAAAACTCGCGGGCCAGTCTGCGTGGTACCTGAAGCGCCAGATAATGAATTACAAGAACGGCCTGCGTGGTGTTCACAAGGACGACACGATCGGGCAGGCGATGGTCGGCATGGTGGCGATTCTGCCGGACGAAACCGCAGTAGATAACGTGGTTGCGCATATTGTAACGTTGCCGGATAACCCGGCGCCCGTAACGATCGAGGGCGGCAATATCGAGGATGGGCAACAAGAGTATCGGGTCTGCGCCTACTGCCACGGAGCCGACGGCCTGGGCGTGCAGGCGCTAAATGCACCGCGCCTGGCCGGTATGTCGGACTGGTACCTCGAACGGCAGCTGCAAAACTTCCGTAATGATGTTCGCGGATCGCATCCTCAGGACTACTACGGGTTCCAGATGGGACTCATGGGACGGTCTGTGTACGACGAACAAGCGATGACGGATCTCGTCGCTTACATCAATTCTCTATAGGTCGAAACTCTATGTCATACGTTGCAATAGCCGATCGTGATCACGAGCAGGAACACCACGACCCGGATACGTTCATTACCAAGTACATCTGGAGCCAGGACCACAAGGTCATCGCGATCCAGTACGGGCTGACCGCAATTTTCGTTGGCCTGATAGCGCTTGGCCTGTCTGCGATGATGCGATTGCAGCTTGGTTTCCCGGACGAGTTTTCGTTTATCAACCCAGAGAACTATTACCAGTTCATCACCATGCACGGCATGATTATGGTGATCTACCTGCTGACCGCGTTGTTCCTGGGTGGATTTGGCAACTATCTGATCCCGCTGATGTGTGGTTCGCGCGACATGGTGTTCCCGTTCCTGAACATGCTCAGCTACTGGGTGTATTTGCTCTCTGTAATAATTCTGATCGCCAGTTTCTTTGTTCCGGGCGGCTCGACCGGCGCTGGCTGGACGTTATATCCGCCGCAGGCAATCATGCCCGGAACCCCGGGCGTCGACCTGGGTATCTTGTTGATGCTGGCGTCGCTCGCAGTGTTCATTGTTGCATTCACGATGGGTGGCCTGAACTACGTTACTACCGTGCTGCAGGCGCGCTGCAAAGGCATGACCTTGATGCGTATGCCGCTCTCGGTCTGGGGCATCTTCATTGCAACAATTCTGGGCTTGCTCGCATTTCCGGCGCTGCTGGTCAGCGCGATCATGATGATCTTCGACAAGACTCTGATGACGAGCTTTTTCATGCCCGCCATTAGTTCGATGGGTGCTGATCCGGGATACACGGGCGGCAGTCCGATCCTGTTCCAGCACCTGTTCTGGTTCTTCGGCCATCCAGAGGTATATATCGTTGCGCTGCCGGCATTCGGTATCGTGTCCGATCTTTTGAGTACGCATGCGCGCAAGAACATATTCGGCTACCGCATGATGGTCTGGGCCATCATCGCGATCGGCGGATTGAGTTTCATTGTCTGGGCACATCACATGTACGTGTCCGGCATGAACCCGTACTTCGGATTCTTTTTCGCAACGACAACGCTGATCATTGCGGTGCCCACGGCAATCAAGGTTTACAACTGGGTGTTGACGCTGTGGGAGGGCAACATACATCTCAGGGTGCCGATGCTGTTCTCGATCGGTTTCGTTTTCACGTTTATTCATGGTGGTCTGACCGGTTTGTTCCTTGGCAATGTAACGATCGACCTGCCGCTGTCTGACACCTATTTCGTCGTCGCGCACTTTCACATGGTGATGGGCGTGTCACCGGTACTCGTGGTGTTCGGTGCCATCTATCACTGGTGGCCGAAAATCACAGGGAAGATGTACAACGAAACACTCGGAAAATGGCATTTCTGGATGACCTTCCTCGGTACTTACGCGATCTACCTGCCGATGCACTATCTTGGTTTTCAGGGCGTGCCGCGCCGCTATTTTTCGATGGGCAATACCGAATTCATGCCGGATTCTGCTCAGGACCTGAACGCCTTCATCACGATTTCCGCATTGTTTGTTGCGGCGACGCAATTGCTGTTTTTCATCAACATTATCTGGAGCCTGATGCGAGGTCCGAAGTCGGATCCGAACCCCTGGGACGCGACCACGCTGGAATGGCAGACACCGGACCATCCGCCAAAGCACGGCAATTGGGGCCACCATTTGCCGGAATGTCACCGCTGGGCTTACGACTACAGCGTGCCCGGTTATGAAGACGACTTCATTCCGCAGAACGTGCCCGCTGACAAGGCACCTGCTGGTCGTGACCATGGTGGAGAGCACTAGGTGGAAATTGGCCTGATTGCGCTTGCGTTGATTCTGGCTACCTTGCTGGGGTGGCTTCTAAGGCAGTCGTTCAACACACAGCCGTGGGTTGCTGAGCAGGTTAGTGATACTGCCCACCACGGGCCTCTCGGTGATGACAGCAACACGCGCCTCATCGCCTTGCTGGGGCTGCTTGCTGTCGTGACGTCATTCTTTGCGTTGATCTTCAGCGCCTACGCATTGCGCATGGAGCTTGGCGACTGGGTACCAATGACAGAGCCGCAATTGTTGTGGCTTAACACCGGCATGCTGATACTCGCGAGCATTGCGTTTCAGTGGACACGCAATGCGGCGATCAACGGCATTCGCAGTCGATTACTCCCGGGCCTGCTCGTGACAGGCGTGTTGACGCTCGGCTTCGTGCTCGGACAATTTGTTGCCTGGCAGCAGTTACAAAACTCGGGTCAGGGGATTACGGTCAATCCATCCAATGCATTTTTCTTTTTTCTAACAGGCGCACATGCCGTGCACATATTGGGTGGCTTGTACGTCTGGGGCAGGGCGACTATCAAAGTCATTATGGGCAACAGTGATGGTGCAGTCATTCGTCGCAGTATTGAGCTGTGTACGATCTACTGGCACTTCCTGCTGCTCGTGTGGCTGATTCTTTTTGGATTGCTGTTATCGACCTAAGGGGTCCTTATGTCAGAAGCGGTACTGGATAACGAAGCGCAGGGTACAGACGGTCTTGTAGAAGACTGGTCTCGTGACAAGCAGGTATTTGGCGTGCCCTGGGGCAAGGCCATGATGTGGATCTTCCTGCTGTCGGACACGTTCATCTTCAGTTGTTTCTTGGTCGGCTACATGATGGTCCGAATTTCGACCACGGATCCCTGGCCAAACCCATCCGAAGTGTTTGCGCTGGAGGCCTTCGGCTACCCGGTGCCGTTGCTTCTGATCGCAATCATGACTTTTATCCTGATTACGTCATCGGGAACGATGGCTCTGGCGGTCAACATGGGTTACCGCAAGGATCGCAACAAGACGTTCTGGCTAATGGTCGCGACTGCCGTGCTGGGTGCTTCGTTCGTCGGTATGCAGGCGTTTGAATGGAGCAAACTGATCGCAGAAGGTGTGCGGCCCTGGGAGAACCCGTTCGGTGCTGCCCAGTTCGGCTCGAGCTTTTTCATGATTACAGGCTTCCACGGCATGCACGTATCGGCTGGTGTTATCTATCTGCTGGTAATTGCGTTCCGTGTCAAGAACGGTTACTACGAGAAACGTGGTGGTAACTACGAGATTGTCGAGGTTACTGGTTTGTACTGGCACTTTGTTGATCTTGTCTGGGTCTTCATTTTCGCATTCTTCTACCTCTGGTAAGGACAGGACTGAACGCTATGGCTGAAGAGGGACAACAACATCCGCTGAAGATCTACTGGATCATGTGGATTGCACTATTCGTGTTAAGTACGTTTTCGTATGCGACTGATTTCATGGATGACGGCGCGCTTCGCACTTTCCTGATCCTGTTATTCATGATGGTGAAGGCGGGCGGCATCGTCTGGATATTTATGCACATGGGCTGGGAGCGACCCGCATTGAAGATCGCTATTCTGGGCCCACCGGTGGCGATACTTGTTCTTATTGGACTGATGGCGCTTGAGGGTGAGTACGTTGAAGACTCGCGACTTGAACACTATGGCGAGAGTACCTTTGAGCCCAAGGCAGTGCCGCATCACTGATATACTGGCCGCCGTTTTGGTTTTTCAAAAGGCCCGCGAGGGCCTTTTTTGTCGCACATGATTATTCGAGATTACAATCCGGAAACCGACTACGCGGGCCTGCGGGCATGCGTCGTCGAGCTGCAGGATTTCGAGTACCGCATCGATCCGCGTTATCCAGACGGCGAGTCTATCGTCGCCGAATACATTCCCGATGTCTTGCTCCGTTGCCGTCAGTACGAGGGCAAAGTCATGATTGCGGAACTCGACGGCGAGGTGGCCGGGTACGCGATGATCTGGACCAAAGTGCCAGGTGTTGATATCGAGGATGGTGATTTCGTCTGCGGCCGACTCGCGGACCTTGCGGTTCTCGAGAGGTTTCGTGGCCAGGGAATTGGCCAGCGGCTTATCAAGGCAGGTGAAACGTGGGCGCGCAAGCAAGGGGTTCGGTTTTTTCGCCTGGGCGTTATGGCAAAGAACAGCAACGCTCGCGCCCTGTACGACAAGTTGGGTTACGAAGAATGCCAGATCGAGATGGAGAAAGAGCTGTGACCAGGGTGGAGCAATAGGTGCAGGTTGTAATGAGCCTCGTGGGGATCGCCACAATTTTTTTAATGGCAGTACTGCTGTCCAGCAATCGTGGTTCGATCAATCGACGCACGATTGCTATCGCATTCGCGATCCAGGCGACCATTGGCGGGTTAGCACTTTTTGTCCCGGCCGGAGGGCTGGTGCTCGACAAGATCGTCCGGGGCGTGCAGCACGTAATTAACTACGGCAACGATGGCATCGCGTTCCTGTTTGGTACCAACATCAACGATTCGCTCGGCTTTACGATCGCGTTCAACGTGCTGCCTGTCATTGTGTTCTTCGCCGCACTGATGTCGGTGCTGTACTACCTTGGAATCATGCAGCGCGTTGTCGGTGTTTTCGGAGGCTGGTTGCACAAGTTGTTGCAGACCAGTCAAACGGAGTCCGTGAGCGCAGTCTCGAACATTTTTGTCGGCCATACTGATGCGCCACTGGTCGTGCGACCCTATCTCGCGAAGATGACGCAGTCGGAGCTCTTTGCGGTTATGACGGGCGGCTGCGCGACGATTGCTGGCGCCGTTATGGTGGGCTACTCGCAGATGGGTGTGGATCTGAAGTACCTGATCACTGCGAGTTTCATGGCGGCGCCTGGCGGGCTGATGATCGCAAAGATTATGCTGCCCGAGACTCAGCCGCACGATGACACGCCTGTCGAAGACCTCGATGACGCGGATAAGCCGGTGAACGTTTTCGAAGCTATCGGCAACGGCGCCATGACCGGTATGCAGGTCGCTTTGAGCGTTGGTGCGATGCTGATCGCATTCGTCGGGCTGATCTACCTGCTCAATGGCATTCTTTCAGGTGTCGCAGGCTGGTTCGGTTATGAAGGCATTACGCTGCAATGGCTGCTTGGGTGGTTGTGTTCGCCGATAGCATTCTTGCTCGGTGTGCCGTGGGCCGAAGCGACACAGGCCGGCAGCCTGATCGGGCAGAAATTCGTGATCAACGAGTTTTACGCCTATGTAAATTTCGTCACTATTAAAGAAACCTTGTCTGAGCACACGCAACTTGTTGTTACATTTGCACTTTGTGGCTTTTCGAATCTCGCGTCGATCGCCATCTTGCTCGGCGGGCTCGGGGCAGTTGTACCTGCGAGACGCCACGATATCGCAAGACTTGGTCTAAGGGCCGTGATTGGCGGTACACTGGTCAACCTGATGAACGCAGCACTTGCGGGCTTGTTCTTCTCTCTGCAGGCATTCGGATAAAGACTATGGCAAGAGCAATAATTCTCGTACTGGATTCTTTCGGAGTCGGCGCCACGGCAGATGCTGACAAATTCGGCGACGTCGGAGCGGATACGTTCGGCAATATCGCGCGCGAACGTGCGGCCTCGGAAGCAGGCCCGCTGCAACTGCCCAACCTGTCGAAGCTCGGTCTCTGCCACGCAAGCAAGGAGAGCACCGGATCGTTTCCGGCAGGATTCAGAGATGACGTCGAGATCGTGGGAGCATACGGACACGCCGCAGAGTTGAGTAGTGGCAAAGACACGCCGAGCGGACACTGGGAAATCGCGGGCGTCCCGGTACTTTTTGACTGGGGTTACTTTACCGGTGCAAAGAACACTTTCCCGCAGGAATTGCTGGATGAGCTCATCGAGCGCGCGGATTTGCCTGGCGTGCTCGGCAATTGCCATGCATCTGGCACGACGATCATTGCAGAACTGGGCGATGAGCATGTTGCCAGCGGCAAGCCCATCGTCTACACATCAGCTGACAGTGTGTTTCAGATCGCATGCCACGAAGAGACCTTTGGTCTCGACAAGCTCTATGAGCTCTGCGACATTGCGCGTGAGCTTGTCGACAAATACAACATTGGTCGTGTCATTGCGCGACCGTTTGTCGGTGACGCTCCGGAGAATTACGCTCGCACGGGGAACCGCCGCGACCTGACAACCCCTCCGCACGCGCCAACGGTACTCGACAAACTTGTTGCCAGTGGTGGTGATGTAATCAGCATCGGCAAAATATCCGATATCTATGCACATATGGGTATCACCAAAAAAGTCAAAGCGAGCGGCAACGAGGCGCTGTTTAACGCGACGCTTGAGGCTATGCAGGACGCAGGCGATCGCAGTATCGTTTTCACAAATTTTGTCGACTTCGATATGTTGTACGGTCACCGTCGCGACGTTGAAGGTTACGCCGCTGCACTGGAGTACTTCGACGCTCGCCTGCCGGAGATTCTGGAGCAGCTGCAGGACGACGACTTGCTGGTGTTGTGCGCGGATCACGGTTGCGACCCAACCTGGCCGGGTAGCGACCATACAAGAGAGCATATCCCGGTACTGGCACTTGGTAAGGGTGTGACAGCGGGGTCGCTCGGGCGGCGTGAGTCTTTCGCTGACATAGGCCAGAGCCTGGCGACGCACTTCGGATTGTCACCGATGGATTACGGCAAAAGTTTCGTCTAGGAACTGCGCCAGCTATCCGCAACACGCACGGCAACAACGTCACCTTCCGCAGTTTGTTTACCAGCTGAAAACACCCGACATTTGATGACTGTCTTGCGCTTGCCGAATTCGGCGATTGTCGCGCGCAATTCGATCTCCTGGTCAATCGGCGTTGGTGCCAGGTAGCTGACCTCCAACTTGCCGGTCACACACCAGATTTCGGGTGCTTCGCCGGTCTCGCGACCTTCGTTGCGATAATAGTTGCTGGTCGCGGTGCAAACGCTGTGACAGTCGATCAGGCTGGCAATAGTCCCGCCATAAACGAACTGCGTTGGCCCCGCGCACTGTTCGGGTTTCGGTAAATAGTGACACACGCTTTCATCACCGACCCAGTGGCTCTTGATCTGCATACCCAGAGGATTGTCTGGTCCACAACCGAAGCAATGATTGCCCGGCATGAGGTCCTGAATTGCTGTCATTCCGCTTTCGATCTCGCAGGTTTTTCAAGGCTCATGCCAAGCCACGCGCCGCCGATGATGCCAGCGATGCCGAGTATTGCGATCCACACCGGGTGCGGGTACACAACGAGATTGTAAGCCGTCGCCAGAAGAACGAAGCCGCCAACAACATAAGCGCCAATGACAGGCCTCGACTTGCCGAAGTGGCAAGCTGCAAACGTGCCGCCCAGTGAGCCTAGCGACCAGCCGGCAACAACGAACAAGAAAGCGCCAACCGGAAGACCACCGATGTAGGCCCGTACTGCCTCACTATCCTCAAAGTTCAGATTTGGTGGTGGCGGAAAGACTGTGTGTCCGATCATATCGACGATCATGACGATACCGCCGGCGATAAGAATGCCGGCAATTGCTGCTGCGATATTTCTACCCATGTCGCTCTCCTTGCGGATTGCTTATTATTTTTGATTGCGTGTGTTCAATGCATCCTGAATCCGGGCTGCGAGGTCGGTTGCTTCTGCACGAACTCTGTCTGTGTCAATCGTGAGTATCTCGCGCTCCCTCATCAGAACCTTGCCGTCGACGACGACGCTTGCAACGTCCTGTTCATCGGTCACATACACGAGGTGCGAGATGACGTTAAATGTCGGGATATGGTGGACATCATCGAAGGCTACCTGGATAAGGTCAGCCTGTTTGCCTGTTTCGAGCGACCCGGTAATGTCACTCAGGCCAACCGCGGCGGCACCGCCACTGGTCGCCATGCGCAACACCGTCGCGGCCGGCATGACCCGCGGGTCCATACGATCGACTTTCTGCAGAAACGACGCGAGGCGCATTTCTTCCCACATGTCGAGGTCGTTGTTACTGGCAGCGCCATCGGTGCCTAGCCCCAGCAGCACACCGGCGTCCAGCAGCTCGGTTATTGGTGCGATACCGGATGCGATTTTCATGTTCGATGTCGGGTTGTGTATTACGCCTACCCTGCGTTCCGCCAGGATTGGAATTTCGTCCTTGGTCGGCCAGACCATGTGAGCCGCGATGGTCGGGCCGTCAAAAAAGCCTATTGAATTAAACATCTCGACACTTGGCATGCCGTACGTATCTTGCGAGTACTGTAGTTCAAAAGGCGACTCGGACATGTGAATGCTGATGCCGACGCCATACTTGATGGCTGCCTCACGGGTTGCTTTTAGTTGCTCTGCATTCAATGTGTAGTTTGCGTGCGGGCCGAAGATTGGTGTGATACGCGGATTTCTACCCTGCCAGCGCTCGATAAAACCGCCACCTTTGCTGATTGAATCGGCAGCGTTCTCCGCATCCGGACTGCGCTGATCGATCACGGTCGCCGAGATCAGAGCGCGCATGCCGCAGGACTCGACAACTTCTGCGATCGTATCCGGGTAGTAATACATATCAACAAATGTCGTCGTGCCGCCGCGGATCATCTCCCAGCAGGCGAGCTCTGTACCGATGCGTACAAACTCGGCATCTACAAACTCTACTTCGGCCGGGAAAATGTAATTGTTCAGCCAGTCCATGAGTGCCAGATCATCAGCCACGCCGCGCAGCAACGTCATTGCAGCGTGTGAATGGCCGTTGATGAGTCCGGGCATGACGATGCGTCCAGCACCGTCCAGAACCTCTTGCGCTGCGTATTGCGATTCGATGTCACCGGCAGCGCCTATTGCCAGTATCAGGCCGTCATCAATAGCGACAGCGCCATCTTCGTAGACGGCTGCATCCTCGTCCATACTCACGACATAGTCGCCTTTGACGATGAGGTCGATACGGTCGGCAGTATCGTTGTCGGTATTAGCAACGGTATCGGTGACGGCGTCCGGGGTCCCGGCGGGACTGCAGCCGGCCAGCGATATTGTCAAAAAAGTAAATAAGAAACAAAGAGTTGTTGTTTTCATTAGGTCCCCTTTAGGTGCTTATTGTAGCACCGCTTTGTCGGCGGTCCCGCGACAAAAAAAGAGCCGGCACAAGGCCGGCTCTTCTTGCTCAATGTGCTTGCGCCTAGAACTCCTTGACGAAGCGCACGCCGAACTCACTTGCGTCATTGCTGAGGATGGCCAGCAAGTAGTCGCCGGTGTTCAGGCGAGCATTGTCGTAGCGCTCGTCCGTGGCGTTGCGGCCATAGAACGCAGCGGTCCAGGTCTCATCTGCAGAGCGGAACGACAAGTCGAAGTTCACCAGGTCACGGCTGTCGATAGCCGTCATACGGCCCGGATCAGAGCTTGGCTCACCGTACATTTCGTCGCGGTACGAGTAGTCCGCACGGAATACGATCTCGGCACCATTGCTCAGCGGGAAGTGAATCTCGGGGCTGAATGAAAATGTCAGTTCCGGTGTCAGCGGTGCAACGGGCTTGACTGTACCGATCTGGTCGACATCTACGTCGATGTAACCCAGCGACGCCTGGAACAGAAAGTTGTCCGTGATGAACAGCGTATTTTCCCATTCGAAGCCGGTCGAGGTCTGGTCGACAATCAGGTTGACAGTATTAAAGCCGCCGCCCGATGTCGTGCTGACCTGGTAGGGGAGGTCGCTGTATTCAGTGGTGAACACTGCCGCACTCATCTGGAAACCGTCAAACGGCTGACCTTTGATACCAAACTCATAGTTGATAGCCGTAATGTTGTTGCTGGGCTGAAAGCAATCATTGTCATTAGCGGGGCCATCCGCATCGCCGAACAGGCAGAAAGGACGCGCCGGGTATTGCCCGGACTGATAGCCACTCTGGATAGTGCCGTAGATATTCATACCGTTGTCGAATGTGTAGTTGGCTGAAAGGTCCCAGCTGATTTCATCAAAGTCGATGCTGTCGTCGTACAGGCCGTTGCCGACGTTAACGAGTGCATCTTTTTTGTCTTCCGTGTAGCGCAACCCACCGGATACACGGAACTGATCATTGACGTTATAGCCAACACTACCGAACATCGCGAGGCTGGTGACGTCCTGTGACAGGAAGAATGTGCCGGGGAACGTCAGGAATACGGTTGGATCCTGATTGTTACTGCCCTGTTCTTCAAAGTAGTACAGGCCCGAGACGAAATCCCAGTCATCGTAGGTTCCGTTCACCTGGAATTCGAAAGACGTTTGATCGGCATCGCCAATCTCCGGAAAAGACAGGAAGTCGTCAGCAAAGCTGTCGTCGTCAAGGCCGGCCTTGTAGTCTGACTGGCGAGTGCTCGCTATAAACTTGCTGTTGATCGTATCGGTAACATCCCAATCGAGCGTAACTGCAACGCCCGATGCCTTATTACTGACGATTGCCTGGCTGGCCTGTCCGGTATTGTTGTCATACGGATCAGAAGAAACGTCGGAGTTACGATAGCCTGCGCCGTAGACGGCACCGTTGGGCAACTCGTCGATAAACGTCGTATACGGGCGGAGTCCGCCCCTGCCATCGCTGGCGTCGGCCGCGAACGTCAGGCTCGCATCCTCACTGAGCTCAAAGCGGAATGCCAGGCGACCGTAAGTCTCCTGGTTTTCACCAACACCCACGCCGGCATTCGGCAAGTTTACGAAGTCGCCAATGCCACCACGATTCTTGAATCCACCGCTGAAAGACACGGCCATGGCCTCGCCAACCTGGGCATCACCGTAGAAGTCGCCGTTCAATCGGTCGCGGCTGCCATACTCGAAGCTGACCTTGGCACCGGGATCTGCGCCAGGCGTCTTTGTGATGATATTGATCGCTCCGCCAATCGAGTTACGGCCGTACAGGGTTCCCTGTGGTCCGCGCAAGACCTCGATGCGTTCGATATTGGACAGGTTCCAGTTCTGGCCAACCTGGCGGCCAAGGTAGACGCCATCAACGTAGACGGAGACGCCGGGGTCGGTCGTGATCAGGTGATCCTGCAAGCCAATTCCACGGATAAACGGATTCGTCGAAGACGTGTGTCCAGCGGAAAACTCGGTGATGTTGAGGTTAGGTACGAACTTTCCGATATCGTAGATGTTGACGATGCCTTGCTCTGCTAGTTTGGCGCCGTCAAATGCGCTTACTGCAATCGGAACTTCGTAGATGCTTTGCTCGCGTTTCGCAGCCGTAACCGTGATTTCCTCGATACGAATACCATCGTCCTGTGCGGACGCTGTTTGCGAAAAGCCGGCGAGCGTGGTCGCGAAGACCGCCGCCCATATGGCACGCTTCTTGTTCTTCATTGTTGCTTCTCCCCCTGTGAGTCACAGGTTTGCTACTATCGTGTAATTAAATACTGCAAGCGCATATCATACATAAGAGTCGTGCTTGAGTGTTTCAACGATGCTAATAATTGTGATGCTGAATGATGCCAATAGAATCAGTCAAAACCAGATCGCCTGAGTATTCCGCGCCGGAAGACGGCGTGTTATCTGCAAGAATGCTGCAGGATTTCAATGACAACGGCTTTCTGATCCTCAGGGATTTCGTGAGCGTGGCGCGTTGTGACGAGCTACGCAACCGTGCAATGCAACTGGTCGACGCATTCGACCCGGAGACTGTGCGCAGCATTTTTTCGACAACAGGCCAACAGCAGCTCGGTGACCGTTATTTCACCGAATCCGGCGACAAGATTCGCTTTTTCATGGAGGCGGACGCGTTTCTCGAAGATGGTGGCTTACGGCAGTCGAAGGAGCACAGCCTGAACAAGATGGGTCATGCGATGCATGACCTGGACCCGGTATTTGACGCCTTCTCGCACACGCCGAAACTCGCGGCGGTGGCAAAGTCAATGGGCTTTGAGCGGCCCGCCGTGTTGCAGTCTATGTATATTTTCAAGCCGCCGAATATCGGCGGTGAAGTGGTCTGTCACCAGGATTCAACCTATATCTACACGCAACCCGAATCCTGCGTCGGTTTTTGGTTTGCACTTGAAGATGCAAGCCTGGAAAACGGTTGCATGCAGTTTATTCCCGGAGGGCATAAGGCGCCGCTGAAAAAACGCAACTATCGGAAATCCGACGGCCTCCTGGTGACAGAAACCCTGGACGATGCGCCGTGGGACGGCGAGCCTGTTGCGGCTGAAGTACCTGCTGGCACGCTGGTCGTTTTCGATGGCCGCGCTCCGCACTTGAGTGCAGCGAATCGCTCTTCGAAATCAAGGCATGCGTACACGCTGCATGTCATCGACCAGTCCTGCCACTATCCCGCGGAAAACTGGCTGCAACGTGACGCCAATATGCCGCTGCGCGGCTTCGACTAGGAAACCGAATGCTGTTTACGGATGTTATTCGCAAGAAGCGTGATGGCGGTGAGCTCAATGACCGCGAAATAAAACTGTTTGTTGACGGGTTGGCTGATGCCAGCATTCCAGCCGAGCAGGTTTCGTCCCTCGCGATGGCCGTGTTTCTAAACTCAATGAGTTTTGCAGAGGCCGGCAAACTGACGCTTGCAATGGCGAATTCCGGGACGGTTCTGGACTGGAGCCGGGAAGACCTGGGCGGACCGGTAGTGGACAAGCACTCAACGGGTGGCGTTGGTGACAAGGTGAGCTTCTTGCTGGCACCCATCGCGGCGGCCTGCGGCTGTTACGTGCCAATGATTTCAGGGCGCGGCCTCGGCCATACCGGCGGTACAACTGACAAAGCAGAGGCGATCCCGGGATACAACGCGACGCCCGACTTTGATCTGTTTCGCCGCACGGTCAAAGAAGTCGGTTGCGCGATTATTGGTCAAACCGAAGACCTGGCGCCAGCGGATCGCCGCTTCTATTCGATCCGGGACGTTACTGCCACGGTCGAATCTGTACCCCTGATCACGGCTTCCATTCTGTCGAAGAAAATTGCTGCCGGCCTGCAGGGCCTCGTTATGGACGTGAAGGTTGGCAATGGCGCCTTCATGGAGTCGAGTGAGCGCGCAACGGAGCTCGCTCGCAGCATCATCGGGACAGCCGCCACAGCGGGCCTGAAGACGCATGCTGTCGTAACTGACATGAATGAGGTTCTCGGCACAACGGCGGGCAACGCACTCGAGATAGAAGAATCGGTCTTGTATCTGCGGGACGAAGTGCGTGATCCTCGACTCGACGAAGTCGTCATGACGTTGTGTGCTGAAATGGTACTCATCGGTGGCCTCGAGGCATCGCGTGATGCAGCAAGGGCACGTTGCGAAAACGCTGTGAGCAGCGGTGCGGCGGCGGAAATATTCTCACGGATGACTGCGGCCCTGGGTGGGCCAGCAGATTTCATGGAAAACTACGGCAACTATCTCGCGAAGGCGCCAGTCGTGCGCCCGGTCTATGGCGACGGTGCTGTTATTGCCGTGGATACGCGCGCTGTTGGCAATGCGATCATCGAACTTGGCGGTGGTCGCAGAGAGGTCGGCGAGACGCTCGATCTGTCGGTTGGTCTGACCGACATTGCGCCACTGGGCGCAGAGCTTGGCAAGAACCGGCCGTTGGCAGTTGTTCACGCCGCCAGCGAAGATGCGGCTGAACGTGCCGCTGAAAACTTGCAGAATGCCTACACGACGGGCGCTGCGAAGGCCTCGCCGGGGCCGGTAATTTGTGAGATTTTGAGCGGATAGCGGACCGCTTTGCGGTATGCTTGAAGACTACCGATAAGAACAAGAAACCAACCAGGGGAACTCCATGTCCAACCTGATCGGGATAGCGGGAATCGCTGTTATTCTCGGCATTGCGGTACTTTTCTCGACCAACCGCAAAGCCATCAATTTACGGATCGTCGGCGCCGCATTCGGCCTGCAGACCGTCATCGCGGTACTGGTCCTGTACACGTCGGGCGGTCAGACGGTCCTCGAAAAAATGTCCGGCGGCGTCATGGCGGTCATCGGCTTCTCCCAGGCTGGCATCGACATGGTGTTCGGTCCGCTGGCGAATACCGAGGTCATCGGTTTCAGCTTCGCTATCAACGTGTTGCCAATCATTATTTTCTTCTCGGCACTGATGTCGGTGTTGTATCACCTGCGAGTGATGGAGTGGATCGTCAAGATTGTTGGCGGGCTGTTGCACCGTGTCATCGGCACCGGTGCGGTCGAGTCAATGAATGCAGCCGCGAATGTCTTTGTTGGGCAGACCGAGGCGCCGCTGGCCGTAAAACCTTATCTGAAGAACCTCACTGAGCCACAGATGTTCGCCGTCATGGTGTCTGGTCTGGCGTCAATCGCGGGTACTGTGCTTGCTGGCTACGCGTTGATGGGTGCAGAGCTGAAGTACTTGTTGTCGGCCGCATTCATGGCTGCGCCTGGTGGCCTGCTAATGGCGAAAATTCTGATGCCTGACGACAGCGGCACAGTTGTTCATGGCCACGAGAAACTGGTCATGGAAAAAAGCAGCCACAAGAACGTCATTCTTGCGGCCGCAACCGGTACGACCGATGGTCTGCGGCTGGCGGCAAACATTGGCGCGATGCTGGTGGCGTTCGTCGCATTAATTGCGTTGGTCAACGGGTTGGTCGGTTGGGTAGGCGGCTGGTTTGGCTGGGAAATAACGCTACAAAAAATGCTTGGCTGGCTGTTTTCCCCACTGATGTATCTACTCAGTGTGCCGTGGGAGGAAGCGCAGGCAGCTGGTGCACTGTTCGGCGAAAAGCTCATCCTTAACGAGTTCGTCGCGTTCTCGCATTTGAACGACTACCTTGCGGGCATGAGTCCGCGCACGGTCGCTATCGTGACTTTTAGCCTGTGTGGATTCGCAAACCTTTCGTCGATCGCGATATTGCTGGGCGGACTGGGTGTGTTGGTGCCAGAGAAACGTGACCTGATCGGCCAGTTCGGTCTGCGTGCAGTGCTGGCGGGGTCATTGTCCAATCTGATGAGCGCCGCGCTTGCCGGATTGTTGCTGACCTTCTAGCCGGTGGCTGCGCGCAAGATCATCATAGACTGCGACCCGGGGCAGGATGACGCAGTTGCCCTGTTCCTGGCGATGTCGTCGCCGGATGAACTCGACATTCTTGGCCTCACCACAGTGGCAGGCAACGTACCGCTTGCGTTGACAGAGCGCAACGCACGCATGATGTGCGATATCGTCGGACGTACGGACATGCCGGTGTTTTCGGGCTGCGACAAGCCGTTACGTTGCGAGCCGATTACAGCCGAGTATATTCATGGCGAGACGGGCATTGACGGTGTCGACGCTTTCGAACCCGAAACACCGCTGCGCGAACAACATGCTGTCGACTTCATCATCGACACATTGCTCGCCGCGGGTGAAAGTGCCGTTACACTTGTGCCGACAGGGCCGATGACCAATATCGCCGCTGCCCTGCAAAAAGCACCGGAGGTGCTGCCGCACATCGATCAGATTGTGCTGATGGGCGGGGCGATGCGCGAGGGCGGCAATCGAACGCCATCGGCAGAATTTAATATTCTGGTTGACCCGCATGCTGCGGATACCGTGTTCCGCTGCGGACGGCCGATTGTTGCAATGGGACTCGACGTGACGCACAAGGTCTTGTCGACTCGTGAACGTGTCAAAAGCATTGCCGCACTGGGAAATCCGGTCGCCGAGGCTACGGCGGGGATGCTGAGTTTTTTCGATCGCTACGATACGGAAAAATATGGCTCGGAAGGGGCGCCCTTGCACGATCCCTGTACCATCGCCTACTTGCTCATGCCCGAACTGTTCAAGCTCAAGCACTGCAACGTTGCTGTAGAGACGGAGTCAGCGCTGACCATGGGTCATACAGCTGTGGATTTCTGGCATGTCACCGATCGGCCGCACAATGCACATTGGGCCTGGGACATTGATGCCGCGGGCTTTTACGAATTGTTGACAGATCGACTGGCGCGTTACCAGGCCAGCAATACTCAAGGAAACAGGGGAATACGATGAGAATCAGGCATGTCGTTTTGTTTTTTGCGCTTGCGGCTTCTGCAGCGACCTTTGCACAGGATGATGAGGGACCGGGCTTTAACGAGGCTACCTTCAGTGGTCTTGAGATGCGCAGTATCGGGCCTGCCTTCATGTCTGGCCGAATCGCGGATATCGTTATAGACCCGACCGACAAGAGTGTCTGGTACGTCGGCGTCGGTAGCGGAGGAGTCTGGAAAACCGTTAACGCGGGAACGACCTGGGATCCCGTCTTTGACAATGAGAGTTCCTACTCAATTGGCTGTATAACACTCGACCCGAATAACCCCAACACGGTATGGGTAGGTACGGGTGAGAACGTCAGCGGTCGTCATGTGGCCTACGGCGATGGTGTGTACCGCAGTCGTGATGGCGGCAAGACCTGGGAAAACATGGGGCTGCCGAATTCCGAGCATATCGGCATGATTCGTATAGATCCTCGTGACTCCGATACAGTTTTCGTTGCCGCACAGGGTCCCTTGTGGTCGGCCGGCGGTGATCGGGGTTTGTACAAAACGACAGACGGCGGTGAGTCCTGGCGCAAAGTACTGGGTGAGGGTCTGGGCAATCAGGACGAGGACGATCAATACACCGGTGTTTCCGAAGTACATATGGACCCACGAAATCCTGATGTGATGTTCGCTGTCGCGTGGCAACGATTGCGCAGTGTCGCGGTCGTTATGGATGGTGGTCCCGGCACGGGGATACACAAATCAGAAGATGGTGGCGAAACCTGGCGCGAGCTCACAGAGGGATTGCCTGACGCAATCATGGGAAAAACCGGTCTCGCGCTCAGCCCGCAGAACCCCGACGTAATCTACGCGACCATTGAACTCGATAATCGCAACGGCGGCTTCTGGCGCTCAGAGAATGGCGGTGAAAGCTGGGACAAGAAAAACGACTACCTCTCTGGTGGCACCGGTCCTCACTATTACCAGGAGTTATTCGCGAGCCCGCATTTCGAAGGACACGTCTATCAAATGGACGCAACTTTGCACATGACGAAAAATGCAGGTGATGATTTTTCTCCGGTCGACCACGACACCAAGCACGGAGATCATCACGCATTGGCATTTCGCGAAGATGATAGAAACTATCTTCTGATGGGCACCGATGGCGGTGTCTACGAGAGTTTCGACCTTGGCGCCAGCTGGCGCTTCGTCAACAACCTGCCCATTACGCAATACTACAAAGTAGCGGTCGACTACGACGAACCCTTCTACAACGTTTACGGCGGTACCCAGGATAATAATAGCCAGGGTGGTCCATCGCGAACGATGAACAACAATGGCATCCGCAGCAGCGATTGGTTCGTAACGATGTTCGGTGACGGGCACCAGTCTGCGGTAGATCCCAATAACCCCGACATCATTTACGCGCAATGGCAGCAAGGCAATCTGACACGTTTTGACCGACGCACTGGCGAAGCTGTGTATATCCGGCCACAAGCGGGTGAGGGCGAAACACCCGATAGATACAACTGGGATTCGCCCATCCTCATAAGTCCTCACGATTCGAAGACGCTGTTCTTTGGCACGCAGCGCGTCTGGAAAAGTAATGACTATGGTGACTCCTGGACAGCGATAAGCGGCGATCTGACCCGCAATGAGAACCGGACTCGTCAGCCCATCATGGGCCGCACATGGAGCTATGACGCGCCGTGGGATGTCTGGGCGATGTCGATGTTCAATACGATCACATCCCTGTCTGAGTCGCCGCTGGTGCCGGGGCTGATCTATTCGGGAACCGATGATGGTCTGATCCAGATAACGGAGAACAATGGAGAAAGCTGGCGCACGATAGACCGGCTTCCCGGGGTTCCGGGGCGGTTCTTTGTCAACGATATCAAGGCGGATTTACATGATCCGGATACCGTCTACGTCGTCGTAGACGATCATAAGAAAGGTGATTTCGCACCGTATATCTTGAAGAGCGAGAATCGTGGCCGGAGCTGGAAGAGTATCGCTTCAAACCTGCCGGAGCGTCACGTCTTGTGGCGTGTGGTACAGGATCACGTCAAGCCCGGTTTGTTGTTTCTCGGTTCGGAATTCGGCGTGTTTTTCACAGTCAACGGAGGCGACAGCTGGACGAGGCTGAAAGGCGGCAGTCCGAACATGTCGTTCCGGGATCTTGTGATTCAGACGCGTGAAAATGACCTGGTCGGTGCGACCTTTGGCCGTAGTTTCTACATCCTCGACGACTACACGCCGTTGCGTTCGGTAACAGAAGACATGCTGAAGAACGACAACGTGCTGTTCCCGGTGCGTGACGCACGCTGGTACGTCGAACGACGCCCGCTGGGTTGCGGTGAGGCGAATTGCAAAGGGAGCCAGGGAGACTCGTTCTACAACGCGCCCAATCCGGACTTTGGCGCCAACTTCACCTACTACCTGGCGGAAGGATTCGAGTCTTCCAAAGACAAACGTCGTGAGGCAGAAAAGGAACGTGAGGCTGAAAACGAAGACGTTGCCTTTGGCTCTTGGGAGTCGATCATCGCCGAGGGGCGTGAAGATGCTGCGGCAATCGTGTTCAGCGTCAAAGACTCAGCCGGCGACCTGGTGCGGCAGGTTGAGGCGCCGGCAACCGCCGGGTTTAACCGGGTTGCCTGGAACCTTCGATATCCTGCTCTGCAACCCTGGTCTGCGTCTGATGCAGAAGATTCAGAAGAGGATATGGGTGTACTCGTTGTACCGGGCCAGTACACGGTGCAGATGCACAGTCGCATCGACGGCGTGTTAACGGCACTTGGGTCTGCGCAGCGGTTTGACGTCGTTTCTATTCGGCCCGATCCGGTACTTGAACGCGGCACCCAGGAAAACCGGGTTGTTTACCAGTCCGCGGTAGAGGAACTCATGCGGGCAGCTGCAGGTACGTCCTCGGCGATCGATGCCATTGTTGCCGAGCTTGATGCGGTGAAGTCCACGCTGCAGCGCTCGGCAGTTGACGGGGCTCTCTACGAAGTCGCGAACTCGATGCAGAAGCGCTTGAATTCGGCGAACGATCGTCTGAACGGCAATGAGGACCGCAGTATGTACAACGACTTGCCAGAAATGAGCGTTCAGGATCGACTGTGGCACGCACGCTTCGATCCGGGTAGTAGTGCATATGGTGCGACACCGTCTCAGCAGGAATCGTTGCGACTTGCCAGAAAGCTCTACGGCGAAGTTGTCGCCGAGCTAACCGCATTGGTCGAAACAGATTACGCTGGTTTGAAGGATGCGATGGACGCAGCCAGCCTGCCCTGGACGCCTGGCCGGGGAATTCAGCCTTAAGCGCTCTACGGCAAGTGAAATGAGGCTGGCAGTAATTCCTCGATAGAGTATTGCTGCCAGTCTTTGCTGTCATCCATTGTGATGATGACCGTGTCATCGTTGGCGAACTCGTGAATACGTTGCCGACATCCGCCGCAGGGCGTGCAGGGACCTATGCCGCCGGAACCACCAACGACTGCGATGCGAACAATGCGGTTACCGCCCTCGAGGACCATAGCGGCTATAGCCGCTGCTTCGGCGCAGTTTCCCAATGGGTAAGCGGCGTTCTCGATGTTGCAGCCCGTGTGCAATCTGCCGTTATCGTCGATAATCGCGGCGCCGACCGCGTAACCGGAGTAGCGACAATAGGCATTCTCTCGCGCTGCTGTAGCCGCATCGATCAGGTCCTTGTCCGAAATATTCATGGGTTTAGTCCGTTTTGCGCATGGGGTTGTTTGGGTGCGCTGTCCACCGCAGTTTTTCCTCGGTGATAGCCTGTCCAGTCCGTGGATCAGTTCCGCTGCTTAACTGTTGCATCGAAATGCAACCGTCGACAGGGCACACGCTCACACATAAGTTACAACCCACACATTCTTTGTCGATAACTTCAAAGTGACGTTCGCCATTAACCGTCTGCGTGATGGCCTGATGGGAGGTGTCTTCGCAAGCAATATGGCAGCGACCGCACTTGATGCACAGGTCCTGATCAATAACCGCTTTTTCGATGTAGTTCAGATTCAGGTGCTGCCAGTCAGTCACGCTGGGTACTGCTTTGCCGACGAGTTCAGACAGGCTCAACTGTTTGTCGTCGAGAAAGGTGCTGAGGCCGTCCACGAGATCGTCGATGATTTTGAAGCCGTAAACCATTGCCGCTGTGCACACCTGCACATTGCTGGCACCCAGCGCCAGGAAGTCCACAGCATCGCGCCAGTCACTGATGCCACCGATGCCGGAAATAGGCAGCCCGGCAGTCTCAGAGGTCCGCGCGATCTCGGCCACCATATTGAGGGCGATCGGTTTCACCGCTTCGTCGCAGTAACCGCCGTGCGTACCCATGCCGTCCGTCGTCGGGTACATCGTCAAAGAATCGTAGTCGACACGCATGATCGAGTTAATTGTGTTGATCAGCGAGACGGCATCGCCACCACCGTCCAATGCGGCCTTGGCAGGCGGCAAAATGCTGGTGACGTTCGGTGTCAGTTTGACAATTACCGGTACCGATACAGCAGCCTTCGCCCATTCGGTGGCCATTTGAATGTATTCTGGTACCTGGCCAACAGCGGCGCCCATACCGCGCTCCGACATGCCGTGCGGGCAACCGAAGTTGAGCTCGAAACCATCAACACCGGTGTCTTCGATCATGGGCAGACAGGTCGCCCACGATTGTTCGTTCATCGGTAGCATGACGGAGGCGATCAGTGCTCTGTCGGGCCAGTCCTTCTTGATCTGGCGCAGCTCATCCAGATTGGTCTGCAAGGGACGATCGGTGATGAGTTCAATATTGTTGAATCCAATGACGCGTCGGTCGTTGCTGTGTAATGCGCTGTAGCGTGGGCCGCTGACGTTTACGATATGCGGATCTTCGCCCAGGGTCTTCCAGACAGCGCCTCCCCACCCAGCTTCGAACGCACGATTAACGTTGTAGGCCTTGTCAGTCGGCGGAGCTGACGCGAGCCAGAACGGGTTGGGTGATGAGATGCCCAGGAACTCTGTTTTGAGGTCAGCCATTATGGTCTCCGCACGTAGCGGTCGATACTGATCGCCGCGATCTTTCCATGTTGTACCGCGCTTACTGTGAGATCTTCGCCACCGACTACGCAATCACCACCGGCCCAGACACCCGCAAGCGACGTCTTGTGCTCATCGTCCACAGCAATTCGACCGCTCTGCATGGTCAGTTCGTCAAGGGCAGCCATATTCTGGCCAATCGCCTTAAATACAACGTCTGCATCGAGCGCCAGCGTGTCGTCCGAATCTGCCACTGCAAAATCAATCGAAGAGACTCTGTCTTTACCAACGATTCGCGTCGGCGATGCCCAGTGATGAATGACAACGCCGCTGGTTTGTGCGAGTGCTTGTTCAAAGACGCTGGCGCTCATTTGCTCGGCACCACGGCGATACACCATATGGACATTCTCAGCCCCCAGTCGTTTGCTCTGGACAGCGATATCGATTGCTGTCATTCCACCGCCGATGACGACCACGTTGCGTCCGACGGGCAACGCACTCTTGTCGTCAGCCTGCCGCAAATCCGCGATGTAATCGATAGCGTTAATGACGCCGGGCAATTCTTCACCCTCGATGCCGAGCTGATTCGAGCCTTCAAGCCCCGTGCCGAGAAAGACAGCGTCATAGTTCTTGCGCAGCTCGTCCAGTTCGATTTCTTCGCCCAGTACAACACCGTTGCGAACTTCGATGCCGCCAATCGACAGGATGTAGTCCACCTCCTGTTGCGCAAAGTTATCGACGACTTTGTACGCGGCGATACCGTACTCGTTCAGGCCACCCGGCCTGGCGTCGCGATTGTAGACATGGACATCGTGACCCAGTACAGCGAGTCGGTGCGCACAGGACAAGCCGGCGGGGCCACCTCCGACAATGGCGACACGCTTGCCGCTGCTCTTGGCGCGCGTGAACAGTTGCTCATTGTTTTGCAGTACCGCGTCTGTTGCATGGCGCTGTAACAGGCCAATCTCGACAGGTTTTTCTTCGTGCGTGTTACGCACGCACGCTTCCTCGCAGAGAACCTCGGTAGGACAGACTCGGGCGCACATGCCACCCATGATGTTTTCCTGCAGAATCGTATGTGCAGAACCACGCAGATTGCCGCTGCGGATCTTCTGGATAAAGGTCGGAATATCGATGCCGGTGGGGCAGGCTGTGATGCAGGGCGCGTCATAGCAAAAGTAGCAACGGTCGGCCTCAACCAGTGCTTCGGGGTGCGTCAAAGGCGGATGCAGGTCGGCGAAATTCATTTCGATTTCATCGCTGCTGAGCCGCTGCGAACTGATGCCATCTTTTCTGCGTTCAGCGGCCATGATCAGCTGCGATCAATTGCGATCGGTTGCGCATTCTGTGCGCGCTTCTGAACCGCATCGTAGTAACTGGCGAAAGCCGGGCGTTCAACGTAGCGTCCCGCACCGCGTTCAACCGTGAGGTTTCCATTCGCATACACGACCTTTGCCTGGCTGAGTGTATGGGAGGCACAGCCTGTGACCGTCATGCCTTCGAAAATATTGTAATCAACTTTTTGCATATGGGTTTTGGCCGATATCGTCTTGCTGGCCTCGGGATCCCAAACCACTATATCGGCGTCGGCGCCAACAGAAATACTGCCTTTACGCGGGTAGATATTAAAAATTTGTGCGGCGTTGGTCGAGGTAACCTTAACAAACTCGTTCATCGTCAGGCGGCCGGTACTGACACCGTGATGCCACAGCACTTCCATGCGATTTTCTACGCCGCCTGTGCCATTGGGGATTAGCCTGAAGTCGTCTTTGCCTGCCGCCTTCTGATCGGCGCAAAAACAGCAGTGGTCTGTCGCCGTAGTCTGCAGGTTGCCTGACTGCAACCCATGCCAGAGCGCTTCCTGATGGCTCTTGTCTCGAAACGGCGGGCTCATTACATGTGCTGCCGCGACCTCAAAATCCTTGTCGTTATAGACCGAGTCATCGACCAGCAGGTGTCCGGCAAGTACTTCACCGTAAACCCGCTGACCCTCGTTTCGTGCTCGTGTGATGGCCTGCAACGACTGCTTGCAAGAGTTATGTACGACATACAATGGAACATTGAGTACTTCCGCAATGCGAATCGCCCGGTTCGCTGCCTCGCCTTCGACTTCAGGTGGGCGCGACAAGGGATGTCCCTCAGGGCCTGTGATGCCTTTCTCGAAAACCTCTTTCTGTAGCCGGAATACAAGGTCGCCGTTTTCCGCGTGCACCGTTGCTATCGCGCCAAGCTCGCGCGCGCGAGTGAAGCTGTTGATCAGCGTTTCATCGTCGCACATGATCGCATTCTTGTACGCCATGAAATGCTTGAAGCTGTTGACACCGTGATCACGAACCAGCGTACCCATGTCCTCGTAGACAGAATCGTCCCACCAGGTAATGGCGACATGGAAGGTATAGTCCGAAACGGACTTTTCAGCCCATTCCCGCCACTGGCGGTAGGCCTCCATGATGTTTTGCTGCGGTGCCGGGATGACGAAGTCGATAATGGTCGTCGTGCCGCCCGCGAGGCCTGCCGAGGTGCCGGATTCGAAGTCTTCACTCGCCACTGTGCCCATGAATGGCAATTGCATATGGGTGTGCGGGTCGATGCCGCCCGGCATTACATATTGGCCACCGGCGTCAATGGTTTGTGCACCGCTGGGAGCGGTGAGGTTCTCGCCTATTGCGGTGATCACGCCGTCGTCGCAAAGGACGTCGGCACGAAAGCTGCGGTCTGCGTTGACGACAGTGCCGCCCTTGATCAATACAGTCATGTCGTGCTCCTGCCTCGAGCTACAAAATAGTAAATAAAACCACCAAGAATCGAACCGGTGAACCAGCCGTAGTCATAGAACCACGCGAGCTTGTCGGTCGTAATTGCAATAATCGTGAGGCCGACCGGGATCAGGAACGCCGTAAAACCGGCAGTGTTCCAGGCCGGATAACCGGCGTTGTCCTTGTACAGCGCCAACAGATCGTATTCCTGCTTCCGGACAAGGAAGTAGTCAACCACCATGATCCCCGCGATCGGGCCCAGCAGGCTCGAATATCCCAGCAACCAGTTTGAATAGAGACTCTCGACACTGACGTCCGATTCGATCCAGCCGAGTTTTTTCAGAAGCTCCCAGCTCATCAGCAGGATGCCGATGATGCCCGTGATCAGAACACCGCGATTCTCGTTGATTAGCTTTGGCGCAATATTCTGAAAGCTGTTGGTTGGCGACACAATATTGGCCGCGGTATTGGTTGAGATTGTCGCGAGAATAATCATGAGCATCGAAAGGATGACCCACCAGGTGTTCTCGATACGGCCAATGAGGTTTATCGGGTCAGAAATCGTTTCACCCACCAGTTCCATCGATGCCGCTGTGAGTACGACACCGAGCCCGGAAAACAGGAACATGGTCAAGGGCAGACCGATAATCTGCCCGATTATCTGGCTGCGTTGCGAGCGGGCATAGCGACTGAAATCAGGGATATTAAGAGACAGAGTGGCCCAAAAACCCACCATCGCCGTCAGCGCACCCATGAAGTACTTGATAAACGACGAACCTTCCGGGCGATTTGCCGGAACGGCGAGCACTTCACTCATCGTCACTTTGGGCAACGCCCAGACGATCAGGCCGATCGCGACAATGAGTAGTAAAGGTGCAGCA
This sequence comes from Gammaproteobacteria bacterium, assembly GCA_022600955.1. Classification (GTDB taxonomy): domain Bacteria; phylum Pseudomonadota; class Gammaproteobacteria; order Steroidobacterales; family Woeseiaceae; genus UBA1847. The sequence goes on from JAHZJK010000024.1 coordinate 450,106, forward strand.
AGCGTTTCCAGGTGCTTGATCGACTCCGAACCGCGCATGACGACGGTGATATTCAGTATCCAGAAGATAAAGAAGCCAAGTACTTCGCCGGTTCCGCCCAGGGCCGCCCAGCCGTCAAATAAAGCCGCCAGTAACAGGTGGATGGCGATGCCACCAAACAAGGTCTGGACACCGAACCAGCCGCAGGCAACCAGGGCGCGAATAAGTGACGGAACGTTTGAGCCGATAATGCCAAACGATGCGCGCATCACGACCGGGCAGGGGATGCCATAACGGGTGCCTGGATACGCGTTTAGCGTCAGCGGAATCAGCACGACAAGGTTAGCGACCAGGATAGTCCAGAGTGCTTCCGATACCGACAAGCCAAAATAGGCGGTCAGGACTCCGCCCAATGTGTAGGTCGGAACGCAGATCGCCATGCCGACCCACAACGACGCGACGTTCCAGCGCGACCATGTTCGCTGCGAGGCACGGGTTGGCGCAATGTCATCGTTATAGCGTGGGCTGTTTAACAGGTCTTCACCAACATCGAGCTCTACATGTTCGCCGACGGTGCGCAGGGTGCTGACTGCGGGTATTTCAGCCATCTGTTAGTGGACCGTATGTCTCCGGCCGACGATCGCGGAAAAACTGCCACGTGTCGCGGACCTGTCTGACCATATCCAGATCGATCTCATGAACCAGGAGTTCGTCGTCACCGTAACTGGCCTGCGCTTCGATTGCGCCGCGTGGATTGACGATGTAACTGGAGCCGTAGAACTCACCCATATTTTCGGCCCAGGGTTCTTCCTTGCCGATGCGGTTGATCGCTCCGATAAAGACGCCGTTGGCGGCTGCAGAGGCGGGTTGTTCCAGCTCCCACAAGTACTTGGAGAGACCCGCAACGGTCGCTGATGGATTTACAATGTACTCGGCGCCATTCAGCGCGAGTGCTCGCCAACCTTCAGGAAAGTGCCTGTCGTAACAGATGTAGACTCCGAGCTTCAGGTACGCGGTTTCAAAAACCGGGTAGCCTGTATCACCGGGTTTGAAAAAGAACTTCTCGTAGAAGCCAGGGTCAACCTGCGGGATATGGGTCTTTCTGTACTTGCCAAGATATTTGCCGTCCGCATCAATGACCGCGGCGGTGTTGTAGTACACACCAGTCATGTGTTCTTCGTAGATCGGCACCACAATTACCATGTTGTGCTTTTTTGCGTACTCCTGCATCAGCCGGGTTGTATGGCCGTCGGGGATTTTCTCCGCGGCGGCATACCATTTTCGGTCCTGGCTGGGACAGAAGTAGGGCTGCGTAAACACTTCCTGAAAGCACAACACCTGCACGCCCTGTTTGCCCGCTTCTTCGATATACGGGATGTGCGCTTCGATCATGGAATCGCGGATTTCGTCGGGCTCCATCGAGCCGTCGCCCTTGAGTGCCATCTGGATCAGGCCACATTTGACTTTCGCCATGCTTTCCCCCTAATAGATTCTTTTCTTTTTCAAGGTGTTACTGGCATTCCTGCTGTTAGTAGCATACCCCCTTTGCGTGCCAAAAGCATCGCCACAAAGGGTCGTTTCGAGCGTCCTAGCGAACCGTTGTCCACGATCCATGCATCGGATTTGGCAGGATGTACCAGCCCCTGCCCCAGTAGTCACTGTAAGTATCCAGTGCGGCCGTCCGACTGGCTCTGCTCGCAGCAACGCTACAGGGTGCGACAGGTTTGGCGCGGGCACAAAAGACGAAATCTCCGTAGTCATCACCGAACAGCATGATGACGCGGTGGGTTTTCGCGATGTGTTCGCGACGAGACAGTTTTTCTTTACCCCAACCGGGTTGTTCATAGGCGAGCAGGACATGGTCGGCGTCTGTCTCGAAACCGATGTCGTGGACGTCACCGATCGCAACCAGCTCTTGTGGACATGCGCCAGCGATACCTTCGACGGTTTCACACGGACGGTTGGTGACGAAAAAAATCTCAACGCCGGCATCGCGGGCCGCGCGCAAGAAGCTGACGGCACCACGAATTTCTACGGCCTTATTGTCTCTGTTCCACACGTAGTGCTTGAAGCTGGAATAGGGCAAATGATCGATTTGGAAGTCGACATTGCTCACAATCGTTTCGTCCATGTCGAGAATGATTGCAACGGGTTTCGTAGCATCGCCCGCATGTCCGGGAAGTGCGCTCCAGGTGCTGTCGGTGATGAGTCCCGCAAGGTCACGACCGGCTTGTGCATAGACCTGAGCGGATATGGCCTGGTATTCGGCCGCATGTTTGACCCATAGCAGGCCGTGATCGGTCACCTCTTCTGACGCTGCGGCCTCGGTCTGCACAGGAGCCGTGCCGCAGGCGCTCAGGGTAAGCACTGCAAGGGTGACGAACGTGAATATCGATGGTCGCATGTCTGTTCCGGATGTCAGTAGTAAAATTTCAGGTTAGCATGTTGACGTGTTTCTCGGGACCTGACCATGAAAAGACTATCTATAATCGTATTGAGCGCCTTATTGCTGTCCTGCACAGCAATGCCACAGCCAGAGCAGCAATCAGGAATCACATTCGTGCATCTCAACGACACCTACCGGGTAGGTGCCGTTGAAGACGGCAACGCGGGCGGCTTCAGCCGCGTCACGACTGTTATCCGCGACTTGCAGTCCAAAGGGCGAGATGTGCGCGTATTGCACGGCGGCGATTTTCTCTATCCGTCGCTTGAAAGCGGGCTATGGAACGGACTGCAGATGATTGACGCGTTCAACTTTATGGACACGCTCGCCCCAATGTACGTTGTAGCAGGCAATCACGAGTTCGACCGCCGTACACCCGAACACCTGGCAGCTGCTGTGAATGCGTCAAGGTTTGAGTGGCTTGGTGACAATTACACATTCAACACAGGCGATGCAGCAGCAGATGCAGCCCTGCGCGCATCTTTCGTATTCGAGAGTCGCGGCAAGTCAATTGGTGTGTTTTCGCTCACGTTACATGTCGACGACGGCGGTAATCGCAGGGACTATGTACCGATCGACAAGGATTATCTCGGCATTGCAAAACGTCAGATCGAGGCACTTGAAGCTCTCGGCGTGGATGCAGTAATTGGTGTAACGCACCTTCACATGTGGCAAGACAAAGAGATTGCGCAGCTGCGCGCAGCGCACCCGAAGTTCGTCTTCATAGTCGGTGGTCACGAGCACGAGCCGGAGTATCAGGCACTGGACGACGACAATGCGGCCGTCATGAAGGGTGCATCGAACGCTCGGGTCATATGGGCGATCGATCTTGAGTTCGATGCAGCCGGTATGCCGGGCATCTCTGCGCGGCAGATAAAACTGGACCAGACGATATCGCTCGACAGCGAATACCGGGTGCTTGAGGATAAATGGCGCTCGCGTCTGCTCGAAAAGTTTCCGTTCCTCGAAGCGACTGTTGGTGTCGCAGCGGTGCCGCTGGACGGGCGTGAGGTAACAGTCAGAAACATGGAAAGCAATTGGGGCAACTTTATTGTTGATCAGATGCGTGCCGCGTTTGATAACTCGGCGACTGACTTCGCGTTTGTGAATGGTGGCACCCTACGTATAGACGACTTCATCGCCGGCGATATTCAGTTCGAGGATATTGGTCGAACCTTCGGGTTTAGCTCTCACCTGCGCAGGCTGTCGGTAACGGGAGCGGAGTTTCAGCGGTTGATGGAAGCGGGCTACCGGGGCTTCGGGCCCAGTAAAGGCTATTTCCCGCAGATTTCCGGCTTCCGTGTCTGCGTCGATCGTAGTCGCAATGAGTTCGATCGAATCGTGAGTCTGCAGGTGCCGACGGACGGTGGCTGGCAGGAAATTGATGCGAGCGCCGAGTATTCACTTGTGATGCCTGATTTTCTGTACCGAGGCGGTGATGGCTACGAGGTACCAGAGGGGCGCGCTGCGTCACCAGCAGGCTCAGAGCTCAAATACCGTGTGCTGGATGCAATCCTGGTCGCACAGGCCCAAGGCCTGAAAGTTGGTGCTGAGGTCGATGCGCAGAATCCGCGCTATTTTGAGCTCAGGGAATCGAAACAGCCTTGTTTTGAATAAAAAAGGGCGGCCAATGGCCGCCCTTTAAACAAAAGCCCGAAAGAATCTTGGTGCTTACTGACCGAAATTGATGTCAATTCCGAAGCGGAGTTCCCAAAGACTGCTTTCTTCAATCACTTCCTGCAAGGACCTGCTGTTGAATCCATTGTAGGTAAACGCACCGGTTGCCGAATCGACACCGGCATTAACGACCTGCTGCGAGAAGAACTCTGCATCGGTAATCTTGCCCCAATCGTCGTTCAGGAGGTTTCCGAAATTGTAAACCTTCAGATAGGCGCGACCAGTCAGGTATTCTCCCAAGGGGATTTCCTGAGTGATCTTTAGATCAAACCGCTGACTCCAGCCGGTATTAATCTCGTTTCGACCTACGAAGCCTGGGCTCAATCCCTGATCAGAAACCCAGCTAAAGAATGCTGCTTGATCAAAACCTGCGCCGAAAATGACATTCGGGTCGGAAGGACCGGTCGGTACATACAAAAGGTGTCTTCCAAAGAAGCCATCACCTTCAAGCGCCGTGCCCTGCATGACGAAAGTCTGTGGTTGACCTTCATTTATGTAACCCGCAAGTGACACACGTGTGAGGTTGTCGCCAAAGAGTTCTTTCGCGTAGTCAAGCCGCAGCGTGAACCGGTTGGGTACGACCCAATTCGAGTTGCCGGCTGGAGGATTGTTAACGTCCAGCAAAGCCGTGTTATCGAAATTCGAACCGGCTGTTGCAGATGTCATTGGAGATACATCTTCAGCTTCAGTCCACGCATACCCGAACAGTACGTCCAATCCGAATTCGAATTGTTTCCGGAATGAAAACGCCAACGAGTTCGCCACCGGAGTTTCACCCGAATTTGTCAACATCAGGTTGTCGCTGACGCCGGGCCGGAAATCATAAATTGGCGTTCCCAATGCGGTGGTCCCAATAATTTCCTGCGAAACATCGTTGTACAGCGCCGGGTTCCTGCCGCGCGTGTGAAGGTAGTCGAAGTCCATGGTGATGTCTTGCCACGGCATTTCCCACGTGCCGCCCAAGGCGAACTTCCACTCGCTCGGCTGCTTGTAATTAGGATCAATGAACGCGACGCGAGAATCGTTGGCCGCGGTCGGAGATACCGCCAGGACGTCATCCACCATTGCTTGCGGGATATCAAAGCCCGGTCGCGCGCCAGATAACGTAATTGAATCCGCCATGCCAGGCAGGATGGTCCAGGAACAGACACCTGTCTCATCCGAGAAGTTCGGTCGCGAGCCCGACGTGCAATCACGGCGTTCAAATTGCGCGTTGGTGAGGCCGTCGTTACTCCACGCATTGGAAATCCAGACGTTCGGATTGCCGCCGGAATACAGGCCGACACCACCGCGGATAGTCAGGTCGTCACGCGCCCCCCAAGTGAAACCGAATCGCGGCATTAGAATGTCCAGGCCATCGATATTGGTATCGTTACGCACGCCGTTCGCGTCCGTGAAGTTCTGGTTGAAGACCGGACTGTCACTGCTGTCGAACCATTCGTAACGCAGTCCTGCCACCAACGTCAAATCGAGCCGGTCAATGAATATTTCGTCCTGAATGTAAAGCGCATTCAGTGTGTTGGTGAAAACCGCTGCAGCATCGTCCGCGATATTGGTACCGCCACCGCTACCGTAGTAAACGCGGTTGGCGCGGCCAAGCTCAAAGCGGTCGATACCAGAGGCTCCGCAAACATCGTTGGTTGCGTCACCATCGGAGTCGACGACCGAAGTGCCATCGAATCGCTGCTGTGCGGAAAGTGCCGCACAAGCGGGATCGTTGCCGCCGGAATTGTCAAAGTGCCGATATTCACCACCTCGTGCGTGCTGCACAAAGATGTTGAAAATATCAAGTTTCTCGGAGTCGAAGCCGGCAGTAATGACGTGGTCACCAGCGAGGAAGTTCGTCGAAAGCTTAAGATACTGTGAATCTGTTGACAGTCGGTTTGCTTGGCGCGAGTCATCGGCGCCGAGGTAAACGGTATTGCCACCAATCGACACCTGCATCTCACCCATGAACAGATCACCAACTGTGTTCTGCGAATCCTTCAAAGAGCTATCGCTGTAGAACAACTCGGTAGAAAACGCGTCGGTCCACTGCGATGACAGCTTGAATGTCAGCGTCTCGTTTTCGGCGCCTTTTACGTAACCGTGGTTGGCGAACTCAAAACGATTGCCCTGACCATCAGAATCGCGGTCCTGGGTTCCATCGAAATAGTTGTAGATCACCGCCGCATTGTGGGCATCGTTGATGTTCCAGTCGACGCGCACGAGATACTTCTGCGCTTCCTGTGCGCCATCTTGCGGCAAACCACCAGCATCATAGTTGTAGACATTCTGTGCGATGCTTGCAATACGATCAAAGTCTGCCTGGCTCAGCCAGGATTTTTCCTCGCCGTTGCCGGACCCTGCATAGCCGCGAGATATGAAGCGCGGTTCTTCGGATTCTTCGTAAGCAGCAAAAACAAACAGTTTGTCTTTGATGATCGGGCCGCCAATGTTGAATCCGTAATACGTCTTATCATAAGACTCGCGGCCGAAATCCTGTGTCAGGTCGGGAACTGTATCGCCACGTAAGCTCTCATCGGAGAACTCGTAGAACGCACCACCCTCCCACTCATTGCTGCCAGACTTTGTTACGGAATTGATGTTACATGCGGAAAAGCCGCCATAGGTGACATCGAATGGTGCAAGCTCAACTGAGATTTGCTCTACAGCATCGTACGGAAAAGGCATGCCAACTGCGGTTGAATAACCATTGTCATTGAGACCAAAACGGTCGGCAGTGCTCACACCGTCAAGCGTAACGGCGTTGAATTTGGGGTGTTTTCCAGCGCAATTGATGCCAAAACCATCGTCGTCAATGTCGACCATCAATCGAGGGTCGATACTGTAGACGTCGGCTATGTCTCGACTGAATGCGACCGAATTTTGCAGATCACCGAGATTGAACGTTGACGACGGTCCCGCCGCAACTTCGACCAAAGCGCCCCGTTGACCGACCGCGATAATTTCCTCCATCGCAACACCCGTCGTAACGGTCAGATTGTATGTGTCTCCCAGGCTGATTGAAGCAACCTGAATGCTCTCCGTATTGTTGACCGTTATGCGATACGGACCGCCCGGTAACAGCCGGGTGGCCAAGAAAACGCCCGAGCTGTTTGTTGTATAGCCGCGATCGACGCCACTGCGAGTGTCTTCTACGACGACGGACGCGCCGGCAACAACACCGCCACTGGCGTCAAGCACTTTGCCTCGAATTGACGACGTTGTGCCCTGTGCGTTTGACGCAACAGGCGCAGCGAGAAACACCACGGCAGTTAGAGCCGCCAGTGTTGCTTTTCGCAACGTCGCAAGGGTCGATCCGGTAAATCGAGATGTGGTTTTCATTTTTTATCCCCGCAGTTTGATAAGTGCGAAATTGTAAGGTTCGTTTGTGACAACCAGATTTCGCGAGTTCATTTTTTTCGTGTATTACAGCAATTTAGCGCAGCGAAAATCCTTCTGCAATAAAGGCTTGTGCGAGTAATTACAGGAGCTTATGAGCTTCAGCGATCAGATCGGAAGCCGTCCGAAGAATCTTAATTACGAAAAGGTTACAAGCTATTGTTTTTGTGTAAATTCGAAGGTCGCAACAATCGGCCAATGGTCTGATACGCCGGTCCCTGACTCGCTGCGGTATCGCTCTGGCGTGCCCGAATCGCTCACTTGCGCCGGGTTTAGATTCGCAATCGCCACAGATTCCGCGCGTATTGCAGCTGTTGTTTTCGCACCACGAGCGGGAGCAAGCAGGATCATGTCGAGGAATGACCAGGTTCCGTCGCGCCCATAAAAATAGCTGCCTTTGCATTCTTCGCAACCGATATCGTGGGCGAGCTGCCAGTTCGGTCTTGCGTAGGCATCGAGTAATCCTTCGCGCGCGTCTTCTGCGCTGGTTGTATTAAAGTCGCCAGCGGCAAAGGCATGCTGGTCCGCGGGAAGCGATTGCAGCAAGCTGTTCAGATGTTCGTAAGCGGCGATACGCATTGCTGTTGGATGAAAAGGCGCTGGAAAATGCACAGCGAAGGCGGTCAGGCTGCTGTCGCCCGGTAATGCAAACGTTGCTTGCAAGACACCTCGTGTGTCGCCAGCGCGCTCCGGAAACTCCGGAATCAGGAGCGGGTGCAACAGCGCGTCGCCGGTAAGCGGGTAGCGCGACAGAATCGCGACATCGATGCCGCGTGTATCGGTGCCTTCAACCAGTATCGCAGGCAGGTAGTTGAGTTCTTGCAAATGCTGCTTGCGCAGGCGTTCCAGGATGGCCGCATTCTCGATTTCCTGGAAAACAATAATATCGGCACCAGCGCCGCCATCGACCTGTCGAATCGTCGTCGCAAGTACACCAAGTTTGTGATCGACGGCCGCGTCGCTCCAGTCAAGGCTAAGGCATTCTTCACGCCAGCTGGCCACCTCGATCTCATTGCAGGCCGCGATATGCTCGTCGTTTTGTTTCGCCGCGAGCGGCAGATAGGCCTTGTCGTCTTTTCCCGGATCGTCGACGTTGTCGAACAGGTTCTGGGCATTGAACGTCATGACCGTTACGGACTCTGTAGTTGCAGGGGCTATGCTGCAGCCGGCCAAAGCCGCGCACGCGCCAAGAACGGCCAATATTCTAGTCGGGACTCTCATCGGTGCTTGCCACTCCGCTCAGATCAATGCGCAGGATACGCGAATTCTTGTTTTCACCCGTCACGAACACTGTCCGAAAGGCGTCGCCAAAAGCTACTGACTCAGCGTTCTCGAAACTGCCAAGGCTGATTCTTACAGGCGCCGTGTTAAGTGCCTGTAACCAGTCCTGTCCCGCTGTGCGCTCATAGTAGTACACCGCGCGGTAGGTCAGTATGACTGCAGCTCGATTGTCGGCCGATATATCCATACCGACAGGCTGCCAGTGCCAGCTCTTGTTCTTCGGCGCGAATTCGATCTCTTGCCGCGAGGGTGCCGGCAAACTCCTAATCTCTCCGAGCCTGGTCGCGACCACGGGCTCGTCACCGTCATGGCGCAGTGGTACCGAATAGAGTCTTGGAGGAAGATCGCGTTTGCTCAGAATCAACACCTGCCGATTCTCAGTATCGACGGCAGCGGACTCTGCGTCGCGCGGCCCGTCGGGATAGGTGTAGTCAGTTTTCCAGCGGCGTTTCGCCGTTGCCTTTTTTTCGGGCTGCGGCTCGTCAAGGAAATACAGGGTCCGCTTGGCGCGCCTGGCATCGTTGTCGCCGATATCGGCGACCATCAGGAAAGCTGCATCGTCGAGGTAGTAAGACGCAAGGTCTTCCCAGTCGCGATTTTTGGATTTTTTCAGATCGACTTCGCCCAGTCGGGTGCCGCGATGGTCGATGGCGTGGATAATTTCCGGAGAGCCGTTGTCGTTAATGACCCAGAGCAGGTCTGCCTGGCGCTGCGAGCGGGCGAGACCGCTTGCCTCACGAATCGATTTGTCTTCGAGGTGACCCGTTACCTCAAAAGCCAGCGTC